>JAUYMS010000035.1 GCA_030698625.1 Candidatus Omnitrophota bacterium | reverse complement strand
GAAGGGATGTCCGACTCAGTTCGCCCATTAATGCTTTCTTCATCTTTTTCCAGATCTTATGAATCGGGCATGGCGCCTTATCGCCGCATTGCGAAAGGCCCATGACACAATGCTCATAGATTTCTTTGCCGTCAACAAGCCTCACAATTTCAAGAATAGAAATATCGGACGCGCTTCCTTGAAGGTGGTAGCCTCCTCCCGGGCCTCTGACGGCTTTTAAAACGCCTTGATGGGCAAGGCGTTGGAATCCTTTGCGCGTAAATGACTCCGGCACCTCAGCCACTCGACAGGCATCTTCGACGCGGAATCCCTGCCCGTTGGTCATTTCAAGACCACAAATCAAAGCCCGCAGTGTGTATTCGCAGCCCTTGGAATAAAGGTGAAACATAACATCGCTCCTAATATTGGACTTTATTATCCACTATTTTGCCGGTTTGTCAACTTTTTGGCATCATTTCCATTATCCCTAACACAGAATTCGGCCGAAATGTAGCCACAACCACTTCGGGAATTGAAAGGACAATTTCTAGGGAGGACAAGCACTTACATTGAAAAAATCAGAAAAGAGTGCAGAAGTGTCACAGATCGGGTTAAAACTAGCTTTATTGATTATCATTTCTGGGGAAATAATTTCTCGCCCTTGGAAATTGCTAGCAATTGATCGCGTTCCTGCTATGGAAACTATTTCCATTTTTCGCATCATTGTTTCCAGTCCTAAGGAGAGCGCTCGGATAATAATTATATTTTCGCTGGATACGCAAATATAATTATCCTTTCGGTGGCCCGGGCCTCTGCTATAAAAAAAGGATCCGGCATCAGGCGATTTAAACGAATGAACGAGGACAACCCCACCGGCAAGGACGAAGAGAATACAGGCCGCGCCGATAATCGCTTTTTCGTTTGGCTTCCATCGGCCGCTCGCGGCCTGAATCAGCCACGCAAGAAGACCTGCGGTGAGAATGAGAGGAATGCTTTCATGTTCAGTGAGGAAAGTCACGAGGGCCATACCCAAGAAAATAAGCCAGAGGAAGGCGCTCTTTCCCAGGTTCTTTGCGGTGAGTTTCTGAGCGCTTCGGGCAATGATTCCGATGATCGAGGCGCCCACGCCATAGAAGACTGCCTGCATCCAAGAGAGGCCCCCATAGTGAAGATAAGCCCACCCCAAGGCCACAACCATCAAAAAGGAAGGCAAAGCAAAAGCAATCCCCACAAGCGTTGCACCCGGTATTCCATAATGACAATAGCCCAGATAAATCGCAAGTTGCGCCGCAAGAGGTCCCGGGGCAAGCTGGGCCAAGGTCAGTCCTTCTTTATATTCCGCTTCAGAGATTCACTTTCGGTTCTCCACAAGGTCGCGGTACATGTAACCTACCAAAGCCACTGGTCCGCCAAATCCAACCGAACCAAGCTTCAACGCATAAAGTACCATTTGCCAGAGGGTATAAACGGGCCCGGGAACCACCCCTTCTTTTTTAGTCATAGTAATTTCCAAATTCGTATTGCTCCCAGGAAATTTCATAAGATGTTCTTACAGTAACGGGCATGTTTCGCCGCTCAAACTCCGCGCGCTCTCTTAAAAGCCTGAAAAAGGCCTTCAAACAATTGTATTCCATGGGATTCAAGCTCCTTGTCCGAAAGACCTTGAAGAAGCCAACCCTTGAGAATAGCTGCCACACCTTCGGTTTCCGGATGATGGTGTTGCCTGTCCCTTAGATCAATTTCGTGAATCAACTCACCTATTGCCTCAAGAGCTTTGTCTTGAAGCCCGAAAATCCTCGCCATGGTTTCAAAAGAGCAGCCATCCTGTTGATGACCGAATAAAGCACCTTTCATATCAAAGGGGATTTCTCCTGTTTCAGGGTTCGCCGCATATTTAATTCTAGGGCGTGTCGTCAATTAGGGTAAAGCAAATGCCGATGGACATTCATGAGTTTCAAGGAGGGGCTCATGGATGGTCACAAGACGATACGGGTTGCGCGATGATCAGTGGGAAAGAATCAAGGACTTACTGCCCGGGAGAGCCGGGACGGTAGGAGTAACGGCCAAGGACAACCGGTTATTTGTAGAGGCCGTCATTTGGCGATATCGGGCCGGGGTTCCGTGGAGGGATTTACCGGAACGCTTTGGAGATTGGAAGAATATTCATCGCCGGCATAGTCGGTGGGCGCAAAGAGGCGTGTGGCAAAGAATCTTCGAACACCTTTGCCAAGATGCAGACAATAAGTACGCAATGATCGATTCAACGATTGTCAAAGCTCATCAGCATTCAGCAGGAGCAAAAGGGAGTATAAAAAAAACGAATGTATCGGGAGCTCACGCGGAGGCTTGAGTACCAAGATCCATGCCCTCTGCGATGCGTTGGGCAACCCTACCGGGTTTTATTTGAGTGAAGGGCAAGCGCATGATCTTGAGGGAGCCGATGCACCGATTCGGTTAAGTCGCCGCCAGATCGCAACCCGACTGCTTGACGTAGGGCCGCTGGGCAGTGAATAGGAAAAGACAAGCCAGTTCATAAATGTAATGTAATACTTATTACTTTTCGTAGCAATAAGTATTTAACTATCTATAAAGCGGGTTATCCTTTACGTTGCAGACTGCTTATCGAGTGAGGTTTGGTACGAAATAATGCTCCATTGCCTCCCTGCCTAGCTGGCTTATTTTCTTGCCAGTCTTTTCTGCCATCATTCTCAGCCAATCACCCTGATCTTGGCGAATGGTCACAGAAATCGTTTTAAGGCCAATTACAGGGTCTTTCTCGCATCTTTGGTGGACTTTAAGGGGTTCTTTATTGACCTTCAAAAAATATGCATCCAGGGCCTCTTTTACAATGTGAGACCGTGTTTTTTGGTTCTGTTTGACCCTGTTTTCGAGCCTTTTGCATATCTCTTGGGGCAATCCAAAGTAGGCATTTACAACAACTCTGTGAGACCTTTGATTCTTCGTAACCCCCTTATGTTTAAAAGAGATATGCGATTTCTTTGGCGGCAAGGTGGTTTGCAAACGGATTGTAATCCCATTTCCTGCTAGCTGTCGGCAGAATATGGGCCGTGCCTGTCTTGGCGAAAAGCTCCCGCGTGGGCCTGTCGATCTGCGCGCTTAAACCGAGCACCACGGCATTGAGAAAGACGGCCGTTTCGGGATCGAAAAGTTTGTAGAAGCGCTTGGCCAACAGTTGCCGCCACTCAAAAGTAACTCGCAGCGGCCAAAGCGCTCCGTGTCCGTTTAACACTCGAATCGACTTTCGGCCGAAACCGTAAAGCGTGCAGTAAATCCCCTGCTGTTTCAGGTATTGGCCGTAGTCAAAAAGGCCGGGATTTAAGGCGGCCTTCGGCGTCGTCAGTTGGCCCCAGACACGCACCCTGTCTCCGTAACCGGGTATGGCCCCGGGGGAGAAAAGACTAACGCGGACCTTCCCCTGCACCGGCACGAGATCGGAATGCCCGCCGGAAACAACGAGAAGATTCCTTGCGTCTAAGTCAAATGCAACTCTCTCACGTTTTCCCCGCGTAGAAACTTGTGGAAAGCTTACGACGACGCCTTCAACGCTGACCTTCGACTCCGTAAGGCCCACCCTGTTTTCGATAGCATCGAGCGGCCGTTCCTGTTCGTGACGCCAGAAGAGGACCGCGACAAGGGCTAGAAACGCGACAAAAATCGGAATGAAGGCGCGCCGGCCCCTCGTGAAAAAGAGAGGGATCAGTGCGAGGCTCACCGCCGACCGCAGCGACAGCGAACCGACAGTCACGAGCGGCGCCGCCACAATGCCCACGGTCCAACCCAGGGCAAGAAAGAAAGCCGGCACTCTCATCGAAACCAGAGCGCAAGGCACAGCACGGTGAGAAGAAAGAGAAAAAGGGAATGCTGATAGTACTTGAGAGAGGGCATAGCCATCCTCCATGAGAGGAAGCTAAACCGAGGGAAAACAGGGTACTAGGTCCTAAATCAGGAAGCGGTGATTAATACAGAGTAAGATGGACTTCAACGCCGTCGGAATCAAGGACTACTTTCCGGCCTTGAATCGCCTTGACGACGGGTCCTTCTTGAAGCACGTCACCGACAGCCACTACCTGCCCGTTGATAATGGCAATGAGATTATTGCCGATGTTACTGATACCGCTAAGCAGGAATTCCTCCTGAGCCATTACAACGCCAGACTTCGCTTGAGGCACGACCGGTGGTCGCAAAGTCGTGACTCGCTGTGAGGCGGCGGCCTTTACAACGGTGGGCTCTGAGGGAACGGTCTCAGTCGCCTTCAACCCAAGGGAATAATAAGCCAAAACGGCCAAGATTCCAGCAAAAAGTATGGCAAAAAATAGATACTCTTTGCTGAGTGACGGCTGGGCCAATGTCTCTTCATGCGGTTCTACTTGGGCAATGGGGATAATTTCAGATTCGGGTGCCGGCGCCGTGAAAACAGAAGTATCTCTCGGCTTAGCAAAAACCGGGGCGCGTTTCGGCGCGCTTTCTCCCCGGCCGTTGGCCTTATCGAGGGCCTTATGGATCAAGCTCACGACGGGACCCCCACGAGATCCGACTGGGCCTGCTCCACCATACTGGCATCGACGACACGCGAATTCTGCACGTAGGCCGCCAGCATGGCCCGGTCGGCCAGCACATTGATCACTCGGGGAATCCCTGAGGAAAGTTCATGAATGAGGTTTACAGCGTCTTCGCAAAAGAACTCTTCCTGCGCATTGGCGACGCTCAGCCGGTGCAATATATAGTTGCCTGTTTCATCGCGTGAAAGTTCGGGCAAATGATAACGGATCGTAATTCGCTGATGCAGCTGCACCAGATCGGGGCGGTTCAAGATGTCCTTGAGCTCCGGCTGCCCGACAAGGATAATCTGCAGTAGTTTTTGTGTCGCCGTCTCCAGGTTGGAGAGAAGGCGGATATGCTCGAGCGCTTTCGGCTTCAAAAGCTGTGCTTCGTCAATAATGACCATCGCGTTATACCCTTTATTCAACTCCTCTAGCAGGAAGCGGTTGAGCGCATCAAAATAGGCCTTCTTGGTCCGGCCTTTGGGAGTGATCCCAAAGTCTTCTACGATTGTTTGTAAGAGTTCGAATTCGGATAATTTAGGGTTGAAGACGAGGGCACTGTGAATCTTTTCGCCCGACTTTTGGAGCAGGGTGCGGCATAGGGTCGTTTTCCCAGCACCGATCTCACCGGTTACCTGAATAAATCCGCGCCGGGCCTCCACTCCGTAGATAAGGGCTGAAAGGGCTTCCCTATGGTGCCGGGTAAAATAGACAAAACGGGGGTCGGGGGTGACATTAAACGGGGCTTCAGTAAGACCGAAGAAGGATTCGTACATATAGATGTAGTTCGGCTAGAAGCGGGCGATCTTGAGGGGAAAAAAAAGAGAGCTACTTTTTGATGCGGCTAATTTCGAAAACCCGGCCGTTTTTACGCGGGAAATCGGCGGTAAACGGGCTTCTTCTTTCCCGCGAATAAGCCTCTGTCGTCGTCGAATCCAGATCGCGCACCGACATCTTAGCCTTGTTGGCGTCTAGGGCTGGGAGATAAATACTGGCGCTCTTGTCTTCGGTGCCGTTATTGACCGCCACCAGGAAATAACGGGAGCCCTCTTGGAAAAGGGCGGTCTTAATGTCGCGGGTCGTCGAATAAGCGACGAGCGGCACCTTGAGGTACTTCAAGATCTCCATGATGAGCTCGCGGGTCGGGTCGACTCCGAGATGAACGATCCTCCCCTTGCCCAGTTTTTTGATATAACCAATCGTGTGCCTGCCGAAAGACCCGAAGTCGGCCGTGATCTTTTTACCGCGGACATTCGTAAACGTGTAGACCGAACTGACCAGCTTGACCTTCGGCAACCCGGGTGCCATCTGAACCGAAAACTCTTTTTTGAATTCGAAGAGGATGCTCTTCGGATCGTGAAAGCCGACCTTCTGACAATTACGGAAGTTGTCGTCCTTACGGGGATAATCGCGAAATGCGATAAGCGTGCCGCCGCCTTCGACATAGCGTCTGAGCTTTATCTGCGACGACTCTTCGAGCCACTGGTTCCCGGAGTAAAAAAGAAACTTCTTGGGGCAATTGTCGGCACGCGGATCGTAAAGCTCATAGTCGATATCGGAGTCATAGAGACCTACGAGGATCGGGCTGTTGTGGTGCAGGGTGCGGGCCGCGTGCTGCAGCGGATTAAAAGTGACTCCAATTTCCGTCAGTTTTTTCAAGACCGGCGGATTCATCTGACGGTAGATCGAAACGAGTTCCTTAAATACCTTATAGAGTTCGGGGCGAACCCTCCCCCACTCGTTAATGGGTGACATATACCAGTTGTCGCGGTTGACCAGCATGTACCAGTTCCATCCCATGACGCCCCCAAGCAGGGCCGAAATCGAAATGAGCCGGTAATGGTTCGGCGTCAGCACCCCCGTTTCGTAATGACGGTTATGCCAAACACCGGCGGCAAACTCCGCGATGAAGGGAATACGGGAGACACGCCCGAGGTAGCGGATCTTGTCGATAAACTTGCGCTGTTCGAATTTGTCTTCGGCCAGTTCGCTGGTCGGATAAAGATCCACACCCACCAAGTCCGAGGCCTCTTGCATGTCGGACCAATCATGGGCATAAAAAAACGGGTACAGATTAAGATAGATCGGGACATCAATTCCGCGGTCGCGGTAGGCCTTGACACTCCACTTGGCCGTTTCCTTGGAGTAGTGATACTTAAACTTAAAATAATCGATGTTCCGTTTTAATTCCTTGTCTCCCTTGAGCAACAGCCCCTTTTCATCCGCGAACATGGTGGCAATGAATGCCCCGGCTTCTTCGAAGCGACGGTATTCGGTTCCCCAGTTCTCATTGAGCTTCTTAATGTTTTTGCCATAGAGTTGCTTGAGATAATCCTGAAACATACCGGGCTTGCCGTCGAGCCCGTACTGCTGACCGAAGACATCCGGCCAGGGATCGATCTCATTGTCGGCCTGCACCATAATGATATGCCCGCCCTTTCGCGTTGCCAGGTAAGGCTTAAATACGGCCGAGACTCGCTTGATATATTCCGAGGCATATTTGAGGAAAGTCGGGTGGAGGCGGTGATATTTGTAGGCGTAACTCGGGACCCCTTCATTCGGCCACTCACTATAGATGTAGGGGCCGGGCCGGATGACCAGCCAGAAGCCTTCTTTGCGCGTGAGGTCGAGGAATCGTTTGAGATCGCGGGTGTCATGCGTCGTCCCTGTAAAATCGAAGTGACCGCGTTTGTGTTCGTGGTAATGCCAGGGCACGTAGGTGGAGACGACGGTAATCCCCATTTCACGGACGCGCGCGAGGACTTCCTTCCAATAGTTCGGGTTGAGACGCCAGTAATGCACCTCGCCGGACACAAAGGGTATGCTCTCTCGACCCACCCAAATCTGCTTGTCTTTGATTTCGACCTTAGGCATCAGCTTTCCTCAAGGACTATCGTGACGACCCGCCCCGGCACCACAATGACTTTTTGCACTTTCTTGTCATTGAGCCATTCCGCAATCTTGGGGTCTCGGAGCGCCTTTTCGCGGATCTCTTCCTCGGACATATCTTTGGGTACGACCACTTTGGCGCGAACTTTACCGGCCACAAGAACCGCCATCTCGATTTCTTCTTCCACCAGGTAGGCCGAATCATATTCGGGCCAGGCTTCATGCGCGAGACTCCGGCCCTTGCCTAAACGTGCCCACAACTCCTCAGCCATGTGCGGGGCAAAAGGCGCGAGCAGCAGCACGAACTTTTCGATGACTTCACTCGAGTGGTCAGTCTCCTTCAACGTCTCATTGACGAATACCATGAGCGCGGATATCGCCGTGTTGTAGCGCTCCCGGTCTAAGTCGTCGGTCACTTTCTTGACGGCCCGGTGCAGCGTTTTCAACTCCGAGGCATGCGGCTTGCGGCTCACGATATTTGACGCAGCCTTACCGTCTTCACTTGCGGTCAGCCGCCAGACCCGCCCCAGAAAACGATGCACCCCTTCGACGGCCTGAGCCGCCCACGGTTTGGTCATTTCCAGGGGACCCATGAACATTTCATACAGGCGTACCGTATCGGCACCATAATGGTCGAGCACGGAATCGGGGTTGACCACGTTGCCGCGTGACTTTGACATCTTGACACCGTCTTCGCCGAGAATCATGCCTTGATTGATGAGTCTCTGGAAAGGTTCTTTGGTCGAGACCACACCCAAGTCATAAAGCACCTTATGCCAAAAGCGGGCATACAAAAGATGGAGCACCGCATGCTCGGCACCGCCGACATAAAGGTCTACAGGCATCCAGTATTTCTCTTTTTCCTTGTCCGCGAAAACCTTCGTATTCACGGGGTCAATGTAACGCAAATAATACCAGCACGAGCCCGCCCATTGCGGCATCGTGTTCGTTTCGCGCAGCGCCGCTTTCCCGGTTTCGGGATCGGTCGTCTGAACCCAGTCCTTGGCGGAGGCCAGCGGGCTCTCACCCGTTCCGGTCGGCTTATAAACTTTGACTTCCGGTAAAAGCAGCGGCAAATCTTTGTCCGGGACTAGTTTCGTTTCACCGCCGACATGAATAATAGGGATGGGTTCGCCCCAATAACGCTGCCGGCTGAACAGCCAATCGCGAAGTTTATACTGAACCGACTTTGTCCCGATCCCCTTTTGCTCAAGCCAGCCGCTGATCTTCTCCTTGGCCTCCGGAGTCGCGAGGCCGTCAATGGAAAAAGATCCGTCGGGGGTGGCGGAATTATAGTTGATGCCGTTCCCGGTATAAGCGGAGTCGAGCTTTCCCTTACCGGGCTCTTCAATGACAGGGATAATGGGCAAATCAAATTGATGGGCAAACTCAAAATCACGTTCGTCATGGGCCGGAACCGCCATGATCGCACCGGTCCCGTAACTGATGAGGACGTAGTCGGCGATCCAAACAGGAATCTTCTCATCATTGACGGGGTTGACGGCATACCCGCCCGTGAAGACGCCGGTCTTTTCCTTGGCGAGATCCGTGCGGTCAAGGTCGGACTTTCGCGAGGCCTGTGCGATATAATTCTGCACCGCCTTTCGCTGCGTTTCGGTCGTAACGTCCTGAACCAGCGGATGCTCCGGCGCCAACACAATGTAGGTCGCACCAAAAAGGGTGTCGGGGCGCGTCGTAAAGACACGGATCTTCTGCCCAAGACCGGGAATCTCGAAATCGACTTCCGCACCGACGGACTTGCCGATCCAGTTCCGCTGCATTTCCTTGATGGCTTCCGACCAGTCGAGCGAATCCAGGTCCTCCAAAAGGCGTTCCGCATAAGCCGTAATCTTCAGCACCCATTGACGCATCGGCTTGCGCACGACGGGGTGATCGCCGCGTTCACTTTTGCCGTCGATCACTTCTTCATTCGCCAAAACCGTTCCGAGTGCCGGACACCAGTTAACGGGCATCTCGGCTTCATAGGCCAAGCCCCTCGCATAAAGCTGGGAGAAAATCCATTGCGTCCAGCGGTAGTAGTGTCGATCCGTAGTGTTCACTTCACGGCTCCAGTCGTAACTGAACCCTAGCCGCTGAATCTGTCTCTTGAAATTTTGGATGTTGCTCTGAGTGGTTTCGCGCGGGTGCGTTCCGGTTTCGAGCGCGTGTTGTTCGGCAGGAAGTCCGAAGGCATCCCATCCCATAGGATGAAGCACATTGAAACCGCGCATGCGTTTGTATCGTGCCGTGATGTCGGTCGCGGTGTAGCCTTCGAGATGACCGACATGCAGGCCGGAAGCAGAGGGATACGGAAACATATCGAGGATATAATACTTGGGTTTTTCACTGCCCGGCTCGCCCGGATCGGCAGCCCGAAAGGTCTTATGCTCTTCCCAGTGGGCCTGCCACTTGGGCTCGAAGGTCTGAAATGGATATGCCTTAATTCCGCTAACCATAAGTGGTTATTCTAGCATAACTTATATCAGAAGGGCAATACGGAGATTCACGCGCCGGCGCCATAAAAAGTTATTTGGCTTCTCAGATACTGCCGGTAAAGACCCTTTTCATTTTTTATGAGATCCTGGTGCTTACCCTGTTCGATGATGGCGCCCCGGTCCATCACAAGGATCTGATCCGCGTGTTCAATGGTGGAAAGACGGTGAGCAATGACGATCGCCGTCCTATGCCACAGTAGTCCCGTTAATGCCTTTTTGATTAACTCCTCGGACTTCGCATCAAGGGAGGATGTGGGTTCATCCATGATCAGGATCGGAGAATCTTTCAGAAAGGCACGCGCAATGGCCAGCCGCTGTTTTTCGCCTCCGGAAAGCTTGACTCCGCGTTCGCCGATTTCGGATTCATAACCGTCCGGCATGGCTTCGATAAAGGCGTCGGCAGAAGCCGCATGTGCGGCTGCTTTTACTTCCGCCAACGATGCATTGGGCCTGCCATACCTGAGGTTTTCAAGGATGGTTCCGCTTAAGAGGATCGGGTCCTGAGCCACAAATGCAACATTCTGACGCAGTGACTTTAATGTGAATGCGCGAATATCCTTGCTGTCGATCATGATGCTTCCCTCTTGGGGATCATAAAACCTCAAAATCAATTTGGCGAGCGTCGACTTCCCGGCGCCGCTCGGGCCTACCAAGGCGACCGTCGTACCCTCGGGGATTACCGCCGAAAAATGCGAATAAACCTCGGCTCGCCCTTCGTAAGCGAAACTCACATTTTTGAAGGTTACCGTACCTTGAATCTTTTCCATGCTGACGGCGTTGGGTTTTTCATGGACTTCGGGGTACGTGTCAAAGATTTCAAAGATCCGGTCAATGGCGGCGAGACTATTCGTTAAAACAAAGTTCAGTTCGGTGAGCCGTTGAATCGGCTGATAAAGCATCCCCAGATAGGCGTAGAAAGCCATGAGGCTGCCGACAGACAATCGGCCCCCCCATACCTCTGCGGTGCCGTACCACAGAACCAAAATGGGGCCGATGGCCGTTAAAAAACCGGTGATCCCCAGGGCAATGGATTGCAGATGCAGGCTCGAAAGAACGGCGCTTAAATGCAGTTTACTCCTTTGCCGGAACTGCCTTGCTTCGGATTCTTCTTGGGCAAAGGCTTGAATCGTTGAAATCGCCGCAAATTGTTCATGCAATTCACCCGATATTTCTTCGTTTACCCGATAGATTTCGGCGCTTTTTTGTCTTATCTGTTTCGTCAGGAAATAATTCGTGAAAATGTAAAAAGGAATCACGCTCAATGAGATCACGGCAAGCTTCCAATGCGCCAAGAAAAGCAATGTAAGGACAACGCCGACCAGGACGAGATCCATGCTTGTGGTCACGAGGGCCGATCCGACAATGTGGTGGGCGGATGAAATGTCTGCTGTCATCCGGTTTACGACCTCACCGACACGCCTCCGGTCAAAAAAACTGAGGCTCATGCGCTGTAGATAAAGGTAAAGATCCCTGCGTAAATCAAAGACAATCCGGTTCCCCGCAAGGCCGGCGAGATAAGAACGAAAATAGCTGATGACCCCGTAAACAACATAGAGGCCGCACAGGCCGCCCATCATGAAGTGAAGGTCCCGGGAGGCTCGTGTGGTCGAAGGGCCGAGAAAATCGTCCACGAGGATCTTGATCGACCAGGGAAGAACAAGCGGGATTAAATAGCGGATGCACCCGCAAATCATGGCCAGGGAAATGACAAACTTGTATTTGCCCGCATAACTAAAAAAGCGGAGAAAATTAGCCCTGGTCCGTTTGTGAAGCGTTTGCATCATCCTGATAATTTTCAGGTTGGGAAGGTTCGTGCGGAGGGAGGGAGTTGAACCCTCATGAGGTTGCCCCCACTGGATTTTGAGTCCAGCGCGTCTGCCAGTTCCGCCACCCCCGCGTATTAAAGGAAATAAAAAAGCAGTCCGGGAATTCTAGCACAATGAACAAAAAGGTCAATCAACCACCCGGCGCCAGGACCTGACCGGCCAACTCATCGGCTTTTGCTTTGCTGACGAGCCGGCTCACGAGACTGAGCGCAAATTCCATGGCCGTGCCCGGACCGCGGCTCGTAATAATGTGGCCGTCGGTAACGACGCGCGTCTGTTCATAGCGGCAGCCTTCGAGATCCTGCTCCATGGCGGGATAACTGGTCAGTTTCAAACCGGCTGTAAGACCGCAATCACGCAGCACGAGCGGCGCCGCACAAATCGCGCCGATCCATTTCTTCTGCTCATTCATACGGCCCACGACATCGCGCACGCGTTTGTCGGCGCGCAGATTATCCACGCCGGGCTGGCCGCCGGGGAGAATCAGCATATCAAAGCTCTGAGTGAGGGCTTCATCCAAATTGCAGTCCGCCAGCATGCGGATCTCGTGCGCGCCGGCGATCTCGCCCTCATTCAAGCCCGCCACCACGACTTCCACTCCGGCACGGCGAAGGACATCGATGATGGTGACCGTTTCGATCTCTTCAAAGCCGTCGGCGACCGGCACTAAGACTTTTTTCATGGCGCTCCCCTTTCTAACCTAAGTGATAAATGAAAACGTCGTTGCCTTGCGGTTCGCTGGCATAGCGGAGCTTAGCGGCCTCCACTTTTCTGGCCCACTTCAAGTCCGATTCGCCAGAGAGCACAACTTCCTTCAGTTCGAAACCGTTCTTAATCATTTCTTCAACCTTCAATAAGCCCCATGCGACAAAAAGATTTCTTCTTTCCTTCTCCAAGCGCATCTCTTCGGCCGCCAAATCCTTATTCCACGGAACGCGAAAATATTGCTCCATAAATTCTTCGGAGAAAGAAACGCGCAAGGCTTCAAGCCGCCTGCCCGGGCCCCGCACGTCGAAGCAAATCGTGTAAGCAACGTCGTCGCGTATGCTGTCTCTAAAATCGGTAATCGTTATTTCAGCGCGGTCTCGTTCGAAGGTCATTGCTTTTACGCGGGATCTAAGACTCGATCTGATCCTGCAGTTTGCTGATCAGATCGCCCATCTGCTTCAGGAGAAAATCCGGCAGCAGCCGCTCTGAGGCAAGCTGCGTCTTCGCAATAGAGAGGGTACTTACCACGCGGCGAAGAGCACTGTTCCTCCGGTTTTTCTTTTCTTCCGCGGCAGTCAGCGGATTTTTTTCTTCGATCAATTTCTTGATCTGGGCCCTGACCTCTTTGGGTTCGACCGCGTTATTGATCACCGAATCACGCACCTCGGAGAAATCCTGAGGGGTTAGCTGCTTATTCTCCTTTGCGAGCCGCAGGAGATTCACAGATTCGTATTCCGGAACCCGCTTGGGGGTATCGTCATCACTAAAGTTGCGGTCTGCCAGGCGCGGTTCCTCGCGCTCAAGAAAGCTATAAGACTTGAGCAGCTTCACCGCTGTCGTTTGTTTCAGTGTGAGTTCCTTCTTGCAGTAGGTTTCAAAACTCAGAAAGCCCCATGACCGGTAGTGTTTGTCCTTATAGATAGAGTAAAGCATCTGGCCCAGCTCGATCCAGGATGCGCGGTGGCTGCGGGCAATTTGCACGGTTTTCTGTCTTAATTCATCGGTTCGTGTATCAACGGTCATGGTTGTCATTTAAGACTCCTTTTTAACGCGTCCCCGCCGCTAGGCCGTCCGAGACTTTGACGGGCCTCTTCAATCATGCCCATAAAAGCCTCACGGCGCGCAACCGGCAATACTGCCAGGTCTTCGGTCATTTGTTCAGCGGCTTGCACCACCCGGGGGAAATTACGCGTATTGTAATAAGAATGCAGAAGGAGGAGCTGCTGCTCCACCGTCAGCGTTTCAAATGATTTCTCTTCGAAGACCTCGATGTACTTTTCAGATCGCTCGATAATTTCGGAATTCATACTAAGCTCCGGTTCATGGACTCTAAGACCGAAGTCAATGAGGACTACGATGGTGACGGCGGCAAGAAGGAGACCGATCCTCAATGCTTTCGCTGCTCGTCTTTCTTCATACCTTCATCGTAGATATGAAAACAATTCCGCCCGCCGGCTTTAGAAGCGTACAGCGCGATGTCGGCCTTCTCGACCAGCTCTTCAGTCGTCGTGCCGTGTTGCGGGTAAGTGGATACCCCGAGAGAAATCGTGACCCCTAGCTTTTCTCCTTTGAGCCCGGCATATTCGGTAACTTCGACTTCGCGCCGCAGCCGTTCGGCCATGGCCGCCGCACTGTCCTCGGCGGTCTCGGGCAGAATAATCGCAAACTCTTCACCGCCATAACGGCAAGCGATGTCGGTCTCGCGCGTCACCCGCCGAAAAAGTTTGGCGGTCATCGCCAAAACGGCATCTCCCTGCTGATGCCCATAGGTGTCGTTGAACTTTTTAAAATGATCGATATCCGTCATGATTAAAGAGATGGGGTGCTCATAGCGCTTGGAACGGGCAATCTCATCCTGTAACTTCTGACGAAAATACCGGTTGATGTACAACTGCGTTAATCCGTCGGTAATGGCGAGATGATAGAGATTCGCGTTGTTGATCGTAACCGCGACTTGCCCAGCCAGGGTCAGCAGCAGATTCACATCGTCCTGCGTAAACCGCTCACCCCCCTTTTTGTTCGATATATTCATGACGCCGATGCAGTCGCCTTCGGCGACCAAAGGCAGACACACCATATTCTGCACATTGGAGGCCGCCGACTGTTTGAAACGCTTGTCCTTCTGCGTATCGTCGACAATGATATGTTCTCCGGTCTCGGCAACCCGGCCGGCAACGCCCTCACCCAGTTTTATCTTCGTACACTGCATTTCACCGTCATTGATCTTGCGCTCGGTAATCGCGTCAATGCCCCGAACAACCGTCACTTCGAGTTCGCCGGTCTCCTTATTGAGGAGCATCACCGAACCCTTTTGGGATCCCACCGCACTGCGCGACTTGTCGAGAATCAGGAGCAGGGTCTTCTTCAGATCGTTCATAAAATTCATGGCCCGGGAGACATCATAGAGCACGGAGAGATTCTCCATCTTCTTGCCCAAGGCCCTCGTCGCCCGCGTCTTCTGCTGATCCAGAATCGCGCTGTCAATAGCCACGGCCGCCTGAGTCGCCAGCTGAGAAATAAAACTCAGCTCCTTGTCGTCGTAGGGCGTGTCGTCTTTTTTCTTCCCCAGAGTCAACACCCCGCAAAGCAGATTCTTTACCATTAAGGGAACCCAGATCTCCGAATCGAGCCGGTCCAACTTGAATTTCTGAACGACGCGCGGAAAACGGTATTGCCCCGCGGAATCGCGAATGGGAAACGGTTCTCCTCCGTTAAGCACACGCCAGAACAGCCCCTCTTCCTCCGCAAAGAAGACGTCCTTGACACTCTCTTCGGAAAGCCCTATCGAGAACTGGTACTTATAGGTGGAAATGTCGGCATCGTAGATCAACAAGGCCACCTTGCTCGCGTTACTGGTTTCATGAACCGAGGCCACAAAGATTCGCGCTAAGTCATCGAGATCCTGGGTTGAAATCAGAGACTTACCGAGCTGAGAGAGCGTGAAGAAATCGAAGACCTTTCTTTCCAGGTTTTCGATCGTGGCCGGACTAGGGCTCTGTGGCTCGGCTTTTGACGGTCGCTTGGCGGGATCCTTCTTCGGGCGGCCGGGCATCAGCTTCGTGAAAAGGTGGTATTCGTGTTGAAGTACTTGTTGTTTGTTCCCAGATTCGCACTCTGATTAATCGTGGGCCTTCCGTTCAGGGAAACATTTGCCCGAGCGTCATAGCCGCCGTTCAGGTTCACAAAGTTTCCTCCGACACGATTTAATCCGGGGATGGGCTGATGCATACTGACATTATTTTGATTCCAGGCAACCTGGGGCGCATAGCGGCTCTGGTATTTCCCTGATGGAACGGCCTGATACAGCGCCGAAGAATAGTCTCCCCTGGCCAGCGAGTTGGCGCCGCGTGAAAGGGCCTGAACCCAATCCTGCCCTTCTGCGGCTAAACCGTCAGACGAACCGGCAGAGAGGAAGAGCGCAATGATTATGAGGGGGAGGACCCCACGGGAATTCATGGCTTTATTTTACACTACTCCGGGCCCCTTGCCAATTCCTGAGATTTTTCGTATCTCAAGCTGTAGCGCCGGGTTGCAAAATAGGCCTCTGGCGGCGTAATTTTCCCTTCAAGTCGTACCGGACACGTGACGATCAATTCCTTATATGAATCGACTCCTCATGGTTTTTTTAATGCTTCCGCTTCTGGCCTCCTGCTCCTCGGCCGTTCCCGTTGATTCCAAACATGGGGTCGCCCTCGTGAACCGGGAGTACGATCTGCGCAGAGACGGAACGGAGCTCATCTTGACCATGCGGGGCATTGTGCGTAACAACACGACGCGCACGGCACACCGTATTTCCGGAGAAGTTGCGTTAGAAACAGAGGGACTGCCGTTTGCAGTGCACAATTTCGATATTACCGAAGAGCTCTACCCGCAGCAGAGCCGCGAATTCGAGATCGTCAAGGCCATCACATCCTCAGCCTACCCCGACAATATCCAAAGTAAGATCTGGTTTTTCCTGAAGAAAACGACCCCGGCTTAAGCCTCGCTTAGCCAATTACGCGAAAGATAACCGAAGAGCACATCTCCGATCTTTTCATGGCCGGTTCCGCTCGGATGCCACGGGTCCTTGGGCCCATCGGTGAGTCCGTCTCCGGCTCGACCGCGAATCTGATCCCACCCCGTCTGTTCGAATACCGGATGCAGATCAAGATAAGGGATCTGTTCTTCTTGCAGAAAAGACAGGAGCCCGCGGTAATTCTCCTGTTCCACGGCCGAGTATTCTAACAGCGGCTTGATGTAGGGCAGGACCAGGATAACGACTTCGGTTCCGTTTTTACGGCTGATACGCTTGATGTCCCGGAGCGCCTGCAGTGTATCCTCATAAATCTCCCGGTGAAACTGCTCGCTTTTAAAGAGGCGCTCTTCCAGGACCATGAGGGTCACACGATAAAATGTGGAGTGCTCGAACAACCACGGGTGGTACAAGCCGGTCTTATAAATGCTTCTTCCCGGGCTAAAAACAACGAGGCGCTCCTCATCGTGAAAGGCCACCGGGGTTGAAGTAAAGTCGTTCATGTGAAAACCAACCACACACAGGTCGGGCTTAATCGCGGCTGCCTGGCGCCGGTAGTAGCGGCTGTACTGAACCGCATTGTATCCTTCCACGGCGGCATTCCAGATGTCGAAGCGGCTCTCGGGATAATCCGCCTTGAGCAGGGTTTCAAGCCTGTCGATGTAAATCCGCCGCCGCGTGACCGAATCCCCGAGAAATAAAATGCGCCGGACGCCGCTTTCATTTTCAAGACTGAGGTCGTTACGAAGAACTCCCCAATCATTGTAATAGAAACCGCCGGGAATGGGTTCATAGCCCAATTCTTTAGAAAACTGATATTCTTGAGGGTTCCGGTAGTTGTAATGCCAATTCTCAACTCGGGCGACAAAGCGGGCGGGCAGGGCATAGTCCCTTAAAAACTGCCGGCTCAGAACTTCCAGGAGTAGCAGGGTCATCATCGTAACAACGGAAAGTGCGATTAACTTACGGAGCATCTTGATCAAGACGAAGCCGTATGGGCTATGAGAGAGGGGTGTTCATATTGGTTTCCAAGGACGGTCAGGCAAAGGGTTTCATCCCCGTCGGCGATTGCGTGCTTATCGAGAAGAACCTGCAACTGATGGAGCCCGCGGGAACGAAACATGTCGGGGATCTGAGCGACGACCTCCACGGCCTCGCGCCCCTGCCAATTCAAACGGACGATATCTCCTTCAAAAATCTCACAACCGCTATTGTCGATGAGCCCGGCCGCTTCCAACATTTCGCATTCGTCGTAGCGGGCCCTCTTAACGGGGAGACCGCGCCCCTCGTTGGTGCCGTGATCGTCATCGCACAAGAGGATTGCGAATAGTTTCTGATAGCCGCAGAAGTACATTTTTCTTTCCCCGTAATGCCAGACGCGAAAGCGGATCGAACGCATGGGTGCCAAGCCTACTCAGCGGGTTGGCGGGGAAAGGTGATCGTAAAATTTCGAAAGTACGCTTCCGCCTCGGAGTGGGTATTGTCGGCATCCACCACAATGGCGACCGCTCCCAAACCATGCCTCGGTTTTCTGCCAAAAAGCATTTCAAAATCCTTGAGGACATCGCGTGACTCTTTGACCCATTCTCCGGCGTGTTGTCCGGAGTTTTGTACTACGATAATCTTAACCCCTTTCCCATAGGGGCTCTGCCCCTTTGTCCCCTCCGAGAAACGGTCATCCCACACATACTGAAGCACCTCCGGAACAAAGGGCAACCGGCCTTCAAAAATAGCATAAACGCGTGCGGCAAAATCGTCGTCCTTCTTGCGTCCCAGCACTTCGCTTTCCTTGTTCACGGGAAACTGCGTCACCTTCCACTCCCAGTTGAGTGTCGCGCGGGTCCCGTCTGGCAGATCGACTTTTCTCAATAGCCCCGACGAGGCCGCTTGACTCAAACCATGAAGAACGCGCTCCCCATTTTCATCCTCAAGGATCTCATAAAATGTTTTCCCTTCAAAAATCCTCTCCTGCCACACATCGCCGAAAGGGGTGCTCTCAAAGTCAAGCGGCAGGACAACGTCGTCCGCCGTGGGCGGCGGCTGAATCGAGCCTTCAACGGGACGTTCGGGAACAGGGATAGGAGTCGAAGTGTGCATCATATCGACGTAAAGAAGAAATGCGCCGCCGACGACGGCGACACCGAGGAAGCTCCAAAAAAAGGATTTCAAGACAGGCCGGCGTGTCGACATAGGTCTACTTCCCGATAGATTCCAAAGTAATGCCGATCTTCTCGCTCAGCCCTTTGAACAACTTGGGCTTTCTTGCCGCGAGGTAGCGCAGGTAGTCCACATCGTTCTTGAAAAGGTACTTTTCTGTGGAGTCTCCGCCATAACGCAAACAGGAGACGGGCTCGTATTTACGGCATATCATAGGGCGATTTTCGTAAACCTGGCAGCGGTAGTTGTGCAATTTCTCACACGGCGTATTGAATTGAACATACCAGTCGTAATTACCTTCAACGTAAACCCACACGTCCTTATGAAGCAGATACCACAGAATCTGATCGGCCTCAGTTACCGTGGTGGGCTTATCGATCTCCAACGACATGTACTCGCAGCAGTTGCTGCAGCCGGCACAAGGATTCGGATCTTTTTTATCTAATTTCCTATGAGTATCAGGCAATACAGGGTCCGGCATTATACGTCTCTTTACCATTCATGACGATGAGCAAATTTCTTAATTTCCACGCGGTCTCCGTTTGGGCGCCACAACGAAACACTTACCGGCTCACCCGTGCCTTTCGCAGCTTTAACATGCGGGTAAACAGCTAGAGCCCTCGTCCCCTCCGGTAAATCATAAGTGACACGCGGCGGCAGCGTTACCCACTGATAATCTCCGTTACCGTCTTCGACACGAATCCTTACGGCGTCACCGCCGCGATTCTTTACGCTGCCCGCGCTGCCCTGCGGATATGCCGACACCCCTTGCGCAGAAAAAATCCCCAGAATGATAAAAAAGAGAATCGCTCGCATGAGATGGACTACGGCGTGCCCTTGCGGCCCGCAGCCTCGCGCAGCGGAAACTGATAGATGACATCTAAAATCGCCCGCATTTGATTTTTCCCTAGAAACGGGCGCCAGAGACACACCTTTGTCTTTCCATCAAGGGCCCAGACCCGGCGGCAAACCCATCGGGAAAACCAAGTCCGGTGTTCGAAGCGGTCGTGATTGACCTGTGTTAATGAGAGCGAGGCTCGTCTCGGCCCCCAATCAGGGCCGTAGATCTTACTCTGGGAAAACTCGACTGAAAAATAATAGCTAATAACCGTAAACCAGGCCGCAATGACAAGGATATTGAGCACCACCTGAACGGCCACGCCGATTCTGATGGGCAGCAGACGAAGCCCCAACACGAACAGTACCGCAACATTCATGTACAGCAGAATGTCGATTAACAGTCTAAGACGAGGCCTAAAAATATGCCGCGATGACATGTCATTCCCCGGTTTCGAATCTATTTTTTTCGCGCCAACAGAATCCCGTCACGAACGGTCAGCATAACGACTTCGGTCCGCAGATCCGCCTTCGCATGCTTGTTAAAAGCGACGATTGCCTTGTCCGATGATTCTTTCGGACTCAAGACACGTCCGCTCCATAGAACATTATCGGCAACGATGAGTCCGCCCTGCGGCAATTTGGGCAGGCAAGCCTCCCAATAGCGAGTATAATTTTCTTTGTCCGCATCGATAAACACCATGTCAAAAGGGCCTTCCAATACCGCGAGGGTCTCGAGAGCCGGTCCGAGCTTAAAGGTGATCTTTTTCCCGTGGAGACTCTTAGACCAGAAGCGGCGAGCAATTTCGACCGTCGTCTCGTTAGTGTCGCAGGTGACGACTTCGCCTCCTTCAGGCAGGGCCTCAGCCATCGCCAAGGCACTGTATCCCGTGAAGGTCCCTATCTCCAGGATACGTCTCGCACCCGAAACCTTGACAAGAAAGCTTAGCAGTCTGCTTTCGACATGCCCGACGAGCATCTGAGGCAGGTCTGTTTTGGCGTAAGTCTCCTGCTCTAAGGCCTTGAGGACTTCCGACACTTCGCCGGTGTGGCTTGCGGCATATTGTTCAAGTGATTCAGCAACGATCGAAATCATAACACGGACTGCTGAACGGGCGGATAGGCCGGCAGGATTGAATAAAACTTGAAGCTAAAACTTATAGCGCCTTAAATTGCTGACTTCCTTGACCGCTTTTAATTGCTGGGTCGTATTGGCGACCCGTGCGGCATCGGTTGCTTTGCGGGCTTGCTGCGCCGTTCGCGCTGCAGTCACACTCCTATTAATCTGTTCAATCTGTTTCTTGAGCTTTTCAAGCTGTTCCTGCTCGTCGTCTTCAAGATCGGCCTTCTCCCCGCCATCCTCTTCGCCAATCCGGAAAAAGGAACTCTTTTCCTCATCTTCCTTTCCCTTTTCGCTTTTCTTCTCATCCTCGCTCTTCTTCTCGTCCTCGCTCTTCTTATCTTTTGCAAAGACCACCGAACTTGGGGCAGGCACTGCGAATAAGACCAATACTATGACTGCAAGCCAACTGCCGATCTTCATTCCCAACTCCTTTTGCTAAAAGCACTTTCAGACATTTTTGTCAATATCTCGAATTTATACGTGGAATGATAATGAAGTTGCTCTCTATTTATCGAACACAGATGTGATTGCTTAACGGCTATATTCTCGCGGTTTTCTATCTTTGTTGAGGGTTGACTGGTTATGTTAACTTACGGTTACAGGTCCAGACTCTTGCTAGCTAGGAGTATACCCGCTCCCATCCATAAAATCAAAACCCTTTAGGCCTATATGAAAGGGGTGACCTTTGGGGGGCAAAGTGCTAGAATCTCCCAGATTGGGACAAGAACCCCGTCATCGGCCGGCACAACTCATCAAAGGAGGAAGACATGGCGCTAGAAGATATTTTCAGCAATTTGCACTTACTGGTTCGCTGGATTCATGTTATTGCGGGTATTACCTGGATCGGACTGCTCTATTTCTTTAATTTTGTCAATATTCCTCTCCAAGGCGCTTTGGATGATGCGGCCAAAAAAGCGGTCAATCCGCAGCTCATGCCTCGAGCATTGTGGTGGTTCAGGTGGGGCGCCATGTTTACCTTTTTGGCGGGATTAGGCCTTTTCGTCATGAATTATATGTATACGCCCGGCCAGGGCTTTGGCCCCACGGCTTTGTTCACTGAACCCGAAGGCGGCATGACGGGGAGAGCCGCCTGGATCCTCATGGGTATGTTCTTCGGAACCCTCATGTGGTTTAATGTATGGTTCATTATCTGGCCTGCCCAGAAAAAAATCCTCTCGGGTCAAGCCGGCGATGCGCTTGCTGCCCTGCGTAAAAAAGCCGGTGGTGCCTCTAAAATGAATACTGTCTTATCAGGACCTATGCTTTTCGGCATGCTCGGAGCTCCTCATTACGGTGCGGCAAACCCCCTATCACTTATTGTTGCAATTATTCTGGGAATTGCCGTTATTAAGGGTGCATATGCAATTTCAACCAAGGTGGGTAAATCGGTCTAAGTACCGTTACTTAACTCGTAAAGGGAGGAAAATCATGAAGAAAGCTATTTTGATGCTGGTACTCGCAGCGATGGTGCTGACGCCAATAAATGCATTTGCGGCCGCAAGTCCATGGACTCAAGAGGCCACTTATAGCGCAAAAGCCACGGCCAAACTGGCGTATGGCTTCAAGAATGCCGTCTTGGGCTGGACCGAGCTTTTCTCAGTTCCTGAGGCCTACGCGGCGGAGGATAAGAATGTTCTGGCCGGTATCGGCAAGGGACTCTGTAATTCCGTAGTGTACACAGTCGGCGGCCTCATCCACACAGCGACTTTCTTGTTGCCAATCGACCTTCCCCTTCCGCAAGGTGGAGTACAACTCTAGTCACGGCTTGTCTTAGCGGATTTCGTTTTCAAAGGGGCGCTCAGGGTTAACTTGAGCGCCCCTTGTTTCTTATGGGATAAAGCTGAAATACTGCCTTTGATTTTTCCCCTCCCCTCCCCACATATATCAATACTACATAAAAATACGGGATTGCGTAATTATGGCTAAAATCGAGCCGTCAGGCTCCTCATGTTACCCCAATTTTCACGTACCTTGACTGCGCTTCATTCACCCGGTAAGCTTGTACCAGAAAGACAGTAATTTTTCCTATTAAAACCCAACCTCACTACCAACCAGGAGGCTTCGAATGAAAAAACCCATACTGCTCATAATTGCATGCATGCTGCTAGTGTCCCCATACGCACTTGCCGGTCATGGCCAACGTGGCGGGGATTCCGGCTATCACCACGCGGGACTAGAGGAAAAGTTCTTCCATAAAGCCCATTTTTATTTGGAAAATCAGGAAGAATTGGGCCTAAGTGAGGAACAAATCGCTCAGATCAAAAGCCTTAAGATCGACGTGAAAAAAAATATGATCCGCCAGGATGCTGAGGTTGAGATCTTAAAAATCGATATTCATTCGGCCCTGTGGCAAGATCAGCCTGATGTCGATGCCATACACAAGCTGGTAGATCAAAAATACGACATCAAGAGAACGAGGGCCAAAACGTTGGTCTCGTCAATCGTACAGCTCAAAGGGATGCTTAGCGCCGAGCAGAGCACTAAGAGCAAGGAGATCTGGCGGGCAAACAAAGGTTAGTAAAAGAGTCTAGGCACCTAGACTTTTTCCTGTAGGAAGCGCACGACGGATGCCGTCATCCATCTGGGCGACAAGCGAACCGAAAAGGTGAGGAGCTTGTTTTTCCACCCGGTGACGATAATGCTCCGGTGCTTCTGCATGGCCTCATAACCAAGTCGAGCGACCTTTTCGGCAGACATCATTCCCGCCTTAAAAAGGATGGAGTTCGTCATACCCGCTCTCTTGGCAAACTCAGATTCCGTCGGTCCGGGACATAAGGTCGTCACATTGATCCCCTTATCCTTCAATTCCTCACGTATGGCGGCGGAAAAAGACAGGACATAAGCTTTTGAGGCGTAGTAAACGGCCATGAAGGGCCCGGGTTGGAAGGCTGCGGTCGAAGCCACGTTGAGGATATTACCGCTCCCCTTTTCCACCATGCCGGGTATAAATAATTTGGTCAGCTCGGTCAGGGCCGTCATGTTCAACTGCATCATATCCAACTCCACCTGAAGGTCCGACTCCAGGAAAGCCCCATGGCCGCCATACCCGGCATTGTTGACCAGTGTATGAACTGACAGCCCTGCCGCCTGGACACGCTCGAAGACCTCGCGCCCGGCGTTCGGCTTTGACAAGTCCGCGGCTACGACCATCCCGGAAATCTGAAACTCGTTTTCTAAAGCGCATGCCGCCCTTTTCAGACTATCTTCATGACGGGCAACGAGGATAAGATCATACCCGTCACGCGCGAAGAGACGTGTTAGTTCCCAACCAATACCCGTTGTCGCGCCTGTGATTAAGGCGATCCGCCGTTCGTTAGGCATCGAGGGTCACCGCTGTTTTAGGAACGGAAATACAGGTGAGGCAGGAACCTGCCTCCGGTTTGGCTCCGCTGTCGACGACCGTATGCACTTCACCTCTTTTAACGGCCGTCAGACAAGTACCACAATTACCTGCCCTACAGCCTGCGTCGATGGTAATTCCGTTAGCCTCGGCAAGCTCCAGCAGAGATCCGGCGCCGCTGCTCCACCTCACTGTCTTATTCGACTTGGCAAACGTCACCTCAAGAGCCGGGGCCTCCTTGGCAGCCGCGTCTTCCGGCTGTGGCAGCGCAACTTTTTTAACGGTCGCTGGGCCGAAGGCCTCAAAGTAAATCTTACTCGACGGCACGCCCCATTCCTTAAGGTCTTTGGTGACCTGATTCATGAGCGGGGGCGGACCACAGATGTAAAACTCAAAGTTATTACTGGGCAACAGTCTCTTCATAAGATCAACGCTCACCCTCTCAGCGTGAGCGTAATCGCTGCCCTGTTGGTCCTTTTCATCGGGGTCACTGTAACAGACATGAACGTTTATATTTTCATGTTGGGCGGCAATCTCTCGCAGGTGGTCTTTCATGATATGCTCGGCAGAGTTCCGAACCCCGAAGAAGAACCAGGCTTGCCTTTTCGATCCGGACTCCGCAATGGCATTCACCATGCTTAGTACAGGTGTCACGCCGATCCCGCCGCCGATAAGAACGATGGGACTCTGCTGCGTCATATCCAACGTAAAATGCCCCGAAGGCGCCTTCACATTTAAGATGTCGCCCTCCTTGATCCGGTCATGAAAATAGTTCGAGATGAGTCCCGGGGGCGCATCAGGCTTGTCTCGCGGAGGAGGAACACGCTTTATCGAAACCCGATATCGGTCCGGATAATTGGGGCTGTCTGAGAGCGAGTAACACCGGACTACGGGCTTGCCGGCCGCCGCTCCTCCTTCCGGGTGCAGTTCAAATGTCAAATATTGTCCGGGCAGAAACGGAGGCAGCGGTTTCCCGTCATGCGGTGCAAGGTAGAAAGTATTGATATCGCGATTCTCCGCAACCTTGCGGACGACCTCAAACTTCCGGAAACCGTTCCAGGAAAGCTCGTTCTTTTCCATCTCAAAGCGGCGCTTGTCCATGATCTGGTCGATACGTTGGCGGAAAACCTGTTCTTCAAGGTGCTCACGGCGCTTGCTGCCAAGAGATTCCCGGACCACCCTCATGACCAGCAGCGTTACATAGGCCAGCAGTGTCGCCAAAAGCGCAGTCGATAGTGAAGATATTATCCATGTCATATCAGAGTTCTCGCTGTGATTGAATGTTTGCGCCTCCCACGGAAGCTTCCATGGAATGACTTAGAGTCGGATTATGATGGTACGTGTGGCAAAGTAAACAGTTATCCCTGACCTTACTGCCTGTCTCCTTGGCTGATTTAGCCCCATGGCACTGGGTGCAAGTGTCCTTGCTGATGGCTTTAAAACTGCTGACAAATTGGTCCGCCCGAGACGATTCGAACGAGACTGAGAAATCCGCCTCGGGATCCATGACGTGACAGGTCAAACAGGCGGTCTCGCCCTGGAGCAGGTTCATATGGACAGCGTGGTTAAACTGCGTATGATCGCGCACTGCCGGACCGCGAAGTGCCCACTCTACGGCAAGAGACTTGTCTCCCGCCGCCGAAGTGCTCTCGGTCACCGCATGGCACTTTGTGCAGCGACCGCCGCCCTGATTCGAAGACAAAAGAGCAGCACGCATATCCTCTGAAGAAGACTCCGCTCTGAGGCCGAAATCAACCCAATTCTTCATGACCGGATCCGCATGGCCTGCCGGTTTATAACGCAACTCAAGATAATCCGCAAACCATCCCGACGCAAGTTTCTCGTGGGGAGATTCATATTCGAGATTCTGTGCCCAGGTACAAGCGACTTCCCGTACGAGCTCCGGACTCAGTCCTGCAAGCAGAGAGCTCGCCGTGCCCGCTCCCCCGCGTTCATCAAGAAGTTCCGCCAAGGGCGTCAAGCCATCAGCCGCCATCTCCTGGATAAGAGTTTGAGTCGGCCCCTGATAATCTTCGGGGTCATCCATCCCGGTACCCAAGAGGTGTGCCATAATTTCTGTCGGCTCTTCCAGCGACACACTCTCATACCCGTCCTTAACACCGAGCGCGGCAACGGCAGTTCCGGCGTCCGCACCGCAAACGTCGGCAATCTTTTCCGCATCGAGATTTTGGACCAACATCTCGGGTAACCGGAAAAGCACGAGGTCTTTCTGAGTAATTTGGGAAGAATGACATTTTGAACAGGTGGTTTCAAACCCCGCAACGGGAACATGACGGCCATTGGACTTATCGAGATAATGACATGCGGCACAAGCAGTCGGGGCACGATCCAGGAACTTCTTATCCTTAAAGTAGCGGCTGAAATGCGTGGCATGATCAAACTTAATGGCCATACGCTCGTCATGGGGATAATCCGCTCCAAACTCCGGGTGATCCCTGGAAAAACTCGAGAACTTCACCTGGTGACACGTATGACATTGGGCATCACTCATTTGAGTGATCGCAGTCGACACCCCACGGTGCTCCGTGTGGCAGCTGCTGCACTGAGTTTCCTGCAAATCTGTGCGGCCGGCAAAGATACGGTTATGAGAACTGAGCGCCGGTCCTTCGAAGGTATGACAGGAGAGACACTGCGTACTCATGTCCGCGGGTTTAAAGAGTGCGCCTATCCACGTTGAAAACCCCCCTTGATGGGCTTCGTGACAGGAAACGCACCCCGCGTCGCCTGCAAATCTTGCATGCTTGGCTGAGAGCGGCCCGGGATTAACGGGACTTATTCCCATCGAATTGGCGCGGGGAAAGGCCATAAAAACACCGATCACCGAAACCGCAAGAGCCAGCGTCAACACTGCCGCGCGCCCGCGCCGGCCGCGAAGATTCAGCGCCGGAAGACACGGAGGCCTTTTATGAGTGCACGTTCCGTCGGGAAGAGGCCCTTCAGAGCACGGTCCTCCGGCGTGAGGCGGCCGCCGGCACTGGTAGTTCCCTTCGCCCGTGCGCGCGGGTGAGCATTCCGCAGTCCCGCCGCAGCTTCCGTCGGGGTTGGGACCCTGCCAGCAGGGCTTTTGCCAATGGGCTTCGCGTCCGCAGCGGTGCCGTGCATTGGGTCTCTCATAATGACTGCGATTATGTTTAAAACGATCCGGATCGGTAATCATACGGCGTAAACGTGAATCACGATAATATGCCAGGCACCAAAAACCATAAGTGCGGCTGTTACCGGAATATGGAAGAATAGCCAGCCCTTCATGATGCTTTGTGCCGTGTAGTGGAAATCAATACGGTTTTTGATTTTAGCGAGTGACGTCAGCTCATTCAGATACGGCACCTCTGCCTGGCTCAGGTATCTGCGGACGGTCTCGCCATGATTCCTAATCCAAAAATGACCCCGATTACGCCCCATAGCGTGACTTAAAAAAAAGCGCGGCTTCTTAAAATACCACCGCCAATCGTTCAAATAATTTTTAGGCAGAGTATCCGATGTCGTTTTCTCCGCACACTCTAGGATAAGCTGTTCGGCCTTCTCACGGATGCTTGCGATCTCAGCAGGAATGCGTTCATAGATGACTTCCAGATCCGTCTCGGTGAGTCTCGCAGGATAAATTCTTTGCAGGATGTAACCCGCAATACCGCTTAGGGTGATAAGGTAAAGCAGAAAAGCCAGGACCTGTTCATAGGCGCCTGTCGGCCAAAAACTACCCGTATGCAGTACAAATAGCGAAAACGCCAGAAGTCCTCCCGCAACATGCAGCAGCAACCACGTATGGGCACTGCCCAGAGGTATCATGGGCATCTTCTTGCGGATATTAAAAAGCGCCAGGAACATGATGACGGAAAAGAGGACCCAACCGGTAAACACTCCCGGGCGGACAAGGTCTTGAGTCATCCCTCGATGCAGGGCATGCGTCACCGCATAAAATAGCACCGCCACAAATCCTATGATCCAAGCCCTCAAGGGTTCCAACCTCTTAACTGCCTTTGCTTGTCTGGCGCATCACCGTCTGGAAATCAATTCGTTTCAGGGCATCGTGAGGGCAGGCACGAACGCACGCGGGGCCTCCGAGCTGATCGACACACAAATCGCACTTGGTGGCCTTCTGTAACGGTTTCTGGGTATGGTCATCGACGAGGGCCTTACCGGAAAGATTGCGAATGTCCACCATGCGAATATTGTCGTACGGGCAAGAATTGGCGCAAGCGCCGCACCCGATACACGTATTGTCGTTGATCACGACCGTGCCGCTATCGATATTGCGATTGATGGCGCCGGTCGGACAACCGATGAGGCATACGGGATCCACACAATGCAGACAGGCATTCGTAACCATCCAATGGTCAAAGGTATGCCCGTGGCGGATAAACCGAGGATTGCCGTCGTGGGTACTAGCGCAAGCGCGAACGCAATCATCGCAACGCGTGCATTTATCGAGATCGATAAGCATCGCCTGAGTGGCGTTAACAAACCGTTCCTCAACCGCCCATTCGAGAAGTGCGTCTTCTGACAGAGCTCGATCCGCCAAATCAATCAGACTTCGCTTCGGCGGGTCGATCTTGCTAAAAACATGCTGTTCTAGAATCTTTGACGGCAGCCTCAGGACGTCTACGTACCCCAGGGCTGTCAGGGTCGTTTGCAAAGGCATACTCCGTTTCTCTTTCCAGCCGACGTAGAGCTCATCAAGACCGAACGAATCCCCTTTCCCCAAATAGGTCAGAGTCCGGACTCCCTGCCCGTGATGAACCGAAACGCGGGCAAAACCCGCTCGAACTAGGAGCAAGCCGTCAGGATAGTCTCCCTCCTTGGCAATCACGGGCTCTTCGGAAATGCCTGTCTTACCTTGGCGACGCATCTTTTGATAAGAAATGTTCCAATCAAAGGTGCCATACGTCTCGAAGAGGGTATGATCAGCGACCTGCTCGACGGCTTCGGCTCCTATCCCTGAGAGAATCGGTGTTTCGCTCAGATGCACCTTCAAAGCATTTTCGCGATATTTCTCATCAATCCGGCGGCGCCATCCCTCATCAAATTTCCTCAACTCTCGCAGGCCCTGCCAGCGAATCTCGAGGCAAGTTGCATCATGCTCTGCGAAGACTGTTGCCGAACGCGGAATACGTCCCAACGCGGCCAATTCTCCGAAGAGCTGCCCCTCCCCGAGCTCGGCCGTCTTCTGTGTATCCAGAACCACCGGAATATCCTGCAGCATGACGCGAGTATTCTGCGCATCCTCGGCCCGAAGCAATCCCTTTTGCTCATACAGGCGTGTATCCCGTACTTCCGGAATACTTCGGTTTGTCCAAAGCTGTGAAAGGGATTCCAGGAAGTTCTTCTTATTGGGGATATGGCGTCCGAGTTTCTCTTTTGGGAGACCGGGGGCCAGGACAACGCGAAGTATCCCGGAAAGAATTAGAAAGGCCGAATTTCCGTAGTCATTCTCACGAACGACGATTTCACCCGACTTGTAAGTCACAATGCGGGTGTCGTTCTTGAGAATTCCTGTTAGAGGGACTTGGGTGGGAAACCGCTTTGCTTCAATGGCACTAATTTCAGGACGCTCAAGCAGCATTTGAACGTCGGCATCGGTCATCTCGGGTCCGAAAGGCTCGTCCCATCGTTGAGGACGCGCCATTAAGGTGGCGTCTGCCAAGATCCAATCCCTTTCTCGAGGTTAAATCAGTTCAAACGTTAAAGAGAATTCATCTCTTTCGTGAGTCCCTCAATGGCCTTCTTTGCATCGGCAAAAAACATGAGGGTCTTTTCACTTTCGAAGAGCGGGTTCTTGATGCCGGCAAAACCCGGGCTAAGACTTCTTTTGACGACAATAACCGTCCTGGCCTTATCGACGTTCAATATGGGCATCCCATAAATCGGACTGCCGACTTCATTGCGCGCTACCGGATTCGTCACGTCATTCGCGCCGACGACCAACGCCACATCCGTGCGTTCAAACTCGCTGTTAATCTCATCCATTTCGAAGAGCTGTTCGTAGGGAACCTCGGCTTCAGCCAGGAGAACATTCATATGGCCGGGCATGCGGCCTGCGACAGGATGAATCGCATACTTGACCGTGACACCACGCTTTTCCAGTACATCGGCCAACTCTTTGATCGCATGCTGAGCCCGAGCCACGGCCAGCCCGTAGCCTGGAACGATAAGGACGGACTGAGCGCTCTCCATCACCATTGCCGCTTCCTCTGCCGAACAGCTTTTGACGCCGGTATAGCCGCTGTCTTTAGCCCCTGATGAACTGGCTTCTACCTGACCGAAAGCACCAAAGACAACATTTGTGAGCGAACGGTTCATGGCCTTACACATAATCGCAGTGAGGATAATCCCGGTCGCGCCCACGAGAGCACCCGCCACGATGAGGACCTTATTCATCAGCACAAAACCGGTCATGGCTGCGGCAATGCCCGAATAGGAGTTCAAAAGAGAAATCACGACCGGCATGTCCGCGCCGCCGATCGGTAAAACGAGTAAAATTCCCAGAAGCGATGCCGCCGCCATGATGGCCCAGAAAAACGGCTGGGCTGCCGGGTCGATGACCACCCACACGCCCATACCGACAATGGCCAAAGTAATGACGAGATTTAAGGCATTTTGAAAGGGGTAAACGACGGGTTGCTGGGTGACAATACCCTGAAGTTTTCCATATGCGATCATGCTGCCGGTAAAAGTAAGCCAGCCGACAAAAGTGCCGAGAAGTATGGTGATCAGGACAAAGTTGCCGATTCCGCTGCCGAGCCGGTGATACTCCGAAAAGGCAACAAGCGCCGATGCCAAGCCCCCGAATCCGTTAAAAACCGCAACCATCTGCGGCATTGCCGTCATTTGAACAAGGCGTGCCGTAATGGTACCGATAAGCCCGCCGATGACGATACCGGCTGCGATGAGCTTGTAATTGACGATCCCCTGGTCGAGAAGTGTTACGACCACCGCCATCAGCATGGCCAGGGCAGCCAGAAGATTGCCGAGGCGTGCCGTCTTCACGGAACTTAGACATTTCATGCCGAAGATGAACAGGACGGATGCGACGAGATAACTGATATCGATTAAATCAGGCAGGTTCAAAGAAACGCTCCTCAGTTCTTACGTTTAAACATTTGCAACATTCTATCGGTCACCAGAAAACCGCCGACTACATTGATCGTCGCAAATACGATCGCCGCAAAACCCAGCAGCGTGCTGACTTTATAGTCTAAAGGGCCCGAACAAATGAGTGCGCCGATCAAAGTGATGCCGGAGATGGCATTTGAGCCCGACATGAGCGGCGTATGGAGCGTCGGCGGAACTTTGGCAATAACCTCAAAGCCGACAAAAATTGCCAGAATAAAAATAAATAACGCCGTAATGAGGATTTCCATTATTTTGCGCCTTCCTTCTGTATAACCCGAAGAGTCGCTTCGTGGATCACTTTTCCCTCGTGAGTGATGAGCGCCCCTTTGATAATTTCATCTGCCAGGTCAATGGTCACTTTGCCGTCCTTCACGATGTCCAGGAGAAGATTCATGACATTCCGTGCGTAAAGCTGACTCGATTGCGCCGCAATCCGGCTCGGTACATTTTCCGGCCCCATGATCGTTACTCCGCCGCAAACCACATTCTTACCCAACTCGGTCAGCTCACAGTTTCCCCCGCCTTCGGCCGCCAGGTCCACGATAACAGCCCCATGCTTCATAGAATCAACCATTTCTTTTGTAATCAAAATGGGCGCCTTCTTGCCGGGGATAAGTGCCGTGGTAATGACGATATCCGAGATGTGTACATGCTCGCCGATAAGCTTCTGTTCGCGGGCATGATCATCGGCACTAAGCTGTTTGGCGTATCCGCCTTTGTCCTCGGCGCCGTCCCCCTGCACCTCGAGCTCCACAAACTTGGCGCCCAAACTTTCGACCTGTTCCTTGACGGCCGGCCGAACATCAAACACTTCAACGATAGCACCCAGCCTCTTGGCCGTCGCAACGGCTTGAAGGCCCGCCACACCGGCCCCTAGAATCAAAACTTTCGCCGCCGAAACCGTGCCGGCGGCTGTCATCATGAGCGGCATCATACGGCCCACGGTATCCGCGGCCATGAGCACGGCTTTGTAACCGGCGATATTGCTCTGAGAGGATAGGGCATCAAGGCGCTGAGCTCTGGCAATGCGGGGTATGGCATCAATGGCCAAAGAATTTACGCCGGCAACGGCCAATTTCTCGACTAAATCTCCGTTGATTAACGGCTGCAGAAAGGAAATGAGATACACACCCGACTTCATGAGTTCGATCTCACTCGGTTCGGGCTTGGCGACTTTCAGAACAACATCTGAATCTGAGAACAGGCCTTTTGCGTCGGCTGCAATCTTGGCCCCCGCCGTCCGGTAATCGGCGTCAGAGATAAAAGCTTCTGTGCCCGCGCCCGCTTGAACCCGGACATCAAGCCCGGCCAGAGCGAGCTTTTTGACCGTTTCTGGTGTCGCGGCTACGCGCTTCTCGGAGGGACCAATCTCTTTGGGTATTCCGACAATCATAAAATATATCCTATCACGCCGGGTGACTCGCAGACAATCCTTTTGCACATCAAATCAGGACGCCGCCGGACGTTTGGGGGTAAACGTGTGTGTCGCATGCCCGTAAAAAACTTCGGCACATTCCATGAGCGTTTCTGACATCGTGGGATGAGGGTGAACAGACTCCGCTAGATCACGGGCCGTAGCACCCATCTCAATGGCAAGGACTCCTTCACTGATCAATTCACCGGCGCCGACACCACAGAGCCCCACACCGAGAATTCTTTCGGTGTCGGGTTCTAAAACAAGTTTTGTCATGCCGTCGGGCCGGCCGAAAGTCATGGCGCGGCCGGAAGCCGCCCAGGAAAAGCGTACCGTCTTTACGTTGAGGCCTTTCTGCTTGGCCTCTGCCTCAGTCAGCCCGCACCAAGCGACCTCAGGGTTCGTGAAGACAACCGCAGGGATAATAATATTGTCGGCGGAACTCTCTTCACCGGTAATGACCTCGACGGCGATTCGGGCCTCTTTGCTCGCCTTGTGAGCAAGCATGACCCCGCCGGCAATGTCTCCGATAGCATAAATGTGCGGCTCGCTGGTCTGCTGTTTCTCGTTGACCTGAATAAATCCCTTCTCATCGGTCTTTACTTTTGTGTTCTCGATTCCCAGATTCTCGAGGTTCGGAACGCGACCGACGCAAACCAACACGCTGTCATAAAGCTCCTCTTTCTTCACACCCCCGACTTCCAGAACTACCTTAATCTGCTTCTTGTCGGTAGACATTTGAAGCACCTTGGTGTTCAAACGAACCTCTTTGAAATGCTTATCCGCATAAGCCCGAACCGGCCTCGTCAAATCGGGATCCGCACCCATAAGAATCGCTCCCATGGCCTCGACCAAAGTCACCTTGCTCCCGAGAGTCGCATAGACCGTCCCCAACTCCATCCCGATATATCCGCCGCCGACGATGAGTAATTCCTTGGGGATCGTCTCCAACTCAAGCGCCTCCGTAGAGGTCATGATGCGGTCGTTTCCGAGATCAAAAGCGGCCGGAAGTGCCGGCTTGGACCCGACAGCAATAATGGCATTGTCGTATGTGATGAATTGTTGGCCTTTTTCCATTTCAACCCGCAGGCTGTGGGAATCTTCGAAATAGCCGCGCCCATGCAGGACTTCAACACCGCGTTTCTTTGCCAGATCCGCAATACCTTCTGCCAAATTGTCGATGACCGACTCTTTCCAGGAACGCATCTTCTTGATATCAATTTGAGGTTCGGCAAACGTAATCCCCTTCTCGGCCGAATCCTGCGCCTCAGAGATCATGTGGGTCGCATGTAACAGGGCCTTTGAGGGAATACAGCCCCGGTTTAAGCAAACACCCCCGAGCCGCTTATCGCTGTCGACCAGGATGACTTTCTTCCCTTTGTCCGCGGCATAAAAGGCCGCGGCATAGCCGCCCGGCCCGGCGCCTAAGACGACGATTTCTGTTTTTTTGGCATTGTCAGACATAAGAGGATTATTTCTTCTTTCTTTTGGATTTCTTTTCAGAAAACTTAAAACCTTCTAGTTTCTTGGCGAGATCGGTAATGAATCGTGCCGCATTGCCGCCGTCTATGACCCTGTGATCATAGGAAAGCACAACGGGCAATACCATGCCCGACGCGATCTTGCCGTCTTTGACGACGGCCTTAAGGCTTGCCCTCCCAAGGCCCAGTATGGCGACTTCCGGAGAATTAACGATCGGCGTAAAGTAGCCGCCGCCGATACCTCCCTGATTCGATACGGTAAAAGTGGCGCCTTGAAGCTGCTCGAGCGACACCTTGCGCTCGCGTGTTTTTTTGGCTAGCTCCTGCAACTCCAAAGCGAGGGCAAGTAAGTCTTTCTTGTCCACGTCGCGAATCACGGGAACGATGAGTCCCTGTTCTGTATCTACGGCAATTCCCAGGTGATAATGCTTCTTGTAAACGATTTCGCCGGCGGCTTCGTCGATACTGGCATTGAAAATCGGGTGTTCCTGAAGGGTTTCAACCAAAGCCTTCAAGATGAGCGGCGTCAGCGTCAACCGCGCACCCTTTTTTTCAAAGTCAGCGGCATGCTTCTTCGTCAGAGCCATCAAGGCCCCGACGTGGACATCATGAAACTGAGTCACATGAACCACACTGCTCCAAGACTGGCTCATCTTCTCGCCGATCTTCTTACGAAGCGGGGACATCTTGACGCGTTCGACAGGACCCCATTTGGCAAAATCCACGGAGACGGCAGGCTTAGGCGCGGCTTGCACGACTCCGGTCTGCACCGTGCCCTGCAGGTGCTGAATATAATCGCGCACATCCGCCAGAGTAATGCGTCCGCCAAGCTGACTTCCTCGAACACGTGTTAAATCTATTCCGAGTTCACGCGACAATTTTCGCACCGACGGAGAAGCGGGCGGAGCCGCACCCGTTGAAGATTGGTATTCATAAGTACCCGCTGCGGCCGGCGCCGGAGCAGTACGCGCACTGGGCTGCGGCGATCCCGCCGTCCGAGCCTCGGGTTGTGCAGGCGACGCAGCGGCGGGTTCTTCACCGCCGCCTTCTACGGATATAAGGACTTGGCCGATTTGAACTTCGTCACCATCGGCAATGTGGATTTTAGCGACCTTGCCCGCCGCAGTAGCCGGCACCCCGGCTACAGCCTTCGAGGTCTCAAGCTCGACAATATCCTGGCCGAGTTTAATCTCCTCTCCCAACTTGACTAGGATGCTCACAACCGTGCCCGAGGTCACGCCTTCAGCTAAATGAGGAACCGTGATATTCATAGGATTACTTTAACATGCCTCCGCCAGGATTTATACAATTTGAGGACAGACCTTCTCCGGATCCACATCGAGATCACGGATCGCCTTTTCGACGACCTCCGGCTTGATCTTTTTCTTTTGCGAAAGGGCATATAAAGCCGCAATGACCGTCATCTCGCCATCGACTTCGAAAAATCTCCTCAACTTAGCGCGTGTGTCGCTACGGCCAAAACCGTCCGTGCCGAGAGTCGTCAATCCGCCCGGTACCCACGGCGCTATCTGGTCGGGGAGAATTTTCATGTAGTCGGAGACGGCCACGAACACTCCTTCTTCTTTTTCGAGTCTCTTCTCAAGGTAAGACCTCGCCGGTTTCTCGGTCGGGTGCAAAAGGTTCCACCGCGCACACGCCAAGGCGTCACGCCGCAACTGATTATAACTAGTAACGCTCCAGACATCCGCAGAGACGTCATAGTACTCCGCGAGAATTTTCTGTGCTTTTAAGGCCGACTGCATCAAAGCACCGCTCCCGAATATTTGCACTTTGAGTTTCTTGTCGTCGGGCCCTTTTTTGAATTTATAAAAACCCTTGAGAATGCCCTCCTCGACACCCGGCTCCATGGGAGGCATCGTATAGTTTTCGTTTTCGACTGTCAGATAATAGAAGATCTCTTCGCCGTCCTGATACATGCGCTTCAAACCGTCCTGAATAATCACGGCAAGCTCGTAGGCAAATGCCGCATCATACGCCACCATGGTTGGAATCGTACTCGCCACAAGCAGGCTGTGCCCGTCCTGATGCTGCAGCCCCTCACCGTTGAGCGTTGTACGCCCGGCAGTGGCGCCCAAAAGAAATCCCTTCGTCCGTGAATCGGCGGCGAGCCACATCAGATCCCCCACCCGCTGGAAACCAAACATCGAATAGAAAATGTAGAACGGGATCATCGGCACCCCGTTGGTGGCATAACTCGTTCCCGCCGCAACGAATGACGACATCGCACCGGCTTCGTTAATGCCCTCTTCGAGAATCTGACCGTCTTTACTCTCCTGATAGTAAAGAAGCGTTTCACTGTCTACCGGATCATAGAGCTGCCCCTGCGGCGAATAAATTCCAATCTGCCTGAAAAGAGAATCCATCCCGAACGTTCGTGCCTCATCGGGAATAATCGGCACGATTCTCCGGCCGATTTCTTTATCGCGTAAAAGCTTCGTCAGGATGCGCACGAAGGCCATGGTTGTCGATACGCGCAGGTTCCCTGAACCCGTGAGAAACTCCTGAAAATAGGATAGATCAGGCATGGGTAAGTCCGTCTTCGACACAATCCGCTCAGGAAGGAATCCGCCCAACTTGATACGGCGGTCCAAAATATAATCTGACTCCAAAGTTCCGGTCGGCGGCCTGTAAAAAGGGGCTTCCACGACTTCTTCGTCACCGATGGGGACATCGAAACGTTCGCGAAACTCACGCATTTCTTTTTCGTTGAGTTTTTTTTGTTGATGCGTGATATTGCGCCCCTCACCCGCTTCTCCCAACCCGTATCCCTTTACGGTCTTGGCCAGAATCACCGTCGGTTGGCCCTTGTGCTCTGCGGCTTTTTTATAGGCCGCATAGACTTTTTGCGGGTCATGTCCTCCGCGTACGAGTTTGGTGATCTGTATGTCCGAAAGGTGATTGACCATCTTGAGCAGCTCGGGGTACTTTCCAAAGAAGTGTTTTCGCGTGTAACTCCCGGGCGCTACGGAGTATTTTTGATAGTCGCCGTCGACGGCTTCTTCCATTCTTTTCAGCAACAGGCCTTTGTCATCAGCCGCAAGGAGTTCATCCCAACCCGAACCCCAGATGACCTTAATGACATTCCATCCTGCGCCGCGGAATATGGATTCTAATTCCTGAATAATTTTTGAATTACCGCGAACCGGACCGTCGAGACGCTGGAGATTGCAATTCACGACCCAAATCAGGTTGTCCAGCTTTTCCCGGCCGGCAAGCGACAAGGCGCCCAGCGATTCCGGTTCGTCGGATTCTCCGTCTCCGACATAACACCACACCTTGGGCTCATAATCCGAATCGAGAAATTCCCTTGCCTTCAAATACCGGGTAAACCGCGCCTGGTAAATGGAAGTAATAGGGCCAAGTCCCATGGATACCGTGGGAAACTGCCAGAAGTCCGGCATGAGGTAGGGATGCGGATAAGACGACAATCCTCCCCCTTCAGCCAGGTCCTGACGAAAATTATGAAGATGATGGGCGTCAAGCCGCCTCTCCAGATAGGCCCGCGAATAAATTCCGGGAGAGGCATGCCCCTGAAAGTAGACGCTATCGGCAGGATGCTTGCCGCCACCGCCGCGGTAGAAATGGTTAAAGCCAACTTCATAGAGGGTTGCGGCCGAAGCATAGGTCGAAATATGCCCTCCCAGGCCGTCGTGAAGCCGATTGGACTTCACGACCATCGCCATGGCGTTCCAGCGCACCAAGCTCTTAATGCGCCGCTCAATATCCCGGTTGCCTGGGTAGGCCGGCTCGTCCTTGGCCGGGATTGTGTTGATATAAGGCGTCAAAACAGTGCCCGGAATCTCAATCCCCGACTGCCGTAATTGATCGATCAGCTGACTTATCAGGAGGGTCGCCTGCTGCGAGGTCTTCCCCTTAAGCAGGGATTCAAAAATGAACTCCAACGAGTTGAGGGACTTTTCCGTGTCTTCATTCATGCTTTTTTAGGCCTTCTATTTTATCTCATTAGACTATAATGACTTAGCGAGCACGATACTCTACCTCAACAGGGTTTCCCTTTCAAACCCTATTTTAACGGTTCTTTGCCCATTTTGGGTCACCAGAAACGCCGGAAAGTCTCCTAAATAAATGGCTTACAGTCTTATGGGCGGTAAGCCGATAGACATAATTAGAGTATGCTCGGAATTCTGTTCGGATCAACTCGAAGGAAGACCATTGATCACCGTTGGGTGTCTGACAAAAAATCGACTCGGCAGTCTTGCTGCTTTAGCCCTATGCGCAGGTTTAGTGGCCGGCAATGTTGCCGTACTCAATAGGATTGCCTTCCGCGGTATTGATCCCCTGCATTTTGGCGGGCCGCTCGACGGGAGTTGGCGCATCCTGACGGGCCAACATCCCTATCTTGATTTTCAGTGGTATTGCGGCCCCATACACCTTTATTTCTTGGCTGCATTCATCGGTATCCTAGGATTCGGCAAGACTGCCATCAGCGCCTATCTCGCTTTCACCAGCATGTGTGTCATGGCGGCAACCTTCTTGACGACCTGGCGCAAAATTCCATTTGTCCTGTGCTTGCTATGCACGACTTTGGCCGGTACGGGATTTTCCTGGTCGCGCCCCTATCCCTCCGTCGATTTTACCGTGCATGTCTGGGGAATCCTCGCAATTGCGGCACTTACAACACAAATTCCCTTCCGAGGCACGCGCCAAGCCTTCGGCTACGGTTTGTTTGCCGGCGCCATGGGAATCCTAGCCCTGGCAACACATACAGAAATCGGCGCGGCTTACTGTTTGACGTTCCTCGTTTTTATCCTGCTCGCGGAAAAAAGATGGGACGCACTGGCAGGCTTTATCTTTGGCGTCATTATCACGGGTCTGGCCGTACGTTTTCTTTTCATTCATGCGCCCTCGGAGTTCTTGGATGGCCTCAGAGGGACCTACGAACCCGAGTCCGCGATAAGGCACCGGCTGATCGTATTTACCATGGTCATGACGTCTTGGTTTCGCAATCACTATTGGATTGCGGCCGTGGCGGTTTTTATCGCTGTTTCTCCGTTCAGGAAATCTCAGGCTCAATGGCTGACGCTTTTTTTCGGAATAGGCATCATCGGTATGCTGAGCGCCAAACTCAGTTATTTTGAAGAAGAGGCCCACCTGCCGGTAGCCGGAATCTACACGGGTCTCGGCTTCATTATTTTATATGCCATCAAAGAACTCTGCCAAAGCCTCAAAAATAAGATTACGCGGTTGATATCCTTGGCCATGCTCGTTACAGGGGCGCTGCTCCAAATAATTTCCGGGAGCAAAAGCGCCATCATGCACTACGAACTGAACCACCCTTCTTATCCGCACGGTACTTACAGTGTTCAAACCGAGGCCTTTACCAATTGGATGGTTTACCCGCCGACGGGGAAAAATCTAGACGCCATTGTTAATTACATCAACACGATTCCCGAAGGCGATTCGCTGCTCATTCTCTGTGACATGCAGGTCGTCTACGGCCTGACCGGACGCGAGAGCTATAAGGGGATTCCCCTGCAATGGCAGGCAGGCCATGTCCCCATACCGGGCCGGCGAGCCGAGGCCGTCGGCAGAACCATTGTGGAAAATCCTCCGGACTGGATCGTCATCAAACACGACAGCGGGTGGGACGACTACATCGTATTACGCGACTATTTGAAATTTCCACCGGACTTTCTGGAACAATACGCACTTATCAAATCATGGAATCCATACGGCTTACTGAAAAAAACACGCTGATTTCAAAGATCGCCAACGCCTATGCGTCCGTTGTAAACGCCGTCAGGGAGCACGCCTATGGCCTCGGGCTCCTCGCCCTCCTGCTTCTATTTGATGCCTTTTACCTCTCGCGGGTTGCCTTTGTCCATTTCCAGGATCTGGATTGGGGAGGATTCATGGATGCCAGCTGGCGCGTTTTCCGGGGTCAGAGAATCTATACCGATTTCACTTTCAACTCCGGACCAATTCACATTTACTGGATGGTTCTTTTCTATTTGATCGCCGGATACGGTAAGGCAGGCATTCTCCTACACCTGGTTGTAACGGACTGGCTGGTCGGCATTTCAACCTTCGCCGCAACCTACCGCAGAATTCCGCTTTGGGCGTGCGTGATTACCACCTTCACATCCATGGCGAGCTACTACTGGCTGCAGTGTCATCCGTATTATGATTATACCGGCCATCTCTTCGGGATTATGGGCGCCGCTCTCCTTGTATGCCGCCTCCCATTCACAAACATGAACAATCGCAGCGTGTTCTGGACGGGCCTGGCGTTGGGCCTCATGCCCATGCTGGCATTACTAAGCAAAATTAACGTCGGGGGTATTTACGGGCTTCTCTTTTTTATCATATTACTGCTGGCCCCGAAGAAGATCCCGTCAATCGCGGGCTATTGCGCGGGCAATGCTATTGCGCTCATTGCTATACTCATTACCCTTCCCTCGATTCCCGACTTTATAGAAAATATTCTGGGTTACACCGCACTGGTGGGCAATCGCATGGTCCGTCTTTATCTTGTACCTACGTGGCTAAAAAACTATGTGGTCGTTCCTTTATTTGCCGTGTGGTTTGCGCTCGGACAAAAGCGCAGGCAAAACCTTCCGCTGTTCGCCTTGTTTGTAGGACTCGGGCTCGTGGAATTGTATACGGTAAATACCGGATCCTACCGCGGTCTCCGCTATATCCCCCCTATGGGAATCTTCCTCGGAACCGGGCTTATCCTGCTGTTTCGAAGCTTTGCCAACTGTACCGACAAAAAGGAAAAACGCAGGCACTGGCTCGCGTTCGGACTGTTCGTACTTTATTTCACCTACGTTCTCTATTATGTGGCCCACTATTATCACCACGTCGTCGTTACGAAACGCGGCTCTGCCGTAGCGGGCGGCGAAGTTTATTATTTGCGGTCGAAACCTTTTGACGGATGGATTTATAGCCCGAGTGAAGGTAAGCGATTAGACTACATCGTCGACTATATCAAGGAAAACGTTCCCGAAGAAGACAGCTTCCTGATTGTCTCAGACAGGCAGATTGTCTATTCCTTAACCGGACGCGATAGCTTTCGGGGGGTTTCGTTTCACTGGTATCCCGGCACGACGCCCCCGCCGGGCCCTATCTATACAAAAGTGCGAAAGGCCATCCTGGGAAATCCCCCCGATTGGATACTCACCTTCAGGGAAGACAATGACACACACCCCATTAACGGAATCTTCGGATATTTGAAAGTTCCCCCGGAAATGATTTTGCTGGGGTACGAGTCTGTCCAGACATGGGAAGAAGAAGCCCTTTTGAAGAAAAGAAAGTAGGGAGCCGGATTCTCTTAGCGCTTTGGCAGCAGCGCTTGCTTTTCTGCGGCGGTCAACTCACGAACGCGCTCAAAAAGGTCCTCTTTGGATATTTCACCCTTAGCAAACTTCGCTAAGACCTTCTTCTGCGCTTCATAATCCAGGTTCGTGATACCGGCGCGTGACTGCAGGTGACGCCAGTTTTTCCTGCGCTCAACGCAAAAGATGACCAGCTGCCGGCTCATGAGGAACGGCTTCAAGGCACCCTTCGCATCTTCGTAGTACGCATAAACATTGAACGGCGGGATATACGCGTGGTGGTTCAGGTCAAAGACACGCCGGCGGATAACGTCATATTGAGTCACGCGCGCCAAAACATCTTCGAGAAAGACACCTTTTTCTTTGTAGTCTTCGGGGACTTTGGTCTGAACATGCTGGCGAAAACGTCCTTCCGTCAAAGCCCAGTGAGCCACAGTATAAGCAAAAGTCTGATTGCTCTCGCGGTGAATCTTCAGATACCAGTCCGCACTAGCATTCGGATTCCCCTTCAAACTCAGAGCCATGCGGTCATCTTCTCCCAGTGACGGATTGAAGACAAACTCGATACACCCGCGGCTGTCACGAACACGCTGTGCCTGCACGGTCGATTCGGAATCACCCACACCGTGCTCAGGTTGACACGTTGTAAAGCATTGAATAAAGGATGCTCCGCGATACTCAAGGGCATCAAGTAGTGTCTTCAGAAGATTCGCCGAATTGGCCATGGAAACCTGTGCGACGAAGGGGCTGCCGTGCCCCGAGGTCATGGTCTGAGCCACTTCCTTGCGTTCCGTAAGTTTACCTTGGGAAGCCTTCCCAAACTGATTCATATCAAAACCACCCGGCAGTACAGAGCTATCTGAATTTTGCCCGCCCGTGTTGGAATAAACCTGCGTATCCAGCATGAGGGCTTTATAGTTCGGCCGGTTTTGGAGGACGGTTTTCGACAGATTCTGATAACCGATATCGCCCATACCGCCGTCACCGCCGATGGCCCAAAGCTTCGGCAGTTCCCGGATCTCACCGTCGGTCATGTACACATCTGAAAAGTGCGTATAGAGGAAATAGGCCTCTTCGTTAATGGGACTGATGGGCGCGGTAAAGTCCGACAGGACACTGTCCACAAAACGTTCCGGCAATACGGAACGGCGGGCATGATTGACAATGAAACTTTCAGCAACGAGCCAACCGATCGTTGTGCCGTCTTGAAACAGAGAATTCATCCACGGATATGGATGCGGGTTGCTTGGATGCGTCGAGCCATACACGGTAGAACATCCGGTATTGGCCGTCATCCCCATGACGGACATGCCCCTGGCGGGCATCCCATCAATCGTCTTTAACTTTTTATGATTAAAAGCATCTACTTCCAGGACAGAGGCTATGGCGTCAACAATCTCCTGGTTGCCGCCTCGGAATTCCTTCTCGATTAGATTCTGGGTCTCTTTCGTGTTCTCAGCACCATATCCCATAATCGTATGCAGGATGGTACGGCAGAAGATATCGTATCCCTCGGGATCCTTCTGTTGAAGCTCATCGAGCTTGGCAACGCCCACTTTGCGAAGCTGACGGGATTTTTCGACCAGACGATCCGCCTTGGTGTAATAGATAGGCCGCATATAAGCCTCAGTGACGGTCGCAAGCATATGGAGGATGGTCTTTTCACCGCAGCCGGCACAGGCTCCGTCGCCTGACACCAGGGCATGGTATTTCGATTGCTGCATCAGGTGATACTGCAGCACGGCGGCCTTGGCATCCTCGGGGGCATCCGGGTTGTACAGGCCCAGAAACTGCTTGGGCGTATCGGGAAGAGTATTCAGAAATCCCATCGTGGTATGCATGTCACCATTAACTTCTTCGGTCTCTTCGATCATTCGTAGGGCATCATGATCACCGCATTCCACGGCACACTGACCGCACCCTTTACACAGGTCGTTGACAAAAATGGAGAAGAGCCCTCCGCTTCCGGCCTCGCGTTTTTCTTTGACGCCAAAAATCTGGGATGTCTGGCTGTAAGCCATGGGGAGCTTCTGAAGAATGCGCCGGAGCTCTTCCACCGAACCCGAGAGTTTGCCGTTCGCCTTCGAAAGCATCTCGTCCTGGCTTATAGCTTCCCGAATCTGATTGATCACGACGGTTGCAAAGGGCGTGGCAGCCCCTTTCTTTTTGCTTTCCGCCATCATGATCTCGCGGATAGGGGTTTCCAGTTTCTCCGTCAGATTCAACAACGTCATGTGCTGCGTCCGGTCGCTGACATACTGAAAAATGGCGCGTTTCAGAACCGTCTTAATCTCCTGCGCCGTATTCGGCAGAGCCGTATCGGGACAGGCAGTGATACATTTCATACACTGTGTGCAATTTTCAGGATTGAATTGGGGGATCAAACGGCGTGCGACGAATTTACTCATCTCGCGCCCCGTAGCCGAGGCCATAACACCCGTGGAAGCCAAGGCAGAGGCGGGCTGATCGTATCCGAGTCCGCTTAAAAACTCTTTGTCAAAAAGCTCCCGAGAGTGAATCGGTGCCCTCTCAGGCTGCTTGATGCCGAGTTCCTTCCACACTTCATGGTCATCGGCCACCGCTTCAGCCTCAAGTGCTCCGCAAGGACTGATCGTACATCCCAACATGGAAGAAGAATCCGGTGCATTCACATCACCGTGGGGCAATTCTCGCACCCGGCTGAACCCCGCATGCATGACGGTCATGTTGGACGCGACAACCGCTTCACCCAACTTGCCGAACTTCTTATTGTATTGCGCCTCGACGACCTTGAGGAACTCGTCTTCCGGAATCTTGTAATCAGAAAGAAATGTCGACACTTTGAAGAAAGCGCCCAAGAAAGCGTTACCCTGCATGCGTAACTGCAAGTCCTTGCGTGGAGTCGCATTCTTCGCGATATCAAATCCCGGTAAAACATAGAGACGATATTTTTTATCGATGATTTCCTGCCGGTATTTCTTCGGGATACGCTCCCAGGCCTTCCGCAGATCCTCTTCACCGCTTTCCCATATGAAGGCACTCCCGGGCTGTAACCCTTGCAAAGGGTTCGTATGAGTAAAAGCCTTGGGATCGCAGCAAAGCACGGCGCTCACATGATGAAGATCACAATTAACGCGAACTCGTTCCGGAGCCACAACCAAAAAGTAATTGGTCGGCGACCCTTTCTTTTCGGACCCGTATCTCGGATTCGCCGAGATATGCAGTATTTCTTTATCCTCACCCGGATAATCTCTGTTGACGACATAGATACCCAAATCACCTAGAATTTCGGACAGGTTCTTGCCCGTGGTGATCGCACCCCATCCCCCGATGGAGTGAAAACGAATGGCAATGGCACCCGGCGGCAAAAGGCTCGGGCTGTCTTTAGAGCCGACGCCGTAAGGATGGTCGATGCCAAGGTAAAAAAATCTCTCGCCGTCTTCGGCCTTTTTGCCGTCTTTGCGCTGACCGCCTCGAACCGCAAACTCATACGCCCCTAATATATCCTCCGGACGAAAATCGCGCGAACCCAGTCCATAAACCCCCGAAAACACGGTGGGCCAGTCGTAGTTCTCAAGCTGAGGCAGATGAGAATAAGCATATTCGCGGCTATTGATCACAGCCTTGCCAAGAGTGCCGCGCAAGTCCCGCGTCAGCGGATTATCACCGGCAAGCTGATCGTCGGTCCGCTCCAAAACAATGACCGTCTTTTTGCCATAAAGCGCCTTGACAATGGCGGCTTCCGGGAAAGGACGCAAAACGTTCATGTGGATAACGCCGATTTCGACACCGTCGCGCTCACGAATATAGTCAATGGCAGCTTCGATATTTTCTGCGGCACTGCCGATGGCCACAAACACCGTATCCGACTTTTCCACATTGTATTGGGTGATGAGCCCATAATTTCTTCCCGTCAACTCGCCGAACTCACGGTAGGATTCTTCGAGAAACCCCAGAATTGGTTCTACAAACGTATGCCGTCTTGCGGCAATACCATTCATGTAATGTTCCTGGTTCTGAACCGGTCCGAGCAGAGCCGGGCTCTTTAGGTCATATTGCTCCGGTACGCGACGACGCTTCGGGCCGAATAACTCACGCTGCGCTTCGGTCGGAGAGTCAATCATGTCATCGGGTCGGCCCAGGAATTCGCGGATAAGACCGGCTTCAGGTTTATTAAAGGTTCTTTCCAAATGAGAGGTAAGAAAACCATCCTGGCCGTTGATGCCGGGAGTAAGCGATAATTCCGTGACCCTGCGGAGAATCAAGGCCTGATCAGCAGCCTGCTGTGCATCACGAGCAAAAAGGATGATCCACCCTGTGTCCATGGCACAGTAAATGTCATCATGGCCGCAGTGGACGTTCAAGGCATGCTTCGTAAAAGGACGGGCCGCAACCTCAACCACCATGGTCGAGAGTTTTCCGGGGGCATGATAATACTGTTCCAAACCATAGACGACACCCTGGCCGGAGGTGAAGTTAACAACCCTTTTTCCGGTCACCGAATAAGCAATGGCACCGCCCTGCGCTGCATGTTCACCCTCAGCTTCAATGGCGATTTTCGATGCTCCGAAGACGTTCAGTTCCCCCTTGGCAACAGACTGCTCGAACAGCTCGCCCATTTCTGTCGAGGGCGTAATAGGATAAAAGATACCGGCGTCAGCTAGACGCGCTTCTGTGTACAATGACACTAACTGGTTACCGTTAGTGGTGATTCGAATTCCGGGATATTTTACAGGATTAGTCGGGGGGGGCATTTTCTCTGCCATATTGGCCGGGGTCTTTCCTTTTGGGACAGTCGTTTTCGTGGTAGAACTCATAATCAAACCTCGTCAGCAGGGTTATCGTAATTTAAGACGGGGCAACAAGAAATTATATGATATCAGGTCTCGTCATCTAAAGCAACGACTGCTAAACTGGGCGTCAGGACTAGCCCTTTTGTGACATGCTATGCAATATCTTGACTTAACATTTAATACCCCCGAAGAGAATCTGGCCTGCGATGAGGCCCTGCTGGACCTGCTTGAGGAAGGCGGGCACGACGAGGATATCCTGCGCTTTTGGGAACCCGAGGAGCCCTTTGTCGTGTTGGGACGCTCTCGCCCCGCCGCCGTCGAAGTTATATTGGAGACCTGTGACCACCTCAAAATTCCCGTATTGCGGAGAATCAGCGGGGGCGGAACCGTCTTACAGGGACCCGGTTGTCTGAATTACGCGCTGATCCTGCACATCAGCCCGAACGCGCCCTTCGGCACAATTGCATCCACCAACCTCACGATTATTGAAACAAATCGCAACGCCCTTGCTGCGGATCTCGAGATTCATTCTGAAATGGCCGGCGACACCGACCTCGCTATCAAAAACCTTAAATTTTCGGGCAACAGTCAGCGGCGTAAAAAAAAGTGCCTGCTCTTTCACGGCACCTTTCTGTGCCACTTCCATATTCCTCTAATAGAAGAAGTCCTCACCATGCCGCAAAGGCAACCGGCCTACCGTCAACACCGCCCCCATACCGAATTTCTCACAAACCTGCGCGTACCCACACACCGCATCAAGGCGAGTCTCAAAGGCCACTGGCATGCCGATCACCCGCTAAAGAATATTCCGAAGGATCGCATCAGCCGCTTGGTTGCCGAGAAATACGGTAACGACCAGTGGAATATGAAATTCTAAAACGAGCCTGCCCGAAACGCTGCTGAAGAACGGCCAGGGAACATTCCTCTAGCACGCGCCGCGACGTGAAAACGAGACCGCCAGAAACATGCGGAGGATTTCTCTGGCCGTATCAGTGATTATCAAAGTCACCGGTTTTCGGCAAGACTTTGATAGGCAGGATAGGCCAAGAAATCCGCAGCGTGTCGGGCGGTCTCGTTTTCACGTCTGGGGTCGTAGGACAAGTTGGATTGCGAACCGTTAAGCGAGAACAAGGAAGGGCGGACAGGCAATACTCCGGAAAAACAATTAGCGCTGCTTGCGGAGTCGAGGTGATAAATTTTGGGGGCGACAGTCCCAAAAATTAACTCCGAGCGCAGCAGCGCGTTTTGGAGGAGTGTTTCCTGGCCGTTCTTCCTTGTCGTTTATGCGAAGAGGGCATCGATTTTTGCCGCGCATATAAAATCGTTTTCGGATATGCCGTCGATTGCATGGGTGCTGTAGGCCACACGGCAATTCTTATAGCCGAATGAAATATCCGGGTGGTGATCCTCGCGATGCGCCATCCAAACAACGGCATTCACGAACGCGGTTGTTTCATAATAGTTCTTGAACGAAAAAGTTTTCGCAACCACACCGTCTTCGTAAGACCAGTGGTTGAGCACCTTCAAGTTCTTCCGGATCTCATCATCACTCATGGGACTCATCCCGCCTTCGCAGGGTTTGCACTTCTTCTTGGCAAGTTCCGAAGAATCATGGGTTTCGCACGACATGGCCAACCTCCTTTATGACTGTTGTTTGTGACAAAGAAAATAATAAACCGGCACACCGGCCACGATCACCGCCAAACCGGTGAAGGCATGCATGGGTGTGTGAATGGCGACTGCCAGGCACAACCAAACGGATGCCGCCGTAAAGGCCAACGGAACCAAGGGATAGCCCACCATCAAAAAGCGATCTTCGGCGGCAATCCTTTTTCTCAATATAAAAACACTCGCGCCGACCAGAATGAACTCCAACCATTTAACAAACCCCGTAAAGAAAAGAAGGCTTTCGAAATTTCCCCACAAGACAAGAACCGAAGCCCACACCCCGTTGAATAAAAATGCGCGCGCCGGCGTTTCGAAGCCGGCATGGATCGTACCCAACCACCCGACACGGGCGTGATCGGTGCCGAGCGCAAAGGGAATGCGCGCGCCGGTTAGAATCGTAGAATTCAAGGCTCCTGAAGCGGAAATTAGAATGGCGCAGGCGATGAGCCACTGCCCCCGCGGACCAAAGAGACTTTTGAAGATATCCGAAGCAATCGCGGTCGTCCCCGCCATTTCTGACGGGGTAACCATTTTGAGATAAGCAACATTGACGAGCAGATAGAGCGCCATCACGGCAAGTGTGCTGACGATCAAGGAGAGGGGCAATTCGCGGCGAGTGTCTTTAAACTCCCCTGACATAAAAGTACTTTCATGAAAACCGCCGTAACTCCACAGAACGGGGATGAGCGCGGGGGCAAAACCGGCCCATGTCCCCCACGAGGACGTACCCGCCGTCCCTGTCTGAGTCCACAACGAACCGCCCGAACCAAACCGAAAAATAAGCACCGACATCGCCAGCAGGATCACAACCTTCATCATACTCAAAACGGCCTGCGTCCGGGTTCCGTAATGCAGGCCGATAACATTGAGACCCGTAAAGAAAACAACACCGGCCACGGCAATCCACTTGGATGCACCGGCGAGCGGGGGGAAGAGGCTCACCAAGTAATCGGCAAAAACATAAGCGACTCCGGCAAGAGAGCCGGCACGCAGAATAAGGATCTCGACCCACCCATAGAGAAATCCCGCGAGCCGCCCATAGGACTCGCGCAAATACACGTAGGTACCGCCTGTTTGAGGAAAACTGGAGGACAGCTCAGCGTAACACAGGCCGCCAAGAAGCGTAATGACACCGCCGGCGACCCACGCCAAAAGGATGATATGCGAAGCGTCGAGATACTTCGCCACTTCACCGGGGGTACGGAAAATGCCGACTCCGATAACAATGCCGATATTGATGGCCACCGAATCCCAAAAACCAAGGCGTCGCTTAAGCAAGGCTTGTCACATCCTCATGCGAATCTTGCCCGTCAAAAGGAGGGGTAAATATCGCATAAACCTCGCTCGCTCCCGGTCCGATATTTTCCCCCCAGTGGATCGTGTCTTTCGGTATGAACGCCGTATCCCCGGGAACCAGGTCGAGCACGCGACCGGCCATATGAACTCTTCCGGCCCCTTTGGTCATGAATATCGTCAGATCATGCGTTTTATGGACATGTGCAACTTCACGCGTCCGTAAACGAACCATGTGATAACTGGCCTTTTCGGTCCGGCGCAGCTGCCGAACAGCCACTTCTCCCTGAGCCTCCTCGTCAGTCCAAGAAACCTCGATACATTGCGAGCACCATGCCCAATGCCAGGGCTCGAAGGTGATCCCCTCCTGACCGCGCGGATAAGACAGGCGAAAATGAAACTTGTCGGCATGTTCCTGAAGCCAGCGGTATTCCGGCAAGCCCTCAAACTCCTCCACATGGTCTTCGCCGTTAATCCCCTCCTGATTAATGAAATCAATAGCCTGCTGATGCGGCGCTCCATGTTCGCTGTAACCCGGAAGGGCGACCCAGTGGCCCGTCTCGGCCAAAGAGTACTCATGCTTGGGGGTATAAAACAAAAAGGTGTAGAGCTGATAAGCAGGCGATCGGTATCCCGACTCCACCAAAAGCCGTTTTCCCAGGTCGGCCGCCATAGCCTGCATCATTTCCTCATAGACCTGCTGAACGGGACTAGGCAAATATTGCGGGTCGATCGCCTCCTTTTCGTCTCCGCGATGAATCTCCTGCCCATCGATGCGTTCAAAAGTAATTCCCTCGGCCTCCGATCCTAGATGTGCACCCCGGAAACCAAAACTTACTTGCGGATCCACGGCACGAACGCGGTCGAGGAAACCCGTTTCTTCCTCACTGATCCCCGCATACAATTCCTCAAAAGATATCATGGGCGCGGATCCGGCGGCCTTCCTCTCGGGAACCCAGGACTCCCAATGATCCAAGATACGATGAAGCGTTTGCTTCTCCGTCTCCGTCAGGACATCCCACGCCTCGGCTGCAAGGCCCCTCGGAATAAAAGAAAGAATGATTAACCCCAGGAAGATTGCGCGCATATCAGATGATTCCGTGCAGAGACCCGCCCGAGACTCCGAGCCGATCAACGTGTTTCGTCACGGCCGCGTCTTCGACAAGAAGCGGCGCATGATGGGGTTTAATGCGGGCATCTACAACAAGCGGGCCGCGACACCCCCAGTGTTTGTGTTCCGTAAAACTTTCGGTTCCGTAAATGTCCCGCGCCGGATCGCTCCGCGTAAAGGTCACCCACAAAAAGTTGTCGAAGCGGCGGCTCGTAAACTCACTGTCGTCAACGACGAGAATAAGGGGGATACCGTCAAAGTCTTTCCGCCGCGCGATACTCTGCGTCAGCATATCGATCTGTGCCGCAGCATTGTCATAGGAGGTAAACGGCTCCCCCTCGATGATCAGAACTCCGGGCATCGCGAATCGCGGATAAGAGAATCCCTCTGCCCCAGAGAAACCCTCCGGCAGCTTTTTCGCCAAGTCTCTTCGCTTCGGCCCCGCAGCCGCCATCACGACTTTGGATCCCTCGTTAATAGCGGTGCCCGTGTAATCCAGCGTATCCACAGTGGTGCGTGTGTGAAAGTGCAGGTCACAGGACCAGTCCACCCGTTCAAGCAAGTGGCGAAAAAATTGATCGACTTTGTGGATATCCAAATCGGGGTCATCTTCCCCTGCAACAATCATGAGATATTTAGCCAAGGCGCAGGGACCGTAGCCTAAAAGGGAGTTTGCCAGACTCAAGAGTTCCTGAGGCTTACGCTCTTGATGCGGCCAATAGCGCTCACTGCCTATCGCTAAGAGCAAGGGGTGGACGCATGACGCATCCACGGCGTGGACAGCCTTCACGCCCGGAATCTCGCGCGGAATCATCGGCCCCGCGATTTCCTGAATTAATTTTCCGAATACAGAATCTTCCTGCGGCGGGCGGCCCACCACGGTAAAAGGCCAGACCGCGTTCTTACGGTGATAAACGCTTTCGACGTGCAGGAACGGAAATTCATGTTCCAGACTATAATAACCAAAATGATCGCCGAACGGGCCTTCCGGCAGGGTCTTCGACGGATCCACATACCCGGTAATGCAAAAGTCCGCTTCCGCGGCAATCTTATACCCCCCGCATTCCGCATAGCGGAATCGGCGTCCTGCCAAGGCCCCGGCAAAAGCCACTTCACTGAGACCTTCCGGCAAGTACATCACCGCAGCAAAACTGTGGGCAGGCGGACCGCCGATAAAAATGCTCACTTTGAGAGGTTCCCCGCGGGATAACGCCTTAGCATGATGAATGCCGATATCACGGCGAATCTGATAGTGGAGTCCGACCGTACGTCCCGCTTCATATTGATTTCCGGAAAGCTGGACCCGGTACATACCGAGATTTGAATGAAGGATGCCGGGGTTCTCCTGATCCTCGGTGTAGACCTGCGGCAGGAGCACGAAGGCCCCGCCGTCCCTCGGCCAGCATTGTATCTGCGGAAGTTGGTCCGTACTCGTGCGGCACTCCATGACAGCGCCCCGGCGCACTTTTTTGGGTAACGCATTCCAGGCCGCCTGCGGTATGTCTGCACAGGACCAGGGATTTTTCAGGAATGATCCGGGCGAAGCTTTAAGCCGCACCAACTTCTTGACGCGCTCCAGAGTATGCCGAAAAATAAATCGGGCTCTTTCTACAGTGCCGTATAGGTTGGACACGGCGGGAAAGGGACTGCCTTTGACCTTTTCGTAATAGACGGCAGGACCGCCCGCGCGATAGACGCGGCGGTGGATTTCGGCCATCTCCAGGTACGGATCCACTTCTTCGTGAACACGCACCAAATGGCCATTTCTTTCCAAATCAAGGACGCAGTCGTAAGTGCTTTTATAGGTCAACGGTACAATTGGGGGCTATGTTTTTTCTCGAATGAGCGGATGGCGTCGTCGTGTTCAAGCGTCAGACCGATATCATCCAACCCGTTTAAAAGTCGGTGCTTGACCGCAGAATCTATTTCAAACGCAAAGGAGACTTCTTCGCGGCCATGAAAAATCACGCACTGCTTTTCCAGATCCACGGTCGCTTCCAAACCCGGGGTGGTTTCAATGAGATCAAAAATACGACGCACCTCTTCGGCCGAAAGCTCGACGGCAAGCACCGCGTTCTTACCGCAATTGTTCCTGAAGATATCGGCAAAGCCGGGGATGCAGGTCCCATCGCTTTCCATGGAGGGTGCGATGAGAGCGCGGAATCCGTCCTGCTGTATGGCCCACACGGCATGTTCCCGGCTGGAGCCGCAGCCGAAGTTATTTCCGGTCACAAGAATGGATGCCCCCTTAAAACGTTCGGCATTAAGCGGGAAGTCCGCCGCCGGGCTCCCGTCAGGGGCGTAGCGCCAATCAAAGAAGAGATCCTTGCCGAAACCGGTTCGAGCTATGGATTTCAGGAATTGCTTGGGAATAATCTGGTCGGTATCAACATTCGCCCTATCAAGCCCAGCGACAATTCCCTTAAAGTTCTTGAACGCTTCCATAATGTATTTGTTTTTAACTCCATGTGCGGATGTCGACAAAATGGCCCTCGACCGCGGCCGCTGCCGCCATCTCGGGGCTTACTAAATGAGTTCGCCCACCCTTTCCCTGCCGTCCTTCAAAATTCCGATTCGAGGTCGATGCGCAGCGCTCCTCGGGCTGAAGCTGATCAGGGTTCATGGCGAGACACATACTGCAACCGGACTGCCTCCACTGGCAACCGGCATCCGAGAAAATCTTATCCAGCCCTTCGCTCTGCGCTTGCTTTCGTACCTGCTGAGATCCGGGCACGACCAAAACCGTAACACCCGCGGCAACTTTTCGACCCTTAAATATTTTGCTCGCGGCCCTTAGATCTTCGATGCGCCCATTCGTGCAACTCCCGATGAACACGGTATCGATTTTGATGTCCGTCATTGGAATACCGGGCTTCAATCCCATGTAGTCGAGCGCCTTCTTCACATCCTGAGCGCTATAGCCCGGAACTTTGTCCGGCTCCGGCACGCGGCCGGTGACATCAATGACCATGCCCGGGCTGGATCCCCAGGTCACCTGAGGTGCTATCTTAGAGGCATCGATCGTGATCTCACGGTCATAAACCGCGTCGGAATCTGTCGGCAGTTTCCGCCACGCGGCAACCGCCTTTTCGAAATCCTTGCCCTTGGGCGCAAATCTGCGATCACCGCTGGCGATGTATTCAAATGTCGTATCATCAGGCGCAATCATTCCTGCACGCGCCCCCGCTTCAATGCTCATATTGCACAGGGTCATTCGCGCTTCCATGGAAAGGGACCGTATCGCCTCGCCGCAGTACTCCAACACATACCCCGTCCCCCCGGCTGTACCGATCTGCCCGATCAATTTGAGTATCATATCCTTAGCATTCACATGATCCCCGGGCAGGCCCGTAAATTCCACTTTGAATGTCTTCGGCTTTGTCTGGGGGAGACACTGCGTGGCCAAAACATGTTCGACCTCGGAAGTCCCGATCCCTATGGCAAAGGTGCCGAAGGCACCGTGGGTCGATGTATGCGAATCCCCGCAGACCACCGTAAGCCCGGGCAGGGTCAGCCCGAGTTCGGGACCGATGATGTGGACGATCCCCTGTTCTTCGCTATCCAAATCATAGAGTTCAACTCGGAACTCGCGGCAATTTTCTGTGAGCTTTTCCATCTGCGCTTTGGAGATAGGGTCTGCAATGTGGGTCCTGTCCGTGGTGGGTACGTTATGGTCCATGGTGGCATAGGTGAGCTGCGGCTGGCGCACGGATCGGCCCGTCATCCGTAAGCCTTCGAATGCCTGCGGACTGGTCACTTCATGAATCAGGTGGCGGTCTATATACAGGATGGTGGTCCCGTCATCGAGTGTCTTCACGACATGCTGATCCCATATTTTTTCGAAAAGAGTCTTCCCCATAGCGGCGCATATTATACAGCAAATCTCCTCTCCTCGCCATCCACCCCCGAAGTTCGGGGTACCTCACGGCGCGAGGTGAAAGCGGGGCTGTCCGAAACGCTACGGATTTCTCGGCCTATCCTGCTCATCAAAGTCTTGCCGAGAACCGTTGACTTTGATACCCGCTGATACGGCCAGAGAAATCCTCCGCATGTTTCTGACAGCCCCGCTTTCACTCCGCGGCATGAGGCATTCGGAGCACCCACAGAGTTTGGGATCTTCCGGCTAAAGGAGGCTAACGGATGATGGTGAGACTGGCGGTATAACCGTGGACATAATTCGTTTGATTAACGGGGCCGTATTCGCCATTAGCAAAAAAGCCGGTCATGGGCAAAGGACCCCGAGCCGCTTGAATGAGCTCGACATCGTGGTCGGGCTTTCCGTAGAGCCCCTGACCGCGGCCGCAGCAGCTGATAAGCAGAGCGCCCGAGTCCTGACCGGAAATGCCCTCCGGCAAAGTCGAGAGCAGAAACTGTAGATCCTCGCGTGAAGTCTCGGCATCGCGAAGATGAAATTGCAGCGTCTGACCGATATCGATTAACTCTCCGACCGATATGGCGCCGCTCGATTTATCGGCACCCATGATATTACGTATCAGGTAATCGCCGCGCTTCAACTCGCGCTTATTCTCATCGATTGCCAAACCGACAAAAAGGGAGTGCCGTGCCAATTCCTGATCCTTGGGTGACAATTTTGAAAAAATAGCGCTAAGGACTTCTATGGGGGGCTTGCCCGCCAATTCATAGAGAATATTATGCTGAGACTTCGTTACGGTGTAAGTCTCGCCAATCGGCCGGCACCCCTGAGAGACCACGATATCAAACCGGACATCGCCGCTAAACGCCAATCCTACCGACCCTTCCTCGTAGAGATCTCCGTTCAGAAAAAGCCAGTTCTTACCTCCTCCGACCATGGCGCTAGCCAGACCGCCAATAACCGGCCTCTTGGGATAGCCTTCATTGAATAATCGCAATAACTTCACGACATCGCAGCTCATAGGATCCGAGAGACATATAAAGTTTGGTTCCTCGTTCGGGTACAAATCCAACTGCTTGACGAGGTCGGCCCCTGAGGTTGCCGTCTCCAATTCGAGAGAAGAGAAAGTCATGGGCATGACATGGACAGCGGGTAAATGCATCGCGAGGACTGAAAGCGCCGGCTCCATTTCAATCTCGTGATTGCTTCCCACGATGCCGTTGGCATTGCATCCTATGAGGTGGCTCGCCCCCAGAGCCTTTTGAAGGGCACAAAAGATCTCGGCAGGATTCTCATCATGAAACCCCTCGGATACGAAAGCCATGACAACATCGCAGGATTTCGCGCCGAGTTTATCTTTGATTTCGGGGACAAGGGTCTCGGCGGCCTCTGACAGGGCCTTTCCGCTAAGACAGTGGGATGCAAATACCTTGGGCGACATCCCCAAAAGTATAACACAAGAGCAGTGCTCTTGTTTCCTAACGCAAAGTGCTGTAAGATAACGCAATGCAGCGAGGTTCGTTTTTAATTATTCTAGTGGCCATCCTTCTATCAGGTCTGGGAGTTGCCCTGGTCAGCGTTTCGCAGCAATCCGCAGTGAAAGATCAGGCCGTGCAAACCTGGCATGAGACTCTTTCCACAATCACACGTGCAGAGGCCCCGAGTGCGCCCGCCGATGCTTTGCCGATTATAGAATTTGAGTATGAGGCCAAAGGCGAGAAACACCAGGCGAACCAGTTGCTGTGGGGAACCGGCATCTTTCGTGATGCCTATCAGAAAGCCGACGGAATCGATGTCGTCGTGGCCGATGTGAAGGGCAATCTCACGACGAGGACATTCTCAGCCGGTCAGAAATTGCCGGTGCAATATAACCCGACCAATCCATCAGAAGCTGTCCTCATCGTGTATACGGGATCTGCGAAAAGGCAGGTACGCCTCTTTGTCATAGGGGTGATTTGCGTCTTGGGCGGACTACTCGCCGTGGGGCGTACGATCAGCTAAGTTAGAGCCGGCGCATCAGGCACTTTGACTTCGCCTGCAATAAATTGTTCGGTCATCTGCCAAGCTTCATCGTCGGTATATTGCCTCGGGGGGTGCTTGGAGAAATAAGCCGATGGCCCTTCCAAAATCCCTCCCTCACCTCGGTCTAAAGCCAGCTTCATACAGCGGATAGCATCCACGGCAACCCCGGCCGAGTTCGGCGAATCTTCAACCGAAAGGCGCACTTCCAAGTTCATCGGGACATCACCGAAAAGCTTCCCTTCCATACGGAGAAAGCAAAGCTTATTGTCCTTCTGCCAGGGCACATAGTCACTCGGCCCGATATGGATGTCCTTCTGATCAAGACGCTCCGCCGCAACCGACTGCACGGCTTCGGTCTTAGAAATCTTCTTCGAGCGAAGCCGCTTCTGATTCAGCATGTTGAGAAAATCGGTGTTCCCGCCCGTGTTGAGCTGATAGGTCCTCTCCATCTTGACCCCGCGTTTCCTGAAGGCATCCACGAGCAAGCGATGCGTAAGCGTCGCGCCAAATTGGGCCTTGATGTCATCACCGATAATCGGGAGATTCTTGGCGCGAAACCGCTCGGACCATGCCGGATTGCTGGCGATAAAAACGGGGATACAATTAACGAGTCCGAGGCCGGCTTCCAGCGCGCATTCGGCATAAAATTCCGTGGCGCGTTCGGAACCCACCGGGAGGTAATTCATGAGGATTTCGGCTTCTGATGTGCGCAGGATGTTAATGGCTTCCTGTTTCTCGATCTCTGCTTCGTCGGAGACGATAAAGGAATCCTCCGGATCGTATTCCGACATATGCTCGGAGACACCGTCGAGTACTTTCCCCATCGTTACGCGCACATGGCTGGGCGGTATGTCCTTAAAAAATACGGTGGTGCAATTGGGCCGGGCAAAGATCGCTTCGTGAATACCCTTTCCGACTTTCCTCTTATCAATGTCGAAGGCTGCCACAACTTCAATATCTGAGGGCCTGTACCCGCCTATTTCCCAATGCATAAGGCCGATGGCCTCTTTTTCAGCCTTGCCGCGGTAATAATGAATGCCTTGAATCAAGGAACTCGCGCAATTGCCAATTCCGACAATTGCGATTTTGATTTTACGTCCCATAGAATTTATAGTCCTCCCTTTCGGTAGAAAAATGGAGCGCGCCATTATATCAGCTCGTTTCAATAGGAGTTAATAAATATTTGCTAGATTTGCTATACTACGGGCATAATGCCCTAATCACGGGGGAGAGTCGGCCCGAAATGCCTGATATTACTAGAGAAATCGAGAAAAGAGTGCTCATCTTGGACGGTGCGATGGGGACTATGATCCAGTCCCACAAGCTGGATGAAGCCGGGTATCGAGGGGCTATTTTTAAGAACCACTCCCAGAATATCAAAGGTAACAATGACGCGCTCTCCCTGTCCCAGCCCAAGATTATCGAAGAAATCCACCACGCCTATTTGGATGCCGGCGCCGACATCGTGGAAACCAACACCTTCAATTCAACGTCCATTTCCATGGCCGATTACGGCTTTGAAAGTCACGTCTACGATATCAATCTGGCTGCCGCAAAAATTGCCCGCAGAGCGGTCGACCGCACGACGAAGAGGACACCGGACAAACCCCGGTTTGTGGCAGGTGCAATCGGACCGACCAACAAGACGGCATCGCTATCCCCCGATGTTAATGACCCGGGCTTTCGTGCGGTAGCCTATGATGAACTTGTCACCAGTTACACGGAACAGATTCGCGGTCTCGTCGACGGGGGCGTAGACCTTTTACTCATCGAAACAGTGTTTGATACTCTCAATTGTAAGGCCGCGCTCTTCGCCGCCTCTGCCTACTTTCTTAAAACGGGCAAAGAATTGCCCATTATCGTGAGCGGTACCATCACGGACCGCAGCGGGAGAACTCTGTCAGGCCAAATGCTCGAGGCCTTTTGGAATTCGATCTCACATGCCCGCCCCTTTGCCGTGGGCCTCAATTGCGCATTGGGTGCCGACCAGCTGAGACCGTATATCGAGGAGTTATCACGCATTGCCGATTGCTATGTCAGCGCGTATCCGAATGCGGGTCTGCCGAACCAGTTCGGAGAATACGACGAGACCCCCGAGATCATGGCGCGAATCATTGAAGAGTTTGTCTCGGGAGGCTCGGTGAACATACTGGGCGGCTGTTGCGGAACAACACCGCAGCATATTCAGCAGATCGCCGAAACGGCCGCAAAGTATCCGCCGCGTAAGATTCCGCGACTCGAACCGCTGACCCGCCTAAGCGGGTTAGAGGCGCTAACGATCCGTCCTGACAGCAATTTCATTAATATCGGTGAACGCACCAATATCACCGGTTCTCCCAAGTTTTCCAAGGCTATCCTGGCCGGCAATTACGATGAGGCCCTGAAGATCGCCCAACATCAGGTCGAGGCCGGGGCCGTCATCATTGACGTCAATTTGGATGAGGGGCTCCTGGACTCCGAAAAGGCCATGACGAAATTCATGAACCTGATCTCTGCGGAACCCGAAATCTGCAAGGTGCCGGTCATGCTGGACTCCTCAAAGTGGTCGGTCATCGAAGCCGGCTTGAAGTGTCTGCAGGGAAAGTGCATCGTCAATTCCATCAGTTTGAAGGAGGGTGAAGCCGTCTTCCTGGAACGGGCCCGGCTTATCCGCCGATATGGTGCGGCCGCGGTTGTCATGGCCTTTGACGAGGACGGGCAGGCGGTCACCGCCGATAGAAAAGTTGAAGTCTGCACGCGCTCCTATAAGCTTCTCATCGAGCAGGTCGGTTTTCCTCCCCAGGACATCTTCTTTGACCCCAATGTCCTCACAATCGGTACGGGGATGGAAGAGCATAATAATTATGCAGCCGAATATATTGAAGCATGCCGGCGGATAAAGAAAACTCTACCTCATGTCCATATCACCGGCGGAATTAGTAATGTTTCGTTTTCTTTCCGAGGCATCAATGTCATTCGTGAAGCCATACACGCCGTGTTTCTCTACCATGCCGTCCGTGCGGGGCTCGACACAGGAATCGTGAACCCTGCGCTCCTGACCGTTTACGCGGATATCCCCAAAGACCTATTGGAAATCGTCGATGATCTCGTCTTGAACCGCAAGCCGGACGCCACCGAAAGACTCCTAAAATACTCAGAAGGCGTGAAAGGAAAGCCGAAGACACAGATCAAGACAGCCGAATGGCGCACAGCGAGCGTCGAAGAGCGCATCTCTCACGCCCTCGTCAACGGAATTGCGGATTATATCGAAGCGGATACGGAAGAAGCGCGTCAGAAGTTCGCTAAGCCCCTTGAGGTCATCGAAGGCCCGCTCATGGCAGGGATGCAAGTCGTCGGAGATCTCTTCGGCGCCGGGAAGATGTTTCTGCCGCAGGTCGTCAAAAGCGCCCGGGTTATGAAAAAAGCCGTTGCTGTACTCACGCCTTATATGGAACAAGAGTCGAGTACGGCACGGTCAGCCGGAAAGATTCTCATGGCAACCGTTAAAGGCGATGTCCACGATATCGGCAAAAATATCGTGGGAGTCGTACTAGGTTGTAATAACTACGAAGTCATCGACCTCGGCGTCATGGTGCCCCTGGAAAAAATCCTGGATGAAGCGGAGAAAAACAAGGCCGATATTATCGGCTTGAGCGGCCTGATCACTCCGTCCCTGGACGAGATGATTTATGTCGCGGCCGAGATGCAGCACCGAAAGCTCACGACTCCCCTCCTCATCGGCGGCGCAACGACTTCGAAGATCCATACCGCCGTAAAGATCGATCCCGCTTATAAAAGCGCGGTTATTCACGTGCTCGACGCATCGCGTACGCCCGGAGTCGTCAGCCGGCTCATGAACCCTGCCTCCAGGCCGCAGATCACCCAAGAGACAAAAGACAACTATACGCGTCTCAGGAAGGAGCATGAGGCCCGGAAGTCTGCGGTGGCCTATGTTTCCATAGCCGAAGCACGCCGAAATAAGCTCGCGCTGGACTGGAGGAACTCCGCTGTCGCAAAACCCGCTCACACAGGAGCCCGGGTTTTTCGTGATTACCCGCTTGCCGAGATTGCAAAGTATATCGACTGGTCCCCTTTTTTCCATACCTGGGAGATGAAAGGCCGCTTCCCCGAAATACTTGAGAGCCCGAATATGGGGCAGCAGGCAAAATCGCTCTATGCCGACGCTCAGGCCCTATTAAAACGCATCATCGACGAGAACCTTCTGACCGCCAACGCCGTAGTAGGACTCTATCCTGCCAATTCTGTAGGCGATGATATCGAGATCTATAACGATGAGAATCGCAAAAATATCCTGGCGATAATCCACACGCTTCGCCAACAAACTCAGAAACCAGACGGCAAAGCGAACCTGAGCCTCAGCGATTATATTGCTCCGAAGGAGATCGGGGTCCCCGACTATTTAGGGTTTTTTGCTTCAACCGCTGGCATTGGTACGGAAAAATCCGTTAAGGCCTTTGAGAAAGACAACGACGATTATGGGGCGATTATGATCAAGGCCTTGGCCGATCGCTTGGCGGAGGCCTTTGCCGAACGCCTTCATGAACGGGTGCGTAAAGAATTGTGGGGTTATGCTCCGGATGAAAAGTTCGCAAATGAGGAACTCATTCACATCAAATATGGGGGTATCCGTCCGGCACCGGGATATCCGGCCTGCCCGGATCATACCGAAAAGCGAACGCTTTTTGATCTTCTCAATGCTTCTGATTTGGCCGCGGTCGATCTTACCGAGAATTTTGCGATGATGCCTGCCGCATCCGTTTCGGGATATTACTTCGCACATCTAAAGGCCAAATATTTTGCCTTAGGCAAGATTGAGCGGGATCAGATTGAAGATTATGCCGCACGCAAGGGCATGAGCGTCGAAGCCGTGGAGAAATGGCTCTCGCCCAATCTGGCCTACACTCCCCAGGTTCGGAATCCGATCGCCTAAATTCAGCGAATCGCAATCACGCGCGTCGGCGCGCCGCTTCCCCCACGAATCTTCATCGGTAGGGCAATGACCATAAATCCCTTTGCCGGAAGAAGGTCAAGGTTCGCCAGATTTTCAAGGATGGGGAGGTTTTCCTTAAAGAGTTCAACATGACTCGCGAAATCCTTAGATTGGCCGTAATCAATACTCGGCGTATCCAGACCGGCCGCCTGAATAATACGGTCATCAACCAGCCAACGAGCCGCATCCGGATGAAGCCCGGGGAAATGGAGATCGGCAATGGATCCGGGCCCGGTCTTATCTGTTCCCAGGTAAGCTTTGCGATTCGGCCAAAACTTCCCGTAACCTGTATTCATAAAAATGATCGTCCCGGCCGGAATGGTGCCGTGCTGGGCTTCCCACTCGAGAAAGTCTTTGATCTGGATCTGATAGTCCCTGTTTCCGGCACACGCCTTCGAGACATCCACCATGACGCCTTGACCGACCAGCCGCTCCAAGGGAATTTTGTCGACCGTCCAACCTGATTCTGAGAAATGGCGCGGGGCATCGATGTGGGTTCCCCCGTGCTCGGGCGCCCGAAAGCGGTTGGCATAATAATAGTAGCCGTCCTTCGTCATCCCCCTGGAAATATTTTCGAGAGTGAACCCTTCCGCATTGGGCCAATAAATCGTGTCCTCATCGAAGGCATGCGACAGGTCAATAATCTTCGGAGATACCTCGTCGGCGGCCCAGGAAGAATGACCTGCGATAAAAAACGCCAAAAGCAGGAATAGCGCGACCCTTTTCATCTTACCCTGCCAGGAGTTCTTTGAATTTTTCAAGATCGTTCGTGGGGAAATCACAGACATAATTTTTGCAGACATACGCGGTGGCCTTTCCGTTTATTGGGACTTGCATTTCTACAAAAGGAGACAGAGTTTGAATCGCTTTGGCGGCTTCGGTTTCAGCCGGGTGAAACACAACAACTTTGTTCGGGAGAAACTCAGCAAAGGCTTCGCTCACCATGGCATGAGCAGCCTCATCATCAGCAGAACCCGCAATGACAATTTCGCGCGAAGGGCCCAGATCAAAATCCAGCGCCATGAGCATCTGCGTGTAAGCATCGGGAACCTCGGCAACGTCCCTAGACGCAAAATGAATCACGCGGCGAGCGGCGAGCGCGAAAGACTTGTTCATGGTAATGCGCCCTGCCCGAAACAGCGCTAAGGCCGCAATCGAATTTCCCGAAGGGTGTGCCCCATCATAAATTACTTTATTGCGCGTAATGATGGTTTCGGCATCCTGAGCTGAAAAGTAAAAACCCCCGCGTTCTTTATCCGCGAATAACGAAATCATCTCTTCCAAAAGCCTGACGGCTTCAGCCAGATACCGCGCTTCGAAGGTCGCTTCATAAAGATCGAGCAACCCGTTAGAGAGAAACGCATAATCGTCGATAAAGGCCCCAATCGCAGCCTCTCCGTCCCGAAACCGGTGCAGCAAGCGCCCATCCGGGACGCGCTTCATCTTTTCGAGGATCACGTCGGCGGCCGCGCGCGCGGCATCGCGATAGCGCGGCTCATCGAGAACGCGGAAGGCATAGGCGAGCGTTGAAATCATCAACCCATTCCAATCGGCAAGCACCTTATCGTCCAAATGCGGGCGTACGCGCTTCACGCGGGCCTGAAACAGTTTCTCGCGTGCCTCCCTCAGGATCTTGCGAATCTCTGTTTCGGGCTTACCAAATTTTACGCTTGTCGCTTTAATCGTATGAGCCGTATGAAGAATGCTTTCCTCTGCCTCGACACCGTAATAGTAATTGAAAACCTCTCCTCGTTCGGCACCTAGGAGTTCGACAACCTGTTGATCTGCCCAAAGATAGAAAACACCTTCTGTTTTCTCATCCGGCTTGTCCGCACTTACGGCACTATCGGCATCCTCAGCGGAATAGAATGCACCGTGAGGATCCGTCATATCCCGGAGGACATAATTAAAAATTCCCCGCGCGATCTGGGCGTACTCCGTTTTGCGTGTCGCTTGATACGCCTCAACGTAGGCCCGCCCCAGAATCGCCTGGTCATAGAGCATCTTCTCAAAATGCGGGACTTTCCAGTAAGCGTCCGTCGAATAGCGATGAAATCCGCCGCCCAGGGCATCGGCAAGACCCCCCGCGGCCATGCTGAGCAACGTCTGCTCTACCATGGCTAGCGCCTGCTCTTCGCCTGAACGCTTCCAATAACGCAAAAGAAACGAGAGACTATGAGCGCGCGGAAATTTCGGGGGCGGCCCAAAACCGCCGCTTTCTTCATCAAAGCGAGCCACAAGACGGTCATAGCCCTCCTTAAGAATTGCCTCGTCCAACTTTTCGGTTTCCTCATTCGCCTCTTCCGCCTCACGGCGAATGGCCCTGAAAAAGACTTCGCCTGAACGCAGGATACCTGTCCTGCGCTCGTCATCATTCCAGGAATCGCTGACGGACTTCAACACTGTGGCAAAACCGGGGCTTCCGTAACGGTCGTCAGGCGGGAAATAGGTCCCTCCGTAAAAAGGCTTTTTTTCAGGCGTGAGGAAAACATTCATCGGCCAGCCGCCCGATCCGGTCATGCGCCTGAGCGCTTCCATATATATCTGGTCCACATCCGGCCGCTCTTCGCGATCTACCTTAATGGCAACAAAATTCTCATTCATAAACTCGGCCACCTTGGTGTCGGAAAAGGACTCATCTTCCATAACATGGCACCAGTGGCATGTCGAATAACCGACCGAGAGAAAAATGGGTTTGTCTTCGGCCTTCGCTTTTGCAAAGGCCTCTTCTCCCCACGGATACCAATCCACGGGGTTATGGGCATGCTGGAGCAGATAGGGACTCTTTTCGAGGACAAGGCGGTTGGAAAATTCTTCGGGGCCCGCAGCAAAAAGCGGAATGCCGTTAAAAGCCAGACACAATGAAAGACCCAAAATCAGGGTGCGGAAGCGCTTGGAGTCGATACGCATAGGAAATAATGGCAAACTACGCAGGAGCAAGAGCCTTCGCGATTTTTTCAAGAAACGGAATGGGCTCAAAGGGCTTCACCACATAATCAACGGCACCCAGCTCCTTAGCGAGAGTAAGATCATCCGGGCGATCTTTGGCGGAACAAACAATGACCGGAATGTCGCGCGTTTCATTCAATTCTTTTAGCCTTTTAAGAGTATCGAATCCGCCCATTTCCGGCATAATCAGATCTAGAACAATTATATCGGGCCGCTCTGAGTGAGCTTTGACCAGGCCTTCGGCACCATTCTCAGCCACTATGACATCATAACCGCTCTTCTTCAAACGGCTGGACCCCAAAAAAAGCATCGTCCGTTCGTCATCAATCAACAGGATCTTTTTCGCCATTAAAAGGCCTCCGTTCCATGGTTAATCTTATGCGGTGATTGTATCAGGAAGGGTGGGAGAATTCAAACTGTCGATTAGGTATCGAGAGACGGGGCTCCGTCATAAATCAATGTTATAATTACCTTCTAAACCATGAGAAGGATCATTCCCACACTTGTGATTCAGGGCGGAGCCGGCGGCCTTATTAAAGATAAGCGGCGGCGGTTAAAGATCCGCAAAAAAATGGCCGGCATCTTGGACCGCGGTTACAAAAAACTCTTGTCTGCAAATGCGATCGCCGCCGTGACCTGGGTCACGCGCCTGCTGGAGAACGATCCGGAATTTAATGCCGGACGGGGCGCCATGTTACAAGCCGACGGCAAGGCTCGTCTGTCCGCTGCTGTGATGGACGGCGCGCGGTCACGGTTCGCAGGCGTGATCAATATAGAAGGGATTCGCAATCCCGTACTCGTCGCACGTTCCCTACTCGAAGAATCCTCGCGCATCCTTGCGGGCCCGGAAGCTAGACGTTGGGCCGTCGATGCCGGTTTTGAAACGGGCGCTACGAGGACAGCACGGTCCATACGGCTATGGGAAAAGAAAAGCTCCGCGGGAAGTGATACGGTCGGAGCCGTTGCATTAGATGCGTTCGGGCAACTGGCGAGCGCGACATCAACGGGCGGGCGTGGCTATGAATGCCCGGGCCGCGTTAGTGACAGTCCCATGCCCGCTGCGACCTACGCCACCGACTACTGCGCAATCTCCGCCACCGGCCACGGAGAGGAAATTATCGAGGCGGCGCTTGCCGTTCGCATCGCCCAGCGCGCTGCCGATATGAACAGCCTTAAACAGGCTTTCCGTAAGACATTTTCTGAGGTATCTGCGCGCAAGGGCTACATGGGCGCGATCGGACTGAACCGCTTGGGGCATGTGGTGATTCAGACGACAACCCCGTCCCTCCTGTACGGATGGCAGCAAGGAAAATTCCGAAAACTCTTCTAGCTACTTTTTGGACTGGCTCTCGCCTCCCTGACCGTAGCGCTCTTCCATCCCCTTGCGGATCTTGGCCATCTGCTCTTCGGCACCCTCTTCAAACCATTGATGCTCGGGACGCGCCAGAATACCGCTAATCACAGCGTTTACGGCGGCAGCCGCAGCGACATTGCCTTCTGAAGCAGCGTGATCGGCAATCTCGCGGGCTTGCGGGATCAAATGCATATAGAAGCGATCCGCCACCTCGAACATGCCGTGCCAATGCGTATAGTCGGGCGCCATCATGGATGCCCCGTGACGGGCACGGCGTCCCTCATGATGCCACAGGTAGAACCAGGTCCATTCGATCTCTTCGTCAAACTGCGTTTCCGTAATGAGTTTCTGTTCGCGTAAGGACCCAATGATTTTCTGGCCCGACTTGGCGAATTTTTCATTGTAAAGAACCACCAGGTCGTCATATTGCTTGTAAAACGCGTTGACGTAATCCGGTGTATGGCAATGACCACATACCGCTTTCATACGGTTACGCTTTGCCTCCGAGGTATCCACGATTTTCGCCGCTCTTTTGGCGGGATCCGTTTCGGTAACGATGTTGTGATCCGCGTCAGTGTCCATCTTCAAACTCACCGGCGGCCGGTTGGTCCAAGAAATACGCTCTCCCGGATCGTGCGTAATCTTTCCCTGATTGCGTGTATGTCCCGACATGTGACATGTCGCGCAAGTGGGGGCTTGGGAGTAGTCCTGTCCTAATACCCAGGAATCCCCATTGAGATTCATCTGCTCGCGAAGGTCCCTGTAAGCCACACCGTGTTTGGACTCTTCGTAAATTTCCTTCTGCGGATGATCCGGACCCAAATGGCACTTCCCGCAGTTTTCCGGCTGCCGTGCCCGGCGCGGTGAGAAATCGTGGCGGGAATGACAAGCTGTACATGATCCGAGTGACCCATCCAAATTGATGCGGCCAATTCCAGTATTCGGCCAAGTGCCCGGATGATAGAGAGGCTTACCGTTTGAATCCTTGAGGATACGGCCGATGGCACTTTCATTGGTCGGCTGGCCGTCTTCATCGGGCTTGAGATCATCGGCAGTGATCATACCACCGTCGGTCGACTGTAAGCCCACCTTGCTGCCGTGACATTGTTGACAGCCCGAAAACGCGCTCGCCATACCATTGACTTTGTCGACCGCCATGCCCGGCGTCGGCGAGTGCGGATTAAAGAAGCCCCGTGACCCCTCAACCGTTTCCGCGAGAAAATTATCGAGCGATGCCAATATGTTTCCGGCCTTGGCGTGATGGCTTTCGGAAAATTCTTTGGCCACGTCCGAGTGACAACGCGCGCAATCCCGCGGAGAAACGACCGTCGCAATCTTTGCTCCATAATGGTCGAAGGCGTCGGCGTCACCCTTCACGGCCTGGTGACATTCAAAACAGCTTATCCCGCGTTGCGCGTGCGTGCTCCCCTCCCAATGGTCCACAATCCCCGGCGTTTCCTGCCGATGGCATTCGACACACTTTGCCGAACTCTCCGGCACCGCAATGTGCGGCTTGGCCAGCCCCGCTTCTTCCTGCTTCCGAATGACCTCACGCCATTCGACAAAAACGAGCGACAAAAGAAATATGAAACCGAGACCTGCGATAATGAATTGCTTTGTCCTGAGTGACATGGCCTAACTCCTTTCTAAGATTCGCGTTTTCTCAATGTGCGACGATAGCTTCCCATAATGTAAGACCCACGATAGCGAAGACGGCCGCGATGCCGATCCAAACACTGATCTCAGAAACACGCGTTTTCTTCCGCAGCCAATCGTCAATAAAGGGCCAAAAAAACATGGTAAAAACAATGAACCCCGTACTCAGGACCGCCGTGGTGCCCGAAAAGAGTTTCAGCCACCTGAACATCACATAAAAAAACCATTCCGGCTTGATGACTTCGGGCGTGACAAGGGGGTTCGCCTTTTCGCCGAGTGTCGCCGGCAAAATCGTGGCCAAGGCGCTAAGGATAATCATCAGCACCAGACCGATGATCAGTTCCGTCATGAGATGATCCGGGAAAAAATTGAAATGACCGGGCTTATCGTCCCGGTCCTCCTCGAATTTCAGCTCGGTAATCCCCTGCAGGCGAATAATCGAAATATGGACAATCAATAACACCACGATCGTGGCCGGTAGAATGGCGCCGTGCAGCACGAAAAAGCGGGAGAGTGTCCTCTCGTTGTACGTGTCTCCCGCCAGCATCATTTTTTTGAGAAATCCGCCGATCCAGGGAATGCTGTCGGAAATGTTCGCACCGACCGTAGCCCCCCAGTAACTCAGTTGTTCGTAAACAAGGCTATAGCCGGTAAAGCCCGTCAGTAGTGTGCATACGAGCAGGGTCATGCCGACCATCCAATTGATCTCACGCGGCTTCCGGTAGGCCCCCGTAAAGAAAACACGCATCTGATGTAAGATCACCGACGCAATCATAAATGTGGCAGCCCACTTGTGCACACTGCGCAAATACCACCCGAAATTGACTTCTTCGGTGATATAACGGACGGACTCATACGCGGTCTTGGTCGAGGGCTCGTAGTAGAATGCCAGGAGAATTCCCGTCATGATCTGGATAAGAAAAAGATAGGCCGGCGTACCGCCCAGACAGAACCACCACCTCTTGAGGTGATTGGGCACGGGTTCATTCGTCATTTCACGAAGTTGTTCTCCGGAAACTGGAAGACGCTCCTGGAACCACGACTTTAACGAACCCACGGTAAAACCCTTTATATCTTCTTGAGTAACGTCTGGATAAAAAGCAGACCGTTCTCGACTTTTAAGGGATAACGCGGAAGGCTCTGCCCCGCATCGGCCGGCGGCCCGGAAACAGCCCGGCCGTTAAGATCAAAAGCACCACTGTGGCACGGGCAGAAAAACCGGTCATTGTTTGCTTCCCAATGTACCTGGCATCCCAGATGAGGGCAGGTACTGGATAATGCGGTAAAATCTTCGGCGATGTCGGCAGCTCCCTGCCTGGTGACCACGATTTTCTCACCGGCCGGTGAATAGTATTCATGAGACTGACCCGGTTCAAACTCCTTTAGGGTTTTAACGAAGAGCCACCCCTTTTTCTGACCGTCCGCGGGATACAGGAAGCGGGCCGCAATGGATAGAAAATAACCATAGCCGGCCACCAGCCCGGTCATCATAAAAAAAGAGGCGGCCCGCTCCATGAATGACCGCCGCCCCCGATTGACCGGTCTTTCCTCTTGATCTTGGCTCACCTAGTCCGACTCCACTTCAGGGTGGCAACGCTGGCATATCTTGCCCAGCTCTTCGGCCAACTTTTCATGAATTCTTTCTTCGCGAACGAGGGTACGGAGCATCTCGATAACAGGGTCCTGCTTGCTGAGCAGTACAAGGCATTTATCGAGCATATCTTGGTAAGCCCAAGCAGCTTCCTCTTCCGTCTTGCGCATCTTATCGAATCTCAACCGCCACAGTCTATGAAGGAACTCCTTTTTCATGGGTGCCCCTTGCCCAGACGATCAATAATTTCCCACAGCATTTCCTTATGCCTCTTACTGTCGTCGGAAAGCCGCTTTAGAATTTTTACTACCCGCGAACGCTCCTCCTCCGGGAAATATTCGAGCTCATCCGTATTTTTCATAAAAATGTCAAAGAGGCTGATAGCGACATCTTCTTCTTCCATGTCGACGAGGAGCTTACCGATCATCGCCTTTTTTTCATTCCCTCTAAGATTCATCTTTGATTTCCTCGGGTAAAACGACTTTATTGCGCCCTTGATGCTTCGCTTCATACATAACCCGATCGGCTTCCTCAATGAGAGAGTGGACATCCCACACTCGCGACGAGGGATAGCCTGCCACCCCTATGCTCACCGACGTCTTGATAAGCGTGCCGCCGTGCACCGCTACCCCGTCAGCGGCCTTCGCGCGAATCCTTTCGGCCACGGTGCGTGCCCCGTCACTCGGCGTAACCGGCAATATCACAAAGAACTCATCGCCGCCATAGCGAGCCGCCGTATCGATAACACGAATCTCATTCTCTAGGACTTGTGATACGTAATAAATGACTTCGTCACCGGCAGGGTGGCCATGGGTATCATTGACCTCTTTGAGATTATCGATATCGATCATCAGACAGGTCAGCGGTGAACCAAAGCGCTTAGCTCTCTCAATTTCGCTCATAAGCCGGTCTTTGACGGCCGCGAAATTATAAAGCCCGGTACGCGAATCCTTTTCCGAGCGCTCCTCAAAGACCCGCGTCTGCAGGGTAAGCTTCTTGGCCTGCGCACTAAGACGATCGTGGACAAATCCAACGACCCATCCCGACAGACTGAAGGTGAAAACGGTGCCGACCGTCATGTACACATAAAACCATCGGTTTTGACTGAACTCGTGATTCCACCAAAGGCTCAGATCCTCGGGTTGCTGCCACAGGTAACGAATCAAAATGCAGCCGATCGGAGCGCCCATCCCAAGAACGATGCCGATAATAACGTAAATCTTCCACAGAAAACCGCCGTGGCGGGCGCCGAAAGATTGGCCGCGGGCTTCATACTTGTCGAGAACACCCAGGAGCTCATCAGTGATTCGTACGTGACTCGCCTCTTCATCGCGAAACCGGGCCACATCGCGTCTGAGGGTGTCATCACTCAGGCGGCCGAGTAATCCACTGTAAACGTTCTTCGCCTTCTCTTCCTGCAGGCGGATGGCGTGTACCAATCCGCGAATCCTGCCGCTAGTACTCACGGTCAGGACTCGTTTCTACGCGCCGGATCAGATCTTTAATCACGTTTTCGTGACCCTTGGCCTCATCGACTAACCGGAAAAGGAGGTCGCGCATCCGCTTCTGGTCCTCTTCGGTCATCGAGCTCTCGCGCCGGATTTCACGCAAACAACTCAGACTCTTCTCGAATATGACCGGCGTCATCTCCTCTTCAAACTTCATGACGGCCTTTAGTATTTCCGTGAGTTCTTCCTTACTGATCACGCTTAATCAATTCCTTTTGGCTAAGGATTCTGCATAAGTTGTCACTTCGCGCGACAACTCTCTTTTTTCCTCCGGTAACAACTGATTGTCTATCATCTTATAGACGCTTTCGTTTTCAGCATGCAAGTGATTTCTTGTCCAATAAACCAGATAGACCCCCGTGTTTTGAAGCATCTCAAAGATCAGTGAACGCTCACTGTCTGTTTTCTGCTTGCCGAGCCGCGCGGCACAGGATTTAATCTCACCCAAACGCGACCTGAAGTCCGCATGCTCGCCCCTGAGGAAAGCCAGCGGACTGCGCGACTTCGGCACGTGTTTCTCTAGATAGGGGTAGATCACTTCTTCTTCCAACCGCAAATGCTCCCCGAATTCCTTATCGAAGTAAGCAACAAGCCGCGTAATCGCGTCTAGATTTCGGCCAAAATGCATTTTGCCTTCATAGCGGCTCCGAGTCAGCAAATCGTTAAGCTCCCCAGCTTTCTTCAAAGCCGTCTCATTACGCTGCGTTATATAAACCGCAATACCGGCGGAACCGTTACCATTTTGGCCCATGAACACTACCCTCCTCTTTAAAGTGTATGCGAGAGGAAGGACCCGGTCTGTGACCTATGTCACAGAATGGAATGCTCTAAGTCAAATGTTTTAAACGGGTTATGGAACTAAGCTCGGGGGAATTACTGGCGAAGGAGGGCCTCGAGACCTTCTTTGTCGAGGATGATAATTTGATTCGGCTTGATATCGATGAGGTTCAGATCTTTGAGTTGATGCAGCTGGCGGGCCACGGTTTCTCTGACCGTACCGATTCTCTGCGCGATCTCTTCACGGGTAAACGGGATGTAGAGCACCCCGTCCTTGGAAGCCGTCACACTTTTCTTGGCCTGCATATCCAAAAGAAATTTGACCAGACGCGAGCGGGAATCCTTCAGGGAGAAATCTTCGATGAGCGTGCTGAAGCAGCGAAGTTTCTCGGCGAAGAGGTGGTTGAGGCTGTTGGTAAACTTCGAGTTCGACTCAACCAGTTTGAGGTAGTCGAAGCGTGATAAAAACCAGACACTGCAGGGTGTCGCAGCTTCAGCCGAAGAAGAACAACTCCACGTCTTCTCACCCGGATTACAAGCACAGGTGTCACCCGTCTCCAGGGTCTCCAGAATCTGCTCTCGACCCGTCGCGGCAAGCCGGTAAAGCTTCACCCGCCCCGACCGGACGATAAAGATCCTCTCGCATTGAGCGCCTTCGTGAAACAAAACCTCGCCTTTGTCGAAGCTGCGCTCCCGCAAACATGGCTTCAGCGCCTGAAGGTCCTCTTTCGTAAGGCCGCGAAACAAAGGAACGTCTTCGATGCCGATTTGCGGTTTGGGCTTTTTCATGGCGCGATGATTATATACCCTGACTGCAGCCGCCTCTACAATTTCCTTATTCGCCGATGATCTTCACGAGGACCCGTTTGCGCCGACGGCCGTCAAACTCGGCATAAAAGATCTGCTCCCAAGGTCCGAAATCAAGCTTACCCTTTGTTATTGCGATGGTCACTTCCCGCCCAAAAAGCTGGCGCTTCAGGTGGGCATCCCCGTTGTCCTCACCGGTTCGGTGATGGCGGTACTTCTCCACATCATAGGGAGCAATGCCCTCCAGGAACTCGTCAAAGTCCTGAATCAATCCCGGTTCGTCGTCATTGATATAGACGCTGGCCGTAATGTGCATAGCATTAACCAGACAGAGCCCCTCCTTGACACCGCTTTTTTTGACCAACGATTCCACTTTAGGCGTGATATTGAGATACTCCCGCCGCTTCGTGGTCTCAAACCATAGATGCTCTGTTAAGGACTTCATGGATCCGGTTACGCGGAGGGCGGCAAGTCTTCAATGACTTCGGCAAACTCAACTAGAAGTGCATCAAGTGTCGTCATCGTCCCGTCAATTTTAACTTCGGCTTTGAATAGATTCTTAGCAGCGGGAATGTCACGGTAACGCGCGTGATGCCCTTTCAAAAAGGACATTAGCTGCCGGGCATGGGCGCCTGAATTATCCGCCAGACAGCGCTGCACATTTCGCTTCATCTCCGCCGCAGTTCCTGCACCTTCGAGGTCGCTGCGGTCTTCGAGAGCCCCGCAGATCAACTCAATCTCCTGCAGACAAGCAATCACCCCGGCCAATTCCGGCTTGATGCCGAACATTTTTCTGATTTTATCCTGCTCTTCCATAGATTTCCCCTATTCGACAACGACTTGATTCTTCCCTGCTCGCTTAGCCTTCATCAGGGCGCGGTCAATTTTCTCAATCAAAAGAGTTTTGTCAATTTTTTCCGCGTCAGAAAAGGACATTAACCCGATACTGCAGGTAAAACTCGTCACGTCCCCGACCACGTCATGCCGATAATCGGCCAGACTCTGCTGAATTCTCTTGGCAACCACCGTCGAGGTTTCCAGGGTCGCTTCAGGCAGCACCACGAGGAACTCATCCCCGCCATACCTCCCCAGGAGATCCATTTTACGTATGCTCTGTGCCACTTGCGTGGAAAAGGCCTTTAAAATTCGGTCCCCGACCAGGTGGCCGTGTTCATCATTGACGGCCTTGGAGTCATCCATGTCGATCATCATTGCCGAAAGCGGGCGCTTATAACGCGCCGCACGTTCAACCTCGACTTCCAGCCTTTCGAGGATATGCCCGCGGTTATACTGGCCTGTCAGGAAATCAAAGTGAGCCGCATGAGCCAGCTTCTTCTCGCCCTCGCGTAACTCGGTAACATCCTGCCACACGCCCAAATAATGAGTTGTCCTTCCGGCGTCAGACCTCAGAGGTGCGACGAAGATGGACTCCACGTAGATCTCTCCGTCTTTGCGCTTATTGATCAGATCCCCATACCAGACCTTACCCGAGGTTATGGTTTGCCAGAGATCTTTATAAACACCGAGTTCCGTCTTGCCCGACTGCAGAAGACGGGGGTTTTCGCCGACAACCTCTCTCTGCGTGTAACCCGTAAGGGACGTCCACTGCGGATTCACGTAGACAATATTGCCATCGGTGTCGGTAATCATTATTGCGATGGGATTTTGTTCCACACTCATGCGATAGAGACTCTCTAAGCCCGTGCTCATCACACCCTCCCTGCGACCTTCACCTTAAACTGTTGCCATGTCTTTTCGTCATTGATGTTGGTAAGACTAAGACTTGCCGGCCCGGCGGAAATGAACCGGACCCGGGATAGCCCTGCCAAAAAACCTTTCATGGAGCTCTGACCCGCGTGAAGATGCCGGAGAATCTCGCCGGCAAGGGAAGCCTCGTAGATTCCGGGAAACGGATGGACAAGCTCTGCGGACGTGCGAAAAACCGTCGCAGTGCTCCGGGGATCGTGGCACTGAATAAGCCTTCGTAAGGTCTGAACGTCGAGCCCCGGCATGTCGCAGGTCAGCACTAAAAGACGCCTCGCCGGAAAAAGGCGGCACGCCGTGCAGAGCCCGGCCAGCGGTCCTCGGTCCGGAAAGATGTCCGCTTCAATACGGCAGGACGTAAAGCGGTAATCCCGCGACGGCGCGGTCACAATACACGGGTCCATTCCGAGCAAGCGCATGAGGGAAACGGCGTGTTCAATCATGGAGCGTCCGCCAACCTCCGCCAGCGCCTTATCCTTTCCGAAACGGCGGCTTTTGCCCCCCGCCAGGATAATGCCTACAAACGGCCGATTCATGAGATCTCCTGATGCTGATGCGTGCAAATGACCCATTCGGAAGTGCCGTCCGCGTAGACTTCCTTTTTCCATATCGGGACACTCACTTTGATCTGTTCGATGACGTCGCGGCAAGCGCGAAAGGCCTCATCGCGATGCGCCGAACTGACTTCGATGGCCACGGCCACGTCGCCGATCTGAAGCCAGCCAACCCGGTGTGAGATCCGCACCGAGAAAACGCCGTACTTTTTTTTCACATCGTCGGCAATGTGGGCCAACTGCCTCTCTGCCATCACCTCGTAGCACTCGTAACAGAGTTCATGCACGGGCTTGCCCTCATGATGATTGCGAACGGCACCTACAAAGGTAGCCGCCGCGCCGCAAGTCGGATCCAAAACCCGGCTAAAAAAAACCCCCGGAATAATGGGGTCACGCGTCAAGAACACATTAACCTCCCGAAACCGGCGGTAACACGGCCAGTACGTCTTGATCTCGAAGTACGGTCTCCGCCTTTTCGAAGTTCTCATTGATCGCATACAGGACGGGAAGCTCGTGATACTTAGACTTGCCGCTCTCTTCCAAAAGGGACTTCACAAGGTTCCCCGCCGTGGTTCCCTCCTCAGCCTCGACTGACCTTTCGGCGGCTCCGAGCAAATCACGAAACTGCGCAAAGAATAACACCTTTATCTTCATGATTCGACCTCCACGGCATAGGGTAATAGATCCGCCGTCGCTTTCTTTCCCCTAGCTACGGTCTTTCGGCCGGGGGGGATTACAATGAAGCTATCCGTATCACGCAGCGATGAGATCATATGGGAAGCCTGAAATCCCAGGGGTGCAATGGTTCTCTTTCGGAACCGCGTACTCATTTTCGCCTTAAGCAGTAGACTGCGTTTCGCGTCGCCGCGAATGGGCGTTTGGAGCATCACGTTTTCACGCCGCAAGTAGGGACGGCGAAACCCCGACATCTGCCTGATTGCGCCGAAGACATATTCATAAAAGCAGGTAAAAACGCTGGCCGGGTTTCCGGGCAGGCCGAAGACAAGTGCGCGCCCCTGCTTTCCAAAATAGAGCGGTTTACCCGGCTTTTGCTTTACCTTCCAAAAGATTTGACGCACTCCGAATCCCCCGAGCACGTCTTTGACAAAATCATAATCTCCGACTGAGACGCCGCCCATAATAATGACAAGATCACTCTTGCCGAGCGCCTTTTTAACCGCCGTCTTCAAAACGGAAAGTTGGTCGCGCGCCGTCATCACGGCAACAGGGGTCACGCCCATGGATTGCAACGCCGCCCAAATCATCCATGCATTACTATTGTAGATTTGGCCCCTTCTGAGTCTGCGGCCGGGTTCGACGAGTTCACTGCCCGTCGCAATCACGGAGACTCGCGGTTTGGTGAAAACCTTGATGCGATCGCGCCCAACGGAAGCCAGAATGCCGACGATGCCGGGATGAATGGCACCGCCCATTTTCAGGATCTTGCTGCCTTTACGCAGCTCTTCACCCCTGCGGCGGATATGAGAACCCGGCTTGAGGGGCGCGGCAATGACAAGCTTCCCCTTCTCGATAACCGCATTCTCTTTAATGAGAACGGTGTCACCCCCGCGCGGAATAAATGCACCTGTCATAATCCTGTAGGCTTCTCCCTTAGCCAGGAGACGCGGTCCTCGGTCCCCCGCTTTGATGGCGCCTCGAATACGTAAACGCACAGGGCGCACCGCAGACGCGGAAGCCGTATCGCGAGACCTTAAAATGAAGCCATCCATGGCCGAGTTGTCCGCTGTCGGCAAATCGACGCCCGCTCTAATGTCTTCGGCTAGGATGTAACCTAAGGATCGGCCGAGAGGCAGCGTCTCGGTCCGTAAAGGAGGAATCGATTTCTGTATTCGCGTTTGCGCTTCATTAATTGTAATCATAAGGCCCCCATGATCAGCCGGACCGAGACATACAAAACCAGAACCCCAATCATCTGCTGTAATCGTATGACGGGTATGCGATAGGCGCCGAGCCGCGATCCGATCTGGCCGCCGGCAAACACCGCAAGCCCGAGCGGCAACAGTAGCGCCGCATCAACGGCTCCCTTTTGCAGCTGTCCCGCTAGACCGGAAATAGAATTAAATAGGATAAAAAAACTGGCAGCCGCCGCGGCCTGCTTGACCGTGACCCAACGCATGAGTAGGAGCAGCGGGCTAAGGAAGATACCGCCGCCGATACCCACAATTCCTGCCAACAACCCCAATGCCCCGCCGAGAGGGACGCCAATCGCCCACGCATGCTTCACCGAGATTTCTCGGGGATCCTGAGAAATGCGATTAGGCATAAACATTCGAACGGCTACGGCAAAAAGGGAAAATCCCAGGAGGATGCAGAAAACCTCTTTCGAGACATGCATTCTCCCGCCCAGATACGCCATGGGAACGGAAAGAATAATAAACGGCAGAACATTTCTAATACGAAAATGGCCGGCACGATAAAAATGCCAACAGCCCCCTGCGGTAACGATGAGATTGCAGCAAAGGGCGAGCGACGGAATGGTTTGATAGGAAAGACCCGCCAAGACGAGAACCGCCAAGTAAGAAGAGCCTCCGCCAAAACCCACCATTGAATAAAAGAGGGCGATGAGGAAAAACCCGGCGATAAGCCAAGCCGGAAGCTCCGTCACGAGTGACCGCCTCCCCCCATCATGGAATAGGCGTGCAATATCCCGGGAAAGATCGCATTCAGCGACTCGCGTACCCCGTTTGAAGAGCCGGGCAAATTGATAATGAGGCTGTTGCCGCGCTGTGCCGCTAATCCTCGCGACAGCATGGCGTAGGGCGTGCGCCGCTGACCATAGCTTCTGGCCGCTTCCATAATACCGGGGATCTCCCGATCCATGATCTCAGCGGTGGCCTCGACAGTCACGTCACGCGGCCCCAGGCCCGTTCCTCCGGTAGTCAAAATGAGATGAACCCCCTCATCGCAATAGGCCGTAAGCGTGGCGCGGATCAATTCTTTATCATCGGGAATAACCTTGTAGAGTGCCGTCAAGCCGTGGGCTTCGAGCCGTTCGCGGATGATTTTTCCCGATTTGTCTTCGCGCTTTCCTTGAGCCGTGCCGTCCGAGGTGACGATTACCGCGGTTTTAAAACCTTCGGGTGTCCACTCCCGGAACCCCGACTTTCCCCCTTTCTTCCGGAGTAGCCGCGTGGAAACAATCTCCAAGTCCTTGTCAACGGGTTTTAGCATATCGTAGACCGTCAACGCTGCCACCGAAGCTGCCGTCAGCGCTTCCATTTCAACGCCGGTCTTCCACAGGGCTTCGACAAGGGCCGTTATCACCACAGCGTCAGCCGTAATCTCAAAGTGAATTTCAACCACATCAATAGGTAGCGGATGACAATACGGAATCAGCTCGCTTGTCTTCTTCGCGGCCATAATGCCCGCGGCTCGCGCCATTAACAGGACATCCTTTTTGGGGACATCGTTTGCCTTCAGGCGCTCCAAGGTTTCAGGCTTCGCGCGAACAGAACTTACAGCCGTCGCGATGCGGTGCGTGTCGATCTTGTCCGTAACCGAGCGCATCTGCCCCCCTTGCAACTGGGACACAGTATTCCCCTTCTCTTTTTTTACTGCTAGTTTTTGACTCGTCATAAAATTAACCTCCGATATGATGAATGAGCGGAGTTTCATGAACCTCCACCGCCCTGCCCGTATCTTTCTCAAAAGGACGTTCTTTGAACTGGTTCCCCGCAGGCTTGATGCGGGCCGCATGCCGAATCGCCTCGATTACGGCTTCGTCCGAAGCTTCCCGGCGTAATAGTTCCGCTACTGACACGCGGGTGTCCGAAAAGAGACACGGATAGATCTGGCCGTCGGCCGACAGGCGCATGCGCGAACATTGCTCGCAGAACGATTCTGTTAGCGACGCAATAAAACCGACCTTACCGCAGCCACCCTCGAGTGGGAATGATTGCGCGACTTCCGAACCCCGGGCTTCTACCTGCCCGAGCTTGAAATTTTCCCGAACGATCTCACGAACCTTTTCGATCGGATAAAAGAGATCATTACTCCAACCGCTGCCGCAAAGCGGCATAAATTCCAGGAAGCGAACTTCCAAAGGAAATTTCACGGCAAGTTCCACAAAGCGGATGATCTCACCGGGTGTAACCCCATTAAGGATCACCATGTTGAGTTTCACCGGGAACCCGGCACGAACCGCTGCATGCACGGCCCCCAACACCTCCGCATACGCATTCGACAAGGTAATCTTCTTGAACCGCTCGGGGTCGACACTGTCGAAACTGATATTGACCCGGTCAAGACCGGCGGCCTTGAGCGAGTGCACCAGAGGGACGAGCTTGCTCCCGTTTGTCGTAATCGAAAGGTCCGTTATCCCAGGCACATCTTTTATCTTGCGGACGATCTCGAGAATATCAGTGCGAAGCAGGGGTTCTCCTCCGGTCAAGCGAACGCGGTAGACACCCAAACCGCTGATGATGCGCGCGAATCTGGCGATCTGATCCGGAGTCAGAAAGCCTGATGGCTTCACTTGCGCAGGGAGACCTTCCTTGGGGACGCAATAAACGCAGCGGAAATTGCACGCTTCGGTAAGCGAAATACGCAGATAATTTATATGCCGACCATAGGAGTCGACAAGCGGAACATGATTCACTTTTTTCTCCTTTCCAATTCGTCACGCTGACGGACGTCAAGTTCGCCGCACAACTCGGGAGGCCCTTCCGTTTCCAGAAAGACCCTCAGGTCCCGGTACCCCTGGGAGCAACCCGCTCGCTTTAGGGTTCCGAACTCGGAGACACTTTAATGCTGTACTGCCTTACTCAACACTGAATTCCAGAATTCTTGCGATCATAGAAATGCCAGTTTAACACAAGACAAATCAAATAATAAACCGTAAAACCATAAAGGGCATACTCGGCATGGCCGGCTTTAATCTGTTGGCCAAATACCTTCGGAATGATAAAGGCCCCGTAAGCTGCGATGGCCGATGTCCACCCCAGCACCGGCCCACGGGCACCAGGAAAAAGACTTCCCAGAAAACGATATTGAAACCGGCAATGAGTTCAATTAACTCATCCAGATTTTCCTGATTGTGTACATTGATGAGCGAATTAATCTGAACGGCGAGGCCGCATTCATTGGCAATGCGAATACTTTCCATGGTGCGGTCAAACACACCGCCGACCCGCCTGAAGGCATCGTGTTCCTCGGGCCGTGCCGCATCCAGACTGAAGGCGATCTGATCGAGCCCGCAATCTTTTAAAGCCTGAATTCTTTCGGGGGTAAGCGCAGGCGTCACCGCAGGAATGACTCCTGTGCGCAGTTTCAGCGTCTTGGCATAACGGACGAGGTCGTCAAGGTCGGGGCGTTTCAACGGACCTCCGCCGCTGAAGACAAGAATGGGCGTCCCCATATCCTTGACGCCCTGAATCAGTTCGCGTGCCTCTTCGTGGTTTAATTCGTCGGGAGCCGGGTTCGGGTCGGCCGAAGCCCGGCAATGCACACAGGCCAAGTCGCAGGCATGCGTCGTCTCCCAGATAACCAGAAACGGCCGCTCCCTAAAATCAAACGCGTTCGGATGCATTTAAGGTTCAGAACTTCATTAACAAGTTGCTTTGGAAGGTTCTGTTTTCCGTGTCCACGCCGGTGACGTTACCGGTTAAATAAGTCGTGAACTCAAAATCCAGATTGTCACGCAGGCGGTAAGTGAAACTGCCCTGCATACCGCGGCGATTCGCGGCGCCAAAATCGGCATCCGCTAACCCGCCCGGAACCGCATTTGGGGCAATGAAACCGTAGCGCCAATAGAACGTCCAATCCCCCGGCGCTTTGATTTCTCCGACTTGGAGGCCATAGCCATACGCATAATCCTGATCATCCAGGCTCGTAGTGGTTTGGATGGCACTGCCGTCAAAGTTCTGGATATAGTGAGCAAAGAGTTTCAAGGGAACCGGCTTATCCCCGATCTTAATAGGCGTAAATCGGGTCTCGAAATAGACATCCCCGAGATTAAAATCTTGTGCCGCAAGGTTCCCGTTGGCCTGAAGCGGATTCCCGCCGGCCGCGACAAAGGAATCGCCATAATCGGTAAAATCATAATACGACGCCGCCAATTTTACCTTGAGCGGTTGATCGTTCAAGAAATCATCGGACGCGATCCAATCGAGCCCCGTCTGGTAGACAAAAAGCTCGGCATCACCGGGTGCGCCTACGGAATCCTCCTGCAGGATCCACTGCCCCAAAGTGACAAAGGGACTGACCTTTCCGCCCATGAGTGAAAATTTGTAATGCTCGTACAACCCCTCGGGCCGGATGTCACTGTCCCAAACCAACGCCGTGGAAACAAGCGGATTCTCAAACTTACCGGCCGTGATCCGGAGACCTTTAATGTAGCTCGGGGTATAGTTCACATAAATGCGCTCGATCCAAATAAGTTTCTTTGAGAAATCGGTATCTAGCGTGTCGTTGGTTGACGTTCCGGCGGCGGTATCCCCCGAGGCCAGCCAAAAACCGAGGCTAAGGTCGTCATACAATTGTTTATCCCAGCCGAAACGCAACCGGTAGCGAAAACGGTTGCGGTCTCTTGTTCCCTTTACCGTTTCTCCGTCTGAAAAATCCAGGGCCTCATAACGCAGGCGCACGTCGCCTTTGAAGTCGAGGTCTTTGAGCCATCTGTCCGAATCCCCGATACTGGCTTTTAGATTTTCCTTAAAATTACCGGCCGGTTCCGGGAGTACGGATCTCTCGGGGCTCTGCTTCTTGAGCGCCTGAATTTCGGCCCCCTGCGCCGCGATGAGTTTCTGCATGCCTTCCATCTGTGTCTGCATGTTCTGAATCATACTCATCAATCGGGCATCATCAGCCATCCCCGGGCCCGCAGAACCAAAGGTTAGAGCGGCACATAAAATGAACATCATGGGCGTCTTTTTCATGGTCAATCTTCTCCTTATTATAGTTCGGGTTTGGTGTTGGCTTTAGTGTACTTCGGAATAGGATTTAATCTTAACAGGACGTAAGCTTAGCAAAATGCCGGATTTACTCAAACACCTTTTAAACTCATTTCGAAGAAAGTGATGAATTCCGCCATAGAAACAGCCGTCGCTTCGGCGCGTTCGATACAGGCCGGAATACCGGCGCCGCGGAAGGAATTACCCGCAAGATAGAGCCCGGGAGACTCCCTGAGTGAGCCCTCGATGGCCGCGACGCGATCCAGATGTCCCAGCTGGTAATGCGGCATGACTCCCCGATATCGGCTCACGGTCACAAACAGAGGGCCTGTCACTATTTTTAGCACTGTTCGTAGCTTCTCTAATGCGAAATCACCGATCTCAGTATCAGATGCGGATAACAGCGCCTCACAAGACGTCCCCCCGATAAAAACACGGAGTAGAGACGATCCCTCCGGTGCCCGGCTTGAAAACTTCTGACTCGAAAAAGTACATCCCAAAATTTCAAACTTGTCCTTGGGGGACCCGATAAATCCGGATCCCGCCGGCAAGGACGGGCCATCACCGGCCGCGAATCCGATATTCACGGTGATCATGGACTTGCGCGCGACCGGTTTCAGGGCATGCGCGGTTTCGGGTGCGATACCTGTCAAGAGTTTGGCACTGCAAAAAGACGGCAGGGCCAGGCAGACCGCATCCGCTTCCAGCCTCTCGCCCCCTTTGAGAGTGACCTCCCATGAAGTTCCTCTTCCGATAGACTCGACTTCGGCGGATGTCCGCAGATCGGATTCCTTAAGCTTCTCAACTAATCGATCAACTAAAGTCTGCAATCCGTCTGCGAACGTGTAGAAAATGCTCGGCGGCCGTTCGCCCGGTTTCACTTGCTTCGCCGCGTGCTTTTTGGCGATTGCCCGGAATGCCGCCACCAGACTGCCATATTTCGTTTCCATTTCGGCAAAGCGCGGAAAGGCCGCCTGCACACTTAGGGTATCGATATCGCAGGAAAAAATACTGCCGAAGAGCGGCTGGCCGATTCTTTCGGCGACTTCACCGCCGAAACGGCGCCGGATAAGCGCACCAAGACTTTCGTCGCCCGGAGAATTTCGCGGCGGGATTAACGGTTCACAAGCCATCCTGATAACCGCAGATAAACTCAAGAAAGGGAGATGCAGCAAACTGCTTGCTTTCACCGGAGCGATGAGTTGGAAACCATCGGGGAAGGGAAAGAGACGGCCGTTATGGCAGAGATGTAAACGCCGGTTCTCCGGACTCACACCGACAAGTTCTTTTTCAAGACCGAGCCGCTTGCATAAATTCACGGCATGCGGCGGTTCGGCAGTAAAACAATCGGGGCCGCGTTCCAGTAAGAATCCATCCTGAGGTGTCGACTCGATCACCCCGCCGAAACGCTCGGCGGCTTCAAGGACATGGATCCGAACGGCCGTCTTGCGCTCCCGCATAAGCTCACTCAAACGGTACGCCGCGGTAAGCCCGGATATACCTCCCCCGACGATCACTACTTTCTTAGTCATAAAGGCAAGTAATCTCTATTATAAATTGGAAGGTTTGCGCTGAAGTGTCTTCTTGGGACGGCCAAAATAAAATCCCTGTGCATACTCAATACCCATTTTTCGCAGCGGTTCGATCTCATCTTCGGATTCGACGCCTTCCGCAACGACTCGGGCGTGACACGCGCGGGCTTCTTCGGTCAATCGCTTGATCAGCAAAAGGTGCATGCGATCTTCCCTGAGTCCGTGGACCAGAGACATATCAAGTTTAATAAAGTCGGGCTTAAGAGAAATCAGTTTGAGGACTTTGTACCCGACGTCGGCGACATCATCCAGTGCAAATCGAAAACCCATTCGTCTCAGGAAGGTAACCGCGTGTTTCACATAAGCAAAGTCGCTCATCTTCATGCCCTCGGTCAACTCGAAAACGATGTTCTCGGCATATTTTGCAAATTTCTTCAAGAAAAACTCGCCGTCATGCTTAGCGCGAAAGCTTCGAGCCAACGTCATGGGTTCCACGTTAAGAAACAGCAGGTGCCCGTTGCCAAGGATAGGTAAAACCTTAATTGCGGAAAGAAGGCACTCGAAATCGAGAGAAATCACCATCCCGTCCATATAGGCGCGGCGGAACAATTCTTGGGGATATCTTCCCACACCTTGCCCACGGGTAAGTGCCTCATAGCCGATTATGGCTTGGTCTTCTAATTGGATAATCGGCTGATAGACCGAGTAAATAGCTTTCGAAACCGTTTTTTCTGTAATCACCTTTTGCTTCATGATTCGTATTTCGCAATCATGAATTCGATGCCGGGAGACATCACGTCACGCCACGCGGATTCCACTTTGTTGTCAAACTTCGGATCCCACTTCTTCACCGTCGCCACGAGACTCTCGAGCCAAATTCTGTACATGGCCGGGGGGATATCTTTTTCGGTCTTCGCGTGCATAACAGCCAAATGCTCGAGGTATTCCGTCGCAAAACCGTCAATCGCGTAATGAAGCATGTGGAAGAGAGAATCCCTCAGCACCTGCTTCTGTTTTATCATATCTGTATTCTTGAATTTCGCCCTAATCTCTTCCGAAGACCCTATAAACCTTTCATAGAAGGAATCAAAAAAATCCGGGCCCCCTTTGGACGCCGACAACACCCTCTCGTAGCTATCATTAAAAACCCGCTCAAAATCGTGCATCACCCATCTGCCGTCAGGACCCATCCGAACCTCTCCTTTCAAATCGACTAACCAAGAGAGTTTAGCAGAAGGGCCCTCCGCAGGTCGAGAGGATTATGGCAGATCAATTCCCTCCAGCGCTCATGGGTCACGGCAAATTGACGTTTTGCCTCCTCGACCTTTTTCGAAGCCGAGCACTGCAATTCGCGCGACTGTTTTGATACTTGCTGCTGAAAGATACGTTGAGAGTCTCGAGCGGCCTTTTCCCATACAGCGAGATTGGCACATAGGCTGATATATCTCAGCTTCAATGTCTCAAGGGCCCTGCGGACCTCAATCTCAGGCTGCCACCTGTGTGTCTGAAGCTTATCCTGCGCCAGCTGACTCTCGGCTGCAAGACGGGCCGCCAAAATGCGGAACGGCGATACCCGATGCAGCCTCTCCGCGAGTCCCAAACGGGCCAGAACCCAGATCATCCACTTGCTCGGGTCCCACTGATACCAGCGGACACCGTTCCGATAATCTCCCGGAAAGCGGTGGTGAAAATTATGATACCCCTCCCCGTATGTTAAAAAGGCGATGAACCAATGATCTTTAGCCGTGGCATAGATGTCGTAGGTAGGTCTTCCGAACATATGGCATACGGAATTAATACAGAAGGTCGCGTGGTAAACAAGGGTGATCCTGCCGCAGACGGCAAGAATGAAAGCACCGAGGGCATGCCCCGTCAGGGCCCCGATAAAGACCGGCACAAGGATTCCGCTAACAACCGACCACCCCAAGTAGTAGTGATGCTGATGCATCACCATGGGATCTTTCTTCAAATCTCCGGCATTGTCGTAATTGACCTGATGCTCCCAGAAGAGCATCCACCCGACATGCGCATACCAAAAACCTTTCTTGATACTGTAGGGATCTCGCTCGGTATCAACATACCGGTGATGATCCCGGTGCTGAGAACTCCACATGAGTGCCGTCTGTTCAAACGCTGCCGCACCAAAAAATAAGAGAAGAAATCGAATCACGGGATGCGCCTTGTAAGCCACGTGGGAAAAAAGGCGGTGATATCCCACCGTAATACTCAAACCGGTGGCCACCATGTAAAAAACGAAGAGGAGGCCTTCGGGCAGGCTGACGCCGTATTTCAAAACGTAAAGCGGCCCCCCGATGACGGCCACCAAAGCCGTGACCGCAAAAAAGACGATATTCACCCAAATCATTTTCTTACGCGACGTTGCTTGAAGTGACATTTATGCTAACTCCTTTAATATGCCGAGTTGTAAGGTTTCGCTCAACCTCGACCGCTTGAGCGCCCGATACTCGAATTTTGCATTCTTTCCCGTCAACTGTTTCAAAGTGGAACTGCGAAGCTTGTCGAGAATTTTTGCTCGCGCTTTATCCCACACCTCGTGCAGCGGACACGCACTCGCCGAAGAACAGTCATTGAGTCCCATGACGCAATCGTCTTTAAAACTGCTCGAATCATCAATGGCTTCAACAATCTCCCACAGAGACACTTGCTCAGGGGCCTTGTTCATAGAGAAACCACCGCCGGGCCCTCGGCGAGAATTCAAAATTCCATTTCGGACTAAACCCTGAAATATCTTAGCGACATAAGGTCCCGGAACACCCGTCTCGCGGCCCACCTCCGGGATCATCGTGAAGACCCCCTTACCCTTAGATGAAATATAGGACAATGCCCGAATTGCATATTCACATGTCTTGGAATAGATCATTCCCTTGGCCTCGGCTCCTCTGCCTTTCTCATAAGATTCGGCACAAATTTGGGATGAGTTTATCCTAAATATACTTTTTTGTCAATCTAAACCTCAAAATTGCCGTATCTTCATTATTGACGCAGATATTCCCTTGACAGCAAAGTTTCTTGTATGTCAAACTTCAAGCCAATTCTGCCATCATAACTGACATTCTTTACTTTTAGGGCCCATGGAAAAATATTACGGTTGGGGACTCCCATTCAATGCGTCGGTCGGTGGCGAAAAGATCGACCAACTGATATACATCTTTCACGGCTTCATGGCGGTGCTTTTCGTCGGATGGTTTATCTTCCTTATCATCGTGCTATTCCGATTTCGCGCACGCCCGGGGCACAAGGCGAACTACCATTTAAAGCATTTCAAGGCCCCTTCCTATATAGAAGTTGCCGTGGCCCTCTTTGAAGTCGTCCTCCTGGTGGGCTTCGCTTTCCCAATCATGCATCAGTACCGAAATGTGCCGCCTGCGCGCAATGAATCCGTTGAGATCCGGGTTGTCGCCGAGCAGTTTGCATGGAATATTCACTACCCCGGCCCCGACGGCCTATTCGGAAAAACCGACGTGAATCTCGTCAAAGTCGGTAATGCCATTGGGCTGGATCCCACGGACCCGGCGGCGCTGGACGATATTACGACAATCAACCAGCTCCATGTGCCTGTCAACAAACCAGTTATCGTAAGGCTGTCCTCCAAAGATGTGATTCACAGTTTTTCGCTTCCCGTGATGCGAGTCAAACAGGACACCATCCCCGGCCAGGAAATACCGGTGTGGTTTACGGCCGGCAAAACGGGAAAATTTGAAATTGCATGTGCCCAGTTCTGCGGCCTGGCCCATTACCGCATGCGGGGTTTTTTCACGGTTGAAGAGCAAACAGAATTCGATACATGGCTCGCAAAGCAGGTAAAACCATGAGCCATGACGAACACAAACTCCCCTTTTGGCGGAAATACATCTTTTCGATAGACCACAAGGTCATCGGCATTCAGTACGGCATCACCGCACTTCTGTTTCTCTTACTGGGGTTTTGTTTAATGCTCATGATGCGCTGGCAACTGGCCTTTCCTGCGAAGCCGATGCCGTGGATCGGCGGCTTTTTCGGCGACGCGCTCATGCCCGGCGGTATCATGCTTCCGGAGTTTTATAATCAGCTAGGTACCATGCACGGCACCATCATGATTTTTCTCGGCGTCGTTCCCCTAGGGGTCGGGGCCTTCGGAAACTATTTTGTCCCTCTGCAGATCGGGGCCCCCGATATGGCTTTCCCAAAACTCAATATGATGAGCTACTGGGTTTATTTCGTCGGCGGCGTCATCATGCTGGCCAGTTTCTTTCTGCCGCAAGGCGCGGCTCAGTCCGGATGGACCGCTTATCCTCCCCTTTCGGACATTGCGCCTGCCGGTCAAACGTGGTGGCTTTTCGGCATGGTTTTTCTTATTACATCTTCCTTATTGGGTTCGGTCAATTTTCTGGTCACGATTATTCAGCTGCGGGCGGATGGGCTTTCATTTTTCCGCCTGCCGTTCTTTGTGTGGGCCCAGTTTGTGACCTCTTTTCTCCTGCTCCTGGCTTTCCCTCCGCTGGAAGCGGCCGGCGTCCTGCAGTTGATGGATCGTCTGGCCGGCACGAGTTTTTTCCTGCCGAGCGGTCTGGTCGTAAGCGGTGAGATTCTCCAAGTCAGCGGAGGCGGCAACCCCCTGCTTTGGCAGCATCTTTTCTGGTTTCTAGCGCACCCCGAAGTTTATGTGCTAATTCTCCCGGCGATGGGAATCGTCGCGGAAATCATGGCCTGCAATACACGCAAGCCGATTTACGGGTATAAATCCATGGTGTACTCGGTTATTTTTCTCGGCTTCATGTCCTTCATCGTCTGGGCACATCACATGTACCTCGTGGGCATGAGTACGGAAATGAGCGCCTTCTTTCAGGTCACCACAATGATCATCTCGATTCCTTCGGTGATTATCTTGACCTCCTTAATGCTGAGCCTCTGGGGAGGCTCGATTCGCTTCAATACGCCCATGCTCTTTGCTATTGCCTTTCTGCCGATGTTTGGGATTGGCGGCCTCACGGGACTGCCCCTCGGCCTAGCGGCATCCGACATTCACCTGCATGACACCTATTACGTCATCGGGCACTTTCATTATGTCGTAGCGCCCGGAACCATCTTTGCCCTGTTCGCGGGAATCTATTACTGGTTCCCGAAAATGACGGGCAGAAAGATGTCCGAGATCTTGGGAAAGATTCACTTCTGGTTCTCCTTTATTTTCATCAACGGCGTATTCATGCCCATGTTCTCCATGGGCCTTGCCGGTGTTTCACGCCGCTTGTGGGATCCGACGCAATATGCTCACGCACAACCGACGCAGCCGCTGAATGTCTTCATTTCAATCTCAGCCTGGTGTCTGGCCTTATCGCAGATTCCCTTTATCATTAACTTCTTCGGAAGTATTTTCTGGGGGGAAAAAGTCGATACGAATCCGTGGCAGGCAACAACTCTGGAGTGGGCAACGCCTTCTCCCCCGCCTCACGGTAATTTCGAAACGGTGCCTACCGTTTACCGGGGCCCCTATGAGTACAGCGTGCCGGGACGTGAAAAGGATTTTCATCCCCAGCACGAATCTGGGAGTTAATTCAATTCTATGTCAGATATGATTCGATATATTTCAAAGCCCCATCCCGTCACGGGAGTCACCAATGCAAAGCTCGGCATCTGGTGCTTCCTGGCCTCTGAGGTCATGCTCTTCGGGGCTCTTTTCTCCGCGTATATTCTTTTGCGCACCGGTGCCACAGAGTGGCCGGTGGGTGCGGATCTCCTGAATGTTCCTTTAGCCACCGTAAACACGCTGATCCTGATTGCCTCGAGCGTCACGATCGTCATGTCTTGGGCTTCTCTGGCCATGAAGGATTTATCGAGGTTCCGAATCTATATGGGGCTTACGATCCTGCTGGCATGCGCCTTTCTGGTGGTAAAGGGCTTTGAATACGGGGCGAAATTTGAGCACCATCACTTTCCGAACTCAAGCACCTTTTATGCCATTTACTATACGCTAACCGGATTGCACGGCCTGCACATCGTCGGTGGCATTGTCGTAAACCTCTATCTTCTCTTCCCGGGAAGCGCTATGTGGCAAACAGAACCGGAGCGGTTCCTGGGCCGGATCGAGTGTGCGGGTCTTTATTGGCATTTTGTCGATCTTGTCTGGATCTTTCTGTTTCCCGTACTCTATTTACTATAGGAAAAACCATGGAACACACACAAGAAGAAATTCGAAAGCACGTCAAGATCTATATCAGCGTTTTTGCGGCATTGGCGGCACTCACGGTTATCACGGTTGCCGTTTCCTATCTCGACCTGCCGCTTGCGGGAGCGATCGCACTTGCTCTCATCATCGCGACCGTCAAGGCATCTCTGGTGGCGGCTTTCTTCATGCACTTGATTTCGGAAAAGCAGATTATCTTCTGGATTTTATTGCTGACCTTCGCGTTCTTTCTCGTACTCCTATTCATCCCGGCGATGACATCCTAATGTCACTCCGATCCTTTCACATCTTCTTTATCGTTCTCTCGATCGCGACTCTGGCGTGGTTCGGCACGTGGTCCGTTGCCGTAAACCTCGGGTGGGCCGTTGCGGCATTCGGGATCTGCATCTCGCTCGTCTTCTATCTTTTCTGGTTTCTGGGGAAGACCAGGAAGATGGGCACTTCATGAGGAACCTTCCCGCTCAGATAGGTTTTGCACTTCTGATTTTACTCACTTCTCCGAAACTTTTATGGGCGTGCTCGGTGTGCTTCGGCGATCCGAGTTCACGCGCCGCCAAGTCCGTGAGCATCGCAGTCTTAGTCATGCTGGGAGTTATTGTTTCCATGCTGGCCGGGGTGGGCGCAACGATCCTGGTGTGGATGCGCCGCGCAAAAAAAGTTTCCGAAATATCGAGCAGCCTGCAGGACTAGGGCTGCGACCTCATAGCGCGGTGCCTCTTTTTGTCTTCGTACAGAAAAGCATCGGCGCTGGCAACCAACTCGTTGATCGAAAATTCACTTTTAGGATTCCAGTAAGCCAATCCCAAACTGAGCGATAGCGGATAAGGAACGCCTGCCTCGGTATTATGGCTGACGAGAAGTTCATCGAGGCGCCTCCGAATCATCCCAGCGCTGTCCTGGTCTCCGACCATGGCGCTTACCGCGAATTCGTCTCCGCCGATTCGTGCCACTACATCAGAACCGCGGAATACCATGCGCAGAATCTCAGCTGTTTTAATAATGGCTCGATCGCCTTCTTGATGGCCGAATCGGTCATTGATCCCCTTCATACAATCAATGTCTACGACGGTGACTAGCAGCCCCTTGTCCGAGCGTTGCGCAATCTCCCACAGCTTACTGGTAAAGGTCATGAATCCGCGGCGGTTGTAGAGGGCAGTCAATTCATCGGTAAAAGAGAGCCTACGAAGCTCTTCTTCAAGCTGTTTTTTCTGCGTCACGTCACGCGCCACAGCGTAACAAACCCCGTCTGTCACCACCGGGAAACTCGTCCAGGCGAGCCACTTATAGGAGCCGTCCTTACAGCGATAGCGATTCTCAAAATGGCCGCTCGGCGCTCCGGCGGCCAGTCTTTGCATCTCCTCGCCGGTGCCTTTGCGGTCGTCTTCATAGACGATATCAAGCAGCGGCTTTTCTGCAAGTTCTTCGGCAGAGTAGCCCAGGATCCTCTCAAAGGCCGGGTTGATGCGTTTGAAGTAGCCGTCAAAACCAATGACACAGAGCATATCAAGCGAGAGGTGAAAAAATCTGTCCCTCTCCAATTCGACTTTTTCCAAGACTGCAAGGTCTTCGAATACAGCATTAATTCTGATCAGGTCTCCCCGCCGAATGACGGGACTGACACGGCCCCTCACGCGCACTTCACGGCCGTCTTTGGTCTGCAAGGCGAGTCGGACCGTCTGGCTCTCTTCCTCCGTCACGAGCCTCTGGAGCACCGCCTGCCAAGCTTCGACTTCGCCGGGCGCCAAAATATCGATGAAAGTCATTTCACGCACGTCGTCGTCGCTGTAACGCAGTGTTTCTTGCCACAAACGATTGACGTATGCGAAGCGGCCGTCGGGACCGAGCATTTGAGCGAGATAGGAATCCTGCTCAAAGAGACCTTCATAGACGCCTTTCTCATCGTAGACTTCTACTTCCTTTTTTCTCAAACCCGAGAGCACCTCTTCTAACTCGGCGATGCGGCCTCGAAGTACTTCAATCTCCTCGAGAAATTCCCCCTGCACTTGCCGTTCATCATCCACCGCAACCTCCCCACTGTTGTCCCCACAACGGTTTTTTAAGCTTGGCTCATGTGATGCTTCAAAAAGTCTTCGATCGCTTTCAGAGCTCCTTCTCTGGCATTGGCAGGACTTTGCGCGATCCATACAGCAAATTGATGTAGGTCTTTCGGTTCTACTTCCAGCCATTTTTTGTTTTTGAAAAGAAAGAGGAACCATGAGACGAGGGCCATCCGCTGATTGCCGCACCGAAACGGCTGGTTCTTCATGATCAGGTAAAACAATACGCTTGCCTTGGATGCAAGCGAAGGATAGGAAGAACGAATCGCAAACGTTTGAAAAGGAATCATCAAACACTGTTCCAAAGTTTCGGGTCGGTACTCAGTAATGTCCCGACGCCCCTTCTTGGTGCCTGAGAGCTCACGCGAAACTGCCGCAGCTATGTGTTCAACATCCTTCACGGTCAAAGGCCTCATTCAACGCTCGCCCATAAGACGCACAACCCCACCATACTCTGCAAATACACGTTTAACTCCCCGATCAAGCTCCCTGCGCCCTGCTTCGTCCAACTCACCACCGACACTCTGAGCCAGACATTTTTTCGGGATCGCAAAGTTTCTCCCGATCCGCTTGGCCTCAATGTGGCCGGACTTCACCCGCTTGTAAACCGCAATACGGCTGACGCCCAGGCACTTTGCGAATTCCGGTATCGACATGTACTCGTAGTCCATAACTCCCTTATGTTAACCTAATGGGGGATATTAACTTAAGTTAAATCACCTGTCAATAATTAACTTATGTTAACATAAGTCCATCAGGTTAACATTTGGGAAGGAAGTCCTTATGAGGCAGGCGGGGCAGCACCGTCGTCTGTAGGCGGGGTTGCGCCCTCATCGGCAGGCGGCGCAATTTCGGGGAGCGGAAGCTCTTCGATTTTAGCGCCAAGCTCCTGCGGATTGATACCGCGGGGCACAATCGGTTTCGCGTGGAACGGAATACCGTTCACTAATCCCAGGAAGAGTTCGGCCTGATTCTTTTTGGCATCCTTCGACATGAATAAGATTCGTGTCTTTTTAAGCTTTTCATGCCCTTGGATCTCCATGGCGATCTCGCCGCCGCGCTTATCCGGCATGATAACATTCAGAAAGACGACGTAAGGATGAAAGGCTACCGCGGTTTGGGCGACCTTGGTGCCTTCTTTAACTATCTCGCATTCATACTTGCCCGTCTTTTCCAATTCGGCTTTAAGCTTATTGCAGTACTTATCCTCGGCATCAACAATCAGGATTTTTTTCTTATCCATAATAACTCTCTCCGTTTTGCGGGTTAGTATAATGCTTTTGCAGTAGCGATTCCAATGCTCTTTTGCTACTATGTATCAATGGCCAAAGAATCAGAGTCTGAAAAATTGATGCTTGTGTGTATTCTCGAGGGGAAGGAATTTCTAGACCACGTTCTTGAGGGGTTTCTCGAAATAGGAATTTCAGGAGCCACCGTTATTCAGAGCCAGGGCATGGGGCGTATTCTGGCACGCGATGTTCCCCTTTTTGCCGGCTAACGGGAACTTATTCGGGGCGGCGGCCCTTTCAACTACACCGTCATCTCAGTCGTTGACAACCCCCGTCTGGTCGATGAGGTTGTCGAGCTGATTCCCGGCCTGCGGGAATCTGAGAGCTCCAGAGGCGTCCTTTTCACGGTGCCTCTCTCTCGGTTCGTCAATATTTCTTCACTGCCCCCGCACGGAACGAAACACCCGTAGCGCGGCCCCCATGCAAGGCATCCTCGGCCTCGTTGTCCTCGTGTCCTGATCGGATACCTGGCAGCCTACCATTACCGTAGTTTTCTGCGTCGCTGGAAAATCTTCGACCAACTCTTCACCAGCGGTTTCCTCTTTATCTTTCTGGGGGTTTTGTTCGGCTCTAACATTTTCAACATAGTCACGCCGCAGGCCCTTCGTCAGTTAGACCCCATAATATACCTGGGGCTGGGGTGGGTCGGCTTCATCGTGGGCATCCAGTTCGAGTGGCGACTCATGGCCCATCTCCCAAAGCGCATCTTCCTCTTGGCTCAGATGGAAGGGCTTTTGAGTTCAGCCATATTGTTCACGGGGCTTCTTATTGTTTTGGGATTCACGGCAAAGATCTTTGCCGTCGGAAGATTCGATGTGTGGACGACCGCCGTTATCCTCACCGCATGCGGTGCCGTCTCTTCTTCTTTAACTTTGCATTACTATGCGCGCTCGTCGACAGAGGCTGCAAAGAAACTTCATATCCTCGAATACCTGGTCAGCCTCCACGTCTTTGTTCCTATACTCACGCTTGCCTTTCTCTACTCTTTCTTCCATATCGATCAAGTCGACGGGGCGAGACACTCGGGTTGGGTATGGCTCGGCATTCACCACGCGGTCGGGTTTGGATTAGCACTTATTCTCTTTTATCTGCTTAAGGTCCGGCTCACGGAGTCAGAACGTGAGCTTCTCATTCTCGGAGGCATTACCCTTTCAGCCGGCGTCGCCGCCTACCTTCATCTTTCGCCCGTGGTTATTTGTTTCATCGCCGGCATCATCTTTGCAAATCTTCCCGGATTTAATAACCTCCTCATGGAAAATGTCCTGAGGCATGCCGAGCGCCCCGTCTATTTCATCATGCTCATTCTTGCCGGCAGTCTCTGGAATTTCAAATCTCTCTTTGCCTGGGGCTTTCTAGTCATTTATATATTGATTCGGCTGCTTGCCAAGGGATTTGCCCTTTGGGCGGTTTCGAGAGCGGAACCGCGGCTGCGGCTGCGTTTTCCGACACTCGGAGGCATCATCGCACAGGGTCCGCTCGCAATCGCCATGGTCGTGGGATACAAACAGCTCTATGCGGGACCGCTCCTGGATACTGTCGTAACGGCCATCCTCGCAGGCGGTTTCATCAACGAACTCCTTGCCGGCAGATTGCTGCAAGGCGTTTTGCCTCCCCCGGAGCCCCAAAAATCATGAGCCAGGTCATCGCCACAGCTCTCATCATGATGCTCATGTGGAGCCTAAAACAGTTCGAGTGGCTCGAAGAACTCGGCGGCCCGCTGACACCTTCGACGATGACGGTAGGTTTTATTCTATTGATAGCGTATATGGCCGGGAAGCTGGCTTCCCGCTACCGGCTCCCGAAAATTACCGGATACATGATTGTCGGTGTTGTCGTAGGCCCTTATGTCCTGGATCTGGTCTCTCATGAAATGACGGAGCAACTTCAGCTCATTAACGGCTTGGCATTATCTTTGATTGCTATCACCGCCGGCGGCGAGCTAAAAATCGACGAACTTAAACCGCTATGGAAAAGCGTATTGGCGATAACCTTTATGTTTATCCTGGTTCTCTGGATCGTGTTCATTGCCTTTGCGTTTGCCGCGTATCCGTGGATGCCTTTTCTCGAAGATCCGTCCTGGCGATCCATACTTGTCGTGGGAATGATCTTGGGAACCCTGGCCGCAGCCAGTTCTCCGGCCGTGGCTATGGCCATCATCAATGAGTGTGAAGCGAAAGGAGTCGTCACCAAATGTTTACTCTGTGTCACGGTCCTCAAGGACATCTTTGTCATTACCCTTTTTTCGATCGTGGTCACTTTTGGGAAAGCCTTGATTAAACCGGACACCCCCTTAGACCTGAATTTTCTAGCCATGGTCAGTTTCGAGATTGTCTTATCGATTGGTGTAGGTGTACTCCTGGGGTTGCTCATATCGCTCTATCTGCATGTCGTCAATCGTGAGAATACGCTTTTCCTACTCTTCGTATGTTTTCTGAGCGCCAAGCTAAGCATCCACTTTCATCTGGAACCCGCACTCGTGGCCCTGAGCGCGGGGTTCTTTATGGAAAACACTACCCCGGAACGCGGATATCGCCTGGTACATGCCATCGAAAGAGGGAGCCTTCCGGTTTATACGCTGTTCTTCTGCCTCACGGGCGCTGTTATTGATCTGGAGGCATTAAAGAGCATGTGGATTCTCGCCCTCGTTGTCGTGGCACTTCGGCTTGCGGCATTATACGGTGCCACGTATGCCGGAACCCGCATCGGCAAGGGACCGGATGGGATGAAGCAATTCGGCTGGCTCGGTTTTGTGGCACAGGCCGGGGTATCGCTGGGCCTTGCCGCCATGCTCCTGCGGGGCTTTCCGGAATGGGGGGCGGGGTTACAAACACTCCTTATTGCCGTGATCGGAATCAATCTGTTGATCGGACCGATCGGCACCCGTTGGGCGCTCATCCGTTCAGGTGAAGCGAAGATCTAAGATCGTCTGAGACTAGAGTATCTCTCTCAGTCTATCAGCAGGACGCGCAAGAATCGCCTTGGCTCCCTTTTCTACGATCGGCCGCTCAATCAGATCGGGATGCTCGGCCATCAAATCCACGAGTTCATTTTCCGAGAATTTCTTCTCGCCCAATTTAAGCTCCTTATAAATCGATTCCTTCTTGCGCAAAAGTTCCACAGCGGGAATCCCCATCTTCTTCAAGAGCTCCTTGATCTTCTTCTTGGGAATGGGATCGGTGTAGTAGTTCACGGCTTCAAAATCAACACCCTTGTCGGTTAAGGCAGCATGGACCTGCCGGCAAGTCGTACACGTTGGTTTCTGATAGACGACAATCTTTGACATAATTTCTCCTCACATGTAGATCAAGTACGAGACGTTGACCCCGATGCAAAATAGTCACGAACAATTGCAGCAACTAGAAAACCGATACCGACGGAAGCCACCGTGTCTGAGGGCCAATGCTTGTCGGCATAGACGCGCTCGAGAGCTACCGCAAACGGCAACAACAGCAAGAGGCAGCGTAGATACCATGTTTTAATTGTAAGAAAGACAAAACACGCGGCCGCGCCCACCAGGGTAACATCTCCCGAGGGCAGACTTTGAAAGGCGTGGGCATTTTCGGTAATCCCTTCCATTCGGAAAAAGGCATACGGGCCTACGCCACTGTAAGGCCTGGCTCGCAAAAAGATGAATTTCATCAGGTGACTGGTCAACCCTGCGAGCGCCATGCTGACAAAAGCCCCAAAGCTCGCTTGTTCGATGCCTTTATGAGACAGGAGTCGGCCTGTGAAAAAGATAAGAATAACCCCGAGCCACGCCTCAACGTTTTTGTTGAGGAGTTGTCCCCAGGACGTCATTTTTCTCAGAAACGAGCCTTCCTGCACCTGGATATATTGGAGTAACACCGTGTCAATAAAGGTAACGGCTATGACGCAGAGCGGAACGGCAATCAGGATGGTTCGGTAGGGTCGAAGGGAGAAAGACTTGGCGAAAGAGACAACCTTGGAGAAATATCCCAACCGCGCTCCCATATAGAGCGTTAGCGTAATAAAAACGACGGCCAATGCTCGCGGATCCATCGGAAGCTTGTCCCAGAAATTCAACATGGCGGGTAATGTAACAGATTAGGCGTTATGCCGCAATGGCGATGACGAGTTCGTTGAGGTATTCGGTCTCGATGAAGACGAGTAACTCGGTGTGCGTGTGCATAAAGCCGTCCCGTTCAGTCACCCCGGGCATTCCCGCTTCATTCTTGGCAAAAAGGAGCGCCACGGCAATCACTTCGGGTTGTTCCTGCAAACGGAAGAATTTAACGCGCTTCAAGACATTCCCGCTGAATTCTCCGCGCGGATCGCGACCGGCTCTTGAGAGATGCGTGACGGTACCGCCCGGAATACCGTGCAGTTGAAGCGCTCGCTCGGCATCACCCTTGACCTGCACCACATTGGCAAGGGCGAGAATAGCCGCAAGCAGCGGATCGTTGTCCGTAGAAAGTGTTTGGTTGTAAACAACCAGGCGCAGTTCACTGCGATTCATATAGAGCGCTTTGAATAACACTTCGCGCTCGGCATGCGAGAAGCCCGCGAGATCTTCGGCTTCCACCATCACCGTTCCCCGGGTCCGGCTCGTGACCATCTTCCGCAAATCACCCTGAGACAAGCGAAGCTCTGAGCGCGAAACGGTACGATAAATGTGCCTCAGGTAGTCGCGCTTGACCCTATCGAGGTCGGGCATTTCCTCACCGTCCATGATCGCCCGTACGGTTTCATTCTCCGCTTTGAGATTCTTGGCCTGTTGAAAACTGCCGCCTGCTCGCGTCAATGAAACGAATTCCTCTTCAAGGGCTTCGTATTCGTCCCGGCCTTCGAAGACACTTGCGATTAACAACACATTGGCCGCGTGTACGGCTTGTTCCAGATCGAGGAACTCGGGAGTAGGCATGCTGGAGGCCAGTATCAGCTTAGCTGCCAATTCCTCTTCCGCAAATTTGCGGGCCTGTCGGAGTGCCGCGTCGACTTCACCCAGGCTCACAAGCTTACGCAGAACACGCGCTGCATAAAAGGCCTTCATGGCCGGCACAGTCTCAAAGGTCTCCTGATTGCCGAACCAAAAGGGTTCAGCCCTCCCAAGGATATCGCGTAGAATTCTGCGGTCATCGTGCAAAATCTTTGCATCCGCCAAAAAGTAGGCAAGTGCGACAACGGCATGGCGCACCAAGTCTTCGGCACCTATTTGCACGAAAACATTTTCCGGAACTGAGAACACAAGCCCGTCCGGGTCTTGGCTAAAGGACAGGTCCGCTTCCGCGCCCTCAATGCTCTGAAAAGTGATCTTCTTTGTGGTATAGCCCAGGTGATACAATTCATCGAGCATCGCAACCGCAGCCGGTCGTGCGAAAATACGTGCGGTCAATGCTGTGTCGGTATCCGCCAGGTCGCCGTCGATGACGGGCGCCTTCTCGGAAGGCGGCCGTGATTCCTCCGGCGCCGGAATTTCCGGGTGTATCGCATCCAGATTCCCGGCCGTGAAAGGTATATCGATGGCCTGCAATCGCTTGAGCCACGGAAACAGCGCATTCACTAATCCGCCGGCGTCTTTTGGAAACATAAAACCTTCGATGACTCCGTCTTCACCCAGCGCGAGCCTCACGATTGCGGCCGGTTCCTCAGCCTTAACCTCGCCGGCATGGATACTGTAGACCAATGTCTCCGGCGTTTGCTCCGTCAGCAACAGCTCTAGTTCCTGCCCGTCTTCGCGGGCACGAAAATGGATGGAAGCCGGTGCGGGATTGTCATCGCTGACCGGCTTGCTGCCTGCATAATCCAGCGGCTGACTATAATGATCGCCGGGTTGTTCTTGTTCCACATACCCCGCTTTTTTAGCCGCATCAAAAATGGGTTGAAGATATTCCCGCTGTAACTCTTCAAGGCCGTAAGGTAAACCTCCTTGAACCGCATCGCGAAGCGTCTCGTTCTCGCCTAAAAGGTCCCTGGCAAACTCATAGAGCTCGTCGTTTGCCGCCTGCTCACGAAGCATGTCATAGAGCTCCTGAGCGCGCTCATCCTCTCCAAAGGGTTCTAAGAGACTCAGCGCATTAACGATCTTGAATAGGTGCTCCAGAGCGGAGCCTTCCGCTTGGCCGGCCTGCCGGCCCATGAACTGAACGATGGCGTCTACTAGACTGCTTGCTTGAATCCGAATGGAGCGGCTCTCGCGAAAAGTTTGGCGAATCGCCGATTGCACCACGTGAGATGCCGTTTCAAAAGATCCTGCCTCAAGCGCCAGTTCCACAGCCAGCCTGGCTCGGAGGGCACTCAGGGCATCGCGCATGGACAGCCGGTTTTCTGCATCGAAGTTATGGTAGTCGCCTTTTTCACCCAGGGCTTGCGCCAGCGCGGAATGGCTCGCCGACCGCTCACCTACGATATGGCGGGCCATATCAAACACCATATGGATCAGCATGACTTCCTTCGGCATCAGGTCCACGCTAAATGCCCTGTAACTCAACCCGAAGAAGGCGCGGCCGTTTCGCATTTCGAAGGAGGCGTCGTCAGAGGCATCATCCGGCAAGCGATCAAGAGTCACCCGATCGACGGACTCACCCAACTCCTCACGCATGATATTTAAGAGGTAGTGAAGCGGGCTTTCTTTCCCGAAAAGAAATCGTGAGAGTTTGGGATCAGCCGTACCGTATGTCCCGTCAACCTCGATCGGCTCTCCCCAGACCGTTTCATCAATAGTTAGGCTGCGGATCGTAAACATCTGCGCATGAACTTCCTCGAGCACCCTGAGCAAACGGGGATTGATCCGCCCGTTAGCAAATTGAGGAATCTGAAACTTGTCTACCATCATCGGCATCAAGACGGAGCGGGCGCGCTCGATGTCCGCGTCCACAACCTGTTCCCACGGATTCCCCTGCTTGGCCCAATCCCTAAGCTGTTGAATCCATTTAGCCACGGCTGTCGCGCTCACACCAAACTCAGCGGCCTCAAAGAACATCTCACGCCGAGCCGTTTTTTCATGTTCGCTGAGTTTAAGCGCAGCAATGCGCTCATCCCAATCATCCACTCGACTCACGACTTCGGTGGGTAGTATAGCGACTTCCTCGGCGACTTCATCTTCAACCAAGCCGTGGACCACAATACCTTCATCCAACACCAACCTTAATTCATCCAAACCATAATAGAGATACGGCACGGCATGTCCGTTGACGGCAAGGGGTTTGCCGTTGCGGTCAAAGGACAACAACGCATTGGCCTCTCCGTGATAGACGGCGATATGGAAAACAGCCTCGCCTTCAGTATCCAGCAACGGTGGGACAACCCCGTGAACATCAAGCGCAGCAATGGCGTCTGCGTAATCCACATTCAAAAGTATCTGTGTCCGTACCCGCCGGCCATCAATCTCGCGTCCGTCAAATCCTGCGGCTTCCAATTGTATTTCGAAAACCTTTTGGGCATCCGCGGCGGCTAGGAGCGCCCTTCGGTCACCTCTGAGATACGCTATCTGATGAGACAACCAGGCATTGAGGGCATTCTCGGGTTCCTTCGGGTTTTCTTCAGGTTCTTCGAAGAGTTCTGCGAGTGGCGGAGGCGCATTTCTTCGACTTGCGCGCGCAAAAATCTGATCGATCCTGTCGACATGAACGCGGTAATACTGTAAGACATGAACCGCTAGCGGAATCGCTCTGAGCGCGTCTCTGGTCAATCGGGCGCTTCCGCCTGCAGCCTGCCGGATGGGATACGTGTTGAGACGAACCGCAATGTTGCCCGAATCATCCTCATCACGAACAGTTCCGTATTTTTTAAGATATTCCTTCACTGTAATTCGGACGCCCTCTAATGTTTCGGCATCCCGATACAACTCACGGAGAGATTCCGCCGCTGTAGTTTCATTTTCTGAGAGCGTGCCTTTCTCGAATTCCCCCATAATCACGCCGACGAAGTCGTGTTCGATCTCGGCAAAGGCCGGTATCCGTTTAGTCACAAAGGACCGGCTGATCGCCTCATTGGTTTCTACGACATCGAGTATCCAATCCACTTCTTGGCTCTGTCGTATACCGGCAAGCGCGGCTCCGGTCGTGCGATCGTATAGATCGGCATCCAGTTCCCTTATAACCGATAACAGCACCAAAGATGTCACCGCAAATAAGAACGCCTGCGCATTAGACGTACGGCCGGGTTGTAATACACGCATGAGGCGCCTCAAAGCGGTGGACACACGCTCCATAATTTGTCTTTCAGATGCCCCGACACCGATTAACTCCCTGATCCAGTGGATATCGCGGATGGCCAAGGCAATATGGGCGGCGTCAATGGAGACTCCGTCGGCAATTTGTATCTCCCGAGTCACATTCCCTTGAAGAATCTCTGAGAACTCTTCATCCTGCCGGCGGATATCAAACTTCACGAGGGCAAGTGCGGCGTCCTGCAAAACGAGAGACTGCAGTGTCTCATCATCATAATGACCGACGAATGACTGCGGAATAAAGAAAGACCATTCTCCGTTTTCGAATCGCAGGCCACTCTTCTCAGATTCATCTGCGGCCAGGTCCTCAAAAACGATGCGCTTGATCCTTTGATCGGGCGTCTTCCGGCCGAGTTTGTGAAGCAGGGCAAGAACTCCCGTCTGCCCAAAGGCAGCCTTTACGTCATCCGCATACCGGGACGCGGTCTCGCCTTCCAGCACGAGCGGCTGTCCCCATGGCGTATCCTGAATAGAAAGAGAACGCAATTCGGACCTGCCCTTCCCGTCGCGGACCTCGCGATAAAGTTGTGTCAGGTAATCCCGTTTGATAAGCGTCATCGACGGCGTATGATCCGTACGCATGACCGCAGCAAGTTTTGCATTGTCACGAGCAATGCGGGAAACGCGGCTCCACAGCTCATCCCCAAAATCCTTGGCCCATTCCTCGCGCAGAGAATCCTCTTTACCCGTCCCTTCGAAAGGGACACTCAAAAGATAAAAGTTCATAGCCGTCACGAGACGCAGATACTCCTCTGCGGCAGGCTTCGTGAGGTTGAGCATCTTTAATCGCGTGCGGAGCATCTTGGAATGAATGAACTTCTTGATATGCCTTTCCGCTGAATCCGTATCCCCGGCTTCGATGAGAAGCTTGGCAACCTGCGCCGCAAAGAAATAGCGGAGCACCTCGGAAGCATTCAGCTGTTCCTTCTCGCCAAACCAAAAACTCGTATGGAAGCGGTCCAACGCCTGAACGGTTGCTGAGTCTCCGCGCATCATAACGGTTCGAGCCGCGTGGCTTGCGACTGCGACAACGGCCTCCCGAACCACTTTTTCGTCCGAGGACTGAGCTAGAGTGATTCCCGGTATCGCGATCGCTAGCTCACCCTGCTGAAGGGCTGCATCGAGGCCCGCTGAAGCGTCCACTTCACGCTCCAAGACGAGCCGCTCTACCGGATAACCGGCACGATGTAAGGCGTCGATCAACTTACTCATGCGGGGATCCCGAAAGATCTTCTCCGCCAGACCGGGCGCGATCTGACTAAGCTCGTCTTCAATGGGCAGCCGTTCTTTGGAAGCGGCGGGCTCGGCGGCGGTCTGCGCCGCTTCTTTGCTCACGGCATCAGAAATGGCGTTAGAAATGCGTCCTCTAAAGGTTTTTTCAAGGGCGGCGACGAAAATGGGGACTTTACGCAGCGACAGATTCATGAGAAACGGGCGCAGAGCTTGCATGAGGGCCGTGTCCGGTTTCTGAAATCCCGCTCCGCTGACCACCCCAGGCGGCTCCAATTTGATACCAAGACGATTGTCCGGCTCTTCAGAATAATCAGGGCCGCCTAAATAAATCTCATACATGAGGTTTGAAATCAGATGACCGGCGGCCGACAATTCTTCGGCGCTTTGTTCGGAGAGGACAAGCATGACTTCTATCAAACCGTCTGGGGATCGCAGCCAAATACGGCCCGGCACAGGCAGGGCATAACTGACCGGTTCACTTCGCACATACTGAAGAATGGGCGACTTTGTACTTTCGTTCGAAAAAGCCTCCGCCGCTTGCGCTACGGGCCGAATATATTTTTCTTCCAGATCTGCCACGTCAGACGGTAAATCCGCGGCCAGCAGTTCCCGCAGGCTTTCATTACTTGCGACGAATTCCCGCGCGGCATCGACAATGCCGTCTGCCTTAACGGTTTGTTCGAGCGCTTCCAAGACATGACGGCCCATATCCGTTCCGGCGATGGGGTCCAGTCCGACGAGGACATGGACCGCTTTGATAAAGAGATCTCGCGGAGATTCACGCTCTGAGACCGTATTCAACGACGTTATGGTATCGATAAAGCTGGACTCCGCTACGGGGGTCTGGACGAAAAGGTGAATTATAGAAGACCGCGCAAACGTTGCCGCTTGTTCGAGGGATCCCCTTTCGGCAATGGCACGCACCGCCAGGCGCGTCTGCAAGGCTTCGGCAAAGGGTTTGGCTTCAGCCTGCTCATTCGTATTAATCGCCTCAAACAGTTGTTCGGCCCGCCGTTCGGCAAGGTCGCGGGCTACCCCCATAATGAGAAAATCGAGCAATTCTTCATGATTGGGATTCTCCACATACAGAGGCATGGGAATGTTAAAGACATAACGGCCGTTCCTGAGGCCGAATATCGGCATCGTCACCTCATCCGGTTCTTGGCCGTCTTCGCTTATAGGCTCGAAGGTGATTCGTTCCATGGGAAGTCCCAATTCTTCATGAAGTTCCTTGAGGAGATATAAAACCGGACTCATCGCACCAAGAAGATATGTAGTCAGCTTCGGATCGGGAGTGGCGAGAGGGCCGTCAATGATAAGGGGTTTGCCCCAGGGGGTCGAAGCCACCGTATAAACCTTTTCACGCTTAAGGGACTCTGCGGCCTCTTCGATGATGCGAATGAATCGCGGATTGATAGCATCCTCCCCGCCTGCGTAAAGCGGTATTCCATGCTGGCTGCTGAGGAAAGCCGTCAACGTATCGCGCGCTTCGCCCGCTTCTTTCGAAAGTGGCGGCTCCCCCGATTTCAGAAACCGGATATACTCGCCGAGAGTTGCACCGGATATGCCCTGCTCGAAAGCTTCAAGATAAGCCTTTGTCGCGATCAAGTGTTCTCGGCCTGATAAGGGAAGCCCTGCAACGCGCGACTCCCACTGATCGCCGATGCGCACTACCCCTTCCGGCGATACGCGTAAGGTCTCAACAAGCTGTCCGCGAGAATATCCCGAAATTTCCGCACCCGCATTCAGTTCCAAACCGTCTAAATCATAGAACAGATGCGGCATCTTATAGCCATTGACCACAACGGGCGTTCCGTCGATATCGAAGGCAAGATTGACCGCCGTATTTCCCGCCTGAAATTGAATGTGAAAGAATGCCTCGTGATCGGATTCCGATAACGCCTCTGTGACCGTCCCTTGAAAAGTCCATTTTTCCCGAACGGCTTCGGCCGCCCGCAGAGATTCCTTATCCCCTTGAAGTGCCGCAATACGGTAAGAAACCCATGCCGTGATAGGCTGACCTTCGGCTTCGGCACGCTCGCCTCTTTTAGCCATCTGTCTGCCGGCCTCGGGGCTTGGCTTCAGGCGTCTCATGCGCCTGAGGAGCTTCAAGCTCTCCTCGCGCTCAAGACCGTGATACTTGAGAATATCGATCATGAGTGCCGGCGATTCGATACGATCCGCCTGTGACTTCTCATCCGGGTAATGGTTGCGAAGCGCCTGTGCCGCGGCGAGTTCTTCGTCCCTCAGATACCCGGCGTTCAGTTCTTTGATAATTTCAGGCAAATAGACCGTCTCAACCTCTTTGAGGGTCGGCATGTTTCCGGAGAGTACGAGATTGCGGATCCTGTCATTGCCCGTAACGATGTCGCGCGCATACTCAAACAGTTCAGGATCATCCACGTTGAACTCAAAATAGGCAGCTATCTGCTCATAATCGGCTTTGTCTTCAATCACAGAAATCACGAGTAGGGCATTGACGGCCGCAATCAACATTCGGCTTTCGTGAATGACTTCCCCCGTCATTTGCCCGTGTTCGTCGTATCCCATGAGTTCGGTGGCTTTGGGCGGGGCCATATGGACTGTTGCCGCCAGCGCCCGGTACGCTCCGGCTTCTTTCAGTCTCTGCATCCGCACGATCGCACGCATCTCGCGAAGGACGGGACGCAGATTGATCTTATTGCCATCGTCTATCTGGAATTCACGCGCTTCGTCGTTCATGAGAATATCGGTGACCTCCGCCCCTCTCGGATCGCGACGCTGAATCTCTTCATCCACAATAAAGAATGCCAGGGCGGCTTCGACAACGGGCAGCGTCTCCGCGGCGTCTTCGGAAACGATACTCATCGGCAAATGAAACACCAGTTCTCCGTCCTGCATGATGAAGTCCACTTTATGAAGCTGCCTGTCCGGCACCCTCTCAAAGAGAATCCTCTCGGGCACCTCGCCGGGAGCGACTTTACCCAGCATGCCCAGCAGATTCTGAATAGTCGGCTCATTGAACAATGCCTTGGCGTTTTCGGGGTACATCGAAGCCAGTCCCCCTTCCAGGATAAGCGGCTTTCCCCACGGCGTCGGCACCTGTGGACTGCGAAGTTCAGACCGCGCATCCGTCGTCATCCGAGCGACGGACATTATCTGAATGACTTCATGCTCGCCGTCCCTCCAATCCGATGCGGGGTCCTTGAGCTTCACGGTATGGTGCACACCACTATCGGTAAACCGGACACTGAACCGCTGTTCCGCAATAAAACCCCATTGGTCCGGTACCCCGACAACGGTCGATGTCCGCCCTTCAACGTCTACGATCCTGAGGGCAGCGGTGCGGCCTTCACGGCGTAGCGGTTCGAGACGGCCAAAAACATCGCGCAGACTCATAGATCGCAGCTCTGAGCGCTGTGCATTGACAGGGACCCGAAACGCGATCAGATAATTCTCGATCTCCTGCCCCCTGGAGATGCGCTCAAGGCCGAGATCTTCTTCGAGCATACGCATCATTTCCTGATGAGGCCTTCGCGTCTGCTCTAAAACATTAAAAGTACGGATAAAAAGATAGGCGCCGGGCAACAATTCCTCCCGCACCTTCGCCAATAGGGCTTCGCGATAGCTGCGCCCCGCTTGTGTCACAGATACATCGAGGAGATTAATATAGATTGCGTCAAACCTCTTAAATGAAACCGCCGTGGATAGAAAACCGTTGCCCTCAACGGGCGAGACGTTTTCGAGGATTCCCAGCATGCTAAGCTCGCCATAGACCCGCTGCAGGTGAGGCAGAAGTCTCCTGATTCCTCGATGAAGCTCTTCATCCGTCTTTCCGGGGAACGCCGCTGCGAGTTCCGCATCCTGACTCAGCTGGAGTGTCTGGTAGCCGGTCAAAAGGTCAAAATCCGTTTGTTCATCCACTCCGTGGCGGATAGCCCGGCCGACCGCGGCCACAAACGGATTGAGCTCAATGGACCCGACACTGACTCCGTTGCCAATAAGCGCCAGATGGTAAGCCATACGCAGGTCCCCGCCGCCGAAGTCGAAGATGTTGAAGCTATTCGGGCGGTCAGCGCGATCGCCAAGCAATTCACGGATATAAGCCGTTATCACCGGTAGGGTTTCGTAGGGTGTCGGATAAAACTGCCCGTAATAGGGTAGGGGTTTTCCGACTTCCGGAAACTCGGCATCGACGGCTCTGAACAGCTGCTCGTAAGCGATTCGAAGACTTTCCGGGACCAATTCTTCATGACTTCGCAGCTCGGACCGGTCCGGATTATAGAATTGAGTGAACAGATTTTCGAACGGGTCGACAAGCACCTGGGAAAGAATCGGCCATTCAAAACTGTAGGCCAGTAATCCGGCCAACTGTTGCCACTTCGCGGCCATCTCCGCGAGAGGCGCCTTCAATGGGTGATCTTCAGGAAGCGCGTTGCTGTACCCCTTGGCAACCACGGCGCGGTAGACAAAATAGTAAGTGTTATCAATGTCACCGCGGTTTTTCCAGTAATAGTCCAGGTGCTCCCGGGCAAGGCGATAGTAGCCTTCGAGGAAGTCGCTCCCCAGCTTATTCAGAGTAAGGGTATCGGCAATGACTTCTTCTCCCTCCTTGTAGAGCTTCTCCCGGAGATCGAGGTCATACAGGGGTGTGAGCCCGCCTGCCGTTCGTATTCCGGCAAGGACGTCGTCGGCTTCCATCCGCGTCATGACTCGCTTCACCGGCTGGCCAGACCTTCCCTCCAATGCACTACGCAGGAAATGAAGGTATTGTGACTCATCCTCCTCGATCTCCTCATGCATAGATTCGTGGGTGCCAATATAGCGGGCGGCACCGACGAGTGCTTCGGCAGAGGCCTTTGGCGAAGCTAGGTTCACGGTATAAGTTCCGGCTTCGCGGTCGATTAGAAAATGATAGCTTTGCTCCGGATCAGAAATAAGCCGTGCTGTTTTTATGCCGGAGAAACCGCCGGAGTCATTTAAGCCGTAAAGATACCGCCCAAGCCTTTCGAGGTCCCAACCCTGCTCGACCGCATACCGAAAATCCCCTTGGCCGGCTTCGAGCGCCTCGAGATCCGAAACGCTGAGAAAACTGAAGCGAGCTGCGAGCTCATTGACCGCGTCACTGCGCAGTTCCGAGCGTGTCGCGGCAAACCGGACCATTTCGATGAATTCGACAGAAGCCGACCTGCCGCCGAAATCGGTGAAGGGCCGGCGCACGAGTGTAAATCCGAGGCGTGCCGCAATGTCTTCCAGGAGATCAATTTGAAAAGGCATAATCACGGTCGCGCCGTGCTTGACCTTCCGGAAAACTTCATAAGTATGATGAATCCGCTCTACGGTGGTGCTGAACTGTGTCAGCTCCATAACTCCGTCGGGATGGAGAATTCCCATCAGTTTTACGATGCTTTGCAATGCGTACTTCGAGTCCATCATCCATTTATTGCGCGGATTCCCGGTAAGGCGGTCAAAGAGAATAAGGTTCGGATTGTCGACGCCCGGAATATTCAACCAGTCATAACCGTCAATATCCGTCCACCTCTTATAGCGGTGCCGTTCCTGGATGGAGTTCGCAAGGTCTTCGAGAAATCCGGAGAATTGTTCATTCGTCATGACGGCTTCATCCTCGTATTTATCTAAAAATGCGTCGACCCCGCCGGTGGCGATGCCCGCCAACTCTGCAGCGGTCAATCCATACTCGGCATACTTAGCCACCAAGGCTTCGGCCGCAGCTTTCGGGATATAGGCCTGCGTCAGGACGTGATACGGAATTCCCAGATACTGGGCCAGGAAATTGGCCCGGATGGCGTCATAGAGATTCGTCGCATGCGCCGTGACCACCCGGTTCTTATACGTCGCAAGGACGGTATCGGCACTTTCGGCAAGCAAGGGCAAATACTCGAAATGGATCTTTAATTCCCCTACCTTCCGCGCAAATTCGGCATCGCCGGCCAACAACCTTTGCATATCCCGCTCGGCCTGCTGCAGGACCGGTTCCGAGAAGTCGGTAAAGACATAGGTCAGCGGCTGCTTCGCAAAGATCGCCTTTTCCCCGTCGCTTGCCTGGGCGTAAATCTCTTCGATAAGTTTCCGGGCCCGGTCAATACCCGCGATGGACATCTCAACGTAAACGGGGTTATCAATAGCAATGGCTTTGACCCTTTGAATCAGGTTCTCGGCATTGTATTTCACAAACGCATCTTCCACATCGATACGAGCTTTGGGTTTATCGCCTTTACTCTTATACGCACGGTCACTAATTTTGAAAATCGCGGTGTTTTCATGCAAACCGAAATCGAGATCGAGATCGACACCGTCGGGATCCTGCCGGCCCGCGGCAAGAAAGGTCATGATCGAATCCTTAAGTTCCTGCTTATAGACTTGTGCGGCTTCGACAGTGACCTCCTTTTCACTAAAAGGCCTGAGATCGAGCGCAAATTCATGCCACTCAACGTCGGAATCGCGATAGGCAATGGGAATCCGGTAGTGCTTAAAAATGTCCGGCAAGCGCAATCGATACGGCAGCACGCGCGCGTTATCGAGAAACTCTCGCAGTTTCTCGTTATCTTTCGCTTCTTCGGCGAGCTCCTCAAAGGCCGTCGCCGTGACTTCCAACAAGGGGCGAATCTCCGCGTTGACGCTATCCGCTTCAAAAACACCCGGGTAACTCACACCCTTGACGCCGACCTTAGCCATACGAACAAGGAACGGCCGCATCACCTCATTGCGGATCTTTGCCTTCTTGTCTTCTTTAAGGCGGTCTTCGGGGTCAAGCCCGGCTGCCTGCATCACCTTTGGAAGCAATCTCTCAGCCTCCTCAGTAAAGGTCATGAAGCGAAAACCTGTAATGAAGATCAGCCCCTTCAACCAGTCGACGTATTGGGCATTCCATTCCAACTTGAACTGTTCATAGGCCTCGCCGCCGACATTCTCCATCCTTTCCCACTTGTCCAATTGCAGTCTCGCCTCCGGATCCTTATCGGGATCCACCCCGATAAAGCGGTAAGTCATGCGCAAACCTCCCGGCGAAGTGATGATCGGCAGATGAACCTTAAAATCAGCAATGTCCATCAAGCCTGCCCGTGCGGCCGCGTCGAGCTTTTGCACCACGGTTTTTCGCAAATAAGGTGCCTGCAGATAAACCGTTGTGCGCGCTTCACCGTTGATTTCCTTCGCCAGCGCCAGCTTGGCCTCGAGCCTTCTCAGATCGGGCTCCTTATAGAGATCCCAAGCGATGGAAACGCGTATATGGGCCGGGATTTCACCCGCGTCTTTCATTTCTTTGATCAATCGCAGCGTATCCAAGACATTGTTCTTCACCCGGTTCTCAAACCACGGGAATCTCCAGAACAAGCTGCGAATAATCTTGCGTACGGGATGCCCCCCGCTCACAACAAACAGCATCTCGGCGCCCTGAGTATGAACCGCGTGAAGGATGCGATAACGGCGTTCGGCACGCGACCGCATTTGATTGGCCACGGTCCCAATGAGCACCGAAGACACCGACGAGAGTTCGCGCAGATCCTGGTATTGATCCACCTCTTGAATCACATCGCTCAGCCAACGAAACGGCTTACGGTGCCGCAACCAATGAACCGGGGAATAAGGGCCGTTCCACAACCACTTCGCCAGGAACGGAAAGAGATGATCTGTGAACGGATTCTTTGGTTTCTGTGTTCTGATATAAGGCCGCATCTTCTTGAGCCTGTAAGCTACCTGCGGACTGAGCTCCGGTGGATCGCGGACGATCCCGGCATCCGCAGAACCTTCGGCGATCATGTTATCGACGGTTTCCACTCGCGCTACGTATTTCGCCTCTCCTTCCGGATTATCAAACCGCTTTGATTTTACATTTTTGAATCGCGAAGAGAGAATTTCTATTTCCACAGTGGTCTTTCGTGCGTCAAGACGCTCCGTAAAAGTGCCGAGCTTGCCGCGTAATTCTGAATCGCGAACCGGTGCCTTTGTGGGACCTATGGGTTTCTTCGGCTGCGGTTGTAGTTTCGGGCCAGAGAAATCTAAAGACGGGAATATTTTTTGGGCCGTTCGCCAGAGGCGTATGTGGGGCTGCGTTACATCGATGATTCCGCTAATACGGTCCTGAGTTTGTTCGGCGTAATGTTCCCAACTCGGCACGGTGGCCTTGTCGTAGAGCTTCATTTTTTGCTCCTGCAATTCCGCGGGCCTTTTTCGGTTTTCAAACTGGCTTCGTACGACACGCATATCGTTCTCGATTCGGAAACTGCGGTCGTAGAATTCCGGGAATCGCTGTGCGTACTTCCCGTCGACAATGACAATCGTGTCCTCGGTGAGGTCGAAGCTCTTATTCACATAATCCCGAATCTCGGGACTGCGATCCCAGGCCTGTGGTATTTCCAAGTGATGGGCGGGTCTTACCGAACCCAGGAAGGTGCGAATTTCCTGCAGTTTTTCACGCGTATGGTCTTCATCAAAATTCCGCCACTCTTCCAAATACGGGCCTTCCTGTTCAAAAATCTCGAAATCAAAATCAGATCGCCACTGTTCGGGTTTCATAAAGAAATCCAACCCAATGACGACGACATGCCTGCCTGCCGCTTCCAATTCCGCTACGAGTTTCTCGATAAACGTTGTCTTCCCGGCCCCTGACGCTCCGTCGACAGACACCATGCCGCCTGAGGGAACCTGCCGCTTGATACGCTCGGCGACCTCTCGTGCCTTTCGATACACCGGCTGTACCGCACGAAGCTCCGAGCGCTGAGACTGCTCTCCCGCATATCGGGCTTTCATCTCGCGAATCTCTCTCGCGGAGGGCCCGAGAAAGAGCCAACGGAGGCTCCTCGGAAAGTAATCTGAGATGGGATGCTGCGACTGCGTAATCTTTTCCTCGGTCTTGCCGCCCCTCCTTTCCTTTAGCCGCTTGAGCATCATGCGGTAGTAACGGATGCGTTCGTACTGCTTAGAGAACCAATTCGTAGTTTTGCCCCGGACTGCCTGCGGCAAATAGGAGTCGTCAAAGAGGACTAGCAGCTGCCATTCCTTCGTCTTCGTATTGTAAGCATAGGCCGTCACGGAAAGATTCGGAGTCGTGACAAGCTTCTGGAAAACGTTTGAGTACTTAGTCCACGGGATGTTAAAGATCTCCATGAGCGTGAGCACTGCGGTCATGCCGTGCGTGCTCAGCATGGATTTCTGAGGCCCGCTCTCGGCTACTTCATCCACATAGGGCCTTAGATACTGCTTGAGTTTTTTCCCTGAATACAGCGGCTCCGCTCCCGGTTCCGGTGAAGGCACGATGAAATTTTCAGGGTCGTCCATAAAGCGGTCCCACGCCCCCGCCCAGATTTTTTCCGAGAGATGCCACGGCGCGCCGCCGACCGGGTAAACAAGGACTTCACGAAAACGCCTGATGAGATGCGCCAGCCGGCCCTGCCGCTCCGCGAGAGGCTGCACAGTTTCATAGGCACGCTCCAAATTACTGGCGCTGAAGTCGTCAAACTCAAACCCGATTTGCTCAAAAAAGAATTGGAAGAAATCCGCCATGGCGTCTCTTTGCTTTTCACCGCGTGCGGTGAGCGGTGTGGCAACATCGTAGGATTGCGTAAATTCAAGCAGGTTCGAGGCCGACTCGCCATGACGGACCGTGAAGAATAATTTCGAATCCGGATTCTCGGCTTGCCACTCGGGATAGTTCTCCATAAAGGTACGCAGGGCGCCTTCGCCTTGGTATTGCGGGGTAATGTTCTCAAGCTCGTCCGGAGTCAACTCCCTATCATCCCTCAGCTCGGACCGGAACAGTTCGGTGCCATCCAGCGTGAAGGTCGCTCTGGCGGAAACGGTCGGCAGCATGCCCGTGAAGAGGCCGGAGTCATCAAGCAAATCAAGGGCGTGCTGAACGGCTGCCGGAACCTTACCGCCGCGACCCCGCCCGGGCACAAAAATTACCGGGCCGTCGGCGGCAAACATACCCCAGACAACCGCATCCTTGGGGATCACTCGAAGCTCGGAACGGTCTCCGCCTTCCCCTGGCCAGACATGGTCTCCGGTGGGGCCTCCGTACTTATCGTAAAAACTCTGCTCCTCGCTCGCCCAATAGACCTTCGCAAAGCGGGTCTTACTGCACGTGCTACATAACCGATATCGGTCGTGCTGGCTTTCGACCTCACTCGCTTTGGTCACCTGCGCCGATGAGAGAGAACACTGGGGGCAATCGGGATCAATATGAAGAGTGGCCGGAGATCTTTTGCCTTTCCCCGGCTGAACAAAAAACAGGAGCTTGCCCTGCCTTGTAAAGAACGGGGGTGTTTTCGCGTCGCGGTCGGCATCGGCTTCGTCCCGCCCTGTCCGCATCGCCCGGGCAAAAGCATGCCCGCGCTTTTCTGTCAGGGTCGCGTAAGCGGCATCAAGCGGTTCCGCCAGTTCGCGGCTCAACTTAAGAACCTCCGGAATCATGTCATCACCAAAGGCTTCACTTTCCAGAAATTGCGCGAGGGCCTTGTCCATAAACCGTTGAATTGAGGCGACGAGTTCTTCAGGGAGTGCGACCTCGGCCTTGTCAGAAATTTTCTTGAGCTTGACATAGCGATCCAGCATGGTCCGCATGATCCCCCGGAGTTTTTGCTCCGACAATCCCTCCCTGGATAAGCTCCCGGCAGCCCGCAGCAGGGCGATGATCTTTATCTGTTCGTCGGTAAGCGCTTGACTCGGATCTTCATCATCCATGGCATAAACGATTGCCTGTAGTGATTCCATCGGCGCCATGCCTCTGACGTCGTCGCGGATCAGTCCGTCGAGATTTTTTGTAAGATATTCGTAAACGCGCTCCATGTCGGCTGAGGGCTCATAAGCCGCTATGCGCGGACTGAGCTTTTCCCATTTCGGACGCCAGCGTGTCCAGTACTCGTAGAGATTGATGTAAACAAAGGCCTGCTTATTCTTCGCGCCGCCGAGCGTGCTGACCACTAATCCTTTATGCTGGCCGGGGACCCATTTCTGAGTCGAATACGATCGTCTCAATTGGCGCACTACCGCATGGTCGAGAAAGTGCAATCGACTCTGACTAATTCCGTCAAGCGAGAAGGACAGATAGAAGTGCCCGCCCTGTTTGGGAGCAATCTCTTCGACCTGCCCCAGCACATTCCAGTCCTTCGTACCCTCCAGTCCCAAGATACCGCCAAACAGGCCCGAAAATAAATCCGAGTCCTGACGATCGCGGGGAATCACGAACACCAGATCTTCACCATAGATTTCCCGAATGGATCCCAAGACTTCGATGACTGCGTTTTCCAATTCTTCCTGTTCCCGGTCGTCGAGGGCGGCGTGAAAAACTTCCAGATTCGTCATCTCTGCATCTACAACATAGGCATGCAAACGATTCAGGTGGTCGGGCCGTATCAGCACCGGCAGTTCCGCATTAATGAGGAAGGCATCGTCTTCCGGCTCTTCTGAGGTCACGTTGATATTAAACTGATTGGGGTCCTTTGTTCTCTCGACCGTTATCTGAACACCGGGGATGCCGGACGCGGCAACACTCCAGCGCAGGCGGGCATGGGTCATGAGGTTGTCGAGATTCTCCCTGACCGCGCGGTGCTCTTCGCTGATCTCGCCGACTTCCATTTCGGCTTGGGCCATATTGATAAGGCCGGAGACTTCCATGATTTGTTCGATCCGGCGCTGAGTTAAATCAGCCGCATCAAAAAAATAAAAATTCTCAGACACCGTCATCATCCTATTGAGATTCACCGCAACTTCCCCGAGGGTCTGATCACGGACTTGGCCGGCACGCGCTTCCGCGAGTTCCAGATACTTGTCTACCTCCTTACGAAATACCCTGAAGAAGCCCACCTCGCCGGCCTTCCCTTGGGTCAGTCCCTGTGAGGTAAGCAGCGTCATGAATGCTTCGGGTTCCAACACGAAGTCTTCTTCTCGGAGTCTTCCTTCCAAACGGGGGTGGGCCAGATACGCCCGTATCGAAAAATCTTGAGCCCGTCTTCCTTCAAACGACCGCAATGCGATATTTTCCGCGTCTCGCAAACTCAACGCGTCGGTTTCTTTGGCGTCTAATAAATCGCGCTCCCCGATGAGAAAGATTTCCGTTTCCGTATCGTGCAAGACCTGGTCCGCCTCAAGCACCTCTTCAACTAACATACGAGTTGTTTCCTCGTAATCGCCGTTAAAGACATGCCGGCGAAGCGCCTTTAAATTTCGCGCCCGGTTCGTCATGAGTTTTCCCTTTTCAGGATCAAATTCCGGGAAGATTTCATTTAAATGGCGCTCGGTAAACCCATTGAATACGTCGGTAAAAAGGGCATTGAGGCGGTGATAAACGATCATCGTGGACGGGACTCGCGGAATCTCGGAGCCGTCATCTTCCGTGTAACTCGCTCCGTTGTAGAAAGCCGGTAAGAGACGCTGGCGCGTCTGGCCTGCCGCATTACTGTCTCCGTCGGCGAGCATGACTGCTTGTTCGAGCAGATATTCTCGTAATGCTTTTACGCTGGTAAATCCTGCTCTCTTGGCGATAAATTCGTCAAGGGTGGGTAATTCATTTGGCGCGAGCCTTACGATCTCGTTGTAATTTCCATATCGAAGCGCCATCTGCTCGGCGATCTGCGAGAAAAAGTTCCTCAGGACATCCCCCATGTCGCCGCCGATATCTATTCCGGGGAGCATTGCATCATCAACCTCCTCCGGGGTCAGGACGGCACTGCTCCGCTCTTCGGACGCATCCTCCCAGTCATCCTCTTCACCCTTGGCTCGCCTTTTTCTCTTCTTCTTTTTCTTGGTCTCTTCCAGGTTTTCGCGCATCATGCCGCCGAGATAATGCAGGAGGTGGACTTTTCCGAAAAGGCCGACCATATCCACCGCTACCAGTCGCGTCTTAAACGGATCGGGACGAAGACCGCGGCCCAGCCATTGCGTAAACCTCAGGGCAGATTCCGTATCGGCCCAAAGCATCAGGACGCGAATTGCGGGAACGTCGACACCCTCCTGAAAAATTCGAACACCGGCCGCAAGTTCGGGGATGGGCTTGTTACCGATACGTACAGGAACCCCTTCCGGCCACTTTCCGTCTTTCCATCCGAGGTATTGAAACTCAAACTTTTCATCGTCGGTCATCTTCTCTTCCGAGGTCAGGGCCACGGCACTCTCCCCGTGCGTTTCGAAATACGCCGCCAGTTCCTGGGCCTTTTTGATCGTGGGGGCAATCAGGAGTGTCTGATGATTCGGCATGCCCTTGGTGACTTCACGGTAGGTTTTGAGCAGGTAGGGCAAGCGGCTGTGCTCACCCTTGGTCTGATACCTTTTCTCCAGATACTCCTGCGCCAGAGCAGAATTTCTCAGGATGGGACGGATGCCTTCGGGGTTGATATCCTTATCGGCAAAGACAAGCTGTGTCGGCACGAGATACCCTTCGCGCCAGGCCCGCTCGATCGGGTAGCTATAGGCAACCCGCCGTCCGAAAAAGGAAAGAACACTTTTACGGTCGGGGCGCACTTCGGTAGCCGTCAGCCCCAGAAAAGCAGAATTCCAATCAAGCTCGCGGCTCCTTTTTCGAATATTCGTGTAAATGGTTTTGTTCTCTTCGGCAGGCACATGGTGCACTTCGTCGAAAATCGTAAGGGCGATCTTTCTCTTCTCCATGATCGTTTCGAGCCGGCCCGACATGAGTGAGGACGATGTCACAAAGATAACGTCACCGCTGTAGTCTTCGTTACCTTCGTAGATATGGCTCGTCCTGTATTTGCTGCCGCTTTCACCGAACGTGCGTTTCTTCAGTTTCCCTTCGGCCTCTTTGAGGATTCGCACGTTATCAACGACAAACAGAACCACGCCCGGATCTTCATCCTGCTCTCCCTGCTCAACCCTAGCTTCCAGAAACTCGTGCAGGGTATTGAAGGCCACCTCGGTTTTTCCGGTAGCCGTCGCCATAACGGTAAGCGCCTGGCCCCGGTCCAAGAGCGACTCCAGCGTCTTCCGGACAGCCTCGATCTGGTATTCCTCTAATTCAAATTCCGTTCGATTCCAACGCGGATAAAGCTCGGGATCGGCGATCGTGATGCGGCGCCAAGCATTCTGGGCATCCCGAATCCACTCAGCCCCGTGACCTTCGATCTCTCCGTCAAGATCCCAGGCATCGATTCTCATCACATTGGTCTCAAACAGCGACGGCAGCATCGGTGTTTCGATTTCGTCCAGCGGCGAGTCGGAAAACTCGATGCGGTAATCAAAGGTTATCTCTTGGCCGCGATACTGCATGCCGTGTTTAATCACGAGCACGGCCTCTCCGGCGGCATTGGTTTCTTCCCGCACTTCAATATCGGCAGGTATCTTCCCGGAGACGGGTCCAATGACTTTGTCAACAAAGGCCCTGACCACCGCGTGTTTAAAAACGTAATCTTCGCCGGGCACCGGCTCCGCGGCATCCCTCTGCATCTGTTTGATAGCGCTATTAATCGACATTTCGAGGAAGGTGGCGTCATCGGCTGTCGCCCGCGGTAGCGTGCCTGTCCTGTCATAACTTTCTAGTGCATCCGTAATAAAGCGCCGCAGGTCATCGCTCAAATCCCGTTCGATCGTCAGGCCGGCCTGCTTGGATAGTTCCCAGAGTTGGTGGTAGGCCTTCAACATATTGAGGACGGTGTTAAATACATAAACATCCTCACCCGCCCAGCGCTCATCAGCAATACCGATTTCCTGATAAAGCGCCGCGAACTTAATCTGATCCGCCGTAAACGGTGCTTCCGGTCGTTCGCTGTCGAGGATGTCGTAGAGCCTTCGCATCCCGGTCAAGACGCGGTTATGAATAATCGGCATGGTCCCGTGTCCGGCAACTCGATCCCTAAGCATCCTGAGCTGCGGTTCCGCTCCTTCCGGGGCTTTAACCGTGTCCAGTTTCTCGATGATACGGGCACGGCGAGCTGCCAAGGAGGCCCGGTCCCTATAAAGTGCCAGATAAATAAATGCCAGTTTATTCTTGTAATCCTCTCTTCTCTGGGCGTACACCTTCTGCATGTCCGACATGTCCGAAGGCGTCAGAAAACTCAAGCGGCTGCGGCGGAGACCGTCGAGTGAAAAATCGATCTTGAAGCGCCCGTCTCCGACAGGGACCATTCTGTCGACCTGGCCGAGAACATCCCAGCTTTGAGTTTCTTCCATTGCGAGAATGCCGTCGAACATGTTGGAGAAGAGCGCATGATTCGGCCTGTCTGTGGGAATCACCGTCACCAAATCCGTCCCAAAAATATCACGCAGGGGTTCCAGGGCACCGATCACCGCTACTTCGAGAGCCTTGCGGCGCTCATCATCCAAGACCTGATGAACGGTCTCCACATCGCTCGTACTGCCGTCCCCCACAGTTTGAGTCACGGCACGGTCCGTTGCCGCATTCGGAATTAAAATATGCGGCCGGCCCATAATGTCTTTGCGGATCAGAACGTGAAGCGGCGGGTGCTTCGAAACCGCCGGCCCGCCTGAGTCACGAGACTCTATGCTCATGCGAAAGGCATCAATCTGAGACACCCTCTCAAAGAGCACGGTAATGCCCGGGATACCAGCAGGTTGCACACGCCAGCGAACTCGTGCGGTCTCCAAGAGAGCGTTGAAATTTTGCCTGCTGACGCCGTGAGCCGGACTCGCATTCGGCCCGAGGGCCGTAATCGCCTCATCAATCAGCCCCGATAGTGCCTGAAGGCCGGCGACTCGAGCATTCGAAAGTTTCTGAGGATCGAGAAAAGCGCTATTTGCGGGCTGTGTCGTTAATGCGTTCAGATCTGCGGTCATGCTCAGAGCATTATCCGCATCTCCGGAAGTCGCGGCCTCGTGGTAGAGTGTTATTTTTGTCTGAAGTTGAGTATAAAAGGATTTCTTCCCCGCTTCCCCTTGTGCGGCTCCCCGCGCAATGATGTAAGTCAGGAAATCGTCAGGGGCACGGTCAAAGTCACTTTCGGCGAGGATCCCTGCAAGTTGCGGATGCAGCAGATAGGCCCCGATCGCAAGATCCTGTGCCCGTTTTGAGGCATAGGAGCTCCCGCCGCGCTCAGCCGCGAGCAGCCCCAGTGAACCGATTTCATTCCCCTCAAGCAGGCCTCTTTCTCCGATGAGATAGATCTCCGTCTCCAAGTCTTCTCTCGCCGCTCCCGACTCCAGGACTTCTTCGACGAGTGCCTGGCTCATACGTTGAATGCTGCGGTTGAAGATGTGAGTGCGCACGACTCCGATATTGCGCGCACGGTCTGAGATCATGCGGGATTTCTTGGGATTAAACTCGGGAAAGATCTTGTAGAGATGTTCGCTCTCCGTTTCAGGCACGACTTCCTGGAAGAGTTTTCCGATCCGCTGAAAGATGATAAACGTCGAAGGTGACAGCCGGATCTCCGGTCCGTCTTCTTCGCGGTACGTTGCTCCGTTAAAAAATGCCGGTCGAAGCCGCTCACGGCTGGTATTGATTCCCGTTGCCTTTGCGCGCAGAAACTGCTTCAAATCCTCCACGGATCTGAAGCCGGCACGCCTGGCAATAAACTTGTCCAATCCCGAGTATTCATTTTCCGGGACCTGGTCATAGCTGAGGTAGCGCATTGCCAGCTGTTCGCCGACCTGAGAAAAGTAGTCCATGACCGTCTTATCGATGTCGGCCCCGAGATCAACGCCCGGGATGACCAGGCCCTCGAGCTCGACGGCATCGATAATCTCTGTGTCAAGCGGCGCCGAAGTTCTCTCGCCTTTTTCTTTTTTCTTTCTTTTTCTGTTTTTCAGGGCCTGTCCGCGTGCCAAGCCGCCGAGATAGGGCATTAAGCTTGCCTTACGGAAAAGCCCCACGGTATCCACAACCGTCAAATGAGTCTTGAAACGATCAGGGCGAAGTCCCCGGCCTAACCACTGAGTAAAACGCAGCGCGGAATCGGTATCTGCCCAGAGAATCAGGTTGCGGATGGCCGGGACGTCGACACCTTCTTGAAAAATGCGGACTCCTACAACCGCTTCGGGGACCGCCTTTGTCGGTTTCTTACCGATACGCACCGGCACGGCGTCCGGCCACTCCCCGTTTTTCCATCCCAGGTATTGAAATTCAAACAGCTCATCGTCGCTCATTTGCTCGTCCGACGTAAGCGCCACGGCATCGATTTCTTTTGCCTGGAAATATTCCGCCAACTCCTGGGCCTTCTCGATGTTGGGTGCGATAACGAGGGTCTGTGAATTCAACTGATCCTTGGTGACCGCGTCATAGACCTGCTTCAAGTATGCGAAGCGTTGCTTATCATAGCGCATCGCAAGATAGGCCTGTGCCTCCGGTGAATTCCTGGCGACTTGGCCGATGTCTTCCGGTGTTCTCCCGATACTCTGCAGGATATCGTCATCGGCCGTGACTCGGGTAATGGGAGCGAGGTAACCCTCCTCCCAGGCGTCAATGATGGAGTACTCATAGGCGATACGCCGCCCGAAAAAGGAAAGCACGCTGAGACGATCGGGACGAATTTCAGTTGCGGTTAATCCGAGATAGACCGTATTCCAGCCGGTGTTGAGGCTCTGTGTTCTGAGCTTGTCATGAAGCGTGCGGCTTTCCATCGCAGGCATATGATGGACTTCGTCGAAGATCGCCAGCGAGATCTTACGACTCGCCATGATACTTTCCAACCGCCCCGACATAAGCGATGACGTGGTCGCAAAAATAACGTCCCCCGAGTAGTCTTCATGCCCCTCAAAAACCTGACTGCTCGTAAACTTCTGTTCGATCACGCTACCGTCGGCATCCTTTTTATCGAACATGTCATGAAGTTTCTCTTCGGCTTCTTTGAGAATGCGCACATTGTCGACGATGAAGAGAACGGCTCCCCGCTCATCCCCCGCTGCGGCTGCGCGCCGCTCGGCCAAAAAGCGGTTCATCGTTTCAAAACCCACAACGGTCTTACCCGTCGCCGTTGCCATAACCGTCAGTGCCTGCCCTCTCTCCAACAGGGAATCCAAGGTTTTCGAGACCGCTTCTTTTTGATACTTCTCCAACTCAAAAACATCTCGATTCCAACGCGGATAAAGCCGCGGGTCGGCAATCGTCATCCTCCGCCAAGCGTTCTGTGCATCCGTGACGATATCCTCGTCCCACCCATCGGCGGGAACGCGAATCACATTGGTGTCAAATAGCGAGGGCCTTGACGGCGCCGCCACGTCATCGCCGTCAAATTCAATCCGGTAGTCAAAGGTGATTGTCTCGCCGCGGTATTCCATCTGGTGCCGGAGTGTAAGCACCTGCTCCCCTCCGTCTCCCGTTACGGACTGCACCGTCACATCATCGGGGATTAATCTCGAAACCGGCTTGATCACCTGTTCAATGAAATCCTCCTGAAGCGCTCTAAGCTCAGAGCGATCATCCCCACGGGACCGATAGCGCCTCCTGGGAGGTGAGAGAATATCGCGGAGTAGTTTCGGGCGCCGGATCTGCGAGTACCATTCGAGAAACTCTTCACCTTGCGGAGTCTTAGCCGCAAGTTCGCGCGCATCCACCGAATCCAACGCTTGTCCCGTCATGGGATTCATCACCATGATCTTCAGATGGCCGAACTGGATGGCGAAGACAAAGTCATATTCTTCGAGGTGCTGTTCTGGGTCTTCACCGACCCGGGCCAGGCGATGGTATTCCAGCACATTCGAAAAGGTGTATGCCTGACCGTCTTCCGGAATGACATTGTCATACCAAACCCATTCCAGCGTGTCCGGATTCGGCGCCGGAAACATGAGCATGAGCGCAAAAAAATGTCTTCCGATTTCGTTCTTGAGCGGCATAAGCCGCCTTACATCGTCATCCACTTCAGCGAATCTGGCACCTTTACCGCGCGGCATCACCGGGAAGTACGGTGTTTCCTTCAACTTCGCACGGTAGGTATTGCCAATCTCTTCATCGTCCGAAATCGCCCGGAGCTCAGAGCGCTCGGGACCGCCAAGCTCCGCAATCTCTTCCTCGCTAATCAGCGGCTTGATGAACCGTGTGCGGATCTCTTCCGGCGCGAGCGCCGTCCCCTCGAGCGCGCGCTCTGCGGCGACTTTTCCGAATTCGGTCACATCAAACTGGTAAACCCGCGCCAAGGACGCCACCTCCACCTTGCCCCGTTCTGCGGCACTCTTCAGGTCCGAGACGACTTCACCGAAGCGTTCGGCCGTGTCGAGCAGGAGAATCGGCCGTGAGCCGACATTGGGGCCAAGCAGCTTGATGCCGACAATCTTTTCAAATATAAAAGCTTTCAGCCAGCGCAACGCAAAAAAGGACTGCACCCAGCCCCACCATGTCTTAGACTCCCGAATACGGCTAATCCAGCGGCGCAACTGTTTTTTCTTATAGCCGTGCAATCCCCGGATCTTGAAACGGTGATAATCATACGTCTCTAATTCCAGCTGCGTCGCGTAAAGAGCCGCGGCAATGGAGACCGAATTCTTTCGCACCTGTTCGGCGGCGCTCGGTGTCGCACCCGAGAAGCGGGCGACAGTGTCCTCGATCCGCCTCGAGGTATCGTACACGTCCGCAAAATAATGCAGCGACTGCAACTTGAGTTTTTTGTCGAGAAAAAGTATCGGTGAAAAATTTCCGGCCCCATAAGGAATGAACGTAGCGCGCATCGTCGTTCCGTCGAAGCGGATCATACGGTGATCCAGCCAGTCAAAGCGCGGGAGATCGAATCTCGGGCTGAGATTGAGCATCCGTATCGCACTGTTCACGACAAGGCTAATGCTGAAAAATGCCGCTTTCAGTGCGAGGTAATAAACCGTGCGTACGACTCCGCCGATTACGAGAGTCAAGAGGACACCCGTAACGGCACCAACGATCGCCATGAGGCTTCCGCCGAAAAATGCGAATAGGCCGGTTACGCCGAGAACGATAGCGGGCTTCAAAAGCAGATTAACGGGTACATCGATTCCGATATTCGACACCACAATCGCCACCGCAACGATCACACGTTTTCCGATACCCTGGCCCGGCACCAGTGTTGCCGTGATTCGCATGATGCGGCGAAAAGCACCCCTCACGCCGTCTCCGTTCTTTTCTCCGTTTCCGTTTTCCCGGTTATCGCCCGGCCGAGCGGTTTCCATACGCAATTCCGAACGATCCGGCTGCTCTGCCGCTTCGTAGATGATGACCAGAAAGGGATTCATCGCCTCGTCCGCATCAACGCCCTTTTTGGGAGAAACACGAATAAGTTCATAGCGGGTATTCGGGTTAAGCAGCGCCGGCACTTCCTCTGCCAGTTCCTGCTTTAAGCCGCCCTGATAGGCGGTAAAAAAGGCCTCTCGGCCACCCGTCAGCGAGACGAACTCGGCGGGCTGCACGTCATCGTCCTTGCGTTTGCTCTCATAGTCTGCCCGCGTCATGAGCACAAAGCCGGTGAGTTCATTAGGCTTCACATAATCAACAAACTTTTTCAGAAGGTTGTCCCAAGCCTCAGCCCCTTCGTAGACCCCCAGGCTCCGGCGGTTGTATTGGCTTGCGGTTCTTAACTCCGAGCGATCCCCGCCGCCGCGCAGTTGTTTTCCGATCTCGCGATTGAAAAGCAACGGCGAGGACGGGAAGAGGCCGGCTGATTTTTTGGCATTGATCGTTGCAACCACGTCCGCAATGGTTCGAAGTTCGGACCTCAAGACCTCGGCCTGTTGCTGATTGCGCGTGGCTTTTAACATATCGCCGAGAACTCGCGCGGCCGTATTCAATCCCGACGAAGTACGGATCGGCTGGTAACCCGCCGACATCAATTGCTTATACTGCTCTCTGTGTTTATCTTGGAGGCGGGAAATTTTAGGGGCCACGATGTGGTAGGACGTGCCCTCTTTGCGAAGGATCTCTTTGATGGCATCTTTGTGAAAACCACCGAAGACGAGAACCGCAACATTTTCATCGGGTTGCTTGAGGAACTCTCCGAGGCGGGCAGCTATGGCTTGGTCACGCTCACCGGCAATGGTGTAGAAACGGCGCGCATTTTCCATGGCTTTTTCCCAACGCTTGGAAAGCACGACCGATTTGTTTGTATGGCTAACGATAAAATCGGCAAACTGCTGGGTGTTGATTTTTTTGAGCGACTCTTGTATGACCGCATACTCAACGGGAGTTACTTCAATCCGGTTGAGCCGGCTAAAAAGCTGGAGCAGGCGATGGTACTCAAAGATCCTCTGATCCCGGTCATCTTGAAGATAGGCGTCTGAGAGATCCCCTTCCATGTTTTCAATCTCGCGAAAGAGGCTTCGCGCCTCAATCGCACCGGCGCGTTCCAATAACTTGGGATCCTTACCGCGAGTGGTCGCGAGCAAGAGATCAATCTGGGAATAGCTATATCCGGGGAGTAGGGCCCGGGTCCGCATGAGGTAATCAGCGAGATCCAGCTTACCGTCGTCATAGCGTTCTTTAAACTTCATCCAGGTCTTGAGGCGCTTTGGGAAACTGCGGTGGGCCAGGTTTTTGATTTTCTTGTGAATGGCTTCCAACTCTTCGGCGGTCTCTTCCTGGAGCTTGGCCGTCTCATGGTACCAATTGACGTTTTCCAGGTGCAGTTGAATACTGTCGGCACCGATCAGTTTAAAATCCTGCCGGCGGTTGATGTGGGCATACTCGGCGCCCCCGATGCGGAGTTCATCAAGAAGATAAAAGGCCACCTTTTCGCGCACCTCGGTGTCATCGACAATGCCGAAGAAGTCGTCAGTCGGAACCGGCCCTTCATAACCCTCTTCGAAGACGGTCCTGACATTGTGCTTCTCCACCAGGTGATCGATCATCGCCGCTATATTCTGCTGTGCCTCAAGCGAGTCATGCGCATCCTGAATGTAAATCACCGTTTTCCCGTTTGTGCCCGTAAAGGAATCTTCGATGACACCAAACTCGGAAGGAATCTGATAGGCCGAAGAGGCTGTGGAAAGAACCGGCGAGGCATAAACGGCCGGTGCGTAAGCGGAAACGTCGAGAAAGATAAAACATACCGTGACACACGTTGCCACAAACTTGCGCCAGATATAGAGTTCTCCCATTGCGGATTTTTTTCGCATAGACTTTTCCTATAATGTGAAACTTTGTATTTTGCGTTAAACGATGATAAGCAAAGAGTTTATAAAGAATGCCCGACATCTTTTAGACATGCAAATCAGGCGCCAGAGGCAGTGGCTAATGGAGGGAAATGATAAGGAATGCTACAAAAAACTATAGGGGAATTTTTTACATTTTTGACGGAAAGACCACCGCGCCAAATCTTGCCCTGCGGCAAGAATTGTATCGTTTTTAATTGCCGTGGTGGGTGGTGATAAAGCGGACGGTGCCGCTTTCGGAGCGCATAAGCATACTGTGGGTCACGGGTCCCCGGCTGGTGAAGCGCACGCCTTTAAGCAAGCTGCCGTTGGTAATGCCGGTCGCAGCAAAGGCGCAAGGCCCTTTGACCAGGTCATCAATCGAATAGGTCTTAGACACATCGATACTTCCGTCCTCGCGGACAAGCTGACCCTTGAAGGCACCTCTAAGACACTTCATGGCGCAAGCGGAAATGACGCCCTCCGGGGATCCTCCGATGCCGTACAGCAGGTCGATGCCGCTGTCGGGAAGACAGGTCGCAATCGCACCGGAAACGTCGCAATCCTGAATGAGTTTGATACGCACCTTCATGCCGCGAAGCTTCTTGATAATTTCTTCGTGCCTCGGCCGATCCAGAATACAAACCATAATTTTACTGAGGTCTTTACCCGTGACGGCAGAGATGAGTTCAATATTTCTCTCGATAGGATCGGTCAGACAAAGATCCACTTTGCTCGCGATATCGGGGCCATAGGCTATCTTGTGCATGTAGTAGGCTTCCGTGGTAAAGAGGGCATCCTGCTCGGCTATGGCGAGAACGCTTAAGGCTTCGGGCCCGGAAGTGACTGTGGGCCGCGTCCCGTCGATGGGATCAATCGCCAAATCAAAGTGTCTTACGTCTTTCACGTTGCAAAGTTTGCCGACGGTCTCCCCGGAAAACAGGCCGTAGCTCTCGTCTTTCTTGCCTTCCCCAATCTTGATTTCGCAGCAAAAGTTGATCTGGTTGAGGCGGTCACGCATGGCGTCGGTCGCGGCCTTATCGGCAGATAATTTATCGCCGGTACCCACCCATTTGGAAGCGGCGATAGCCGCTGTTTCAGTGGCTCGAAGAAGATCCAGGGTACTCTTGATTGTAGGTTTTTCCATACTTACGAAATTATACCCGATTTTATCCGGTTTGACTCAACTGAGCCATGTGATCAATCGCCTTTAATACCTGATCCGGGTGAGTAAAGGCCGGCTGATGGCCTGTCCCCGGAAGTACTGTGACCCGAGCCTGGGGTACGGCCGCCATTATTTTATCGGCATGATTCGCTCGCGGCGCGATAAGATCTGCATCTCCGGTAAGGATCGTAAGCGGGAGATCTATTCTGCCGTACGAGGTATTAATGATTCTCAGGCCATCGCAGAGGTTGCGAATGTCCTCGGCATTGGCGGCAAAATGGAGGGGCCTCATCGCTAATGCCGCGGCCGCATCGATATAAGCCTGCGGCGGTTCGTAAGGTGAAAAAACCTTTTTTGCGATCGCCTGCTTGATCCGGTTGCCGAGGGGGCGCACGAGTGCGGCGAGATAAACCTTCCCGATCAGCGGAATCGCAGGGATACTGTGAATGGGATTACACGGGCCCTTGAACGGCGTCACATAACCGCTTAAAAGAACGACACCTGCCGCATCCTCGGCATAATCCAAGGCATAAGCCAGCGCCACGGCACCGCCGATGGAATGCCCCACGAGAATCGGTGGTTCGAGCCCCAAGGCCTTCACCGCGCCGCGAATGTAGCGTGCGTGATCAAAGAGCGACATGCTCATATGCGACGGCCGTTGACTGTACCCGTGCCCCGGCCGGTCAAAGGCAATCGCCCGGTACTTTTCAGCTGCACGGTCAAGAATCGACAGCGTAAAATCATAGGCCGACCCAAAGCTTCCGTGGATGAAAACGACCGGCCTCCCCTCACCTTTCGAAACATAGTGCAGGCGTATGCCGTCGACCGTAACAAATTTCCCTAACGGCGGGTATTTACGCTCGGCTTCTGTAACCTTACGAGCCGTATAGAATTTCAGGTAAAAGAGGATTAGGCCCAGCGTAAAGCCGATCGTGAGCAGTGTCATGCCCCTAAGAATAGCCGAACCTGAAGAATATGGCAATTATGCGGAAACGGCGAAGGCCTTGTCGGCCAGTTTGTCCTGCAGTGCTTGCACCGCAAATGCGATGGAGGGCTTTCCGTTGATCTCTTGGTACGCGATATCCCGTTGATTGAGAATGGGCTTGAGGCCCGGGTAGAGTTCGAGGAGTTCTTTGACGGGATCAGCCGCAGTACGGATCTGTTCGCCTTTCGGCCCGTAGTGCACGAGAGCACCGACGAGCACCATCATATCCAGCAGGAGCTCGGCTGTGAAAGGATCAATATCTTCGGCCCGCACATCATCGGCGACCGTCATCTGCCAAACAGACGGACTCGACACGGCGGCATCTCCGATTAAACTGACTTCCCCTTTAATTCTGCCGCCGGGAGCGACCCGCTTGGTGGCCACACCCACCTGCCTCAAGATGTCCGGCACCTGATAGTACGTAACATAGTGAACCTTCTGTAAAAGGGATTCAGAGAATCTGCCGAGCGAGCGCGCCAGAGTACCGGCGGGTACTTTAACCGGGAATCCGATCACCGCGCCATCTTCGTCAATAGCAATCGCGAGCGGAGCTCCATAATGGATTTCGGAAATAAGCGTATTTTGTTCCGCAACCGTCTCGGCGTAAAGCTCACGCGCGATATCCGCCACTACGGTAAGGATGGTCTCCTGATTGCGCTGCCGGACCGCAAGATCGTCATCTGCAGGATCTTGATTGCGAACGACCGCCGAGAGGCTCCGCGCTGATTCATAGACGACTTCCGCCAATGCGGCGACACCAATCGATTCGGCATAACGCCGCGACAATGCCGCGATCTCTTCGGGTTGCAACGCCACCGCCGCCAGACGTTGACCCAATTCGCGCGGCCTTAGGAGCAATGCAATGCCCGCCGCCGCACTGCGCAGTTCCGAGCGCTCAGCGCTCCTAAGTTTTCCCGTGACCTTTTGCAATGCGGTCTTGATGTGCTCAAGTCTTGCTTCAATTTCTTGCCTGTCTTCAGGCGCCAGCGTCCGAGTGCCGGAAAATTTGTCCCGCAACTGCCGGATATAAGTTGTAAGCTCCGTGAACGGCTTATCGATTTCTATGCGAACGGAATCAAACCCGACTTGCCTATCCAGATCTGCCATCTCGCCCGCTGTCAGTAATCTCTTCTTCTCTTCTCCTACCGAATAAGCTACTCGCCGCCCTTCGGCCTCGAACCCGGCGGTCTTAGGGGTCACCAAAAAGGGCTGGTCCTCGTGCGTCGTCATAAAGAAAGGACCCCGGCCTGTCGAATCAAAGGCCGACAGGAAAACCAGGGCTTGATTCGCATTCTCAAAAAGCTGTTTGAGATAGTCTTCGGCTTCGAGGTCCGAAGCATCGTAGCGATCTCCCTTTTCCCGCATCTCGTGGATATATTTTTCGACTTGATAGTCCAATAAATTAGCCGCCAGTTCCTTCGGATCCTTACCCTGATAATCTACGGCTCTAAGCTCGGACCGGTCCGCCTGCGATTCATCCATAACATCGCCTTCAACAGGAACCGCTTCGGCACCTTGCTGCCTCAACCGTCGCACAACCTCTTGCATGATTCCCTGAAGTTCTTGGGCTTCCAGAACAACCGCTTGAACCTCAGACGCAGACAACTCCCCGGCAGTTTCCAACCGTATGAGGAGAATTTCAAAGTAAGTTTCGACTTCCAGAACGGAAGGCATGAGCCGTCCGAAGATATAAGTAAATTCCGCCACCCGTGCCAACTGAGCCACCCTGCCGGGAGAGAGGATGCGCTGTTCATCCCCCCGTGCAGCTAATTCCGCGTATTCTGTCGTATAGGAATCTGTTTCAGCGGTCACAATAATGGGAGCTCCTTGGTAATCAGCTTGAAAGATCGGGATGCCCGCTCCGGGGAAGAAGGCCTTCAGGAAACGCGCGGCTTCAGCGAGTGCCCCCTGCATGGTTTCCAAGCGTGTCGCGTCTTTGCGCGGCGAGTCGGGAAACTCCACGTCTTCGGCCAGCAAGTCGACCTGCATCGTAACCGTCCCCAGCTTACTGTTGAGACTGTGCTTGAGAAGGTCTGCGATCAACTGACGCGGATCGCCGTCGACGCCGATGAGAATCGGCTCGCGAGCGACTGCGATTTCGCTGCCTGCCGCTGCTGCTGTGTCTAAATCGGCAATTAAAGCTTCAGCGCTGAGCTGTAGGTTCTTAACCGCACGCTGCAATTGAATAATATCTTCCGGGTCGATACCGGCAGGCGTCGTCGACAGCTTGAGGCGTAGTTTCTCGACAAACTTTTCAAGCGGCGGCAGCAGAGGCACAAACGAGTCATGAATCAGCGAAAAGTTTGCGCTCCTATCGAGTTCCGCCACTTCATCGGCCGTCAGGATTTTACCTTCCGGATCCGCCTGGCTGAGCCGGGCATATTCTTCACCAAACGCGATCGTATGCGGCGTTGCGAGGAAGGGACCCTGAGGGTGAGTGGCCCTGAAAAACGACCCCCGCTTTTCCGGACCAAAAGCCGCCATGAATTGGTCTAAAATAGCTGTTAGCCGGAGCACGGCTTCGAGATTCTTATCCGGTTCACCCGCATCGTCGGTCAAATTTCCAACCGCCTCTGTCATCGCTCCGATAACCGTCCCAAGCTGATGCTGAAGCAGATTCGCCAGCAGCTCTCGAGGATCGCCAACCCGCAGTTCAGAGCGTTTAATGCGCGGATCTTCAGGTTCCTTATCCTCCGGGTTGCCGTATTTGGCAACCGCTTGTTCCATAAGACTTTGATGTTCGCGGTTGCCAAATTTGTATTTCCGTTTGCGCCATTTCGGAACGAGCATAAGCAGGGCTTGGCGGACCAGGTCGGCGCGCTCATCCCTCAACGCATTTTTTAATGCGGTAATATGCTTCTCCCAAGCGCCGGAGGCCTTGCTCGAACTCTCGGCAGCCGACGCAACCGCTGTTTCGTCCCTGGCCTTGCTTGGCCTCTTACTTTTTCTTTCTTTACGCTTCTTGTTACCGTCGGTCTTTTCGGCTTCCGCCGCAGGCTCTGCGCTTTTGAACCTCGCACGCTGGGCTTGAATTAACTCCACTAATCCATTCTTACCTTTGATGACCTTTTCGGTAAAACGGTGCAACTTCACGAGATCCTTGTCTCCGAGATCAAAGTCGACGCTATGGTCACGCTTAGCCGTTTCGGATTCTGCTTTTAAGAGTTTCTCAAGCTCGGCCCGTGAATCGATCTTTCCTTGAGCAATCGCCCGTTCCAAACGCTTCTTGATGCGGGTCGCCACCTGAGGGGCTGTCTGAGCCGTACTTTTTGCTGCTGCTTTTTCACGCGGCTCCTCCGGCCTGGCCTGAGCCGGCGGTTCCGGCCTTTGCTCGCGCGGTTCATGCCTGGGTTGCTCTGGGCGCTGTTCCACGAGGCGTTGTGCATTCTCAACCTGTCTTTCGCTGATGAGGTCGCTGTGGGCTTTCTGCAGTACAGCAGCCCGAAGTGCAACATTAACCGCGCCCGCTTGATCGCGTATTTTTAACTTGTGCTGAATGATCGTCCTGAAATAGGCATTAAATGCCTGATTAGCGCGTGGCCGAGCCTCTTCACTCAGTCCATTGTCTTTGATAAGCGAAAGGCCCTTAATGAGCGCCGCCTCGCCTAATGCCTCCTGGCCGACATACGGATATTTTCCCGCCATGCCGAAGTAGATTCCAATAAGGTCAAAAAGAAGGGCATTGCGATAAGGCCCGCGGTGAACGCGCTGTTCGATAAGTTGCTCCACATAATCGGCCAGCGGTTGTGCGGCGCCCGGAATGCGCTGCGCCACATAACGCTCCGCAGCAATTAACGCAGGCCGCGCGGAAATCTGTAGGGGCTGTTTCCGGGGGCCTTCCTTATCCCTCGTATCGAGGGCTATGAGAAAGCGAACGTATTCCGCCAGGTCATCCGCATCGGATTCCGCTAACCATCTCGCCCGACCGTCAATTTTTAAGCGCAGCTGTTTGACAGATTCAAAATTAATGGTCTTATAAGGGACATTGGATTCGATGTCGAAAGCGATCTCGATAAGGCGTGAAACATCATGAGTCATTCGAAACTGATCGATGGCATTAAGAATGACTTCATAAGCGTGGTTGATCGCCGCGTTCGTATCGCCATTGCCTTCGCGTGCCTGTGCCGCAACGGCAGGGACTTTGCTTAAAGCTTCCGCAACACCGTTAAAATCAGAACGCGCAATATTTTCGAGTGCCAGAGAGATGGTGCCGGCCAGGGGGTCCGCAGGTTTCTCCTCCGCAACCAGGGCAACAGTCTCTACCTGACGCGGAAACAGGGCCGCGTTGTCACGATTCAGTTTCTGATCGAATTGACTCTTCAGCCACAGCTCAAGGGCATCCGAAACCCCCTCAAATCCCCGTTTGTGTTCATGAAAATCCAGAGGATCAATGCCGCTTAAGGTTCCGTCTGTAGTTGAGAAAACAAGACCGATTTCACCCCCTGTGTCCCAGGCTCCTCGCGGCTGGCTCCGGTATTGCACGCGGTATTTGAGTGTAACCGTTCCGTCTTTGCTCTTTGCACCGACGATCCCCTCCTTCCCGATCTGCATTTGCGAATCCGATAATATGAAAAGGTTGATGACTTGAGTCTCTTCGCCGGGCACCGGCTCTTCCCTCTTAAAAATGATGTCGGCCACCAAAGAATCAGCGTCGCCAAATTCAATAAACTCAGGCTCTTCAGCGGCAACAACCTGCCGAAGTTCCGAGCGATTCCGTGTCCCTTTTTGCTTGAACTCATCGATAGCAAACTTCAGGGATTGGGCTTCGATCGCACGTGTATTCCAATAACCGATATCGCCGATTTCCGCGAGTTTCACACCATAATGGTTAGCGAGCTCTCGGACCTGCCACCACCAGAAAAAATGTTCGACGAGTTCCGCCGGTGATTTTTTAAGCCCTGCCCAGTAATTAAGGAGACCGTCGTCGGTTGCCTCCACAGCCGGTGAAAAGACATTGGCCACGGTCATGTGGAAATACTTCATCAGGGCAAGGACATGCTCTTTATTCGTAGAGTTGAAAGGCGCATCAATTTCGTCCTGTACGCGGCTGATGACGACACGCGATAAGCGGTTGACCGAGGCGCGCGGGAATCCCCGCGCACGTTCATAACGCGGATAATACCGGGACGGCACATTGACGCGAAAGACGGGTTCGCGCTCCGGCAGCGGGTTATCGTGATCCAACTGACGGCGCATACGCGCCACATCCTGATACCACGGCATGCGCTTTTCCAGTTCACGCAGAATCGGGTAATTCAATGACTCCAGGATCAAGGCCTGGTTCATCAATAGGCGTTTGGGATCAACCGCCACACCTGTCGTGGGATCAACGGCATCGGCGAACCCCCAACCGGCCACATAAGAGCCCCATTGCTTCCCGAGAGCAAACAACTTCTTAAAGTTGTTGATTGCCGCCTGGCTGCCCGTAGTGAGTGCTAAGGCAGGGCCAACTACCACAATGGAGGTGAAAGCATTTAGGCCCATCTGATGGTATTTGCGATCGGCCCCGATGCCGGGTGCCGTCGTGAAAACTTCATGCCCGCGCGCCCGACCGGCATGCTCAGCAATGCGATAATAATTTCCGTGGCTAAGGCCCTCCGTATGGGGAGAATCCTCAGCTTCATCGTAGAAGAGATTGCCGAAATACTCGGTGAAGGCACTTCGTTCTCCGTCGCCTTCTAATATATAGAGCGTCTCATCGCCGACCCGGCGCGGCTCCCAGCGGAAGAACATCTTTTCCCAGATACGATTCCCCTCGGCGATGCGGTTGCCCAAATCCTGACCCGGTTGAGCAATCATTCCCATCCTGATCAGAGGCAACATCATCTTGGCTTCGGTGTGTTTGTTATCGATCTTCCATTTACTGCGGATATGCTGCCCCTTCCGTGTGCCGTCCTGCGGAACAAATACCTGAGAGTGGAAATTGTCATTGCCGTCGAGGAAGGCGCCGTAGTTCGTACCGGCAACCAACTCAGCGGCAATGCGCGCGATCTCGCCGTCCTCCAACTCGGGCACGATATTGGCTCCCACCTTAAAGATCTCGGCCAGACGCATTAAGCGCTCCGTCAGAATCATCATGTCATAGGCCGCATAAACATAGCCTTTTTCGCGGTCTGCCTGTGCAATCTCATCCTGCCCGGGGATTTCCTGTTTCAAGGTATAGAGCTCGCCCTGCTTATTTTCGATCACTTCGGGAATAATTCCGGAGTTAATTTCTGCATTCGTCTTAGGGTGCTTGATCTTAAGGCCGTGGTCCCTCACCAACTGCCTGTATTGTTTAATGGATTTCCGGATTCGCTCCTTGACGGCTTCGGGCGAGGAGTGGCCCACAATGGGATGGTCCTTGTGATTTATTGCGGCAATAATATCGGCCATCCACATAAACCCGACGTCGGCCGATTTAAACCAGCCTTCCAGAGGCTTGATCGCGCGCGGGGTTTGGTTGTAAGGCATCCCGTTCGGGGCGCGGAGCTCAACCAGGCTTTTGTAGGTATTCGTATAGATTTCGCGGAGATCGGGATCTTGAAGCAATGGATTTCGTGATTTAGCTTCCTGTGCGGAAGCTCCGGTGACCGTCGCATAAAATGCAGCCGCACCCGCAGCGGCAGCAGGAAAGAAACTCCGCCTCGTCAGGCGCAACTCGGACCTCTGCCGGGAGCTTTGGATCGGTGGTCTCTGGTATGTAATGGAAACTTGTGTATTCGCCGGGCGATGACGCGCCGCCCAATCCATCGCGATGCGTTCCCGGTCCAAATCGGGCGCAGTACTTGTTACGAGATTGAGCTCCCCGTCGAGACCGGGTTCGTAAACCAAAGTACCGTCGATCCAAATTCCCAAAACGTGATCGGTCCGGATTTCGCGCATCTGCAGTTCGCTCGCGATCACGACACCGACCGGCCGCTGAGACTGAATCACCGACAGGTAAAATTCCATCCGCGGCAATTCGGTCACCTCTTCAAGAGCCATATGATCGTCGGTAATCCTGATACCATCATAGAGCGGACGCCTTCCCTGCGCTTCGTTTTCAAAAATCAGTGAGACGAAGGCCCAGTATAGAAGACTGATCGCTGCAGCGATACCAACCGACCATCCAAATCTCTGTTCAAACCCGAGCCGTGAAGCTGCCAAAGTCCCAAGGAAAACAAACGGCACGCCCAATGCGAGCCATAATCCGGCTCCTTTGTCACGCGGTTCATACCGCGGCCCTTCGGGCTCATCCCGCCAGGGATCTAGCTCGTCAAAGTCATCCGGTACTCGTAGCTCCGAGCGCTTCTTCTGTTTCCAGGGCGTGCTCGCATCACCATCACCCCACGCCGAGCTGTATGTCTCACCTCGCGTGCCAACGGCGACAACCTCCGGATCTTCGTCTTTCGGTTTAAGATCATTCGGAGCCGGTTTGGGCGGCGTCTTTTTTCGCAACACGCCGTCTTTCGGGCTTTTCCACTCCGGCACCAGAACCAAGGCCGTCCCGGGTTCATGCTCCAGATCGCCCACATTGTACTTAAAGGGAACACGGTAGAGATTGTAGAAGCGGACCTGCCTCCGTTCATCCCAGCGGCGAAGCCGGTTTAAAACCGCTATTCGCGTACGTTTCCAGCCGTCTTCCTGCGAGGGTTCGCTCGGCACGGGAAACAAAGACAATCGGTGAAACTGCCGTTTTACGATCTGTATTTCATCATCCACAATAATGACGGCACCAATATCGGTACTCCAAGGGTATTCCTTTAATCGGGTCTTCAGGGCCTTAAGATCCCCGTAAGCCGGAAACGTCCCCTCGCTCTTCCATGCGGCAAGGGGGGCCACCCATCCGACACCGCCTTGTACGCGCGCACCGTCCTGCCGAGCCTCACTCACAAGATAGGTCAAACTGTATTCGGCGCCATTCTCAAAATTTACCGGAGCGATGAGGGAAATGGGTCCGTCCTCGATTTTCTGCTCCAGGATTTCACTCAGCTGATCACGCGAAACATGAAAATCATCGGGCTGCGTAAATAAAATGACATTGTCTTTGTCGCGAAAACCCAGTAGATAGCTTCGGGTAGCTTCTGCCCCTTCGGTGGTGGGCCTCGCAAATATTGCCTGCACCTGTGCCGACTTCTCAAAACTCTCGGGCACTCCGTTCTTGGAGCTGTCGGCGACGCTGCGGCGCAGCACCTGAAACATATGCTCAGTTCTCGGATTACTCATTTGCAGGGATTTCGTCGAGATCTTAACGCCTTCAAGCTCGACCTCTTTATCCTGTCCATTCCCGTTTATAAAGATGAAGCCCAGGATTTCAGGGCCCGTTACGGGCAGGAGTGCGTTTTCGAGAGTCGCTCTCGGCAGAATCGGTACATGCTGTGCCGCGATCGCCTTCATAAAATCTTCGTCATCTTTACGGCTCGGCGGCTCTCCGATCAATTTCTCTCCTCCCTGCCTTTCAATGGCTCGCCGAGCGGCTGCCATAGCCGGCTCATTTTCCGGCATCATGTCGGGCACCCCTTTGAAAAAACCGTCATATTTGGGATTCAATCCCATAAATCTTCCGAGCACATCGATGAGCAATGCCCTTTTCAACTGGTCAGCAGGGCTGTCGTTCATGGTAATGGCCTGCATAATCACTTCAGGGCGAATTGCGCCGGGTTCGGCTAAACGCCACAGGGCGTGATCCAGAATCAAGAGCTTTAACGGATCCCGAAATACATCCGGTCCCATGTGCAGATTAATCAGGTCTGAAATTCCGCTGTCGACCACTCCCTCGTCGGCGCGCAATTCAAAGATACGGTCTTCAAGTTTGTAAATGCCCGCGGCGTATTCCTCCAAAGTCCGGGCATAGATCTCTTCCATTGACCTAAGTTCCGAACGCGCCTGCACTCCGGACTCCAGGCGAACGGTCACTCTTTCCTGATCTCTCTGAGTCGTTTCCCAGTCCGTTGTCGACTTGGCAAAGTGTTCGGCCATAGCGATGACTTCGGGGCCGTACTTTCGAATCGCCAGGGGGTCTGTCTCGAAACTCGCAATAATTTCCTGCATCTGGGCCTCTGAGGGCCGGGCTTCATTGAGCCACATGTGATGCATTCTCACGCCATAGCGTATGATCGTCTCACGCTGAGTACGCTCAACCGCCTGACCGTCCACCATCACCGGATCACCTACGCTATCAACCACGGGATGCGTCGCCGGATCCCGGAAGATCGTCGCGAGCGCCTGCAGTCTCGCCGCGGGGTCTTCCCACCCGTCAATTAAAAGGTTTGTCGTCGTTCCGATGACGGCACCGACCTGAACCGAACCGGTCCGTTCATCATCAAAGTTGAATTCCTGTTCCCACATCGGGTGATGCGTCATAGCCGAAAAGAGTTCGCGGACATGCCGTTGAATATCCGGACGGAGATTCAGGTCTTCTCCCTCAGGAACAGAAGAAAGAATGAGGATCAGTTCCCAATACTTCATGGGAATTTCGAGGCGCCTGCGCGCCCCGTTACTGCCGTTGATTACCCCGGAATCATGACGGCCGTTGCGGTTGAGGTCGCGGCCCCAGAACATCTCGAGTTCGGGCTCGATGTCGGTCCGCTGGTCATAAAGAGCCCGGAGGGCTTCCATATCGAATTCGTTTTCCGCCATCTCACGCGCGCCCGTGTAGTGCGCGCCGAAATCCAGGCCAAAGGCCGTCTCCACGGCAAGATCACGTAACAGCCGCTGACGAACATCATAATCATCAGGTTCGGTAATACTATTGTTTCTCTCGGCTGTCGCCCGGAGGCGAATAGCATCAAGCGGCAAGGTGTTCGCAAAATCGATTCCGAGAATGTAGTCAGCCTCAATTCTATCCATATCCCTGATTTTCCCTGTCAGGCCGGACTCCACAAGGACGGCGTATCGGCCCGCCTGAAGATTCGCCAGTATCTGGCGCATCTCGGGCGGATTGCCCGGAGCATAGTAATCGGCGATGAGACCTTCGCTGCGCAGGGTTAGGAGACGGTCGATAGTCCGCTGAAAGATATCACTCTCAATGACTTCACGAATCGTGGTTGCACCTTCCGGCCAAAATGAACGCTCGGATAAGACCTGAAAGAAAATAGAACGGGAGACCTCTTTGTCCGACAGCGAGTTAACACGCCATTGGCTCTCCGGGTCGCCGGCCATCCGGAGGGCGAGGTGAGGGTAAGCTTCCCGCAACTGACCCCGCAGCCTGATTTCAGCGGGCACATAGAGGTCGTGCCATATATCGCGATGCATATTCATGAAATAGATACGGGTGAATTGTTCCGAGATCCTGCGCTCGAATATCCGCGCTTTCATGAGGTCGAAGTTTTCATTATTCAACGAAAAGACTAGTTCGCTATAAAAATTCTGCGGCAGATACCAGTGTTCGGGGCCGCGCGGAAAGAGCTCGGGGTATCCCCATTGCTCAACCACGCGATGCTGGTATTCCAAAAGAGCCGTCATCATGAGAAAACCCATATAGCTCTTGAATTTCACTCGCGGGACCTTACTCCACTCATTGTCTAGCACAACCCATTCATCGTCGTCGAGCACATTCAAAAAGCCGAGCCCGCGCCAAAGATCCGGAAGCTCGTCATCTTTAGTGATCTGGCCCGCATTGACCATATCGGTGAGTGCCTTTTGAGTAATCGGCTGGGCATAGCGCAGAGAATCCATAAACTCCCGTTGCTGCCAGGAATCTTCGTGGTAGTCCACGCCATAAATCATCATCCAGGGCACAATGGCTTTCGCCACCCAATCCTCGGCGCTTAACGCCTCATCCCCCGTAAGGGACAATCCTTCGCCTTCACCAAATATCTGAGCCGCCCCGGGAATCAAGTGCTGTGCCGCAGGCAATGCCGCTTCGTGGCTAACGCGGTAATCGATGTCACGCGATTGGCTCGCCTTTAGAATTTGAATCATTTCACGATATTCTTCGGGAGTAATTTCAATTCCGTGGCGGCGCGCGATTTCGATGACCCTCTTTTCATCATCGGTCAATTCGCCGGGCGCCGGAGCTTCTTCGGCCGGGACCACCGCGACGGGCGCAGGGAGTTCAACAACGGGTTCCTCTTTGGTTGCTTCCTGCGGAGCGGGTTCCACTGCCGGCGCTACGGAGACCGGCGGGTCTTCTGCAACGACCTGCTCTTGGCGGGGTTCTGCCTGAGGAGCTTCAAGCTGCGGCGCCTCTCCCGGCGGTATTGACCTCCATAGTGCAAATGCCAAAAGTCCGGCTGAGACAGCGCTGACCCATAAACGTTTTGACTTCCAAAAGCTCGTACCGGCCCTAAGTTCGGAGCGCTCGGAACCCGAACGGCTCGCTTTCCACGCGAGGCTCCGGTAGTATTGACGGTAGGCCTCGATACGGCTCTTGTCCGCATTCTTCCTGGCCACATCCTCTCGTTCCAGCCGAATGCCTGCCTCTTCGGCAAAGACCAGAATCGGCGTAGCAAAATAGGGATAAACGCGATCTGCGCCGCTCGAACGAATGTGCGCGTCCAAGACCTGGTTCGCATAAGCGGCCATCGCCTCGACTCCCGCGAATTGCGCCGCAGCCCAATTGGCTGCGAGCTCCAAGTGCTCCGGAAGGTTTGACGGTACATTATCGATCAAATGGGCCATGCCGTGCCCGGCCTCGTGGGCGACGGATTCGTTTCCGTACACATCACGCGCGCTGTCGATGAGAGCCGCCAGGTTGAGAATGATGAATCCGTCGGGCCGGGAATAGAGCGGGTTCGTTTGTTCGTCATTTTGCTCCTCGATGACCTGCATCACAAGCCCCAGAACTTTTCCATCTTCTCCGATCGGGGCCTGAGCCAGAATGCGTTCGTTCACGTCATCGACAAAACGACTGTATTTGCGGTGTATTTGCCAGAGCCGGGTCATAACTTCCCGCAGGGATGCACTGTCCCGAATCCGTTTGGAAAAAAATTGGAATTCCTTTTGGGTATTATTGACGAGGCCGGAGAGAAGAAAAGGAAACTCCGTACCCTCGAAGTAACCCGCAGTCACGAGATCCGCCAGCGCCTGCCTGAAAATGCTCATGCGCATACCCTCACGCGACCTGCTGTATTTCTTCAGCACTTCGTCGTCGATGGCGGCAGTCCGGTTTATCTTGCCTGCCGCGTCCGCGAGGACTCTTTGCATCGGCTCCGGCATCCCATCTTCATTTCTTAACTCGGATCGATCGATCGCGGTAAGCGGCGCGGCAAAAATCGCAAGGCCCGGATTGCCCAAACTCAACTGGGCCGGGCCGGTGCGGGCCGCTATCATGTTCGCCGGCTGCAGGAGCTTTAGCACATTGGCCTGATTCATTTCGCCGTTGATCTGCAAGCGCTCCAGGCCTTTGAAAAAACCGTTGATATTGGCCATCCACTTCTCTTGCCACTCATTCCCGGCTGCCTGTGCCTCATTGACTTCGTCCAACAGCCGCGTATGTTCGCCCGCTCTCTCAACCTCACCGCGCGCGGCCAAATCACGGATGATTTCATCGCGCCAGAGCTTGAGGGTTTCTGCGCGAGAACCTGCCGTGGTTCGCTCCAACAGTCGGTCACGGGTTGCCCGTGCGAAGGCCTCGTAAAGATTGATACGGCCGTCCTCGGCCCTGAAATAATCCTTCCAGCTGACCTCTCCCTGCATTTGCTCTTGGTATCTTGATTTTTCCGGAATCGAAGGAATACGCGGAGCGAGGAGCAAGTAAGAGATATTGTGCCGGCGGAATCTTTGGGTCAGGCCGTCGGTATGGAAACCGCCGGCCACGAGGACGGCCGCATCGTGGTGTTTCATGAGCTTCGTGAGATTGCCGAGAAAGGCATCGTCACGAGACTCGGAGTTTTCGTAAAAAGCGCGGTGCGATTCAAAAAGGGATTTTAGTTCCTGAGGAACGGCATCATTCGCACCCAACTTCTGCCACTCATCAAAACTCACTTCAAGCTTCGAGAGCTTGAAAAGTAACCTCAAATTTTCGAATTCGCCGTCCAAGCCGCGTTCGGCATCCGTGCGAAATACGGATTCTTTGACATCCCCGATGTATCGATTGAGCTCTTCGAAAAAGCGGCTTCCGCTAAGATCGCGCAGGCGGCGATGCCGTTGCATGAGCCGGCGCATCACCGGCGAGGCTTTAAAACTCAGCCCGTGCTTGGCCGACATCTCATCGAGAAAAAGGGCCATCTGTTCGGCATTGATTTCTGAGGTAAAGAAGGTTTGGCTTTTCCGGTTGAGGGCCTTGAGGTCCCCGGCTGCGTCAAGCGCGGCCAATTCCGTCTTGATACGCCAGGCCATGTCTTCGACTTCATCCTCAAGGGAAACCGCACCGTCGGGATCGCGTTCACTGTTTGCCAAAAGAAGGGCCACTTCCGTATCGGAATCGGGTTTCAGGTAGTGCGCCAGCGCTTGCACGAGTTCGAGCAAGTCGCTGTCATTGGCGTAAAATCCCTGCAGAATCCGGTCGATGCCGAGGAGCTCTTCGGAATAAACTTTTTCCTTTTCTGCTTCCAGAACCTCGCGGCGGGTTTCAAGACTTGCGGTAATTTGAGCCTGCAGTTCGGTCGTGCGGAGGTAATGCGCAAGTCCCTCTTCGTAGAGATCCCAGTCTTCGATTCCGTGATAAACAGCCGCTGTTTCGTTAAACAGCGCCGCTTCTGTACCTGCGGCAATTTCTCCTTCAGCGTGGTATTCGGAAATGACTTCCTTGAGCAACTGCTGGTCGGGGAAACTCTTAAATAATTGGGCATCGAGCCGGGAGGCAGCGCCTTCGACAGCGACCAACGAAACGCCGTACCGTGATTGAAAATGGTTAATAAGTTCCCGGACACTTCGCTGCGCATCGGGAATCGAGTGGGCATCCTGTATGAGCACAACAACTTTACCGGTATTCCCCTGAAAGGAATCTTCAACCGTGCCTAAATCGACAGGGACGTCAATGGATGAAAGATCGGCGGGGATTGTCTCCAAAGAAGGCGCCCCGATCGTCTCCTGCGCGTACGCGGGCAGCGTAAGATCCGACACTAAAAACGTCGTCGCAACGAGTACGGCGATCGCACGATAGAGATAGGGCTTAGCCATAGTCCGCATGTACGAAATGAGCCTCCGATTCCGGAAAAAAAGATTTAATTAAGGGTACCCGGTGATCCGGGGATATTCAAATTTGGGGCAAAGGGGACCTAGCAATCGCTAACACGGACTAATAGGGAGGAGTAATATCTAGGCTAGGAAATTCGTAAATCGTCGGCGTAATGACAATCGAAATGATTCAGGACGCCTTTCTCTAAAATTTCGCTGTCTTCCGAGGGAAGCGGCTCGGGAAATTCGACCCAGGCGTCATTGACCGACTCGACCTTACGATGACACGTAGCGCAGATGGGTTTGAGCATAAATACGCGTTTGCGCCAGAGGTTCTGTTCGATAGCATCGATTAGGTCCCTCGTCCGCACCGGCTTCGCCACGCAGGGACGGGCTCTAAAAGGCCATCCCCCACCCACGAGACCCGCAAACGTGTGAGTCTGTTTCCTTCCGACAACGGCCGTGAGAAAAATGATCGGCGTCCGCCGCAGCCGTTTATCCGTACGTAATTGCCAGGCAACTTCGGGTCCCCGAAGGTCCGGAATCATCATGTCCAGCAAGACGATGTTGGGGCGATAATCCCGGGCGGCCTCCAGCCCTTCAGCCCCGTGGGTTTCAACACGAACCTCATAGTGACCGGTTCGTTCCAGATTCCGTTTCACCATCAGGCCGAATTTTTCTTCGTCGTCGATGATGAGGATTTTCTTCACTCTGCGATAACCTTTTCGATAGCGCTGATCAGTTCTGCGGTCCGCACGGGTTTGGCCAGGCAGGGCTTGGCATGGAAAGGTTCCTTGGATCCCGGAATCTCGGTGAACGTCTCAGTCTCTCCCTTGCGGACCACCGCGGTTAGAAAAAGAATGGGAACTTCTTTAAGAAGAGGGTCTTTCCAGAGAAGGCGGGCAACTTCGGGCCCGCTTAAATCAGGCATGAGCATGTCAAGAAGGATAAGATCCGGACTGAACTCCCGTGCGGCGGCGAGCCCTTTGCTGCCCTGCGTTTCCACGCGCACGTCGAAATTTCCCGCTCTTTCGAGGTTTTTCTTGACCATGAGTCCGAATTGTTCTTCGTCATCAACAATAAGAATCTTCCTTTTTTTATCGCCTTCTGGAATCTCTGTCATCGCAGCACTCTCTTTACAGTTCAAAGGTGAGGACAGCACACGCCCCGCCTTCCTCGTGGTTTCGTAGTTCAATCTGACCGCCGTGCATATCGACAATGTTACGTACGACGGATAGTCCCAACCCCGTGCCCCCGACACCCCGCCGCGTCGTAAAGAACGGGTCGAAAATCTTGTCCTGAATATTATCGGGGATACCCTTCCCCGTGTCTCGAATCTGAGCTTCGACGGTTCTCTGGCCCATATTATCCTCAGTATAGCGGGTCTTGATGTACACCTTGCCGCCTTCATTCATCGCATGCATTGCATTGGTCAATAGGTTCACAAACACCTGCTCGATCCAGTTGTGGTCCAGCCTCACATCGGGAAGATCCTCTTGATATTCACGAATCACTTCCACATGCTGCCCGACGAGCAGACTCTTAACGAGAAGCAAAGAGGAGTCCAAAACCTTGTTCAAGTTTCCGGGTTCGATCTGGAGCTTGGAGACCGTCGAGAAATCCAGGAGTCCGTTGATGATCAGGCTCGCGCGATCGACGGCTTCGTTCATGTCTGCTAGGACCGCTTGGATCTCCGCATTCCCTTCGCCCATTTCGCTTGTGACAAAATCAATACCCTGCAGGAGAATTCCCAGAGGATTTTTGACTTCATGAGCGATCCCGGCCGCCAACCGGCCCACGGATTCCAGTTTTTCCGCCTGAATGAGTTGCGCCTGAGTGTCTTTGAGTTCCTTATGGGTCTTTTCAACATCGAGAACGGCCTGGATCAGGCGCGCCTGGTTTTTGACCAGCTCCTCGTTGACTTTTTTGAGTTTCTCCTCGGCCCGCTTAGCTTTAGTAATGTCCTTGATAATGCCGATGGACCCCGTAATGGTCCCCTGTTCGTCGCGAAGGATACTGATTGAGATGCTGATGTCGATGATCCCGCCGTCTTTGCGAATGACCTTTGTTTCCAGGTTGTGTTCGATCCCCTTCTGGCGCACATTCATGGCACGAATCATTTTCCACTCTTCGGCGGGATACAGAGAGCTCACGGGCTTCCTATAGAGGTCCTCGCGATTCATGCCCAGTAGGTTTTCAGCAAAGTGATTCCAGGAAATAATTTCTTCTTCGGCATTAGTTACCGTAATGGCTACGGCTGAGTTTTCAAAGATGGTGCGATAGCGTTCTTCGGCAAGTTTTAAAGCGAGCTCCGCCTTCTTGCGTTCAGTGATATTCTTCGTGATGCCGATAGAACCGGTAATATTCCCTTCCGCGTCTTTCAAAACCGTGATGGACACCTCGACATCAATAATGGAACCGTCGCTTCGAATCATTTTAGATTCGATATGCCTCGGCTCTCCCTTGCGTCGAATTTCATAAGACCGAATCTTCTTCCACTCCTCTTCCGGATAAAGAGATTTGACCGGCTTCAAACGCAAATCCGCGTCGCGCATTCCGAGCAGTTCTTCGACAACCCTGTTCCAGGAAACGACTCTTTCTTTGGCGTCGGCCACAAATATCGCCACGGCCGAGTTTTCAAAAACCGTACGGTACCTTTCTTCGGCCGACTGCAACTCGCGTTGCGCCCGTTTTCGTTCAATCGCGAATCCCAAAATACGCGGCAAGTCCTTGCCGTCAAAGGTTCCCTTGACCAAATAATCCTGCGCCCCCTTGCGAACCGCCTCTACGGTGAGCCGCTCATCGTCGTCGGCCGTCATAACCACGATGGGCATGGCAGGCACACGATCGTGCACTTTCGTAAACGTTTCGAGGCCGTCGCTGTCCGGCAACCCCAGATCGAGCAACACGACGTCAGGCAACGTCTGCCGGAGACTGTCGAGCGCACTATCCAAACGCTTGACCCGCTTCATGTGAAAGCGCGGTGTGCGATGCTGGACAAATATAGTCGCGAGGATATCGGCCAGGTGCTCGTTGTCTTCCACGAGTAAAAGATTGATGGGTTTCGGTGCGGCCATAGATTAAAACCTCGCGGTGATCTGGGCGACGCCCAAGTTCTGACCCTGCTGACGCTCACCTTTCTGGTGGCTGAAGCTATACTGCAATTTTGCCTGAAGATGGCGCGTAATGCGATAGCCCAGTGAAAAATCGGTACGAAACATGTTGCGGTCCCAGGCCTTCTCGCCCCCCGCCCCGTCCTGAACCTTCCCGAATAACTGCTGATTCCAGCGTGCGGCAAGGAAAAATCCCTGCGGGAGCTTGTACTTGGCCTCAAGATAATAGGCCAGGGTGTCGGCATGACCGACATTGGGCACGTCAAAGCGGCTCAAGAAAACCTCCGCCCATACCTCCAGGCGGTGCCGCGAAAAACTGACATCCTGAGCTAAAACCCATTGCGGATAATCATCAAGCTCCGTATTGGGAGAAAGGGTGGCTCGGGCACCCTCCAGGAGATACGGTCCATAACTCGCCGAAAGACCCATGTCCCATAATTCATTGGGCCGAAAGCCCAAGCGGCCGCTGTAGGTCGGATCCTGCCAAGTCCTCTGACTGGCCCTCCAGACTGCCGGCCGGGAAGACGGCGATGCATTCTTGATCGCAAAGGCATAGTCAAATTTCGCCAGGCGTCCGGACACCGACGCTCCCGTCGTATAAACGGGTCCCCATAAAACGGGCAGCCATTTTCGTTTGTTATCGGGAATCTGACGCAACGAGAGCAGAGCCGCCGGTCCGCCCAGCACGCGTTGATCATTGATGACGGTAAAGTTATTGTAGGGCACGGGCTCTGTCACAAACGGATTGTCCCACGACATATGGCGCCGGACCCAATTGCCCATCACGGTCGCGAACTTTCCGACCTGAAGTTTCAAACGCCCGTCTTCCAGAGGACGATACCCCAGGACGTATTCGTCCAGGCGGGCGTCCTGCTTTTTCACACGCGGATCAATCCCGCGGTCAATTCGCGCTTGGAGAAAACCGTAAAGATGATCGCCGAGCCGGGTGTCGAGAAACAAAGCAAGGCGCGGGTTAACGAAACTCTCGTCGCCGAAGATCAAACCCGGGGCCTGCCCCTCCACCCCGTAGACTTCAAAATCAAAGGCCCCGCTGAGATCGGCCCGAAAAAAGCCGCCCGGGCTTTGAACCGATAAAGATTCGTCGAGCTTCTCCATCCAGGATTCGACGGATGCGCATGCCGAATGACTCGGAAGCATCAACCACAAGCCCAGCATAAAATATCGTGTTAGCTTATTCATGTCCTGGCCAAAAAGTTGATATTCAAAAGCCGGTACGCGTCCACAGGTTCGGAAAACCCTTTGAGGTCCAAGCCCGGAACAAGCTCCGTCGAAGCCACATCCCTTAAGCGATCCCGCGTCTGTTGATCCAGGAGAATTTCCTGTGCGCCCGCTTTGTCGGATAAGCGTGAGGCGAGATTGACGCGTTCCCCGAGGACGGTGTAATTGAGACGGTCCCGAGAACCCATGCAGCCCGCGAGGACCGTTCCGGTTGCAATTCCGATTCCGACCTCGATTTTTTTTTTCGTAGTCTTATTCAATCGGTCCCGTTCCTTGATCATCTGCCAGCCGCAGGAAACCGCGTTATGAACATCTTCTCCCCGCGCTTTCGGGGCTCCAAAGACGGCCATAATGAGGTCGCCGACGAATTTATCAACCACACCATGATATTGGTAGACCACGTTCGTCAGTGCCGTCATATGTTCATTGAGGAAGCTCACGACTTCGCGCGGGTCCATGCCTCGCGTATATTGAGTAAAATTTCGAATATCGCAAAATAGGATACTGGCCTCTCTTGTCTCACCGCCCAATTCGATCGAACCGCTCATGAGCTGCTCGGCAACTTCCTTATCCGTAACCAGATTGAGCATATTGCGATACTTTTCCTTGAGCGCAAGCCCCTTGGCCATGTCGTTGAAGGATCCCGTCAATTGACCGATCTCATCACGGCTTCGCACCGGGACTTCGACGTCCAGGTTACCCCGCTGAATCTCCTTCGTACCGCTCAGCAAGGCAAGCACCGGGCCGGACAAGCCATGCGCCAAAAGCAAACTCAATATCAAGGCAGCCAGCATCGCCACACTTCCGAGAAAGAGGATTTGCCCGGTCATGGCTTCCTGCTCGCGCTTCATATTTTCGAGCGAGTAAAGCCCCACCTGGAATGCGACCTGAAACTGCGATTCAAGATTGAGCGGCCTGTAATCCGCACGGAATTGGGTTTTCCCGATACGAACCTTGTAATTCTGAACGGCTATCGCGGATTTCTCGCTTTCGGCCGTCAATTGGCGGACGGCAGGATCTCTGAGTATCGACGGGATAGTGCTCGAATACAGCCGGCCGCCCAATAGAATTCCGCCCAAGATCTGGCCGTGGCTGCCGCCTCCGGAACTTCCAAACTGCGAAACGGGAAAACCCATCGCGAGGCCCCCGATCCGGTCATCCTCGGCAAAACCGGCGATGGGGGTATAGATGACCTCATAGAGAACGGATTCTCCCGCGCTCTCACCCATAGCCATATAGCCCAGTTGTTGCCGCGCCGAAGCCGCGATCGCGCGCAACCCTGCGCGGCCAAGTTGCTCTTCGAGCTGCCGGGCCGGCACCGGCGCATTCATTCCGGCCTTCTCATCCCATCCTTTGACGACTTCTCCGTCTGCGGTAATCAGCCGGTAAAAAACATACTCGCCTGTGGCCGTGCGCAATTCATCGCCTGCCGTCTGATAAATCAACTCCTCATCGCCCTCCTCGAGAGCGGCATACAGGCGTATGGAACGCGCCAGTTTTTTACACTCGTCTTTCACATGCTTCAGGCGAGACTCCTGCTTTTCACGAAAGATCTCCACCTGCGAGCCAAACATGTCGTGAATCAATCCTTCATAGGTAGCGCGAATTCTATTGTGGGTCACATAGAGGACGGTACTCGTGATTCCAAAAACCACCAGCATCATGGACAATATTAATTTAATCCGAAAACTCATTACGGAAAATTAACCTCGTAGCTTTCGCCAGCGGTTATTATGACTGCCTTTTCCCAGACCTTCTTATTTCGCACCCATGCTTTCAGGACATAATTGCCCGGGGGAATCCCGTCCAACCGGTACCGGCCTTCGGCATCCGTACGGGTAAAATGCGGGGTATCGACGACCAGAATCGTGCCCTGCATGTGTTCGTGGATCTCACAGTAGGTTTTAACAAGGCCCGGGTTATCAAAGGTCATGCGCGGAGCCGGTTCGTCTTTCCGGTACCGCCCTAAATCAAACCGCTTCGTCATCGAATAGGAAAGAATATTATGGTAATCATCATCGAGGTTGGGGAAGACAACCGTTGTTCCGGTTTGGATCACGAGAAGCCCGGGACGGAACTGATAGCCTTGTTGTCGGAGTTCTACGACCGGAACCGATACAGGCGGAGGAAAGTCGCCTTCTAAAAAAACGGCGGCAGTCAGCTCATCGGGTTCTTCGATGGGTTTTTGAGTCTTGTCTTGGTAACGGTCCTGCGGCACAGCCAGATACTTCCGCTGAGGCAATTCCACCGTACCTTCAATAATAGTCTGCGCGTAAAGGGCCCCCGCAGACAGTGTCACCGTCAATGCCCCCACGAAAAACGAAAGCACGACTTTGCTCATTAGGCCGGGATATCCTTTACGCCATCCGCGCTGTTGCCTTTTTCCTTTCCGGCCAGCATATCCTTAAATGCCGCTCTGATCTTAGCGAGGTCGGAACCGAAATAGCCGTAGAATCTCCGCATCGGGGGCGGGTGAATGCATGCTAACGCAGGGGTACGCGTAATCCCGTCGGTCTTGGCAATCTTAACCTTAAACAGGAGACTGACGACCTCCAGGTCGTATTGCCCGCAGATAGACTCGTCCAGTACCATTTTCAGACACCCGACAACCTGGTTGGTATGTTCCGTTTCCACACTGACATAGTAACGGAACACAAAAGGCTTCTTGGGACCACCGAATAATCCCATCACATTGCCCCTTTACTTAATTAGGATTCGACAATCTCTCCGAAAACGCCTTTGGCGATACCGACGATCTGGTCGCTGGCCACCGGCTTTTCCGCCAGTTCAAACTGAATCCCTTCTTCACTCGCACTCTTAAGTTCGACCATAAAATCTTTGTGAAACGCCGTCACGATATAAACCGGCACGTCGCGATTGACCTCACGAATACCTCTAAGTGTCTGCACTCCGTTGAATCCGGGCATGCGCAGGTCTAGAAAAATTAGATCAAAGTGTCCGTTCTTGACTGCCTCAATCCCCTTCCGGCCGGCGTCGACGGTGGTTATTTCATAACCGCTATCTTCGAGTGCCAGCAAAAATGCCTTACGTACCGCTTCTTCGTCATCAATCACCAGGATTTGTTTGCTCACTTTTGCTCCTTTCTGCCCCTAGGGGTAAGTATACTCGAAAGACAGTGCCTTTGCCCGGCTCGCTCTCACACTCGATGCGACCGCCCATATTACGGATAATACTCTGCGATACCGACAGACCCAATCCGGTTCCCTCCCCCTCAGGCTTGGTTGTATAGAAAGGGTTGAAAATCTTGGACAAAGAATTTTCGGGGATACCGCAGCCGCTGTCTTCGATTATCGTTTCGACCCAATCCCCTTCTTGGCGCACATCGACCGAAAGCTCTTTGTGCTCAGCCCCGCGCATCGCATCAAGCGCATTGACCGTGAGATTTAACAGCACCTGTTCAACATCATCGGACTTCATCCATATTTTCCGCGTATCCCTCTTACGTTTGTCCTCCAAAGTCACCGACTCCTGCTGTACGCGAAAACTCGTCAGCCTGATGACACGATCCATGATTTCGTCGCAGGTCTCCTGTTCAAAACCGGCCTGATCATCGCTATCCGTATGCGCCAGGGCCAGGAGGTCTTTGATAATCTTGATGCATCGTTTTACTTCGCGCTCGGCATCCTGAAGGACAGGATACCGCCGGTCGTCCTCCGCGGTGTGTTTGCGGCAGTATTCGATATAGTTCACGATTCCCATCATAGGATTATTGAGCTCATGCGCCGTACCCGCCGCAAGCATACCCACGGCACTCATCTTTTCAGTCTGTACTAACATCTGCGTCGCTTGTCCCAATTTGTTATAGGCGTCCTGCAGCTCTTTCTGCTTTTGATCTTTCTCTGCTTCGAGTTGCCGGCGCTCAGTGATGTCGCGAATGATGCCGATCGAACCCGTGACCTGCCCTTCATTATCCTTTAAAACGCTGATCGATATATCGATGTCCACCTTCTCGTCTTGCTTATTGAGGATCCGGGTCTCAAAATGATCTTGGACACCTTTATGCCGGATATTCGCGGCCCGCATGCGTTGCCACTCCTCCGGAGGATAAAGCGAGGAGACGGGTTTGAGATACAGGTCTTCATGGGTCATCCCAAGAAGGTTCTCGGTAAACTTGTTCCACGAGATAATACGCTCATCGGCATCCGTCACCGTAATCCCGACAGCTGAGTTTTCAAAAATGGTCCGGTATCTTGCCTCGGCAGAGCGAATGGCTCGCTCGGCCATCTTACGTTCGGTAATATCCTTGGTAATACCGATGGACCCCGTGATATTGCCGTCCGGATCCTTTAAAACCGTAATGCCGACTTCGACGTCGAAGACGGAACCATTTTTGCGGATCATCTGCGACTCAATCTGGTGAGGCTTGCCCTTCCTGCGGATATCATAGGAGCGGATCTTCTTCCATTCCTCTTCCGGATAAAGGGAACTGACGGGCTTCATGTGAAGGTCCTCGGCCTGCATCCCGAGGAGGGCTTCCGTAAACTTGTTCCAGGACACGATGCGTTCTACGGAATTGGCCACGATAATGGCGACCGCGGAGTTTTCAAAGATGGTGCGGTACTTTTCCTCGGCAGACCGTAGTTCCCGTTCGCTGCGTTTCCGTTCAATCGCAAAACTTAGGACCCTCGGCAAGATCTTGGCGTCAAAGGTCCCTTTCACAAGGTAGTCTTGAGCCCCTTTGCGAATAGCTTCCATCGTATAGGCCTCATCGTGATTTGCGGTCATAACGACGATGGGGACGCCCGGTGAGTGATCATGCACACGGTGAAAGGTATTTAACCCCTGGCTGTCCGGAAGACCCAGGTCCATGAGGATAACATCTGGAGTAATCTTACTCATGGATTCCAGAGCCTCCTTGAGGGTCTCTTTGAGTTCGACTATAAAGGGGGGTTCGAGCTTCTGGAAAAAGATATTCCCGATGACAGTAGAAATCCCTTTGTCATCTTCTAACATAAGAAGGCGTATTGGGGCTGATGGCATTAGATCAACTTTCGGCTAGTTATGCTTATTAGTATCGACGTAATAACGCCTTATTTTGACCCACCTGAGCGGACGGACCATTTGAGCTCCCGGAGTGCGCTTTCAACGAGTTGGGCATTTTCTATAATCCGAGATGATAGAAATGATAGTATTGATAAATTTGACAGTTTTTACCATGTATGCTAGCATCTTATTAGATAAATATGCTATATATTGATACTTATCTGACATGTAAGGTTTTTATATGGTCGCTGAGGCACCCATGAAAGATGTCAAAAAAATACTGGTCGCCAGCCTGGACCCGGAGGTCACCGCATACCTCCTTAACTTTGTCCCGCTTCTTGGATCGTTCGAAGTGGCGCTAGCCGCATCCCCCATGGAGACGATGGCCAAGGCAAATGCATTCGAGCCCGTTTTGCTCATATGCGACGTAAGCCCGTCAATCCAAGCGTACACTGATACTCTGGTTCAAATTCGTACGAGTCATCCTAAGCTTTCCGTAGTCGGCATTATTCCGGAGGACACGTCGCCTGACATCTTGCGGGCGGCAAAGCCCGATGAGACACTTGCCAAGCCTATCAATTCGTCGCAACTAAGTAAAGTCGTCAAAGCGCTGCTCCCGACGGTTCAAAAGGAGACCAAGCCGGAATATGCCCGCATGCTTGTTGCTGATGACGAATCCGGCGTAAGCGAAATTTTGGCGGATCTCTTTAAGCCTCTGGGCATTGAAGTCCATCTGGCCGCCGACGGCCAGGAGGCGGTCGATACTTTCAAAGAAAAGATCTGTAACCTGGCGATCTTGGACTTGACCATGCCGATACTCAAAGGCACCGAAGTGGCCAAGATTCTAGAGGCCAGTGAAAATCCCCCAAAACCGAAATTCGTGGTTATCGTGACCGCTGCTTTGGGTGAACGAATTAATGAACTCAAGCGGCGCGGTTACCCGATTGTGCCTAAACCTATGGATCTTGAAGTTCTTGAAAAATGCGTGCTTGATGCGTGTGAGAAATACCACCTTGCACTGCACACGCCTCCTGTAGATCAGAATATAGACGGATAGGTTACTAGCAGAACCCGGTTCGACTTCTCAGAGAGATTCTCAAAGGTGTGTGGGATAAAGGCATCGTAGTACAACGTCTCATTGGCACTAACACGCTCCTCTCTCCTCCAGTTCATACCATGATACGTAAAGAGAATGTCACCTTCCCAAGGTTGGATACAGGCCTTCGCATGGGCTGTAAACTGCCAATGCTTGAGCTTTTTTCCTCCTTTGATGGTGATGACGCCGATGAAAAAATCACGCTGGCTGGCGCCAGGCGGTGAATAGGAATGCACAGAAAACCCCTTATCGCCTTCAAAGGAAACGGTCCACCTCTGTGCAGCCGTCGTCTTAAAGAGGTTCCCGCGGAACTCGGCCCGTGCCATAAGCAGCAGATCGTTCACCGAGACGCCGACGGCCGTTGCAATCTTCTCCAGGTTGGGGAATGACGGATTACGAATAGACCGGTTTTCAATACTGTGGAGGGTTTGCTTATTGATGGCCGTCTGCTCCGAGAGCTTTTCCAAAGACAGCCCGCCGTCCTGCCTTAAACGCTTTATGGCCTTGGCAAAATCCGGGGCCTCTCCCTTGGGTACTTCCTCATTATTTTTCTCTCTTAGCTTCTTGCCTATCTCCTCGTACATCGACTCCACCTCCGGGGTATGGCAGAACAAAGTTTCATTTCGGCAAATCGCATGTACCAACCCAGCCTTTCCGCTTTCCTTACTTGAAAGTAGCACTTTCAGAGCGTCTTGTCAAATCAGACGATCTGTCCATTCTGAGAAAGTCACCCCCATCCGCTTGAGGGACCTGCCCTCGTCAATTACGTTGTCTATTAGAGGACAAAGTGACATGAAAACAAAAACGAAAACAGAGGCAGTGAAAGCGAAAAAGTCGGAAAGGGGCTCGGTGGTCTTGGAGGCCGCCCTCATGTTACCCATCATTTTTGTTCTCCTCCTCGGTATCCTGGAATTCGGCCGCGTACTCATGATTCAACAGGCCCTTACCAATGCCGCTCGCGAAGGGGCACGGCAAGGCGCCGTTTACATGGATGACACCGAAGCACTCACCGTTGCCGGAGACGTGGCGTCCGATTACCTGACCCGAACAGGCGTGAATCTTTCGATGGTCACCGTCACACCTATTTTTGAAGACATCAACGGATCTGAAGCCGTACAGGTTTCTATCAATTACGATTACACTTCGGGCCTTGCCGTTTGGATTCCCGGAATGAACAATCATTTGGATCTGAATTCGAGGGTGGTGATGCGCCGTGAAGCTTAACGAAAAAGGCTATGTCTTTGTGAGCGCCGGTGCGGCCCTTCTCGTCTTTCTAAGTTTTTCCGCATTGGTCACCGACCTGGGACATATCTACGTCACCAAATCTCAGCTTCAGAACACTGCGGATGCGGCGGCCCTTGCTTCCGTGATGGGAATTCCGCAAGGCACAGAGGTCGCCCGCGACAAGGCGCTTGATTTTGGGCAATCTCACTATGTGGCCGGTTCCCAGATTCTCATTGAAGACAGCGGCGTTGTGCTAGGCCATTATGATTATTTGACTTCCACATTTTATGCAGGCGAGAGTCCGATTAACAGCACCTGGGTCATGGCGCGCCGCGATGAGAATTCGCCGTCCGGCGCACTCCCCTTGTTCTTCGGGCAAATCTTGGGACAGGGCTACTCCAATGTCCGTGCCGTAGCACGCGCGGCCCTCGACAATCATATCGTCGGCGTAAAGGGAAAGAACCGGCTTATCCCCTATTCCGTGATCAACTTCGTCGTCGATCAGGATCTCGACGGAGAATATGATCTGGGCTCTGTCATCGACATTCATCCGCGCGACGACGCACCGGGGAATTTTGGGTTTCTGGACCTGGACTATGGCTCAAACGACGTCCCGGAGCTGCGTCAGTATATCGAGGAAGGCTATGACTCCGACTTTACCATCCCCCCGGGCGGCTCGGTACCCGTCCCGGGGAGTCCCGGCATCACAGGCAATTCCTTGTTAAATTCATTCCACATCATCTTAAACGAGATTGTATTCCTGCCGGTCCATCAAAGCGTCGTCTACGAAGGTGACAATGCCATTTTTAACGTTATCTCTATTTTGGGTGTGCGTATTCGAGACGTAAAGCTGAACGGCAATCCCGCCGCGCGCTATATCAAAGCGGAGATCGTCTACTACGCTTCGTCAGTGCTGGTCACAGACCCGAATGCACCGCCGAATAACAGTTTAGCAAAACCGCGCTTAGTCGCGTAATCAGCAGGCAGTACTAATCTTAAGAAAAGGAGGTGCCTCAGATGAAAAACATAATGAAACTTTTTCACGATGAAAGCGGGCAGACAATGGTCGAGTACGGACTATTGATTGCCTTGATTTCCATTGCGGTTATCGCCGTTCTGGTTGCTTTGGGACCGCGTATTGCGGGGTTTTTTCAAGCCGTCGACAGTCAGCTCGCCGGAAGCACGCCGCCGGTAGTGTAAGTAAGGGAGGTTTGAGGAGTTCGCCCGGCAGAGAACCTTCCGGGCGAACTCCTCAGAAAAGGAGAAATAGTCATGAACTTCGCATTAATTGCAACACTCGGAATCGCCAGCGCCATCGATCACCGCTACCGGAAGGTACCTAATCTCCTCACGTTGCCTATGGCATTAGCAGGCATCCTATTCCAAACAGTCACAGCAGGAAGCGACGGGTTCATGGCAAGCCTTGCAGGATTCGCACTCGGCATTGCACTTCTTTATATCCCATTCGCCTTAGGCGGCATGGGGGGCGGTGACGTTAAGCTTCTTGCCGCAATCGGGGCCTTTGTCGGCCCTATCATTTTGCTCCATGTCTTTCTGGCCAGCGCCGTGATGGGCGGTGTGCTTTCTGCCGTGGAGATCACAAGAAGCAAGGCATGGCGGATGACCTGGGAGGGCTTAAAGTACCGGATGTTCTATTTCCTGACTTATCACCGCATGCCCTCGGAAACAGAAGTTCCTTTCACCTCGGAACCGTTAAGAATTCCGTACGCGATAACAATGCTATGCGGTTATTTATCGCTATGCGTTTTGGGAGGACTCTAAGATGAGCCTCTGGAAGAAATACGTTCCCTTATTAATGGCCTTCATGTTCGCGATTTTCGCAAGTGTCGGCATCTATAATTTTCTGCACGGGCAAGAGAGTGTCTCGATTGCCAGCACGCCCCGAACCGTACCCGTTGTCGTAGCTCGGCATAATCTTTCGGTCGGCATCAAACTCACACTGACGGATCTTACGGTTCAGGAATGGCCCAACCCTATTGCAGGTAGTGATTATTTTCACAGCCCCCGCGAACTCGTCGGCTCCATCTTACGTTCAAATATGATTGCCGAGGAACCCCTGACCCGCGCAAAACTCCTGAAGGACGGCGAAAGCCTCTCCGCCCTCATCCCGGAAAACATGCGGGCCGTGGTCGTATCGGTGCCTAGATCCGAAGCGCTGGCCAGGTTCATGGAGAAAGGTAGCATCGTCGATGTGCTTTCCATTGTCGGAGGAAATGTTTCCGATACACGCCTCATTGCCACATCGGTTCAGGTATTGTCGGTCGATCATCAATTCGGTGACACGCGCGGCGACCGGCTGCCGAAGACCATGGAAGTGATGTTACTTGTACCTCCGCACGAGGCTGATCCGATCCTCAATGCGCGCAATGAGGGCATCATAGAGCTTCTTATCAGGAATGGGAGAAGCAAATAATGACCCCTAATCACAATAATCAAAATTCAATTCTAGTCGTGGAGGGCGATGAGGACACCCTATTTCGGGGGCTTCAAGGCATCCACGAAGGTCTTAAGATTCAAAAGGCGTGCTACTCCGATGTGCAGAAAGCACTCGATCAAGAATGCTCGCGGGTAGTCATCTGCAACTCGGAGCGTTGCAAGGCCGAGGCACGTAATATTCTTCACACGCTTAGCGGGCGGTACCCCGATAGTTATTGGGTTCTGAGCTCGAGCGGTCTTGCCACCGAAGAAGCGGTTGAGTATATGCGGCTCGGCACGCGGGATTTTCTCAAGCAGCCCCTCGACCGGGCTGACGTGGACCATTTCATGAAACGCGTGGAACAATGGAATCGTCAACGTCAGCCCGGTCAGCCGCACGACATACATCGGATTGTAAGCTTTTTCTCCTCCAAAGGAGGTGTCGGCTCCACCATGGTTGCCGTCAACACCGCCGTTGCTCTGGCAAAGAAGGGTTCGGGACAGGTGCTCCTGGCCGATTTCGTCCTCCAACACGGCAACGTTGCCGAAATGTTGGACGTTATCCCCCAGTACACCCTGCTCAATCTCACCAAAGATCTCAAGCGCATTGATCACAAGCTCCTGCAGAACTCCCTACAAGCCCACAGCTCCGGCGTTTCGGTCCTACCCTGTCCCAAAGAACCCGAGGAAGCAGAACTCATTTCAGATCTTGTAGCAGCCAATATGCTCGACGTATTTAAAGACGCCTTTCAATATACCTTGCTCGATGTCGGACACGAAATGTCGGCAACGGCTCTCGCATGCCTGGATGCCTCAGACTTGGTGGTATTGCTAACGACCCCTGATCTTCCCAGTCTGAGCAATACCCGGGCCGCGCTCAAGATGTTTAGAAAGCTTGAGTACCCTCACGAGAAGGTCAAGCTGGTACTCAACCGCTGGCACATGAAAGGTGAAATAGACACCGACGTCCTCGAACAAAGCCTGCAATATCCGGTCGCGCACAGGCTCGAGAATGACACACAGCTTGCCTTAGAATCTGCCAATCAGGGAATCCCGCTTGCGGAACTTAATAAAAACTCAAAGCTCGTGAAATCGCTCGAAGCCTTCGTTTCCGGCCTTTTCCGGCCGCATAGCACGGAGTCACCTCATGGCACTCATTAAAAGACTCCAAAAGGAAACCGTCGAACCGGAGGTCAACCCGAAGGATCCCGTGGCTGTACGAGAAAATCACTACCAGGATCTCAAAGCCAAGATGCACCAGGATCTCATCCGCCACATCGACCTCGGCAACCTCTTCAAACTTGATCGCGACAAGGCCCGTGAAGAAATCCAGCTAATCCTGGTAAATCTCCTGGCGGAAAGCAAGATTCCCCTGAATCAGGCCGAAGAAAAAAAACTCATTCGCGAGGTTTGTGATGAAACCTTCGGTCTCGGACCGTTGGAACCGTTGCTTGCGGACCCGACAATAAGCGACATCCTGGTCAATAGCCCCGCACAAACGTTTGTGGAGCGCTTTGGGAAGCTGGAATTAACCGAGGTCATATTCCGAGACGATCTCCACTTGCGACAAATTATTGAACGCATTGTTTCTCGGGTCGGCCGGCGCATCGACGAATCCACCCCCATGGTGGATGCCCGGCTCCCGGACGGTTCCCGCGTTAACGCCGTTATTGCTCCCTTGGCGCTCAACGGCCCCAGTCTCTCCATTCGCCGGTTCCGCAAAGATCCGCTTCGCTCGCAGGATCTCGTTTCGCTCGGAACTATCAATCAAGAGATCGCAACCCTGCTCGAACTTATCGTCAAGGCAAGACTCAACATTCTCATATCGGGGGGGACGGGTTCGGGAAAAACAACACTCCTCAATGTTCTATCGGGATTCATCCCCAACAGCGAACGTATCATCACCATTGAGGACGCCGCCGAACTTCAGTTGCAGCAAATTCATGTCGTCCGTCTCGAAACGCGACCTGCCAATGTTGAGGGGAAGGGGCAAATCCTCCAAAGAGATCTGGTAAGAAACTCCCTACGCATGCGGCCGGACCGCATTCTCGTCGGAGAGGTTCGCGGCCCCGAGGCTCTTGACATGCTTCAAGCCATGAATACCGGACATGAAGGATCTCTGACCACGATTCACGCAAACTCAACACGTGACGCGGTCCACCGTCTATCGACGATGGTACTTATGGCGGAAAGCAATATGGTCGAGTGGACCCTCAACCGTCAAATCTCCTCGGCTATCGACGTCATCATACAAGTCAGCCGCATGGCGGACGGCGTCAGGCGCATGGTCAGTCTTTCCGAGATTACGGGCATGGAAGGTAATGTCATTTCGATGCAGGACATCATGAACTTCGAAAGAAAAGGAGTCTCCAGCACACAAACGATTATGGGCGACTACAAATTTACAGGCGTCCGGCCGCAATTTCTCGATAGGCTTGAAAAGGCCGGCTTGTTAGACAATGTGCGGCTGCCAACTTTCGAAGGGGCACTTCGACAATGATTGGTTTCATTACTTTCTCCAGTTTCATGACCGCACTTTTCTTTGGGTTATTCGTGATCAAATTTACGGGTGCCAAAAATGAGGCGCTGACTCAACGTGTGGTTACTCGCCTGCGTTATCCGACAGCGCAGGCGTCACACGCCCTGCTCATCCACCGCACGGACAGGATGAGTGATGTTCGGTTATTAGACCGAATTCTCAATCACATCAAACCCGCTAAGAAACTGCGGTCTCTCATTCTGCAGGCCGGTCTCAATGTTTCCACCGGGACTCTCGTGCTGATCTGCTTTGTGACAGGCGCAACCGTCTATCTCCTCTTCATGGCCTTCGGCGCGAAAGGTCTATTGCCCCTGCTCGTAACTCTTGCGGCAATGGCAACACCGCTATCGTACGCCATGCTGAGGCGCGGTAGCCGCGTGAAGGAATTTTCGCGTCTCTTCCCCGACGCGGTCGGACGCATGGCCAGCTCTCTGCGTGCCGGATACAGCATCCAAATGGCCATCGAGGCTGTCGTGGAAGATTCGGGCAGCCTCGTCGGGCAGGAATTTCAAAGGGTGCTCACAGAACTGGAAATCGGTCAAGGCTTTGAAGAGGCGCTCAAAAAGATGCTGGACCGAATGGATACAGCCGACCTGCGTTTGTTTATTGCGTCTGTAACCATTCAGCGCCAAAGCGGCGGTAATCTGGCGGAACTCCTCGATAGTCTCGAAGGGACAATCCGCGAGCGTTTTGAACTCAAAAGAGAACTATTGTCGGCGACCGGACAAGCTAAACTTTCGGGGATCATTCTGAGCCTTCTCCCCGTTCTCGTTGGTGTGCCCATATTTCTGATCAACCAAGAATACATTCTTTTTCTCTTTGAGGACCCGGCGGGCAAGAATCTGCTTTGGCTGTCAGGGTTCGGACAAATGCTTGGATTCCTGACGATTCGTAAGATTGTTAAAATCGACATCTAAGGAAGGCCTACAACAATGCTTTTCACAATTTCAATTATGGTTTTCGGTGCGGCATTTTTTTCGATTCTGTCACTGAACGGCTTCTGGATGAAAGACCATAGCGCCGTTTCGCTCAGGTTGAAACGATTCAGCGAAGGCGTTGCCAAATCCAACCTAAACGCCGATGCCGACTTAAGGCCTTCAAAGAGCGATCCTCCGTCCAAGCGGCGGCTGCGTAAAAAGCTAAACGCGATGGGGTTACACCATGCTTCGGATCTTCAAGCCGCCATGAAGATGCGCAGGTTCTTTTATCTTGTCCCGGTCACGCTGGTTGCTCTCCTTTATTTTATGGGGTTTCCGCCCATTCACATCGTCATCTGCGGCGGACTCTTCACGTTCATCTTTATGCTGCTCCTTAGGGTGTGGATGATTCGAAAGGTCATGCAGCGTCGGCGCCTGATCCAGAAGAATCTTCCCAATGCCGTCGACCTCATGGTGGTATGTCTCGAAGCGGGCATGTCGCTGGACACAAGTCTGCTGCGAGTCGCAACCGAGCAGAAACGCGTCTCGCCCCAGTTAAGCGTTGAATTGACTCTGACGAATCAGGAGATTTCGGCAGGCGGCTCCCGCGAACAGGCCCTCAAGAATCTCGCCGCACGCACGTCGCTCGATGATGTCAAAAGCCTATCCAGCACCATTATCCAGGCCATGAAACTCGGAACGAGCCTGGTGCGGACATTAAAAATTCAGGCGGTTGCCATGCGAAAGAAAAAGAGGGAGGAGACACGCGCGCTAATTCAAAAAATGCCCGTAAAACTGATTTTCCCTCTTCTCTTGTTCATATTCCCAACCCTTTTCATCGTCGTACTAGGACCAAGCCTAATCAATATTTTCAGGCATTTCACAAGTGTGGGGTATTAATTATGGTTGTATTTGACATTACAAAAAGAAAAGTAGTTGCTCAAAAGGTAAAGGTAGCTCGCCAGTTTTACCAACGGATGAGGGGTCTCATCGGTGCGCGGGCGCTTGGTCAGGAAGAAGGTCTCTTGATTACGCGCTGTCAGGGCATCCACACCTTCGGAATGGCTTTCGCAATCGACGCGGTTTTCCTCAATAGTCAGAATGTTGTGGTGCGCGTGTGCCCTTCTTTGGCACCCAATACTTTCGGGCCGACCGCATTCGCAGCAAAGTCTGTGTTGGAATTTCCGGTAGGTACGATTGCGAAGTGTTGTGTGGAGGTCGGAGACACCCTTTGCCTATTGGGAGCCGAGGATCCGCCGGTCACTGAGCAGTTTGGTTCTTAAGAACGGCGGTGTGGCTTCAGCGAGCTTTTGAAACTTCCCTGGAAGAGTCGAGAAGTGCGTAGACATCCTTGAGGAGATCTTTTGTGCTGATGAACTTGCTATGCAGGACAAAATGCCGGCCCGGCGAAACGGTGCCAAAACTGTGTTCCTCTTCGAGGCCGGATAGAAAAATGACGGGCACCTCTCTGTTGAAACCTTCGGCGAGGAGCGCGTCATAGACACTTGGCCCCTGATCCTCACCCAAAACGATATCTAGGATGATGAGATCCGGGCGGGAGCGCAGGGCCTTGCGGTGAAAGTCACTTGCATTTTGGGCGGTGTCGACGTCAAAGCCCTCCTCCGTGAGAAGCGGGGCCAACATCTGCAAGATATCAGTATCGTCGTCGACGAGGAGAATCTTCTTTTTCATAAGGGGCTATATTTTACCGATCCATAGCGAATTGGCAAGGGGGGAATTTCCCCTTATTTATCAAGGACTTCCCGGACTTTGTGGGCCAACGAGGCGGGGGTAAAGGGCTTCTGGAGAAAACCGACATGCATGTGGCGGGAGTAATCTGACAAGTCCAGATCATCAGCATATCCCGACATAAAGAGTACTTTCTTCTTGGTGCGGACTTTTTCTGCTTTCAGTTTGTCGATGAGCTCCCGCCCGCCCATTCGAGGCATGACGACATCGGTCACGACCAGATCGATCTTGCTTGCGCCCTGACACAGTCGGAGTGCCCGCTCACCGTTTTCGGCTTCCAGGACCCGGTAACCCTGTTGGCTGAGAATCTTTACGGCCAGCTTACGCACAGCATCCTCGTCTTCGACCAGAAGCACGGTTTCCTCTCCTGCCGGCATTTCACCGGAATAGTTCTCAGACCGTTCATCTTCAACGGATCCTTCGGCGGCAGGAATATAGAGTATAAACTTCGCACCTTTTCCGACTTCACTTTCCACGGTAATCGATCCCTTATTCTGCCGCATGATACTGTAACAGGTGGCCAACCCCAAACCGGTACCCTCACCGCGCCCCTTCGTGGTAAAGAAAGGCTCAAAGAGATGCCCTTTAACCTCCTCGTTCATTCCGGTCCCCGTATCTTGGATAGTGACCGCGACATATTCCCCGGGCGGCAAGCCTACTTTTTGCGCTTCGGCTTCGTCAAACAAAGCACTTTCGGTCGTAATCAATAATTTTCCGCCGGTGGGCATCGCATCGCGGGCATTGACCGCTAAATTCACGATGACCTGTTCCATCTGCCCCTGCCCCATCTTTACGGACTTCAAAGCCGGTTCCGTCAGAATGGCCAGCTCGATGTCCTCATTGATAAGGCGCCGAAGCATGAGTTCCATATCAAAGATGAGATGATCCACCCTGAAGATGCTTGATTCCAACGCCTTCTGACGGCTGAAGGCCAATACCTGCCGTGCTAAATTCTGGGCCCGATCTGCGGCCTTTTTGATCTCTTCAATCTCCGCAAGGCGCGGGTCGTCTTCGCTCGTGTCCTCTAAAAGAAATGCGCAGTACCCGACAATAACAGTAAGTTGATTATTGAAGTCATGCGCTAGCCCACCCGAGAGCCGCCCGACGGCTTCCATTTTATGTGCCTGAAGCAGCCGCTGTTCCATGCTTTTGCGCTCTGAGATATCCACAAAGGCCACGACCGCGCCGACAATAGCGTCACCCTGCCGTACGGGATGGGACCAGTATTCCACGGGAAGAGAATTCCCGTCGGAGCGCCACATCACCTCATCCTCAACATGAACGCTCTCCCCCTTCCTAAAGGCATCATAACTTCGGCACGCGTCTTCGGGATACGCGGTTCCGTCGGGCCTCTTGTGATGCGTCAAGCTGTGCATATTCTTACCTAAGAGCTGCTCGGCAGAGTGATAGCCCAGCATTTTTAAACACGACGGATTGCAGAACGTGCAATTGCCGTCGGTATCCACACCATAGATGGCTTCTGCCGTGGACTCAAGGATCTGACGGATCTTTTCCTCGCTCCGGCGCAGCGATTTTTCCACCTTTCCGCGTTCCAAGATTTCGGCCATAAGGGCCTCGCGTGACACCGTCGAGTGCTTCAAGTTATCGATCATACGATTGAAGTGTCGCGAAAGTCTTCCGATTTCGTCTTCTGTTTCGATAACAATTTTTTCGTCCAAGCTGCCGGGGCCTATTCTCTGAACCCCGTCGCTCAATCGCACCAAAGGATTCACGAGCGTGCGCGTCAGATAAATCCAACTGAGAATCGGGATACCGATGAGCAGGATAATCCCGGTGATCATACTGATCAGAGTTCGGGATGACTTTACTGCGGATATCGCCTGAGACGATTCGGCAGTTGCTTCCTGTGTGAATTTCATCAGGGACTCAACCACGTCATTGATGCGTTCAGCATACTGCTTTGCCTGATCGCTGCTTTTAAGCGCTATCTCGCGTTGTTTGGCAGCAGCTTCGGATTTGCCCTGCAGCGCATAGTAAAAGCCGGTTTGAAGCGCTCGTATCGCGTCTTCACCGTGCCTCGCGAACATTCGGTAATGGCTCCCTCCCTCTTTGGCCAAGGTTTCGATCGATAAGTGAGGCTTTTGAATATGAACCTTCTTATGCCAACTGCGCCTCTGCCACTGAGCCAGGGTCAAACCGCCGTCAGCATTTCTGAAGCCCTCACTGTCGGTGCCCCAACAGAGGGCCTTGATAAAAATATCGAAGGTCGTCATCGTGCCCCGGTACTGCCCGTAAAGGTCGTGCAGCTGCTGGATATCCTCAGTCTCGTCCAGCGCCAAGGCTTGGTACAGAAGCAGTTCTCCGGCCTGCGCTGCCCGTAATGCCTGTTGGGCCGAGAATTGTATCGCGGCATTCTGCTGCAGGACCTGGGCGTAAGCACCGGAATCCCTCACACTTTGATAGAGAAAAAAAGCGATGGAGAAAAGTACAGGCAAGGACAAGAAACAGATATAGGCGACTAGCTTAGAGCGTAGACTGCGAAAGATTCCCTTCTTCACGGTATCTCTCCGGCGATCTCTTTTTTGATATCGCTGACGGGGATCACCGCCTTAGCAATCCCAATCACGGTACGCTCACTCACATCCCTGACGGGCGCAAATATCCCGATGGCTTCGGATCGCGCGCTTTCGTCGTACTCGATTTCACCGTAATAAGCATGTCCGGCTCCTTCATTATATGTCTCCTGCCACCATGCCTCGTCCGCCTGATAATAGTCGGTCGTTCGATTTGTCTGGCAGGCGTTGAGCCCTTTGGCGTTCGTCACGAATATCTCGGCAAACCCCGCATGGGCATCCTGAAATTGAACAAGTCGCGTAGCGCATGCATTAATGATAAACCCCTTAACGAAGTCGCTCAGTTCCGTTGACGCACGCCACTCTTTGTCGGCGAGAAGAATATCTGTCTGAGTCGTCTCCGCATGCCGCAGATTAGACTCACGAAGCGTCTCGATGATGACGTGTTCGCTCAGAAGTCCTTCGAGAAGGCGAATTTTGCGTTCCAGGACGGAGACAACGGCTTTGGACAGCTCTGGTTTCTGGGTTTCTACGGCGGGCGGCGATGCCGGTGAACAAGACACCGCAAGAGGGATCATAGCTGCCAAGGCACCAAGCAGATACGAACTTTTAAACGCCTTTGGATTCATGAGCTTTTGTTTCCAGGAGAGAACTCACCGTGGCTCTAAGGCTTTCAACATTAAGGGGCTTGGTGAGAAATTCATCCGCACCGAGTTTTAAGATCCTCTCGCGATTTTCTTCACCAAAACCCGTTACGGCTAGAATTTTTGTATGCTTCAACTCTTCGCGTCCCCGGATAAATTCACACACGCGAAATCCGTTGAATCCGGGAATCATAAGATCCAGAATGACCAGATCCGGCCTTGCCCCGTTCGCTTTCCATCCCGCAGCAAAACCTTCGCCGGCTTCATCTACCTTGCATTCCGGGTAATCCCGCTCGAAAAAAAGCCTCAGAAAACGGCGCACGGGTTCTTCGTCGTCAACAATGAGAAATCGGGCCGGGGTCCTTTCCCGGGCGCCGCAGTTCAACTCTTCCGGAATCGGCAGACGCAATGACTCGAGCAACTTAATGATGTCCTCCCGGCTGATACGATGATGACCGCCGGCCGTCAGGGAAGACGGGATCTTATCGTCGCGAATCCAGCGATTGACGGAACCCGGTGTAACATGACACATCTTGGCAACTTCATAAGTGCTGTAGTATCGGCTCATGGCAGGTCCTCCTCGTAGAAAAAATCCTACCACGAGAACATCGTTTTGCAAGTTTGATTTGTTTGATTCGTTTAGATCGATCGCCTTAAGGCGTTGTAGAATATAGGGATAAGGTTTTAAAAAAGGTGAGGAATTACGCCGACCACTCAACGACCTGCTCATTTAGGTAGGCCTGAAATTGCTGTTCCAGAGCCGTCTGCGGCTCTAAGAAGCCGTCTGCTTCGTGGACGCCCCGGCCGATGGCTGAGCCTTGGGTCAGCGTAACCCAGAGTGACATGAGGATTAAGCCCGGCCGCTGCCGTAACTTCACGAACTTCAAGTGCTCTTTCAGCCGGCTCGGCATCAAACCGCTCGTCGGCCGTATCCCCGCCTCAGAGATATCCACTGAGACGTGATCATCTTCCCCGCGCAGCGAGAGGGTCTCGACGACACCGGCTTCGGTAACAGCCACATTCGACAGCCGGCTCAATTGTGACAGATAGTATTCTGTCCGGGAGTGATTGTTTCCGGTATTGCCGTAGAAGTAAATACGAACTTTCTTCCAACGATAAGCCACCAAATAAAGTTCGTCTAAGATCTGCCGCGCGGCTTCCGCTTCTGTACCGCCGCGCAGTTCCGAACGCACAAGCGCGGCCACGGTCGCCACCGGCATCGTGAGAGTCCCCCGCGCACTGACATCTAAAGTCTGGAGAGCATGAGACACATCAGCGTCCCGGAAGGGCGGTAGGGTTGATCTCAGCTCGGACCGTTCTTTGAATGCATTCCGCTTAATTTCCTCGATTTCCTGGTTCACACGCTCCGCGGCCTGCCTCTTCTCTTGCATTTCCTTAAGCCACTCGGGCGGAAATGCGACATCGATATTATTCACTTCACCGTGTCCTCGCAGCCACACCGCGTGAGATTCAAGCCAGTGGATATCGTCCCAAAGGCTTTTCTGATTCTCCCTCAACTGCCTCAGCTTCGGGATCGCTTTCTGAATATCCTCGTACCGGGGAATCGCTTTCCTCTCACTCACGGCATCATGCAACTCCCGCAAATCCCGCGATGGCAGATTGGACAAGTCTTTAAAGATGCGGTACGCATCGGGTCCGAAGCGGCGAATCCATCGAGTGAGTCGGCCGGATATTGCGGACGATATTTCGTGGTCGACAAAGACGTCTTCTACCCATGCCTGTACATCTTGCGGCCTCTGCTTAAATTCCAACCAGTGTTTGACTCCTCGGAATCCGTCGGTCTGCTCATAGTCATTAACGAAAGAGGACCAGTCACTATGCCCGCCTTCGATTTTCTTCCGGGCATCGGCGTGAGCGGTACGAATGGCGGCGTCAATCGCAGGCCACTCGCCGGAGTCTTGGACGATCTCCGCCCAGACACCGCTCTGCTCCCGCAAGACCCGGAAGGATACCGAGAGCACCTTCGTCAGCAGAGTGGGAACGTTGACCCTGTCCTGGCTTCTCTTCCAAGCACGAGTTAGTTCCGGCGCGAGTTTGGAGCCGAGATGTTTCACGAGCCAGTTCATCGGTTGCACCGTTCGCGCCGCCGGTTCCCAACCGGCCATCTGAAGAGCAATCGGCGTCGCCGCTAACTGCTTCAGAAACTCACGCCTCGTCGTGCTTCGCAGCTCGGAGCGGCCATGCCGCTGCTCTTCGTCCACAATCTTTAAGACTTCTTCAAGGTGTTGAAGCCTTCGCTCTAGCAGCATCACATTGCTTGGGCGAAGCCCGCCGAGAAAGTTCGCCAAAAGTGCCAGGATGTCCTCTTTGCTGGTGAGGGCATCCAAGTTTTGGGAGGCTAACCGGTGAAGCTGCTGCAATATAGCCGAGGAATCCAAAATGCCCGTAAACTCATTGGTAAGGTTTTCATATTTGGCGAGAATTTCATCCATGGCCGTTTCATCCTTCTGTAAAGCAGCCAGGCTTGGGTTAAATCCAAGCAGATATTTTTTGACGACGGCCTCGCCTGATAAAGTTTGCGTATCGGCGTAGATCAGAAAGATTTTATCCAAGTCGAACGAAAGATCCAGCTTCTGAAGCCCTTCTAAGCCTTGCGCTTCCTCTATCCCCTGTAGAATACGCTCAAAGATGAACTGAATCCCTTCATGCCTGTGTCCTGCAGCCATCAATAGATTATAGGCGGCTGTCGTGTTCCGCTCGAAGGCCGGACTCACCGTTCCGTCAGGGAACAGCGCCGGATGCGCCTTCGGATATTCATCGCCAATAAAGCGCCTCGTGATAAAGCGCCCTCTTGGAATTTCTTGGGTGACGTACTTTTTAACCCGCCCCGGGGTATCGGCCCGCTGTCTTAGGAGGAACCGGCCCACATAGGCCAATAGAAGAGGGACTACGAAGGGGATGAGGATGTACCGGTGCAGATAGAGGCCCGGGATAAATGTCACCAGGATATGATTCGGGTCGATCACGTACATCAGACCCTGAAAAAAGATGCTGGAGATGATGAATGTGATGGCGCCTCCCAGATTGGGATTTTTCTTCCAGGTGGTGTGCCAGTAGCTCCACAGATCCAAGATGAGGATTGATACGAAGAAGATCGCATATTGAATGATGGCCCACGGGTGCATGAGAAGCGAAAGGGAAAAGATGCTCGCTAGAACGAGAAATGTTAAGTGGCCGAAGACGTCCCGGGTAAAGAATTTCCACGCAATGCCATAATAAGAGACAGGAGTTTCTCTTATTTGGAACCTGGCCGATGTTACGGTGCCTCCCCCGGCCTGCAGTGTAAGCGGCGCCACTTCCTTTTCGGCCGGAATCTCTTCTAATTTCGGGGTCCGCGTTGCTTCCAGAATGGGGCCTTCGAACGGCGAAGGCGTGGTCACGGTCTTTGTTCCGGCCTGCGTTCCCCACCAAGCCCATAACCTCACCTCTCCTAGAACCGGGAGCTTCACCGTCGCCACAGAACGCATAAGCGTACTCAAATAACTAAACCCCGCATCCAATCGTCGCGAAGAATCAAACAACCCCTCTTTCAAGTCTGCGGAAAGGTCGGTTTCTGCATCTGATGCCGGTGCGGCGTCGCGCGTCACGATGACCGTACCCGTTGTGCTTTCCGCCAAATTTGGATTCGTGGTCAGAGTCGTAATCTGCGGTCTGGCTCCGAAGTATGCATTCTGACTAAACGCATCGGCAAGCTCCGTAATCACACCTTCCTCAAGCTCCAGGGCCTCACTCCGTCTTCCGTCGGGCGCACCGAGAAGGACATGCCATGCCGTCGTGGGATGCCATCCGTGCTGAGCTTCATCCGGATCCGCGTTTTCTCGATTGATGCCGAATACGGCATGCGCACGCGAAACTCCCTTGTGGAGAAAATTTCCAAGCAAGCGATGGTTGACCGGATCGCTGATCGCGATCGTTCTTGCACCCATGCGAGACATGATCTGCCCGGTTGAATGACCGCTTAGTTTGGCGATGACACGCAAGATGAGAACAATAACCCCGCCGCCAAAACTGTAAAACAGCGTATCCAGGAGTCTAAAAAGATAGACAAGAAGCGCAACCCCCTCTGCGACTGCGAGCGTTGTCAGGAAAGGGACGCCGAACCCATGCGACGCAAGGCCCGCGAAGACCGGAAAACCGGCAAACACCGTTACGGCAACCAATGCTTTCATGAAGATGGCTACCGTAGCGCGCGTCCTCACTTCCCACGCCCACCGGCTCGCATCCTCTCGAAGTTCAACCGAGTTAATCGCGGCGGCGCTTGCGGCGACCGTCTCAGAATTTTTATGGTATAGCAACTCAAGGAGCTCGGCTGATGACTCCGGCGAACCCATAGTAGCACTGCCGTCCGCCGCCATCGCGTTTGCGGTATGTAACCATAACTGCGTCAATGTCTGTTGCAGCGCGACGACTGTCCTCGACGGGATATCGGCACGGCTCGGTTGTGCATTCGTGGTCAGGACGCGTGCCCCGCCGAGCGTTTCGCCGTCAAAACGGTGCGTCAGGATAAAATTCCCGGCGCCCATGGCAACGTCATCGGTCGACTCCGTTAATTCTGATTCGTCGATAAACAGGATGGTTGTATTCTTGCCTACAAGTTTTTGGTTTGCCTTGGACGTCTCCTGCCGGAAAACATTTTCACTTACCGTTCGAATATGGATGGGCGCGATTCTTTCGAGGTTATCGCCGAACTGTTCACCGGCCCACAACCCCTGGTCATGGCCAATGATCAACAGATCCGGTGTTTCCAGCACAAACCTTCTCCCTGTCGTCTCCTCCAATTCACGGTATTCTCTAGCCTTCGTTTTCATGGCTTCCGCGAAACGGTCCGCATGGGCGAGGTTCTTAGTGTTCACTGCCGAGTCTATCGTCCAGGCGTTCAGGATACGCCCGCGTTCGGACGGAATCCTCAGAACATCCTGCGTGACAGGATCAATCTCACCTCGGCCGACTGGCTGTGCTGCTTGATCGGTTCGTTTGCCGCCGCGCTTCCGCCACCAAGACCAGAGCCTTAGGTTGCCCCACAGCGGGATTTTCAATGTCGCGGTCTCGCCGATGACCGTGCTGAGAAAACTGTATCCGGCGTCCAGGCGGATCGCAGAATCAAAGAGACCTTCGATCAAGTCGGCTCGAAGATCTGCACCGTCTTCCTGCCGTAGTTCGGAGCGGTGAGGAACAATCGTGGGTCGCCCTGACTTGGCCGCTAACTTCTCGTCGGTTGTCAGGAGGGTGCTCTGCGGGGTTGCGCCCAAACTCCTATTGCCCTCGAAGGAAGGCGCCAGTTTGAGCACGGCGCGCTGTTCCAAGGCCATCCCCTCACTGAGTTCCCCATTCGGGAGGTCATACAAAATGAGCCATCCTCGATGAGGCTGCAGGACATGAAGTGCTGTTTCGGGATCTTCCGCTTCCGGGTTGATCGTAAATAGTCCCGGCGAAAGCGAAAAACCTTCACGCAAGAACCGGCCGAGAAAGCGGTGATTCCTGGCACTGATGATCGCCAAGGTCCACATACCGACGCGTGAGGCAATCTGTCCTTTTGACTTCCCCCGCCATTTGCCTAGGACACGCAAACCGACGATGATAATACCTCCGCCAAACGTGTACAGGAACGTGTCGAAAAGGCGGAGCAGTACGGCCGAGAGAGCGATCCCCTCCGTGATTGCGAGGGCTTGCACAAAGGAATAACCTAAGATTCCCAAGATCGAGGCGGTCACTGCGGGAAAACCGACTAAGACGGTACTAAAAATAGCGGCTTTCATAAAGATAGTTGTCCACGCCGTCGCCTTGATTTCCCATGCGGTTTTCAAGGCGCCGCTCTTTAGATCCTCCGACTCCACCACAGCCTGACTTCCGGCAATAAGATCTCCATTGTCTTTCTTAAGATCCCTGAGTAATTGCCTGGATTGTTGTAACGCGCCGCTAATCGGAATGTCGTTTTCTACCATGCGTGATGCGATGTGAAGCCATAATTGCGTCAGGGTTTGATCGAGTGCGACCACCGCCCTTGATGCGGCTTCGGCATGGCTAGGCCAGGAGCCTGTCGTAAAGATACGGCCGGTAAAAGGGGCACTACGATGGAATGCCTGTCCGATGGCATCCGCCATTTCGGTATCGAATTGATGGGTCAGAATAAAGGTTTCGGCGATAGCGCCTTTTCTGCGCAATTCTTCCGCCTTTACGAGGGCCTGATAGGTCGGGAATGACTGACCCGATTCGCTGATAAAAAGAACGGTCGTGTTTTCACCTACGAGCGTTTGATGCGTTTTGACGATCTCCCGCAGGAAGGTATTTGAACTGATCGTTCGCATAGGTAAAGGCGCAATTTTTGAGAAATTGTTCACAAAATTTTCGCCGACCCATTCGCTTTTTTCCAGGCCTACCACCAAGAGGTCAGGCGTTGCCGCGCGATAGGCCTTTCCGGTCGTCTCTGTCAACGCCTGCTGCTCCGCGATCTTCTTAATCATGTCTTCTGCGAAATTATCAGCCGCCTCAAGATTCAAATTATTTCTATCCAGACTCGTACCCTCCCAAGCGTCGCGAACGCGTTTCCGTTCCGCGGGAATACCCAGCACATCCCGGGTCATGGGGTCCACATCTCCCCGTTTCACTGCTTCCGCCGGCGGCGGGGTTGAAACATACGGATTATCCTCGGCGCTAACCCATCGGCGCTCGACGACCGCCAGGGGCACTTCTGCCCTCGTCGCCAGCGAATACGCATTCTTCTGCTCCAAGCCTATCGCCACGGCTTCGCCTGTCTGGTCCATGCGAAACAGTTCGAGATTGTCCCGATCGATCAGCTCTTTGGCTTTCGCGGCGTCGGCTTCGGAAGCATGATAGATATTCCCGTTGGACTTATCGCGGCTGATCATCATGGGCTGAGCCTTTGTCACGAGAACCGTGCGTTTTTTGTCCACATCTGTGGTCGACTGAATGGCCAAGCCAAAAGTGCTGTTATCCGAGGCGTTGGTTAACAGCGTCTGCGCAGCTCGGTAGGAATCATTTTCCAAAAAGGCATAGATCGAGGCCCGCGCGAATCTTTCTCGCTTCTCATAGGGAAGACCCAGAAAGCGAAAGGAGACCGCCGGATCTCGATTTATCCTCTCGGTAACTGTCCGAATCAAGGCTTCCACTGCGTCTGAGTCATAGTCCGCCAGGGATCGGGCATCGGCCCGAAGCAGTTCGTCTCGCGTCTCGATAAACGCATCTTCAAAAACCGCGGCCCAAAAGGTCAAATCGTCCTCGGAGGGGATTTCACCGTCCATAACATCATTGAATGATTCAGGGATAACCGTGTGGTAGGCAAATCGTACCGAGGAATACCACATGCCTTGCGTTATTAGAAAATCCATCAAGCCGGCAATCTTCGGCGAATCGCCCGTCGTTGCGTTGGGTGTGTTGAGTACGCGCTCGAGCCATGCCTTGAGCTCCGGGATCGTCCTCTCCTTGCCCATGAACTTATAAAACAGAGTCTTGAACTCGTTAAAGTCGCCGTTGTGTACGATGCGATTACTCAAAATTCTCTCCGAGACCACCAGCTTATCGCCCTGAGCACGCCACTGAACAACACGCCGCGGGTCCATCCAGGAATGAGGATGGGTTTCCAGCTTAGAAGTCGGACCTACGGTAGCGTACCGCGAATGCGCGATAAACGAGAACCACCCCTTTAAGGGTTTAAAGTTTGCGAATTCCCATATCTTGCCCCAGAATAGCCACCGTCTCACGAATCTGCGTATCAGATTTCCACGCTTGGTATTGAGCACCTTAATCCCCTTGGGACCAATGCGGTCGCTCTCTTCAGGTTGATAAGCGTCTAAAACCCTGACGCTGTCTCGAATCCCCTCGCCTTCCACGGCAAGGCGCCTAAATGCCCTTTCCGAATACAGGAATAATTGAGATATACCGAAGGCCTGCTGACCCCGCAGAAGGGTAAAGAACATCATTGCCTGAATCTTTTTAATTAGGTCCGTTTCGTCATATCCGATGGCTCCGACGACACCGCAGCAAAAGACAGTCGCCTTCCCGCTCAGGATAGAGCGCACATCCGCAAGCGATGTGATCGCATAGACGACATTCCATGACGCCAGCGCGGCCAATGCGTAAAGGGCTAGATCCGCGCCGAGTAAACTGAAGCCACTGAATGCGATCGCCGAGGCCGGCAGACCGAAAGCAATAAGCAGATAAACGGCAATCGCGTTGAAGAAAATCCCGCTTGCCGCCTTAACGCGAGTCCGTACCGGACCTTCAATACCCGCATCGGCCTGCGGTGTTGTCTCCCGAACGCTCCGGCTTGGCGCTGGGATTTCCTGAAAAGGCAGGAGGCCTCTGAGGACATCCCCGTAATTCACTTTTTCAGACGTCCATTTTCCGTCCGTGAGCACCGAGCTCAACGAATGTCCCAAGCCGTGGATTCCGATAGCCGCGAATAAAGCCAACCGTGAAATCGCGGCCGCGAATATGAATGCGGGGAGAAGCACTGCCGCCGATTGGACGGGATTTCCCATGACCAACAGCCACGACACTGCGATAAGTTCGGGCAAGACATTTATCCCCTTGCCGTCGCGCAGCTCGGACCGCACAACTTGAATCTCATCCTGAACTCTCAATTCGGAGCGTTCAGTAACTCCAGAGCTTTGGTGTCTTTCGCCGACGGTTTGCAAATAGCGTCTCATGGTGCTGTTGAACGCGGCACGCGCATCGTCGTCAAAGAAATACTCCACCGACGGCTTGTCGACAAGATGACCCCCGACATAAAAGCCATCCGCCGTATAGCTCAGCGTGCGCTGGTGGCGGTCCGCGGCATAGGGCGCAAAATTCAGATAGACATCACTGGGAACAAGTTTGCCATCACCGTCATAGGCAGATACGGCATCGCGAACGCGCAAACCTTCGCCGGATCTCAGGTTTTCCAGGTCTTCCCCTTCGATTCTCTGGTAGCCGAACCGGTATAAATCCCGATACCATCCGTTTCTCAGGATGACGGCCTGAATGACACCGCTTTTGTCTCGTTCGATCTCGATCGCGATGGGTTCTTCTTCAATCTCATTGAGCTCCCGGACGAGTAACGGATGCCGTCCTTCGGAACCCTCAACCATAAGACGCTTGCCCGTTCCTGCCGTTCCCATCGCAATAGGCGCTTTGATGACCATCTCGGCGATCGCGAATTCCCTGCCGTTGTTCGACTCGGCTTCCACTAGCGCCTCCCGGAAGGCATCGGCATTCTTGTTCACAAGCAATTCATCAAGAGCCTTTCTCAAATCCCGTTTAAGATCGTATCGAGCCTTGGCGGCGCTTAGGCGCTGCTTCGTGAAATTTACGTAACGGGCATCACCGAAGCCCATGGCCGCGGCTGCCAGGGCGTTGGTCGTCCCTCTCTCCGAAACGCGCGCCGCAACCGTTTCGCGAAATCCGGTCATCACGGCATCGAGTTCGCGATGCTGTACTTGATCCAGGTCCTCATAGACCCTGACATAGGCCTGCCGCGCGTCATCCCACTGCACCAAGCCAAAAACACGATCGACAAAATGGTTGATCCATTGATCCGCTTCTTCCGGATCTTTGATATCCTTCAGCGAGACGCCACCCGGCACGTCGTACTCCACGATGCCCTGAATCAGATCAGAGTCTGCCGTACTGCCCAAGATGTCGACAATAAATCCTCCCTGAGCAATATTGTTGGGAAGAAGATTCGCCGTTCGGTACTGGTCGAGGCGTATCACGCGCCTGTCGATCGTCTCAGTGACCGAATCCTCACGTGCCCGCTCTCTGGACCTCATAAGCTGTACCATCGCCTGGGCCCGGCCATCCTCAGACGCCGCCGTGCTTAACGTCTCAACCGGCTCGCTTTTATAGCGGCTCGCGGCGACCGAAGACAGATGTTTGATCACCCAGTCCAATTCGTCGTGTGATTCTCCTCGGCTGACAGTCAAGTCCCGCCATCGCTCGAGATGACGGCGAAATGATTCATAGGCGGAATCGTTCTGAACGACTTCCAAAAGCCGAGAGAAACTCTGCGTTACCCGGCGCGTATCTTTCTGTACCAGAGCCATCTCCAAGAGCGTTGCATTTCGCCAGAAGGATTTCGGCCCCCCGTGTTCGGCGGAGGTACGCACAATCAGCGCCAATTCTTTCGCCTGAATTAAATCCGCCGGTCCCCCGAAGGAAATTAAAGCGCGCACGACATTCATTCCCGCGTGGTAATTGAGAAGATCCTGTTTGAAAACTTCCATGTAGATCTCGTAGGCGAGGTAGAGGGCCCGGTGACCATTGGCCTCGACCTCATCAATGAGAGCTGACGCGAACTGCGCATTCCGTTCATACTCCGCCACCACCCGCAACGGGCTCAGATTGTTCTTCTCCATTCGAAATTGTTGCTGTTTCAACAGTCCCTCCGGGAAATAGGTGTCATAGAGCAGAAACCATCTGTCCAACATTTCGACTTTTCTGTCTCGCTTGGGCTTCTTCAATTCCGTTGTCAGGAGACTTGTCAGTATATATTTATTCTTATGTGCCGCCGCAAGGCCCAGATAAAGATCGGGATAAACGGATTCCACAATCCTCTTGTTGATCGTTGAAATCGCCTCTTCGACGAAATCCGCCTTTTCTTCCACTCGCTTCAACAGAGCTCCTGTCTTCAATCGGCCGTCTTTGAAGCGAAATTCGGGTTCCGCGAACAGGTCTTCACCATTAAATCTCCGATTGAACGCATCAACCAGCAGCCGCACCTGCGGTTGTCGCCATGCGTCATAAGGCCGCCCCAGCTCTTTGACGAGGTCCGAAACGGTATAGCCGTCTACGAGGGGGACCGCCATTGCATCCTCAATACGTTCGTTGATGGCAGTTCGCGCCGCGCTCGACGCCCGATCCAGGTAAGGCCTTCCACTCAAAGACGTACGGGAATTAAAAATCTGACTCAGGCCCATTTGATGAAGCGCAAGCACATAACCCGCACGAACAGAGTCACTATTTCGAAACACTTGGTTAGGCGACTCTTCATAGAATCTGACGGCAGATTCGAATGCCGATATTTCACGGTACTTGTTGAACAACCATGTTGATTCCAGATAGGAAAAGCCGCGATTCTCTTGTTTCCACTGTGTCTCTGAAAGCCTTAGGTGATCCCCCTTTTCAGCATCAGTCAGCCGGCTTCTCGCCTCAGCGCCGTCAAAAACGTCAAAAAATTCGGCCCGGATCCGTGCCTGCTCATGAAGTTCGTTCGACATGCGATTAAATTCACCGATCGAGGCAGGCGGACCTCCCCGCTGAAAAATACCCTTAAGCGGTGTCCTGTCCATGATTCTTTCCTCATACCGAATCAATCGCCGGTATACGGGATAAATAAAGGGATAGAATGCGATTCCCCCGAGCAGCATTCCGATTACGACACCATCACTGATAATGATGGGGTTCTGCAGGGTCAGATAAATCACAGTTGCCAAATGGATAAAAGTCGAAAAATAGAACGTATAAACGAGAATCAGAATGTACAAGCCGAACCACGGCAGGTTATAAAATGAATCGAATAACCAAGCGACTCTTCCGATAACTCCGTCGCTGTTCTTATCCGTCACGATACCGAAACGGCGCTTCAGAAAATGCTTCACCTTGGTGTTCAGATTGAGCTTCTCCTTTTCCAGCAGGAGAAGTGAGATCACTGTCCAAATAAGCTGCGCGATTCCAAGCCACACGAATGTGGTGATCGCATTGGGGTTGTAAAGGGCAAAGATCGTAGGTCCTAACCAAACGACAATAGCCGAGAGCGTAAACGTCGGCAGATTCTTCCTGGCCTGCCTGACAGATTCGGCAAAACTCTTCTTCTCGAAAAATATGCGGCCAACCACATAGTTAACGGGATCGATAAAGAAGGGTGCGAGCAGCAACTGAACGAATGCGGCACGGCCCAAGGCCGGCAGAAGACCGGCGCCCGGTATGATGTGTGGAATATACCAGCCAAATAGAAAAAACCCGTAGACCGGCAGCCCGAAGAGAAAGGTCTGAAGAATAATGCGGACAAATTTTTTCTCAGGAATTACCGTTTCGCGGATGTTGTTCCAGATCCGTTCGCGCAGGGTCTGATCCGGCTGGAAATACTTAGAGAGCGAGAAATAAGTTTTGAATCGTTTGGCCAGAAAGCCTCCCAAATAGGTAGTCACTACGGCGAAAAGCATTGCCGTTGGAAAGAACATGAGCGGAGATGCCGCCACAAGGGGTGCGCTCCAGGGCAGGTATACAAAAAAGTTCAGGGCCGTAAATACCGTAATCACGAATAGCCCGATGGCAAGTTCGCGGACCAGACCTGCCGCAGATTCGAACCATGCCCGCGTTCCGAACCTGGGTTGAAGAGGAATCGGCATTGTGGTGATTTTTTCATCGGCAATGGCAAAGTCGAGCATTTGAACCGAACCGACGGCCCTTTGCATTCCTCTGGCCTTGGTGATCGCTGCCGACGCTTTCTCCTCGGCCGGACGCGCAAACGGCTCAGGGCTCTCCTCTGCCAGGCGAATCTCCGTTTGGTCACCGTTCCCCTGCACAAAGCTCACCGTATCAATCTCAAAGGTCATACCTTCCAGCTCACTGATACTGTCGTACTTCACCCCGAGGCCTTTCTTCACATAAGCCAAGGTGATATGGGGAGCGAATTCTAAAAAGGGGCTGTCATGATCCAGGTCGTTCGCGATGAGGTTGTGTAAGTCATGCAATCTCTCCCCTTCGGCCTGAAGAAAGACCACGTCGTAACCTGCATCGGGCCGTTCAAAAATTCCGGTTTTCCCGAGCCGCACGCGAATCGGGCCAAAACTTTTAACCACCCTCGCGAGTTCCGAGGGATCGTTCGTCTCGATGCGGTACTGCAATGTTATGTGCGGCTCTTTGACGCGCGCGAGATCGGTTTCATACTCCTGAAAGAAGAGATCCTCACCCGGAATCTTTTTCCCAAATTGCAGTATGCGGCTGCGAACGGGTTCGGAGACCTGCATCACAACCGCAGAATACCCTTCGTTGACGCCTTTAAATCTAGAATCTCTGTCGGGAGACCGGAGCTCGGATCGGCTCTTAAGTTGGAGCGTTATCTCAGACGGTGCGGCCTTCTGTCCGCGCCGCTGCAGGCTTTTCACGATAGACCCCAGCACACGCAACTCGGCGCGAAATGCAGGTTCTTGACGGGGGTCGACGGTTACTACGGAGATATCACTGGCCGGCCGGGCGGCCTTCGCCACGCGCGCGGGAATCTCAAAGCGGTCGTATCCCCGGCTCATCAGTTTCCGGTATTGCTCCTGATGCCGTGAACTGACACCCGTAATCTTCGGAACCACGACGTGGTAGGAAAAACCCCTGCGGTGGAGTATCTCAATGATACGGCCCTTATGAAAACCTCCGAATACGAGGACAGCCGCTTTCTCTTCGTCCTGGCGCAGGTATTTCGCGAGCGACTTCTCAATTGCGTCGTCACGGCGACCTGCCAGCTCATAGAAGTTTACGGCGTTTCTGATATTCTTCTCCCACTCCTTAGACAACGCAATGGTCTCCCCGGTTTCGCCGACGATAAATCGGGCCAGCTTACGCGTTTTCAGATGTGCCAGCCTCGAAGCGACGGCCTGATATTCCTCGGCACTGACTTCAATCGCACTCAGACGTTTGAGGAGACTCAACACCCGGTAATAATTAAAGATATTTCTGTCCCGCGTAGTCGCAAGGTAACAGCGCGCAAGATCCCGCTCCATGGCCTCTATTTCCGCAAAGAAAGTTTTTCCGTCCATGGCTTTGGCGCGCTCGTGAAGAGCCGCATCCTCTGAGTGTTCGGCCTCAAGGAGTAGGGAAATATTCGAATAGGCCGCTGTATCGACAAAGGCTTGGCTTCGTTTGAGATAATCGATAAGCAAGAGTTTTCCCTGGTCATAACTTTTCTTGAAACGCATCCATTCTTTGAGCGGTCTAGGGAAATACCTGTTGGCAAGTTTAAGAATGTGGTCATGCAAGGAAGCCAGATCCCGGTCCGTGAGCTCTCGCTGCATAGCCGCTCGCTGATACCATTCAAGATTCTCACGGTGTAATTTCAAACTGTCGGCACCGATTAACCTGAAATCCCGCTTGCGGTTAATATAGCTGTATTCAGCGCCGCCGATACGGAGTTGATCCATGAGATAGTAAGACACGCGTTCGCGAACGGCGGGATCTTGAATGTCATTGAAAAAGCGATCACTCGGGACACTCCCCTCGTAACCTTCCTCGAAGACGGTGTTAATGCCATAGCTCCCCACGAGATGGTCGATCATGCCCGCAATACTTTCCTGAGCTTCAAGGGAGTCATGCGCGTCCTGGACGAAGATGATGGTTTTTCCGGAGGTACCTTGATGGGATTCGTCCACGTTGCCTAGGTTATCGGGGATAGAAAACGAGAAGGGGCGGGAACTAACGCTTGGCGCAGGATCCACGACGGACAAAGCGTAAGCCTCCGTCTGTGTTACCGCCAAACAAATAGCCACGCATAAGGAAATCGCTTTGTTGACGAGGTAGACCCTCCCCGCCCTGGTATGTCGCCGCATATTTTTGACCCCTTAAATTCACCTTAACTCTTTCGGACAAAAGAGTTTATAAAGGCTGCCTTGGGTCAGCAAAAATTGCAAACGGGGGGCGTATGAACGAGGCTGATTGAGTGAGGATGTTAAGAATTGCTAGAAAAAACTAGACTTGAAATTGTGCTATTTTTCGACCTCAACGGAAGCCTGCTTATTCTTGATTTCTTCTAGGCACTTGGCGACAAAATCCTGCTCCGAGTACTCGGTCTGCTTCTGAGAGCCATAAGCGCGCGCATTGACTGTGGCCGTCTCGACTTCCTTGTCCCCCACGACGATAAGATAGGGGATCTTTTCCTTCTGGGCATTGCGAATCTTCTTATTCAGAGTGTCATTGGCGGCGTTCACCTCAACTCTGAGGCCTTCCGCGGAAAGCCTTTCAGCCAAGTCACGGCAGTAGCCCTCATGCTTCTCGCTAATCGGCAGCAGTATGGTCTGCAGCGGAGCGAGCCACAGGGGAAACGCTCCGGCAAAATGTTCGACGATTGTCCCCATAAATCGCTCGACACTGCCCAGAATGGCGCGATGCAGCACAATCGGGATCTCAGCCGCTCCTTCCGGAGACACATATTCCAATTTAAACTTTTCGGGAAGGGCAAAATCGCATTGGATCGTGCTGCACTGCCATGAGCGGCCCAATGCGTCCTTGATGCGCACATCGATCTTGGGTCCGTAAAAGGCCCCGCCCTCGGGTTCCACGCCATATTTCAGCTGCTTTTTTTCCAAAGCACCGCGAAGAGCCGCAGTTGCCTTTTCCCACATCTCATCCGACCCAATAGAGTCAAGAGGACGCGTAGAGAGATCAATCTCAAAATCCTTGAACCCGAAAGATTTCAGTACGAAAAAGATAAAGTCGAGCACTTTCTCAATTTCGTGTTCGAGCTGTTCCGGCAGGCAAAAGATATGCGCATCGTCCTGTGTAAAATTACGCACGCGCAGAAGACCGTGCAACACCCCCGACTTTTCATAACGGCAGACATTCCCCATCTCAAAAAAACGAAGCGGCAAATCACGGTAACTGCGCATCTTCGTCTTATAAATGAGCATATGCCCCGGGCAGTTCATGGGCTTGATGCCGTATTCTTTATCCTCAGCATCGGTATAAATAAACATGTTTTCTTTATAAAAATCGTAATGCCCCGAGGTCTTCCAAACATCACTCTTTAAAATCTGCGGCCCATTGACAAAGAGATAACCGCGCTTCAGATGTTCCTCACGAATGAACTGCTCAATCAGATACCGCAGCATCCCGCCCTTGGGGTGATAGAACACGAGGCCGGGGCCCGCCATCTCCTGAAACGAGTAGAGCTCCAGTTCTTTTCCGAGTTTGCGGTGATCGCGCCGTTTGGCCTCTTCGACCGAGCGAAGGTAGACGTTCAATTCTTTCTGGCTGGGAAAAGCCGTCCCGTAAATTCTCTGCATCTGCGGATTGCGTTCATCACCGCGCCAATAAGCACCGGCCACGCTCAGCAATTTGAAGGCCTTGATCTGACCCGTCGATTTCACATGCGGACCGCGGCAAAGATCCGTAAAGTCCCCTTCCGCATAGGCGCAAATATCGTCGGCCTCTCCGATCTGATTGATAATGTCGAGCTTGTAGGTCTCTCCCGCATCGCCAAAAAACTTGAGGGCATCTGCGCGTGAAAGCACTTTTCGCTCAAAAAGATGATCGGCCTTGATGATTTCCGCCATTTTCTTTTCGATGGCGCGGAGATCCTCGTCGGTCAATCTTTGTTCCAATTCGACATCATAATAAAAAGTGTTTTCGAGCGGGGGCCCAACGCCAAACTTTGCATCCGGAAAGAGTTCCTTGATCGCATGAGCCATCACATGCGCACAGCTGTGCCGCAAGGTATCGAGTTCATTATATTCGGATGCGTTTTTAACCATGGCGAGATTTATCTGAGGTAGAGCTTCACATTAACTTCGACGGCATTGCCGAGCGCTTTATGGTTACATTCTTTCATGAGATCGTACGGCCTGTTGCCAAACTCATAGTCGCTGATCATTAATTTCAACGGCGAAGCACTTTCGACAACCCACGTTCCGCCTTGCCGTGTCACGTTCAACTCTGCTGAGATTTCCCGAACGACAGCATTCATCGTGAGAACGCCACCGGCTTTAACCACGCCGGCCTGGCCGTCTTGCCAGGTCCCAAGAGTCTTTCCGCCGAGATCAAAAGAATCGAATCTAACGGTTGCAACTCCGAGTTCGGGCTTCATGCTTTCAAAGAAAATGGCCAGAATGCGATTGTTGCGGCCCGGAACTCCGGTATCGAGGGAATTCACGTCGATCACCAGATTCATCGACTCGAGCCCCTCAGCGCCTAGATTCAGAGCTCCGAAGTAATTCCTGAAATAGCCCAGTACCGTAGCGCTCTCATTCTTGGCGCTGGAAAAAGTAATTTCTCCCAAACCCAGCGTCACAGGAGCCGCAGATGCCGCGGCCGCTTCGGTAAGTTGCGCTTTTAGAATCTGGTAGGTCACACGTGCTGCGTAGAGCTCGGGCAAGGCGTAATCTCCGGGCGCATAATCGGGATCCGGATTGATATTTTCAGGCGGATTGTAGAAATGCTCGGCAACCTGCGCTGAGGCCAACGGCATGCCGCACAGGATCATAGCCAAAATGAGTCCAAGATACGATGCGATTACCCTCATGGCTTCCTCCGTCTGGTTACTTCAATTGTGGAACAGATTGAGAGCTAGTATAGAGGCTTTGCGCAGCCCCCTCAAGGATTGTCTCCAAGGCCTGAGTATCAATAGATTCAGCCACCCTTTGCGCCAGACGATCATAAGCGTCGTCTTGGCCATCGTTACTTTGCGACAAGGTTCCATCAAAGTCAGGGATTCCCCGCACGGCCCGCACCCTTTTCAAAAGAAAGCGGCGGAAGCCGTCTGAATCAAAAAGACCGTGAATGTAGGTTCCTAATATAAACGGTGACCGATCTCCCCCCGGCGCACACAAATAAACACCTTCTTTGTGTCCGTTGCTCTCCGGCTGTGACTCGAACACATTGAACGCCGATTCGACAGGTGCCAGGAATTGAGTCCGGCCCATATGGATCTCATACCCGCGTACCTCCGCCCCGCTCTCGGCGTGGAGGGCGCGAACCTGCACGGTCTTTTTAACCGCAACGAAAGTAGTCACGGCAGGAATCATTCCCAGACCGTCAGCACTCCCGCTTTCCGATTCGACATGGTCAGGATCGAGAATCTGACGGCCTAACATCTGATAACCGCCGCAAATACCGATAACGGGAACACCCGCTCGATGGCAGTTTCTGATGTAATCCGCAAAGCCTGAACTCCGCAAAAATTTAAGATCGGCTATCGTGCTTTTCGTTCCCGGAATAATCACGAGATCCGGCAGGACGTTTCTCATGGGCTTTTCCATGTACTGGAGATTGACGCCGGACTCCCTGGCCAGGCTCTCGAAGTCGGTAAAGTTGGAAATCCTCGGCAAACGAACCACGGCAATCACGATTTTATTCTGATTCAAAATCGACGGAGCCTTTCCTTTCTCAAGGACAACGGCATCTTCTTCGCCGATTTGCAGATCCGGCATAAAGGGAACAACACCCAGCACCTTTCGGTCTGTCTTGTCCTCAATCCACCGCAGCCCCGGCTCAAGAATATTTTTGTCGCCGCGGAATTTGTTGATGATAAAAGCCCGCGTGAGCTCTTTTTCCTTTTCGTCTAAGAGATCGAAGGTTCCGCACAGCTGAGCGAAGACGCCCCCCTTATCGATATCCCCCACGAGAATAACCGGAGAGGAAAACTTTTTAGCAATGCGCATATTCGTGATATCGCGGTCTTTCATATTCATTTCGGCGGGACTTCCGGCACCTTCAATGACAACAAGCTCATGAGATTCGATGAGTCTTTCCAGGGCACTGTCGGCGATGGCCTCGAATTCAGCTCGGTTTTCATAATACTCGGAAGCACCCATGCCAGACCGGGCTTTTCCCATGATAACGACCTGGCACTGACTATCGGCAGAAGGTTTCAACAGGATGGGGTTCATCAAAGTGGAAGGCTCAATGCCACAAGCCTCGGCCTGCACTGCTTGCGCGCGGCCTATTTCACCGCCGTCGCGGCAAACGTAGGAATTGTTGGACATGTTCTGCGCTTTAAAGGGGGCAACACGCCACCCTTTGTTCCGAAATAGGCGGCAAAGGGCGGCGGTCAGAACGCTCTTACCGACATTCGAAGCCGTACCTTGAACCATAAGCGTCTTGGCTTTCATCGGCAAGATAGAGTCGGAGAAATTTCGCTCTACAGTTTGAGCTCGAAGCGAATCGGAATCTGGACGCAGGTTGTGACCGACTGGCCGTCTTTGCTCGCAGGAGAAAATGTCCACGAACGAACGGCTTCGGCGGCAGACTGATCCAGGGCCTCATAACCCGTCGACTGCATAACCTGGTACTGCCCCACGGACCCATCAGGCAATACCTCAACGGCAATCACAAGGTCTCCCTGCCATCCCTTCTCGACGGCCCAACTCGGGTAAGTCAGCGAGGTCGGCCGCGAAGCCAGGTAAGGAAGTGACATCCCCTCGTCGCTGCCATCCGTAAAAACCGCACCCGGGGTGGTGGTCATCTGACCGCTCGCGGCGGAAATAACACGGAAGACGTCGGAAGTAAACTGATGTTCAACCCCCGCAAAAACCGGCGCATCCAGAGCAACCTGTTCAGCCTGCACAGGGGTCTGCCCGATGAATAATGCCAGAAAAAAGACACTGAGAATTCCATAGATAGAACGCATTTTAAACTCCTTTGGGTTGAGTTGGGGTTGATACATCATACGTATAAAGAAAATCGTCAATAGAGCCTTCTACTTGAAGAGGGATTTTTCGCGCCCCCAGGGTTTCATGCCATATCGTTAAATTATACTTCCCATGAGGGACACCGCTCAACAGAAATTCTCCGGAGGCATCTGAGACCGCGTACCGGGTATCCGGCATCACGAGCACATAGGCGTGCATCCACTTGTGGATGCCGCAACGCACGACATAAACGCCCGGAGCCGGAAATGTGACGTCCTCCGGTTTTCCGCCGTCAGGCATATCCAAGCGGAAGAGGATTTTGGCGTTTTCGTCAAACGCGCGCACATCATGCACCATCGGGTCCGAGTTAAGGATACGCAATGTCGCAGCTAAAGGCATGACGACGACATGAGGTTCGAATCGGTGCTCCTTCTGATCCAACACATAGACCTGTTCGTCAGACCTATTGCCGCCAGCAGGCAGGTCCCCCTGCAGTGTAACAACCGCGTTCTGCAGGAACCCTTCCTCAGACACAAGCAAAGTCCTCGATTCAATGGTATCGGGAAAACGCTTATGCGGCTTCCTGACGATGGCGATCGTCTGATTCTCCGGATAAGAACCCGTCACTGCGATCTTCCCCTTAACGTCTGCAGCCCACGAAGGTCGAACACCGAATGAAAGCGCAATCGCGGCGATCGCCAGAGCCATTACTGTGTTTCTATGATATAGCGCCATTCCAAGCGATCCCCTTTTTTCAATTTGTCCTTGGTCGGCGAAAAATCCTTTGAACCGTTGACGGTCGCAATCCACCAGTAATTTTTCATGGGATCAATGCGAACGCCGCCAATCTCCACAAGATCGCGAAGACTGCAACACGCCATGCCGAGAAGAACCGGGTAAATCTGAGCCGCGGCCTCGGCGGCTGTCGTACCCTTCTCAACTAAAAGCGGCTTGTCATAGCCTTCTTTTCCGGCGGGGCCAAAATCAACACGGACGTTGATGAGAAATGTATTTTTCTTGACCAAGGGCTGAAGCGTTTTCGGCTTATCGGAAAAAGTCTGAAAAAGGCAGGCGCCTACCACTGCGGCCAGGACAACACCGAGCACGATAAAGCGAACCCTATCGGGAATTTTTATCGTCGTCTTCATAATTCCACGCTGGTGCCGCCGTAAAATTGGGCTCCCGGATTCCGGAAACCAGCCTCCACGAATTCGGCACCGAAAATATTGTCGCCGCGCAGCCAGACCGTGAGATTATCACTGACACGGACGCCCAATTTAGCATCTACTTTTGTGTAGCTTCCCTCAGACAAAAGCAGACGCGGGAAGGTCGGGGCGCCACCAAAGATCACAGTCTGTTCACGGCCGCGATGCGAGAGGTTGACCCCGATATCCACTCTTTCATGCAGTCGCCAAAAAAAGTCCAGGCCGAACATATTACGGGGAATATTGACCAGTGACTCCCCATCCAACTCGCCCATGGTCCGGGTATAAGATCCCTTGATCGTCATATTGTCGAAGGGATGAAACTCGGCCTCAAGCTCTGCACCCCGGGTATAACCACCATCCACAAATGTGTAAGTCCCTCCGAGGAAGGCAATACGCTTGGAATATTCTGTGGCAAACACATTAGCTGCAACCTTTACTTTATCGCCAATCAGCCTCTGTTCAAACCCCGCGTCCCAACTCAAACTTTTTTCATTTTTTAGATTTGGATTCCCCAAAGGAAAGGTTAAAGCTCCGCTGTGAAACACCCCATAGAGTTCGAAAAGCGAAGGCTCGCGAAAACCGGTTCCAAAATGCCCTTTGAGACGCGTGTTTGTCGGCCGAAAAAGATAGGAAGCGGATACCTCACCGCTAGGGTTCGTATGGGACTTTTCATGATGCATGAGGCGCCCGCCGGCCGTAACCTGCAGCGTGTCTTCCAGAGCACTTGCAGTCGCCTGGGCAAAACCGCCGAGCCGATACACCGCAAACTTATCTTTTGTCGGCGGAGTAAACGAAAAGGAACTTTTCCCCGAAGAAATCTGGACCATCTCTTCGCGCTCATGTTCGGCACCTATCGTGACTTTGACATGCTCGCCAAGCGAGACATCCGCGGCATACTCCAGGTTCGAGATATTGCCTTGGTATTGGTTGTCCGAAGACGAGGTATCGGCGGCATCGACGTCGTTGATAAAACGGCGCTCGGAATCCGTATAGCCAAATTTGACCGTGTGCTCGGCATTCTCATTGATCGTGTGCGTCAGGGACGAGACATAGTGAATAAATCGCGCACGCCGCAGATTGTTGGGATCGGTACTGTCTTCAACAAGCTGACCCGTCGGCAGTGCGGTGGGACCGTTATTGAGGTCTGAAATGCTCTGATTGGCATTGACGATAAAACGCCCTTCCACATTCTCGAAAGGCTTCACGCCGATATTCACGGCATAATCGTGAGCCCGGTATCCGTCTACTGACTTGATGCCGTCGCTTTGGATACGGCTATATTGAACAAAATAGTCCGCCTTTTCGGCGCCCCCGCTGATCTGATAAGAATGTTTTAGCGTGCCATAACTGCCGCCTTCGAAGGAGGCCTTTGCCTTCGGCCGGCCGATCTCGCCGCGTTTCATTTGAAGATTAATGACGCCCCCAATGGCCTCGGATCCATATAGGGTGCTGGCCGTGCCGCGGACGACCTCGATGACCTCGAATTTGTCGACGAAGGCATCCTGAAAAAAGGGTGTGGCGGCTCCTTGCGGATCGGCGGCATCGCGGAACGGAAGCCCGTCAACGAGAAGCGCCGTATCGAAACTGCGATTGCCCCGGATGTAAATCGCCGTGAAATCTCCGACAGGGCCTTGCGTACGCACTCTGAGACCGGGCACATTGCGCAGGGACTCCCCCAAACGATAATCCCCCTGTGCCAGAATCTCATCCGAAGTAATGACTGAAAGCGAACGCGTCTCCTGAATCAACGGTTTTTGCTGCCGCGTTGTTTCAACTAGGTGCTCGCTGTCGATCGTAAACATAAAAGGCTGTTCCACACCCGACACTTGAAACATACTATCAACGACTGTTTCTTCTTCCGCAGGCACTTCCTTTGCCTTCTTTTTCTTGACCTTTTTCGCAACCTTTTTTTCGGCTGCTTCTTTTTTTACTACGTCTTCGGCTTTTCTGGTAGGCACACCTTCTAGCCTCTCCGGCACAGGCGCAACGGGAGGCAAGGGCAGAGGCTGACTTCCGGGATCCGTAATTACGGTTCTTTCTAGCCCCTTAGCAGGGTCTCCGGCGGGCAGCAATGCGGACGGAAGCGGAAGCAAAGTCTGCGGGCCTCCGGTAGGCGGAAGAATTTTTGATTTCTTTTTAGATTCTTCAGCGTGAACGTTCCCCGCGCTTAGTGTAAGGAAAAGTATCGATACGAGGAAAAGGATAGCGGTTGTGGTGAAACGTCGTTGTTTTTTCTGCAATTGGGCCTGGTGTAGCTGAGGGAATAGCTCGTTCCTGGTCATGTAAATCTCCTTTTTTCCGGCAGGAGAAAAGGGCACGAGAACGATAGAGAAACTGTGTCCTGCTTGCGGCTTTTTCCCTGCTCGGGGATGTTATTTCATGTAACAGGCAGGTATTCTGACTAAGCGAGCAAACAACCAGAGATCCTACTCACGAACCTTCCCACACCTTCTGGTGCAGTGGCATATCGTTTTCGTTCTCGCCGACAGCGGCGGCACCGCGGAGTCACCCTTGGAGGTGCTCTCTTCCCGGTACCTGTTACAATTTGATGGTAAAGAGCGGTGAAAAGTGCCCTGATTATAGGCCTTTCGGGGGCTGTGTCAAACACTTTGCCCGTTTGAATTTAAGTCTTTTACCGGGCATACTTTAGAAAAGGCACAAGAGGGCTCCGAAGAGCGCTCATGCTAGCACCAAGTAACTGACAACTAGAACTGAAAAGGCAAACTGTTCGTAAGGACAGGACGTCCCAAAACCGCACCGGAAACGGCGTCGGTGAGGGACCGTGCGCTGCTTCACTGCGCATGGCAAAGCCACGGGTCGTGACGCCCCATGGGTACACGACAGCCGGGTTGCCAAGTCCAAAACTCCTCCTGATACGGAAGTTTGCCTGACGATCCCACGCGGATCGCATAACCCGCAGGACATTAGGCAAATGCATCGATTCCGGTTAGGGTTTTCTGTCATACTTATTAGTTTCCTCATTTGTCCCGATTTAGGAACTGCTTCATTCACCCTGTCACCCCTTTCATTGCACAAGGCCGTAGAAAACATCACGACACCGAAGGCGCTTGCTCATTTCATGCACCGCTCCTTCGAATTTGTGCAGGACGCTCATCTGTTCGGCACAAACGATTACTGGCAGAGTCCGGAGGAGTTCTGGGAGAGGAGGGCCGGTGACTGCGAAGACTACGCCCTGTTCGCAAAGCAAGCACTCGCGAATATCGGAATAGAAGCCTATGTCGTAAGCTTCTATGCGGGCAACGGATACGGGCACACCATCGCGCTTTACAAAGAAAATGGCTTGTTTAATATTATAGATGAAGCCCGTCTGCGCGAAGCCAGCGCCAAAACGATTGAAGAAGCCATTTCAATCGTCAATGCCGATTGGACCTGGGGCGCTTTAGCGGAAAGACGCGGCTCACGCGGCTGGATGATCCGAGAGATTCACAACAATATAAAATCGACGTAAACCATCGCGAGCGAAATGACGTAAATGGAAGAAGGCAGTTACAACCCACTGAGGCATCAGCCAGAAAGGGGTGACGATGGAAACAGGAACCTTGCATGAATGGTTAGGAAAGTCGCTTCACGAAACCTTCGAATCCGCAAAGCAGTCCGTCAAAGCAGCCGTCAAGAACCCGACCGCACCGTACTCGAAGAAGGAGCGCAGCCTCTCCTAGAAATAACTCCTGATCTCATGCCATAAATAGTTTTTCCCCTGGCGAGAATTCAGCTGCAACCAGGTCATCGCTCGTCCTCCCCCCTGTTAAGTTCCCAACTTTAGCTTGAGATACCGATTTTGATTTTGTGCATTAAGCAGGTGGTACGGAGAAAGGAAAGGTCCTTGATTCGAGGAATTGCATCACGACTTCAACGGACTGGGCGGCTTTCCGCTCTATGGATTCAAGGGTATTAAAAGCATTGTGCGGCGTCAGAATGACATTGTCGCGGCCTCTCAAAGTCAGGATCGTTTTATGATGCTGTCTGAGAATGATGTTCCCGGAACGCAAGTATTCGGCAAGCACGGGTTCGTTTTCGTAGACATCCAGGGCCAGACCTCCCAACACGCCCTCATCAAGGAGTTTTATCAAATCCTGAACCGGAGTGATCTCCCCCCGGGAGACATTGACCAGGATTGTATCGCGTTTGGCGTACTGTAAGCGGTCGTAATTGAGCAGCCATTGCGTCTGTTCCGTAAGCGGCAGCGCACAAACAATAACGTCAGCAGCAGGAAGCCCCTCTTTGAGGGATACATAATGAAGCCCCTGCACACGTTTGATAATATCCACGCCCCGCACTTGCATGCCAAGGCTTGCCCCCAGACTCGCAACCATTTCGCCGATGTGACCGACGCCGATGACCAGCAGATTTTTCCCCAGGCATTCGACTCCCGTTAGACCGTCACGATTAAAAGTGTCGAAGTGTTTCATCTGTCTCGGAAGCTTCCTGAGCAAAGCCATCAGGACCAGAAGCGCATGTTCGGCAACCGCACGAGCGCAATACTCGGGGAGATAACCACACGGGATATTGGTGCGGCTGCGCTCTCGATAAGCAATGAGATGATCGTAACCCGTACTCCGTGTCAGGATCCCGTTCACCGAACGGGCCCACTCCAACGGAATGACCGACTGCGTTCTCACAGATATAAAATTCGATGGGGCTGCTTCGTCTTTGTGCTCCTGAACGGTATCCGCGGTGAAACCCGCATCAACCACAGAAAGCAGGTGGCGCTTGAGGGCAATCTCTTCTTCCCGAAAAACCTCATAAAACATTACATCCATCAAGACCCCATCAGAGCATCAGTGAACACGGAACATTGCGGATCGACAGAGGCAATAATTATAAGCCTTTCTGGCGCTACTGGGTAGTCTCAGATTCGCTGCGAGTGCGACCCTGTAGATGCAAACACATGCAACGGAGTAAAAACTGGCAATGAGTGGACTGTGGCAAGCAGGGGTACCCTCCGGCACCGGGGGTTCGGTCACTCCAGCGGTGACCGACCCCCTCCTGTCTCAGCTGCTGAAGCCCGGCAAAGCCAGGTGAAGGGGAGGCTGTCAGAAATATGCGCAGGATTTCTCGGGCCGTATCAGTGGGTATCAAAGTCAACGGTTCTCGGCAAGACTTTGATGGGCAGGATAGGCCAAGGAATCCGTAGCGTTTCGGACAGCCTCCCCTTCACCTCGCGCCGTGAGGTATTCGGAGAATACCTCTTGCTACGACGGTCGCAGCTGCAGGGGTACACCCATTCGCTGTTCTCAGATTCAATGTCTGCTATAATGAGCCCCGTGATACCGAGAGCGGCCGCAACAATCTGCCTCGTCCTTCTGGTCTATTGGCCGTCTCTCGGAGCGGGCTTTGTTTGGGATGATGACGCCCATATCCTCAATAATCAGGCTGTCACAAACCCCGCCGGATTGAGCCAAATATGGACGAGCGCGGATGCCGTCTACTACCCTCTCACGTCCACTGTCTTTTGGGTGCAATACCGGTTATGGGGTTCAACGCCGTTCCCCTATCATTTATTCAATATCCTTTTGCACCTGGCAAATGTCTTCCTCCTCTGGGGATTGCTCGCGCGATTAAAGATCGGAGTCGCCTGGCTGGCGGCGCTGCTTTTCGCGCTGCATCCGGTTCATGTCGAGTCAGTCGCCTGGATCACGGAGCTCAAGAATCTGCTCTGCGGCTTTTTCATTCTTCTGTCGGCACATGCCTACCTTCGGCGCGACCGAAACGGCTATATCGCCTCACTGTTATGCTTCACCTTATCTCTCTTGGCAAAACCTGCGGCCGTTATGTTTCCGGCTCTCCTTCTCCTCTATGAATGGCGGAAGCAGAGCCCCGTTGATCAGAAGCTTTTCGGACGCATCGCTCCCTTTGCGGCCGTTGCTCTGCCGGCAGGGCTTTGGACCGTTTGGGAGCAGGTGTTTCACTCCGGCGCCAGGGGTGAACCGTGGGCATTGGCATTCGGAGAAAGAATCATTCTTGCGGGAAAGGTGATCCCTTTTTACCTCGGTAAATTAATATGGCCTCATCCGGTAAGTTTCATTTATGACCGCTGGGAGATTAACCCGGCAGATCCGGCAGCCTACCTCGGAATCCTTTTCACCGTGACTTTGCTAGGCGCTGTTTGGATGGCCTTCAAACGCGGCATACCTGCACCCTTTTGGGCCGTGGTGTTTTTCATCATCACGATCTTTCCCTTCCTCGGCTTCATGAACATCTATTTTTTCCGCTATACTTTTGTGGCCGACCATTTCCTGTACCTTGCAAGCATCGGCCCCCTCGTCTTGTTGGCCTCCCGGCTCGCTAAGCCGAAAGCGCTCCCGTATCTTATTGTTCCGGTGCTATGTCTTCTGACCTTCAGCGGGACCAAACGTTTTCATAATTCCGAAAGCCTGTGGCGCAGCACCATCGCAAGCACGCAACGGCCCTGGCTAGCCCACAACAATCTCGGCAATATTCTCACGCAGCGGCTCGATCACGCTCAAGCCGCGCGGCACTATATGAAGGCCATTCATTACAAACCGGATTTTGCCGAGGCTCACGCCAACCTGGCCACCACCCTTACGCGCGCAGGCCGCTTCGCGGAGGCCGCGGAACAGCAGCTCACAGCACTCCGCTTCGAGCCGGACTATGCGGAAGCCCATAACGGATTGGGCATTGCGCTTTCCGAACTCGGGAAAACCGAAGAGGCCGTTTATCATTTCCGGGAAGCGGTCCGCATCAAGCCGGACAACCCGATCTTCCGCCGTAATCTCAGCGAACTTGTGGAAGGATTCGAACAAGTTTAGTAGAATGTCGGACATGCAAAGCCCCCTAGCCTACGTTCTCATCATTTGCCTCCTGGTCGCAGGTCTTGCCGTTCCCCCTTCGCGGGCGCAAGAAATGGTCACGAACGAAAAACTCTACGCCATGCTCGGCAACCAAGCACACTCTCTCATGCGCGACCAACGCCAACGACTTCGCCAAATCCTCGAGGGTTTTCTCAGCGGAGATTGGACCCGCATCCAACGCGCGCTGCATCGCATGAATCAGGATATCGATAAGATCGCATCACAGTACAAGCCTGTCCTCGGCAAGGAAGACGATCGCATTAACGCGATCATGGCCATAAAGGAACATGCCAAAATGTTAGAACATGAAGCGGCGCAAGGTAATTTCGAGGCCTCTTTTTCGCACTTCACGGCCATGACACAGCAGTGCGTTCAATGCCATCAAGCTCAGCGGCAATGGGGAGTCTTCACGGAGGAACGTGTGGAGGATAAGAGCGCCGATCACGACTCGGATGAAAGCGAAAACGGAATGCCGGAAGTTGAGGGCTCTGTCTCTGAAGAATCGGAGAGCGACGGCGTGCAGGTCAATGTAAGTTACGAATAATGCGATTTAACTCTCTGAGGACTGTGTATTGCCTTTGGCCTTGAAATAAGTTTCCATCTGGTCGAGGTTCATGGTGTCGTTAATCAAGAATTCGGCCCAATAGCTCAGATCCCCCGACGTCAGGTCGCCTGCCGGTTTTGCAACGCGGAATCCCGTTTTCATGGCTAGCTCCCGGACTTTAGACTTGGCGGCAAAATCACGGCGCAACTCTTCTTCTGTCATGCCCTGATATAGATACCAAATGATATCTCCTTCTTGAAAGGTCCACGCATAGGGGTTCGTATCAAAAAAGCCGTATTCGGCGGCCAATGTCTCGATCTGTTCGAGGCTCTGGATAATGTCCACGCGTGCGGCGCGCGTAAGTGTCTGCTTAATAAGTTGGTTCTGCAATTCTGCGAGCTCCTTGAATTCGAAAGCGATCTGGCGCGGATCTTCACCCGCCACGAGCCGTTCAGCCCAGTAACTCAGGACCCCAGCCGTCAACTCGCCGCGGCTTGACGACGCTTTATACCCGGCCTCTTCGGCGAATTGACGAACTTGCTGTCTGGCTTGAAACCGAATCCGTAACTCGCTCTCAGTCATTGCCTTCTCGGCCCAGTAATGGATGTCCTTATCGGCAAAATAATAGGCATAGTCGGAAGGGGTGAGCAGGTCGTACTCAGCGGCAAGGGCGCGAACCTCCTGAGCATCGGTCACGGGCTGATCCGCGCAAACTTCGGGAGGAACCGCCGACAACAGGGACCCACAAACCAACACGAAGAGGCAATTCATCAAACGCTTATGCACTTTTTTCCTTCCTTTCCTTTTTGTTCGCATACAGCTGAGGAAATAGGTATTACTAAAAGGCGTGTTGTGAGAAGTATAGCCTATGATTCAGGCTTAGGCGATGTTGCTGTAATTTGAGGGCAAAAAAAAGGCAGCTCCGAAACCGAAGCTGCCTTTTTCTAAATGACTAATATTGCTAGAGATACAACAATCTAGGCAATTTGAATCTTGGAAATATCTCCGCCGGCCTGCTTGAACTGATCGGCGTAGATATTGTATCGCTGCGTAAGGGCCTTGACCTCGGAACCGATCTTGGAGACTTCGTCCTTGATACCCTTGGCCTTTTCGCCGAGCAGATCCTTCGGGGAGAGACTCTTGAGCTTCTCTTGAACCTGCGACATATCGCTGCCCTTCTTCTGAATTTCCTTGGCATATGCCTGCGCCTGGCTCTGGAGCTGGCTGACCGACATGCCTTCCACTTCCTGCTTGATCTGGTCGATGGGCTTGTTCGGATCGGCCTGCTTGCCGCAGCCGGTAACAACCATCATGACGACGGGCAAGAGCCACAAAAAATGCAATTTTTTCATTTTGATTCTCCTTTTTTGGTTTTAGAACTAAGACTAACTGGTTACCTTACTGCTTATCGATGATCTCATCTTTTCAGCAAAGGCATTGATTTTTCCGGCGGCCTCGCCTTTAAAGGCGGCTGAGAACTGACCCATATCCGGCATGAGCGCATTCATTCCTACGCGCTGCATTGTTTTGACCACGACCTGCTGAACCAGCGCTTGCGGGTCGGTGACATCCTTCAAGATCTCGTCTTGAATCTCAAGCGAAAACTCCCTAACCGTCGGATCTTCCTTGCCGGTATCCACATAGCGGGCGCGCCCCAAACTTAAACGCACCTCGTCGATCACAACGTCAATGGCCGGTGCTTTACCCGGCTTTTTCTCCGGCTGAGGCAGTCCCTCCGCGGGAGGGGCTTCTCCGGATGCTTTTTTCGGTGGCTTCTTCATGGCGTCGAGTTCAGTGAGGTTGAATTTTCCGGCGGCATTCCTTTCCACCGTGATCTCGTCGAAATTCAAACGGATTTCCGTCAAGTGAATCGTACCTTTGAGGAGGCCTGAGAGGTCATACTGCACAGAAATCTCGGGCACTGATGCAAGCGTCTCTTCACTGAATCCTTCAGGGTTGTGGATCTTCAGTCCGTAGACACTGGCCTGCTGCGTAAAAAGGCCCAGTTGGACCTTCCTTACGTCGACCTCAACGCCTAAAACCCCTTCAAGCACCTTGGCAAGAGCGAAGTTACCTGCAATGTTAATGCCGGCAAAAACAACGACACCCAAAACAATTAAACCCGTCAAGAATTTCAACATGGAAATATCCTTTCTTTCTCTAGATGTCCGTACCGCTTAAGAACCCACACCGGACGGCTGTGAAACGATGTGTACATCGCGCTGCGGAAACGGAATATTGATTCCGCTAGACTGCAGGGCTTTATAGACCGCCAAATTGACGGCGTATGAGGTCTGAAAAAATTTTACTGTGGGAACCCAATAGCGGTAGGAAATATTGACTGAGGAATCGGCAAATTCCTGAATACCAATCTGAGCCGGCGGCGTCTTTGCGACATCCGAAAACCGGTTAAGCGTTTCACTGACGGCCCGAATAGCCTCGTCGGGATTACTTTCGTAGCTGATGCCGATCACTGCCTCAACAATCTTATTGTCCTTCGAGTTCTGCAGGATCTCACCGACGATGTGTTTGTTCGGGATGGTAATCTTAACACCATCCTCGTTGGTAAGAATCGTGCAGGCCAGCTTGACCTCTTGTACGACCCCGCTCACGCCCGCAACGGTAACCGTATCTCCCACCACAAAGGGACGGGACATGATAATGGAGAGCCCGGCACCGTAATTTGATAGCGGACCCTGAATCGCAAAACTCGCACCAAAGGCTAGGGCACCCACCAATGCGATAAAGGGCGCAATGGTAATCCCAAACTTACCCAAGGCGATCAGGATCGCAAAGGCGAGAATGAGGATCTTAACGATTCCGGTCAGAAACTTTGAGAGCGTAATATCCAGCTTCTTTTTCTCGAAAACCGCAAGCAGAAGCTTCGCCACCCAATTGGCGATAAGAGAACCGATAATAAGAACGATAATCGCGCCAACCACTTGGAAGCTGTAATTAGCGATAAATTCCACTGCCGTATCAATGAATTTCTGAAGGGCTGTCATTTCTTCTTGCATGGAGATAACTCTCCTCTAAGAAAGTGATTTTGGGATGCTCAAAAGGATCGCCTGCGTTGGACTCCTAAGCAGACATGGATTATATCAAAATCGCTCCCAACCAGGCAAGCCCCAAATTCCTAGGTTTTCTGGGTAGGTGCCAGGGCCTCGGCCAACAGGGGTTCGGGTACGCCGGGGGACTCTTCCTCGTAATATTTGACGATTTTCTGGCCCTCGCTGACGGCCTCTGCATGAGCTCGATTGTCTTCTCCGGCAATCCCCACCCCTTCGGAGCCGGTACGCACGGTTTTATCCAGGACCACCGTAGATGCCTCATCGACTACCTGCCCCGGCATCATAACCAGCGTCTTCGTTACCTCCACCGTCTTACTGAGCGCCTTCTGGGCCGGACCTGCCTCAGAGGCGGGTTTCATCATCACAACATAGCGGTCCTTTTCCGGACTTCGCATGGCACCCGAGACAAAATCAACCGTCCAACCGATGAGATTGCCGATTCCCAGGGTCCATTTGCCCCATTTGGCCCAGTTCATTTCGGTGGAGTGCCGAAATCCCTGCTTCGAGATCACCGACGGCACGCGAAGAGTCTGAGTGGCAAAACCTTCTTTGGACGCTTGGCACCGATGCGTCTGACTTTGGCGTAACGCAATATTGCCCGGCGTTTCGATCGTCTTACCCGAACACGAGACCGTGACTGCGAGGACATTGGCATCAAAGAAAATATCGGGCTCGTCATTCTGACGACCGTACATGGTTGAACATCCCGTCGACACAATAAGGATCAGACCCACGAGGCCCCAAGAACCCAATGGCAAAAATGCTTTCATGGAAACCCCTTTCATCGTTTGGAATCCTTTGTCGCATGCGATCTCATCTCTGCCGGCTGGCCCGTCGCTTCCAGGACTGAGACCCAAATGTCGCTATGAGGATCGACTTGTTTTCGTCCCTTGGCGATAAGGGACATAGGAATGTGCACATACTGTCGGTGACGCATACCGACCACCATTTTAGTCCGGCCGCTCATGGCCGCATGTGCGGCATGCTGGCCGAGCCGGAAGCAATAGACGCTGTCCGGGGCCGACGCCGGAAGCGCCCGCAACAAATAGCTGGGGTCGATGTATTTGAGATTGATTTCCATTCCGATGCCGGAGAAATGGGCCGTAATACATTCTCTAAGAAACAGCCCGATATCATTGAACAAGATATTTCCGGAAGCATCTTTACCCTGGACCTCTTGGCGTATCAAATCCTGTCCTGCACCCTCCGCCACCAAAATGACGGCATGGCCCCTACTGCGTAACCGCGTTTCGAGCGCCGCAAGCAAACCTTTCGGGCCCTCGAGTTCAAAGGGAATTTCCGGAATCAACACGAAATTCGCGTCATTCATGGCCAGCGCCGCATAGGATGCAATAAAACCCGAGTGCCGCCCCATGAATTTCACAAGGCCGATGCCCCCCACCTGTGCGCGCGCCTCCGTATGCGCCGTTGAGATTGCCTTGACGGCCTCGGCCACGGCCGTATCAAAACCGAAGGATTTATCCAGATAGAGAATATCATTGTCGACGGTCTTCGGAATGCCAATCACACTGATATTGAGTTTCCGTTTTTCAGCGGTCTCGGCAATTTCCAGAGCCCCGCGCTGGGTGCCGTCCCCGCCAATGACAAACAGAAGATTAATCTTATTCGAATTGAGAAAGTCCACGATGAGACCCGAATCTTGCCGGCCCCGCGAAGTGCCGAGGATCGAACCGCCCGCCCTGTGAATGTCGGCAACGTCATCGGGCTTCAGCGTGACAGGTTCATGGCCGAATTCCCGAATAAAACCCTGATACCCGTAGCGAATACCGAGAATCCTTCTGACTCCGTAACGGTAGGTCAATGTCATGACAAGTGAGCGAATGACATCGTTAATGCCGGGACATAGCCCGCCGCAGGTCACGATTGCGGCCGAGGTTTCTTCCGGATCAAAGAATATTTGTGAACGCGGACCGGCTTTTTCGAGGGCCGGGATCGAGCAACCCCGCTCGGCACATGCGTCAGCATCCGCGGCCGACACATCAAAGACAATCCCCGCATCCTCGGCCACGAAATGCGACGCGTCCGCGCCGCCGGGAAAGAATTTTCTTAACGGAGAAGCCACTTTGGGCGGGCCCAAGCGCGGTATGAGAAGATCGGCGGCGGCGGTCATGAGGACGGTCAGTGCACCATCTTATAAAGATATCCCGTTTCAACTCCCCAACAAATAAAGAGTAAAACGGCATAGCTCGCGGCAACCACACCCCAGTAGAACTTGCGGTCATAGGGTCCGGTAATTTTCATGAAGATCCATACCAACAACATGCTCAGGGGCAGCAGGAAGACGGTCATCGCCAGGTTTTGCAGGATTTCACCCATGCGCGCATTATACCGCCTAGCCCGTAACCTAGGCAAGCGGCGCTGTTTACCAGGGTTTTATTTCAAATTTCCGGGAGTCGCGGACGGTCGATTCGGGGGTCTTATTGAGGACATCGACGAGCTGCTCGGCCCACTCGTCGATAATACTGCGGACATGGGCGTACCAGGTAAAGTTCTTGATGTTCACAATATTGAGTTTGGCCTTTTCGCGGTCGGTAATGAGCGCAACCACTTCCCAAGTTTCGTAATCACGGAAACGGGCCTCGAAAGCGATGCTGCTCTCATTGCCGAGCGCCAGGGCCTTGCGGCCGACACGGGCCAAAGACGTGAGGCCGGCCGTTTTAAGAGCGATCTTGTTCGGCACGAGTTCCGTGATCGCGAGTTCGAGAATGACGGTATTCTTGGTCGGCAGAGTGACGACTTTCAAACGATGATTCGGGTCCTTGCGCAGCGTCTCGATAAAGGTCCCATGCATGTACGTTGCCAATTCCCCGGCATCCTTTCTAATAAGATTTCCACGGGGCAGATTTTTCCAGGAACTGTTTTCGAAGAGATAGTCAATGTTGACGGGCACGATATAAACTTCGGTGTATTTCTTCGGGTCGTATCCCGGTTTGGTCCATGCCTTTTGGAAGGGAATGACGTCCCCTGCCATCTGCAATTTAGAAGAATCCACAAAACCCGCATCAGCGACCGGTTTAGTCGCACAACCTGTCCCTTCTATCATAAAGACGGTAACCGCTAACAGAATCAAAAAACGACTCATCTATCCTCCGATTGACGCTTTGCACATCCCCACAATCTTATTCTCCAGGATCGTCATATAAGGATGGGTCTCATCATTAAGATTGGAGAGAATGGCATAGGCCCTCTGATAGAGGGGCAGGGCCTCACCGCATCCGCGGGACTCATAGTAAAGATCCCCGATATTATTGAGCGGCGTCGCCAACTCCGAGTGATTCGGGCCAAAGGCGGCTTCCTTGATTTCTATCGCCCGCAACAAATGCCCTTCGGCTTCTTCGTACCTTTTCTGCTTAATATAGAGAAGGCCCAGATTATTGAGAACGACGGAAACCTTCGGGTGATCTTCGCCATACACCCCTTCACGTATGATAAGAGCCCTCAAGAACATGGGTTCGGCTTCATCGAGTCTGCCGCGTGTCGTGTAATAATACGCGAGGTTATTAAGTGCGGTCGCCACATGAGGATGGTTTGCGCCCAGAACGTTTTCGTAAACGGCAAGGGACTTCTTCCGGTAATCTTCCGACTTCGTAAACAGATCTTGAGCATAGTAAAGACTTGCCAATCGTTCGAGACTGACACCGAGCTCCTCTGTTTCTGAGCGGCCCTCGTGCAAACCTACAACGCGATCCAGAATGCGCTCGGCCTCATCCAACCTGCCCAAGCTGATATAGACCTGCCCGAGAAAAGCCATGACAGGCGTCGCATCCTGCCCGCTCCGGTTCGCCGAGCGCAAAGCCTTTTCCGCCAAGCTAGCCGCTGCGGACACTGACCCGTTTTGATACAAGCCCATGGACTCTGTGTATAGATCCATCCACTCGGCATCAGCCGCCGACACGGCACCGGATGCACCCGCGAGGAAACTCACAATCGTAATAAATGGAATGAATCTCATTAGTCAGAATATAGCAGATAGGAACCGAAAAAGAAAAGTCTTAGACGGACGCTGCCTTGAGCTTGCCTTGAAAGGGTTTGAGCTGCAGGGATTCGCCGTTTATGGTGAGAGACTGTCTCGCCGCAGTAAGGTTCACCACAGCGATGCCGTTGTCGAATCGGCGTAACCAGATCACCGACTCCTGTGACGAATCCAGACGAACGCCTTCGGCATTATAGAATTCGATTTCGGGGCGCGGTTGACCGAGCCCGCGGCCGGCCCAAAACTCAAACGCCGGGCGCTCATTGAAAGGCGCATATTCGTCCGAACGAAATGACCAATAGGCGTTTGGGTATCCGGCCAGGGCAACAAGATAGGCAGAAAGGCTTGTCTCCAGCAGATTCGGAACCCCGGAACTTGGATCCGCATAGGTAAGAAGGAAAACATGTTTGCCTAAATGACGGGCTTGGCGAAGGGCCTCCATCTGTCTGCGTGCCGCATGTTCCCCCCATGCCCAGGCCGTCACGTGATGCTCTTCCATATATCCGTCGGCCGCATTTAGGAAATCACGCAGAACTGCCGGATCGTAATCGTAACTGAGCGAAATGTTGGGGATGATGATTTTTCGGCCCTCGCCCCGTCCGTAAATCTCGCGGGTGCGCCGCGTGATCTCACGCAAAAAACCGAGGACGGCCTGTTGAAAGGAGGCGTCGTCTTTGTAGGTAGCAATCTGGCCGGGTTCCAGCCGATGTGCCGTCAACGTCAACAGCACATCATCGACAAAAACACCGTCCCAATTCCCCTCGTCCACATGCTTGAGAGTCTTATCGATCCAGTAAGACCGAAAGTCGGCGTTTCCCGGATCCATGAACCAGCGGCGTTGCCCCTTTTCTCCGTAGTAATCTTCGTGATAGTCAGGAACGGGAACTCGCTTTCCCTTGCCGTCATGCAAAAACCAGGATTCCGGTGCCGTGTTAAATCCCCCCACGGATTCATTGTTTTCCCGTGATTCTTCGTCTTCGAGAACAATGAATTGATCGCGGTACATAAGGACTAACCGCATTCCCCCGCCGATCTCGCGAACCCTCGGCAGCAGCGTTTGAATAATCTCGGGCCGATGATGCCATATCCCCGCATCATAAAGACGTGCGGTTTCGGAAATATCGGTCATTGATCCGCCGAATGAGGTAAAGGTCTGTCCTCCCGAGGTATTGAGCGATCTGCCCTTGGCATTCAGAGGACCTTCTACGGAAGCATAGGTCCATGGCTGTGCCGCCGCACAGAAAAGCGTCAGGCAAATAACGGCGCGGCTGTTTTTAAATCTGCGGAGTGATTTCATAACGCTCGGTCCAGCGTGACCAGTAGACATCCCGAATGGAATGAAACCGGAAATCCGCCAAGAGTCGCGAGAATTTTGCCTCGGCACTTTCCAGTCTGTGATAATGACGAAACCGGGAAAGCCACGGGGCATTTCTGACTCTCGGTTGACCGGGATCCAGCTCCCACGGGTGCAAATACATGACGGCGCTGTGCCCCTCTTCATTCAACTGTTTGACGGCCCAGCGCGTAAAACTATAGGGAAGAAATCGAAAGTAACCGCCGCCGGCGACCGGGAGATTGCGGCCGGCAAGTCGCAGGGTTGAAAGCGGATACTCAGCGATAGAACCCAGACCGTCATCACCGAGACGGCAAGGAAAACGCTTATCGCACCACTCAGGATCGCGGCGAAACCCGAACGGAAAAACACTCGAGTCGTACTCAAAACCCGACTCAAAAAGGATACCCACCGACCACAGGGTCGAACTATCCAATGAGTAGGACGGGGCCCGGTGCCCCTTCACGGCTTCTCCGCTAATCTGTTCCAAGATATCCCGTGAGGCAACCAATTGATTTCGAAATTCGCGCGGGCGTTGTCCCCGGACCAACCGGTGGTTTTCTCCGTGCGATGCAATTTCATGCCCCTCTCTAACGATACGCTTCACCAGCGATGGAAAGCGCCGTGCCACCCAGCCCAAAGTAAAGAAAGTAGCGTGCGCTCTGTATTTTGCCAAAAGATCCAGGAGCCGCGGCATTGAATATTGAATGCGTGAGGCCAGTTTGTTCCAGCGGGAAAAGGGCAATTGCGATTCAAAGTTTGTGACGTGAAACCAATCTTCGACATCGATCGTAAGAATATTTTTGGGGCTGCTCGAACGGCGAAGTAACTCAGGCCTGACAAATGCGGGAAACCGAGTCGCAGCTCGCAGCGGACTGTCAAGGACGGCGCTCATGCGAAATACCTCACCAGTCGGGGGCCGAGAAAATTCACGAACGTATGAGGCATTCGTTGCCAGGCGGCGATTGCTAGACGATATTTAGAATTTGCCGGACTGCGCGGCTCGAGAATCCGGCCGTCGGGCAAAAAGTACTGATAATCAAGCTGCTCTTCGTGATAGTGCAGCTTACGTTTAAAGTCCGCGGTTCCGGAACTGACGCGGCTGCGGCAGAAATCCAGTTCTCTCATCCCCATCTTGCAACCTTCCTCAATGGCCCGCCAGAATATGAACTCATTGGGATAGTACTTGTAAGAGTGTGAATAAGAGCTGCTGAACTGGCACACCATGTGTTCCTTGAAATACAACATGAGATAACAAGCCACCGGCAATTCACCCATGGCGGCAAAGAAGATCTGAGACTGGTCGCCAAAATTATTGAGGATCTCCTGGAAATAGCGCTTCGGGAAGCACGGCGTCCCCTGTCTGTGCGCGGTGTGGGAGTAGATCGGATAAAACCTGTCGACATCCCGTGAAAAAAAAGTTGTGAGTCCCCACTTCGATGCGCGGCGTACTTTACTCCGGTTATTCTGCCCGATGTGGCGGAACAGAGAATCCGTTCCGTCCGTCAGCGGTAGAAAAAAGCGGCTGTGGCTGTGACGCGGTTCCTGCAGCGAAACGGTCTCGATCGATTTCCGGTGTTTGAGTTCCAGGTATTGTCCTCGCGTGTTTTCCATAATTTCCTGGGCCTTGGCATAAAGAGCGCTTGTAGCCTCCTTGGAATCGGCGCAGATACCTCCGTAATTTCCGTAAGGGATGGAAGTCAGCGCCGTCTTCCCCCAACCCAACGGCACACGGTACAGCGGTAGAATTCCGACGAGCGCGTTATCCTCGATAGCTCCGAGATAATATTGTTCCCGGAAACCAAACGCCCGCGACAGAACGTTCCGCCAGCCCCAGAGGTGATCGCTCGTCGCATGTGAATTCTGCGCTACGTAGCTGTCCCAGACTTTCGCGTCCGATTCGTTATCTTGAAAGAGACGTACTTGCATGATTTCTCCATTTATCTGCCGGTGCCGGACGCGTATCGAGACTAAGAAGCTCATACCACGCCGCTTGCAAACATCCTGCGAAATAACGCGCCTCAAAATCCTTTTCCCCTTGTACCCGCGACGCCTGACTCATAATACTTAACTCTGCGGGGTTTGCGAGCAACTCAACGATTCGCTCGGCAGCAACCGCTTCGGATTCCCCTTTAAGATTTCCCGAGAAGATCGGCAGTTCCGCCGCCATCGCTTCCATGCGGGTCTGCTCCCCTGTCTTCGGGTGGTTCATGTCGATGTATAAATCGACGGCCTTCATTACCCGGCCACTTTCAAAACGCCTGTTCACGATCTGCATATTGTCGGATAGTCCGACCAGCTCCTGATACTGTTTAAGCACGAGAAAAACGGGGCCGTCGCCGGCAAGAAGAAACTGGCAATCCGGTCTTCGTTTTTTCACTTCCGCAAAAATATCCATGACACGCCGGGCCAGCAAGTCTGCGCTAAGCGGTAAAACGGCCCCGAGAGTCGGGCCGATTTTCTTAATTTTCTTATAGCGGCGGTTTTCGTCAGATGTGAGTTCAGCTTTGAAATCTTGCACCGTCTTATCTATTGGAATGACCGCCGAGTTTTGCTTGCTTGCCCATCCAAGCGTTTCCCACTCTTCACGCAGCGTTTCAGCCGGGAAATAAAGCTGCGTCTGTTTCAATAGCACCGGAATCTTTTTCCATAGCCAGCGCTCAAAGGCTCGCGCATTACTCATGCGATAAGACTCGATGGGGTGCGCGTAGGCGGTAACAGACGAAACACCGGCAAGACGCGCCGCCAAAATTCCGCACAACAAGGAACCGCGACTTTCGCAATGGACGATTTCGGCTTTGCCGCGGCGCAGGCATCGGTAAACAGAAAAGACCTTTCCCAAAAAACCGAAAAGCGTCGGGCCTGTTTTTTCCGGCACGGTAACGAGTAAGGGTTTGAAAAGATCCGGCGGAAGATGCCTCGAATAATTGCCGTGCGGATCCTCGGAATAAAGGCAATCACGTAAAATGGCGCTTCTAACGGGAGTATGTTCATCGAGACGATAACGCCGGCATCGAACGCCGACACGGCGAAGAATCCGGCTAAACCGTACGCATTCGATCTTCCGGAGTCCCAACTTCTCAAAGGTTTTGAGAGAAACCGTATTCTCGGCCGTAATATCGGTATATAGCTTGCTATAGCCTTTATCGCAGAGCCATGCGTAGATCTGGCATTCCATGGCCGGCACAATTCCTTGAGCGCGAAAGAGGTGTTTGGAGCGACAGTTATAGAGATAGGCCTCGTCGGCGGCCAATGCCACGGCTCTGTTGAAAGGATTGATGTCAAACTGGCTGACTCCGAGTCTCACCCATTGCACAGCCATGATCTCACCGCCGTTATCGGCGACAAAACAAATGTCTTGCGGAGACTCCAAGAGGTCGACAACTGTTTGCGGGTCGTCGAAGTCGATTTCCATGAGGCTGTCCAGATCTTCCACCGTAGCCCTTCTGATTTTAAAGGGAATGCGCCCCTTAAGTTGTGGAATTGGTTTCTTGTTTTCGCAACCCAGAAACCAGAGATCTTCGACGCGATAAAAAGGCGTGATCAGAAACTTAAACAGGCGTTTCCACGTATTGGCAAGCCCTTCTTCACGGTAGTACCGTTGCAAACGGTTGATGGGATTAAACCAAGTAAAGAACATCATCCACCAAGGCTCGGGATGTTTGAGACAATTCTGAAAAATCCGTTCTGTTTTCTTTGCCTGGCTCCTGGCATCGAAATGGGTTTGAAGCCTTTCCCACGCTTGATTGCCAAGACGTTGCCGGCGCTCGGCGTCGGTTAGCAGACTCTCGATCGCTCTGGTCAGCTCGGATTCGGAACCCGGCGTAACCAACAACCCGGTCGTACCGTCTGCGACGATTTCGGTGTTCCCGCCGGCACGCGTCGCAATAATAGGCAGTCTTTGGGCCATGGCTTCGAGCACGGAAAGTGAGAGCCCCTCGGAATAAGATGAAAGTACAAAGAGATCGCTCGCATGCAGGATATCGCGCACATCTTGACGATGCCCTAGAAGCTGCACATTCTTTTCCAATCCGTAATCGCAAACCCGCTTTTTTAGGCTTGCCGCATCGGGTCCATCACCGACAATGAGACAAGCGAGATCAGGCCGTTTTGTCGCAAGTTTCCGCATAGACTCCAGAAGCACCTCAGGGGCTTTTGGATACTTCAGTCTTCCTACCATGGTTACGACGGGTTGATCTGCCTTAAGCCCGAGCTTGTCACGCATGGCGGCCCGTTCAAGCGGCGCGGATTCCTCATCACAATTCATGCCGTTCCACACCGTGGATAATCGCCCCCAGGAGATGGCTTTCTTACGGGTCAGATGTTCAGATGTCGCTCGCGAAACGCTGATCACATGGGTGTGAAGGCAGCGATAAGTTACCTTTTCAATAAAGTCGAACACCGATTGTGCCAGCGACGGTCCGGGGGTAACGGTCGTTGCGCCATGCGCCGTGCTGACAATGGTTTTAACCCCGCAGAGTCTTGCGGCCAACGCCCCTACCCAGTCTGCTTTGGCCATGTTGGTGTGCACCATACCGATGCGTTCGCGGCGAATCAGCCGACACAGCTGCCAGACGGCCTGGACATCCTTCCAGGGATGAATGCGCTTCACCAAAGCCACGGGATGATGCGGCATATTGAGAGAGCGCGCACGATCCGCTTGGAAATCTTCCAGACCGGACGCAACACTTACGTCAAAACGATCAGCCGGCAAAAAACGCCACAGGTTTTCCAAATAAGTTGTCACTCCCCCAGTATCGAGGGAAGTCACGACTTCGAGAACTTTGACGCGTTTATCTGTTTTTTTTCGCAGCTGCTCCTCATAAAAAGACTGAATCTTGTTGATGAGGTGCCGCATGTCATAGTGTTTGCGGAAATGCGCCTGCGCGCCGCGGGCCAGCCTTCCGGCGAGAGCGTGATCTTCAACAATTTCAGTCACGGCTGTAGCCAGGGCATTCGAGTCCTTGGGCTCCACGAGGAGTCCCGTGTGCCGGTCTTTGATCACTTCCGGAATGCCGCCAACGCGTGTCGCCACAATCGGACGCCCTGCTGCCATGGCTTCGAGAACCGCTAAAGGCAAGCCTTCCTGATGAGAGGGCTGCACAAAAACATCCATCGCACTCAGCCAAGGCGCGACATCTTGTCGCATGCCCGCGAACGTGACACGATTCGCAAGGCCGAGACCGGCTGCCTGCTTTTCGAGATGACTACGCGACGGACCGTCCCCGACAAAAACACAATGAAACCGGTCATGCTTAACAGCCAGACTCTTCGCAGCCTCGAGCAGCGTCCCATGCCCTTTGACGCTTTCGTCGAGGCGCCCGAGCGTGCCGATCACAAGCGCATCTTCCGGGACATTGAGGCTTCGACGGATTTTGCTCCGCTCACTATTGTCGGCTGTCGGATAATCGATACCGTTCGGAATAATATGAATACGTGAGGCATCCAATCCCTGGAGACGCACAATGCCGTCTCTAACTTCTTCTGAGACCGCGATCAGGGCATCGGCCCACCGCGAAGTCCCGAGATCAATAAGATTTAAGGGAAACCACTTTCGCCATGGTTCCACGGCATGGAGAGTTCCAACAATGAGCGGCACTCGGCAAAAGTGGCCGACAACGCGTCCGATCCAATCTGCCATGGCAAGATGCGTATGTAGAATATCCGGCTTCTCTTCTAAAAGGAGTTTTCTCACGCGCTCGAGCACGCTGAAATCCAGCTTGTGTCTCATCGCTAGCTCACGGACAGGCACATCAAATTCCGCAAATTGCGGGTGCAGGTCATCTCCTTCCCCCCCGCTAAGCTTGTTGTGACAGTATAGCGTTGCGACAATCGGTTCAAATCGCGAACGATCCAGACAGCGGAGATGCTGCAAGAGCAACTTTTCGGCCCCGCCGACGGTAAGCCCAGTAATCAAAAAAAGTATTTTGTGTCTCGGCTGATTCATCCGGCGGTAACCCCCGTAGAAATTCTTGCAGCAGCATCAAGTCCCTGATTGGGATCTCCTGTCGGCGGCGTCTTAAACCAGGCAATGCAATACACCCATGCCGCGAAATAACTGAGCAATACCTCAAACGGCCTGAAAGCAAAACGAATGCGTCTGTTATGATACGACATCTTCAGAAAGGACAAGGGAATCAGGCAGAGGGTCCTGAAAATCAAAAAGAAAACCGCGGATCCGACACCCTTAAGCACCCAACTGTAATTAGATTCCGGATATTTTCGGGCAACCTGCGCGTTGCCGTGCGCGTACCATATCGTTTTCTTAAGCAGCACCTTGAGCGTCGGCGGCGGATAATAATAAACGCGCCCTTTGGAGAGTGCATAAACTTTCCCGCCCGCCCGCTGTATGCGATACAGAATCTCGAAGTCCTCCCCGGCGATCAGTTTAGAATCGTAACCGCCGATGGCATCAAAAGTCTGACGCGACATGGCCATACACCGTCCGTTGATGACCCCATGCCAGTTGACTTCGACAACCGGGTCCGCGCTTTCGTTTACTTCGGGATGAAAAGAGCGGCAGTAGATATAGCGCTGAAACCAGTTCGTGTCCTTGGCAAGCGCATCCCGCACACCGACAACACTGAGCGGAACCGCATTCTGAAGCGCCTGGACTAGTTCGCCAAGGAGCCCCGGGTGGCTCAGACGCACATCGTCATCAAAAAAGATTAGGTACTCCCCTATCGCATCCGCTGCACCACCGTTGCGCGCATGCGCCGGTGTGGGCGGTTCAGTATTGACCACGATTTCATAATCTTGAAAACTCTGTTTCGCGAGTTCCGCGCGCAGGCGATCGATCTTTCCGTCACGCGAGGGAACAACGATGGATACAAGTGGGCTTAATGTCATACAGCCACCTCCTCTAGTCCGCTAATTGGGGCCTTCCCCGCCGGATAGGCCGAAAGCATTCCCGCGCACTCTTTGTGTCCCAGGAAATAGTCCATGTAACGGTGGTAGGCCGGCGTAAAGAGTGCGGCGAAGTCACCGAGGCTCATAAGCCCGTCAACGAGCGTACGCCTCAGGCGGTGACGACTCCCGTCCGGCTTCGTTGCAGCCGTACCGCTAAGACACGTCACGGCCGCGTTGTACCCTGCATCTGACACAGCTTCTGTTGCCGCTTCGTCCCAAGCACCATAGGGATAACAAAAATACTCACAGGGTTCTCCCAACATTTCTTCCAACACTCTCTTGCTCTCCGTCAATTCTTGACGCAGCAGCTCCGGCCCCAATCCGTGCAGCGGGTAATGTTGCCGTGTGTGCGATTGAATATCCCATCCCATTTCCTTCAACTGCCGGATCTCGTCCCAGTCCAGAAGCGGCAGTTCGGGAATTCCGAGGAAGGGTTTATCGTAGGCATTCGTCTTACCGACATGGTCGGTAATGATAAACACCGTACCGGCCAAGCCGTAGCGGGCAAGTATCGGCGCCGCATACTGCAGGACACTGCGATACCCGTCATCAAAGGTCAGCACTACCGTCCGGGGCATAACCGTTTTTCCCGCGGCGATTATTTCCCAATACGCTTTGAGCGTTAGAATTTGATAGCCGTTGCGGACAAGCCAATCCATCTGTGCGCGGAATTTTTCTGCAGGCAGGGATATGTCGCTGAGGCCGTCGCCGACGGCGTGATAACCCAGAATCTTCGGGCGTGGATCCAATCCGGATCTCTGCAAACGGCACCAGCTAGTAACCAGAGAAAACTTCATCCGTTTGACAAATTTTTTGAGCAGGGGACGCCTCACACAGAAATCGCGCACGCGAGTCGCGAAGGCAACCAACTTTGGCATCATGACAGTACCTCACCGGGGGCCGCTTCATGCGACCGAATAATCTTTTGTATCACAAGCGGAATCGCCGCGATAAACCAAACTAGAACAACCTCAGACCCGCGGCCGCGGCCGATAATGGGCCCATTTTCAAAAAAACAGCGAACCGTCAGACCGACCATGGAAGCGAAGCAGCCGACGGTCAGCGTCCGTGCCCAACCGCGCGGCAATCCCTTGATCGCCGAGTAAGCGCAAGCGCCCCAGCTGAGAAAGATCGCCGCAATCCAGGCAAGCGACGGCAACCCCATTTCCGCAGCCTTGGTAAAGAAAAGATTGTGAGCCTCCCCGCCCAACAATGTCGGCGTAAGTGCAAATGTGTTTCCGTGCATATCACCCATTAGAAAATCGATCGTAAAATACCGTGTCGGCAGCCAAGTCGCCCAGCAGCCGGGCCCTATGCCGAAGAGCGGATGCTCCGAAACTGCCCTAACCGCAGCAGCCCACAAAAGATTGCGGCCGGAAAGATTGTGTATGACGCCGGTGACCAGGCTGCCGTATTTGACGGTCAGCAAAATTGATCCCAAGGCATTAACACCGACCACACCGGTGATCATGAGAATTTTGACACGGCGGGATGCGAAAAGAAAGAGCACGACGGCAACACCGCATACCGCGGCCAATGCGGATGCGCGGGAAGTTGACAGGATGACCCCGAATAACATGATCAAAACAGTAAAGAACCGAATCGGGGAACGTTTCGGTGAGGACGTCATTAAGAATGCGAATGTGATCGGCACGATCGCCGCAATAATAGCGCCGAGTTCTGAGAACGTCGGGGCATAATTGCCTTTGACACGGCTCATCGGCTCCGCAACCATCGCTTGGATGACAACGCCGTCCAGTGCCCAGAGAAATGCATCCGCGATACAGACCATTGCAACCGCAACGGCCATAATTTCACACCAGCGAACCATGGTCTGAATCTGCCCAAACCGCCTGAGCCAATTGATATAGGTCAGAAGAACACCAAAGGAAAAAATATAACGGATAATTTCCTTGATACTCGCAAGCGGATTCAACGAATTGTAGGTGCTGAGGATACCCCAGACGACCCAGCCGGCGATACAGATCCATATTCGCCGGTCACCCCACTCCAATTCCTGACCTTCGGAAAGATGTTCCAACCAGCAGCCTGCAAGGCATAGGAGCAATAGCGCCCAGCAAAGGGCCGGTCCGATCGGCGGCGGGAAATAGCTCATCCCGATAGAGGACAGAAACATCATCGTGCGCCATACGGCCATTGTGCGATGGATTAAAAGGAGGAAGACTAGCGGTGCCATGAGCAGTGCCGCGCCGGCAACCGCATGAAATGAAAAGGCTAATGCGCAGACGACTGCAAAGCCGGCAGCTATCCAATTCGCATAAGGGACGAACGTGCCTGTTCTCATGCAACGACCTCTGCGCCTTCGGATAATTGTCGGCTCCGAAATTCACGAATCAAAATCCAGGCAAAGATCGCGGCACAAACGCCGAGTCCGCCGCCCCCGACTGTCATAACCGCAACTGGCGACAACCCGGAAAAGACCTGCTCAAGATACGAAGGCAATCCAATCGTGATCGCTATAACAACTGCGGAAGGGGCGTAAAGCGATACGATGCGGCCCACGATCCGGGCCGTTGATTCTCCGAGGTGATTGAATACAAATGACAGCAAACCCGTGGCACAGACAAGACAGGCCGCGAGTGTTCCCGCAGCGATGCCGGCCAGGCCCCTCCCCTGCAGCGCCAGTGTTAAACTCACGGCTAAATTGACGACCACTGCCGCGACATAAAAGGGGAGCACCGCCCGCTGTTTGCCGATGGCTACGATGAAAGATTTCGTGCTGACGATTAGCCCCATAAAGACACTGCCCCAAAGAAGAACGCGCATCGCCGCGATACCCGGCACATAGGCCGGGAACACCCAGTGAATCAGACGCGGCAGCAGAAGATCCGCAAACGCCAATGCAAGCGGCAAGGCAAACGATAAAAGTCTGAGGGGAAGCCAGAGGTGATCCCGAATACCGGCAGTCCCGCCGGATTTCGCGTAGTCGTAATGCAGCCTGGGTTCAATGACCGAGGCCATGACTTGCGGGAAAAGAAAACTTAGTTGCATAACCATCACACCCAGCATGTAATAACCAAAACCCTCGGTCCCGTAAAAACCCAGTACGAGGAAACGATCGACCCACCAGAGCGATTCAAATACCAAAGTCATGGCCAAGATCGGCCAGCCTGCTTTCAGCATGGATTTCACCAGCGGGACGTCCCAGGTAAATTTCCATGGGTAGGAAGCAAACCGTCTTAGGCAAATCAGCCCCATCAAAGGTGTGAGGACTGCGACAATAAAGAGACCGGTAATGCCGTAGCGTATTACCAGCCAGCAAGTCAACATTAAGCTCACAACGCTAGCCAGCAACAGCGCCCGATTCAAAACGCCGAAGCGCTCCTCACAGCGCATCACGTTCTGCTCGAAAAAATAAAGGGCCTCGAGCGGAAGCGTAACGGCAGCGATCCACCAGCCCCAGCGGACCACCGTGGGCGTGCTCTCCGGCAGGAACGCAACAACGATTCCGAGCGCAAACGCGGCCAGCAATAATCCCAGTGAAAAAAATGAAAACGATTGTTGCGCAACTCGAGCGGCGAGATCGTCACGGCCTTGGCTGCGATACGTGGGGATCTGCTTGACCATGATGTCCTGAACACCCGCGTGCAAATGAAAGCCGAAGGAAACTAGAAACGATAAGGAACCCCAAAAGCCATAGAGTCCGGGACCGAGCCAGCGGGCATTGATTAGACTACGCAGGGCACAAAGAACACGGGAGAGATAAGTCGCACCGCCTAAGAGTGCGGTGTTTTTGAGAATGGAGTTAATTCGGAGCAAGGGACTCCGGGAGGCGGATAAAGTCTCGAGCATTAGTCGATACCATCCCCTACCCCCGAAAGTTGCGACGCGTTACGCTCAGTCAATGAAGTCATAGGGCCTATATCGTATCCGCCGAGTCGGCTTAGTTCCGCTCCCCAGAAACTGAGGAAAATTGGCACTAGGACCAGCCCGGAACCACTTAAAAGAGCGGCCGTAAGAAAAACCAACGGTAACATCAGACCCCAAGACTGCGAAGGCGGGGGTAACGCCGCGTCCAATACGTATAAGTCATCGAATGAATCATCCGGCTGCTGCGCCCACTGCGTCAACAAAAAATGCGCTTTCGCCCGCTGGTCCATAAGTTCCAGCAAACGATGCCGGCCGTATTCGATCGACTGGCCGAGCAATTGCGCGCGCGGTTCGTTGCTCAATAGTTGCTGCAGATTTTCCTGCTCCCGGCCGAGTTGCTTTTTGAGCATCCCGTGCCTTTCGGCGGGATCCTTCAGCTTCTTCTTAAACATCGTCTCCAACATTTCCTTTTCGAGACGCGCCTGCAACACTCCGGGATGCTCCTCTCGATACGAGCCCGAAACGTGCTCCAACTGACGATCGACATCGACATAACGCCGGGCAACGTCAATGAGGCTTGCATCCTGTTGCGAAGAACCTCCCTCATTGGGAAAGGACGGCATTTCAAACCGATTCTGAGCTCCGGAATCCTTACCCGCCTCCTCGCGGTAAACATCCAGGGATCTCATGGCATCTTTGAGGCCGGCCACTTTCTGACTCGAGGTCTTTAACTCGGTCATATAGTCGTCCCAGCCGTTCTCGGCAAAAAAGGTGTTTCTCTCCCCCGTCTTTGCCACCAACTGCTCTCTGATCGCCTTCATTTCTTCGTCGATGCCCGCAATAAGCCGCTCGGTTCTGCTCACGGCCTGTTCGCGGCGGTAGTTCAGAAAGGCCTGGGCCACGCTATTCGCATAGTCGGCGGCAAGAATCGGATTACGGTCCTTAATTTTAATGCGCAATATGTTGGATTGCCGGGGACGCTCAATGCTCAGTTTCGTACCGAAGCTTTCGATGGCAGTTGCCGTTTTTTGATCCTTGGTCTGCTTACCGCCGAGTACGCCGTTGATAAACCCGAGCAACCCTTTAGTCTTTGGCGCATTAATCAGCTTATATTCTTCGAGTACGGGCTCAAGAACTGCGCGGCTTCGGATCTGTTGTTCGAAATCGACGTTACGGACATCGTCAAGCAAGAGCTCCCACTCGTTGTGAATTCCCTTTTTGTCCATCACGACGAGCACGCCCGCCTGATACTTCGTGAGCATGTACAAACTGCCTGCGGAACCCAGCACAAACAAAACGGCTGCAAAAATGAGCGCAGGACGCCGGTGTTCAGCCCACAGAGAGAGAAATCCCCGAAGCTGACGGCGCGGTCTTATAGAATTGATGGGAAATGGCATCAACCGAAAACCCTCCAAAATAAGGAAAATTAAGCCCTTTGGGCAATCTGCGGACCTTGGAATAGCGTATACTGATGCAAAGCTCATGCCAAATCTTGAGAGAATTCAGCATCCCCTGGACATATTGCAAATTGACGCGAGGTGCTATTCGGAGGGCAATCTAATCGCGTTAGCTATTATAGTTTTGATTCGGGCGAGTCTATTATTATGGACATCTTTGTCTATATAAAACGACGATACGGTGAATTTTAATGACTTTTAGGTGTTACCATATGGAAAGAAGTGAACAAGATGTCGAACTAATTCCCGTCTATCGATAGCCCCCGCTGCTTAGCTCGAGAGTCTCCATGTTTTACCCCAAGCTTTTTCATGACACTTTTGCCGAATTCGGTTTCAAAGATCTCATTGGTTTTGTAGTGCCAGCCAAACACGCCGTCCCAGATCTCTGCGCGCTCCATACACAAATAAAAAAAGACACCATCATGCCACGGCGCAAACGCCTTGTGCATGGTACGAAACATTTCAAATTTTACGGGGTCAGGATAAGTCAGCTTGCCATGAGGGTCAGGAACCATCTCCATTTGCAGGATCTTGGTTTTCTCGCCGCGCTTTCTGATCGCTTGAACGACCGGTTTAATAAACGTGACGGACCCATAGGATATAAAAAGGACTTCTTCCGGACGGAATTGTTCCTGGACTCGTCGGGCAAGCTCCGGATAAGCTTTATCCCAACCTTGATGGTAAACCATTGGATGAAAGTGAAAAGCGACTCGAATGCCTCTGTCGGCGACTTTTCTTGCCGCGGCAATTCGTCGTTCCAGTCCGGCCGTAAAATGCTCTTCATTAATGATCACTTCTTCGGCATTAAGCGACCAGCTGCACACGATATTACGCGGCAGCTCATGTTCCATAAAGTAAGCTACATTATCCGACTTCGTCTTAAACTCGAGGAGGATATTTGGATTCTTGCGGGCGAAATTACAGAGAGCATCGAGAATCCCGTTGCGATTACCCCACACGAGAGAATCCGATGACTGACCGGTACCAAAGTGGTAGAACCGCTCGGGTTCGAGCTCTATACCCTTGAGTTTTTCACCCAGGCTGTCATCAAACGCGGCTTCATCCCCGTAGAAAGTCTGCACCGTGCAATAGCTACAGCCGAAGGCGCAATTCTCAACCGCATCGATGGTTCTCAGATTACAACAGACCGTTTTCGGAGACGCTACGGGACAATCCCCGAAGATCTTCTTATCCGAAGTCTTGACTGTGACTTTTAAGGAATTCCGGTTCGGCTGAGGCAGCGGTTCGCCCGAATAATCGGTCGGCTTCACTTGCCGCGAGCGAAGAGACTCACGAAGCTTTTTAAGCAGATGTTTTTTGCGCTGCGGTCCCTTGAGCCTCAGTGGAGCCTCCGCCTCAATCCTGAGCCAGAGAACTTCCAGCGAGCCCTCCTGCCACATCTCCATATCCCGGGCAGCGATTTCAAGCTGCCGCGATTCCTGGTAAGTAAACCGGTAGTCCCCTGCCACACGTTCTATAAACTTCTGCGATTCCGAATTTAGTGCCATCGTCTTTGTCTGAATCATCCCGTATTTTACCCTCTGACGCTCCAATGGTATAGCTCAAAGGGTCCGACTAAACGGAGGAATTCGACTCTTGGCTTCTTCGTGGCCCTTTTCGAACGCATCCGCATTCGGAACCATCACTAACCAGGGGCCGGCAAAAACGAGCCAGACAAACGCGCAGAGAATCCAAAGACCGGCCGCTCCGGCAAGCCACTGAAAATACGAAGCCGGAAAAAAGACGGCAGCCAAACGCAAGAAAACAGCTGCAATCATTCCCACCCCGACCACACGCAGTGCCCTAATCGGTTTCCGGAGAACCTCAGGTTTTCCCGAATGGCTAAGGACCACCACTGTCGCCACCGCAAATGTCATAAGGCTGTAGCCCCCGAGAAATACAAGATGCAACGCGGCCTTACGCAAATCGGGAACTAAGGCAATCATCCAGTATCCGATGACCATGAACCATATCGAAAACCATAGTAATCGAATCGGGTCATCCTGTATTTTGGGCGGAAACGGCCAGGCGCGGTTTTGATAAAAAAAGAATGTCACGAGGAGTGCACGGACACTGTACGCGATTGAGGTTCCTAAAACCCCCTCCAGAAGAAAGCTCAGGAGCAGCACGCCCCCTCCGGCGAAAGCAATGCGGATTTGCCTTTTCCGTCTGAGAACCGCCACATGAGGTTTTCCAACGTCGGCGCGTTGTACCACTTCCGAACGGCCCATGAGACGCGGGGCCAGAAATCCTCCGACGCCGACAACAATGCTGAAAATGAAACCCTGTTCAAGCATGCCTCGTCCGGTATTCGCCCAGGAGGCGGAAATCGGTAGAAAACGCGGCGCATAAAGCAAAAACGACCCCAAAAGACCGAAAGCACCGGCGATCGGGACCCAGATGAAACCGACCGGCGGACTCACCGGATTCGATGAGCGACTCGGCATAAATAACCGTCGCACCATGAAAACCGCAAATGCACAGAGGAGCACCGCAAAGCTCAAATCGGCCGGAGCCGGCCGATTTGCCAGGCGAAAACCGAATACACCGCCCATGGCGGCGAGAAAGACGATCAACTCGATGGGCGAGGCATGAGGCTTACCCGAAAACCGAGGCAAAGCCGTCAGGAGAAATCCGACAATGACGGAACCCATATAGCCCTGCATCTGCAAACGGCTGTGCCAAATGCCGGAATACGCCTCAGCCCATCCGAGTCCGTAGACAAGCCAGTGCCCGGCTCCAAAAATGCCGATCAGAACGCCTATCGGGAAAAAGATCCGGTAGGGCTCACGGCAAACAGCGACGATCCATCCATTCTTGGGGTTCAATCAATCCTCCTGAACTTACTTAACGAGCGCGGCTTCCTCGGCCCATGCCGGCATCCGTATATTTTGTGCGGCTCGTGACATCGGTTTTAAAATACAACCGTTCGCGGGCAATAATGGCAAAAAAAATACCGTTCCGGTAAAGCCCAAAGCCCCCAAACATGGCCTTACAATCGATCGATCCGGCATTCGGCAACTGGTCGAGGACGAACTCCTTGAAAGTGCTTTGGTTCATCACGTCTGACATCGATCTCGAACCACAGAATACCTCCCAACCACGGGTTGCCCACTGGCGTTTGCGACATTATAATACGTCAATGTCACAGGACAATCTACTCATAGCTCCTAAGCAATGGCTCACAGACCTTATTTCCGACAAGACACGCTGGCGCTTTCACCTGGCGCTTCTCATTCCCGCCGTTCTCTGCATCTTCTGGGTCTATTTCGGCACGCTCTCCTTCCCATTCGTAAATTGGGATGATCCCGATTACGTAGTCCGAAATCCGGTGGTCCGGAGCTTTTCTTTCGAGAATGTGATCGATATGTTTCGCAAGCCCTATGTGGGCATTTACGCCCCCCTCACCATGCTGTCCTTCGCGCTTGATTATCAGATTTTCCATTTTGATGCCGGCGGCTATCACCTCACGAATCTCCTCCTTCATGTCGCCAACTGCGTCCTCGTCTACCTCATTATCTGGCATATCACCCGCGACTGGCTAATGGCGCTAAGCGTAACCCTGATCTTCGGAGTCCATCCCGTACAGGTGGAGTCAGTGGTGTGGATTTCGCAGAGAAAAAATCTTCTCTTCGGTTTTTGGTTTTTGTGGGCATTGCTGCTTCACATCCGCGCGCGCGCTAAGACGTCGTATTCGTCAGGTTCGGGATTTGCCGTTTTCGGTTTATATGGACTTGCTTGCTTCTCCAAATCGTCCGCCGTGGTACTGCCGGCGGTTCTCCTCTGCTACGATTATGCTTTCGGACACCTGAAGAAAAGGGACTGGCGTTTGTATCTGCCGCTTTTCGGCGTGGCTCTCGTCTTTTCGATTCTGGCCACCGTCAATTTGAAAAGCATAGGGCTTCTGTCGTTTCACGGCGGGTCTTTCCTCTCCAACCTGTACGCTATGACAGTGGCATCTGTGCGGTATCTGCAACTTCTCTTCGCCCCGATGAATTTGACCGTCTGGTATCACTTTCCGATATATGCCACCTGGAAAGATCCTCAGGTCCTCATTTCGGGCTTTATTCTTTTGACCATCGCGGCTCTATATATCCTGTCGTGGAAGATCCACAAACCGGTTTTCTTTTGGTTCTCGTGGAGCCTGATCATTCTCCTGCCTATGCTGAACATTATCCCGCAAGAGGCCCTCATTCAGGACCGCTGGCTCTACCTGGCGGTAATCGGCGTTTATGTTCCGCTGCTAACGGTGCTGCGCCGCTTCACAGGCGGGGATATGGTTATCATGGTCTGCATTCTGCTTACTTCGGCCTACGCGTTTCTCAATATCAAGCAGCAAAAGGTGTGGTCCGACTCCGAGTATCTCTGGGTCAATGCCGCGCGATATGCCCCGCCCGAGAATGTGCTCCCCCTTCATAATCTCGGAATCGTCTACTTGAACAAAGGGCTCTATGAGCAAGCCGAAAAGCTTTTTGAAAAGGCGGCTGCGGTTCGCGAAGACGCCTACATTTTTTCAGGGCTAGGAGAGGCCCGCATGCTTCTCGGCAAAGGAGATGAAGCCGTCGAGACCTATCAAAGGGGCATCGCCAAGTTTCCCGAGAATTGGACGCTTCGCGCGAGTCTCGGCCAAACCTATCACCGGCTCGGCAAACATGAGCTTGCGATCCGAAGTCTCGCGGAAGCCGTGGAAGGAGATCCCGACAATCTTTTCGCGCGAAAAACGCTTGGCTATGTCTACGGGGAACTGGGGCGCATGGCGGAAGCAGAAGCCGAGTTTCTTGAGGCTTTGAGAATCGATTCAGGAGATCCGGATGCCTTGCATGACCTGATCGTGACCTACAAGGAGATGGGGAATCCGGAAAAGGCCGCCGGCGCCTTCGAAACGTTTCAGAAACTTCACCCAAGGGACGGGCGAGTACAACATCTGCGTAATTTCCTGCAGGAAGCCTAGCAGTAGGGCACTGCCATCATGGGAAACAGCGTGCGCCTGGCCAATTTACATAGGGGCTTGGGATGGGCCCGTTTTTCGAGCCTTTTCGATCTTGATATCGGCGGGAATTCCAAATCTCTCTTCAGGAATCGGGACATTCTCCTGAATGTGTGTGACCACAGAGGTGAGTCGAATGCCCCGGGTTTCCATGTAACTTTCCAAGGGGATCATCTTCCACAAGCACATACCCTTGCCTTTTAAAGGAATCTCCCAGACTTCACAAACCTTCCCCGCGAATTCCCCCTCGCCGGCGCGACGGGCACCTTCTTTGCGCAACATGATTTCTGCGACTTGATCCACCTCAGTGCCCGCTTCCTCCAGAGCCATATCTAATCCCATGTCCTTATATACCACCCCAGTCTTCGTGGTGAGGTCAATCAGAAAAAAAAGCCCGCCTTGCCGTAATTGAAGCGTCCTGGACGGCAGCTCATTGCCTTCAACTTCCGCCACGAGGTCGCTGTATCGTGCTTCCCGCGCGCCCCACTCGTCGAAGTAAAGCGTCTCCGTCCCCGTCATCTGACCGTCCACCCGGTATTCAAAGATACCGGACTCGATACCATAGCGCTTGTAGTCAGCACCTATCGATAAGAAGACAGCCAGTAAAAGGAAAACCGCTTTCACTTTTGATCTTTGTCTTTGGAACCAAGGGAATCGGTACTTTCGAAGATTTTATCGGCAGATTCTGCGACAAAGCCTTGAAAGAGCTTTCCGTCGGAGAGGACGTATCGCTTGGCAAATTCATAATAACAACCCGGAATCGTTTCCGTCCTGTCGCTAAATTCCGTCACTACCGAATGCGCCAAGGTCGAAGACTGTTCAAGGAAAACTTCCGGAGAGCCTTTTATCTCCCCGCCGGATGCATTCAATGCATACCCGAGTCCTTTGATGAACGTGTTCAATTCGGGTAAGGTTTTGAAGGTCGTGAGGGCATTAAAGAATACGGTAAAGTGATTAACCCGAAAACCAAACGCCGCCATCCACGCGGCATATTCGCTTTCGGCCAACAGTTTTGAATACGTGTCCCAAGATACGGGCTGCCACGGAGCGCCGGCGATAAGAAAATCATCCCCGTCGCTAAATCCCGCCGGTAATTGTGTCACAAGGTCCCGCACAATCCGTTGCAGCTCATTCGAGAACTCTCCGACTTTCAGGGCGCTAATGAAAATCTTGGGCTTATTTGTATCGGGATGCGCATAGTGACGAGCGAATAGTTTTTTCTCTTTGAACAGATACGGCCCGCCCCGCAATTCGTAACCGCATCTCAGGAACGGCGCGGCGAGAGCTTCGATGCGGACTTCAGGGAGGTCAAAGGTGCGGAAAGCGACGTGATCATTGATCACCTTTTCACCCCGTGCTTCCAAAGCGCGGTGAATGGCGCCGGCCTGAGAATTCATCGCCGCATAATCGTTCCACAGCCACTCAAGCAGATCCGTCAACGTTTTCATGGAGCCCCTCCGAGTGAACCCTGTTTAGAATGCTCTGAGTTCACAAGGTTACCTTTTTTGCCGATACAAGGCAAAGAAAAAGCACATTGTCCTTTCAAATTGAATTTCACACGGGACGTATGTAAACTGATTGCGAATAACGACTTAAGAGGGCCTCATGCCAAAAAAAATACTTATCGTTGATGATGAGCCTAATATATTAAAGGCGCTCGAATCAAGGCTCGCACACGAAAAATACGCCGTCGTAATCGCATCAAACGGTAGGGAAGGCTATGAGATGGCGGCCTCCGAGCAACCGGACCTGATCATTGTCGATGCCCTCATGCCGGAGATGACGGGTTATCAACTGGTCGACAAGCTCCGGGAGCGGACCGACAAAATGGCCAAAGTCCCCATCATCGTCATATCGGCAAGGCCCAGCATTAAAAAATTCTTTTCCATCTGGAAGATTCACGCATTCCTTGAAAAGCCCTTCGGCCCCGAAGATCTGATGGCACGTGTCCGCGAGTGCCTCGGCGATAAGAAATGATCGACAGGGACCGCAAGCAACCGCTTTTCATACTGCTTACCCTGTGTTGTCTCTTAGGCCTATCTTCCTGTCAAACGACCACTCAAAGTACTAAAGACGACCACTCAGTTGTGGGCTTGTTAGAACCGCGTCTTCAAACGGCGGCTGAAAATACCGAGGACACATCTGCAGCTCTCAAACAGACACAAACATCTCAAATCCGCCGTGATCTGCAGCGGGCAGTCACGGAAAATGTCGCGACCGGCGGATGAGGCTACTTTTTTATTTGATCTTTACGTTATCGTTTGGGATCTTCTCAACTGCATGCGAGAAGACCGCCTCAGCCCGGGAAGAAGAAACTTCCGACGCCGTTCCGTCCTTTGGCCTTTCCCTCCAGGTAGGCGATGCCCGCAAGGGTCACCCTCGGGATCCCGAAGTCGTTAGACAGGCTATTCTTGAAAGTGAAGCAACGGCATTGTTCAAAGGCGGGAAATTCCAGAAAGCGATAAAGGCGTTTGAAAGCCTTGCCGCACTTTATCCCCGGGAACCCATTATCCGCCGCTATCAGGGTATCGCTTATCACAAACTCGGCCAATATGTGAAAGCCGAAGAGATGCTCATGAAAGCTCTGGAAATAGACTCTGCTAACACGGCTGCTTACTTTTATTTAGCAGAAAATAATGTGGTCCAGGGGAAACTGGTCGAAGCAAGAGCGCAATATAACTACGTGATAGAACATGACTCAGGGGGGCACTATGGTCAAGCTGCCGAATCGCGGCTTGAACTCTTGGCCCTGCCCCTGGCGGAGATTCTTCCTCCGGCAATTGAGCCGCTTAAGCGGTGGCGAATTGAAGCGGAGTTGGGCTACCAGTATCACGGCAATGCGGCTTTTGTCTCGCGCTCCAAGACGTTCAGCAATTCTGCGGACAAAAACTCTGGCATGTACGAAACCCGGGTTGAAGGAGCTTATAATTTCTGGAACCGGGGAAGTTTGTCTGCTGAAGCTTCTTACGCCTACACCCAGGACCTTTATGATGACTCACTCCGCAATCTGAATACCTTCATCAACACGTTCGGTTTCTCATTAACCCAGGTGGGAGAAATGTTCGGAAAACCGCTCGTCTTGTTCTTTAACGAAAGTCTGAGTCACGTGATACTTGACCGGAAGTTTTTCGTATTCACCAATGCCTTGTCGACAACCATGGTTTTCGAACCTCATGAGCGGCTGCAAAGCGTGGCCTATTACTCCTACGCATACAGCGAATACGATGATAACTCTGCGGACCCCACGACTTTTGGCCGCGACGGACACAGCCACAACGCGGGCTTAATCAGTACGATCTTTCTCAATAGTGCCAGAACTTGGCGCTGGACGTTCGGATACACCTTCCGTCACGACGACCCCAAGGGCGACAACTTCCTGCGTGATGTCCACGGTGCCCGTATGGCCTTCCATTTCCCTTTATCCTATGGCATCCGCAGTGAAGTGGGCACGCAATACTCGCATGACGAACGGCCTGATTTCAAAGCGACTGAAGATGGCTCACGCAAAGACGATGTCTGGGACATAACGGCTGCGCTCGAAAAGGATGTTCTTGAAAATCTAACATTGAGGGCATTTTTCACTTACGAACGCGCGCAATCCGCAAACAATTCTTTTGAGTACACAAGACCTTATGGCGGATTTTCACTCAGACTGGAACTCTAGTCCCGCCAAGCGATTAAGCCTTTTCGGCGGTCCGGAGATCGGATTTCAATTCATTGGGCACTCGAGGAAAATCGAGATGGAAAACAGTACCTTGACCGAGCTCGCTTTCAACTTGGATCGCGCCTTCATGCTGCTTCATGATGCCGTAGGTCAGGCTCAGCCCTAATCCCGTACCGACGCCGACTTCTTTAGTCGTAAAAAAGGGCTCGAAGATCTTACTTTGGTCCTTTTTGTCGATCCCCGGCCCGTTATCGGCAAAGGACAGTCTCATCTTCTGTCCCTCAACGGACGCGGTTACCTTGAAACGCCGCTCACCCTTATTTGACTCCAGGGCTTGAAAGGCATTCACCATGAGGTTCATAAACACTTCCCTCAAGAGGTCTTCGTCCCCGTCAATCTTCGACGGAACATCCGGGTAGTCTCTTTCGATCTTTATCTTGAATTTCTCGACATCGGGATTTAGCACTTCGAGCATTTCGTCGACAAGATCACAAGGGTTAAGGATTTCCCCTCTCTTCTGGCGAGGCCGAACAAATGTCAGCAGATCCTGAATAATCTTGTGGCTGTGCTCCGCCCTCTTTGCCACTATCTCGGTTTTCTGGCGAATCCCCCCATCGGTTCCTGATTCCAAAATTTGCTGGGCGTACCGAAGAATGACAATGAGTGAGGCATTGATCTCATGCGAAAGGCCCGCCACAAAGCGCCCCAGTGAAGCGAGTTTCTGAGCTTGCAACAATTGATCCTCAAGCAGCTTTCGTTCGGTGAGATCCTGGGCCACATAGATATAGCCTTGAACTTTTCCTTCTCGATCGTGAATCGGAGAGCTCGAAAAGAATACGGGGATTGTCACGCCCCCTTCCCCCAGTATGTCGCCTCAGTGCCCGACGGAGAGTGGTCCTTCCCGGGTCCAGGCGCCAGGCCAAGACCAAACAACAGTGCCTGGTCTTCCCCCAGGAAAAGACTGGCCGGTTTTCCGAAGAGCTCCTCTTTGGCATACCCTAGAAGGGCGCAGGTGGCATCGTTGACAGTCTCAATGTTTCCCTGTCGCGTCACCACGATCACGCTGTTGGGCATGCTTCGCAGGATATTATCGATATAGGTTTTGGATACGACTGTTTTCTTGAGCGACTCCGCCATCGTATTGAAAGCCTGAGCCAAGTCACCAAGCTCCCCTTTAGACTTCACATACACACGAGCGGACAAATCCCCATCAGCAATCTTCTGGGATCCGCTTACAAGTGCCTGAATCGGCCGCGCAATTCTTCGCGCATAAAGAACACCCAGTACGAGCGCGATGATCAAGATACCGGAAGCCATCAGCAAAATTTGCTGCTGCAATTTGCGGTAAAAAAGGAGTTCATGGTCGAGAGAGCGGGCCAAGGCATAGAAAGTCTCATTGGCGCCAAAGGGACCTAAGATCAGGAGATAAGTTTCGTTGTTAATCGTTTTGGTAAAAATGCGCCCCGGTGATTCTTTTCCGATTTGCATGAGTTCCGGACGAAGTGCCGTCAACGTATTCCCCGAGCCTTCAGAGACCTGAATCAGGTCGGAGGTGACGATCGCCACATCACAACCCGTCATTCCCGCGATGGTATCCATGACCTCGCGGTCCACGGCAAAACCCGTAAGAAGAACCCCCGCAACTTCGGGCCCGAAGCGAAACGGGTTGCCGACTACTTGGTAGATTTGTCCGGCACTTGTCCACAAGCCCTGGTACATTTTCCCTTCCAGCGGCATCTTGACGGCAGGGTCTTGGGACATGTCTTCTCCATAGCGATTAGGCTCACTCACACTGGCCAGGAGAGTTCCTTTAACATCGGTGAGTATGACGATGTCGCTATCGATGGTGCGTCTAATTTCCTCGGCAAAATTGTGCACCATGCGGGGCTCCATGCCCTCAGTGCTCACCACGGCTTTGAGATGCGGGATCCCCACCATGGTCTCATTATGAATCAGAAGCTGGCGGAAGCGATGCTGTTCAAACTGTTGGAAGGACTGCTGTGCGGCGAGGAGGTCTCGGTGGATATTCTTTTTGATGCCTCTCGTAATGGCCATGTTGCCCACGATCATGATGAGGGCCAATAAACCCACCACGAGCAAACTAATCCCTAACGAGATTTTATGGCTAAAGCGCATATTCTCACATTGCCTGATCGGCAGTTACCCCGCAAGAAAGACACAATGAAAATGTTCCCGGACAACGGCCCGTTAAGGCCTTCCCCCGCCTTTACCTGCGGGAGGACCACCGCCTGGAGGATCTGCCGGAGGACCACCGCCCACACCTGCCGGTCTCCCCTTCCCCCGCCGGCCATTTCCGGCTGCAGCCGCTGCTGTCCTGGCAATCTCTTGAATCCCTTGGTTCCTGGCATCGGAGAGAAGCCCCGCGAGAACCTTGCTCGCTACCAATCCCGCTCTTTCATTGGTCGCTCTTGCCCTGGCAGCTTCAACACGCGACAGGGCATTTTTCAAGCCACGCTCCGACCCTTCAGAATCTTCTCCGTCCTCTTTATCTTTTTTGCCGCGATCGCGCAGACGTGCCTGCACTGCTTTCAGTGTATCGCGGGCTTGATCCGACATTTTATTCCATCCCGGATTCATGACATCATCGAGCTCATGATCCACGAGCCTTGGCTGCCCAAGACGAAAACCTTGGTTTACATGTTCCGCAGACTCTTTAATCGCACCGCGGATATCACGCCCCAGAGTCATTTGGACTTTCAATATCTCAACAGGAATAACGTGGCTGCCATTCTTGCGGACGGCCTCAGTCTCTTCGGTTACTTTGCCCAGTTCCCCCAGCAACCGCTGTCTATTGGTACCGCCGTTAACGCCGTAATTTTGATTATGCAGGTACATGGCCAAGCCTAGTTGAGCGGCCGCCTGGTCGAGAGCGGCTAGGCTGTTACTTTGAGTGCTGTGAAAATCGGCTGAAGTTTCGGGGGCTTCGGCGAAAGCGATGGCCGGTGAGTAACAAACTAGAGTAAAGACCACTATCATGGCTATCCATGCTTTAATGTGGGACGTCATGTTTCGCTTTGCTTCCATGTCCGCACCTCGTGGTCTTCTGTTTTGCTTCTCCGAAATCCTTATGCTCACCCTCCGAGACAAACCTTTTCAACCTATAACCAAAGCATACACAGAAATATATGACATTCAATAGTCTATAATGATATATATTGCTAGTTAATTACTTATTAAAGCAGTGCTATCTTTCCATGTCTCAATATGACAGTCCCTTAGGATTTATTAAGGATTTAAAGTTCGCAGCTTGAGGAAGGCAAAAGCCCTAGGGGAGCTTAAAAGAGGCTCTCAAAAAAATCCTGCAGGGCCTGCCAAGATTCGTGGTCGGCCTGGGGATTATAAGCGACATCAAGTTCGAATTCGCGGGCAAGCTCGTCGGCTGCGGGATTGGTAAAACTGTGGGTAGCGCCTTCGTAGCTAATAAACCGGTAATCGACACCGGCATCTTCCATTTCCTTCTTAAAGGCTTCAACCTGTGCGGGCGGAATAAACTTATCATCGGCACCGTGTAATACAAGGACCTTTGCTTTTACGGCTCCGGGTACAGCCGGATTCTCAGTTGCCAAAGAACCGTGAAAACTAACGACACCGGCAATATCCATACCCCGACGCGCCATCTCAAGGACAATACCACCGCCGAAACAGTAACCAATGGCTGCAATCTTATCAGGATCGGTTCCCTTATAATTTTTCAGCACGTCCAAGGCCGCCTTAAACCGTGCCTGCGCAACATCCATGTTTGCCTTCGCCTCCCCCGCAAACGCCCCCGCATCCTTCGGATGAGTCGCAACCTTTCCTTCTCCGTACATATCGATGGCCAAAGCGGTATATCCAAGCTCCGCCAACATCCAGGCACGCTTCCGCGCATAGTCGTTCTGGCCCCACCACTCATGCACGACTAAAATACCCGGCGTCGGTTCTGTCAGGTCTTTATCGTAAACCAAATAACCGCGCAGCGGAATATCACCGCCCGCCGAGTACTCTACGTCATACGCTTGAATTTGAGCGTGGACGGAAGGCATTACAATGACTGCAAACAAAATCAGCGCGGATAGGATCTTCATGAATAACTCCTTTATTTGAAGCGGATATTATACACCTACTGCCGTTTACTCCAACCCCGTCTTTTTCCTCAGAAACCAGTCGAATGACAATATCCCCAGGAGAAGGGCATAAATCCAAGGTTGATTCCAGAATGGGGTCGAGTGGAAATGCAGACGCAGCCTGCCGATTTGATTCGTGGCATCAGCAAGCTGAGCGATATCGGAAAAGGGAAGATAGACACCGCCTGAGTGTTCGGCCAACTTCTTCAAGACGTCGGGTTGAAATTCCAAGTGATGGGATTCCTCGCGCGACATATGTACGGTAAAGGGCATCTCCTTGGCGACCGGGGCACTATTCGGAGGGGCATAAAGAACGCGCAACCGGTAATCCCCTTCTTCAAGCGCCGAAGTCGCCCAGGACAGTTTCTCCTGGAACATGAAGGCATCGATTTCTTCGAAGCGTTCCCGCTTACCGTTCTTGAGCAATTCAAACTGCAGGGTTCCCGAAGCGAGATTCGCGGCGCTTGCCGGCAAAGTTGTCTTAAAGGTAAGGGGTTGTGAGCTGTCTGCCAATTGCGGCGTGCGTTCGAGCTGTAAGGCATGCGTTTTATAGGCCATCCTGTTTTCCGTCAGCCCCTTCAAGGCGTGACGCCAAAAATCGGCAAAGACCCAGCGGTCGGACTCATCGCGCCAGGCCTGGAACCATTGTCCCCAGTTATAGGTAATGTCCGAGGTAAAGGCCAACACCTTACCGCGGCCGAAATTCTGCACGGCCATAATCACTCGCGGCCCGAATGCACTCTCGTCAACAGGATGCTCAAGCAGTGCCGTGGCACCCGGTTTGAGACGGCCCACATAGTTATAACCACCCAAGAGAGGAACTGTTTTCCAGAGTTTCAGATTGTCGCCGGGGTGTTCGCTTAGTTTCAAGAAAGGGTGCGCCGCCGCGCCTTCGGCGATCTTCGGACGGAAGGGATCTTCAACGGTACCTCGTGCCGCCAGATAAACATCCTTCTGATATTCCTCGCTGATCCCTACGGGAAGCATGTCCTCGATCTTGGTGCCGACATATCCTCCGTCGCCGAACGAGTCAATGCCTCCGATCATCACCAGAGCCCCCCCTTGTTCAGAGACGAGCTCCTGAACCCATTCGATCTGTTCGGTGCTGAGGAGACTACGCTTTACGTCACTGAGAACGATGACGTCGTAATCAAGCAATGCTTCGCGCGTTTTAGGGAATCCGTATAACGGATCTTTAATAAACGGGACTGCCCGCTGGCGGGAAAATCCAAGAAGACTCGAAGCAAACGTGACTTCATAATCTTTGTCCGCTTCCAAAGCTTCTTTAAAGAGATTATCCGTTTTATAAAACGACTCCGCGTAAAAAACGCGGATCTTCCGGGGAGCAGCCTCAAGCCACCACCGCACGCTGTTGTCTGTTTTGGTTCCCTCTCCGGGGAGCGGCTTCAATTCGAGATCCAACGCATGACTTCCCTTGGTTGGGATTTCGATTTCAAGCTCTGCCTCGCCGGCTTCGGTCTTTACCTTCTTTTCATAGACCGTTTGTCCATTCAAGCGAACCGAAAGGATCGTCTCGGGAGGCGAACGAAATGTCGAAATCCACCGCGCCCTAAGAGGGACTCTTTCGCCGACAAATACGCTCTCTCGGACATCGGGAGCCTCTAATCGCAGATTCGGCGCCTCACCCGCTTGCCCCAAACCCACCGTGATCCAAGGAAAACTCGTTTCCGGCAGGGACTCTCGGACTTCTCCGTCAAAATCCGTTGCAGCACCATCAGAAAATAAAATCCACCCAAGGAGATCAGGGTCTTCGCCGTACCGCCCTTCGATCTCGCGCACCGCCGAAATGAGATTGCTTGGTTTAGTACGGCCTGAAATGTCGCTTGCATGAACATTCTCGCGAACGCCGGAATCAAAGGTATGAAATTGGCGCAGTTTATTTTTCTCGAGGTTTTTCCAATACGAATCCCCTAACAGATAATCCTTGAGCAGATTAATCCTGGATGCCTTGGACTGAGGATCGCGGACATTGACACTCTCTGAGGTATCGATTAAAACGCCTACCCAGTCGGAGTCTCGCGTCTTCTCCCAAAACGGGTCGAGCAAGATGAAGAGGATGATCAGCACAAGAAATGTCCGCAGCCCCGCTAAGATCAACCGCGTCTGCAAGCGCGTAGGAACCGAAAACCGGTGGAAGGCGAACAACAACGAAAATGCGATGACGGCCAGCAACCCGAACAGTCCCGTCGTTGATATTTCATTTAGAAATTGAATTTTCATTGTTTAGGCTTTATTCCTCTGACAGGAGTTTAAAATACCGCGCCACCATCGTTCGGTATGCCTCAGGCACTTCCTCATCGGAAGACGAACGATAAGACTTCAGCTCGGCATCCTTCGCATCGTGGGCGGGTTCTATTGTCTCCATGGCATCCATAAGATCTTCGTACACCTTTGCCCCGGCCCGGTATTCGGTATACTCACCGCGATTCATAAGTTCCAGGAGACGGTTCGCTATGTGCGAAACTTTTCGCAAATCGACAAAGTATTCATCTTTCTTTCCCAGGAACTCGATACGGCGGCGCAGCTGTTTGAGCTGAACCAGGAGTTGTTTCTGACGGAGGAGATAATATTCCCATTCCGGATTCGGATTATTCTCCTGCTTGACCGGTTTAAAACGTTTGATCTCCTGAATCAATAATCTTTCCTGCAACAGCCAGTCACGGATCATTTCTACGGTCTGCTCTTGCTGAAGAATATCGTCTTCCTGTTCGGCCTCTTGCGGTTTGAGCTTCTGTCTTGCTTCGGTCAGCTGCGCCTCTTTGGCATCGGGGCTTGATGATTGCGCACTACCGGCCGAACCACTCGGCCCTTGAGTCCCTGCACTCGACCCGTTGTCCGTCGCGGCATCAGCATTGCCGCTTCCTGCCGGACTGCCGCTTCCACCGGAACCTTGCCCTGCGGCCGCACCGGACACCCCACTCTGTTCCGCGCCGGATTGTGACTGCCCGCTTCCCTGCTGCCCGGCACCTGCCGCCGCACCACTCGCGCCACTCCCGGCCCCCGCTTCGGTTTGTCCGTCACTGCCCATGCCACCCGAAACTCCGCCGGAAGATTGGCCGGTTGAAGCACCGCTTGCATGTCCCGGCGTCGCGTCTCCCGCATCAGTTTCGTCAAAGCCGTCTGCGCCACCGCCTGCGAGACCTGAACCGATACCGTCTCCCGCGCCTAAAGCAGCGCTTCTGGCACCGACTCCGTCACCATCGGTATTGCCCGCACTACTCCCTAATCCATCTGCCGTTCCTGCAGAGGCATTTTTCGAGCTATCTCCGCTCGATTCAGCTAAACCGTTTATCTCGGCGTCTGCATATCCGTCACTTCCGGCACCGCTTCCATCGCCCGCTCCGGCACCCGCACTTGCAGTATCACTTTTGGAGCGGCCGTCGCCACTTTTGTCCTGGCCTGCGCCGCCTGCACCGTCACCGCTTCCGTCTCCGGCTCCTTTTCCCGATCCGCTCGCGTCACCCGCACCATCACCGGAACTCGCGCCCGCGCTTGCGGCATCACTTTTTGCGATGCCATCGCCACTTTCAGCCTGGCCCGCGCCACTTCCAGCACCGGCAGACGCCCCGGCACCAGTTCCCACTCCATCTGATGCTCCCGCGCCTGCCGCTTCGCCGGATCCGCTCCCTGCACCGGCTCCATCTCCGGAACTCGCGCCCGCGCTCGCGGCATCACTTTTTGCGATGCCATCGCCACTCTCATTCTGCCCCGCACCGCTTCCAGCACCGGCAGACGCCCCGGCACCACTTCCCACTCCATCTGATGCTCCCGCACCTGCGGCATCACTTTTTGCGAAGCCATCTCCACTCTCATTCTGCCCCGCACCGCTTCCAGCACCGGCAGACGCCCCGGCACCACTTCCCGCTCCATCTGACGCTCCCGCACCCGCCGCTTCGCCGGATCCGCTCCCTGAACCAGATCCATCTCCGGATGTTTCACCCGCCATTCCAGCAGCGCCAGGAACCGCAGCCGCACCCATACCCGAATCATCCCCGGAGTGCGCAGGGACAATTCCGTCGCCGGCACTTCCGAGCCTGACTTTGCCGAGGCCGCCTCCTGCAGTCAGCACGACTTCATTGTTATCACCCTTCCCAGCACCGTCGTCGGCACCGCCTCCGGCGACGTCTCCGCTTCCACCGCCGCCTCCGCTGCCCGATCCCGAACCGCTTCCGGCATTTCCGGCCGCAGCCTTTTTATCCGTCGAAAGCAAACTGGCGGTGGCAACCTTCGCTTTCGTTTCACCTTTACCGCCATCGTCGGAATCACCGTCAGAACGCTCCCCTTTGAAACCTCCGCCCCCGGCTTCGGGGACAAACGCGCCGCCGAGATTCGCGCCGGCACCTCTACCGGCATTTCCCTTTTGTTCACCTTCTGTTAGTTCAAAACCACCCGCTTCATTTTCCGAACCGGAATGATCACTTCCCTGGCCGGCAATGGAAGCGCTTGTTTCCTTTTTCAAGATCGCCATGTTTCCGGCGGGCTGGTCATCGCCAGCCCCTACGAACTCAAGGTCTCCTTTTTCCTTCGATTGAAAGAGCTTGTCAAACTGTGCCTCTAGGGCCTCAAGATAGGAGTCCTTCTCCGGCTCGGAAAGGCCTTTGTCTTTAGCCGAAAGCGTAATGAGATCCGCCTCCTCAAAGCTCTGCGCTTCGTAGAACGGCGTCTCGCCGAGAAGCATTTTCTTTTCTCTCGGATAGCGAACCTGCTTGCCTTTCTTATCGAGGAATGTCCCGATCGGCGGGCTATGCTCATCATCGGTATCCTTTATGAAGTTGATCCCTTCGACAAAGATGTTAGCGGCTTCCGAGAAGAAATCGGCTTGATACTGAAATGACTCCATCGCATTCTCTGCGCCCAACGCCAGCAAGGAATTCTCCAGAATGTCTTGGGATTCCCGGATGCGCTCAAAGAGCTTCTCGTTCGCTTTCACCACATAGGGGAATTTCTTCTCGACTTCCCGAGTCCGCTCCTTAAGGGCCCGCAAAACAGACTCCTGTCGTTCTTTCAAACGCAAGAGCTCCGGCGCAACATCCCCGGCATAGCCACGGACACCCGACAAACAACTCACTGCCATCAGAGCGAAAAGAGAAAGGAGAATGGGCCGCCTCACTCAACAACCTCCTCGTCCCAACCAACGGGCGCCGAGCGAGGTGACATGGAAAGATAATCCCAAGTATCCTGCAGAATTTTCTCTTGATCCACGAGCAGGTCTTCGAACATGGTTCTTAGCGACGGGTCTCTGGACGCCGGGTCATTCATGCGAAACTGTTCCACATAATCCCGTATAAGGAAGCTCATCATCGCGGATCGAACCGGTTCGCGATTTTCAGCCGGATTATTGTCCAGCACTTCGAGGTAGGCAAACACGAGGTCCCGGCTATCGAGGTGAAATCGTTCCAGCTCCAATACGGGATATAGCAATGTTTCAGTGGGATTCTGACCGGGGGCAATCCACTCAATGCGCTTCTCTTCGCCCCTGGCATGAACGACAAGAGTCACGGACTTAACGCCGTAATCATCATTAACGCTTATCTCAAAAGGAATTTCCTCGGTCGGATAAACATAGCCCTGAAGCTGCGGCTGTAAAATCTCAACATACGGCAAGAGATCCGGAAGAGCCTGAATCCATAAGGAGGACATGCCTAAGAGAGGGTCCCCTTTCTCACCTTGAATTTCCAGATCGAGGACAAGGTCACCGTCAACTTCGAGCGAAGCCCCAAGCGCCGTTTTTGACACATCTTTTTTCATGACAATCGCATCGCCGCCTTTAACCATTAGCCGCCCTTCCTTGACGGGCTGATTCATCTGTATCGCCACATCAATTTTTGTTCCCTCCGGTAAGGTAATCTTCCTTTTCCAACCGAGCTGCGTTTGATCTTTAAGATTCATGTATTCGGGGAAATGAAGCTTCCACAAGACACGTGTCATCCCCAGAGGCTCATACAGTTGGACATCAAAAACCGCGCTGGTTTCACCGTCGGCTTTGACGAAGTAATGGCTGGGCTCCGTAATATGGGTCCACAGAAACTCGAAATTCCCTTCGCCCTTGGAGGTCATGCCGTAGACCTGCCAACTCGGGTCCTTGGCGTGCTTCACATAAAACTCCATTCGTTCGGGATCGCGGCCCACCGCGCTTGCCTTCACTTCAAGACTATTTCCCTTGATCACCTTACAGTCACCCGGGAAAACCTTGATCGTAAAAGACGGTCTCGAGGAATCTCTGGAACCGTGGGAAAAGAGATCGCCGTCTTCGGGACCGGTCATGCGGCGATACCCCTTTGCAAAAAACTCAGGCTGTACCGTCGCGTGAACGGTCCCGCCGATAAGAAGGCTCATCAAAATTAACGCCGGGACTGCCAGTTTTTTGGGGCGGTACGCTCTGGCGAAATGAAAGCGGCGGAGCAGACAACCCATCTCTGTGATCAGGCTGCTGGCGAGCGCTTGTCTCCAAGGATCTTCCTGACGGCCATTGTGCCCTTGCGACAACTCGGCAGCCGTGAGCATGCGCCCGCGTAAATTCGGGTAATGGTGTTCCAATGCCATGCTGAGACGGCGCACATTACGATGACCGGCATAAGTCATCAATCCGGCAATCAGCGGAATACCGACGAGTGCGGCCAACAGCGAAATCGCAGAAATGCCGTCACCGAGCACACCCGGGCGAAGGTAGGCAAATGCCAAAAACCCATAGAATGCCAGAAGCAGGACGACCATGGCGCAAAGGCCCGCCTTCGCGCCCGCAAGAAGAGCGATCACCCGTGTCCTCCATCTCAGCTGATTGTCGAACTGATCATTCATTCTTATTTAAACCCACCTTGGTTGATAAAAACGATTTGCCAGCCACGCTTCACACAAAAGCAAAAAAAGCGCGCCGTAAAGCATCGGCATGTAAAGGAACATGCGCTCCGAAAGCTTCCTGCTCCCCTCAGCGTGAAGACTCTGAGTTCCTGCTTTCGGTGCCGCAATCCCGCCATTGATTGTAACCGGGTTCCATAGAGACTCGCGCGCATCAACATTGCTCGCGATGACTTTGTTGACCGTCTTTTCCGCGTAGACTTCGGCCCATTCGTAAAACCCGGGCGTATTTGCAGAAAGCGGGATATGTTCGCTTTTCCGCGAGGGGTAAAAGGTCATCGGTTCGCCGGCGGGTGTTTTCAGAACCGTGTATTCCAGAGAAGGATCCTGAGGGATCACAAGCTTTTCGCCCAGCACCAGAGCGTGCACATTCTGCGCATTGGGCAAAACAATATACTTCAGCAACTCATTAACGAAAGGAACGTACAACGGATCTTTCGGAAAATCATTCCAGTCATGGTTGAGCGATGTTGTCCATACGAAAACGCGCCCTTGGCCCATGGGCTGCTCCACGAGCACCGGCCATTTTGAGTCGAGCCATAAGAGCACCTTTTGATCCATAGCTTCGGCAGCAGGGATAAACGGCACCAGGGCCCGGAACGGAATTCTTGCCAGATCCCCGAATCGACCCGCCTCAAAGATCTTGAGCAGAGGCTGAGAGTAATCTAACGGTCCGAGATGCATCGGATCCGCAGGAGGTTTTCGGTCTTCGCGTTGTCCGAAGTGGCCTCCCAGAAATTTTTCTAAGTGACCGTTTTCGCTATGCCCCTCCGCGTCAAATGCGTTCCCCACACTGAAGAGAACGTTTCCGCCTTCTTTAACGTAATAGCGCAGCTGCGATAAAAGCCGCGGTCCGAAGCCGGCATGATCGGTAATCAATATGAGCGGGTAGCGGCTCAGTTCCAGATCCGCAAGACTTTCAGTCGGGACGCTGACGAATTCGACCCATGATTTCCCGTCTCCCACGGCCTGCCGGCTTTGAAGAGCGTGGCTGAAAAAGAATATCGGGCTATCAAAGGGGTATGCATAGGTCTTAGCTTCAACCGCCAGCAATGAGACCCGCGGCTCGGCCTCGGCAACTGCGCGGCGAACATTATCCCAACTCACAGGATCGGGCCCGGCTTCAACGCGTATGGGATAGGTCCCGGTACCGGGAAACAGGTAACGGAACGCAGCGTTAGCCGCACCGGGGCCCGAAAGAATAACTCTGAGCGTTTCCACTTTTCTATCATCCACCCAAAGATTCAGATCGACTCCCTCACCATTCGTGTAACCGTAGCTTCGATAAAGAACATTGATCTCGCCCTCTTCGCCAGCCACAAACGGATGCGGCGGCAAAACAATGTCTTCGATGACAAAATTTCGATAGGATTCAACTTCGAGCCCCCTCCAGTGTATATCGAGACTGTTTCCACTTGCAGCAAGAGAAGCCTCGAACAATTCCTTATCACGCACCGAGAGGTCGGAGTAAACATAGAAGCTGCGACGCGTGCCGTCGGATTTCCGAAACTCGCGTTCTAACTTTTGAGTAAGCGCCGTTATGTCCCCGGCAAAGCCGGACTCCTCTGCCCCGGCCAAATGCTTTTCAAAGGCCTCATAATCACGGCTTCTTTCTACAACTTGTTCCAGCCTTGAATCAAAAACATAGAGCGACACGTACGGATGATGAATTTTATGATCACGCAGGAGGTAGCGGATCTCACTTTTCGCCTTCTCGAACAGACTCACATCCCGGTCGCGATAACTCATGCTGTAAGAACGATCCAGTACAACGATCAGATGATCCCGGCTCGCACTTTGCGAGAAAAACGCATTCTTGTAAGTGAACGGTAACGCGAAGGCCGCAGCCAAGAGCGCTAGCAGCATCATCCGCACAAGAAGGAGTATGAGCCGCTTCATCTCGATGACCCGCGACGCCCTCTGCGTCACCGTGCGCAGAAAATCGACGGAGCTAAATGAGGTTGTCCGGTATGTGCGCGATTTGGTCAAAAGGAGCAAAAACGGCAGGGTCAAACTCACCAAACCGGCCAGAAACCAAGGGGATTGGAAAAACAGCGGTAGCAACGGCAACGGCGCCATCATCAGTATAACCTCTTGCGCGTCTCGACAATCCGCATCAGAGCCTTGTCGAACGGAGTTGTTGTTTCTATTTGTTCGTAGTGAACTTTCATCCGCATGCACGTCTTTTTAATCCGCTCCAGGCATTCTTTCATCTGCTTGCAGTACTCTTCGCGCAAATACTCGGGCTGCAATAGGATCTTCTGTTTCGTTTCCATGTCCTCGAAAAAACCAAAGCGCTTAAAGGGAAATTCAAGCTCTTCGTGGGCGAGTGTATGAAATACGATTAGTTCATTTCCGCGATGCAGAAAATACCGCAAGGTTTTTTCGATTTGATCCGGGTCCGTCAAGAGATCGGAAAAAAGCATGATGAGTCCTCGCCTCTTGATGCGGCTCGCCGCGTGGCGCGTTGCATGTTCAAACTGTGATTCCTCGCCTTCTTTCAAATTACAAAGTTCTTTGAGCAGAATCGCCAACTGCCGGTTCGTCGAGCTCGGAGGAATGATCTTTCGCACGCGGCTGTCGAAAAGAATGAGACCCACCAGGTCCTTCTGCCCGAGGAGCCAATGCGCGATCGCTCCCGCCAAACAAGCCGCATAGCGCAGTTTGCTCAGGGCCGCACGACTCCCCTGATAACTCATGGATTTACTGATATCCACTACGAGCCACGCCTCGAGATTGGTCTCCTCTTCATACTGTTTTACGAAATGGCGGTCGGTCTTACCGAACAGACGCCAATCCACACGTTTCAAGGGGTCCCCAGGGTAATAGTCGCGGTGCTTACTGTATTCCAGCGAAAAGGCCTGTTTCGGCCCCCGGTGCGCACCCATAAAGAATCCGTCAACGATCAGGCGTACGAGCAGGCGGAAATCGGTAATCTTTGAGACCGTTTTGGGATCCAGGAAATTTTTTAGCGGCTCTGTTTGTGACATCATTACCTTTCTTTAGGACAAAAAAAGGGCCAAGAAAGCAGAGCAGTCTTGACCCAAGCATACGAATCAGTAAGCTTTTAGCTGTTTTCTTCTGTTATCCCCCTACCGGTTTGACTATCGCTTGCTGCGTTCTTTTCTCTCGGGAATCGCCCGGAGAAGTTGATCGATAATTTCTAGCGGCTTGCGGTTCTCGGCATCAGCCGCAAAATTTAATTTGATGCGATGGCGCAATACAGGCGGCGCCACGGCTCGAATATCCTCATAGCTGACACACAAGCGCCCCTTTAAAAGGGCCCGGGCCTTGGCGGCGAGCGTCAAGCACAACGATGCGCGCGGGCCGGCGCCCCATTCCACCCATTCGTTAATAAACGCGTGGGGGTTCTTCTTTCCCGGACGGGTCGCGGTTACAATGTCGACGGCATAGCGCATCATCGAATCTGAAATGATCATGCTGCGGACCATGCCCTGAAGATTGATAATATCTTCCTGAGCTAGAACGGTCGATACCTCCTCAACCATGTTCTGTGTGAAACGCTCAGTGATTTCGACTTCCTCCTCGTAACTGGGGTAATCGATAAAGACATTGAACATGAACCGGTCGAGCTGAGCTTCCGGCAGCGGATAAACGCCTTCCTGGTCGATCGGGTTCTGAGTCGCCAGCACGAAGAAGGGCTCTTCGAGCGTATGGGTGTAGTTCCCGACAGACACCTCACGGTCCTGCATCGCTTGCAAGAGAGCCGATTGGCTCTTCGGAGAAGTCCGGTTGATCTCGTCAGCCAACAGTAAATGACAAAAGATCGGCCCCTTGATAAATTTGAGGCTGCGCTGCTGGCTACCCTCTATCTGCTGGATGATCTCGGTCCCGATAATGTCTGAGGGCATAAGATCCGGAGTGAACTGCACATGTTGGAACTGAAGATTCATGAGCTTAGCCAGAGTTCGAAACATGAGCGTCTTTCCCAAACCAGGAATCCCCTCAAGAAGCACATGGCCGCGGCACAGCATACCAATAATGACAAGGTCGATCACGTCATCCTGTCCGACAATAACCTTGTGGATCTCGCGGACGAGAGCACTATAGCTCTGCTTGATTCGCGCACTGAATTCTTCAACGTTAATATCCTTCTCTGGCCTAGGGGGCACGAAGGGGATGGGGCCTGCATTCCCTCTGTTACCTATTTTTGTCGGACCGTTCATGGTTACTACCTCCTGGAATTTTAAATAGAATTGACTTTACCGCCGGCACATCTTCCCCATCTTGCAGTTCCATCAGTGTTTCTCCCCTTTGGTCTCCGTCCGCATCAATCAACGCCACCTCGGTCGGGTGAAGTCCGTTGACGCGATACCACTCCTGAACTCTTGTTTGAGTTTCGATAAAAACATCTCTAAGCGAAATCGATCCGATGCCCTCCGCCTCAGCCGCTTCACTCAATTCACGAAATATTTCCGGAAAGAGACGGAGGAAAAGTGTGGGCAGAAAATCAAATTCGCGGAAACCGTTTCCGACGATAAGAACGCGGCCGGGGCCGCTCAGTGAGCGAATCCATACCTCGCCTTGCGGGGCGGCCAAAATCAATATAAGCCGCTCAGCCGGAATACCGTCAATCCAGCGGATGAGCGTCTCATAAGAGACATCCTCTCCCCCAAGATGGAACTTTGCCTCCTCATCCCGCCCGTTGGCATGGCCGGCTATAAAGACGAAAACATTCTCATAAGACTTGGTCCGCTCGGCCACACGTGTCATAAACGGTTCCAAGCGATCAACGCGTGCAGGCACGTTCTTTCCCCATTGCAGTTCGCCGTCCTGACTCTCGGAAAAGCGAATCATCCGCTCCCGGGCATACGCGTTAGCAAGGAGCACTTCCTGCAGCTGGCCGACGGCTTCGTCCATATAAGCTTGGAATTGATGGCCGCCTGAAAGACCGGTTATAAATACGGCCAAGTTGTCGCCGGTCAGCTCCGCGCCGCGCGCACGAGGGGCTCCCGTAAAAATCACGCAGAAAACCATCACAAACAGCCACAACGAAGATCCTTTAACCGCATATTTAATTGAGCGCACTTGTAGCCTGTCCTTAGTCTGAGTTTTTATTTGCCTAAAAAGCCTTTAAAATCTACATGGCGTTTTCCGGATTTTCAAACGGTAGAGGCATGATTTCTTGGTTTTGCTATGAATCGCTAGAAAGTGGCGGGGTGCACTAGGGAGAGAGACTTTTTACTGGGAAACCGAAGGTATGCGCTTCTTGCCGCTAAACTTGGCGGTAGCGGTAACAACTTTGCACGTGATCATTGACCATGCCCACGGCTTGCATGAAGGCATAACAGATAGTCGATCCCACGAAACGAAACCCCCTCTTCTTGAGGTCTTTCGACATCGCATCCGATTCCGGTGTCTTTGCGGGAAGGTCCCGAAGTGACCGCCGCCGGTTCTTCTTAGGCCGATGCTGCACGAACTGCCATATATAGCGGTCGAAACTGCCGTACTCCTTCTGGATATCAAGAAAGGCCTGTGCATTAGTGACAGCCGAATCGATCTTCAATCGGTTCCTCACAATGCCCTCATTGGATAGAAGGGATTTCTCCTTAGCACGTTTGTAGCGGGAGATCCTTCGCACATCAAAACTGTCGAACGCCTTTCGATAATTCTCTCTCTTGCGCAGGATGGTAATCCAACTGAGACCTGCCTGGGCGCCTTCCAATAGGAGGAATTCAAACAGCTTCCGGTCATTGTGAACCGGCACCCCCCATTCCTTATCGTGATATTTCACGTACAAGGGGTCCTCCCCCGGCCACTCGCATCGCTTCTTCATAGACAAACCCTCAAGGGCCTTCGTGCGGAGTACCGGCAGCTTCATGGCCGGCATGTTCGTGGCCGCCGTGTTCGCTGCCCTCATGCTCTTCGGACATGGCCGCGGGCATCATACTTTTTCTGCCGACACCAACGCCGTGAAGAAAAACCATACGTCCGCCGAGATCGGCGCCTTGAATGAGCACGGCGTTGAGCAGCACAAGCGCCGCTAAGAACAGCCCTCTCCCCTTAGCCGGAATCGCCGAGCCGGAAGAAAATACCCAGATACTCAGTAGAACGGCGATGACCGCAACCGTATAACCTAGGTTTCGATGCGTGTTCATGAAGTCATGTGCACCGCCGCCGTGAGGCACATTCATGGAAGCGACGAAACCCGTCCATGCTGTGATAACGGACGAGAGGGCACCCAGAGAAAGCGCCCACTTACCGGCGACAAAAAGCTCATTTTTCTTAAAAACAGTACCCAAAAAATAGAAGGCCGTCGCCCCCATCAATAACCCGATCGGAAAATGCACAAAGAGAGGGTGCGGATTAATAATTTCTTGGATGCCCTGCAGTCCCCAGATGATAATTCACCTCGCATTTCTTAACATGATAGAAAACTATTTTTCAATAAAAGAAAACATCCAGATCAGTCCTAAGGTACGGAAGAGAAATGCCGCCAGGCCAAACCGGATATGCCATGAACGAGTCCGCGAACCTGCCTGGTGCCGTAGCAATCGGTAACCTAGGATCAGGACGGGTAAGTAGAGCAGTACGGCGGTGACTGAGGCAGCGACATGGAGCTGTTGCCAAATATTGAGAGTGGACGAAAGCGCCGTGCCGATGACGTGTTTCTTGATTTGCAGTAGAAAAACGATCGTGATATCGGCCGCAATTGCGCCGGACATGAGTCTGGCGTGAAGCTGCCGGTTACTTTTGCGATAGCAAAGTCCCAGGACCAAAAGAAAGTACGATGCGATGGCAACGTACATGTAGGGGGTGAGAGAAAACATGGTTGCATGATAACACTCATAGAAAGGAATTTAAATCACGAAAGGGCTACTCGAACTCACTCGTCGTTTCCATGATGGCGTATTGTTTCGACGACAGCGGCCATAGCCCTGTCATCCCAAGGCCGTTCGACACAGGCGCGCACACCACCCGCCAGTATCCTGTTGCGGTAATCTTCGCTCAAGGATTCACTCATCACAATAATCGGAATCTTTTGATGTACCTCATCCCGAATGATCGACGCCACTTGGACAAAGTCCATAGAAGTCGCCATGACAGCAATCAGACACGCGCCATAATGATTGGTTTCCAGCTTAAGGAGGGCCTCCCGGCCTGTGAGAGCAAATTCGACGTTGCAGTCGAACTTTCTCATGCGTTCACGGATGACGACAAAATCGAGCTCGTCTCCTACGAATAATAGCCTGGTTCCGTTGGTATACATAAATTCATGGGCTCCCATCGCAACATTTTGCTAGATGACCGCCAAGGAATCAACGTCGAGGATGAAGCCGTCTCCGGAGATTGACGTCGCTAAAGCGCAGTACGTATTCCAAGGCCCTTCTCATCGCGTTCTCATCCCAAGGCCGCACAATACATTCGTTCGCGCCGCCCGCAAGAATCCGCTCCTTAAAATTCATCGTGAGGGGCTCGGTCAAGGCGATAATGGGCAGGTTTTTCGGTCCGGCCTCGCGAATGGCGGTAGCAATCTGCAGACCACTCAGGTCAGGGAACGTCACCTCAACAAGGCAACCGTGATAGATTCTTTTTCCCAGTTGAGGGACAACGTGGGACTCCCCCGCGCACAATGTGAGAGTGCTATTCAAGCGGGTAAGGTGATCGCGAACGACGGCGTAGTTCTGCTCCTCGCCGACGAAGAGCAGATTGAGTTTCTCGGTTGGTTTCAACCGATACATCCCCCAGCGGATGGCCTTCCCGATAACCTCTCGCGAATCCATATGAGGATTATGCACACGGGGCATGGGCCTATCTATCGGGGTTAAACCTGATCTTTCTGTGGGGGAAAACACTATGGATGATGGAGGTTACTGCGCGTCCTGAACCCAGGAATGGGCCTGCTGCACCAACTGTGTGCCCGTCTTAAAACCCAGCTTCACCTTAATACGCTCTCTGTAAGTCTCTACCGTCTTAACACTTAGATTGAGTTTTTCGGCAATGTCGCGGGTACCGTGGCCGGTGCCGATCAGCTCAAAAACCTCAAGCTCCCGGTCCGTTAGGCATTCGGTTATCCCCCGGACATTAGCGTCTCTGTTGGTCGTCGTGCGCTGAACAATCCGGTCGATGATCTTCTCGCTGACATAAATGGATCCCGATAGGACACGAAATAGAGCCTCGATAACCTTGTCGGGAGCCTCCTGCTTCATGAGGTAGCCCAGGGCCCCGGCTTTCAAACAACGTTCGGCATAAAGGGCTTCGTCATGCATGGAGAGCACGAGGATCGGAATCGTAGATTTCTGCGCATGAAGACTCTTCATAATATTAAGGCCGTTGCTGTTCTTTAATCCGATATCCATGATTATGGCATCGGGACGGTGCTCGCTGATAGCATCAATAACGCCCGCTTCATCCTCGGCTGTACCGCAGACCGCCAGCCCCTCGTTCTCGGCGATCAACTTGCTGAGGCCCTCAAGCATGACCGGATGATCATCGACCAGTAAAATTTTCTTCTTACGGCTCATCGTGAGTCAACCTCCCTCCCCCCGGTCATCCGGCATGAAACGATCGTCCCCTTCTTCTCCTCGCTTTGAATCCTGAGAATCGCCCCGACTACTTCGGCACGTGCTTTCATGATGTGAAAACCCATGCCCTGGCTTTTCTCTTTTAAAGGACTAATCCCCTGACCGTCGTCTTCTATAGCAAGTAATACCCGCCCCCGGTCAAGCCCCAGTCGAACGACAATATGCTTCGCTTGTCCGTGACGAATTGCATTATTGATCGCTTCTTGAACGATACGAAAGAGATGGGTCGCCGTCTCATGACTCAAATCGGGTAATCCGGGTTCGTGTTCAAAACGACAGCCGACAGAAAACCTGTCTTCTATATGCTTCACCAATTCTTCGAGGGCCATCACCAAACCAAATTCGGTCACCATGACAGGAAAGAGCTCGCGTGACATATCGCGCGTCATCTGAATGGCCTCACGAACAAGTTTTTTAATTTCTGCCGCCTCTTTCCCGACAGACATCTTTTCTTTCGTCAGACGGCTTTCTAGAGCTTTGGCTTTGAGACCTATGCCGGTTAAGTGCTGCCCCAGGCCGTCATGTAAATCCTGGCCAAAACGCTGTTGTTCACGATGGCTGATACTTAAAAGCCGCATCTGATTTTCCTGGACGAGCCGCTCACTCACCCGCAGGGCTTCTATAGAGTTCTTGCGCTCCGTAATATCACGGATCACGGCCAATCCTCCCACGACAGTCCCGCTCCTATCCCGAATCGGCGAATAATGCCCTTCGAAGAACCCCTCCCTTCCATCGGGAAGTGTAAAACGACGGTCTCTGGCAACCGCGTAATTGCCGCCGAGAGCCTGCTGAAAATAGTAGTCCTCTCCGATTTCCTTCAAAAAGGGGAAGATGTCGAAAGCCACCTTCCCTAAACATTCGCTGCGCGCCATATCGGTGATCCGTTCCATTCCCGAGTTCCACATGGTATAACGACACTCATGATCAAAGGCGAGGATTCCGTCCACGCTGCTATCAATCAGGAGGTCGGCAAATTGACGGGCCTCGCGATTCTCTTCCTCGCTCTCGCGCAGTGATTTCTCGGCTCGTTTGCGTTCGACCTCTGCGGCGGCTCGCGTCGCAAACACCTTAAGAAGCGATTCAGCGATGCGAGTCTCTTTCAGGGGCCGGCGAAACAGCACCACCAAAAGGCCCAAGACCCGTCCTTGCGCATCTAAAATTGGCGTACCGATATAACTCCGAATCTTCATTTCTCGGAGCATGACGTCTTTCGGAAACTGTTCCTGCACACCGGAAGGATAGATACATGTTCTTTGCGTCAAAACATTTTCACACGGCGTTCCCTCCAGCTTATACTCAAAATTATCTTCGGTCTTGCCGTCCAAGAACACGCCCAACGTCTTTACTCGATCACGTGCCGGCAGGGCCAGTTCTCCGACGAAGGCACAATCAGCTTTCAAGACATCACAAAAATGAGCCACCAAACCCCGGAAAAACTCGTCCCCGGTATGCCCTGAGATACCTGCTGCCAAGCTGCCTAGAAGCCGGCCGATCCGGTGATACTCTTGCTTATTTCGCCACAAGGCCCAAGCGAGCCAGAGGATGGCCCAAAGGAATAACACCACGGCGATAACGACGGACCATATAGCGGGGGGTTGCCAGTTCATCGTAGCTATCAGGTTACTCCCAAAAAAGCGGCGAGGTCAAGTCTTCCTTGTCTCAAAAGGCCCATTTCCTTAGGGAATGATAGGAATGCCCCGCTGCTGCCGGTTCAGAAGACGAAGTTAGCAACTCTCGGAGACGCCTCGCTGACCTCGATCTGCTGCTCCTCCGCGCCCAGCTCTTCATGCCATACTGCCACGGTATACGTGCCCACGGGAAGATCGCCGATTTCAAAAGTCCCATCGGCTGAGGTCACAGCAAAAAACGGATGCGCCACCACCCCGATATAGGCATGCATCCAAGGGTGCACATCACACTTGAGCTTCACCATGACCTCGGGGACATCAAATTTTTTGGTTGTCCGCATATTCGGAATCGGCATGCCCAAATTGAACTGACGCTGATTCTCGGCCAGCGAGTGAACATTATGGAGCGTGGAATCGCTATTGATAATTTGAAGCGGCTGGCCCGCTTGAAGACCAAGCACATGCGGATGATACCTACAGCCATCCTGATCCAACACGACCGGTTGTGACGGAACCTTAAACGTCTGACCCTCAAGCCCCGACTTGATGTAGACAAACACATTAGCAACGGACTGATCGGAACCGACCAGGAGATTTTCGGTAAGAGCAACATCGTCCTGGTAGCGTGCCGCGCAGACGGCATCGGCTGCCATCGAGATAGGCTGCCGCTCGGGAACCTCGCCAGTAAATGTTATTTTGCCGCGAACCACCCCAACGATCCCACTTGAGACAACCTTAGCCGGCTTTTCCATCTTACTGGGATTCCCCTTCTCGACGGGAGCCTGCGGTGAATCAACCGAACCCCCGCAACCCGCAATAACCAGCAGCAATAAAAGACTCCACAATTGCTTCATAACCCGCCTCCTTAAAAGTTCACTTAAAAAAAAGAGCAGGCCGGCGAATGCCAACCTGCTCTTTCGAATCGTCGTAACAAATTAAACCTTTACAACGTTTTTGGCTTGGTCGCCCTTGGGGCCCTGCGTGACTTCAAACTCAACTTGGTCACCATCGCTCAAGGACTTAAAACCACTACCCTGAATCTCACTGTGATGCACGAAGACATCACTGCCAGTTTCAGCAGCAATAAAACCATAACCTTTTTGGTTATCAAACCACTTAACGGATCCTTTTGCCATTGTTCACTACCTCCTTTTTAATAAAATGTAGTAAACAGCGGCAAAAAATAAACAGCCGCCAGGCGAACACTTCTCACCTTGCGGCTTTGAAATTTTCATCCTTTATTTACTACCTAACTACTGCGGGAGAGCATAGCTTAGGAACTACCCGTTGTCAAAGAATATATCTCTTTACAAACAAAGGACTTACGTCTTTTTTAGTGACCAGAGGGTATCGCTATCACGCAAAATGTAAAGCGCGTAGCAAGCCGCCAGCATCGGCCAAGCGGCGAAAAATAGCAAATTCATGCCTTCGTAGGGTGCCAGATACTGTTTGTAGGACGACACCGTCGAAATGAAGTGAAAAAGAAGGAGCGCCCCGTAGGTGATCTTTTTTTGAATGCCCAGCAGGAACCCGATCAAGAGCACCATTTGAAGTGCGCCAATCAGATAGGAGATCGTAGGTCCAAATGCAGGGCTGCCGTAAAATATCTCGAAAACCTTTGAGGCATGATCGGGTCTGACAAACTTATCTACGCACCACACAAAAAATACAACAAATACGGTAATTCTCAGCGTAAATAAGGCTACGGGTAATTGTTTTGGCTGATTCATAGCAGTGCCTGATAGAATATCAGCCATGAACAATGGTGTCTATCACATTCCGATACTCAATCTACTTTATCTGGCAATCCCCCTTTTCATTTTGGGAATAATCTATATTCGGTGGAAGTTGGGACTTCGAAGCTTGCTCTATGCGGTCGCACGCATGGTACTGCAATTGACTCTCATCGGATACGTTCTCGTTTTTCTTTTTGCGACCAAGTCGCCCCTGCTCGTATGCGGGGCGCTGTCGTTTATGCTGGTGATGGCGAGCGTGATCGCGCTCCGGCCGGTTCGGGGAAGGGCACACGGCATTTTTAAGTCGATCTTTGTGAGTCTGGTAACCGGATGCGGCCTCACTCTGGGACTGGTCGTCGGAGGCGTATTGCACCTCGATCCATGGTATGAGCCGCGCTACGTGGTTCCCATCGCAGGAATGATTTTTGCCAACAGCATGAATAGTGTGAGCCTGACGGCTGAAAGATTTTTTTCGGAAAGAGCGCGGAACACCCCATATGAGATTGCACGTAATGCATCCTTCGAGGCGGGGCTTCTCCCGACCGTCAACTCCCTCATAGCCGTCGGCCTGGTCTCTTTCCCCGGAATGATGACTGGGCAGATCCTGGCGGGAATGGACACACAGATTGCCGTTCGGTATCAGATTATGGTGATGCTGATGATCCTAAATGCTGCGGGTATTTCCTGCGCCGTGTTTCTTAGTCTACTTCGTCAGAGCGGTAAGTAATTCGCGGTTGGTGGAATACTTCTTAAGTTGGTCGACGAGGGCTTTTGTCGCTTCAACCGTTCCGAGTTCGGCTAGGGCCCGGCGGATTCTTCTTACCTGATCGAGTTCCTCTTCATCAAGCAAGAGCTCCTCTTTACGCGTGCCGCTGCGAGGAATATCGATAGCGGGATAAATGCGGCGATTCGAGATCTCGCGGGAAAGGACGATTTCCATATTGCCAGTCCCTTTGAATTCCTCAAAAATGACTTCATCCATACGACTTCCGGTCTGCACCAGAATCGTTGCAAGAATAGAAAGCGATCCGCCGTGTTCAATCTTTCGCGCCGCGCCGAAGATGCGCCGCGGCACTTGTAGCGCTCCCGCATCAACACCGCCTGAGAGCGTCCTGCCGCTTGAGCGGCTTTCCACATTATGTACGCGCGCGAGACGCGTGAGAGAATCGATAACGACCATCACGTTTTCACCCGCACCGGCCTCGCGAAAAACCTGCTGCATAAGCTCATCGGCAATACGGATATGGTGGTCATAAGTTTGATCCGAAGATGACGACCGCACGTCCGCCGAGACGCTTCGCTGAAAATCCGTGACTTCCTCGGGACGCTCATCTACGAGCAAACAGTAGAGTTTTACCTCCGGATGACTCTTAGCGACGGCTTCGCAAATATGCTTCAAGAAGGTCGTTTTCCCGGAGCCGGGAGGAGCCACAATCAACCCGCGCTGCCCCATACCTATCGGGCAAATCATATCCATAGCACGCATGGTCAACTCCGTAGAACCGTCTTCAAGACGAATCCGGGGCGTTGGATCGACGGCCGTACTCGCATAAAAACGGCTCTCCGTCTCAGTGACCGGACGCCTCGGTGCGGGACGTAGTCCTCTATGTGAGGGCCGAGGCACATGATTGCCGCGCTTATCAGGCCTCCGATTATTTTGAAATCTTCTCATCCGGGTAGGTGTTCGATGTGCATCTGAAATCGCATTATATCACTTTATCCCCAGAGACAGCCAAACAAGTTGTTGTTTTCTCTTCGGGGACTTGGGGATAGTAAAATGAAACGCCGCACCCTTGCCGAGTTCCGATTCGATCCAAACATGACCCCCGTGACCTTCGGCCACTCTTTTTACAATGCCTAATCCCACACCCGTACCGGCAAACTCCTTGGGTGAATGCAATCGCTTAAAGGGTTCAAAAACTTTGTCCTGATTCTCGGGGGCAATTCCGATACCGTTATCTCTGACGAAGAACTCATGGTAAACCTCGTGATGCCGGTAACCAATTTCCACGACGGGGCCCTTCTCTGAAGCGCTCGAAAACTTAATGGCATTACTGATGAGATTCACGAGAAGCGCCTTGATCTTGACGGGATCACAGTTGACCAAAGGGAGATTATCCTCCACGCGAATATGCACTTTATGCTGCTGAATCTGATACTCAAGCCGCTCGGTGACAGACCGTACCATTTCCGCCATAGAGACTTCCTCATGCTCCGTTTCGGTCTTTGATATACGGGAAAGACTGAGCAGGTCCTCGATGAGATCCAGCATCCCCTTTGCGGCGCGGCGAATTCTCCTCACATAATCGCGGCCGGTCTCATCAAGCCTATCTTTATGCTCCGTCTCAAGGATTTCCCCGAAACTACTGATCGCCGAAATCGGATTCCTGAGATCATGGCTCGCCGTATGCACAAAGGCATCCAGCTCTTCGTTGACCTCCTTCAACTGTTTCGTCTGCGCTATGAGTTCTGACTCTCGTTGACGAATCATACCGGAAAGATAGCAGGCCTCATACGCAATCAGATTAAAAAGCGGCAGAATGAGCAGTGTTTGAAACAGCAACGTCTCCCCCGACATGTCGACATGGATTGAAGGGATGCGCGGAATGATCCCGTGGGACTCCAGATAGACAAGCGCCGCATAAAAGCCAAATGCGAGATTGGCGAACATGTAGGTGAGTTTCGGATAAGAGACCATCCCGACCGACAGGAAGGCCAACGGATACAGCAAGATTAGCACGTAAACGTGATAGCCTCCGCAGAAATGGATAACCCATGTGATCCCGATAAGATCAAGCAGCTTATTAATCATGAAGACGCGTTCGGGATCCTTGAACCTGCGAAAGAGGATGGAATCAGGCTGATTGAGAAATAGCTCAAAGAGGAAAGCAACGGCCACGGGAGCGAGCGGAAAAACAAGAAATTGAGATAACCAGAGTCCGCTAAAAATAACGAGCAGCAACAGAGCTGCCACGCGGCGTATGCGCACGACCCAACGCACATGCTCGTGCGTATATCCTCTTTGATTGGACTGACTCATTTTGGAGAGCAATATTTATTCAACCGCCATGACGGCGGCAGGCAAGGCAGCAGAAAGAGAGATTGAGCGCCTGTTATCTTGGGCGGCGTTTGCAGAAGAACTTGCTTTGGCAACGGCTGTCGCTTTCAGAACACTTTCTAGGGCGGACAGCTCATGAGCAAGTAATCTCCAGACTCTTTCATGCGTTCCGTCGGGGAAAACGATTTCATACGGGATTCCGGTGGCGTTAGATCCCATTGTAACGCGGTTCACAAAGTCCTCAGCGGTCGTGATGGGATCCTCGCGGTATTGGCGATGGGCCGATTTCCAGAGCAACCAGCGCGACGCAGCTGCTGAGTCATATTCCATACCGTTACGAATAAAGGTCAGTTCCGAGTTTTTTACTACATCCAAAAGGTAGTTAATCTTATTTCTCTCGGTGTAATCGGCATGCCTTCGGAGAAAGTCTTCCGCACGCGCCTGGTGATGCTCGTCGAGGTACTCATGTTTAGCGGAATGAATGGAGGTCTCGGATTCGTAGTGTCCCTTTGAGGGGGCATTTGCGCATCCGGTTGTTGCTAAGGTCACTAGGATGATTAAGCCTAATCGCATAGACCCTACGGGGTCTCCCATGTGGTGCCTTGATTAGTTAAGTTCCTTGATAGATTAATTTGAGTGATTATACTACAAATATCGGGAGTTTTCTGGCTTTTTTTAGCCCTTTTTTTGTCGGTCACGGTATACTACGTCCCGTGAAAAACTCATTTTTAGCCCTAACCCTGACAATTCCCTTGTTTTTAGCAGGTTGCGCCGCCCCTCTTCTTAAGGGCGTTGATGCCGAAGGCGCCAAGGCCTATCTGGGCAGCCCCGAAATCCAGGGCACAAGCACGTATCAGAAGTATGTCACGGGTCCACAGTCAGAGGCAGCTAAACTCATTTACGTCATCAGCCGGATCGGGGAGGCGGAAGGCCTCTTGTTCCAGCACGAGGGGGCGTGGCATGACCCGCAGGAAGCCTATCGCGGTTCTATGTGGATGCTGAGAAAAAATTTTGAAAAAGGAGAAACCGCACGAGATTTTATTCGGCTGCATGTATGGCATTCTGACAACACCGGCACGCCGCGGCTGGTCAAGTATCCCGACGGCTCACTCCAAATTGGTTACTATATTCTCTTAAACGAACTTGATCTTCTCGAAGCAACGGCATCTCGCGAATTAGGCACCTGACGGTTTCTCCTGACGGAATACGTTCCAATATTTCAGCGATAAAAATTCAATTACGGCCGGGATAAAGATCACCGAAGTCAACAAACACGCCGCGAAGCCTAAAAGCCCCAACTCCCCCACCGAACTCATTCCCCGGTGACGCGCCACGCACAAGCTCCCAAATGCAGCCATCGTTGTAAGCAAAGACAGGATAACGGCAAGTCCCGTCTTGTGCATGATTTCAAAAAGAGTCGATTTATTCTCGTTCTTGTAACGATGAAAGATATGAACACCGCTGTCGATTCCTACGCCGAGAATACTTGGAAGGATAGTCACGTTCAGATAATTAAATCTGAAACCCGTCAGCGCGGCGAGGCCGCCGAGCCACAGGAACCCCATCACCACCGGAGACAATACCCAGGCGACATGCTGCACGCGCCGGAAATGCAGGAAGAGAAGTAAAACGACGAGCGTCAGGCTAATCATCATGGCCCGGCCCGTATCCTTATCGAGAAGCATCAAGATATCCGCGTAGATAACGGGTTCCCCGGCAATAATGACTTTGTCATCGAGCTCAAGGCTTCTCAACTCTCGAGTAAATCGCTTGGCCATGCTGCCGTCGAGTAGGCTGGATTTAGGATACACATAAACCGACGACACGTTTCTGTCTTTGCCTTCATATTGATTCCGAATACCTTCGGGCACATCCTCGAGCAAAAGCGGCTTGGCGCGCAACTGCTGCCGCAATTCGTTGACCGCTTCCTTCTCCGAGTCTTCCAGCCCCTCAAGAAAATCCTTACGCCCTTCCAGATAAACATCGATCTCGGAGAGAAGTTCTATTTTTTTATCTTGTTCTTTGGGTACATGCGAAAGCAGATAGGCCGCAAAATCGAATGTCGAGTCCGGGTTTTTATCGATATAGGCGTTGATTTTTTCGGTCAGAACGCGGGCATGTTTGCGATTGGGCGTCATGAGTACGACAGGATTCAAAACAACGCCGAAATGCTTGCCGATTCTGTCTGCATAGATAATCGACTCGGACCCTTCCGCCTGCAACTCCGCGAAGTTGAACTCAAATTTCAGCTGTTTCGCTTGAACGACTGAGAAAACAGAAAACAGGAGTCCGGCAATCAGGATAACATATATCGGAAGCGCCTTGGGATGCCCCCAGGATGTCGCGAGTGATCGCAAGCGCTGTTTTGGCCGGTAGAACTTTTCGGCCAGCATGATACAGCTCGGGAGCCCGTAAAAAATGGCCAGAAAACAAATCAGGATTCCTCCGCCCGCAATAATTCCAAAATGCTTGAAGCCGTAGAACCTGCTAATGGTAAGAGAGAAAAAGGCTATACTCGTTGTCAACGCACTTGTCAGCAGAGGTTCGGCAACCTCCGCAAAGGTTCTCTCCAGCGCGACAAGCGGCTCCGAGGTGTCCTTGCGTTCCTCCTCATAGCGCACCAGCAGATGGATGGCAAAACTGATACCGAGCCCGAACAGAATCGCCAGCAGAAACGCCGTAATGAGATTGAGATAACCGATGGCCCATTGGGTAAAGGCGCAGGTCCACAAGATACCGATACCGAGAAGCGCTGAACCCAGAAGAGGCGAACGCAGATTTCTGAAAAAGAAAATCAAAAGAGCCCCTATGAGAATCACGGTCAATATACCCGTGCGTTTCAAATCCTGCATGATCACATGATACTCGTCATACCGCGTTTTATAGGGACCCGTATAACCGATCGTCAGGGCATGCCCCAAAGATGCCTGAATCTTTTCGAAAGAGGCTGCGGCCGCGTCGTAGAGGCGCTCCGAACTTACAAAATCGCTTACCGGATGCTTGGGCTTAAGTAAGATAACGCGTAAATACGACTCCGCTTCCTTGCCCGCAAAGCCGCCGACGCGATACACTTTCTCGTCCAGCTCCAAAGACGCGATGTCGAGTTCCGGCGCGGGCTCATCCAACAGGTCGATATAGAACGGATTATTTTTGCGCCGGTGGAAACCCACCAGATCATGAATGTGTTTATCAACTTTTTCGAGACTCTCGAGTGTCAAAAAGAGGAGCTTTCGACTCGTAAATGCGGGGACACTCGTCCGATTGTCGATAGAATCAACGTCTTCAAAACCCGCGGCATCTTCGGCAAAGAGCCTTGTGGCTTCCCGCGCCGCATCTTCATCCGGCGACTCAATAGCGGCAATGAGATAACTGGTGCCCCCAACTTCTTTAGTCAGCTTCTCCAAATTCAAAACGCTCGGCATGTCGGCCGGCAGAAGGTCGATAAAATTGGCTTTGAGGGTCAAGCGGGATGCCGTGGGGAAGACTGCAATCGTGATTAGTGCAAAGGCAATAACAATCGCGAGTGCGTATTTGTGAATAACGCGGGCCTGCAGGAGCACGAAACGCTGGAAAGGCGTCAAAGGGCCTTCTTACCGGAATTCTCCCCGGTCTTGGCGAGCCGCTCACTCATTTTATCCAGCAGCCCCGAGAATGCCGACTCCTGTATGATTTTATCCCACTGGTATCGAAGATCCTCGGTAATGCTGATCCCGTCTAGAAAGATATCATCGATCACCCACTTGGAATCCTGCTCATGGACATGGTAGAGGACTTCCGCGTTCAGAACTTCTTCTTCGTGCACAACAATGCTGTGGATCATGACCCCATCGGAGTCGGGCTCAATCTCGGGGTAACGGATCTCCAAATCTCCCAGAAAATCGCGGCTTCTCGGATAGGCAATCACCTCAATAAGCGACCAGAGCAACCCCATGAAAGTTTCCCGGTCTTCGGCCGTTGCCGTTTCCCAGTGATCGGCGAGAGCGCTTTTAGATAGGGCCTCAAGATCGAGATAGGCATTAGCCTGCGTAATCAGCGCCTTCTGCCGATCGGTGTCGGAAACCGGAAATTCCATAGACCGAATAGCCGTTAAAAAACCGGCGACCGCATCCTGAGGAGCCGCCTCCTGCGCCTGAGCAGGGAGAGAAATCAGTCCCGCCAGCAGGCCTAGCGTCAGTAAGTAAGAGATCCCTTTCTTCATAGAGTTTCGTATTGTAAGAGAGATATGGGCGAGAATAAAGGGAATATTCTCCCCTCTTTTTCACTGATTGAATGTTCTCCCGATAATGGGTAATCTATACTTTATGACAGATGAGAAGGTACCGAAAGAAAAGGCAGCGGCCTCTCAAGCAAAAAAGATCCTGGTAGTCGACGACGAGGAGGGTATTAGAAACCTCATCGGAGAGGCCCTCACCAGAAACAATTATGATGTGGTTACTGCTTGTGATGGGGAAGAAGCCCTCGCTACCGTCACCCGCGAAAACCCCGACCTCATTATTCTCGATGTCCTGCTGCCGAAAATGACCGGCTATCAAGTCTTCGAAAAGATTAGAAACGGCGACGCGGCCATCAAAAACATCCCCATCATCGTTATGTCGGGGTGGTGTTACCCCCTTTATTGGGCCACTTGAAAGTTTAGTCCCCCGGGGTTTTGGGTTGATGAAAATTGTTTCGTGAACTCGCTGGGCGTCAGGCCCTTGAGCGAGCCATGCGGTCGAAATTCGTTGTAATCCTGCCGC
>JAUYMS010000031.1 GCA_030698625.1 Candidatus Omnitrophota bacterium | reverse complement strand
ATCAACAACGCCGAGATGAAGGCGCGAATCAGAACCGTTATCGAGTCAGTAGGCTATGAATGCCCCGTTATATGTTCACCTGAAGAGTTAGGAGGTGTCGAGCCATGAAATCGGATCCCATCGTGGAAGAAGTTCGCAAGGTTAGGGAAGCCCATGCGGCGAAATTCAATAACAACCTTTCGGCCATTTGCGCTGACCTGAAGAAAAAAGAAAAAGATTCTGGTCACCCGGTGGTGTCTCGTCAACCCAAACTGCGGCTGAAGCCTACTGGAAGTTAGCACACCGATTAAGAACGACGGCTACGACGCCGGAGCACACTTTGATACCAGTTCAAGGTTCCGTGTTCTAAATTCCGTGTTCAAACTCTAGCCAAACATATTTGAAATTGTCGATTGAATTCTGGTTGCGGAGTCGAAAAAGAATACCTCGCGCAAAGACGTGGTTCGAGAACCTCACCACCCTGAGTAAAATCGAAGGGCAAACGCGCCAAGGCCGGAGAAATATTTCTTTCTTTGCGTTCTTGGCGCCTTGGCGCGATAAATTTTCCTGGAGTCGTTCTGTTCAACATTTCCAAGGTCAGTATCTAAACCTTGAATCGGAACCCCCGGTGAGCGCTCTCTTTCGCTGGAGCGAGTAAGCGTGAAAACCAGAAGGATCGAAGTATCGAGATAGATCAACTATTTGGTGCCGGTCGCTCGTTTTGTTGTGGGAGACCGGCGCCCGGATAAGCTCAGCTCCTTCTCGCTGGCCAGGATACGTTTTAGACTGCTCTTGCGGGCTCGGTGGAGCAGCTTATCTATCGATTTTCCGCGGATATATTTTGCAAAATCTTTCACATCCATGATGTTACTGTAGCCCTGGTAGCACATTCTTGTCAATCATCCGAAAGATGCCGGCCGCCGTTCGCCACATTAATCATATGACGCTTCTTCGATAACTCATGTTGACACCTCCGGGCCGCCACAATAGTATGTTTTTCCAGCACGGAGGTTCTCATGCCCGACATCACCGACATGCGGGGATACATCGAAACGCTCGAAGCGATGGGCGAGCTGCGCCGCTTGGAAGGCGTGGACTTGAATTTGGAAGTCGGCGCGCTCACCGAGCGGGCGGCGGAGCAGGAAGGGCCGGCGCTGCTGTTCAGTAATTTCAAGAATTACCCGGCGGGCTTCCGCGTGATCTCCAACGTTTTTCGCACCTGCAAGCGCACCGGCCCGGCTATGGGAATTCCATCCGAACTAAACGGCATCGATTATCTCTACGCCTGGCGAAAAAAGCTGGCGGCGTACAAGCCCGTACCGGTGGAGCAAGTCGAAGGCGGGCCGGTGTTCGAAAACCAGATGGCGGAGAACGAGGTCGATCTCTACAAATTCCCCACGCCGTCATGGCACGATCTCGACGGCGGGCCTTACATCGGCACCGGCTGCGGCGTCATCACCAAAGATCCTGAGAGCGGCAAAATCAACATCGGCACCTACCGCGTGATGGTCCAGGACAAGAACAAAGTTTCGGTCAAGATGAACATGGGCAAGCACGGGCGGCTCGCTTTCGAGCGCGCCAGAGATGCCGGCACGCCGCTGCCCGTGGCGATCACGTTGGGCCAGGGGCCGGCGGTCTTTCTCGCGGCGCAGATGCCGTTGCCGCCGGATGTCAACGAATATGAATTCGCCGGCTATCTTCAAGGCGCGCCCGTTCCCGTCGTCCGCGGCGCGGTGACCGGCTTGCCGATTCCCGCCAACGCCGAGATCGCGGAGTTCGGGGTCAGGTCTTGCAATACGATTCTGCTGAAAAACCTCCATTCCAAGAATTGGGGAAAAATATTTCGCTCACAGAAGCTCTGTAACGCACGATCGGAGCTTGGTTAATGATTTTCTTCATCTCTAATTTTCGTGAATAGGGGGTTTATCAGCGGAATCGCAATACGGTGTGTCCAGATGAATTGCTGTCGTGATCCATAGTGAGCGGTGTCAGGCTTCAATATAGTGATTTTATTATCGCTGCTTCCCGACAATCCATACTTACGACGCGTTGAACCGGCTACCGTGGAGGCTCGATCCGCTAATCGAAGGGGGGAAAGGGGGTCAAGTCCGCTCTTGGCTCTTAAGGAGACAAAGACCGGCTGAAATCGATGCCGCTCGATGCCGAAGAGTTCGTCCGCCGCTTCCTGCTTCACGTGATCCCGCAAGGCTTCATGCGTATTCGCCACTTCGGCTTTCTCGCCAACCGCACCAAGAAACATGCGCTCTCTAATGCCGCAAGCTGCTCGGACTTAATCCCGCTTTGCCCCAAATCCCCAAACGATCAGCCCAGGATCTCCTGCTGGAAATTACCAGCATCGACCTTTCTCGCTGCCCCCGTTGCCAGAAGGGAACCATGATCGTCATCGCTGAGCTGCTCCGGATATCATGCTCCGCTCCATGGGATTCCTCAAGAGAAAATCTCAGTCCCTCTTAAGCCCGTTTCGCTCTCAACCTGCCCTCTTCGCGCGGGAGTGTCTGCCTTGGCAAAGAACTGGCTCCGAAGCCACGCTGCACGGTCACCATCACAGAAAACCCGTCAGCGCCGATCTCACCTTGTACCCAATTGCCGATCTATCGCTAACAAAGCGCCGCGCTCCGCGCCGCTACGCCACTTTACAATCCGCATAGCCGCAACGTCCGTGCGGCTCCGCGGTTTAGTCCAACACGTTTTATCCCTCTTGTCGCCAATTCAGTGGTTCTTCTGGAGCTTGATTGCCGCCAAGCTTTGAGGGATAAAACGCTATACGTCTAGCAGCCCGTGGTAGAAGTCCGATTTTTACAAAAGGGATGGGATCGGTTCGAAGCCGTGACTTGGGACCGCAAATAACTCCAGATTCAGTCCTCGGCGGCGATGAGCGGTCACTTGGTCGCGCAGTAGCACCCACAGAGTAAAACAGAGAGCCAGCACGGCGGCCAAACGGCCCTGCAGGCCACGTGGTGTTCCAATGCCCGTCAACGTGCGCATCCACAGGCCCAGATTGCAGGCTGCCACGTGCACGAGCAGTCGTTTGAGAATGTTGCCGTGCCCGCGCAAATGAGTGCGGCGCATTCCGCCCGTGTCGTAGAGATGGGCATTGGGTCGCTCCAATAACTCGCCGCGTCGCCGCATCAACTGCTGACGGGGACCACAAATTTCCGTTGGATCGGGAGAGTTTACCGTAATTCGGAGACACAATAGTCATTTTCCTGATGCCACTTTGAGTGGGCGCCCCGCTTTGCGCAAACGTAAATCACGCCGAGTTAAATTTTCTATTCGAGGACGGCGATAGGCATCATCTCCGGCACGTGGCACCTGTCCGGTGCTTGATTTCCACTAGCTTTGAATGTTAATAAATATCCCCATGAATTTACACGACCTGACAATTAACCAACTCAAGCGGGCTGCGGTGATTAAAGAACAAATCGAGGCTCTCAACAAAGAACTCCGCAGCATCCTCGGTACGCCAGCTATATCGAGAGCTGCGCCAAAGAAAAAGCGGACCAT
>JAUYMS010000030.1 GCA_030698625.1 Candidatus Omnitrophota bacterium | reverse complement strand
TGATCTGATCCCTCAGCGTACCGGCATAGCGTGTGAAGATCGCCTTGCCGGCATCATCCAGCGGAGTTTTCACAGCCACTTCCGGAATCCCCTTGAAGCCTCCCGGAGGCACGGGTAATTCACTTATCGAATGCCATATGTCAAATGTGAATTCTACTTTACGCTTGGCGATACTTTCGGCAATCATCTTGCCGTATCGCCCTAAAAACTCGCTATTCCTTGCTCTCTCACCCGCGAGCCATGCCGCCGTACCGGAAGGCCCGCCGAACATCAAGCGAATGCCGGCGCCGACGGCCCAGGCACCGATCTTGTCAAAATCGCGGCGGCTGAGTTCGAGGCCGCTTTTTGTCCCTTCGACTACTGCTTCGGCCGCCTCCCCGCGAGTGAGCTCTCTGGCGGTGTAACCCATGAGATAGGTCACCGGATTCAAGCTATACGGCGGTTTATCGAGCGCAGCCGAGCCATGCAATGCTTTCAGCGCGCCTTCGATATCGCGATAGTGCAGGCCTTCTCTTCGTGCATTCCTGCGCAACTGAGTCAGGTACAGATCGACGAATGTCTGATCGACAACCGTTTCGCCGCGGCCGCGGCGCTTGATCCCTTCGTAAAGTGCCGTACGCGCCTCGCGCCCGAGATAATTCGTATGTGCCGTCGTCCACCTCACCATATCTGCTTCCTCGCTTCGCAGTTCGGAGCGGTTGCGGTCAAACGGGGTGTGGCGGCGCTCTAAAGGCGGCGCATCTTCCCGCCCGCCGAAGAGCACGGCGTCAAGGGCGCGCTCGGGTGTAATCCAGCCCTGAAGAAGCCGGGTGTCAATCAGCGACAGTTGGTCCGCAACCGAGCGGATTTTACGGCCCAGGTTTTTCAGAGATTCATAGGCAACTGCCCGCACCCGGGGGTCCCGGTCAGAGAGATAGGCCCAGAACATGCGCACGGCCCTTCGCGCCCCCGTGACCCGCTGCCGGCGCCGACGAGAATTTAAGTTTTCCGTTACCCGCGAAAGCATCATACGCTCAAGGCGCCCCTCCCAATCCGCACCCAGAAACAGCCGCATCACAGTCGTCCCCAGGGGAGCCAAGACTGTTGCGACAACTCCGGGGTTGATCGCAACCCAAACGACTAAATGCCCGGTCGTCTCGATGAACACCGTAGCAAGCAAATTTGAAACCCGCGCGCGCGGCCCGCGGTTTGTAACGGCCCTGTCCAGATAATCTAACAGGATCCTCAGTTCGCCTTCATCGGCCTCATCAAAAGAATCAAAGTCATCCGCGGCCAAGCCCAGCAGAGGAATCGTGAAATCCGGTTCTGCGGGAGCGCCCGCCTCAGCAGCTCCGGTCCGCAGCTCCGAGCGCACCCTGCGCTGCTCGGTCAGGAACATTTTTGCGGCGAGTGCGGTTGAGGTCACGGGAACGATGGATTGAATCAGCAGATTCGTGTCGAACGGGTAGCGGCTGTACTCGCGGGTCTCGGGATTCCAGACATAGACGGTCGAGCGGGCGCTGTCGACGGTGGCGATCAGATTGCCGTCACCGATCGGCGCCGAATACTGAATCCATTCGCCGATATAGTCCTGGCCCTCGCGGTGGGGAAAACCGCTGAAGTCGAAGGTCGAGTGAATGTTGAAGTCCTTATCCAAATACAGGACGCGGGCGTGACGCGTATCAGAAACCACGTAGCCGTCACGAAACGGAATCACGTGATGCGGATGCGCGAGCCCGTCGAGCAAGGTTGTGACATTGCCCGTAGCGCGGTCGATTTCGACGACCCGGCCCAGGATAAAAAAGGTGCCTCGAAACTTCGAGCCGTCGCCGGAGTACGCAACCCAGTTGGGATCGGCCGCCTTGAAGAACTGTTCCAAGCCAAGCGGGTGCTTCACCTCTCCGGGCGAAACAGTCACCACAATCGGCTTGTCGCTCTTAAGCTGACCCTCGCGCGTCAAGATCGCGATGGCCTCTTCGCGAGTCATAACATGGTTGTCGCCTTCGGGCAGCGGCTTGCCCTCTTCCACGAGAGTGATGCCGTACTTGTTGCCGGCCAACCCGTGCTCCCAGGCAACCCACTCGTAAGTAATTTCGCGGGTGCCGATGTTGAGCTCGAGGAATCTATCAACGCCCCCGCTGCTCACCAAAATAAGGTTTCGCTCAGTTGGGTGAAAGTCGACCGTATGCAAACCGCGAAACTTGTCATCGGTAAAGGAATCGAGTTGTTTTCCTGTCAGGGTGTCGAGGATGACAATTTCATCGGCGAAGGTAACGACGGTAATATCGTCGCGCATCGCGACACCGCGCGCTTCTTTGCCTTCGATCTCCCAGGTATTCCGGTTGCGGTCGAGATTTGTGCTGAGCGGCATAACGCTGACGAAGGCGTAGAGATTGACCTCGCGCACGGGCCTGTAAGTCGTCGGCCCCTGCCGGTCGCGGTCACTCCACTGTGCCCGGCGGCGTTCAAGAAGGACGGGTGTGTTGATGCCCTTCGCGACAACGGCGACCGGTGCGCCGAGCCCCAGGCCTTCAACTTCGGTGAAATTGGTCGAGAGATTAAGTGCGCTGCCGGGCGCACTAGGCAGCGGCGCCGTAAGCTTGTCGCCGAGGTTTAGGGCCAGAACTCTGAGGGCCTCGTTGGCATCGATGATTCCTGAAGCGGCAAGTGCGCGAATGATCTCCAGGTCAACGAACTGCACCGCGTTCTGAAAGTGCAGGCGCTCATCACGCCCCCGGTCGAGATGCCTCAGGGCCGCCTCAATCGCAAACGTTTCGGAAGCAGGAAAAAGGTAATTGTAGAGCATGATCATGCCGACAGCCCCAGCCGCGCCCACGATAGCGCCGCCGACAAACACGCCCGTCACAATCGCCCCGATCAGACCCAGCACCGCGAAGCCGACCAGTCCGAAGACGGCCTGCATCACGACACGCGATTGATTATAGTGCTGTTCCATTTCGATGAAACTCTCGGCCCGCGTGCGCACAATTTCGAGGTCGGTCTTTTGCTCAGGCGCCGCCGTCGCCACGTCGTCAGTGCGAAGTTCCGAACGGTATTCCCTTGCCGTCTTTTCGAACAAACGGTGAAGGGCAGCGCCGGCCTTGTCGGGATTTTCCTGCGCAATCCGGTAAAGCAGCTCGAGATAAATCATTGCGGCCTGTCTCGGCTCAAGGGCAATTCCCGGGGGTGCGGCGGCAATCGGCGAGACGTCTTTCTCGCCCGCAAGCAACGGGCCTTCGAATTCGTGGCGGCCGTCGGACATGAGCTGTTTGTAATATTTCCGGTGGCGTTTATCGGTCTTCTCGATGGTCGGGCTGACGATGGAGTAAGAGAAGTCGTGGCGGCGCAGGATATCTTTGATGCCGTCTTTGTGAAACCCCCCGAAGATCAGGATGGCGATCTTCTCGTCGGGGTCTTCGGCAAAACGAGTCAGGTATTTTTCCATCTCCAGGTCGCGGGCCTTGGCAATTTCGTAGAAGCGGATCGCGCTTTGGATGTTTTTCTCCCAACGCCGCGTGAGCACCAGGGGCTTGCCGGTTTCCCCGGCGATGAAATCCGCCAACTCGCGGGTGCTGAGTTCCTGCAGGCGCTCGCGCACCACCTCGTATTCGGCGGCCGTAACCTCGATTTCACTCAAGCGCCTAAGCAGCGTGAGCCCTTTGTGGTAGGCATAAACCTGCCTGTCTCTGGCCTCAACCAAATAGGCCTCCGCCAATGCGTCTTCCCAAATATCAATCTCCCTAAATATCTCCCTGGCATCGATTTTATCGAGGACCTCTTTGACCTCTTCGGTGCGTTTGGAGCCGGACAGGAGCAGGAGCGCGAGGTTCGGGTACTGCTTCCCGAAACCCTCTTCCGAACGGCGCTTTACATAGATCTCGTAGGTGCGGCTCAGGTAATGAAAAAGACCCATCTCATCCCGGTTCAATCGCTTGCGCAGTTTGATCCACTCCTTGATTTCGCCGGGGAAATAGAGATTGATGAGTTTTTGGATCTCGTGACTAAGGAGCTTGAGGTCGCGGGCGTTTTTCTTCTTAACCGTTGCGGCCCGGCGATACCAGTCGAGGTTCTCGCGGTAGAGATCCATATCATCGACGCCGATGAGATTGAATTCTTTGTTGCGGTTGATGTGCGCGAATTCAGCGCCGCCTATGCGCAGTTTGTCCAACAGGAAGAAAGAGACCTTACGCCTAAGAGAATCCTCTTTCATGAAACCGAATAATTCGTCGGTAGGCACCGGCCCTTCGTACCCTTCTTTGAAAACCGTCTTCACGCCGTGTTCTGCAACCATGAAGCGAATCATCTTCGCAATGTTGCGCTGTGCCTCGAGAGAGTCATGCGCGTCCTGGATATACAGGATGGTCTTTCCCTCGCCGGTCTTTTGGGACTCATCCACCTTTCCTAAGGCGTTCGGGAGCCGGAAAGTTCCGCTCGGTAATTGCGCGTTTCCGGAAATCGGCAGGCCGGCCTGGGTTACGTATTTAAACGGCGCCGGTGCTGCGGCGGAAGCTTGCGGTGCGTAAGCGGCAACATCCAAGGCGAAGAAACAGACGGACACAATGATGGCGGTAACTCGATGCCATGAATGAACGGGTCCGAATGTGAGCGTACGCTTCATGATTATAGAAATCTTCTTTCTGTCGTTAAAATGTTTCGGGTAAAGAGTTTATAAAGGATGCCCGCGGATCCCGGGGAGTGCAAAAGGGCGGGCAAAAGGGTTTAGCAAACGTCCCAAAATGATCAAGGATGCTATAAAGAACTAGGCTGGATTTTGGCGGCAAAATGACCCTTTTCGACAGGGGCGAAAAAAAGGAGAAAAAGCGGCGTTTAGCGGTAGATTTCGAAGACGCCCTTCATGGCTTCGAGGTAGTTTTCCCGGTTAACCGTGAAGGTTTTATCGGCGAGCGGCAGCTCGGAAAAGACCTTGTTGACGCTGAGCATTCGGAGCTCCGTGATAGGCCGCGACTGATAATAATCGTAGAAAAACGGGATGATTCTCTTGTCGGCATGCAGGAAATTATAGAGGACATCCGGCAGCCCCTGCGGGTCGTAGCCGGCATCGACCATGTAGGTCAGCGCTTTTTCATCGGCAAGAAGGAGCTTTTGCTCCGCATCAAATGTTTTTGCCTCCGCCACCCCGTTAAGCATTATGAGGCCCAATGCTGCAAGCGCGCCGAATTGCCCGAAAAGCGGGGCCGCAAACGCGCCGGTTCTAGTCAGGGTCTGCAGCATTTTGCGCCCCACCGAAAGGCGCGGGTCGCGGATTTGAAGCTGACCGATTTCGTGCGCAAGGACCGCGGCGAGTTCGGCGTCGTTCTGCAGAAAATTGAGCATGCCCGTCGTCACGTAGAGATACCCGCCGGGAGCCGATGTCGCATAGATTTTTTCGTGGTGGAGCAGGGTCAAACGATAGGGGAAACTCTGCCGGCCGGCCTGAGCGGCGACGGCCTCTTTAATCGCCTCGACATAATCCACGACGGAGGGTTCGGTGTAGAGGTAGAACTGGGAGATGATTTCGGCATGAATCTTCTCGCCGACCTTGATTTCATCACTGCTGAGGCCCAGACCCCGCGACACGTCGGCCTCACGGCCGCCCCCGCCCGACACACAACCGGCGGTCGTAAGCGTAAACGCTAATAGAAGGGCGAGAAGTCGCTGGGCCACAAGCCTCCGATCCTGGGTCAGTTTATCGGTCTGCGCCCGACAGGACTTGAACCTGTAACCCTCTGCTCCGAAGTCCGCGTACGCAGGTAAACCGATATAGTCCAGTATGACCAAATTATAGCAAATTACGATGGGAAAGCGGGGCTTTCATCGAAAAGTGGGTAGACCGAAATGTACCGGGATTATTCGATATAGGCCGATATTAAGCCCTCGAAAAAGCCCTCGGTCATTTCTTTTGGAAAAGGCAGTAAAGGAATTCTTGAGTCGTTTCGAAAGGTGTCTTGTGATTTTCAAGAAAATGCTTCTTCAATTCAAATTCTTCTTTAAGCTCTCTTTGAAGGCTTTCGGACGAATACCGGACAATCTCAAGGCCGCTACACTTTAAAGGGCCATTTGGACCGAACGTAGCAATGAGCGCATAGCCTTCCTTTAGCAGAGAGTCTTTAAGCGTTTGCGTATATTTTTTTCGCTCTTTCGGATTGGTTAAGAAATGAAACACCGCGCGGTCATGCCATAACTGGTAGTGATTGTTTTTAAGCGGGACGTTGGTGATATCGGCTTCTAGCCATGTAATCTGTTTTGCTTTATCGACAAGCCGGTTCTTCGAAACTTCAAGTGCTTCAGCTGAAATATCAAGGACGGTTATATTTCGAAAGCCTTTAGCTAGCAGATCGTCCGGCAAAGTAGAGGCGCCAGCTCCAACATCAATAATGGCTCCGTCCTTTGGTAAACCAAGCTCAAGTATGAATTCAAGCGACTTTGCCAAATGCGACTGAAACCAGCTTACTTGATCTGCTTTTTTCGTTTGATAAATGTTTTCCCAGTGCGCTTTCGATTCCATATTTTTAGGGACGCGGCCAATACATGATGACTGCTATCCCGATTAAGCAAAGCAGTGCGCCAATCATGTCAGCGCTATCAGGAACTGTTTTATCAAAACCCCATCCCCATAAAAGAGACATGACCACAAAAACGCCGCCATAAGCCGCATAGACCCGACCAAAATGCGCTTGCTGAAATGTCGGAATAATTCCGTAGAGAATGAGAATTACCGCACCGATTACACCGAACAATATCCCTTTTCCATTGCGAATGGATTGCCAAATAAGATAGCCTCCGCCTATTTCGCAAAGACCGGCAAGGATAAAAATTAGGATTGATTGTCCTACTTGAGCCATAAATTCTTATCTCTTATTTTGATTGAAAAGTCCAAGAATGAATAAAAAAAGCAACTCCTAGAAAGATAAGCCCTGCTCCAAAAGTCATAACAAAATTCATTTTGAGCCAGCGGTTCAAAAGAAAGGGGACAAAAAAGCATAGTGATAAAGGAACTGCCACAAGGATTGAACTGGCAAATTGATTAACTTTATCCATATCCCGGTATTGCAAATAAGAAAAAAGAATAGCCAGCATCGACATCAGCGGTAGCGCAATTAAAAACCCTGCAAGAAAAGGTTTTTTTCCGGAGAGCCACGATGCTCCCGTAATAATCAAGGCCGACATTATCACCTTAAATGCAAAGAAAGCTGTCTCACTCATTTTAATGACCGCAGATACATGCGTACTCGGCACGTTTGCAAACATCACAAATATGATCTTCGTAAACGAAAATTGCGGGCCTTGTCATCGGGAGTTTGTTTAAACTGCACCACGAGATTGAGCGCATGTTCTTTAGGCAGCGGCCCCTTACTTACCAGCACATCTCCTTTTTTCTCGAAATCCAATGTTGTTTTCTTTCCACCCGTTTCAGCAATAACCGATACGCTTTGTTCCGCAACCGGAACAGGCTTTAATTCTTTATCATAAAAAGTGACCGTCACGGAGAGGTCTTTTTCCACAAAAAATTCAGCATGAGGTTCGGTATGTTCAAGCAATCGTCCGCCTTTGGGACCGCCAACAGGCGCATCGTGATCATGACCATGCGGGGTCTCAGCATAAACACTGGATGCGGCAAAGAGAATGCTTGCGACAATAATCAATTTCGATAAAGTCTTCACAGTTTAGCTCCTTTGTTTTCTTTCGATTTTCTTTGTTCTAACCATTCGTAAAGTACGGGCAGTAAAACTAGAGTAAGAAAAGTGGACGTTATGATTCCGCCAATAACGACTGTGGCAAGCGGACGCTGGACTTCGGCACCCGCTCCGTGCGCAATCGCCATAGGCACAAACCCAAGCGAGGCCACAAGCGCTGTCATGAGTTTTGGGCGTAACCGAAGCAGAGAGCCATCCCAGACAGATGTCCGTACATCCGCTCCTTGCGCGCGAAGTTGATTAAAAAACGTGATGATCATAAGTCCGTTTAATACCGCAATGCCGCTTACGGCGATAAAACCAACTCCCGCTGAAATACTAAACGGTAGACCCCTCAGGGCGAGCGCGAATACTCCTCCCGTGACAGCGAGAGGAACCGCCAGAAAGACGAGCAGTGACTGACGAAAACTACGGAGAGCTATAAAAATCAGGACAAAGATAAGCAGCATCGCCACCGGAACAACTACGCCAAGCCTGCGTTTTGCGTCGATCAAATTCTTAAACTGTCCACCGAACTCAATGGTATAACCATCCGGCAACTTGATCTGATCTTTGATTTTCTGCTGTGCCTCCAGAACAAAACTTTCTACATCGCGGCCTCGCAAATTAATCATAATGGCCGCACGGCGCTGGCTAAATTCGCGAGCAATAGCCGCTACCTGCTCGACGATTTTAAAGTCGGCGACCTGGCCAAGCGTCAATAGTCCACCGTCATCCACCCGTACCGGCAGCCGTTTTAATTCATCGATATTCTCACGAAGCTTTTCGTTAAGCCGTACAACAATATCAAAACGCCGGTTGCCTTCGATGAGCTTGCCCACTTCCTCCCCAGCTAGCGCCGTATTGACAACACGGTTTAGTTCTGCAGCATGGAGATTGTATTTACTCATCGCATCTCGTTTCGGGACAATTTCCAATAAGGGCGCTTTTCCTAAAGCATCAAATTCCACATCAGCAGCACCGGGTATTTTTTCTAAAATCTCTCGAGCTTCACTTGCAATTTTTTCAATCACGGGGAAATCATCCCCGAAAATTTTCACCGCGATGTCCGCCCGGGTTCCTTCAAGAATCTCGTTAAAGCGCATTTCAATCGGCTGACTGAAAAGGTGTGCCTCTCCCGGGACATAGGTGCCTAGCTCTTTGGTCATAAGATTTGCTAGCTCGTCCTTTGTAATACGTCGCCACTTTATTTTCCTCCATTGTTTATGCGGTTTAAACATGATGTAGGTATCCGCCACATTAACACCCATAGGGTCTGTCGCAACTTCCGCCGTGCCCAAACGGCTGAAGATATAATCCACCTCGGGAAACTTTTCTAAAAGCATCTTTTCACCGCGTTTTTGCATATCAATACTGGCATTAATCCCGATGCTTGTAGTTCGGATCATGTGCGTGGCAAAGGAGCCTTCATCTAGCTGCGGCACAAATTCCGCACCGAGATTGTTAAAAACAATCACGGCCAAAGCAAAAAGTCCTATTCCGCCACCAATCACTTTTTTACGTGAATGCAATGCGAAATTTAAAATGGGGGTATAGCCTTTCTTCGCCAAACTCACAAGCCAGGAATCTTTTTCTTTAATGTCACCACTCAACAAATAAGAACAAAGCGCGGGCATAAGGGTCAGCGCCAGAATCAATGCCCCCATAAGCGCAAAAATAACCGTGATCGCCATTGGTCGGAACATCTTTCCCTCAATTCCGGTCAGTGCCAGGATCGGAAAATAAACCACCATAATAATAAGAACTCCAAAAAACATCGGGCTGGCAACTTCTTTTGCAGAGCGGAGAATTTCGTCGGAACGCTCAGAGGGAGTAAGCCTGCGTTTAAGATGATGCTGCTTTTCAGCAATATGGCGGATCATATTTTCAACCATAACAACGGCTCCATCGACAATTAAACCGAAATCAATGGCCCCCAAACTCATCAAATTGCCGGAAACTCGGCCCTGGACCATTCCCGTAATTGCGAACAGCATGGAAAGAGGAATCGCAAGCGCGACAATAATCGCTGCCCGCCAATTACCCAACATCACGAGGAGCACCACAACAACGAGAATCGCTCCTTCAAACAAACTTGACTCCACCGTATGAATCGTGCGGTCCACGAGTTTCGTGCGATCATAAACCGGAATAATTTTCACGCCTTCCGGCAGTTTCGTTTCTAATTCCTTTAATTTCTCAGCAACCGCTTTTGCGACAAGACGGCTGTTTTCACCGGCCAGCATCAGGGCTGAACCTAAAACGCATTCCTCACCGTTATAGGTACTCGCGCCATTTCGTACTGCCTTTCCAATCACAACATCTGCAACATCTTTCACACGCAACGGGGTTGCTCGCGCACCAAACTTGAGCGGCAACTGCTCAATCTCTGCTAAGGTTTGCACCCGGCCCGCAGCACGGACCGCTACCTGTTCGCCCCCGATCTGAATCACACTGCCGCCGGCATTCTCCACATTTTCACCGATAGACGCCGCGATTTCGCTAAATGACATGCCCACACTTTTAAGCTTGTCTGGATTAGCTTCAATGACAATTTGTTTTTCGTAGCCTCCTGATGAATTGACTTCAGCGATTCCTCGCGTTGAACGCAAGCGGGGCTTGATAAGAAAATCGTGAATGAGCTTAAGCTCCATAAGTTGAGCATCGCGGGTGGCGGGTTTCTTCACTGCATCGGCAGCATATTCCACAACATAGTAAAAAATTTCGCCAAGACCTGTGCTAATTGGCGCAAGTTTGGGTGTGAGACTCGGCGGGAGTTCATCCATTACAGTCTGCAACCGCTCGCTGACTAATTGACGCGAACGATAAATGTCCGTGCCTTCTTCAAAAACAAGCGTTACCTGAGAAAGACCAAACTTGGAAAGTGAGCGAAGCTCTGTCAAACCGGGAATTCCCGCCATTTCATTTTCGATTGGAAAAGTGACAAGCTTTTCAATTTCTTCGGGAGCCAGAGCGGGCACAACGGTATTCACCTGGACTTGAATATTAGTAATGTCTGGCACCGCATCAATAGGCAATTTCGTTGCCGACCAAATTCCAATAGCGACGAGCGCAAGCGTGGCGATCACTACAGATAAACGTTGTCGAACAGCAAATTCAAGGATTCGGTTTAGCATAAATTAGTGGGAATGTCCTCCTCCTTTTGTCGCGCGAAGTTCAATAATCCAGAGAGTTTCTACGGGTTTTACTACAACCTGATCCCCCGCGTATAATCCGTCAGTAATTTCAATTTTCTCATCCGCACTGCCGCCTGCGGTCACTGCCGTTCGATAGTAAGCGTCTCCATTGACTGCGTATACATATGTCCCTTCTGCGGTACGTAAAAGTGCGGAACTTGGAATGACTGTTACCGGCTTATTGCGCGGCACGGAGATCGTCGCACTTACAAATTCACCGTCTTTGAGATTGCTGTCCACAGTTGTCACTCCAACTATAATTTCGATTTCTCCATGTGTAAGCGGTTTCTGAACTGCCACAACAAAACCATCGCGCATTTCACCGCGAGAGGTTTTAAATTTGACCGGTTGCTTAGGCTTTACTAAAGCCACTTTATCCGAAGGTAAAAAACCAGAGCCATGAAACTGACAACCAGTGTGATCTATATCGAAATCTGCAAAACGATGGGTTTCGGTAAAAATTTGAATATTCAATTGAACGACCTCAGGTAACAATTCCTCAGTCACATCCACGATCTCAAGCCCCAGAATTTTACTTGTCTCCTCGCTTAAAGTAATTCCTTTGCCTGCCTTAAATGTTGCTCCTGAAGGTGATTCTTCATCACTATGTCCGCTTTCGACTTTTTCCTTACCGTGATTATCTTCTTTACGTCCGCAACCCAACGGAAGCATGGCGACACCAATAATGATCGAAATCCAAAGTATTAGCTTCATTCCGGCTCGCCTAAACTTGTTTTAATAAGTGACAAATCAGCGCCGGTCATCAATTCGAGTTGGGCCGCCGTTTCAAGCGCTTCCTTTTTTGTATCTTGCAATCCTTCAATCGTGTCCAGGTATTGGGATTGAAGTTCGATATAAGTGGAAACAGGCACTGCCCCTAGCCGGTAATGACGGTCAGCCAACTCAGCCGCTTCTTTAAAATGCTGGATAGAATCCGGCCTCCAATTCGCCATTTCCTTCAACTTTGTTTCATAAGTAGCAATGGCTTCGATTACCCTTCGCTCCGCATCTCGTTGCGCCATATCGAACGAAGTTTCCGCTTGGATTTGGTGTGCTTTTTCAGTCGCAATATTTCCCTGATTTCGATCCCACAACGGTAGAGGTAAGGAAATTGCCGCACCGATAATGCGTTCGCGCTCACCGGCACGTTCCATTTCAATGGCTGGTCCCGCCGTGATGTCAGGAAATCTTTCATTTTTCGCAAGTCTTACCGTATATCCCTGCCGTTCTAACTCAATCGCACGTAGCCGGACCTGATAATCGTTAGAAGCTGCAAGTTTTATGAGCTCATTTTTATCTATTTGAATCGGGAGAAATGAGAGGTTCATTTGATTGAGGGTAAATGAGCTACTAGGCTCTGCTCCACGAAGTTGGTTTAAGTCGAATAAAGCCGCTTGCGCTTCGAGTGAAGCCTGACTGGCTTTTCGTTGCATATTAAGTTCTATGGCTTCAATCACACGCGTTTCAAGTAAAGGCGTCAGTCCTGCCTGATCCCGCTGTGTTAGGACTTCGCGCAAAGCGTGAAAATGCTCCGATACTTCCCGCGTTGCTTCCGCTCTTTCCTGTGCGGCGCTAAGCACATAAGCGGCTATTTTTGCACGAGCTTTAAGCAAGCCTCGAAACTGTTCCAAGCCGAGTTCCGCAAGTTCAATATCCTGATCCGCGATTGCTTTGCGTAAACGGATTCGTCCCGGCCACGGAAGAGACTGCGTGACCACAATCTCACTCGCCGTACCTTTGGCGGTTGAAGTTTCACCATCATCAGAACTGCTAATGACTCTCTTGCGGCCAATAGACCCGCTAACCTCAGGATTGTTCCAGAGGCCAGCCGTTTTGCGTAATCCTTTTGCCGCCAAGACTTCTGCTTCATAGAATCTGAGTTCCGGATTATTCTCGAGAACCTCTTCCAGCAAAGTCTCAAACGAAATTCCAGTATCCGGCACTGATTTTTTTCCATCCGCAGAATTAGCTACTTCCACAGAGAGAGACTCTCCCACCTGAGTGACCAGGAGGAATAAGACAACAGCAATAGTCATCAACAAACTTGCTCCGAAACGGTTTTTCATAGAGACTCTTTTTATTTAAAAAATGTTTAAATAGACGGATGGTTTTGAAATTACGAAAAGACAGACGCGTGGCGTCTAGTCTTAAATGGCGAGAGGTGGATGGAAAATCGAAGCTACGGGAGAGTCTGGCTGAAAGGTGTTGCTATTTAGAACGTAATCACCGGCAGAAGCACTATTAAAGGTTAGGGCTGTAGCGCCTGCAGTGACCCATTGATGATGCATTGAGCAGTGAATAAAACAACAATCGGAATCACCGCTTTGCTCTGAATGTGGGGCTTCATCTTTGCAAGCAAAAGCGGGCTCAATCAAAACACAATTCAAAATGCCTAAAAGCGCAACCAATGAAAATAAAACAAGGATACCTTTTTTCATACTTAAGAAATAGTAACCGCTAAAGTCCCCAATGTCAAAAAGAAATCTGCGCCCGGCGTGACTTGAACACGCAACCCTTTGCTCCGAAGTCCGCGTACGCAGGTAAACCGATATAGTCCATTATGACCGAATTATAGCAAATCTAGATGGGTAAAAGCGGCTTTCATCGAAAAGTGAGTAGACCGAAATGTACCGGGATTATTCGATATAGGCCGATATTAAGCCCTCGAAAAAGCCCTCGGTCAAACTTTTGTTTTTACCAGATGCCGGGAATTAACATTTTTACTTGTCGGCTATACTAGGTTCTACCAGAGGAAGAATGATTATGAGGTTACTATTTCAAGGACGAGAAGGATTTAACTTTCGGGGAAAGGAATCCGGTTTCGGGACCGCGCTCGTCTCGCTCCCGCCGCCGAAAAGCAAACGAAGGAAAGTGCTTCTAGAGATTACTTTTTAACGAAACGCGTTTTAAATGCTGCGAGCATCGACATGCCAAAACCAACCAGCAGCAATGAATTGGGTTCCGGGACCGCGCTTCCACCACCACCGTTGCCGCCGTCGTCATCATCGCAAACACTGGAGATGGTATTGCTATCCAAGGTCACGGCGCCATTTCTCGCCAAGGCACGGCCGCATCCAATTTGAGCGCCGGTATTCAGCGTAATACTCGTGAGTGCGAGAATATTTCCTTGAAATAGAGTGGTTGCGCCAAGAGTGGCGGAGTTGCCGACTTGCCAAAATACATCATCCCCCTCACTGCCATTGAGCAGTAGGACCGACGAACCGCTTGCCGTCGTGAGAGCGCTCCCAACCTGGAAAAAAAATTGCGCGTCGTCATTACCTTGGGCGTCGAGCGTAAGTGCCCCCGTTAACTGAGCCGATGACGAAAAGCGATAGACACCCGGAAAAAGCGTTCCCACAGTACCCAGGTCCTGCCCGCTCAAGTCGAAATCAAACGACAGACCTACTATCGTGTTGTACGCCGCCGTGAGATCGCTTTGGGCCTGCTGCGCGTCGGCATCCGTGAGGTGAACTGTTCCGTTGATCGTCATGCTCTCAGATCCGGTGAACGAAGTGCCGGGCCAGACACCCAGATCTCCATTGATCGTTGTCGGGCCCGTATTGGTGACTGCTGAGCTGGCAAGGACCGCATAGTCTAATGCGGTTCCCAGGTCTACCGCCCAGGCGGTATCGCAAAAAAGGATGATGGGAAGTGATACGAGAAAAATGGAGCTGCGAATGATAGCCGGAACACGGGAGAGAAAACTATTTTGATGAATTTTGAACATGCTTATATAAAGCAGGATGCGTGCCAACTCAAAACGATGACTCATTACCGTTTTTCTGTAAACCCTTACAGGTCTTTTTCAAAACTGAATTTCTCATCAAAGAATCATGTTTAAAAATTAGGACATGTTAAAAAAAAATTCCAAATTTTCCCTAACTCGCGTTTTTGTGGGCTGTTGAAGCAAAATAGTTCTGTCCCTCTTTTTAAACAAAAAACCGGCGCCTGAACGTCGGCTGACTGGGACATGGCAGGACTCACTCGGACAATCCTAAACAGAATGAATGGGTGAATGGATATCCCTTCTAATTGTAAAAATGGTGCGCCCGACAGGACTTGAACCTGTAACCCTCTGCTCCGAAGGCAGATGCTCTATCCAATTGAGCTACGGGCGCGTAAATCGAAGGTGCTTTTTTAATTCTGCTGATTCTGACGGTCGTTGGTTTCTGTGGGATTGAGAAGGCCTATGACCGCATCCCTGACAAAAACACGTCTTCGGGCACCCGATTGAAACCCGACCTGATCCCCAAAGCCGCCGAGCGAGGCACCTTCTCTTTCTTCTAAAGTGGGGACAAGGCCTGAGTCTTCCAGGAAATCGAGGAGATTGTCCTCCTCGACCGTGGTTTCGCCGTACCACGAGGCGTCCTGCAAATCATAAATTTCGTCATCCAATTGCCTCAGAAGGGCGCGGCCCGGATAAAAACTGCCCGCGAGAAAAAATAGCGCCAAAGTCGAAACCAAAAACGTCGAATAAAATGCCGGACCCCACACAGGCCTTCTAAAACTGAACCCCAACCCGCCGACGGCGACCGTCCAAAACAGAATAACTGCCAAACTAAAGGGCAGGAAATCGAGCCCTGCCATCAACGGCACTCTCCTCAAAAAATGAAAGAACGGCAGGGCGCCAAACTCGCTACCCAAAAGAGGCAGACCCGCAAGCAGGAAGACGGCAATCAAAAGCCCGAGTCCTCCGCTAAAGACGAGCGGGAGACAACCGCTTACAAAAGACCGCCCTCCCTCAAAACCGTACCGTACTGCGTCATAAGGCCTGGCAAAATTAAGAAGCGCAATGTAGATGAGCGGCAGTACAAAGAGAGAGGAGAAAGCACCCGCGAGCAGCGGGGCCGTTTGATAAGCATTAACCTCCGCATAAGCGTAAGGCCCCGCACAGCCGCGGCCCATAAGCAGCATGGGCAATAAAGCCACGAGAAACGCCGAACCGTACAAAGTTTGCGCGCGCCAGCGGCCGATCGGCAGTGTAAGCAACGCCATGAGCAGAATCCAAAAAGGATAAATGAGCAGCGCATGAGGTATCGCCGAAACAGACTCCGGCGAGTATCCAATGACACGAACCGCCGCACTCACAAGAAAAATTGGGAACAAGTAAAGATCGGCCGCAAACAGGCTAAGGAAACCTTCCCCTTCCCCATAATTTGCATAACCCCAGGTTCCCCAAGTCGCTAGAAAAAGACCGAAAAAAATACCTGCGAGCAAATATACGGGAAGACAACCGCGAGCGCCAAACCCCGGCTGCAGTTGAAAACTCCGGGGACGAATAATAACCCGGCCTAATGAAAGCACAAAAGGAAGCATCATAAGGATAAAGAAGGCCGTCACGCCGGAACCGGATAAGCCGCCGAACCACGGCCAGAAAGGTGAGGGCGGATTGGCAAACCGCTCATAGTTCTTCGTTTCGGGTTTAACTTGCGGCTCGGCTGCCGCAGGCGCTGCGGCCGGTGCTGCGACTGTCTCCCCCGGCGGCGGAGGCCCTTCAACCGGCGCACTAAAGAAAGCCTTTTCCCCGTACCAGGTGAGCGAGCTGACAACTTGGTCGCCCTCTTTAACTTCCACGTCGATGACTGCACCGGGCACCGGCGGCTGGGCCCATTCCCCCACCTCCCGCACGACCTTCACCTTTTCCGAACCCGCAGGGACAGGCGCCGACTCGCCGGGATTTAGATAAATATTCCGGTACTCGGCATCCGCAGTCTTGTACTGAACCCGAACCCTGATATTTCCATTATTGGTGATCGTCGCGGTTGCGGCCTCCGCGCTCGCCGAAAAGGCAAAGCACAGCGCGAGAAAGAGAAAGGTAACATGTCTCATAAAGTGCGCCTCCGTAGATGTGCCGGGCATTCTACCATTTCTGCGGTTACTGCTTTAATTTTTGTATCATCTGTTCCAGGCCTTGAAGAAAGCACGAGCGGTCTTCCTTGCGAAACGGCGCGGGGCCGCCCATGTTCTCTCCCGCGCCGCGGCGGTCATGCAGAAGGTCGCGCAGCGCCAGAATATTTCCGATATTTTCGGCTGTGAAAATGCGCCCGTTCGGCTCAATGACCGCTACCCCCGCCTTAATGGCGCGGTCCGCCAGAGGGATGTCCCCCGTTACGACAATATCACCCTGTGCGACGTGCTCGACGATCCAGTCGTCAGCCGCATCCAATTGATCGTCAACGATAACCAGCTTCGCCTCCCATTCCTCAGGAAGCCGCATCCGCGAGTTGGCCACAAATGTCACCTCAAGGCCGTGCCGTTTGGCAACACGAATCACTTCAGGCTTTACCGGACAGGCATCGGCGTCAACATAGATCATGGTCATAACCAGCCGATATTCTGGAATGGAGCCGCGAAGAACCGCTCTTCTATAATCATCCGTCCGCGGCCCTCAATTCCTTGGCTCTCGCCAGCGCCGCGTCAATGTTCGGCAGGATATTCTCTTCACCAATTTCGTCATAGAGCCCGGATTGCTGCAAAGCCATCATGGGTTGCGCATGAACGCCTGAAATTAATATTTCCACGCCATTTTTCCTTGAATATTTTATGACATGCCGAAGTGCGTTTAAAGCCGTTGCGTCGATACTAAGCACATTTCGCATTCGAAGGATTCGAACCGTAACGTCCTTCTCAATCCTGGTCATGATCTCTACAAATGTGGCTGTTACCCCAAAAAAGAAGGCCCCCACAATCTCAAACACCTCGACGTGTTTCGGAATGGACTCCTTGTCTAATTCCAGGGCATCCCCGTTTTCTTCATTATCGTTAAATTGCTTCGAAATGACCCCGATGTTCGGCGTTAATGACAGGCGGTGGATCAGCAGAAACGCCGAAAGCACGACACCCGCTTCGATCGCAATCGTTAAGTCAAAGAGGACCGTCAGCGAAAACGTCGCAAGAAGCACGGCCACGTCACTACGCGGCGCTTTCAGAACCATTAGGAATGAACGCCATCGGGATATAAACAGCCCATTTGAAAAATAAATACATTATGAGCGCAAGTGTTAGCGCATGAACCATTCCCGCAACGGGCGTGCGGCCCCCGTTATGAACATTGGTAGCCGTTCGGGCAATCGCAAGCGGTAACGCCACAACTCCGACGATAACACCCGCGATGACATCCGACCGAAATTGCGGGAAGGAATAATCCTTAAGGCAAGTTAATAACTTTGGTTTAAACATCGCACTAGGCTCAACTTTATTTGGTTAAGTTACCACTTTTTAAAAACAAAAAATACAGCGCCGATTTTAAGGGTGCGAAACGCCTATGTTATGTGACGGCGTAGATGACGTCAAGATCAGCGGCGGGTAACTCCAGGTTCGCGACCTCAAGATCTTCTTTCATATGCTCGGGGTCCGAGGTACCCGTCAGTGGAAGGATCCCAATCTGCACGGCAAAGCGGAATAACACCTGCTCGGGCGTGACTTCTAAGCGGCGGGCAATGACCGCGACCCGCGGGTCATTCCAAACGTACGGGTTCGCCGTCAATAACGAGAAACCCTCGTAGATGATTTGGTTCGCTAAACAGTACTCGCGTACGTCCTGATCCCAGCCGCGCTCGGCATAGCAGCGATTCTGCACAATGGCCGGTTTGACCTTGGCCCTGGCGCAAAGCGCCGTCAAATGACGGAGGCCCACGTTACTCACACCGATCATTCGCGCCTGACCTGACCGGTGCAAATTCTCCATCGCGGCCCACACCTCCCAGTCTGCCTCCGTCATGCCGGCCGAGGATCTCGGCCCATGAAGTAAGTAAGAGTCGATATAATCCGTATGGAGATTCTCGAGCGAACTTGCGAAGGAGGACCGCACCTGGGTGGTGAAATCGGCCTCCGGGTCGTAAGGCAGGCGGTGATCCTGCCCCTCCACATAAGTGTACTTGCTCTGCAAAAACAGGTCTTCGCGGCGAATCCCCTGTTCTTTCAGTTCGAGCAGCGCATCACCGACATAATCTTCGCGGTAATGTCTTTTCTGATTCGCGGTATCGATAGCGCGATACCCCGCGGCCACGGCCCGTTTGACAAGCCCGGCGGTCGCCTCCTGTTTCCATGCCGTTCCGTAAATGATGGGCGGAATTTGTTTAAGACTCATAACAGGCACCTTTTCATTTGTCCCACTTCCCTTTTGTAATGAACGACTCCACCGTGTTACGCCCGCTTGGCGTCCATTCCTTTCCCTGAAGATCTTCCGTCCTTCCGACGGCAATCATCATTTCCACTTTGAAATCCTCCGTGATATTTAAATCTGCAGCCGCCTTCTCATACTGAACCCCGGCCATGCCGTGAGCCGCCCACCCCAAAAGATGGGCTTGGAGAGCTAGGTTTTGCCACGCGGCTCCCGCGTCAAAACTATGCGTCCCATTGGGCTTTCCGTTTCTTGTAAACGTCTTTTTCGAAACACAGGCGATGAGCACAGAAGCACTGCCTGCCCAGGCCTGATTCATTTCAACAAGCGCACCTAAAAACAAATTCCAATCCTCAGAGCCGCGCTTTGCATAAAGAAATCGCCAAGGCTGTTCATTAAAGCACGAAGGGGCCCACCTGGCGGCCTCAAACAGCTTATTCAAAACCTCATCCGGGATTTCTTCCCCGTTAAAAACACGCGGTGACCAGCGCTCATAAAACAAAGCGTCAATTGCAAAGTCCGGTTTTCTGAATTCACTGATAGCCTTCATAGTCTCTCCTCTGATGAGGTTTCTTTGAGCCCACAGGGATTCCCATTTTCTTCCAAAGCCGTCTTGAATGGTAATCGTGAAGCCGTTCTTTTTGAGTGCCCTCTTTAGTTTGCCGTTGCAGGCGTGGGTTGAAACAAAGCAGGGCGTTGCGGCCGCTCTATCGAAGAAGACGTCCAGAAATTCCGATGTCCACAACTGCGGGCAGGTCTTGGGGCTGAACGCGTCAAACAAAATGCCATGCGCGGCGCTTGGCTCCCCTGTCTCAATGGGACCCAGCAGCCGGAACCGGTCACTTTGCATCAGATCGAGCAGGAATGATTTCGCGGCGGCCGGTGCCTGCGCGTACCGGACTGCATACAGGGCGGTAATCTGATCGTAGACCGGGGTCAAGGCAACGGGGGCGCCCCGCAGCCAGGCCGCGAAGGCGTCTTTGAGAAAACCGGCCGTCTCGTAACTCGCAATCAATGCCGGCTTGCGCCCGCGCTCGAGGGCTTCGAAAGCAATCAGAAGTTCATTGTAGCCAAGCCCGAGACCCAGCGAAAGAAACACCGGCTCCGGCACGGCCTCAAAAGCCTTTTCGACGAGCGGCTGATAAAGATACTGCCTCTCCGTGAACGCCCCTTCATCCGCGTGCATGAGTTCCCATGTCGGCGGAAGGCTGAGCGTCGGGCTTCCGTCACCTGTCATGATACTTCTATACTCGTCTTCGATATGCGACCCCATTTCTGAACACCTAGAGGGTACGCCTTTTGGTTACAGGGAAAAAACGTCGACGTCCTGGCTGCTGCCGAAGCTTTTCCCGCGAATGTGCGCACGGTGTTCAAATCTGCCGCTTTCCAGAAATTCTTTCAGCAACGGCATTTCCTTTGATTCGGAAAACACAAGCATTGTCTTAAGGTTCGCCGCGCTCATTTCATCGGCCATTCCCTCGACCTCGTCAGAAATAGGCGAACCATAAAATTTTTCATTCAGATAATACCCAATGTATAAACCTTTGTATACATTTCCCGCAGCGGAGAAAGCCGCTCATCGGAACCGCGGCAAACGATAAAACTAGCGCCGGTCAGAACTAAAAAAGGAAGGAGAACGAGAACCGGTCCGCCCAATATTCCAAAATAAAGCGCGATTGCCGCCGCGTTCTTTAAGCAGACTTTGAACTGATGTTTAAAATTTTCAAAGCTTTGAAAAGGCGACCAATGTTTATACGCCAAATCCGAAGGGGCTTCCCAGGAGTGAATCGCGTATGGCTCCGGCTTATGTCCGGCAGCGGAAATCGTCAATGTAGAATACTTTACAGACATCACACCAATCCACGGGGCCGCCAACAATGAAAAACCCATCATCCCAAAACATAAGGTTTTCACCATTTTCCCGAGGGGGAAGCGGCTGTTTCGGCCAGACGTCAGTCTTCTTATGAAAATTGTCACCGGAAAATGAATTAGGAAAAAAGGCAGCGCATAGGCCTTTGCTAAATAGGCCGCACCTGCCGCCATGCCGCAAAGAAAGGCCTTTTGCTTGCCTTTAACTAAATCCGCGTCCGTGACTAAATAAAAATAAAAGGCCAAACAAGCTGCGATCAGAATATCGGGAGTAATAATTGCCGATGTCCACTTTGCGATCGTAAGCGCAGCGATTAAACCCGCCAGGCTTTTAAACGGATAAGATAAATCAAACCGGTTAGAAAGAAGCCAGGTTCCCCATAAAAACAATAACCCCCATACAGCGATGACAACCCGTGCGGTAATCAGGCCGTCCACACCCAAAAATAAAAATGGGGCAAAGCACCAAATGATCAGCGGAGACCAATAGTTGGAGATCGAATAAAGGTAATGCCCCTCGGAAAGATATTTTGCGAGACGCAAATAAGCCACCCCGTCCGGGTTAATCTGGTATCTGTTCCCTAAAGCAAAGATTAAAGCGAAATAGCCATAAGCCATGGAGATCAAAACAATTGCGGGGACCTTTCGGAAGGGGTACAGGATCATTTTAACCCGGCACTTCCGGAAGGGATACGGTATTTTTCTTCAGAATCCAAGGGATTGCGACGGTTAGGATCACGCAGTCTATGAATAAAAGCGCAAAGGCGGGTTCCCAGACATCCCACCCCGAATATACGACCGATTTGAGAATGGCAAGCACGGCCAGAAACCAACAGAAAAAAAGTGTGCTTCCCCTGAGCGTCCGAGTAAGCCCCTCGCCCGAAAACATTTCCGGTGCCGACGTCAAAAAGTAAAAGGCAATGGCCGCCAAAGTCACGGCGCAGACGACTAAATAGACCGTCGGCCAAAAGGGCTCGGGAACGGTCGGAGTCGTTTTGAACCACTTGCCGTAAACGTTCCAGACATTGACCCCTGTGACCAGCGACGCCAGGGTGATGAATCCGGCACGCCGGATGGCCACCCCCCCGAGCGGAGCCGGCATGAGTCCGCGCGCCGCCGTGAACCGTGCCGCCAACAGCACCGAAATGCCGCCGATGAAGCCCCAAATCTGGTCACGCAATCTCCACCAGCCGCCCGGCAGAACACCGTGAGCCCCGTAGTGCAAAACAAGCGCCGAAATTAAAAATCCGAGCCCGAATCCAAAAAATCCGAACGCCGAAAATAGCGTGACGGTGCGCGATCTTTTCCAAAGCGCATTATAAGCCTGCAACAACGCCGCGCCGCCCGCCGTCCACGCTAGGGCGGGACCCGCGTTGAAAACGGCGGTCGCCAACCACGCACCGCCGCCCACAATCGTCAGAACCAGCGTGTCCCGAAAAGTGATCTCGCGCTCCGCCGAGGCAAAGCCGAGAAAAAGCATGCCCAGCCACCCCCACACCGCGCCGGTGACAAACACATGAATGAGTTGAGGGATCACGTCCCCAAAATCGGAAGCGGCCGCAATGTCGGCCACCTGCGATCCGTAGGAGAATGTTCCCCCGATCGAAAACCCCAGGCTGCCGAAAATGACCGCCTGTGCGAAGCAAGACCGCCATTTGTCGCCGGCCATAAAAACGGCGGTAATAACCGCGGCCGCTGCGCCGGGAATCATGGCCCCGTGTTCATGTCCGAACTGGCCCCTTAGCGGCCAGGCAAAACTAAGGAGTAGTCCTGCCAGAAAAATCGAAAATATTTTGTTCATGTAACTATAACGGTTCTCCCGGGGGCGAAGGACCTTACTCCTCCAGCGCTTCTTCCGCAATGGCTCCCCGTATTGGACGACTTTCGCGACTGGTTAATGCTAGAACAAAGCCAAGGCCTGTTTGGAAGTCCGCTTCAAGTCCCATACAAGTCCCAGCCGTGAGAGAAGGTAAATGGCCCATTTGCCTGGATCCCAATGATACCAGCGGATACCATTCCGGTAGTCATTGGGAAAGCGATGATGAAAGCTGTGATTACCTTCTCCAAAAGTCAGGAGAGACCCTAACCAATTGTCCCGAGCGCTGATCGTTTTCCCATATTTTTGGCTACCAAAGGTATGGACGAAAGAATTAATAAAAAAGGTAACCTGGAAAACGATAAAAAGCCTTGCCCCGATTCCAAATAAAGCAGCCTCGAATAACTCTCCGCAAGCAAAGCCAATAATGAGCGGTAAAACCACGCCGAATCCGGCTGCCCAAATTTGAAAATGCCGGTGTTGGTGCATGAGGAGCCTATTCTGCTGTAAGTCTTTGACGTTCGTGAGATCGACGGAACGAATCCAGAATAAGATCCACCCCACATGGGCGTAAAAAAATCCCTTCTTAATATTATAGGGATCTTTCTCCGTATCCACATATTGATGATGAGACCGATGAAGGGAGGCCCATTTCAGAGCTGACTGTTGCAAGGCGGCCGCGCCAAAACCCAGGGTCAAGAAATGATAAAGCCAGACGGCCTGATAAGATTTATGGGAGTAGAACCTATGATAGCCTGCCGTAATTGAAAGAAGTGTTAAAACAGACATTCCAACAAAAATAAGAAAACCACTCCATGAAATACCATAGAAATACAAATACAGCGGACAACCAATAAGAGTTGTTATAGTAATTCCGCCTAGAAAATAAATGCTTGGCCATCGGTTAAAGCGCTTACCCACGATCGGATGATAACTCATACTTGAGAACCTTCCTTAGAGACGCTAACAGCCCATTCTTGGGCGTGCGCTATGAAATTGTTTGCCATTGATAGATTATATAGAATTGTAGGCTAGACAAGGTCATTTATGTTGAAAATAAAAAGGTGGGAACAGTTTCGGCTGGTGACAAACCACATCGATAACAACACCAAAAGAAAGGTGTTGCCGCATTATGGTAGTAACGCCTGGGTATGGCTCCCCGTATTGGACGACTTTCGCAACTGGTTGATGACAGAAGAGAGCTCACTTCTTTTTCCGTCTATTCGCAACATTCCTTCTCTTGCTGCTTAGGAGGGCATTTGACAGATCCATAAGAGCAAAAAACGCAACAATCGCCTTCTTTCGGTTTTAACCTTTTGTTGCAGCCTTTGCAGGTGTAGAAGTAGACACATTGGTTTTCTGGCATGGCTTCCTCTTTTTTATAACTACAATACGGGCATCTGATGAGTTGAGTGCATTATTCGCATTTATTGCAGGATGCCTTAAAACGAAAATTCAGAATCGAAATGCCTATCAGCATAAATGCCCCCATGCCCATTAGGATTTGGTTAAACCAGACATATCTTCCTATATAAATCATAGCTGCGCCCACGACCCCAATGACGACCACAACCCATTTTCCCTGCAATTTAGCTGACCAAACCAGGGAAGCAACCGCTGCGACAAGAAAGAACACAAGAAGTGACCGGAGGAACACAACATTCAAAGCAAATCCAAGCCCTATCGAAGCTAGGAAAGCTCCAACGGCTGGGATACACAATGGACAGAGCAAGGCCAGCGTGGCGGAAAAAAAAGAGGCGACCTGTGCCCACCACTTTGATTTCATAGTGCTGTACCTAATCCAGCAGCAAGCAATGCCTCCCGATCAGGTTTTCCTCGCTTACAGCACTCAGCTATCTTACCGTCAATTACGACTGCCGGAACCGAATTGATCCCATATGCTTTTGCTTTGTCGGCACATTCCTCTGATTCACACGGTTCGGATATATCATAAACCTCGACTTCACAACTTGAACAAGCAAGCTCCTTAACCAAGCTCACTGTCTCTTCGCACAGATAACAACCGCTAGTAAATATCTCAACTTTTCTTTTTGACATGATGTTTCCTTCCTTTTTTAAATTTTCGTTCCACTTCAATTTGAGGGCAAATTGAAAACCGTTGACTGCGAGCCTTCTCTAATGGAATCCAACTTCCCATGAGAGCCCGGAGACCTTTTTTCATGGTTTGCAGCTCTTTAATTTTGGATTCAAGTTCATCCAATTTATGGGTGAAGATTGCGTTCACGTGACGACAGCAATTCTCAAGGCCCTTTTCACTTTCCCTCATGATTTGCTTGATTTCAGAAAGGGTCAATCCAAAGGACTTGGCCTTCTTGATAAAGCGGATACGTTCCACGGCCTGAGGTGCATATTTGCGGAAACCTCCATCGGTTCGTGAAGGAGTAACAAGCAACCCTTCTTTCTCGTAAAAGCGGATCGTATCAATGGAACAATCCGTTTGTTTAGCAACTTCACCAATCTGATAGAGACTTCTATCTGTAACCATTTTTAACCTCCAATGAAAGCATACACCCTAGAGTATACTCCAGAGTCAAGGGAATAAAAAAGCGTTGCCGCTACTTCGAACTTTCGCTCGATGTAACGATAACGCGAGTATGAAATTATAATTTCTCCCCCTATTGGACGCATTTCGACACCCCACGGAAGCCTTCAGAAGTGAACTTTTAGCAATCCGACCGCTGTTCACAGAAAACGGTTTGGCTTTGGTCGCTTGAATACCATCCTTTTTTTTATTCAGCTGTTTTCCCGGATGATTGAACCCGCTTTCTGCAATCATCAAATACGGCCCGAGGGATCATTCGAGTGGCTATAAAGACCAGTAACGGAAAAATGATCAGATCGTCCAAATGGCCAATAATCGGAATGAAATCCGGTATCAAATCAATCGGAGAAAGAATATAGGCAACGGCTATCCCCAAAAGCCATTTCGAGAGTTTGGGTGTCCGAGGATCAGCATAAACGAGCTGATAGACCTTTAAGTCTTTTTTGAATTTTTCTAATTCTAATTTGAGTTTTTTTATCATGTTTGAATAATAAAAGGCGTTGCCACATTAAATGACAACGCCTTTTATTGTATTGAAAAAACTCCCCGTATTGGACGACTTTCGCAACTGGCTATTGGCACATCCCTTTAGGGGCCTTCATGCCTGTCCCCATTTTTCGTGTCTGTCGCCTATATCACCGGGAAATTTTCGACGTGAAAATCGCCGTTGCGACCGGTGTAGATGGCTTTGCGACCCTGGATGAAGATGTCGTAATAAACCACGCCGGCCTTCATGATGCGTCTTAAAAATTCGGCATAGTCTATCTGCCCTTTTTGGCTGGCCCGTATGGCTTCCTGGACTGTCTTTTGGGAAAAGGTCATCGCGATCGTTGGAGGGTTTTCTAAAGGCATCGCGACGGTGTCATTCTGCCCAGTCGGCGCGTAGTAAAATTTCTCCAGCCGTACAAGATCGGCGCAGTAGCGCTCCACCCCTGTCTCGGCCAAGCGCTTCACCGTCTCGGGAAAGGTGATCTTATTTTGAAACGCTAGGGCTGTGCATTCTTTCAATACAGTGGTATCCATGGACGCCGGCCGGCTACAGAATATCGAAGTCGAGGATCGTAAGATCGAGCGCGCCACCGGTGCCGTCGGAGAGGAGAAATAAGATTTCGTCGATATCCATCAGGCCTTCCAGCGGCGGGAGATTGATGACAATGACATACTCGTCACCTCCCGTATTCACCAGCTCGATGTCGTCGATTGTATAAACAACCTCTACGCCGTTCGCCGTTTGCGTCTTGAACTCCAGCTTCAACGTGCCGACATCCGTCGTGGACTTGTAGGTGAGTCGCAGGGCACGGCCTGAGAGATCGACGCTGTCTTCAAGCAGAGCCGTCCCACTCGAGTAAAACCAGGGGCTCGAAAGGTGGTACTCGTCGCCTTGGGCAAAGCCCGTAATGGGGTTCGTGTTCGACCAGGAAAAACTACCCGTGCTTTCACTGATCAGATCACTTTCATTGCGGTCTGAGAATTCGATTCCCGTGATAGTCATGTCCAAGGGCGTTCCGGCCCCTTCGGTAATCAACATGACTAACTCGTGCAGGTTGAAAAGATCCAGAAGCAACGGCAGGTTGACGGTTACTTCGCGCACCTCGCCGCCCGTGTTCACAAACAGCACTTCCTCGGTAACATGCATGATCTCAAGCCCTTGCGAAGAACGTTCCTTAAGCTCGAACTTTACCTTCCCTACAGCCGTGGTGGACTTGTAGCGAATCTTCAAGTCTTTGCCCGCGACATTGATACCGAAATCGGGTTGAATGAAAGCCGCGCCCGCGGAATGAAAAACGGCGCTCTGAATGGTATAGCCTTCATTCGTGAGAAAGCCTGAAACACCTTGATCGCCCCAGATAAAAATATTCTGACTCTGAGCCAGGGCATCCATAACCTCGTATTGCCGCATGTCGATATCCGTAATGACCAGATCCAGGGGATTTCCCGCCCCCCCCGTTAACAACATCACGATCTCGTCGATGTGTTCGAGAAATTCAGACACAGGCAGATCGATCAATATTTCCCTCTCGGCACCGCCCGTATTCTCAAGCACATAGTTGATGAGGTCGAGCCTTACCTCGAGACCGCTTTCCGTGCGTTCTTTGAATTGCAGTTTCATATTGCCGACATCCGTTGTCGAGCGATACCGGAGCTTGAGTTGCCCGCCAGAGACATCAATGCCACCCTGCAGGAACGCCGTGCCGCTCGTCGTAAAAGCGGGGCTTTGAATCACATACTCGTCGCCCGCCGGATAACCCGTAATCTGGCTGCCCCATGAAAAAGCTCCCGTACCGTCTGAGACGAGGTCCTTAAAATCCGTCGGGACAATGTCAAAATCCGTGAAGCCTATACTCAAACCTGCTCCGAATAAGGAGTTGATCGTAATCACGGTCTCATCAATATCGAAAAGTCCTACCGAGGCGGGCAGTTCGACCTCTATGACCCGCTCCTCCCCGTTTGTATCCGCAAACCGTACCTCGTCAAGCACGAGGCGAGTGTCGAGTTGGCCCCCACGCCGCTCCTTGAATTCGATCTTGGTAGAGCCGACAGCCGTGTCCGACCAGTACTTGATCCGCAGGGTCTTGCCCGCAATATTGATACCGTCATGCAAAAAGGCCGTGCCTACGAAGTTGAAGCGGTTGGCCGTAATATGGTATTCGTCATCCGAGCGCCCTGCCGTAATAAAGCCCCCTCCCCAGGAAAAGGCGTTGTTGCTGTCAGCGATAATATCAATGAGCTCTTCGGGGCGGTAGGCCGCCTCAAGTTTCCAAGCCAACCCCTTCTCCTGAAGATAGCGCGTCATATGTTCGGGGCCCTTACCGATCAGACCGAGGACAAAGGTTGAGACATTGGCCACAATCTGCTCCTGAATGACCTCTCCCGCCGCGACGTTGACACCCTCCCACAACCCATGATTGGTGATGAGATCCGGATGGGCTTGGAAAATCTGTTCGAGAAAAACCTCAATCTCATTCGGGGCAATCATGTAGGCCGCACCCAAGGTATAAAGGGAGGCTATCGTTTCGTTGCGGGGCGCGGGGTTAAAGGAAAGCTCCGTAATGCCCGCATTCGAGACATACTCATCGATACCGCCGTAACTTGCGGAGAGAAAACCGGGTAGGTTATTTTCCTTGGCATGGTCTAGCGCTATCGTCACAAAATTGCGCAACATCGTTTTGAGGCGCGGGTCATTCGTTTCCGGCATCGTCAGTGTCGGCCAAAGCATTTGAAACGCCCCGCCGTCAAAAGGCATTACCGTCGAAATCACCTCACCGGTCGACAAGGTATACTCCGTTGTCGAAGTCTCCAAACTCGTATAGACAGTTTCCGGAAAATCATAGCGCATCGACAAGAACAGAATGGCCTGGCGAAACTCATCTCCAAAAAAATGCGCGGTACCATTGTCTCCGCCCACCCAACTATTGTTCGTGAAGTTCCATCCCCGCCGGAACCTTCCGGCCGCGGGGTTAAACAGATACTCATACCCTTCCCTCTGCCCTTCCAGGAAGGCATCTATTTTGTCCTTGATACCCTGGACCGTCGCATCGCCGGCCAGGCTTTCGTCGGAAAGAGCGCCGGCAGTTGCACCCAAAGCCACCGACAAATTCGCGTTATCTCCCAAAACGACCTGTTGGCCAAAGAGATCGTTCTTTCGATTCCAATTCGTGCCGTCATAACCCATCCAGGGCAGCAGTCCCTTATACCCCAAGTTTTCCTGATCCACGAGCAGCGAATCCGTCAATCGGTCCAAACCCGCAATCGCATCGGCTTTAGACATGTGCTCTGTTTGCAAATCACCGGAAATTACATTGGACAACAACTGCGCGTAAAAACCGATGGCCGTCGGCTGCGTGAAATCCGTTTGACGAAATCCTTCAAACGGATAACCCGACGTGCTTTCGACAAGGCCGTTGGCGGGAACAAAATAACAGAGACTCAGATCGATCAACTCCTGAATATCGAAGCCGTCACCGAATGGCGGGTTATCGGGTGAAGATAATGTCTGCGGCGAAAAAAAATCTGCAGGGGCCTCCTCCGCGCCCTTGGGCTTCTTCTTTTCCTGCTGCGGCGGTTCATCAACAGGAACCTCCGGCTGACCGGCAGAAAAGACAGCTGCCGGGGGCATCGCGGGAGGCTGCCCCAAAACAGAGCTGGGCGATAAGATTAATTGAAAAAAGGAGAACGTGATGACGCTGACAAAAAATTTTGATTTGACGGCCGAGAGGGAAAGCATAGGGGGTTCCTTTTGAGGCTGGATTTTGGTCAGAAACTAACAACTAACAATAACTTTAAACATATCTTTTATAGGGTTTTAATATAGACCCGCCAGGCACATGAATCAATGACATTCTTTTTGAAGAAAATCGGGCGGAGCGAGAAGAAAGTGATGCCCGTCCCCGGCAGAACCTGTACTGCATCCACAGACTTCTCCGTCATTTAATTCACGCGCCGGCCGTTCGGAAAAATCAGCTAGATTGACGCGTGCCCCCACCACACTGCACGCCGCCGTGGCCTCCGGCGCCAACCTGAGCCACTCGTTCAAGGCCCCGCACTCGTCCACCTCAAAATGGCTGAAGGAAAGCCACCGCAGCCGGGCCGGGTCCAGCACTTTACGAACCGCGTCCCGCGTTGCCGTGATATGAGCGCGCATACCGGTATGAAACAGCAGGGGGCTCTTCATCGTTGACCAAGAATTGATTGAATTGAAGATTCCATTCAGGCACGAAGGTACTGATGCGGTAAATGTCAGGGGCCATCTCAGAAATTGAGGCCATTTTGATTCTCCTTCTGTTAAAAACCGTTGTCAGAATTTACAGCCGTCGCCAGACAGGCAAAAGCGCATGCGGCTTACTCGCTGGCTTAGCATTTTTATTCAAACAGTGAATGGATAAATCTTGTTTTAGGCTATTTGCCAGCAAGCCACGCAAGGTTTTTGCGGCACCTTTCCATTTTCCCTGCGCTTTGATCCACGCCCAGTCACCCAATATAATTAATTTCGTTCTTTTCTTGGAAACTTCGGCTAAGGGATTGCCCTTTCCCCATGCGTTCCGATCGGCTTTGCCTGCAGCCACCCAGCTTTTCACTAAAGCCGGGTGGGCTTGTCGAAGCAGATGAAGATTGCGGGCTCCTTCAACGATAGCATAAAGCACATTATCACCTGCCGTTCCGGCCTTCAGTTCAATAACGCAGAGCATCGTCGTCTGGCGCTCGTGAAATAGGCCAAACAAATCCGCAGGCCACCGTCCCTTTTTATTTTTTTGATAAACTGGCGATTCTGAATGAAGCGCAATAAAACAACCGTCACCGTCAAGTGGTATAGTCTTTAGCCAATATAGCCTGTTCCTATACCAAAGTTCCCCCTTGGTTCCCTTCCCAGGTATCCGCGACCAAGGAAATTTGCCACGCCCAGCATCCACGACAAGTTCATTTATACCATTGACTGCTTGGCTTGCTATCCCCAGCCCTGTGCCGGGGTCTTTATTCTTTTTCAATTCTGATAACAAGAGATCAAGGTCCATTCCCTCTCCTACAATTTCGCTCCAACGTTACGCCTTTGCCTGGCACCTATATTTATTACGTGTCCCTTTGGTACCCGGTAACTTTCTACGGTTATGCTTACTAATCAGAGAATTTTTGTGCGGTGTGTCTTAGCTATCTTTTGGGCAATGGCCTTGGGTACGCCACATCGGTCGGCGAAATTTTTCCATTTTTTGACGGTATTTTGCACTTCCTCAAGAATATCCATAGCATTCGTTTTTTTTAAAGCGGCATTTTTTGCAAACATAATAAAATCCTCTTTCACGAAGTCGTCACGTTTGGCATTCACCGACATTTGGTGCCTATTCGTCCAACCCCCTGATGGATTATAACTATAAGTAACATCAAAGGCTGGAGATAAAGCCCAGTTCCCGGCTTTGCCCATAAGAAAGGCAATATTCTTGACATGGTCGTCCTGATTGCGCGCAATAATATTAAAAGCCGTGCGGCGGTATTGTTCTTCAAGACTCTCCATTGGCATCTGTAATTTACGCATAACCTGCATGGCTTGTTCATAGGAGTATGCACCCGCCTGGTTATAATCATAATGGGCTAAAGCACAAAGTGATTGCATGTGTATTTTTTTCCCTGCTTCATTACGGTCAAAACGCTTTGTCATAAAATGGGAACGGCCGCCTTCGCGCAAAATCCTGCATTCCATCATCTTAATACCTGCCGCCGCCGCCATCTTGTGATAAGCATATTCAATCAGACCATAGCCTTCGGGATCTTCCAGATCCTTATCCTTATTCCCTTTCACCCCATCAAATTTTAAAATCCAATACGAAAAACCTTCCGCTATATCTATATTTCCGGAACGAACTTCATTGGTTTTAGGATTCCATGCAATAATCGCCTTTGCGCGTGCACCACCCGCCGAAGTGCCTACACGAAGAATATCTTTCATGGCCTGTTCTTTTTCGGATTCAGAGAAGGCTGTTTTGAATGATTCTTGTTTTGTGAGAATTTCACTAGCCAAGGCAACCAAGGCGTCCACGTGCAGACTATGTGCCCCACTGACCTTAGGGCCCTGACTTGGTTCATATTCAAGCGCACCTATACCGCGCTCTCCGATGTAGCAAAGCCGTTCAACCGGATTAAAGCTCTCTACGCGCCGCCCCTCACTTTCAAGCCATTTATTGATCAACATATTCCCAAACTTATCCGGCAAAGAGTCCGCTAACATACCGGGTAGCCCGTAAAATGTTTCACGTGAGATTGCCGGAAAAGAATAAACGTGGGAGGAAAGAGGCATCATCAGTGGGGCTACCTGAATGCCACTCTTGAGAAAGGCCGGCGTATATTCAAAATTAGCTAGGTTCTTTTCTTTATCCCAGCTTACAGCACCAATGCTACGACCCCACAGGTTGACGGCTGCATAAGTCACGTCTCCTCACCCCATGACCAACTACCATCAGTTCTTTTCTTTTCCTTTTTTGAGGATGCGCGTTGTCTGAGCTTTCCCTGCAACTTTAACTGCTGAACAGGGCTGATAGGCGGCTTCGGGACTAAAGCATCCACATTGCCGAGTAATTTGAGCGCGCGTAAAATGCGGATTAAGTTTGAAGTTTGAGTGGAGGCGCCACTTTCAACGCGCTGAATTGTCGGCTTGGAGACCCCAGCCTCGATAGCAAGTGCACTCTGAGTCATATTTTTGTTGAGACGGTGGCAAGCTATTCTTTGTCCCAGTTCGCTTAGGGTTGCTTTCTCTGTCAGTGTTTCGAATTCCATTTTACACCTCTTAATTGATGTATTAACGGCATTATCTATAGATAATATATCTTATTTGATGCTTTATTTCAATACAATAACAGACAATAATACATCTTTTGTGATGTTTTATTTAACGAAGCGCGGTATTATATAGCGATAAACTCAATCAAACCTCGTCTTGATTCAGAGCCCGGGCCCCGTCGCCGAACTGATGAAGGATCCGGAGCCAGTCGTTCAAGGCCCCGCACTCGTCGACCTCAAAATGGCTGAAGGAAAGCCACCGCAGCCGGGCCGGGTCCAGCACTTTAAGAACCGCGTCCCGCGTTGCCGTGAAATGAGCGCGCATACCGGTATGCGGTTCACGGGACGGCGTCCGGTCTGTTTTTACGGTTCTTTATCTCGCGTGCTTATTGAGGTATTCGGCGCGCTCACGGTCGTAGCTCTTTTTATTATCAATCGAGACCACCGTGGATTTTTCAGCGGTCCAGTCGGGCTCCTCAAACTGTGTCAGTTCGTCAACCTTGCCGCCCACTTTATCTGAAATGATCTCATCCGCCATATCTGTATAGCCTGCTGCGCGCGCGTCAATAAACCGGTCGATTTTTTCATCCACGACTCCCGTCACCGAAGTGCTTCCCGCTTCGTCCACACCTTCACGCATAAGATCAAACGCACCGGATGCCGTCTTTTTATGTTCTCCGCCGATTTTCTCATAAAGGGCCTCGGTCTCTTCCTTGATCCCCTTTAAAGTGTGATAGGTCTCGGGCATTTGGCTTTCAATGGTTTCAATCAATTTCGCTTTCACACCGCCTTCAACCTGGTCACCCACCCACTCTTTTGTTTCTTCCCACTTCACCGACGCCTGATTCGCAAGCTCAATCGCCTTATCCACCTCGGGCATGTCTTTAATCTTATCAAACTTAAACGCGCGGTCTTCGGCGCTTTCGCGTTGTATAGGCATCGGGATATCACTCTTGATACGCAGTCCTTTGCCCGCATTGGGATTGCTTGAGATTGCATTCAAGGCATTAAAATCAATTTCACGCGGCGCAGATACATTTTCTGCCTCGGTTGTCACATCGCCAAATTCCTTTTGAAGTTCGCGGCTCGTTTCTGCCATTAAAGTTTCAAGACGATCCGCGCGCTCATGCGCATTTTTTTGCCGCTGCATTTTCTTGGTCACGCGGTAATTATTGCGGACAACATGGTCGCCGGGGTCCATTTCAAGCGACTCCCGGTAATAGTAAAGCGCGCTTTCATAATCTCCGCGCGCATGAGCATCGGCACCTTGTTTATTGGAGCGTCCGCTTTTTGCCTTCTTCAGGTTTTGCTGCACCACATAATTATTTGGGAGATACGCCAAGGCCTGTTCGTATTGCGAAATCGCATCATCCCAGTTCCCGGTGGCAAGGGCTGAGTTTCCATAAGAATTGTAACTGAGCCCTGTTTGTTGATTTGCTGCGGCCTGCGCCCAGCTGTCAGCGATGCTTTGGCCCAGACTTTGCCCGAGCTGATAAAAAGAATCACCCAACGCGGAATAGGAATCGTAGCTGTAAGACGAATAAGAACTCGACGAAGAGCTTGAGTAATCCGGCGCGTCGCAATTGGCAACGCAGTGACCCGGGCCCACATCGGGAACGTAAGCGAAGCCATTGATTGAAAGGGGCATGACTGAGATCATAATGAAGATTGTTTTTTTCATCTTATGACTCTTTTTTGAGTGCCTGCACCATGACCACATAATGCACCGCCGCATCCATTAAGTTCTGTGCCAGTTCCCTCAAATCATCCGGCCTATGCTGATCGAGATAAGAGGCTATCGAACTTGTTGCCTGGATTTCACTGTATTTCATAGCGTAGGTGCTCCAGCGCGCAACACGCGCGGCCTGCGCAGCATAATCACTGAGCGCTTTGTCGCCATAGCGACCCGCATCACGGCTGATCTGACGAAGTAAAATCTCATGGCGAAAATTAATGGCGGTCTTGAGGCTTTGTGTGATCCATTTCGAGTAAACCTCACCCATCCCTGCGGCATATGCCCCGCGGCTCAGTTCAAGCAGAAGCCCCGCTTGAATCGGGGATGGCTTCATTTGTGAAAGCATCTTCTCGGCATTCGTCAGGTCTTCTTTTGTCATGAGCCGCCAAAAGAACGACACCCCAAAAGACCCTTGGTTTTCGGGACTCACCTTTTGAATCTGAGACAATGCCTGGTGAAACTCGCCGGCTTCATAAAAATAAAAGGCACAGGCAAGTTCCGCGTAGTCCCCTTGTGCTGTGTTGCCGTCCGGTTCTGCGGCTTGTTTGGCAAGCTCACATCCTTTTTTTGAAAGTTCAAGTTCCCCCATCCAGGCAAGCGTTGTGGTGATATGGAAAAAATAATATTCTCGAAGCCATGGCCGGTCTTTGTCTTTTTCCAGCTTGTTGAGTTCTTCTAAGACTAGAGCCCCTTCACCGCTGATGGTTCTTGCCGTAAAAGATCCGTTTAAGTTCGGGATGATTTTTTTTGCCTCTTCTAATCTTCCGGCTTTTAGATATCCCATCGCGAGGCTCTGCCAAAGCTCCGCGAAATAGGGGGATTCCTCCGGCACTTGCTCGGCCCATTTTCTGGCACGGTCTGTTTTAAGTTCACGCGTGAGCCGTGCCGTCCAAAGCTGAATCAGCTTTTCTTTGTTCCCCGAGGGCGCCATTTGCTCAAGCGTTTTTTCAACCTCATCATGTTCATCGCGCATCGCCTGAAAATAACCGATCGAATAAAGGAGCTTATCGATCTCCGCCGGGTCTGTCATTTCTCCGACAATCGCAAACGCTTCCTTATAATGAAACAGGTCTGCCAGATACTGGCCATAAAAACGTTGGTAGGAATCTGTTGCCGCTCCGCTGTAAATCGAATTGACTCCGAGCTTGACTGCCGTATCGATGTTGCCCGTGACCGTATAGATAAAGGCAAGCTTGCCCATCAACACCCGTTTATCCAGCGGCAGTTGCGATGGGATTTCATTAATGGTCTTCAGCGCAAGATTTAGAAGTAACTCTGCTTGTTTTCGCACACTGGCGTAAAGGCGCCTTGTTTCCGCCTCGACTTGATCTTTTATGAGCGAGTCCGGATGGGCTTCAAGATAGGCCTCATACCAAAAGAGCGCAATCAGCGGCGCACCCTGGTTTTGGTAGGTGAGCCCAAGGTAATACAGGGTTTCAGGGTGAAGCGGTTTGCGGTTTAGGGCGTCATAAAAATGACGCACGGCATCAATATAGTTCTTCTCGTTTGCAGATGCCCGGCCTTTTGCGAGGATATCTTCAAATGAAGTGCCCGGGGGTACCGTGACCGTTTCGGCAGAAAGCGGCGTAAAAGGAATCGAAGTGACAAGAACAAAACAGCTGAAGAATCTAGATAAATATTTCATTTAGCAATCGTGGATATTTCCTAAACAACGAGGCTTGGGGGGGCAACGGTCGGGGCAGCCTGTGCCTCGGCCTGAACACCTGCGTAAGCAGCCAATTTTGAGTAATCCTTTTCGATGACCTCAAAGATTTGATTCAGGAAATTGTGCGCCGATCTTTTGCCAAGAGCGCGGGCGTCGCCTTCCCCACGAAGGCCTGCACCAAAGAGCGCGAACATGGTTAAGGGGAATGCCCAAATTTCATAACTGGCTCTTCCATGGAACACATATTCAGCGACCACATTGCCGCCCTGGTCCACGATTTCAACCTCCCCTTCGGCATTCCATTCTGAAAAATAATTGAGCGGAATAATCCCAAGTGTGACCATACTGAGCGCACCCAGATTTCCGAGCCGCGGGTTGTCATCTTCATGGTCTGAGACAAGATCAATATTCATCATCAGATTTGACATCTCATTTGAAAAGTAACTCTGTGCTTCAGGTTCATTTAAGGCCTCAATCACATAACGCCGGAAACCTGAATCGGGATAAATCTTCCAAGTTCCTGTCACGGTTTCAGTGATCGATCCGACACGCAGAATTGGTTTTTTATTAAATTGCGGAATGCCTGCAAATTCCGGCCTCAGTGTGATGGCACATCCGGAAAAGATAAGCGCGAGGATAACAACCGGGATCGGGAACTCGATAAAAAATAGCCTGGAACCGTTTCGTTTTTTAAGAAAATCCATGGTGTGCATCTTATCGTAATTAAAAGTCAAAATCCAGCAAGTGTTTGCGGGACCGGGCTCTTACCCTTCCCCGCCGGACGGTGTCCGGTTATTCAGCCTCACCTATCACAAAAAGAACCGCATACTCTTTTTTGTTACAACCGTTGATTAAAGGCATTGAAATACCAGGAGCTACCGGAAAGGCTGCTTTTTCTACCATGTCCGGCGAACAAGAAGCATTGTCTTCAGCCGGTGTATAGCGTGCCGCATGACAGGCCAGGTGTGTCACATCATAAAGCTTCGCGTCATGATCGAGTTGCCAGTGCTGCGAACCACTTTCGTCCATGGGGTCCACCGTAAGTACGCTCGTGACTTCCCGCCCCCCAGTCACGACGTATTTTCCGGGCGGCAGCGGAAAGGTTGGCTTCTCCATAATCAGGCCGTGCTCCTCAAGCCACCAATCTTTTCCGTCAAATGCCCATTGGGCCGGGGCAACGCCCGTATCCTTTAACTCTTTGTAGTTTTCCAACCGGCATCCTCGAGGGCCCGGATCTTGATACCACAGCCCCCACAATTGCGCATCGCTCCCGGAGTTTTCGCCCGCATCACTCAAGGCCACAATGTATTGCATAGGAATATGCTTGAATTTTATCTGACTTTCAGCATAGGTCGCTTGCACTAAGACGGGTATCATCATGACCATCGCTAAAAACGAGCGGCTTAAACTACTATTTGTTCTCACGTGATTCCTTTTAGCCTACTTAAACGCCTATATCTTCATTCCATAGTTCCGGATGCTCGTGGATAAAATCACGCATAAGCCGCTTGCACTCCTCAGACTCAAGGTTAATCAGCTGAACGCCCCGGCTTTTCGAGTAACTTTCCGGGCCTTTAAAAGTCTCATTCTCGCCGATGACAACCGTGGGGATTTTGTAAAGAAGGATCGTTCCGGTGCACATGTCGCAGGGTGAAAGCGTGGAATAAATAATGCATTTCTGATAATCAGCGGCTTTGAGGCGGCCCGCATTTTCCAGGCAATCCATTTCTGCGTGCAGAACCGCCGATTTTTTCTGCACCCGCCGGTTGTGGCCGCGTCCGATGATTTCACCGTCTTTGACCAGTGCCGAGCCGATTGGAATACCGCCTTCGGAAAGGCCCCTGCGTGCTTCTTCAATGGCGGCCTGCATAAATTTTTCGTGTCCGTTCATGACCAGTCGCTCCGTTTCCGGCTGAGTCAAAAAGCCTTTTTGAATTATATCTCAGTGACCGAAAAACTCTTAGTAAAACTCTCCGCCGTTCAGTTTGCTTTATGGCGGCCTATCTGTCATTATTTCAGAAACAGCCCGGTCACCCGGCTAACTACTGCGCCCTTTAACGAAAGGCCTTCCGATGATAAAGCGACTGACCTTATTGCTGATATTTACCTTGGCGATAGCAAGTTTTTGTTTCACGAATCCAGCCCGTGCGGAGAATGAGAGCAACGATGCCGTCAAAGCGGCAGCCGATCAGTTTTACGTCGCCTTGAACGCCATGTTTACAGGAGACGCCGCGCCGATGGCCGCTCTGTGGTTACACGCCGACGATGTCACTTACATGGGGCCTGACGGCACCTTTGAAGTCGGCTGGGAAAACGTCAAGGCAGTTTGGGAAAAACAGGCCGCCAAGAAGATGGGGGGTCAGGTGAAAGCGGATCGCATGCAGATTAACTCAGGCCATCATATGGGCATCACCTACAACTACGAAATCGGGGAAAATACCGATGCCGACGGGAATCCGGTCAAAGTCTCGATCCGGGCCACCAACGTGTTCCACAAAAATGACGAGGGCGAGTGGAAAATGATCGGGCATCATACCGACATACTGCCCTTTCTTGACGAAAGCATTAAGAATCAGTAGCTCCGCATTGGGTGCAGTTAACCGAATAGAAGTTTACAACCGATATAAAGAAGCGCAAAAACCACAAAACTGGTGAGCGCTGTCGCGACGAGAGCCTTCTTGAAAAGGGTCAGGGGCGTCTCGCTCGAGTCTCCCGCTTTTTGCGCAATAGGGCCCCAAAAACCGGGCGGCTTTACACGCTGATAGAACAAGACAAGTGTTTCAACCTGTTCCGGCTTCGTTAAGAGTGTTACGCCCACCACCGCAAAGGTAGAAATAAAAACCATTGCGAGTAACTTTCCTCCTTCGCCGAGCTCGGGAAATTGGGTCAATAAGATGGGGGCCAAAATGATAGAGCTGAGCGCAGCCGCGTATTCTGACCAAATATTGATGCGCCACCAAATCCAACGCAGAATCAAAACAACACCCAGTCCGCTTCCAAAAAGAAGCGTTATGTGCCACGCCGCTTGAATAGAAGAAAGCCGCGCCATAATAAATAGGGCAAGCGTGATGAGCCCCACATTTGAAAAGCGGGCAACCCAGACAAGCTCACGCGTGGAAGGTTCTCTTTTGAGCAACTTCGGGGCCAAATGACGCTCGTAAAGGTCGTGGGTCCAATACGATGCCCCCCAATTTAAATGCGTGTCAACCGTCGACGCCAACGCTGCCAGTAACCCCGTCAACATTAAGCCGCGAATCCCAGCAGGCAAAAAGTCGCGAATGCCCAGCGCAAACGTCGCTTCACGCCCCACACGGAAAGCCTCTGTCGCCTCTCCTGCTCCGGGCAACCCCGCTGCCGGATAAAGAACGAGAAGCCCGATCGCAATGGGAAGCCAAAAAAGGGATCGAACGACCACTTGTAAAAAAGTAAAAATGATACTGGCATTGCGCGCATCCTTGTCGGTCTTACACGCCATCGTACGCTGCGCTAAATACCCACTGCCATCGGCATTACTCTGCGCAAACCACTGCACAAAAAGCACGCCTAAAATAGGCATCATTTCAAGGTCCCACCGCGCGGGGAAGAAAGCGAGCGTGCGTCGACTCGCCTCATCGCCGTAAAGCTCACTCATCTTTCGAACAAGTTCAGGGAGCCCTCCCACTTTACTTACGACGATCCACGCATAAATCAGGGTCGCAATCATCGCAATCGCAAATTGCACCATATCGGTGGCGACCACCGCACGGAGCCCCCCTGTCGTTGAATAAAGTGTCGTGAAACTCACAATCATAAGAATAGAGATCAGATTACTTGCAGAAAGGTTCCACACATCGGAATGCCCTAGCGGGACTGACGAAAGGTTCACGTCTAGGAATTGCAGTGCATTCGCAACGGGCGTGATCAAACCGCCGGGCAGCCACGTATGCCAGCTTACAAAGGGTTCGGAAATACGGACGGCCGCAATAAGCACCATCGCCAGAACACTACAGTTGAACAAAGTGCCAAGATGGATCGCTTTAAGCGCCCTTAACGCGCCGGCCGCCTTGCCGCGATAACGCAATTCCGTAAATTCTGCATCGGTTAAAACACCGGAACGGCGCCATCCTCCGCTAAAAAAAAAGCCGAGCATCAGGAAGGCAATCGCGTAAATCCAAAGCCGCCAGAGCGAAAAGACACCGGCGGTTGCCACGAGCCCTGTCACAAGGAGCGGCGTATCCGCTGCGTATTGGGTTGCCGCCATGCTGACCCCGGCTTGCCAGCCGGAGAGCGATCTGCCGGCGAGAAAGTATTCTTCTAAATTTTTGGAGGCTTGTTTGCGCGCACGCAAACCCGTGACGACTGCATAAATAACAAAAAGACCAAGAATCGCAAGATCGATTAGCATTTAGAAAGGCCGCTGCCTACACCTGTCATCTATATCTACCCATTATTTCGTTTATTGCCCCAACCTGGCCCCTTTACTATTGGTATAGATCTTTTAGTTCGGAAAGGTTTCACCGTCATCGAGATAAAAAAACTTCGGTTCATCAATGACCCCGGCTTCCTTCATTTTTTGCGCTAACGCCGGATCGGCGGCAAAGGTCTTTGCCTTTTCAACGTCGTCCACATCGAAAAGGATAATCAAATGGTTGGGATCATCCACATACCGATGCACCACGCTTTTTTTAAACCCGTTCTGAGCCCGGACGGCCCCATGTGCCGCGTAAGCCTTTTTCCAACGATCATAGTCTGAAACACGATGTCGAATAATAAATCTTGCCATAGCCTCATCTCCTTTGTTTATCGATTTCAGTGAATTTACGGGACGCCTTACCCTTCCCCGCCGGACGGCGTCCGGTCTATTCACTTTTAACCCGGCACTTCTGGAAGGGGTACAGGGTTTGGAAGGGGTACAGGGTTCTGTTGGTTATTTTTTAAAACGCATTTTTGGGATGACGCGGCACATAAACTGATCGAAAAGCGGAACTGTAAAAGCCATGTCACCATATTCGGGACTATATATCATACCTTTATGCATCAGTTTGGCCCTCATCGGACCGAGACTACTAACTTTATTGCCGAGAACCTCAGCAATATCACTGATGCGTTGCGCACCGGAACCCAGCTCGGCCATTGCTCTCATAAAATCTTTTTCTCTCGGAGTTAACCGATCAAAACGTACCCGAAAGAAATTGTCGTCGAGTCGCTGCAGAACCTTTTTGGTTGCAGTTTGGACATTAGCTAAGGTAATACGCGGCTCCGATGCATGGTTCCATGCCTGATAACCCCATTCTTGAACAAAATAAGGGTACCCTTTTGTCAAGCCGACAATTTTACCAATTGCATCCGCGGCAAATTCGGCACCAGCGTCTTCGACAGGATCAAGCAATGCCTTGTGAGCATCGGTAGGTGACAATGGTCCAATTTTTGGAAAATCAAAAAGCCGTTCAGCATAAGATTTGGACTCCCCCGCCAGTCTGGTCAAAATTGGTAATCCCGCACCAATTAAAACTAACGGCAGCTGAAGTTGCTGCATTCTGTGCATTGCCATAATAATTGCACTTAATTCCTGCTCGGATAAATACTGAATTTCATCCACCAATAACGCAATAACAGTTTTACGTTCTTGCGCTGCTTCGGCAACGGCTATAAACAAAGCTGAGAGATCAGCTTCTAGATCACCGCTATCGGCCGAGCCACGTATAGGATCAATATCTAATCCAATTTCTATCTCTGACACTTTGACTTTAATGGCGCCCACAAAACTCTTTAGGACTCTGAGGCCACGACGAACCTTTTCGCTCATTTTCAATTGAAAAAGAAGCGTCCTTAAGTGCGGGGCTAATAATACGGCTAAGGGTTTGCTTTCGGGTGCTTCGAGAGGCACAGTAAGATAGTGTGCTTTTGCAGCTTGCCGGGCTATTTCGTTTAGAAGCACAGTCTTTCCGACGCCTCGCAGCCCAACAAGTATCATACTCTTTTCAGAGCGTTTGAGCTTTACCCTCCCTAGTAAAACTCTAGCCTGTTCAAGAATCTTTTCACGACCGACAAGCTCTGGTGGGGGTGTACCTGCGCCCGGAGAAAAAGGATTTTTCATTGCATCCAAAGTGAGCTCCTTTTGAGTTGTATCTAGTTATATATACTTATATCATACATTTGGTATAAGTGAGTATAACTCCTATGACTTTTCTCCGCTTATCCGCCAAGCCTCGCGTTGATATACGCTAGTTAGCGTAAAGACCATTTGAATATTGGGGACAGTCCCCACAGGGACAGGCCTGAGATACCGGCCCACATCACACCACCCGCGCATAGCCCTTGGCCACCAGGGTTTTATTGAGGTGTTCGCCTTCGTGCCAGATGTCGGCGAGGTAGCGGTCGAATTTGTCGGATTTGGTGGTTTTGATGATGACGGGGGTTGCGGGTTTTAGTTTGCGTGCGAGATAGTTCTTGGCGAGGCGGCCGGGCTTTGAGCCTAGCTCGGGGGCGTCGAGTGCACGCAGTCTTAGTTTTTGTTTGGTGGTGAAGCCGAAGCCGAGGTCGATTGAGGCCCACAGTGTGTCGCCGTCGATGACGGCGGTGACGAAGGCTTTGTATGTGAATAAGTCCTGTTCGGGCGGTTTTGCTTTCGGGCGGCGTAAGGCTCGTGCCGGGCGGTAATAGTTTGAGAAGCCGAGGTCGTAGACGAACTGTCCCTTATACGGGCCCGCTTTTGCTTCCAGGATGCGGTAGGTGCCCGGCTTTCCGGGCTGGGTCGGAACCATCATTGCATGCGCAGTGAATGCGCTCCCGGCCGCTTCCTTGCCCCGCCCGATTGCCGAACGCAGGCGCTTGCGCGTCCAACCTTTTTGAGAAGCTTCGAGAGCCAGCGCTTTTCTTTTATTAGGATCATTTATCCGCAAAAGCGCCTGATAATGCGACCAACTCAAATGTGCGGCCGGCCGCACATTCGGGTATGTCCTTGCAAATTCAACCATGTACTGGAGCTCGCGGATGCTGATCACCAGATCATGCCCCAGCCTGCGAATAACAGCCTCTCCGTATTCGCCTCGGCCCTGATGCTCGAGAACATGGGTAAGAATCAGGCGGCCCACCTCCCACGAAGTGCGCACCTTCTCCTGCTCAACGGCGGCTTCGGCGCGGGTGCGCCCGAGGCGGATGGCTTGTCGTACTGCCTGGCGCAGTGAGTTGTATGACTTCAGGCTTTCTGCAAGCGCTTCAGGCATTTGCGGCTTGAAACCCGAGGGCAATGGCGCCGAGGTCGCCGACATGGGCGCCCAACTTAGAGTGCAGGATGCGGACACTGCGATAGGCTTCGGGCCAGGCTTCGCGTTTGCAGCTGGCGCGCATGGCCTTGCCGAATTCCGGCGGCGCGGATTTCCAGACGCCTCCGCCGAGGCTCACGACTGAGGGGTTCAATATATTAAGGAGATTGGCGAGGCCGAGGCCGAGGTACTCGCCGGCAACACGATAAGACTCTCTGGCGAGGCGGTCGTTATGGAGCCTGATGGCCTTACCCACGTTGCGGGCGGCTAAAGGTTCGCGGCGTTTTACTTGCGCGGCAAGAACGGACCGCCTCCCCGCCCGCACGGCGCGCTCGACATAGCGTGCCACGGCCGTGCCTGAGGCATAGGCTTCAAGACAACCGCGCTTGCCGCAATTGCAAAGGTTACCGCCGCGCACGACTGTCATGTGGCCTATCTCACCGCCGACATAATTCGCGCCTTCCACGAGACGCCCATTCACCACCAGGCCGCCGCCCACGCCCGTACTCACCGTGATATAAATAAAGTCTTTTGTGTTTTTGCCCAAACCAAAATGCATCTCGGCCAGAGCCGCGGCGTTGGCATCGTTACCGAGAAGCACAGGCAGGCCCGAATTCGCTTTGAGAATCTTTGCGAGCTTGATCCCCTGCCAACCTTTCATGTGGGGTGAGCGCGGCACAACGCCGGTCTTCGAGTTGACCGCACCGGGCACGCCCACACCGATGCCGGTAATTTTTCTTTTACCGCCGGGGCATTTGCTGATCAAATTTTTGATGTGCTCTGAAATCTCTTGAATGCAGGCGCGGGTCTCGGCGCCGGTTCGGGTTGTCAGGAGGCGGCGTGCGAGGATCCTGCCCCGGCTGTTGCCGAGAGCGATGGCGATTTTGGTACCGCCGATGTCAATGCCGATCGAATACTTCATAGGGCAGTTTCTTTTAACAGTAGTGCGGTATTAAGGTTAGATATGGGCAGGGAGGGAATTGAACCCCCGACACAGGGATTTTCAGTCCCTTGCTCTACCGACTGAGCTACCTGCCCTCAGTGAGGCTAATCCACGCATTATAGAGGAGGGACGAATAATGTCAATCTTAGGGGGGTAGCCTACCACGGAATCGTAACCCCGGCCTCGAGGGCCTGGGCAGTCGCAGTTCGCGAAAAACGCGAAAAGGCCTTGGCGCGGCCTCTGAAAAAATCTTTCGTGAGCGTAAGTTCCAGGCCGAGCGGGGCACCGCTTTTGCTCAGGAGACGAACCGTAAATTTGTCGGCAAGGACAGCCCCCACCGCGATACTAGACCTGCGGCCGCCCGCATATGTAATCTCGAAATCCAGGGCAAGGGCGCGTGATAATTTCCACTTCCCAAAAAGTATAATCGTCCTGCTGATCCGCTTCCACGCCCCCCGCTTCGATTGGAACTCAATGCCCGCCTGGTAACGTATTTCGCCGGCTTTGGCGCCGAGGCTTGCGCTCTGAAACGTGCCGCGGAAACGGAAGGCGGCCTCAGAACCCGTGCCCAAAACATAGGTCAGCCGGTTCTTGGCCGTAATATCCCAATGCCCCTTGAATACAAGTTGATGCCGGGCCGCACGGGCTTCATAGGTATAGATAACCTCGTGGTGCTTATTCACCTCCCACGCGCCCTGAAACCGAAGCTTGTCACCGCGCGCAGAACCGCGCCTCACCAAAAACGTAATCCGGTTTTTAGAGTCGAGCTCCCACTTCCCTGCGAGATTCACAAGCCCGGTTACCGTGCGCTTCTCACTCTCACGCACCGTCACCGAAATCACAAGCGCATCAGGCTGTGCCGCCACGAGCGCCCCCTTAATCACGGCCTCCTTTTTACCGCGTCTTTCACGGTAATAAACCTCGTGATCCCCGGTTAGTACCCAGCGGCCCTTCGCGGTCTCGTGCTCACTGATGAGTTCTGATAATTTTTTGGCAGCCATTGCTTCCCTCTGTTTTGTGACGCAATTCTACCACAACAGTAAGGAGAGGTTAGCTTTCGGAGTGTTTCTCGAGGTCGCGCTGGTAGCGTAGGCTCATCTGCATGGCAGAGCTCAGCATGCTCCAGGCTGAGTTGAATCGGGTCATCGCAGACCGCAGGCTATGAAAGGCGCGGCGATACTCATGGTAGGCCGGCTCGACTCTGGGCTGTACCGGTGAAATAACGGGCATTACCGGGGCGTAGGCTGCGAAATGCATAGGAGGCTTTTCGTCGTCTTCTTCGGATTTATCGGCGCGTCCCTGATTCTCGTACATTTGCTGCATTCGCTGCTCCCTGGCAATCTGATGCCCCATGCCTTCCATAATGCTGTGCGGGCTCAACGTGCGAAGAGTCGCAAAAATATTCGCGATACGATGAGGCATCTTCAGAACGCTTGCAATGCTCGGCATCGCGCGGGTGCAGGTCGTGTGGTCAGTCCCGTCAGGATCGATCATGCCGGGCGAGCAGATTAAATCACCGTCGTTCGGTGTGGGTGTCGGTGTTATCTCCTCACGGGCTTTCTTTTTCTTGTAGGTGCACTCAGTCGTGTCGGTATAGGAGCCGTCATCATTCCACAGCAGTGCGCCGGAGGTACATTGGTCTATTTCCCACGTACCGTCATTGTAATCCGGCGTCGGGGTCGGCGTTTCGAAAGGCGTAGGTGTCGGTATTTCTTCCCACGGTGTAGGTGTCGGCGTTTCCCACGGCGTTGACGTCGGTGTCGGATCTACATCCGTCTCGTCGTCGCAATAGCCCCACATATTCTTACAAGGCCGCTTATGAAGCGCGGTGAAGAGCTGTTGCAGAGCAATGTCGGTATCCTCTTGATTAATGACTCCGTCGCCGTTTAAGTCTTCATTGACCTGAACCCCCTGATTAACCATAACGTAAAGGTCACTTACATCCACAACACCATCCCCGTTCACATCGAGATGCGACCTCGTAAAACCGGAGCCGCTACTTTCGCCTTCTCCTGAGCCGTCGTCTTGACCTCGCTTGTCTTTCTCATTACTGAAGAAGAGTTTTACTTTTTGCTGGTCTGAAGTTTCCATGCCGTCGGTAACACGCCAAGTCGCAACCGCAAAGTCGCCGTTGCCTTTCTCGGGCGGATTGTTGGGATGAAAGATCATCTCGAATTCGGTCGTTTTTCCGTCGTCGGATCGTCTGGTATTACCCGTAAATTCACCCCATCCCAACTCCGAGTTGAATGCCTGGTACCACATGGCTTCCAGCATGTCCGCGTCTTCGTCGGTGCCCGTCAACCAGTGGGTCGAGGGTTGCGTACGCGAAATACCCGATGTTTCATAGAGGTTCGCCACCGGCTTTGTGTTGGGAACGGGCTGCGGTGTCGGTTGCGGCAAGATTCCGCCGAGGTTCGCGAGAATCTCGTCGAACACTCCGTCTCCGTCGAGCGGTATCCCTAACCTTTGAGATATATTTTCAGCCAGTCTCTGCAAACCTGCGTCGGTGAGGCTGTCATAACCTGAATGCATAATACCGGAGGTGTTCATGTCGAGCCGGAGTACGCCGTCTTCAAAGCGAAAGATCCCCAGCGCGGTATCGACCAAATTAAAGTCCTCAGGCATCAGGCCCGAGAAAACGGCTTGGAGCATCTCCTTTGTAAAACCCTCTATCGGCTGCCCCAGACTCATAATCACTTTCTCTTTCATATGATCTGCCAGGAGATCGGCCGCGGAATTGGCACCCGGCCGGTCATCGTGGTAGATCATGGTGATTATGGCAGGGTCGGAAGTAACCTCTCCGGCAGAAACCTGCCAGGTCCACTCGACCCGCTCTCCCTCAAGAGCTGGATCGGGTATATAGAGAATTGTAAATTGCCAGGTGGTGTCACTAGTGCGCTCCTTGCCGAGTTCCAGCATAGTTCCCGTGCCGGAGCCGGCGTGAAAGAATAGCTCACTGCCGCTCTCACTACTGGCCGTCAGGGTAAACTCCGTCGGCAGGAACCTTGAGACGTCGACCTCGCGATTTTGCTCAGGCTCCAGCTGCGGGGTCAGCCCGCGAGTCGCGCGAATGTAAACCGTAATGATGAGTTGAGAACCTATGATTTCCGTTTTCTCATACCTGCTGATCTCGACGAGACCGGTCATGTCATAAGGCAGGTCTTCCTGCCAGCAAGGCATGCCCATGCGGTCGTCGGAGGGGCATACGGTTCTCTTGATCGCGATATCAATGTAATCATCGTCATCAGGATCGGGACCGGGTGTGGGCATCGGAGTCGGCTCCGGTATCGGCGTCGGTGTCGGCATCGGTTCCGGCGTCGGCATCGGTGTTGGTTCCGGTGTGGGCTCAGGTGTCGGCTCCGGCATCGGAGTCGGCATGGGAGTCGGTTCCGGTGTCGGCATCGGTGTCGGCTCCGGCAGGGGTTCGAGCTGGCCGAGCACAGCAAGCCCGAATTTTTCCGGATCAATATAGGAGCCGTGGTCGTCAAAACTTAAGAGGTCGACATTGTAGAAATCGATAATGCGCAGGACAAGATCACGCACGCCTCGGGGTGAGACTCCGGCCGCCAGGCTGTACATCACAAAACTGAATTTCTGGAAAAAGTAGCTGCCGTCGCCGGAAGCCGCGAGGCCATGAACCATCGCTGCAGAGATTCCGGGCATGGCCTCTGCAATTCTCGAGGCGTCGTAGCCATAAAGACCCCCGTCATCACTGTGAGTGTAATAAAGCCCTTCGCGCAATAGCTTGGTATGCAGCACAGCCGCGAGTTCGTAGGTCTTATGCACCAGGTGAACCGGGTCGCCGTCGCCGAGAGCCATCGCCTGCCTAATTGCCAGCGCCATGACACGGCGGTAAAGCTTCCCCATCTCCCGGCTTGCAAAGCTTTCGAGTGCCACGGCTTCGTCCGGCCCCCCGCCTAAGATCATCGGGTTCATATGCCCTGTGGCGATTAACGCTTCTTTTAAATGCTCAAGGATAGCGGCCGCCATTTCGAAATAGACTTTCAAGCGCTCGTCCGTTGCGGCGAGGTCCAGACGATCGATTTCACTTTCCGGGATTTCCATATGGGCATTCTTGAATAGGCTCTCCAACTCTGCGCGGTGCCGGGCGACAATCGCCTCAAGGGTATTGTCTTCGGGCTCCCCGACCAGAGGAATGCCCCTTATCTCGGTCATCTTCGTGATGCGCGTGCCGTCATCAAGTTCGTAAGTGTAGGTGCCTCTATATAAGGGCACGCTCGCCGGTGATGGAGCCGTCACCGACGAAGCCATTCCCATACACATCCCCGAATTAGGGGGACAGGTGGTTGTCTCCCAATTCACTTCCCATATATGGGAGTATCTGCGCATGGACCCGTCGGTTTCGGTCACGACTCTCAAGTCGGGATTCTCAGGATCTATTTCAAACACGGCGCCGTCCGTAAAAGAGACCGCTTCCACTCTGAGCCCTCCGGTGCTGTCTCCGAGAGTGACCTCGTTGCCTTCCTTATCTAGCGTATGAATGCGGTCATCGGCTGCGAGCGGACTCAAACTAGGGTCGTTCGGATTCGGAGGAACGGGAGTGGGCGTCGGGGCCGGTTCTTCATTCGCAGAAGTGGTCGGCGTGTTGACATCATCTTCGGGCGGTTGCCATGTCTCAGACCAGCCAAAAGGCAGCCCTTGAGTAACAACCATACAGAGGAAAGCCATCACTGCGATCGTTTTTTTGAAGCTCAGTCTGCTCATTTGCGTGCGCTCTAATGCTAGTTATTGATTAATATCTTGTCTTCTTTATCAAGTATACGTGCTGATTACCATCTTTTCAAACGGATTTAGTAAGATTGGGGAATTGGGCTAAGTTTGAGACGTTTTTTAGGCGGTAGGGACGTGCAGTTTGTCGGCCAGGGCCTTGAGCCAAAAGCTGAATTGCGCGCGCTGTACGGCGTTTTCGGCCTTACGGCTGGCCTTGATGACGATGTCTTTAATCTTCTTGGCCTTAAAGTTGGGGTCCAGTTTGGAGAGGTCGATCTGATAGAGTTGTGCCTGCTTGGTCACATAAATTTCAGTGGTCACCATCTGTCCGTCGTCGGCCATGATCGTGAGCTCGAGTTTCAGGTTTTCGAAGGCCACGGTGTCTTTCTCAGTCTCTGCGGCCTGCATCCAGAAATCCAGCGTATCGCCGCCGAACATTATCGGCTCGTCTTCTTCAGCGGCGACAACCAGAGCGGCCTCATCATTACGACCGTGGCGAATATCATAGCGTGCCGCATAACCCTTCACGCCCTCGCGTTCCTCAGGCTCGAACAGTGTCATGTACTTACTGCCGGCGAGGACGCGGGCCTGGTGCTGAGCAATAAGACGGTTCACGCTGTCGGAGGCGGTACTCTTACCGACTTCAAGCGGGACCTCGGTATCAACCTGCCCGAGGTAAAAGTCCACGCTGCCCTTTGTGAGGTTGGTCGTTTCCTGATCGATTTCAATACTCATCCCGATGACCCGTGAGGCATCGAAGTTTGACTGATTCAGATTCATGATGAAGTTTTGCATGATCTCCCTAAGCTTAAAAAGGAAGACTACCTCGTTGCCGGAGGCATCATAAAGCCGGACTCTTGCATTGATCGCACCGCGGTCGCGGCGGTTCCCCTTCATCGCGATGACCGTCTGGGAGCCGAGCGTCATAGGCTCACCGCTCGTCATCGCCTGCGCCTTGACCTGGGCCCCTTTTGATGTGCCGACAAAGTAATTGAAACCATAAGCGCCCTGTTCATGACCTTTACGCATCGTAATGAAACCGGGGCCGTGACCCTCGCCGCGCGTATTAAGACCGCTCGTGTCGATGCCGTCAAAACCCTTCATCGTCGTCAACGCTGCCGCTTCGAAATCAGCGCCTTCGACGACTACAGGCTCAACCTTAGGTTGCACAACCGTGACGATCTCGCTCGTGCCGTCGGGGTAGATAAATTCCGTTTCAACGTGAAGACCTAAGACCCATTCTTCGAACCCGGGCACCGGCTTGCGGGGATCAGGGGTCGGCAGATCGGGCAGTTCAATCGGTTCGATCTCGATCGGAACCCAGATCGGTTCGCGGCCCGGATTCCAGCCCGGCACGCACTTGTAACGGCGAATCTCAATCGTGCCGTCCTCGTGCTTGATGCGCACTTCAGCCATATCGGTTCCATAGTTCATCGTAAAGACGCCAAAGCCCGTGCGGTTGATCAGCACTGGCTGGCCCTTGCTGTTGGTGATAAATAGAATAACCTCATCGTCTTTGATCTCAACTCGGACGGCTTGTCCTTCGGGGTCAATCCCCAGGACTTCGGTCAGGAGCCCGGCATCTGCTTCGCTCCTAAACTCCTGGCCGATTTCCGTTTTTCCCAAGATCACGCCGGCCGTACCGTATATTTCCAGGAAGTATGTTGTAGGCCGCTGTGCCATGTCACTCCACGGCGGTATGGGGTAGAATTCCTCGGTCACTACGATCACGGTCCCGTGTGGTCCGCGTCTCTCTGTCGCAACACTCGAGCGTTGACCGTAGTCGTCATAGGTGGTCACTTCGGTTTGCACCAGAGCCCATGTTCTATATTTGTAGGTCGGAATGATCTGCCACTCGCCCTCCCCACCTTCCCGGAGACTGCGACGCAGGGCATAGCTTTCTGTAACTGAAACGGGTTGATCTGGCGTGCCGTCATGAGCGATCGTATAGCCGGGTCCGCTGACAGAATTGTCGATAAAAAGGAGTTGCTCGCCGTCGAGGGTTTCCATGGAAAGCGTCGGATGGCCGCCGGTGTCACATGGCTTAGAGTCGCTGCATGGCTGCCGCGTCACTTGCGAGTGTCCTCTTTTGACAGTGTCCTTTTTGATCCGAAACTTCTTTAAGGTCTTCCAACCGTCTCCGTCCCGCGCCTGCACCAGCGCTTCCAACTGCGCATTACCGGCACTGTCCGTTCCCTCTTCCAAAATCACACGCCCTGCACCAAACTCCATCTCGTGGACAACTTCAAAGGAGGGCTTCAATCGCAGCGGAAGGATTTTGCCTTCAGCTGTAATTTCGCTTACATAGGTGCGCTTCGTGCCATCAGGCATCGCGACCGTCAAGACTATCTTGCGGTCGGCTGATACTTCGGCCTGCATGGTCTTTTCGGTGCCGTCGGGAAATTTCACCTTAACCGGAAAACCGTTGACCCCTAATCTGAGGTCGGCCGTAAAGACCAGGTCGTCTTCTTCTGCGGTCTCGAGCTGATCGTGACCCAGGAGCATAATGTCGTCGCGCAACAGCGCGCGCAGGGCATCGGTGTTTCTTTCTTGGACCTGGAGCCAATCCACGTCATTCAGGTCAAAGGCATCGCCGATCTGGATAAAGCGGTAGTATTTGCCATCCAGAGTCTTGTGCCAAAAGTAGGGCCGCCCTACTGACGGCGCCATCCCTGACATGAGCTCGACGAATACATTTCCCTCATAGCTCAGGCCGCTGCCGTTATTCCTTAAATTCGCCTGTGGCAAGTCATAGAAAAGTTCCTTTTGAATCCCAAAACTAAATTCCCATGTCACAGACTTTTCAGCGTAGTCAAAAGTCTTGGTCCAGCCGAAGCCGCCTTCGGCGGTTTCGGTCTTGACGCGAAGGTTCCCGGCGCCGTCTTCTTCAAAGGTGACCGTCATGGTGTTATTGCCGTTCGTGAAGGTCATACTCTCGAGAGTTCCGTCATCGTTGAAATGGAACATTAAGTCCTCGAGGGTGCCGGGAATTTCGACCTTGCCGTCGGCATCGCTCTGATAAGTAGCTCCCTTATAGATCGATTCATAGCTGCCGTCATCAAGGAGGCGTACTTCCAGGGGCTCGGTAAAATCAAGGGCATGGACTGAGACCACATGCGTGAGAGCCAGCGCCGCATCAAATAGTTCCTGATAATTATTATATTTAACAACGGTCTTAATTCTTTCGCCCTGTGTATAAACCGTTGCTTCGTAGCGATAGCCGGCAGTATCGGAAGTTTTGATATCGTTAATGCTGTAGAGATCGTTTCCGTGGCGGTCCTTGCCCTGAATGAAGGCCAGGTGCACCATCGGCGGCGGAGGAATGCACTCGACACCCTCGATGCAGTCATAGACAACCATACTGATCAGATAGACGAACTTGCTATTATTGACGGTATCCACATACCAGAGGCCGTCGCCAAGCCTGGTGAGAGTAACTTCATCACGGCGGCTAACCGTGCCATCCTCCATGAGAGTCTCAATCAGGGCTGTCGCCGTTCTTCCGTCTTCCCCATAGGTATAGGCGATCGTCTGCAAAAGTGCGCCGCAGCCAAACGGATTGAATTGGGCACATTCCCTATACGGCGTCGCTTGATAGACCTCAACCGAGTGCGGCCGGTTGTCCCCGGATACGCCGATGATACGTATTTCCCCATCTTCAACTTCGGGCATGTATTTCACGAGATAACCCGTCGGTAAATGCTCGACGAAAAGACCGTTCTCATCCTTGGCGCCGACGATAAACGTCGCTTCCACGATATGCTTCGGCTGAGGAATGTCACAGATAAAACCCCAGGCGCAGCCGGCCAGAATAAGCGGGCCATTGCCGAACTTCACTTCCACAACCGCCGGCAGTTCGCCGTCCCAGTCATGGCGCATGGCCTTTAAGGGATCAAACAGAGCGGCCGCCCACTGCTTCGTGCGTACTTTCGGGTCAAGATGGATCTTCGCCGTATTCGTTTTCGGATCGACTACAAAGGTTATCAGACCGTCTTTGATCGCCTTTTCGATGTCCTGTTCATGCATGGAGAATGTATTCTTCAGAATGCCTTCTTTGAGGATCTCGACGAGGCGGGCAATCTCACGCTCGTTGATAGTTTCAAACTGCCGCACCTTATCAAACAGCTCTTCGTAAACGTTGAATCCGAGCTGGGCACTTCTGCCTTCATGAATCTCAACCGTTGCCGCCCAGTCAAAGCCGAATCCTTCGGCGCTCTTGATTCCGGCGATCGCCGACAGGAATTCACCGTTCTCGCCGGTGCGGGTAATGGACGCTAACGCGACATCCCCGCCCGTGCAGGGGCCGAGCGGAAGACCCACGCCACCGCCGTCAGGCGCAACGGACGCCGGGCACAACACCGCCGTCTGCAAGTAATCGAACTTCGATTTCACGATGAGCTGACCGTCAATATAATCGGCTACGGTATCAATATAGTTACCGCGACGCGCCCAGTGGTCGGAACCGCCCTGCGACTGGCCGAGCGCCTTGAATGTTACCTCACGATGGGTCGGCTGATTCACGCCCGCGTGGAGGTAGTCGATCGTGGCGCTGACCGCGATATTATTTTCATAGGCATAGGAAATGCCCTGAATCAGCTTACCGGTCGGGCAAGGGGTCGTGATGCAGACGATATTCGGGTTCCCCTCGTAGATCTCGACACCCTTCAGTAGATTATCGCCGTCCAAAAACAGCACGAACCGGTCATCGGCCTTTTCCCGGTAGGTCTTCCGATAATCAAGCTTAATGAAGAGGTTCTTGTTGCGGCCAAAACGATTATCGGCCGCTTCGAATTCTGCTGAGCGAAGATGCAGTTTTGCCGGCGCCCTATCAGGGGCTCCACAGATTTTCTCGCCGGATACGTCTACTCCGCAAATAGCTATTAAAGCAACTAGCTCGGTATCGCGCCCGAGTTTTACGTTGATTGTCTGAGGCAGCGCCCGGCTGCCGAGCAAATTGGTCAGGTTCGCGCCGTCAATGAGAATGCCGTCGCGCCTGACGCCCGGGTCAATCCAGATACTCGCCCGCATATTCTTCACATCGACTTCAAACTTGATCTTGCCTTCGGCCATGAGGTCGAGCACCGTCTGACGCATCATGCCGAAATCAAACTGAAGCATCCGCTCGAGCAGCACCTTGGCCTCACGGATGTCATGCTCTCTCCAGATGCTTTCCAGAATCCTGCGGCGTACTTCGGCATGGTCTTTTTTGGTCACTTTGCCGTCCTGATCGAAATCGAGCGCCGTCAGGATAGGCTCAGGAAGCTGATCAAGCACCCGAAGGACCGTTTCGTAGCCGGTCCAGACATAGCTGACATCATTATAGTCCACCACGCCGTCCTGATTGACATCCCAATTGCCGTTGTCCGACATGGCGCGCTTTAGCGCCTCGGCGAGCTCTTTGGCGAGGGCAATCTGTTCGTTCACTTGATTCTCAAATACTGCCGCGGCATCGAGAAGCCCGCGAAAGCTGTCGTAGTCAACCCTTAGCTCTTCACCGTCGGCGCGCTTGATCGTCGCGACTTTTGAACCCGCGGTAAAATTAAAGCGGATTTCCGACAACAATTCCCCGGCCGCATTCTTGCGCCTCAGGAAAGCAAGGCCTACAGAAACCGTAGAAACCGTATTGCATTCTTCACCGGGGATGCAGGCGATGAGCGTCGTTGCGGTCAAGTAGGAGAAACGGGTCACAGCGACAAGATTTCCTTTTCCGTCGTAATCGGTGACCGACGAGACGTGAAACCGCTTGTCGCCCATCCTTTTCAATTCAATGACCGACGTGACATCGCCGAGGATGATGGTGTCATAGGTATCCTCCGCCGCGATCCTCTTCGAAATTTCGCCGTTGGGTCCGACTTCGAAATCCCGGCGAACGATCTTGATACCGTCGTCCCCATAGAGATAGGTTTCGATAAAGTAGGCAACAGTGACCGGACCCGGCATATACGCAGGGCAAATGGGGCCCTTACACCAATCCGTCACCGGAGCCGTCTGGTTCCAACCTATATGGGTGATGCGTCCCTGCGGATCGATCGACATGGAGCCTCTGAGATTGTGGCCATTCAACAGGTCCCATTCCATCCTTACGGTGTGGGCGGCGAGACCAAGCACTTCGCCATCGTCGCCGATTCTGATTTCCTGTCCGAAGCTGACTCTTGCGGCGGCAGGAAGGCTTGCATCCTCGAGCATGCGAAACTTGCGATCATCGCCCATATTCCCTTCTTTAAACCTCACGATGACTTCGTAGCCTTGGGTAACTTCGATCTCTTCGATCATGGCTTCGAGGTGGGCCATTGATAGAGCCATTTTGTCAGAGAGCTGTACCAACGCGGCCTTCTTCACGGCTTCCGTGAGAACCGCGTTCGGGTGCACTTCCAGGGCTTTCATGTGATTGAGCAAAGTCTCATAGCTGTCAAAGGTGACCGTCACATAGAAATGCTGACCCCCGACCGTAATACGCGCGGTGTTGCCTCCGGTTATTACGGCCGAAGAAGTGTGCAGACGTTCGGCAGCGTCCCAGCGAATCACGCGGCTCAACGTCGAAGCCGCACCCAGGGTGGCATACTCGAAGGTTGTTGTCGCAATAACCTGGCCCTCCGTGTCGTATTCCGTGACCCTCTCGATGTGATACTGCCCGTCGCGGAGCTTCCGGAGCGTTAGAACATCCTTACGGTAAGCGGGTTTAAATCTCTCGCTCCCTATGAATTCGATTGCCACAACCTCTGCGTCGGGATGCTTCGTTCCGGTATATTCTTGAGTGATTTCGATCTGCGCGTCGTGGTGAGTATAGGAGTCGACCTGGTACAGATTATCGTAGGTTTTCACCACAGGAGCCGGGCATTCTTCACCGAAGCAAGGCATCCCCGCGGATGTCACTTTCGATCGTATTCGCCATTCGATTTTTGAGACCGTGTCGTTTTCATACAGGACCTTCGCGACATTTCTATCCTCATAAGTCCACCAGTAGGTGCGCCGGTACGTGACCGGCCACTCCCAAACAGCTTCTTTAAAACCCCAGGACTGCCCGTTTTGAAACAATTGATAAACGACCGTCTCCGGCAGATCGCCGTTATTCATCGGGGCGATCAGGCGGTCGCGGCCCATTTTGCCGTCTTTGAAGCGAACGCTGACGGTAAGATTCTTGAGATCGACTTCTATGGATTCAATCAATTCGGCAAGGGCTTCATCAGTAAGACCCATCTCAGTCGCCATGTTGCCGGTCACATACTTTGCGAGGCGGGACTTCAAGGCCTCATCATTGCTCGCTTCAAACTTGCGGGCTTGATCTAAAAGGTCTTCGTAATCCTTGTAGAAAACGCCCTTCTGCCAGCCGTCGGCAAGGCGGATCACCGCATAACGGCCGATGTAAAAAAGCCTCAGGTCCTTCGCATCCACAACGCCGTCGAAATTCAGATCGCCCGTTGCCTTTCCCTCCGCCATCTCTAAGGCAAGGCGCATGAATTGCGCGTCGGCCTGATCGACGACTCCGTCCTGATTCATATCGAACTCGGGTTTCTCTAAAAACGGCCGCATATCGATCGTGGAAATGACGTTGTTCTTTGCATCTCTGCGGACGATCTTAGACAGATACGGTGTGACCACTTTCGTCAACTCGTAGTCTTCTACACTGCCGATGGGTTCGTAGTCTACGTCTTCCTCATAGAGAACATTGTTACCTCCATACTTATACTCGTTGGTGAAGAGCCGGACTTCCTTGCCGGATTCATCCAAACCGAATTCCTGAACACCTGTAATCGCGCCCGAGGGAATCATGAGTGTCATCAAGCCGCCGCTATTCCAGTCAACTCTCCTACGCGTAATGTCCGTGGATTGCGGGTAGTACACTGTGGCGGAATCGTTCCAGATCGACTCTAGACACATCCCCCAACGGTTACAAGGTTCGAACCACTGATACTTGACTTCTTTGACAAGCTCGCCCGCGCTGTAAATCTTCACACTCGCAAGGCGGCCGGTGTCAGAATAATCGACACTCATGCGCCCATAAACGCCGCCTGCCTCGTACTGAATATCTGCCGAAGCCAATATCAATTGTTTCCGGAACGGCAACAGAGGCTTAATCAAGCCCGGATCTAACGGATACTCAACATCTACGGCTTCTTTTTCGCCATCGCGACTTACCACCGGCGCGATCGAGAGAAAAAAGGGCTCCTCCTCTTTGAACGTAAACTGAATTGCGGCCGGTACGATAAACGCGCCCAAAGGATGCACCTTGGCATTTTCAAACCTGCGGCCTTGCAGCTTTTCACTAAAGACGGCCCGCGCCTGATTCTTCTTTAAATCAACCTCGATCTTAAGAAGGCCCGCTTCCAGCCACTGCTCAATCTCTTCTCGGGTCATCCCGTAAGAGTCAAGACCCGCTATGACAAGCTTCCTCACTTGAGCCGCCCGGGGATCTTCCATTTCGGACTCAAACTGGCGGGTGCGGTCAATCAGCTCTTCCCAGTTTTTAAAGAAGATGTTCCTTTGTCTGCCGTCGGCACGCGTGATCAACGCCACCCGCGAGCCCGGAGCGGGCCTTGCAGCGACATCACCTGTCGTGGTATCTAATTCAATTTTGGAGAGTTCCCCATCCGGGCCGGTGCGCGTGATCGTTTCAAGCGACCCGTCGTCTCTGTACTGAAAGGTATTGATCACCGCGAGCGTAACGCTGTCTTTACCCTGATACTCCAGGGTTGACTCAATTCCTTTGTCAAAATCGCCATGCCTGAATTGAACAAAGCGGTGCGTGATGTCATCGTTCCCGGGGTAATAGATCAACGGACGAGGCGTAGACGCGCTCGGCGGCCAGATATCGACCTGGGCAAAGGCGCACTCTTCGCCGAAGGCGCATTCATAGCTTCCCTGAAAGCCGTTCATATTGATTACCTTGACGCGGTTCCCGGACTCGTCGTACATGTTGACCAGAGACGGCAAGTTGTTATTCCAAGTGTTTGTATCGTAACTGACCTCGATACGCCCAACCTTGAATTCCTGTCTGAATGAGTTCAACTGAAGAGCACTCTTCTGATAGACAATGGCGGCGCCCGTCAGCATCAGCCGCATCGCCGGCTGAATCGTTAGACTCTTCTCGGCCATAAGCGCCGTACCGGTGACTTTCTTGACGTCTAATGCGATACCGCCAAGTTCCAGAACGGCAGGCACCGGGTCCGCAACGGTGAACCAGTTGATGCGTGAATCCGGCACTTCCTTAAAATTGAACTCCATCGCGGCCGGCACAATGAACTCGCCGAGCGGATCGACAAGCGGCCCGGAAATCCTCTGCTCCTGCAGAGTCTTGTCGAAGGCAACGTGTGCCGTCATCGACTTCATGTCCACCTTGATCCGCACAAGGCCCTCCGCGTACCACTGTTCCACTTTCTTCAGACCGTAAGACTTGGCAAGATCTGAGAGAATTACTTTACGCATACGCGCCACACGCGGATCGGCCTGTTCAATGCCTCTGAGCACAATGTCCATGACCTTATCGTTATTGACTTGTGAATGAAACGGCCGCGGCGGCCACACGTCGGTAATCATCAACCGGTTAATTGCATTAAAGATATCAAGACCCTTTTCATCATAGCGGCGCAGCAGTTCGGTCGCAAAATCGATCCAGCCCTGCCGTGAATAGGTCGGCCCCACGATCAGGAATCTGGGGCGCGGATTATGCTCAAAGCGGTTCAATTCTTCAATCGCAAAGACGTCTTTAACACCTTGAAGCAGGAAGAGGTCCTGAGCATCACCGCAGCCTTCGAAGCAAAGGACGCCGCTATCAAAGCGCGCTTTGTTCTTAGCGGCCTTTAAGGCTTCCACGAGCGCTTCCATATCGACAATCACGGTCTTACCGTTGACCACGATGGTCTTCGGATAAGCGGAATCCATTTTGCGGCCGATCAGCTGAAAAGTTCCCGTCTTAGTAATTCCGTCCTTCTCGACACGGGTGCTGTAACTGCCGATTCCCTGATACCCGGGCTGAATCATGTAGTCGGCGATCCATGTCGGGCAAAACGTCAATTGATCTCCGCTGCCGGACGCACACTCCGAGCCTTGGGTCTGCATGACGCTGATATCCGTGAACTTTGTCACATTCCCGTCATTGTCGGTGCGGGTCGCCGTCTTCTCGTTCCAATTGAGTTCAAGCGTCCCGTCGGCATCTTGAATCTTGATCACGTTGCCGAGATCGCCGTTCCAAGAGCGGCCGTCGAAGAAATAGGCCGCGTTCTTCGCGGTGGTGACACGTGAGACAAATTCGCCGCCGAACTTGAAGTAGTGGTCCGGATAATCTTTTTTATTCTTGAAGTACCAGACACCGATCGAATAGCGGCCGTCATCCTCATACCCCTTGTCAGCGATAACATTCTTCCACGTCGTCACCGAACCGTCGTAGACCGACGTCATCGTCGCCGTCCGCGTCTTCCAATCGACTTCAAAGACATTACCGTCTTTATCGATCTTCTTGATTAACCGGCCGTCCTCGTTGAACCACTGCTTGCTCCCGTCCGGCAGTTCCAGGTAGCGGCGTCCTTCGTCGAAGATTTCCAACAGCGCGTAGAGATCATCAAGGGAACCTTCGTAGAGATAATTTTCCCCTGCCCTGTGTCTGTAGAAATCGGGAGCGCTTACCCCGGCCGAGAATACGAAGCGGCGCGTCTTGAGGTTGAGCGAAAAGCCGAAATTTTTGACGAAGCCGTCGTCCGGCCCGCCGATCCCGAGGTACTGCATGATTGTCCGAAAATCATAGGATTTCGACGTGCCGGTCTTTGTATCGTATACGCTGAGACGGTCGCGCTCTTTTTCATTCATATAATAGAACCGCGTAAATACCAGAAGGATGCCCTTGGGATCATAAGCACTGTAATTACGGGCCTGCTGAGACCCGCCCGCGGTATTGACCGGCGGAATGTCAGCAAGCTTGTCCTCCGACGGATCCTTTCCGAAGTAAACGAACGTGAAGCGCGGTTTGTTGAAATCGTAGACGGTGATCCACCGCGAACCTTCCGCGATGTCAAGCTCCCAGGCCTCGATGCCGGCATTCACGCGGCTTGCCTCACCCATCTCCAGGTCGTTGCCCTTCACCTTGATTCGTTGAATAAGGATCAGGTCGCCGGGGTGAGAGGAGGATGCATTGGCCTTGCGGTTGCCGATGGCGTAGATCCAGTTACCACGCATCACCAGTTTCAGATAGGCATCGTTGGCATCGCCTTCAAAGGCCACTCGCGACTCGATCTTGCCGTCGGAACCGTAAACGCGGACCTCATGCGGCCCGTAGGTGTTACGATCGGGCATCTGACCGCGGTGCAGGACGTGAATCTTGCCCGAATCCGACACCAGGAAATCGAGATAGCCGTCCTTTTTCGTTCCCGCGCCCCATGTGTAGTAGTTCTCGATGCGGTAGCTCGTACTGGTGCCTGTGTGCAGGTCATAAATCAGAACATTAATGTTGAAGTTGTCATTTTCGAAAAAGGCGGCATAACGCTTGTTCTCCGAGACGGCCCCGGTCAACCACCCCGCCCGGTCCTTCAGATAGCGCAGGATCTCGCCCGTTCGCGGGTCTACGATCGCGGCGAAGTGACCATTTTTGTTTTCGTCGTTCCTGCCGTACTGGCCATAGATAACCGCCTGTTTATTGTCGATGTAGTGAATATCCCCCCACCATGCCGAAAGGTCGATACGGGAGAGATGTTCGTGAACCGGCACATACTCTTCCAGCGTGACACGATATTGGCGATATCCGTTCAGTTTGCTCGGTTCGAAAATCTTGACGATCTCGCCTTCGAAATGCTTTTCGGGATTATCCCCCTGTTTCACCGTCACACGGAGGTCGCCCGACCAGACGTCGCAACCGGGGCCTTTGCAGACAATGCGGTTTTCATGTCGTTTGAAATCCACTGCGGTGATCTGTTCGACGGCGACCTTGGCCGCATCGGCGATGGCTTCAAGAGCACGGCCGTCAATAAGCGGGTCTGTCTCGATCAGGAAAACTGAGGGCGCGCGCTCCGGCATAAAATCAACACGCCTCTCGTCGGCAATCATCTCGTCAACAGCATCATCGAGAGTTCTATAGACGGGCTCGCGGATCGGTTCCAGGATAAATCCCCACCAGCCGCCGGTGGCGACTCCGGCGAAATGCTTCTTTACGCCGTCGACCACCGCCCACACAGAAAGGGTTTTCGACCAGGTCGGGCAATTGCCGCCCAAACACCTGATGAAGTCACGCGCCTCGGCCGCAATGCTGACAATATCTTCGATGCCGACCTTCAGGTACGCCGCAATGGCGGCCTTAAGGCCCTTCGGCAGGTCGGGGTTGTCCCCTGTCACAAACTGTTCGATATAGGCGTCGCGCAGTTGCTTGGCGAGCCGCGCCTGGCTCGAGTTGAGCAACAGCTCTTTGGCCTGCTCCGCGTGCTTCAGCGGTGTCACACCAACGGCCTCATGGATAACACCTTCAACCACACCCTTGTCATTGACCTGAAAGCTCACATTGGCTTTCATGATATTGATGGTCTTTCCGACAAGGTCGTACCAACGCGGGCTCGGGAAACGCAGAATGCTTGAATCCGACTCCGCCTTCAAACTGCTGAGCATGACGTCTTCTTCGTAGTAGATCGGGTAGATCTTGTCCTGCGGCAGCCGGTAACTGACATGCGGCAGTTTTACCCGCCACTCGTTGATCGGACGCTCGATTAATTGGTCTTTCGTCAGGCTGGTCAATGCGAGCAGTTCATCTGTGACCGCATCGGCTTTGAGACGGCCCGTATCGGCATCCGTGTGTTCGAGAAGGTACTTATAGAGACGCGGTTCATAAACCACGAGCGAATAACCGTTGCCGTCGCGCTCGACGATACCGGTGAGACCGATGGCCGGCATATCAGGATCCCCTGAAACCAGCGCTTTGCGGAACGCTTCGATCTGGCTCTTCAGGGAATCCAGCACCAGTTGCTTTTCACGCTGCTTCATGCCTTCGGGGTCGCGGAGCAATTCCCGGAACTTGTCGGCGTCCACAACACCGTTCACCACAAGAGACCGCCAATGGTCCATGATCATGGCCGGCAGCATGCGGAATATCGCGTCACGCTTCGAAACATCGAGGTAGCGGCGAGGTACGTACTTGACCCGCCGCTCATCAATTTCGATATAATTCCCTAGCAGCACCTTGTCGTAGGAAACGTCCTCATAACGCACGCTCATTTCCGCCATGGCCATGACGCTTGAGGACTTCATGGAGCTAGTGGCAACACCGACCGTTTGAATCGCCGCGCCGGGCGCGAAGACCCGCATATTCAGCCTGCCCTTGAGGAGTTCTTTGGCATCAGCCAGGAAGCTCAGCTTCACCTGATTCTTGGAATTCACATCCAAGCCGACGAGATCCTTGTGAGAGATGGCCGGAATGCGTTTAAGCTCACCGAGGTCAAAAGGATAGCGGAGATTTTTCTTCTCCAGATCTTCGGCGTCATCGCGAAAACTGTTTGAGTCATTGTCATAATAACGCTTGTTATCGTAGTCACGATAGAGTGTGCGGTAATTTGAGTAGGCCGAATTCGTCTCGCCACCCTCTTTATAAGAATCGATGAAATCGGGGTGCTGGTTGTACTCTTCGACCAGGATCTCATGCAGCACCTTACCGTCAAAAGTGACGGTGCGGCCATGGATCTGCATGGTGACCTTGCGCTCAAGGATAAGCGCTTCATACTTATTCATCACGCGAGTCCACGCGGCATTGGCGCTGCTAATTGCGTTACTCTTGTTCTGATCGTCGTTAAGCATCGTGCCCAAGGCTTTCAGAAAACGCTCGCGGGACTTATCGAGGTAATCCTGCATACCGATTACGGCCCCGAGAGACACCGGGTCGTTAGCGTCTTCCGGCACGCGCGAAGCGAGCTCGGCAGTGACTTCGTCTTCTAACATTTTGATTCTGCGGTTAAAGCGGTCTAAATCTGTCTTTTCCAATTCGGCAAGAAAGTTGCCGAGCGAAAAGTCACCGTTCTCGTCGGTAGCAAAAGACCCGAACTTCTCGGCCAGACGCACCAGCAATTGGTAGAAACCAAATTGTGTGAGGGTATCCTTGGGATCAACATTCCCCGGTAACGGATACCAAGGCTGCCAAGGACGGTAAATCGGCAGGCGAATGAGATACCCGGTATCAATAACTGCCTTCTCCTCTAGCGCCATAGCCGGCTCTACCATCATGGTGGTATTCGCAAAACTCACCTTGGATGTGAAGACTCTAGGCTCAGTCTCTGACCGGTAAATCGGCGAGGAAATCAGGTCAAATATTTTCTTTTCCTCGGGCAACTGTAACAGCAATGCCATAATGCGGCCGACCACTTCGGACTCAATGCCTCGAAGGTCGAGCGTGAACTGACTGCCGTCATGCCCGGTGATCTGAATCGGATTCTGCGTGAGCATATCGATTCTGAGCTTAATCGTTTCCTGATAGAGACTGCTCACGTGCGACTGTACGGCATCAAACATTTCACGCTCAAATCCGGAAACCATATCGTTCATGACATTTATGAATTCAATCTTCATATTGTCGATCAACGTCGCCATTTCGGCGAACGACTGATTGGTCAGCGGCTTCTCGATCGCGGCCAGGCCTTCACGGACCTTGCGAGCGATCTCATCGGCGCGCTCGTTGGCTCGTTTCACCGCGAGGTTACCGTCGAGAAGTAACTCGACCAGTTTTTCGGGGTCTAAGGTGCCGTCTGAACGCAGGGCCATCTCACCGTAAGCCGCCATGGCTTTCTCAAGCACTTCCATCACACCGATTTCAGAAAGCTTGGAGATGATCTCAACATACTGTGAGTTCCGCGGCAATGCGATGATCTGCATCCCCAGGAATTCTTCCAACTTGTTCGCGGGGCGCAGGTCCTCAATGGAGATCCCGTAAAAAGACGCGAAGTGATGGGCCGAGATATCTTCGCCGGGGAATTTCTCTTCGAGCGCCTTCATAAGCAGCTGCGTCAGTTGCCCGTAAGGAATCACGACTTCGCGGCCGCCCGCTTGGGTCACGAGGTCGTTGTCGCGCATGTAGTGAATCATTTCGTCAACCATTGCCTTATAAATAGCCGTAACATCCTCTTCCATCTCCATCACATCTTCCTTTTCATGCTTACGGGTCAGACCGTTCAGGTATTCCATAATCTTGGTTCGATGTGCCATCACAGCGGCATAGAGTTCTTTGATGGAAGCTACCGTCATCGGCACTTTCTTCAGGGCCTGTAAACTTTCAAGCGCTTCGGCCGTCCATTCCTTGACCTGCTTGAGGATTTGCTGATGAAGCAGGTCGATTCCCTTGATCAAGCGGCGGAAGATCTCGGTATTGAGAGAAACCGTTCCGTCTTCGTTTGCGACAAAGAGCCGGCCCTTATAGATCTCCGGAATCTCGTCCAAGTGCGCGTAGTGGCGCAGAACCAGGTTAATGATGAACTTGTCGCGTTCCGTCTGGGCCTGCAGAAAATCTTCCAGCGATCTGTCGGCATCTTTCATCAGCTGAAACGGGCCGCTATGGAGATATTGCAGTTTCTCGGCGCCGTCAAAGTCTCCGTCGACAATACCGGGGAAGAGCTCCTCATCAAATGAACGCTGGTACGGAAAGCCGGGGATCGAGCGAATACTCTGGACATCGATCTTCAATACCCTGCCGTCGGGCAGCAGGGCCGTTCTCGGCGCCACAAGCATCCGGTACACGAAATACTCCCAAAGGGCGTAAAACGAGGGGCGCCCGAACACCGTATCGTTAAAACGCTCCCCCCTCCTGTTCCAGCTGTAGTAGTTGTACTTGTTGAGTTCCGCATTCAGGACGCCTATCTCACTCGCGTTCAGGACCTGCAGGAGATAGGCGATTTCTTTTTCGAGTCCGTAGACGAGGCCGTAGATGAGCTTCTCTGCGGCGATCCGGTCTTCCCACTTGCTGAAATCAAAGCTATGCAGCTTCTCTTTGGCGTCCTTAAACCTTTTCGCCACCAGATCGCCGAAGACGGTTTGCAGGTCCTGCCCTTTTTCGACAGGGGCATTGGCTCCTTCGAGCAGTTGGTCTTCAATGTTCACATAAGAGACTTCCCCATCCTCGCCGAGGATGACTTCGCCAAAACTCTTGAGGATTACGGGAATCATGCGATACAAAAATTCGTTCAGGGAAATCGTCTGATTCATGTCGCGGCTGTAAGTCGGTTCACGCCAGTCGATCCGAATTTGGCGGGAGGCGTTCAATTCGTAATCTGTCTGCAAGGTCTGCAATAACTCCTGAGTAACACCGGTCAGACGCGCGTATTGTTCTTTACTGTAATTATTATCATTTCGAACAGTCAGCATATTGAGCAACTGGTGCATGGCGTCACGCACCTTGCGGCTGTCGACGACGTACACCTTGTCGCCGATCCGGATCTGGATCGGGGCTTCGGCTAAAATGCCGTCGATCTTACGCAGCAGGACATTAAAATCGTCTTGCAGCATATCCAACACCATGCTCCTAGCCGAATGAATAACACCGTCCAAGGCGAGCTTGATAATATCCGTGACCGCACCGTTGGTATCTTTGATCAGCTGGTACAAACGCTCATAAGTCTCGAGGGATATTCCCTTGGAGATGTCCCGCACGAGCTCATCGACTCGCATAACGGACCCTTCAATGACAAGCTGGGCGGCGTTGTAAAGGGCTTCCAGGCGGTCGTTCATCAACAGGGCGCGGCGATAGGCATCGCGGTCCACATACCCGTCCGCATTGACCACTTCAGCACCGGCGGCTTGAAGAAAGAGCCCGGTCAGCTGAATCCGGCGTCCAAAAATTGAGAGGTTGCCTGCGTCCGCCTGTGCATTGCGGCCATCGAAACAGCAATTGCGCCTTAAGACTTCGCGGTCCCGCTTCTCAAGTTCATGCAATTGCTCTTCGGTCAGCTTTTCCATGATTCCCGGAAAACGCATGAGTGAGGCGATATCCGAAGGAAGACCGTTGGTCAGCGCATTCAAATCACCGGCCGTGATCACCACTTTACCGAGACCTTCGATGTCAAACTCGACATTCACGTTTGTGATAACACGCTCTAATCCTTCACGAATCGTCTTGTACAAGCCGGGAAAGACAATACGGCTGTTATTTTCCCATATCGTGGCGCCGTCAACCTGATACCGCATTTCTGTCAAAATCAGATTAACCAGGCCGTCGTCGTTAGTGATCTCACCCATTTTTCCCTTAAAGGCCTGAAGTTTTTCCGAGAGTTCCCGGCCGAGGTCATCGACCCCGTTCACGCGATTTAATAGCCACTCAAACGTAACGGGCTGGGCGCTCGAAAAATTAATATTGTGCTCGGCAATGATGGTGTTAAGCTCCGTGTCCCGCGTCCGGATAGTCATCTTGATTTCATTCTTAGTACGGGTCATGAAGCCCGAGATCTTATAGGTAAGTGCGTTGCGAACCGTGTTCAGGAATTGACTGCTGGCGGCGTTCACGCGCTCTTCCGACGCCGCAAGCCTGTCCTTCATCGACTGCTGCAGACTGAGGAGCTCAACGGTATAATTCGAGAAGTCCTCAAATGTGAGCGCCCCTTCGATATGGAGCGGATGCGACCACTCATGATCGGTGACGATGTCATCGATGAAGGTCTGCCGCGCATTGATGGTGTTGGTAACATGACTCATCAAATCGTGCATGATTGTACTGATCTTGCTGTCTAATAGTCGGCGGATCGTATTCGTAAGACCGGTATTCGAATCACCGAGCCCTTCTTTGAAATCGGCGTTAGCCGCCAGCATGACCTGGTGCAGGTTCTCGGACTTACTGATAAAATCCACTATGTCGTCAAGCGAAAGCGTATTCCCTGAAGGGAAGCGAATATCGTGCTCACGCAGGAGTCCTCCCGGAGGAGTATTGTGGTCTTTAAACATATCGCGGAAGTTACGGATAAAATTATCGTATGTGTTGCGAATCACGTTATTGATTTCGTTTTGAACATCGCGCTTGAAGACTTCCTCCAGATCGAGAGAATCAATATAATCCCCCAGCACCTTTTTCAAATCTTCATCCAACTTGTCGATGCTCTTGACGAGCTCAAGCAGCTCCTCAAACGATTCCGTACCGCCTGAGGGAACCTTAATACCCCGTTCGGCAATCATTCTATGCACGGTCGCCAAGGCTTCGCGACGGGCGATCTCAGTTCCGTTTACCAACCGGGCGAAAACCGTGTAATTGACTTCCGGGTAGCCGTCGGCATCGCGGTCATCGCCCATCATGATGTTGCCGTATTGTTCGATGTACTTCACGAAGAGTCCGTGAATGAGCGTCAGATTGCCGTAGGAGGAAAGACCCTTGAATACGGAGATGACGGTCGTGATACCGACTTGACGGGAATCGAGATACTGAGCAAAGGTCTCATGACCTGCGAGGTCGGCAGCGTCTATGCCCGGCAGCCGGTAAAAATCGTCAGTTGTGACAAGGCCGAGACGCCTGTACTGTTCGTGTATCGCGCGCATGGCTTCAGAGATATTCACCTCGAGGGTTTTATCGCCCATCTTTATAAGCAAGGGCCGCGACGACAAAATGTCATCAAGCATGACAACGCGGTCCTGGAACCCTTTAAGAAGGTTTTCGCCGGGCGCTTCACCGAGCGCGATAATGGCTTCGAGAACTTCCTTTAGGCGGTCTTGAATGTTGCGCAGCTTTTTGATCTCGTCTAACGTAATCCCCTTAAGGGCAATGCCGCTGGCGAAATCGTCAAACGCCGAAAGCTTTTCGTAGTATTCCTTAAGCGCCTCGTCGAGCGGCTTAGGTTCTTCGGTCCATACGTCCGCGCCTCCGAGCCCTCCGCCGACATAGGTTGCAATGAGATTGCCGTCTTTATCATAGAACTTATAAGTGGTCGGGTAATCCAAGGCATTGCGGTCCGGATAGTGCCCCGTTCCGGAAACAACCCGGTCGCCGTACCGCTCGCGTGCTTCCTTTAGAAGCTTGTGGTCTTCGGCGAGATCCCAATCGATCGGCCCCGAAGGCAGTTCTAGGACCACGGGCTCGATCTTATCCAGATCTTGTTTCTCAAGTTCCTCTTTAACCTCTTCTGTAACTTCAACTGTTTCGACATTCTCTTCCGACTCCGACGCTGAAAGAGGACTAAAACTGTCATCAAAAAATTCCTCATACTCGCGCGGAAGATCTTCGCTTTCTACCTGTGTGCCGGGTGCCGTCGCGTCCGTCTCTTGGATGTACTCCCCGGTCTTCGACAAAGTAAGATCGGAGGCAAATCCGTAAGGGACGGCTTGAGTCAACGTCATGGTGACGATGATCAGCGAGGCGATAAATTTATTGGCAGTTTCAGGCAGCATGGTTCTCCCCGCGAATCTGCTCTGAAATCGAACGCATGATGTAATAGAAGCAAAGCTTGTCCATCAAGGTCTCGTTAACCCCGAACTGCTTGGAGACCCCTTCGAGCTTTCCCTTCCACGCCTTCTGTTTCTTGCTGTATTCGTTTAGCATCGTCTTTCCCCCTGTAAGGTCGTTCTGCTCTTATTGAGACCATACTCGGAGAGCGTGAAAATCACGATGGAAAGACGCTAGGCGGTCGATTAGACGGGCTAAGCGGTCAGCAACCAGGGGTCAATGTCTCGTACTTGAGCTACGTATAAGAGGCTAATTCGGGCGAGGTGCTAGACATGTAGTCAAGTCGAGACTTGACCCCTTTGTCTACCAGTCGCCTAGGAGGCTTTTGAGGTGCTTGGCATAGCGCCTGGAGAGAGGAATATTGCCCCCTAGAGGGGCTTTCAGGGCTATCTCGAAGTTACCGCTGAACATGGGGGAAACCTTCTCGATTTTATCGATATTGACGAGATAGGATTTATGGGTCTGAGCAAACTGGGCGGGGTCCAGACGGTCGATAATTTCCTTAAGTGTAATGTTTATAATGAGCTGTCGATCTCCCAAATGGGCGATGACCTCGGAGTATTTGACATCAAAATAGAAGACCTCACCCGGGTCAATGACCACCCTGTCCTTGGTGTTCCGCGTATGGCCGACGAGCTTCTTGAGCACCCCCTTCTTAATGAGGTGATCCTCGAGGCCCTGAAGCTGCTGCTTGGAACTCCCCTGGCCGGCCAGTCGCTCCTTGATGCGTTCGAAGGTCTGCTTGAGGCGTATGGGGTCGTAAGGCTTTAAGACATAGTCCATGGCATTGGCGTTGAAGGCTTCAACGGCGTACTGATGGTAGGCGGTCGCGAAAACGACAAGGGGCGGGTCATCAAAACCGACCAGGCGGCTTGCCACCTCAAGACCGCTCATGCCGGGCATATCGATATCGAGGAAAATGACGTCGAATTTCTGCCGCTTGATCTTCTCGAGGGCTTCACGGCCCGTTCCGGCTTCGTCCGCCACTTCGAATTCCTTTTCCTCCTGAACCAGGCGCGTGAGCTCTTCGCGCGCCAAGGGCTCATCATCGATAATCATGGTTCGAATCATCGCCGACATAACTTACTTGCCCTTCCCGTTCCCTACCGGAATCCTCACCGTGACCGTCGTACCCTTATCGGGTTCGCTTTTGTATTGTAACCCATAGGCCGCTCCGTAGAGAAGCTGCAAGCGCTCGTGGATATTCTGCACGCCGAGGCCGGTGCTCTCAGCGTCGTCTGCGGGCTCTTCCTTTTTCCTGAAGAGCCCATGCAAGATGCGTGGCGGCATCCCTGCCCCGTCATCGATGACTTCAACCATCAGCGCACCCTCTTCTTCGAACCCGCGTATCGTAAGAGTACCGCCCTCCTCTCGCTTGCGAATGCCGTGCTTGATGGCATTTTCTATAAGGGGCTGCAGAATCAAAATGGGAATCCTGACATTCCAGAGTTCTTCCGAAAGATTCAAATCCTTCTTTATAGTAAGCAGATTCTGATAGCGCGCTTTTTCGATTTCCAGGTAGGAATCGATATAGGCGATTTCCTCCCTGAAAGTCACCTTTTCGTCAGCCCGCTTGAGAGCCCGCCGGTAAAAGTCCGACAGACGCAAAACCAGCTTCTGAGCCCCCTCGGCCTTTTCGCGGTTACAGACGGCCGAGATGGTGTTGAGGGCATTATAGAGAAAGTGCGGATTGATCTGCGCCTGCAGGAAGAGAAACCGGGTTTTTAGATACTCTTTTTCCCTTTCGCGCTGGCGCACATCTCTGAGCACACCGGAAACAACGGCCAGGAATAGAAAAATCGCGAACCCCTCTGAAAAGGCCAAAAAGGCAATGCTCGCGGCAACAAACATCGGTGGAAGGTATTTCGCAAGCGGCAAATAAACCGCAACCCCGTGCGCCGCGCCGATCAGAAGGCCGCCCAAGAGGGCTGTCTTGCCCATGGCCGTAAAAGACTTAATCCGCGTTGAGAAAACGCCTGCGGCCACACCGCAGCCGACAGCGACATAAAAATACACAAGCGCCTCCGGCTTTAAAATGAGCCGGAAAACGCCGACCACAATACCGCATAAAAGCCCCGGCCAGAAACCGCCGATCATCCCCATAATACCGAGAAACACGACCTGCACATCCAGAAACGCCCAGGCCGACTCCCCGTAGCGCGACAGATCAAAGAAGGAAAAGAAGATGGAGGCACTTGAGATAAGCAAGAGCAGGTAAATCTTCCCCATAGGGGTGAGGCGCTCAGCTAGGAGCATACGGCGGAAATAGGGCAACCGCACAAAAAGGTACGCGAGAAGCGCCAGAATCGCGTATTTTTGAATGACTTCGCGGTAGAGCTCAAGCCATTCCAGCTTAACGGCCTTCTGCAGTTCCGTCGGCCGTCGGGATTCAATGAAGGCCAGGTCTATCAAGGCCTCATCCATGACACGGTCTGCCTGTTCAAAGTTATTTTCCAGGAGAGCCTTACCGGCCAATTCGATCTTGGGGATGACGTCCATGATGTCTTCACGGTAGACATTGAGCTCCTCGGCAAGGGCGACGACCCGCCCGTACTTCGCGAGCGCATCTTCCTTAACGGAGGCCGCGGAGACTAACGGACAAACTGAAACGAGGAGAAAAGCAAGTAGAGACGGGAGGATGAAACGGAAAGGGGGCAATTAATTATGTTTCTGACGTTTTAACCGCCGGTAAGAATGCCACGTACATGTCGCCTCCGGTAATAGACATCGCTTGTAAGACCACTTCATGCAGGACCGAGCTGACAATGGAGTAGTCTCCGTCCCTTTCCCTCTTATAAAATACGACTTTCCTGCCCTTATCTTGAGCGTCCTGCACCTTGGCCATCAGGGCTTCTACCCGCTGCCGGTTAGCCTCAACATAGCGCTCCACGGCAAGATTGTCATGGAGACTCATGCTGGCGAACATCGCCTTCATCAGCGGGTTCAACTCATCAAAAGTCTTCTTGGCCGTCACCGGACTCGGCACCACGGCAAACCTGTCAACCTCGCCTCCGCTCGTGAGCGCTGCCAGGATTTGACTCGGCAGCAAGCCTACCTGCGTCAGATCGTGGTCCGCGGCATCGCCGCCGCTCGGGGCTGCCCTGTCGCGCACTTGGTCCGAAAAGTGGCCATCACGGGCAGCATCGGCCGCCTGCTGGACCCTGTGCAGTAGTCTCCGCAAGAAATCAATGACCTCTCTACCGCTTGGAGCCGGCTCATCCGCGGTTATGTCGTTCGGAGCATGGGTAACCTCACTCCCTGCACCGCCATTGACCTTCGGCTTGTTATACACGAGCTCGATCCAGGTGAGGCTCTCATCGATGGCTTTCCTCATCCACTTTTCGAGTTTTTTGTTTTCTACCGAAACCGGGGACAAAGCAACGTCGTTTTGAACCGACACAGACGCCGCGTACGAGTTGGCTACTCGCCCTTCAAGGGCGTTGCCGAACGATTGATAAATAAAACTGTCGCCATCCGAGCTCTCGCGTTCTCGGAGCTTATATACATCCGTCGCGTCAACCACGCCGTCGCCATTCACGTCCCCGCTTACATTAATCTCCCAGGTATCATATTCTCGGCGCATCATTTCGTCCCTGGCTGTAACCTGCCCGTCGTTATCAAAATCGCCCTTCAGCGCAAGGGCGACATTGAGCACAGCCTCCACATTCTTTTGGACGCTGTCATAGCTGCTGACACTCGCCGATAAAGCAGACACACTATTTGTTTCGTTCACCCTAGATTGAAGCTCCTGAAAAAGGCCGGCGATTTCCTTCGCCTCCTCCCGAGTGAGTTCCTCAGAAGCATCCTTTTCGACATCGACTGGGGAGAGCGGATTGAATTGGGCGGTCGATTGCGGGACCTGCTGCTCTTGCTCAGTATCTGCTTCTTCGGATTGAACGAGGGCATCTTTGACGCGGGTATATATTTCGGAAAAATCGGCCTTCTGATAAGAGTGGTCCGCGTAGACGGATGGCGGCGTGATGAGAGTAATCACGAATACGAACAGAACCGATAGTGTAATACCCTGCTTCATCAGTCGCTCCTTCGCAGACTCACGAAATACTAAATTGCGCCCCATCTTGTGTTGTTAAGCATGGACTCATATCGCCTAACAACTAACTACATCCTTTATAAAAGACTACTATAGGTCCCCTCAAAATGCAACAAGGATCTCCATAAATCGCTATATATCCGCCACTTACCAAGACATACCTATAATACCTACCATAACTACCAAGGGGTCAAGTCTCGACTTAAAGACATGTTGTATAGGAAGCTACTAGGACGCGCTGCGAGATGAAAACAAGTCGGTCCGAAACGCCAACGAAGCACGGCCAGGAAACACTCCTCCAAAACGCGCTGCTGCGCTCGGAGTTAATTTTTGGGACTGTCGCCCCAAAAATTTATCACCTCGTCTCCGCAAGAAGCGCTGATTGTTTTTCCGGAGTATTCCCTGTCCGTCCTGTCTCTTGCCCCAAGCATCGCATGCCCGAGAGGTGAAAACCAGGCTGTCAGAAACATGCAGAGGAGTTCTCTGGCCGTATCAGCGGGTATCAAAGTCACCGGTTTTCAGCAAGACTTTGATGGGCAGGATAGGCCAAGAAATCCGAAGCGTTTCCGACAGCCTGGTTTTCGCCTCGCGCGCCGTTAGCGGGCGCGACCGAGGAGACCACCCAGACTCCACAGATGGTCCTTGCGGCGGTAGATGCCCCAGGCTAGGCAGAAATCGAAGATATCGAGCAGAAAGATCTGGGTAAAACTAAGTTGAATGCCGCGCTCACCGAAGCAACCGCAGGTAAGCCCAAAAGAACCGACGACGAACTTGCTCGTTCCAAGCACGACCAAAAACATACCGGAGAGCACGGCCAGGCCGGCGGCACTCAAGCGCGGCGCATAACCCAGGATGAGAAAAATCCCGACAATGAGCTCCACCCACGGCAGGACATGCGCCACCATCGGAATGATCGGCATGGGGAGAACTTCGAACTGCGTGATCGCTCCGCGAAAATTCTCTACCGGCTCCATGAGTTTAGAAAAACCCGCGTAAGCGTAAACTAACCCGACAAACACGCGCGCCAGGAACCAAAGAAAAGGGGCGTTCCGGCTAAGGATAAAAAAGAATTTAATTCGCGGCAACGCTTTCTTCCGGTTTCAGATCAGGCAATCCCAGTTTCTTTCGAATAAAGGGCATCCCCTTTTCTTTAAGCTCAATATGGCCCACAAAGCGCTCGCCATTGACGAAGAAGGTCGGCGTCGAACTTACCTTCAGGTCATTGCCCTGCGCTTTTTCCTCCAGAATGCTATCGCGTACGGTCTCATCGGCCAGACACTGAGCAAAACCTTCGAGATCCAAGCCCATGGCTTTGGCGTAACCCAGGAATATCGCCGTCGGGTCGTCTGACTTAGACCAGAGCGCTTGATCATCGAAGAGACGGTCATGATAGCCCCAGAAACGGTATTGCTTCGCGGCACACTCGGCAGACTGATGTGCAAGCGCCGACCATTTGTGTCCGCTCAGCGGATAATGGCGAAAATCCACCCGCATATCGTTTCCATACAGCCGAACGGCTTCTTTGACGGTCGGCTGCGCGGCACGGCAGGCGGGGCACTGAAAATCGCTGAATTCCAGCATATGAATGAGGGCACCCTGGCGGCCGATGGATTTCGCCGCCGAATAATTCGCACCGGCGATCGCCTCCATCGCGGGCTGCTTCTTAAGGAAGAGGACCACGCCTACTATAGTAAGAACGACGAGTGCGCCGCCGATAAGATAACGTTTATTCACCTATGGCTCCTCCTTCTCGACCCGTTTAACGATACTCGCAATGTCTTCCTTGGAGATCCCCTTAAACGCAAACAGTTCATTCTCGCCCGCGTCCTTAGCTTTATGTAATGCCCGATGCGCCAAGTCGAGGAGATTGGCTTCGTTCTTAACACCGTCCTCCGGAAAATTCGCCAAACCGAGACTTATGCTCAGCTTGATTTGCTCGCCGTCGGCCGCAAAGGCCGTACCCTTGACGGCATCCCGCAACCTAAGCCCGAAGACAACCGCCCCCTTTTTCTGAGTGTCCGGAAGAAGCGCCAGAAACTCTTCGTCTCCGGTGCGAATGATCACGTCGTTAGCACGCGCAAAGCGGATGAGAAACCCCGAGAACTCCCGCAGAATCCGGTTCGAGAAAGCCCGGCTGTGAGACCTGCTCAGCTCCTTGATAGAAGAGACTTCCATTAATAGCAGGGACAAGGGGTAAACGTATCTTTCTGCCCTCTTAAATTCTGCAGGCAAGCGTTCGGCCAGATAGTGCGCATTATAGGTCTCAGTAAAAGGATCCTTGAGACTCAACTCTTCGAGCTGCATACGGATCTTACGATTCTCGGACACGAGTTTCTGAGTCCGTATCGCCTGGGCAATACAGACACGGGCCGGGCCCTCCTTAAGGGGCTTTTCTAAGAATGAAAACGAACTCGCGGCAAGGGACTCGAAAGTGCTTTCTGTTACAACTCCTGACGGAGCGACGACTATCGCCGGCGTCTCCTTATAAGATTCTTCAAGGTTCCGGGCACATCCTTCCACGCCCTCAGGCACCGCCTCCGCGTCGATGATAATAACGTGATAAAATCGCTCCTTGAGAGCGCGTTTCATCTCATCCCCCGTGGACACCTCAGTCCATTGGTACTCCTCGCCGGAAAACCATCCGGTGAGGTTTTTCCGCAAGGCTGGGTCGCGAGATCTGAGGAGTATGCGTATCGAATCAATCATATCAATGCCTGTCGGTCTCTTCGTGAATTCTTCGAATTTCCCGCGTGGCCTTAAAACCCGCTAGGTCGTCCAAAGCAAAGGGCATCACGATCGACCAGTTGTCGGGGCCGAGAGTCGCGGGAATGTTAACACGCCACTTCCAGGGATCACCCTCAAATACGTTATCGAGAACAAGCCAATCCTGCAACAGCTGAATACAGAATACTGAAGCTGCTTCACTCGCCCTTTTCAGGGCAGCACGGGCAAGCTCGTTCGACCATCCATCTTCATTTTCGTCATTGAGTCCTATGTAATGAAGAAATTTCTGTTTCTCGTCGAAGGACCCCCGATAGAGATCCAGCACGATCCCGGCGCCTTCTTTGGAACTGCCGACGCACTGAAGGAGTTTGTCCTCATGATCCATCTCCGGCTTCCAGCGCAGCCGGCCGTAATGAGAAGACTCGGTGTCAAAGAGGTCGCTCAGGACGTCCTCAAAAGCAATGCCGCACCGCCCGCATGCCCGCTCGAAAATCATCCGGTCCACGGTACCGGCCTCATACCGCCACCAAGCCGCCAACGGGCTCATATCGTGTGTCGAAATAGCCACGATCGAGTTCTTCCGGTATTCGGCCGGGTCCTTGAAATCATAACTCTCACCCCACTTGCGCAGCCAACGCTGCACGTCTATCCCCGGAATACCGTATTCTTCCAAAACACGGTAAGAACATTCCGGCACCGTGCCGAGATCCTCAGCGCACGGTAACATTTTAGAGTGCTCGATCATGAATGACAGCAACTTTCTCCCGTGATCTTCCCACTGACTCTCGTCAGCGGGCTCAAAATTGCCGTTTATCCCTGCCGTTTCTATCGGTTCCGCACCGGGGATAGTCCATAGCCGGAAGACTCCGACGGCATGATCGATCCGAAACATGTCGTAAAAGTGCTCTGCGTACCGGAGCTTCTCGCGAAGATAGTCATAATCATGTTCGGCAACGCGCTGCCAGTTGTAGGGGGGCATTCCCCAGCGCTGTCCGCCGGCAAAAGAGTCGTCCGGGGGTGCGCCCGAAGCCGCATCGAGATTAAAGTACGCCTGATTCGCCCAAACATCGGCACTGTCACCGGAGACGAGAAACGGCATGTCCCCCATAAAGAAAACACCTTCCCGGGCCGCATAGCTCCTCAGATCTTTAAATTGCTCATAGAGCTGCCACTGTAACCACTTTTGATAGCGCACTGCCTCCGCATTCTCCAGCCTCAAGTCTTCGACAGCTTTCGAGTCACAGTTGCGAAGGGCCTCGGGCCAATCATGCCACCCCGCATTTTTAAAGACCTCTTTAGCCACCTTGTAGGCGGCATAATCATCCAGCCAGAAACGTGTTGTTTCCACAAACTCTTCGAAGGCCTTCGGCAAATTTGCGGCGCAGGCGTGATACATGCGCAGCAGAAGCTCCAACTTTGCGGCTTTAATGCCGTAATTAATGCGCTCCTGCCCCGTGGGAAATTCACGGTGCAGCCGCCCGAGATCCTCTTTATAGGCCGCGGCTTTGACGCCCCGGATCTCTTCAAGAGACAAGTACATGGGTTCCAGCGCAAACGTACTCTGGCTGTCATAGGGCAGGAAGTTAAAGCCGACATCGTTCATGGGCAAAAGCTGAAGGATGCTCATCTGCGTTTTCACGCACCAATCCACCAGGATTTTAAGATCGGGAATCTCTCCGATGCCAACACTGCGGCGGGAATAAAGTGAGAACAGGGGCACGGCCACACCGGCCCGCCGGCCGAGACCGATGCGATCCCATTGTTTTTGCGTCACCTTCTCCGTGAACTGCTCATAGCTTCCGTTCGATTTCATTGCAACCGTCTTTCTCATCATTTAAGGCCGGGCGCTGCCGACCACCGCACTCTTCGGCGCCAAAGTCATTTCGCCGGCACGGCATTTTAGCTTATTTTTTGACTTGCCTCCATAACGCGTTTCGTCTGAATAGATCACAGGATCAAAGGCCTTCCTGCCGAGCGGTAATTTCAAGGTAACCGGCTTATCCGAAAACGAAAATATTGCGAAGGGGGCGGACTTGGCCCCTTCCCGATACCCTACCGCAAGGCATTGCGTTTTGTCCGAACATTCAACCTGCAATTGCTTTCTGTTCCGGTTCGAACCGATTTTGAATTTCTTCCGCAAAGCCAGCATGTCACCGTAAAAATTCAGGAGATGTTTATGGGGGCCCTTCGAGACGAGCTTCCAATTCAATTTGGACTTATCATAAGTGGCTTTAGACTTTGGGTCGGGAATTTTATCCCAACCGAAGGCTTCAAAATCCTTTTTCCTGCCGTTTCTGACCGCCTCCACTAAATCCTTATCGCCGTGATCGACAAAATATTGAAACGGGGCCGGCTCTCCGTACTCCTCTCCCATAAACAGCAGCGGCAGATACGGCGAAAACAGCAGGAGGCCCGCTATCATTTTTTGTTCCGCGAAAGTGAGGGTTTGCGACAAGCGGTCGCCAAAGGCACGGTTTCCTATCTGGTCATGATTCTGAGTGCAGATGACAAACTTTTCGGCCGGTATTCCGTGAGTTGAATTACCGTGGGTTCGTACCCTGGACACCGAGTATCGACCGTCATAGACGAAGGCATTGCGCAGGGATTTAACGATATCGGTAAGCCCCGAAAAATCCTCGTAATAACCGTTCTTTTCTCCGGTTAGCGTGACATGAACGGCATGATGGAAATCATCACTCCACTGGGTATCCAGGCCGAACCCTCCGGCCTTTACGGGACGAATGATGCGGCTGTCATTCAGATCGCTCTCAGCCACAACAACAACCTTCCGCCGCAGACGCCCCGCCTGCTCCTGCACCGCCCGCTGCAATTCCTCCAGAATGTGGGTCGCGCCGAAGTCGTAGATTCCGTGTACTGCATCAAGACGCAGACAATCGATATGGTAGTGCGTCACCCAGAACAGGGCGTTATCGATAAAGAAACGGCGCACTGGATCACTGTCTGCCCCGTCAAAGTTGACCGCGTCACCCCACGAATTGTGATATCGGTTCGTGAAATAGGGACCATAATCGTGCAGATAATTGCCCTCGGGACCGAGGTGATTGTAGACAACGTCAAGACACACAGCCAGCCCCTGCCGGTGGCAGGCATCGACCAGACGGCGCAATCCGTCAGGTCCGCCATAAGTATTCTGCACGGCATAAAGCCCGACGCCGTCATAACCCCAGTTCCGCGCTCCGGGAAACTGCGCCACGGGCATTAATTCGATACAAGTGATACCCAATTTCCCCAGATAAGGCAGCTTCCGGATGACCGCATCAAAGGTCCCGGCGGGCGTGAACGTGCCCACATGCAATTCATAGAATATATAATCACTGAGCCCCAATCCCTTCCACCGCGCATCGCTCCACCGGTAGGCCGCGTGATCAACAATCTCGGAAGGGCCATGAACACCGTCCGGCTGAAAAGCAGAGACCGGATCCGGCCTTTCACGGTTGCCGTCGATCACATAATAATAGCGGTCCCCGGGCCGTGCTTTGTCGACAAACACGGAGAAATTACCTTCAGCGTCTCTTTTCATCGGATATACGCCGCCGTGCTTCAAAATCTTTACATCCATCCGTGATACCCGCGGCGCCCAGACGCAAAAATTTCCGCGCGTTGCTCCGAATTGCATTTCCCACATGTCGGTTCTAGTCATGGAAGAGAAGGGCGAAAGGTAGTTTTTCAAATAGACCGGCCACAGGCAAGAAATCCTTTTCGGAAGCTATCTCTTGATGCGTTAAAATGTCTCGAAAAGTCGGCGGCAGTTCAATATCCTTAGGGAACATCACTTTTGTATCTCCCCAAGTTTTCTTGCCGAGCGGAAAACCATCACGGAGTGAGGGCAGTTGGCTATAAAATCGCCCGGTCACCGCAATAGCCAGTTTTGATCCCGACCGGCGTAAAAAAGCCACGACATGGCGAGCGGCCTCCCCCGTCACTTTTAGAGGGATATACTCGCCCCCGACAAAAAGTTCGGGGTGGGAGCGGCGCAGGCGCAGCCCCTCGGAAAAGACGACCAGCTTTATCCTCGCATCTTCGGGCGAACGAAACCAGGTTTCCACCACGGCCCTGCCCTTTCCGCCGCTCGTCTGGCTCAAAACGTCCGCGTGAAGATTCCGAATCCGGTTAAAATCAACCGGTTCACGATTGTCGGGGTCCACTAATCTATAATTCCACAGCTCCGTTCCCTGATAGGTATCCAGGACTCCCGGGGAACCCAACTTCAAGACAAGGGCCCCGAGTGAATTCCATTTCCCGAAAACAGCCACCTTTTTTTCAAACTCCAAAAAGCTTTGCGGGAAACGATTCTTAGGCGTCCTCTCAAGAACGCCGCATACAAATTTCTTAACGGCGCTTTCATAGACCTCATTCGGATTCACCCAGTTTGTCTCGGTTTTGGCCTCGCGGTTCGCCTTCTGGAAATAGGCGCACAGGCGCTCGGCAAAAACGGCGGCGCCCCGCTCGCCAATTTCCTCATCCGGCCACACACCCACGAGCGTTTGATAAATGAAATACTCGGTGTTCCGGTCGGGCTGAAGGACCTCGTTCAGTTTCGTTTTAAGGTGTTCGTTTTCAGCCGCCCATTTCTGGACGCACTCTTCCCACTCCTTAGGCATTTCGCTGAGTACGTTGATTCTCATCCGGACATCTTCGCTGCGTTTCGTATCGTGCGTCGATGTCGTGATGAACCCGGCCGGCCAGCGCGCATTGCGATGCATGTTTTCCTGGTGGAACTCCTCGGCCGTGCACCCAAAGTGAGTGGGATAACCTCCCACTTCATTTAAAGACAATAATCGATTGTAGATATAAAAAGACGTATCTTCGACGCCTTTGGCCGTGATCGGGCCTGTCAGTTGCTGAAATCTCAAAATAAAATTGCGGAGGGCTATCTTTTCTTCGGGGTCAATCCTCGGCATCACTTTGAGTAATAAAATATCCTGAAGAAACTCAAAAATTGCGCTCGGTAATGCCGGCGCCTTTTTCCTCGCCTTCTCAATCGCCATACGGATATACCTTTCGTCGCGCGCTGAGACCTCTGCCGCCAACGGGGAAATATAAGTTCGGTATACGGGAAAGGCTGCGATAACCTCACGAATCGCAACGACCAGACTGTTTAACGTAAAATCACGGTAGTGACGGTTCTTCTCGGAGATCAGGTTAAGACGCCGCCCCAGATTGTTGAGTTCACTCGCCATATGGACAAGGGCAAAGAACTTCTTTTTTTCATGCGCAAGAAAATCAAAGTCAAGTCTCCTTCCCACAAACTTGCCATAGATAGCGTCAAAGGGCCGCTCATGACGGGAGTCCACGAAGATGCCGTTCAAGGCGTTCAAAAAATCGTAACCCACCGTGCCGTGCACGTTCCAGTCTTCAGGCAGAGATTCGCGCCGGTCCAGGATCTTTTCGACAACAACGTAGAGCGGCTTGCAAGTCAGGAACTCCTCCTCTTTCAACACGGGGCGCAGATTTGCCGCAAAGCGCTCACGCTTCGGATCATTCTGCTCGATCCCCTCGCAGAGGGATTCCAAAAGATACCGTTCCTGCAGCCGGCGGAAATAGTCAGGCGGGTCGTACAGGCCGTCCGGGTGGTCTACGCGCAGGCCCTGTATCTTGCCCTCTGCGATCCAGCGAAACACAAGTCTGTGATGATACTCGAATACATCTTCATGTTCGATGCAGATTGCCGCCAGATCATTGACATCAAAAAATCTGCGGTAGTTTATTTCTTCGCTGGCAACGCGCCAGAAAGCGAGGCGGTAGCCCTGCTCGGCCAAGAGCTGGTCTAACACATCAAAGCTCCTGGCATCCCCCTTATTCCCGTTAAAAAGTGAAACTCGCGACTCGATAAACTCTTTGACGGCGCGCGAACGCTTGGCCAAGTCCGCCAAACGATTTTTGCTCACCTCTCTTTCCCTATGCCTCTCGCGGATCCGGCCGGCATTCTTTTCAGTCCGTGCAGGCAGATTCCGAAAAGCCGTAATAACGCTGAGATATTCCGCAAGCTCCGGGCTGTCCTCGCCGAGTTCCTGCTTCAATTTCTCGAGGCCAAATTCCAGAATCAACGAGTATGTCCGGGGGGCAACGGGAAGATGATGATCCCAGTACCGAACGGTAAACTCCCCGCAATCGTAGACAAGCTTGATTTCCTGATTTTCAAGCACGCGCCCGTAAGAATCTCCCAGGATCGGCAGCAGTACTTTATCCTGCAATTCCTTTTTCATGGGGGACCAGTCGATATCAAAGAAGTGGGCATAAACCGAACTCGGTCCGTTTTCGAGCACATCTTTCCAGAGCTTGTTGTCCCCCGTAATCCCCATGTGATTCGGGACGACATCCAGGATTTGCTTCAAGCCGTGCCGCTTGAGGGCGTCACAGAAATTCGAAAAATCCAGTTCGGATCCGAGCTCACAATTTATCGCATTGCAATCGATGATGTTGTAGCCGTGCGCGCTTCCCTTTTCGGCCTGAAAGTACGGTGAGCAATACAAGGCATCCACACCCATTTCACTCAGCGCGGGAACAAGGTCTCGGGCCTTCTTAAAACCAAAGTCTTTATTAAGCTGCACGCGATAGACCGAGGCCGGCACAACCAGATCCTTGACCTTACGCCGAATAAAAGCGCGGATCTCCTCGACCTCCTGTCCTTCCACTTTCACGTCCGTGTCCGTAAGATCACTCATCTTTCCTTTTATGATACTCTTCGAGAAGTTTTCGAATATCACCGTCGGCAGACCGCACCATCTGTGCGCCGACAAATATAAGAATCGAAAACGGCCAGACGTCTTCACGCCCCATGACCAGCCCTGCCGTCACGTTCTCCTCTTTCTGCAGCAAATCGGTGTAATAGTCAATGGCCTTTTGGAGCCTGCCGTCAAAGATCCCCACCGAATCCGTAATGTTATTAAACTTCATCGAGGGAAAGCGGATACCCCGAACCAGAAGAAAATTCATCATGATGTCAGCGCGAAAAGACGGCTCGTCATCGGCCGAAAAGCCGTTCAGCTCCGGTGTGTTCGGCGGCAGGATGAGAGTGGGTTTCTCGACAAGGACCTTGCCCTTGCGCACCACCGTATTCGCAACGTCTCCGAGAGACTCCGACAGAAAGACATAAGGCAGCGGCGTCACCTCAGAAGACAAGAGCGGTTGAATCCGGGGCCGAATCACCTCTGTGTGCCGCAATGCTTTCTCCCATGACTCCTGCATATCCATATTTAGAAAGAGACCGCTACGGAGGACTCAAGCCGCAGATCGTTACGTCTTACGTCGTCACCGGGGTCGGTATTGTAATCATCAATAAGACTAAGGCGCAGTTTCAGGTAATCATTAATCGGGTTATCAAGACGGGTTTCCGAGTGCAGACGAAAGGCTCCAAAGTCCGTAATCTCCGGATAAGCAAAAATATCTTGGCTGACCCTCGACTCCCCGATAAGTCTTTTTTCGAGATACAAGCGGGGAACCAGCACGAGCTCGTCTTTATCTTCGGTGTCATCGCGGAATTTCGTGTGCGCAAATCCGACACCCACTTCGGTCAAGGCTTTGAAGGAGTCGGCATCCGAAAACCAATAGCCCAGGCCCGTCGAGGGGATTACGCGATAATCAATATTGGCGAACCGGTCGTGAGCGCCTTCCGTTTTATAAAAGTTATACCACTTCTTACTCTCGCCGAAACTGTACGCGTAACGCGCCATTGCGTAATGTTTCTGCGTGATCATTTTGCGGTCGCGGCCCGCATATATGCTCTTTGCTTCCGCGGTAATCTCATTTTTCTTCTCGACCTTGCGATTCACAAAGATTCGCCCGCTGATATCCCGTGTCTTTGTATTTCCGCTGGTCTGGGAATAACCCGCTTCGATCTCGGCACCCTTGATTTCCTTCACGGTATCACGAGCGATCTGCACAATCCCCACACCTTGCGTCTTGACGATATAATCCCGTTCATTCAAATGGATAAGCTCTCCGGTAATACGGTCGCCGTTGTTCAGGAAGACCTCACCGGCATAGAGAACCGGCGGAGACAGAGCGATAGTCAATATCGCGAGGATCAGCGGTAAATTATGACTGGACTTTATCCATGTAGACCAACTGTGTCGGATACGCAAACTCGATTCCTTCCTTTTCAAACGCTTCTTTGATGCGAAAGTTGATATCCTGCTGAACGCTCATATACAGATTATAATCCCCGCTGAGCACGTAATAAACGATTTCGAGATTGAGGCTAAAATCTCCGAATGAGGCAAAATGGGCGCGATCAAACGCCGTATTTTCTACGCTCGCAACCACCTCTTTCACAATGACGGGTATCCTCTTAATCTTCTCGAGCGACGTCTGGTAAATCACGCCCAGCTTGAAGAGAACGCGGCGGCGTTCCATCCGCTTATAGTTGCGCAATCGGCTCGAGGTCAAATCCGAGTTCGAAATGACGATTTGTTCTCCGCCGAGCGAACGAATGCGGGTCGACTTAATTCCTACGTGCTCAATGACGCCCAGATACTCACCCAGAATAATGAAGTCACCGTCTTCGAAAGGTTTGTCGAAAAAAATCACGAAGTAATTAAATAGGTCCCCGAGGATGTTCTGAGCCGCCAAAGCGACCGCGACACCGCCGATACCGAGACCCGCGACTACGGCCGAGACATTGAACCCAAGATTATCCAGCGCGAATACAGCCGCAATGCCCCAGACCACCACGCGAACGATCGTCATGACGCTCTTCGTCACGCCGAGGCCCGTCTGACCGGATTCGGAGCGCGACCAGATATATTCAAAGAGGCGAGAAATGATCGCAATCGCCATGCGCGAAAGCTGGACGATCAGGACGATCACCGTAAAACCCGTTACGACCTTATCAATTGCCTCGGGCAGCACGAGTTGCTTCAACGCAAAATAAAATGCTCCGACGTAAAGCAGCGGTACGATCATCTTATCGAGAATCCCGAAGACAACGTCATCAAGATGTGTCGCGGTCTTTTCCGTAAGCTTCTTCAGATTTGAAAGTATAATCTTTTCAATAACAATAAGCCCAAATACCGCCGCTACGAAAAAGATGAGGGAGGTTAAATAAGCCTGTAGGGTATTGCCAAGATACCCCTGTTGAAGTGCCGGGAATTGATCAAACATCGGAGTTACCTCCTCCATAGGTTGAAGTCGCTATCTTAGATCTTCCGCCGCGAAAAACCTGCACAGCCTCCGCAAGAATCACCGCAGCAATCACAATGAGAACCGCCTCAATGACGGCAATCGCCCAGTCCGGATTCCAATCGCCTGCAGGACTGCGCCGGCCCACCGCACCGGCTATCTGCCATCCAAAAGCTGCCACAGTCGTCACGAGCATTAGAAGGGACGGGATTAAGGTTACCTTAAAGTTGCGTCCGCGATTGAGCAGCCAGCAACTGGCGACCAAAAGAGTGATCCCTGCGATGAGTTGATTCGCCGCGCCAAAGGCCGGCCACAGCAGCGTCCAACTGCCGCTTAACGCGAGGAGCCCGCTGGCCGAAACGGCAATCAAGGCCGCAAGATAAATATTCTTAATCCCGAACAACTCTGCCGTGATGTAGCGGGTAATGCGGGTCGCCGTATCCAGAGTCGTTAGTATAAACGCATTTAAGGCCAGAATCGCAAAGGACCGGCCATAGCCGCCTAGAAGCCATTCTGAGATCGCGCCGTAACCATGCCCAAAAGCCGCAATCGGCCCGCCTTTCCCGAGAAAGCCCGTTAATTCTGTATGCGTTAAACCCGCCGTGACAGAAATGATGACGAGGACGGCAACGAGCGCCTCAACGAGCATGCCACCGTAGCCGATGCGGCAGGCATGCCCCTCTGAAGAGAGCTGCTTGCAGGTCGTCCCGGAAGAAACCAGGGCATGAAAACCCGATATCGCCCCGCAGGCAATGGTCACGAAAAGCATCGGCCAAAGCGGCCCCGCCTCGGGCCAATCAGCCGGTGTAAAGCCGCGATATCCGGGTTGCCGAATGACCGGGTGCACGACCACAACGCTGGCAACGCCGATACCGATAAGGGCGAAGAGAATGAAACTCGCCATGTAATCACGGGGCTGCAAGAGTTTCTGAACCGGAACCACCGACGCAATAAAACAATAGGCTAGCAATAAGAGAATCCAGTTGTTTTGCGCGTTAAAAAAAGCTATTGAGGACTCGGCGCCGGCTGACGGCATGCGAAGCTCAAAAACCGTTCCCAAATAAAGAAGAACGCCCAGGATAACTAGTCCGATAAGCGTTGCAGGAACATCGGCCATCTTTTTGCTGTAAAGCAGCCACCCGATGAGAAGGGCTGTGGGAATCAAACCCACTGAGGGCACGACCGCATCCGGTTCTTGAATGAAAGTTTTTGCCGCAAAAATTGCAAAGACAGCGATTACCAGAATCAGCGAGATCCACAAGAATATGGCAAAGGCCATACGTGCCCGGGGAGAAATCTCCGCTCCGGAGATGTTGGAAATCGACTCCCCTTTGGAACGAATGCTAATGACGAGCGCCGAAAAGTCGCTTACCGCACCCATCCACACCACGCCGACAACAACCCAGACAAGAGATACCCCCCAACCCCAGTAAGCGCACGCAAGCACCGGGCCGACGATGGGACCCGCACCGCAGATTGACGAAAAGTGATGTCCGAAAAGAACCCACCAGTTTCTGGCGGGAACAAAATCGACTCCGTCACTGCGCGTATGTGCGGGCGTGTCCCTGCTCGGATCCAATTCATACAGCTTGGAAAGAAACCCGCCGTAGAACCGATAGCCGAGGGCAAAAATGACAAGGACAGCAAGGATTAAGGTAAGTGAATTCATAATCAGGCGGCAAACCGAATCGACAAGCCGGCTTAGTCGCTGATAAAGACCGTCTTGACGCCGTGACCGATGCGCGACGCGTCTCTACCGATTCCGCGAACCGTTTCACCGCAACCGGCAACGACCATAAACACCGCGATTAACATTGCCGAGCTGATAAAAAACCGGGCCTTCACATTCATCGTCATCTCTCCTTTGGCGACACGAGGGTTACAGGGAATAGGAAATTTCGTCGGGCAATTCATTGATATCAGAGCGTTCATAAGGAAAATACTCGCCGAGCTTCCGGCCGATTGCGAGCACCGCTTCGGAGATTCCGTCCGCAAACCGATCCTGTTTGAAGTGCATGACCATCCGTTCGACCATTTCATCCCAGAATCCTGCCGGAACCTTTTCGTTAATGCCCTGATCGCCGAGGATGGCAAACCGGCGGCTCTTCACCCCCATAAACAGGAGCACTCCGTTACGGTTTTCGGTCTGCGTCATGCCGAGACGTTCGAACTGCCGCCGCGCATGGCCGATGATATCGGCACCCGCCTTGCGTTCCAAGTGAACGCGAATTTCTCCTGAAGTATGCTTCTCAGCCTCTTGAACGGCCGCGACGATCTGTTTCTTTTCGTTCTGCGAAAAAAACAATATCGGGTTTTTACTACGTTCGATTTTCATAGTTCACCAACTCCCGCTCGCCCCGCCGCCGCCGAATCCGCCGCCGCCGCCGCGGAATCCGCCGGAACCGCCGCGGCCTCCGTAATAACCGCCGCGGGAAAACAACATGACATAAAAAAGAATGCGGAAAAGCATGCTCAACACAAAAAGCAGTATGGCGAAACGGAACCACCACTCCCAAAAGGTATAGCGACCCTTGTAGAGCTCATGCTGACCGACATAACTGCGATAGCGAAAAAAATCAATAACGAATAAAACGAGAGCGGCAAAGAAGATTAATTTAGCGAGAGCTTCTCCCTGCCTTCTGAGCATCTCCTGTTCTTGCGGCGTCAACTCACGCGGCCCGGCCGTTACAGGATGACTGCCCGTACCGTCATACTCTCCCTTTGTCGCCCCGATAATCGCAGCCACCCCAAACAGGATTCCGGCTTCGTAATCACCCTTTTTAAATAATGGGGCAACGCGCGTCTGAACGATCTGACCTGCCAGGGCGTCGGGCAATGCTCCCTCGAGCCCGTAACCGACCTCGATGCGCATCTTGCGGTCTTCGATAAAACTAAGAAAGATCACGCCGTTACCGCGGCCCTTCTGCCCCGCCTTCCATTTCTCGGCGAGCCGAATTGAAAAATCCTCGATAGAGCCGCCTTCCAAGCTGTCAAAGATCGCCACAACCACCTGATTCGTAGTTTCGGCTTCGTAACTGCCTAATAACGCTTCGAGCTTCAACCGTGCACCTGTTGAAAGCACCCCGGCTTTGTCGGTGACATACCCTCTGGGGCGCTCCGGAACGTCCAGAGCACTCAGGGGAGAATGAACCGCCGCCATCAAAATGCCGAGCAAGAAGCAGACGCGGCTCCAAGACTTCATCGGTTAGAATTGAACAGTCGGTACTTGTGCAGCACCTTCAGTAGCCGTAAAGTAGGCCTTCTCGCCAAACCCCATCATGCGCGCGATAAACACATTGGGAAAAACACGCCGCAGCGTATTAAATTCGCGTGCAGCATCGTTGAACCGCTTGCGCTCAACCGTAATCCGGTTTTCGGTCCCTTCAAGCTGTGTCTGGAGAGCCAAAAAGTTTTGACTCGCCTTTAGGTCGGGATAACGCTCAACGACGACCATAAGACGGCTCAGCGCTGACGACAGAGCGCCTTGCGCCTGTTGAAACTGGGCCAACATGTTGGGGTCTCTAATAACATCGGCGGAGACGTTCATTTGCGATATCTTCGAGCGGGCATCAACAACCCCCTGGAGAGTCTCGCGTTCGTGGGCCGCATACCCCTTCACGGTTTCCACAAGGTTCGGTACAAGGTCCGCACGGCGCTGATAGACGTTTTCAACCTGGGACCAAGCGCTGGTAACACCCTCTTCGGCCGTGACCAGCTTGTTATAGACCCCGCCAAAGGTCATAAAGAAGAATAGGACAATCGCGGCAATAGCGATAAGCGTGATTTTGACATTTTTGGTCATAACAGAGAGTCCCTTTCCTTGGGTTGCATATAAGAGGGTTTATTATACCAAAATCAGGGAGTCTTGCAGGATTGAATTAACTCGGCCACAATGTCGCAAATTTCTATGAAATAAGGGGTTGAGAAATACGGCACTCAGGCCGATAATTCCAGTCTGGCAGGCTATACACGCAATAAATAACAAGGAGGCGCAGTATGTCTTCGGACTACCTTGCATGGATGGGTATTCTAGGATCTTTCTTAGCACTTGCATTTTCCGCTTATTTGGCCGTTCTCGTTCTTAAACAACCCGACGGAAATAGCCGGATGGTCGAAATTGCCGAGGCCGTTCGAGAGGGCGCAGCTGCCTATCTCAGGCAGCAGTATCTGGGCGTTTCTATTTTCTTCCTGGTTATCTTCATTTTTCTAATCGTCCTCTCAATACAGGGGTATTTTCTCATCTTTATCCCCTTTGCCTTCCTCATCGGCGGTCTGTTTTCGGCGGTTGCCGGATATATCGGCATGACCATCGCCACGCATGCGAGCAGCCGCACTTCTCAGGCGGCTATATCGAGTCTGAATAAAGCCCTTCGCGTTGCCTTTTCGGGCGGTGCGGTGATGGGGTTTGTCGTCGTGGGGCTCGGGATCCTTTATGTGACGGCATGGTTCTTCGCACTGCGTTATTTCTTTGCTCATAGTGCCGAATACCAGAACCAGGACCAACTCGCCCTTATTTCTCAGACCATCCTCCCCTTCGGAGTGGGCGCAAGTGCACAGGCCCTTTTCGCGCGTGTCGGAGGCGGTATTTTCACAAAGGCAGCAGACGTCGGAGCCGACCTCGTCGGTAAAATAGAGGCAGGGATTCCGGAAGACGATCCCCGTAACCCCGCCGTCATTGCCGATAACGTAGGCGACTGTGTCGGCGACTGCGCAGGTATGGGAGCCGATCTGTTCGAGTCTTACGTGGGTTCCCTCATTGCCGCCATGGCCCTAGCGGCGAGCGCGGGATTTGGTTTTCATGGAATGCTGCTCCCACTAGGGATTGCAGCGAGCGGGGTCCTTGCATCGATGGTCGGGTTCTTCTTCGTGCGCTGCGGCGAAAACGCCAGCCAAGAGACACTCTTGTCTGCTTTGCGCAAAGGAGTCATCGTTTCCAGTATCCTTGTGGTCGTATTTTCTTACTTTTTGGTGCGTTGGGTTTTCGGAGGCGATCACAGCGGTATCTTCTTATCGATCGTCTCGGGTCTCGTCGCCGGTGTTCTCATCAGTTTTGCGACGGAATACTACACGTCCACATCTTACAAACCGACCAGAGCCATCGCAGAATCAGCGCTAACAGGACCCGCAACGGTCATCATTTCAGGAATAGGCGTCGGCATGATGGCAACGGCTCTGCCCGTCATATTCGTATCGGGAGCCGTACTGGCGTCCTATTATTTTGCCGGGGGTTTTCAGCAGTTTGAACAGGGTATCTATGGGGTTGCTATTGCAAGCGTCGGCCTTTTATCGACGCTGAGTATTACCCTGGCCTCAGACGCCTACGGTCCGATCGCCGACAATGCGGGCGGAAATGCCCAGATGGCAGGACTCGCCCCGGAGGTCCGCCAGAGAACCGACGCCCTTGATAGTCTTGGGAACACAACGGCTGCCACGGGTAAGGGATTCGCCATTGGTTCGGCGGCTCTAACCGCTCTCGTCCTCATCGTCGCTTACAAGGATTTGATCATCAAACTCGGAGGCTCCATAAACCTCTCGGTCACGAGCCCCCAATTCATTATCGGTCTCTTTATCGGCGCGATGCTCCCCTTTGTCTTCTGCGCGCTGACTATGAACGCGGTCGGACGCTCGGCCGCCAAGGTCGTCCACGAAGTACGCCGCCAATTCAGAGAGATTAAAGGCTTGCTCGAAGGAACCGCCAAACCCGAATACGCACAGTGCGTGCAGATCGTGACTCAGGCCGCTCAAAAGGAAATGATCTCAGCGGCGGTCCTTGCGCTCGTCGCACCGGGAATTATCGGCTGGCTCATGGGTGTCGAAGCGGAAATGGGGTTACTGCTCGGCGCACTTGTGACCGGCTTTGTGCTGGCCATTATGATGGCTGCCAGCGGCGGGGCGTGGGATAACGCCAAGAAATATATCGAAGAGGGGCACCACGGCGGAAAGGGTTCTGATGCCCATAAGGCCGCCATCGTCGGAGATACCGTCGGCGACCCCTTTAAAGATACCTCAGGTCCATCAATTAACATCCTGCTTAAATTGATGTCGATGGTCGCGATCGTCCTTGCGTCCTTCGTACTCAACAACTCACTCTTCTAAATTTAAACGGCTTTACGAATAGCGGCGGGCAGATATTGAATAATATCGCCCGCTGTTAAACTTAACTGGCCCACCTTTTTAGCCGCAAGATCCCCTGCAAGACCGTGGATATAGACCCCCGCACAGGCAGCCTCAAAAGGCTTTAGTCCCTGCCCCAGGAGAGCGGCCACAACGCCTGTCAGAACATCGCCTGTGCCGCCCGTTGCCATGCCGGGATTCCCGGTAGTATTTCGATAAATCTTGCCGTCGGGGGCCGCGACCACGGTCCTGTGTCCTTTAAGGATCATGACGACTCCGAACTGCTTCGCGATGCCGCCCGCCTGTTTTTTTCGCCCGGCATCATCATGCGAAACTTTGCCGCCGAAAAGCCTTTGAAACTCACCCGGATGAGGCGTCAATATCAACGGCCTGCGATGCTTCTTCAGCGCGCCTTCATGTCCGCGGAAGGCATTCAGGCCATCCGCATCAATAACAATAGGACCTTCGGCTTTTGAAACGAGGTCGCGAATCAGCTTCTGAGTCTGGGGATGCTGAGATAATCCGGGCCCTAAGCCGCATACGTCCTGAGTCTTCAGAAAACGTCGAATGTCCGGAAGTGCCTTGAGCGAAAGACTCCCATTTGCCGTGGACGCAAAGGGTTTTACCATGACCTCGGCTTCACGCCGGGCTACCACACCGTAGATTTTTTCAGGCACGCCGACCGTCACTAAGCCCGCTCCCGAGCGTAACGCGCCCATCCCCGCAAGGTGCGCCGCACCCGCAAGTCCTTTGGATCCTGCCAGGATAAAGACCCGTCCATAATCACCCTTGTGAGATTTTGACGAACGTTTCTTCAGGCGGACCCGGAAGCGACGGCGAGCATTCATCGGGAGCTTTTGGGAGAACTGCCTCGGGGGCTCTTGCGCGAATCAGTAACACGACGCTTCATTTCGCGCACAGCACTCTTGAGCCCCACAAAAACAGAATGGCCGATAATTGAATGACCGATATTGAGTTCTTGGACGGCCGGAATAAACGCAATGGCCCTGACATTTTGATAATCCAGGCCATGCCCGGCGTGAACCTTTAAGCCGAGTTTATGTGCAAGTTGCGCGCTGTGCGTGATGCGGCGAAGCTCCCGCTTTCTGCGCTCTCCCTTTGCGTTTGCGTAAGTTCCCGTGTGTAACTCCACGGCCTCGACGCCTAAACGGTGGGCCGCTTCGATCTGCCGGCGCACGGGATCTATAAAAAGGCTTACTTCGATTCCCTTTTCTTGAAACTGCGGAATCGCACGCCGAAGGGCCTTTTGGGCACCTATGACATTGAGCCCGCCTTCGGTTGTAAGTTCGCGCCTTTTTTCCGGCACAATACAGACCTTCTCGGGCTGCAGCCACAAAGCGATCTTAATAATGTCGGCGCTCAGAGCCATTTCCAAATTCATGGGAACGTTAATGACTCGTTTGATCTGCCGCAAATCAAAATCCTGGATATGACGGCGATCCTCCCTGAGATGGACGGTAATCCCGTCGGCTCCGCCCAACTCCGCGGCACGGGCCGCCATCCAAGGCTTAGGGAAATCGCCCAGGCGAGCCTGACGTAACGTCGCAATATGGTCAATATTAATACCGAGCTTCACGTTTCTAAAGGCATTCATATCCTATACCTTATTTCTTAATTTTTACTTTGACCTTTACCTTGGATGCGTCGACCAAGCTTACGTCTTCAGGTAAGAGTACCTGGACGGCGACATCATGTTCTCCGACGTCCAAGCCCGTGATATCAAGGTATGCCTTAATCTCCTCAACCGTCATTTTCTCCAGTTTTCGGCGTGAGCCCTTCAACACAAACGAGACTTGCGGCGGCTCGATTTTAACATCGATCTTTTTATCCGGCGGTGCAAGCACCTTGACCGGGATCTCCGTGAACCCTTTTTCGTCGAACTCTTCATGAATGGGGACAAAGACATCAATCAGGGCTTCGCTAAGCGGTTTTACGGTAGGCGGCAAATCCAACTCAACCGTACGCCGAAAAGACCGGATACGCCCCACCAGGTCCATAGCTTCGGTTGTAACGGCACTCAAGCGGTCCACCTCTTGCTTGGGTCCTTCAACCAAAACAGCATTCGGGTCCAGTTCTATTTCGTCGCGGGTCACCTCATAACCAAAAGCGGGTTTCCCGAGAAATGCGGGCCTCACCTCAAGCTTCTTCAAAATTAGCTCGTCCAGGACAACCCGTATGTCCTCAGGGTCGATTTTGGTCACACGTATGGCAGGTGACGGTAACTTGATCGCACTTGGGTTTAAACGAAAGGAATAATCTCCCGCACTCTTAACATCCGGCCCGATGCGATGCACGGCCCGCAGTTCTTCGTTAGCAAGCTTGGACAGGTGCGTGCGCGGAACCGCGAAGGTCACCTTCACCACATCGACCGATGTCTTCAGAAGACTCATCTGCTCGTTTTCTATCTCGATAACGAGAGGAACGGCCCGGGTAAGCTCAATACCTTCTTCACCGACAGCGTAATACCAGAGGCCGACGGCAAGAATAAGCGAGATAAGCTTCATGCCGGTGTCGCGCGCTAACCAACGGATCATGATGTGCTCTTCTCCTTAAAAACTTTCCAGTTTTTCGAAATGAATTCGCGCAGGGTTTGGCGATTCTCCGAAGGACGAAAAAGGCTGAGCAAAACTCTCTTCAGGCCTTCGGGATCAAGACCACGGGTAAGTTTTCCGTAAACCGAAACCGCAATGGCTCCGCTCTCTTCGGAGACAATGACACAGACGGTATCCGTTTCTTCAGTGAGGCCCACGGCGGCACGGTGACGCGTCCCAAATGAACGGGCCAAATCCATATTCTGACTGAGGGGGAACAGAGATCCGCATGAGGCGATGCGGTCATTGACCACAATCACACCCCCGTCATGGGTAATGGTGTTCGGAGAAAATAGGGTGATGAGCAGTTCCGCGCTGATCTTGGCATCCAACATGATGCCGCTTTCAATATAGTTCTTTAAACCGACATCGCGTTCGATCGCAATGAGGGCCCCGACATGATTGCGCGATAGGTGGTCACAAGCTTTCACCAACTCGTCGACCGTACCGCCTTTGCGCAGGAAACTGCCCCGAAAGGTATTCTGCCCGATTCGTGCCAGCGCGCGCCGCAACTCAGGCTGAAAGATGATCAGGATCGCCACGACACCAACGGCAAAGAGTTTCGTCAGCACCCAGTTGACGGTATTCAGATCAAGCCACTTGGCAAAGTTGAATAACGCGGCCAGAATCATAAGCCCGAGCAACACCTGCATCGCGCGGGTGCCTTGAAAGAAGCGAATCAGGTAGAAAAGGAGCCCCCAAATCAGAAGGATCTCTACAATAGGTCTCCAAATCGCCGAAAAAAACTCCATTAAAACAAATCCGCAAAGTGAGGCGGCGGTTTGTGATCAAAGTGCGCGTACGCACGGCGCGTCAGTACGCGCCCGGACGAGGTCCGCTTTAAAAACCCCCGCTGAATGAGATACGGTTCGTAAATCTCTTCGATCGTTTCGGCCGATTCGCCGACACCGACCGCAAGCGTGGAAACTCCCACGGGACCGCCTTCGCATTCATTCAAGATGTACTGCAAAATCCGCGTGTCCATGGGATCCAGTCCTTGGCTGTCGACCTCCAGCATGAGGAGACCCTGGTCGGCCACCTCCGCGGTCACTTTGCCGTCTGCTTTCACCTGAGCATAGTCTCGCACTCGACGCAAGAGCCGATTGGCAATGCGCGGCGTGCCGCGGGAACGCGAAGCAATCTCGCGAGCCCCTTTTTCATCGATTTCGATTTTTAGGATCTGGCTCGATCGGCGAATCACCTGAGTCAGTTCATCGTCGGCATAATAGTTGAGCCGTTCCACGATGCCGAAACGCGCACGCAGAGGAGATGTCAGCAAGCCGCTGCGCGTTGTCGCACCCACGAGCGTAAACGGCGGGATATCAATCTTGATCGAGCGGGCATTGGGGCCTTTGTCGATCATGATATCGATGCAATAGTCCTCCATGGCCGGGTACAGATATTCTTCGACAACGTGGGAGATTCGGTGTATTTCGTCAATGAAGAGGACATCCCCGGGCTCCAAATTCGTGAGGACTCCGGCCAGGTCTCCCGGCCTGTCCAGTACCGGTCCCGACGTCGTGCGGATATTGGCGCCCATCTCACGGGCAACGATATGAGCGAGCGTCGTTTTACCCAACCCCGGCGGGCCGAAGAACAGGACATGGTCAAGCGGTTCTTTGCGCTGCCTCGCCGCCTCAATGTAAATGAGAAGGTTGTCCTTGAGTTTTTTCTGGCCCACGAAATCGGTAAGATGTGCGGGCCGGAGGCTCGCGTCAATCTCCGTATCCTCCGGACGCAATTCCTGACTCAGCATTCGCTCTTCACTCATTAAGCCGATTCCTTCACGGATTCTTCACCCACAATACGTGTCACAATTTCTTCTTCATCGAAAAGATGTTTTGCCTCTCGCGTTCCGAGGAGCCTAAAGATAAGGTCTTTAAGAAGCTTTTGATCCTCATTGGCCATCTCCACGAATTGTAAAATGACCGTCGAGTAGTCTTTACCCTGAGCCGGACGGCTCTTTAAAACACGTGCAATGGCGGAAACTTCCTGTAATTCGGTAGGGAGCAAGACAGTTATTCTGACAAGAGATCCCTCTTCGAGCGGTGCACGCGTTGAAAACCTGACGCCGCCGAGACTCAGATCCTTGGTATTGGCCACGGCGAGCGGTTCGAAGTCGTCAAGACGCATGACCTTTACCAAATAGGACGCCTGCAGCCTAGGAAATCTTCTGGAGTTGTGAGCACGATATCTCTGCGTCATAAATAAGTCCCTTCCGATTTAAAGATTTTTGAGCGACGCCCTGATCAAATCTTCCACCGACCCCTTCGCTTGAACCGGGTCTTTTAGGGCCTTCTCGATGGCATTCTTGGCTTCGGGTTTGCGATACCCCAGAGAAACGAGGGCTTGCACAGAATCCTCTACTAATTGTTCGTCCGCTGAAACGACCGACACAGCCCCTTCGCCGGCGCAGTGCTTTTCTAGAACAATCTTTTCCCTAAGTTCCACGATAATTCGTTCCGCCGTTTTGCGTCCGACGCCGCCAATCGCAGTCAGTACCGGCAACGCGCCGTTTACAATCGCCCGCTTGAGCTCGGCAATGGGAATCCCGGAAAGCGCGGTCATGGCCACTTTCGGGCCGATACCCGAAACGGAAATAAGAAGACGGAAGAGAGATCTCTCCTCGTCGGTCAAAAATCCGTATAAGGCCTGTGCGTCTTCGCGCACCAGAAAATGGGTCAGTATTTGAACCGATTCGCCAAGCGGCGGCAATGCCGTATACGTGGAGACGGGTATATGCACCTGATAACCGACACCGCCTACGTCGATGACGACGGCCGTGGGCGATTTCTCAACCAGATTTCCGGTAAGATAATGATACATCTTTCTTTCTTTTCCTCTTTTTGCCGAGAATGGCCTGCAATTTCTTTTGAGCTTCGGTAATCGACTGCTTCGCCCTATTTGAGTGTGCGTGGCAAATCGCGACCGCTAACGCGTCGGCCCCGTCAGAGGGCGGCGCCGACTGAAGCTTCAACAAACTCTTTACCATGTATTGCATCTGCTCTTTGCTGGCACGGCCGGATCCCGATATCGACTGCTTCACCTTCGCGGGTGCATATTCTACCACGGGAACATCTTGCTCGGAAGCTGCAAGCATTGCCGCGGCACGCGCTTCTCCGATTCGCACAAGCGCCCTGATATCCTTACCAAAAAAAACGCTCTCCAAAGCCATAATATCAGGCGAAAATCGCCGAATCACTTCGCCCAAGCCTTCGTGAATCCTCTCCAGGCGCTTGGGAATGGCGAGCCCCTGAGCGATCTTGACGACTTCAACGTGAACCAACTGGTACTGGCCCGCGTGTATCTCAATAACCCCCACCCCGGTGCGCCAGGATCCGGGATCCACACCGAGAATTCGCATTCACGATACCTCTTTCATGACTTCTTCGGGAATATCACAGTTCGAATAAACATTCTGCACGTCGTCGTGGTCTTCCAGAGTTTCGATGAGTTTGATCACATTGCGGGCACTGTTGGCGGTTACGGAAACCTCTGTCTTTGGGATCATCGTCACTTCAGCCGACAGCATCGGGATATTCGCTTTTTCCATGGCCTCACGCACGGCCTCAAAATCGTGCGGCGGAGTCATAATTTCAAAGGCACTCCCGTCAGCACCGAGATCCTCCGCACCGGCGCCAACCGCAACCTCCATCAACTGTTCTTCGGTCGCCTTGTCTTTGGCAACAACAATAAATCCCTTTTTCTCGAAAAGCCAAGCGACCGACCCGGCCCCGGCCATAGAGCCGTCTGTCTTATTAAAGATAGAGCGAATCTCGGCGGCCGATCGGTTTTTATTGTCGGTAAGACATTTAACCAAGACGGCAACGCCCTGAGGTCCGTAGCCCTCATACGAGACTTCCTCGAAAGTGACTCCTTCAAGCTCCCCTGTCCCCTTTTTGATGCCGCGCTCGATATTCTCTGCCGGCATGTTTGCGGCCTTGGCTGTTTGAATCGCCGTCCTCAAGCGCGGATTGGTGTCCGGATCCCCGCCGCCCATTTTAGCCGCCGCCGTCAGTTCGCGAATGATCTTAGTGAAAACCTTACCGCGCTTCGCATCCACCGCCCCTTTTTTATGTTTAATACTCGCCCATTTAGAATGTCCTGACATATTTTTCTCCTTCAATGGCTTGAATAATTTTGACGACATCTCGCATTGCACCGACTTGATGAACACGGACCAAGGGAATACGTTTCATAACCGCGTAAGCGACAACTGCGGCCGTTGCATACTCCCGGCCATGAACTTCACGGCCCGTAACGGTACCAAGAAAAGATTTTCTGGAAGGGCCGATCATAACGGGAAGATCTAAGATATTAAACCTTTCGATATTACGCAATATCTGCAAATTCTGCTCCGCAGTCTTGGCAAAACCCAGCCCCGGATCGATGACCACGCTGCTTTTGTCCAGCCCTGTCGACAGCGCTTGATCGACGCCGTCTCTGAGTTCTGTCACAACCTCAGCAATGACATCGTCATACGCTGTAAGAGATTGCATTGTTTCCGCGGTACCTCGCCGATGCATCATGATCAGACCCGCTCCGAAGTCGCGCGCCATGTGGGCCATACTCACGTCGAATTGTGATCCGCTCCCGCTGACATCATTAATGATATGAGCGCCTTCCTGCAGGCACACGTACGCCACTTCGGGTTTAGTGGTATCAACTGAAAGGGGAACGGAATAATGTTTACAGAGGGCTTGTAACACGGGAAGAAGTCGCAGCAGTTCATCGTCACTCGAGACGGGATCGGCTCCCGGTCTTGTCGACTCGGCCCCGACGTCCAGGATGTCGGCTCCGGCTTCAATGAGTTCGCCGGCTCTGGCAACGGCACGGGCAGGGTCTAAAAGGTCGCCGCCATCTGAAAAAGAATCCGGGGTTAGGTTCAGGACCCCCACGAGGAGGGTTTTATCAAGGGGAACTTCTTTTCCGCGAATTTTCCAAATCACGTCGCAGGCCCTTTGCGTTGAAACGAGTTAACGGCTCTATGCGGAAGCTTACTGCTAGGAATCTTGCTGCTTCGGTGGGGCTCCGTTCAAAGCTGCTGCCTCTATAATTTCACTGGCGCCCAAGACTTCTTTTTCCAACACCCGCGCCGACAAGCTCTTCAGATTGTCTATATGAGCGGTTAAAAGCTCCTGCGCACGGGTATAACACTCGTCAATAATCCGGCGTACTTCCTGGTCGATCAGGATAGCGGTCTGCTCCGAATAATCCCTTTCGCGCATCATGTCCCGCCCGAGAAAGACCTGGCGATCTTTCTTTCCGAATGTCAAATGTCCCATTTTCTGGCTCATACCGAGTTCGCACACCATCATCTGTGCATATTGCGTCGCTTTCTCAAGATCATCCTGTGCTCCCGAAGTCACCTCTTTGAAATAGGTTTCTTCAGCGACACGGCCTCCGAGCAGAACCGTAATACGGTCAAGAATCTCGCGCTCAGTGATCAGCTGGCGATCTTCTTCCGGCAACTGCAGGGTGTATCCTCCGACGCCATAGCCTCTTGGAATGATCGACACTTTATGCACGGGATCCGCACCGGGCAGAAGCAAGGCTATCAGAGCATGCCCCGACTCGTGAACTGCCTTGATTTCCTTCTCCCGCTTTGATATCACACGGCTCTTGCGTTCCCGGCCCACCATCACTCGTTCGATGGATTCCTCCAGCTCCAACTGCGTCACCGCTTCTTTGTTGCGGCTGGCCGCCAAAAGTGCCGCCTCATTGATGAGGTTCGCAAGATCGGCGCCGGAGAAACCGGGGGTCTGCTGTGCTACCTTTTTGAGGTCGCAATCAGCGTCGGTCGTAACCTCTTTGATATGCACTTTCATGATCTCCTCGCGTCCCAGGATATCGGGTCTCTCGATAACCACCTGCCGGTCGAACCGCCCCGGCCTGAGAAGCGCAGGATCCAAAACATCCGGACGGTTTGTCGAAGCGATAATGATAACACCGGCATGCGTGTCAAAACCGTCCATCTCAACAAGAAGAGCGTTAAGTGTCTGTTCACGTTCATCGTGACCGCCGCCTATTCCCGAAAAACGCTGCCGCCCTACGGCATCAATCTCGTCGATAAACAGAATGGCTCCCCGACCGCCTGTCTTGGCTGCTTTCTTTCCTTGCTCGAACAAGTCGCGCACGCGCGCCGCACCCACGCCGACAAACATCTCGACAAAATCCGAACCACTGATCGAGAAAAACGGAACATCCGCTTCCCCCGCAACCGCTTTGGCCAGCAATGTTTTTCCGGTACCCGGGGGCCCCATCAGCAGAACGCCTTTCGGAATACGTCCGCCCAGTTTCTTAAAACGTGACGGGTCTCTGAGAAATTCAATGATCTCTTGAAGGTCCTCTTTGGCCTCCTCAACCCCCGCGACATTTTTAAAGGTTATTTTTTCCTTGTTCTCACCCGTGTTCAATTTTGCCCGTGATTTCCCGAATGAAAATATCTTTCCGGCTCCCTGCTGTGCGCCGCGATAGACAAAAAACCAGAAGAATCCAATGAGGAGTAATACGGGGGCAACTGAGTAAACCAAGTTACGCCAGAAAACCTGCGGGCGGTTGATGGTAAAGCTCGGGATATTGGCACGAAGGAGTGGGATGAGTTCGGGATCGCTCATCGGCACATGCACCTGAAAATAAGCCCCGTTTTTTAGTTTGCCGCGAACAATATCCTCAGCCAACTCTATCGAGACGATGTCCCCTGTCTGAGAATTTTCGAGGACACTTTGAAAAAACTCGGAATACGAAATCTGTTGGATCTCAAAACCGGGAAAGATAAACAGCTGCAGCACGAGAAAGAAGACGAGCGGGATGAGAAAGAGCAAGACTAAGCGCTTTCTCTCCGGGTCCAGGCCCTTGCGGGGCGGCCGGGCACTATCGGGCAGCAAAGGATTATTTTTCTTAAATTCAGTCATGATTTAAACTTATCATCCTATTGACAGGTCTATGGAACAGCCATACATCATATCATGGCATCGAATTCATAGCAAATTTCTTTACGGACGTCCGAACCTCTTATAAACTCTTATGCTTAAAGGATTTATGGAGATATCAATGTCTCGGGGGAAAGAGGATCGACTGCGCGGGCGGGTTAAATGGCCTTGAAAGCCTTGCCAAACCTGATAATTTAAGCCACTTCGGGGGTCGATTTTCTGGAGGGCCCGGTTAACAATGCGGAACTGCACGGCTGCCGGAAACTTCAAAAGAGCCTGTCGATCGAGGTAGAGAGAACCCCCGCGCCGGCTTAGCACGACACGCCTCCAAGCGGCGCGATCAACGGCTTCGAGGACCTCATTTTCTCCCCTGACGATTGCAGGAATGCGCGCCAGGGCTTGGGTGACGCGCGGGTTGTACTCCCGGGAAAGATGGGGCAGGAGATCCAACCGAATGCGATTGCGGAGAAACTTCTTCGACCTGTTGCTGGAATCGATGCAAAATCGAACCTTCTCAGATCGCAAATAGCCCAAAACTTCCTTCTTCGTAAAGTTGAGTAAGGGGCGCACAAAACGAATTCCGCGATGAGTCACGACGGGCCTAATCCCTGAAAGCCCTCGCAATCCAGTCCCCTGTAAAATTCGCATGAGCATCGTCTCCGCCTGATCATCCTGATTATGCGCCAAGGCAATGACGGGAATGCGGTGTTTCTTCGCAACGCGCGTAAAGAAATCATAGCGCACGTTTCGCGCACTCTCTTCCAAGGACAAACTCCGATTTCCTGTCCGCCTGCGGATTTTCTTCTTTGCGGTATAAAAAGGAATCCCGGCAGCGCGAGCCAATTGCGCCACAAATTTCTGTTCCCGATCGGATTCGGCTCCCCTTAGGCCGTGATTTAGGTGAAGGATTCCCAGTTTGAGCTTCCAGGGATCGCCAAGGGAGCGCAGCAGATGCAGAAGAGCGACGGAATCCGGACCTCCCGAACAGGCGACAAAGACCTTCCGTTTATGTGAGACGAGCCCCTGCTCTTCGAGACTTGCCATGAAACGCTCGTTGAGTTTTGAGGGAGCTGACTTTGCTGACATAAGTGAAGTGGCGGAGGGCGGAATTGAACCGCCGACGCGAGGCTTATGAGTCCTCTGCTCTACCAACTGAGCTACTCCGCCCTATATACCTCTGGAGCACTATTGCGTTACAGCGCCTTTTGAAGACGATGAGACAAGACGCGCATACTTGGCCATGACGCCGGTTTTGTACCTGGGCTTGGGGGCCTTCCATTTCTTCAGTCTGGCGGTAATTTCTTTTTTCGTAAGGCACACGTCGAGGCGCCGCTTGGGAATATCGATGGAAATCAGGTCACCATTTTTGATAATGGCGATCGGCCCTTTGTTGGCCGCCTCCGGCGCAACATGACCGATCATGAGTCCGTGCGTTGCACCTGAAAACCGCCCGTCGGTAATCAATGCCACCGATTCCCCGAGGCCTTCGCCGACAAGGGCTGCCGTCACACCCAGCATTTCGCGCATCCCCGGCCCGCCTTTTGGGCCTTCATAACGGATCACGACAACTTCTCCGACTTTGATTTTTTGCTGTTTGACCGCCTCAAACGCCTTTTCTTCGGAATCGAAAACGCGCGCGGGACCTTTGAAATTCAGCCGATTTTCTCCGGCAACCTTTAAGACGCACCCTTCGGCCGCAAGATTGCCCTTCAAAATCACAAGTCCTCCGGTCTCTTTCAGAGGATTCGATAAGGGACGCAGGACTTCCTGCGCCGGCGTCTCGGAGGCATCCGCCGCTTCCTCGGCAATCGTGCGGCCGCTGACTGTCGGACAATCGCGGTGGAGAAGTCCGGCATCGAGTAGCCGCTTGGCCACCAGGCGAAAACCTCCGGCCGCATAAAGATCATTCGCGACAAACCGTCCGCCGGGTTTCAGGTCGCCGAGCAGCGGCGTCCGGGAACTGATCTTATCGAAATCTGAAATAGACAACTTTACCCCGACTTCGTGGGCAATCGCAAGGAAATGGAGCACCGAATTCGTAGACCCCCCCGTCATCGCAACTGCCGCAATTGCGTTTTCGATTGATTTTTTCGTGATGATTGCGGATGGCTTCAAGTCTTGTTTTAATAGTTCCATCACCAATTTCCCGGCCTCTACGCAGGCTTCGTCTTTCTTCGCATGCATTGCGGGGATCTCATTCATCCAAATGGGAGAAATGCCCATGAGTGCAAAAGCTGTCGACATCGTGTTGGCCGTAAACTGGCCGCCGCATGCCCCCGCATTCGGGCAGGCAACGGATTCCAATTGACATAATTGTGCCTCCGTCATCGTACCGGCCGCATGGCGGCCAACCGCTTCAAAGACATCCTGAATCGTCACATCATGTTTTTCATAAGATCCCGGATCAATGGAACCCCCATATAACATAAGCGACGGCACGTCGACACGCGCCAGTGCCATAACCGTACCCGGTATCGTCTTATCACAACCCGAGATGGCAACAATGGCATCAAAATAATGACCGCGAGCAACAAGTTCTATGGAATCCGCGACAACTTCGCGGCTGACAAGCGAGGTTTTCATCCCCTCGGTGCCCATCGTAATCCCGTCCGAAATGGCGACCGTATTAAACTCTATGGGTGTTCCTCCTGCCGCACGAACGCCTTCCTTGACCTTCTCTGCGAGACGGCGCAGGTGAAAATTACAGGGCATGGTCTCAATCCAGGTGTTGGCGATACCCACCATCGGCCGCGAGATATCCTCATCACTCAAACCGGTAGCCTTAAGCATGGCACGGGCCGGGGCTCGGGAGGGACCTTCGGTAATAATAGCGCTGCGCTTATTGAGTTTCATGGCCGCGAATTATAACATAAATGTCCCCGGCTACGCACCCCCATTCATCTCTCCGCAAATGAAGCTTTACATAGGATGGGAAACTCCATAAACTTATTATTTATGGGAAAAAAGAAAGAAATCCCCAAGAAAACGGCGGGAAGACGGCGGAAGCAACCTCTCTACGATGCGGTCATTTTCGACATCGATAATGTCCTCATCAACACGAGTCGCTCTTACCTTGACACCGTCCGCTGGACCGTTGAAACATATCTGAGTCACGGTAAGGTCCCCCTGTTCACCCCGGCTCCAAAAAAAATGAGGCCGGCCCTGCTGAGCCCCAAGGACGTAAACTTCTTCAAGCTCCTTGGGGGCTTTAACGATGATTGGGATTGCTGTTACGGAATACTCGTCTATCTCCTAACCTTGCCGGTCAAGAATCGCACGATCCTCTCGCTAAAACAACAGATCGATCTCAAGAAATTTGCACGCAAAGTGAAGGAACAGCCGCTGCGCGTAACCGGGATAGTCAAACTGCTGGGACGTCCTCCTTTTGTCATGATCGAGAAGATCTCGCGAATCTTTCAGGAAGTCTATTTGGGGCGTGACCTATTCATGGCGCGCGAAGACCGGGAATCCATGTACTGGAAAAAGCGGGGGTTGATTCTCAAGGAACGCCTCGCCTTCAAAAAAACCGGACTCATGAAACTCAAGGACCTCGGCCTGAGCCTCGGCATTACAACCGGCCGGTCTCACTTCGAAGCCGAGTACTCCCTAAAACATTTCGGAATTTTTAATCTATTTGATGAAATGACAACAATGGATGAGGTCAAAGACGCTGAGAGGGACCAGAAACAATCGCTTCGCAAACCGCATCCGTTTTCCGTACTTGAAACGGCGCGTAAGCTCGGCGCGGATAAGCGATTTCTTTATATCGGCGACCTTCCCGATGACATCCTGACCGTTCATAAGGCGAAAAAAGATATTCGGATAGACTCCGTTTCCTACCCTTGGCTTTCGCCCGACGCAAAACACACCACACGAGAAATCAAGAAAGCCAATCCCGATTTCATTCTGAAGAAACCGAGCGACCTTATCCCGCTCATACTCGGAAGAAAAATTCGCTAGCTAACCCTCCGGCGACCCGAAGCAACCACCCCTTACGTTTACGCGAGCTGAAAGCAAGTCTGTCCGAAACGCTCCGGATTTCTTGGCATATCCTGTCCATCAAAGTCTTGCCGAAAACCGGTGACTTTGATAATTGCTGATACGGCCAGAGAAATCCTCCGCATGTTTCTGACAGCCTTGCTTTCATCTCTCGGGCGTTGGCGCACTTGGAGTATAACGAAGGGCGGACAGGGAATACTCCGAAAAAACAATTAGCGCTGTTTGCGGAGACGAGGTGATAAATTTTGGGGGCGGCAGTCCCAAAAATTAACTCCGATCGCAGCAGCGCGTTTTGGAGGAGTGTTTAGTGGCCGTCCTTGCGGAGCGTTTCTGACAGACTTGTTTTTATCTCTCGGGTTGTTGGGGCGCCTGGCGCATAACGAAGGGCGGGCAGGGAATACTCCGGAAAAACAATTAGCGCTGTTTGCGGAGGCGAGGTGATAAATTTTTGGGGCGACAGTCCCAAAAATTAACTCCGAGCAGCAGCGCGTTTTGGAGGAGTATTCCCTGGCCGTATCAGCGGGTCTTAAATCGCTAGTTGACGAAGGATCGCCTCAGAAAATAGCCGCCGATCACGAACAGGAGGATATTAGGCATCCAGAGTGCCATTGGGGGCGGCAGAACCCCTCGGATAGCCAAGGTCTTGGCCCCCGCAAACAGCACGTAGTAAAGACACGCCGCTGCCATTGAAATGGCAAAGCCGGCGACGATCTCACCGCGCCTGACCAAAATTGCAGTGGGAATTCCGATAAACGCAAACATAAAGCATGCCATCGAAAAAGCAATCCGTTGATGAAAAGCCGTCCGCACGTCCACGCGCTCTTCCTTTGGGAACTTAGGATTCCGGGGCAGCATGAGCAGTTCAGCTAAACTATATTCCCGCATTTTCTTATGCATCTTACTCACATCTTCCTGGCCGATAGTGGGAAATTCGTACGATTGAAATTGAATCGCCTGCACCCCCTTTTCCTCCGCGTCAGAAATGCTTCCGTTGTATAAGCGAACCTGCATGGACCCGTGCTCGGGATCCGAGACAATCTCCCCGCTCGCTGCCAAAATAGTGCGGATGGGTTTGTCCTCCTCGCCGACTTCATAAGCAACAATATCCCGCAGGGAGTCATCCGTAATCTGCTTGGCCAGAAAGATTATATTATTACTGATCTTCACGAAGCGTCCCGGTTCGATGAGTGCCTTGGGGTGCTTGATGAGCATTCGCTTCATGTTTTTTCGGAGCTCAAAGCTTGAATTATTTGCAACTTGATCATTAAACACGAACATGAAAAAACTTAAGATAAGTCCGACCACGAGCGAAGGCGCAATAATCTGCATCGGATGGACACCTGAGGCCTTCACCGCACGAATCTCATTGTGTTGTGACAGGTTCCCGTAAACAATCATGACCCCCATCAAAAGACTCATCGGAACGGTATAGCTGATCATGTCCGGAAAGGCGAGAAGGATTACGTAGAACGTATCGGTTATGGGAACGCCGCGGCCGATGATGAAATTCGCCGCTCGAACTAAATAACCCGCCATAAAAATAAAATTCAGCGTCAGGAGGGACAGGATAAATGGCAGCCACAGTTCCTGTAAAATATAGCGTCTTAAAATTTTCATTTGATCCTACGCATCCGCATCCTTTGCAAACACTCGACCCGCCACTCGGGCAGCGCCCAGGGCAACCGCAATGTCCGGATTCCAATCGCAAAAGACGTCTTTGTGAAAAACATTCTCTACTAAAGTTCGCACCAGAGGCATGCGGCTTACGCCTCCGACGAGTATCACCGTATCGATATCATCTACCCTGAAAGTGGCCTGACGCAAGGCTTTTTGGCAGGAGTCGGCCACGCCGCCCAGGATCGTTCCGGCATATTCGGCGACTTCGAACCTGGAAACAGCACGGGAATAGTGAAATCCTTTCTCCTTATCACGAATGCTCATATCATAGGATCCCCGATGGGAAACCGCACACTTCGCCTTTTCGACTTCGCGCAAGAGCTGACTCATCAGCTCCGCATCCTTGGAAATGTCAGTGGCTGTTTCCGCTCGGATCTGCTCGATCAAATACCGTGCAATCATTCCGTTAATTTCATCGCCGGCAATCTCGGCATCGGCAGAGTCCACAACCGGCCTGAGTGTCATGATATCCGTCTCGGGATTTGCACGCTCAAAAACAGAAAATCCAAAATGACCGCTGCCAAAATCACATATGGCCAGTCTTCTCCACGCGCGGTCCCGCTGGAGGTAAGCAGCCAACACAAGTTTGCTTTCTTCGACGAGCCTTATCTCAGAGAAACCTGCCTCCTCGGCTGCTTTCAAAATGCAGTTGCGTGTTTCTGCGTCCCAAGCGGGTGAGGACCCGATGACCGCCTGGGAAATCCGCGTTTCGCAAAATGTCTCGGCGCGACGGTGAATTTCTTTCAGGAGCAGTGCTGTAATTTCACCGGGGGATTTCAACGCTCCCCCGACGGCGAGAAACGGCATTTCACCGTCGACAGCTTCCTGCGATAGCCCCGCAGCGCTATGCGTATCGAAAGAGGAGTGACCGCGGCCCTTCGAAATCGCACGTTTTATTGAGACAACACAGCGTGAGGCATCGCGCTCCTGCCACGTAAGGGCATCCCAACCGAAAACCGGCGAGCTTTCGGGCGGAAATGCGATCACTGAAGGAAAGACACCGCGCCCGCTCGTATCACCGGGGACAGGCAGCATTTCTTCGACAGCGTCCGCACCTCCCAATGCCGCCGCACAATAAGTAGTACCAAAATCAATGCCTACAGAGCGCGCCATGCGCGGCCCTCCCCATCTGATCTCTAAATAGAGAAGGATTCCCCGCAGCCGCAAGTCTTATTGGCATTTGGGTTGACGAACTGGAAGCCCTTCTGCTGTAAGGTATCGCTGTAGTCCAAGGTCACCCCTTTTAAATACAGATGGCTCTTGGGATCCACATAAACGGCCAGAGACTCAAAATCATACTGATGATCGCCGTCCTTCTTGAGGTCATAGTTCATGGCATAGGAAAGCCCCGAACATCCGCCGCCTTTGACACTCAGTCGCAGCCCCAAGCCTTCGCGAGGTTCTTCTTTAGCAATCATCCTTTTGACTTCTTCTACTGCTGCCGGTGTTAACGTTGTCATGATTCAATCACCTCCCTGTGAAATACTTTTACTTATTCTTGGCGGAATCCCCATAAAACGGTGATACCGCACGCAATTTCCTGACCACGCTGATGACGCGATCTATCACATAGTCGACTTCCTCGGCCGTATTGAATCTCCCCAGCCCGAAACGGATAGCCGTGTGCAGCAAGTCCGGCCGCGTTCCAACAGCCTTCAGCACATAGGACGGCTCGAGCCCGCCCGATGAACACGCCGATGAAGATGAGACAGCCATGTCATCAGTCAGTCCCGACAAGAGCGACTCCGCATCAACTCCCGCAAAACTCACGTTGAGGTTATTGGGAATGCGCTCCGTCGGATGACCGTTGAGAAAAACGTCTTCCAAACCGCTTTTCAGACCCTGTTCGAGGCGATCCCGCAAAGACTTTACGCGAGATACCTCTTCAGACATTTCGGTGCTGGCAACACTGCAAGCCTTTCCCAAACCGACAATACCGGGCACATTCAAAGTACCCGAACGAATTCCCCGTTCATGTCCGCCGCCCCGCATCATAGGAGAAAGCCGCACATACGGATCATTGCGCCTAACGTAAAGCGCCCCGATTCCCTTCGGGCCGTACATCTTATGCGCCGAAAAAGAAAAAAGGTCAATGCCGTATTCGTTCATATTCAAAGGCAATTTCCCGGTCGCTTGAACTCCGTCGACGTGAAAAACAATGCCGTGTTCCTTGGCCAATTTTCCGAGTTCACGTATGGGTTGCAGCGTCCCGATTTCGTTATTGGCAAACATAATCGAAATCAACACGGTCTCCGGCCGCAGAGCAGACTTCACATCATCGATGCTGACGGTTCCCGTCTTGTCCACCGGAAGATAGGTAACCTGAGCCCCCTGAGACTCGAGGTACTTGCAGGTGTCGAGCACCGCCTTATGCTCCGTAACCTGCGTAATAATGTGGCCGCCCTTCGAACGGTAGCTTTCCCAGACCCCCTTAATCGCCAAGTTATTCGATTCCGTGGCACCGCTGGTAAATATGATTTCCTGTTTTCGAGCCCCCACGAATTCCGCGACTTGGCCGCGCGCCTCATCCACGAGCTCTTCGGCTCTCAATCCAAATGCATGAGAGCGGCTGGAAGCATTGCCGAACTCTTCGGAAAAACATGGAAGCATCACTGCGACCACCCGGGGATCTACCGGTGTCGTCGCATGATGATCCATATAAATAGGTGTTTTGACGTGGCTCATATTAAAAGTGATAAGTCATAAGGACCTGCAGCCGCTTAGAATAAGCTGGAAGGAAAACTAGATTCGCGTCGGTCTGAGCGCCGGATCAGTTCCTCGCTCGTTTTTGCCCACGATACTGGGATATCGTAGGTCTTATAGTCCCAGCTTGAGGTGAAGAATATCTTTCCCTCGCGAACCCCAAACTCGTAGACCTCTTTGGTGAGGCGAACATCATCTAGACAATACCGCTTCAACTCCTCCATCTTGTTTTGCTGATACAGGATGAGGGCGTCGGCACCGTGACCGGATTTATGCTTTTTTAATGTGGGTCCGGCAATACTGTCTAGGCTGGCGCGATGGCCCCGTTCCCTCTCGACATCCTCCAGAAGATCCAGCACCGGAATCTCTTCCACCGCTTTAAACAAATAAGGCTGCAGGACCGGCATATCGAAGCGGCGAATGTTGAAACCTATCAGAAGATCGATGTCCTGCATTCGCTTCTCAAGCGCCATAATATCCCTTTCCTCATAGATCAGGTACTCGTCGATCGCGTAATCATAAACACCAACGACAGAAACCTTCAGCTTGGCAAGGTTCGCCTTACCGACTTCCTTGAAGGATTTCTGTGTTTCGAGATCGAGGACGAGGATATTCTTCGAGTTCACGGTAGTGGATCTAAAAGATCAGGCTCCCATAATGCGGTAGCCGCAATCAACATAGAGGATTTCGCCTGTGATGCCGCTCGACAGCGGGCTTGCAAGAAAAAGTGCCGTGTTCGCGACTTCCGCGATTTCGACATTACGCCCGAGAGCGGCACGACCCCGATGGCTCTCGAGCATGGTCGTGAAACCGGAAATACCTCGCGCGGCAAGCGTGCTCACAGGCCCCGCCGAGACGCCGTTAACACGAATATTCTTCTTACCCAAATCCGAAGCCAGGTAGCGAATGCCCGACTCCAAGCCGGCCTTCGCAAGCCCCATCACATTGTAATTCGGGATTACTTTTTCAGAGCCGAGGTAAGTCAACGCGACCACGCTTCCCCCCTCTTTTTCCAAGAGCGGTTCGGCCGCTTTGGTCAGAGCCAGAAGCGAGTAGGCACTTACGTCCATGGCAAGATGAAAACCGTCGCGAGACGTATCGACCGTTCGGCCCGTCAGCTCCTCTTTCTTGGCAAAAGCAATGCAATGAATCAGGAATTGAATCGACCCGAAGTCTTCATCCAGCTTCTTAAAAACGGTTTGGATGTCTTCGTCGTTGGTGACATCACAGGCGTAAAGCGGTGCCGGATGCGGAAGGGTTGCGGTCAACTGCTCAACGCTGTCTTTGAGGCGCTCGCCCTGATAAGTAAAAGCAAGCTGTGCCCCGTGATTGGCGAGTGCCTGCGAGATGCCCCAAGCGATACTGCGCTTGTTGGCGACCCCCAGGACAAGGCCTTTTTTGCCCTTAAGAAGATCAGATGTGAATGGCTGGGATTCCGTCATAGTGGCCGTCTCTGTCATGGTGATACCTCTTTTTAGAAGAATAATATCCGAATAAGCAGTCTATCTTAAGGGCACAGTAGATTCAACAAAAAAGGGGCAGTGCTTAACGCACTGCCCCTTAAGGAGATAACTCACTAAATACTAAAATCTATATCTCTAATTCATGGGTGGTCGGCGCCCCGTTATAGTTGGGGAAAAGCGCCGTAAGCACATCCCAAATGCCGCGTCCGGCCCTGTCCAGCCCCCACACGATGCCGGTTCCCGCGCCTTCGAGGGTACCGACTAGAGGAGCTCCGTCCATCGTCCCTTTGTAAGTATGATGGACAACTTCGACTGGCGATAATGCAATATTAGCCAAGCCGCGAAGGACCATTGCGGGCGCCTTTATCACGTAATCCGCTGAAGCCGCATTGTCTTCAATCGTACCGGCAAAAACCGGTGCGGACAGCACTAACATCAGACCAAACACAAGAATTAATAAGCGTTTCATAGACACCTCCCTTGGTTTCAAGAAATAATCATTCCCGTTAGCAGAAGCATACGGCAAAAAAAGGCAAAAACTTAAGGCTGGCTTAAGACTGGCTTAAGACTGGGCAATCAGTTGGCGCAGGTCATGAATCAGGGGGACATCGCGGGAAACCTCTTGACGATCGTGGCGACCGGCGTCGCTACGATCGATAAGGACGGCGCCGATACCGGCACGACGGGCGCCGACGACATCATCCTGGTAGCTATCCCCCACATGGACGGCATGCTCCGGAGATACCCCGGAGAGTTTCACAGCCTCTTCGAATATTTTAGGATTGGGTTTGGAAGCCCCGAAGACGGCTGAGGCAATAATAAAGTCAAAATGGCCGTCCACTCCCAGTCCTTTACATAACCCAAAAAGCCTCGAATCCCAGTTCGAGACAATTCCCAGGCGCTTACCGCGCCGCTTTAGATCTGCGAGCACTTCGGTGACATCCTCATAAAGCCGCCAGGATCCGGCATGCGCGAAAATATCATATAGCTCCGTAAAGAATTCCTCGAAATCGCTGATCCCCCCGATTTCGGAAAATACTTCACTCACCAGTTCATGCCACCAATCCCGTTCCACTTTCTCACTGGCGTGGCTGGCAAGAGAGGTCATGCCGTCTCGGGAGAGCCACGCGTCACGAAAGCGGATTTCCAGTTCATTTGCATTCGCCTTACAGCCGTAGGCAGCAGCGATCCGTTGATAGATTTCGCCCACCGAGGGATACGGATGAAACAAGGTTCCCCCCGCATCAAAAAACACCGCTTCATAAGAATCGAGCAAAACTATTCCCCCTTCATCCGTTCACGCAGTCGCATAAACTCCTGCACAAGCATCATGCCGATGTAGGGCGCGGCCGCCTGGATGCTCTGCCCCTGAGACGAGGACCCATATTGTTCGTTGCCATATTGATTCGCTTGGCTGTTCGGCGAGTATTCAAAACCGCGGGAACGGCGGCCCCAGTCTGAGGCCGCATCGCGAGTCCGTTGGCGCTGCTTAAAGATCTCTTTGTGCTCCGTCAGCTCCTCGATGGCACCGTGAATATCCGGATTGTGATAATCCAAGTCGCGGGCCTTTAGATACATGTCTCTGGCTTCATCAAAAAACCCCTGCGTCTCATAGATCTCACCCATTTGCATGTAAGGCCCGGCCAGGGTGGGGTCTAAGACCAAGACCTGTTTGAATTCTTCGCGCGCCTTTTCAAACTCACCGAGCCGGCGATAAACTACGCCCAGGTTGTAATGGGCTTCCAAAAATGAAGGATGCATCATACTCGCCTGCTCCAGTTCCCGGGCTGAAGATTCCATCAGCTGTTTGCCGTCGGCATCCAGAGACGGCTGCTTCAACAAGTCATAGCGCAGCGCATAAAGATTGGAGAGTTCAAAATGGTAATAGGGATTATCCGGTTTCAGCTCAATGGCACGATAAAACATACGTTCAGACTCCAGAAACTGCCCCTCAGCTTTAAGTTGAATCGCACGATCATAGGCGATTGTATCCGTCAGTTGAGGTTCTGCAGAAAAAGCAAAGGGGTTAAGCAGGGGGGAAAGGAAAAATAACAAAAATGCTGTGCGGGGATTTGTCACCTTTTCACGAAGTGATTAGGAGTCTCGTCCGGCGTCACAAGGACCGTGACGCCGGACGAAACAGCTTAAAGGAATCTAGACACTTGCGCCGACACCCAAAGCGCTCAGGACCTTGTCGTAATTCGGATGCTGCGTGACCTCTTTGACGTACTCCGCGTACTGAATTTTGTTATCGGGACCGACAACAAAAACAGCGCGTGCAAGCAACCTCAGTTCTTTAATCAAAACGCCGTACGCCTTGCCGAAGGCGACATCGCGGTGGTCCGAAAGACTCTGAATCTTTGTGGCTTGAGCAACACCACACCAACGCGCTTGCGCGAAGGGAAGATCCGCACTGACGGTCAGCACAACAACACCGCCAGGCAACTTGGCCGCTTCCTTATTAAAACGCTTGGTCTGTTCGTCGCAAACCGGAGTATCCAAGGACGGGACCACGCTGATAAGACGCGTTTTTCCTTTCGAAGCCGCCAGTGATACCTCACTCAGATCATTGGCAAGCAATTTAAAATCGGGAGCGGGTTTTCCGACTTTCAGCTCGGGTCCTATCAAAGTTAGCGGACCCCCCTTAAACGTAATCACACCTTTTCTCTCTACATCCGACATTATTACCTCCTAAAGTTCGATCTTATTGGTTTTTTAGTATAGCAGATATATTTAGGCACCGCGAGACAGGAAATGCCCCTTCTTGGCCCCGTCGTAACGGCCTTCGCGCACAACCGCCTCGCCGTTGACAAAAACCCACGCCACACCTTGACTTAGAACCTTGGGCTCCGTGTAACTGGCTCGTGCCCTAAACCGTGCGGGATCAAAAAGAATCAAATCAGCATGATAACCGGGCGCAATACGGCCGCGCATAGCAAGGCCGAAATGTTCCGCCGGGCGAGACGTCAACCGGGCAATAGAATCTCCTATTTCACGGGGATCGCTAGCCTGAGTGAGCATAGCAAACGCAACGGGAAAAGTCCCATAGGCACGGGGGTGCGGAAACCGGCTGTCGTCGGCGATGCTGTCGGATCCCACTAGGACATAGGGTTTCGACAAGACGTTTCCAACGACACGCGTCGACTGAGAAAAGGAAAAGGCACTGACCTCAAAGGCAGTGTCCGCAAGAAGATCGACAAGGAATGTCACGGGGTCCTTACCCTTTTCCTCGGCAGCCTGCTGCAAAGCCTTACCGGCCATTCCCTGGTAATCGACATGTTCAACGGAGGCGATCCTCACGGCATTCCAATCTTTATCCTTATAATAGGCTCTCAGCCTTTCGAGCAAGGCTTCCCGGCGCGAAGGATCGCGCAGAATTGCGACGCGAAACTCCGTTTCGTATAAATCATCGGGCAACTGCACCCCCAACTCCGCAAAACTGGCCTCATACGGATAGACGTCCGCGTAGATTTTAAGTCCCTCTTCTCGGGCACCTTCAATGAGTTCGAAGACCTCGTGAATTTTTCCCCAGTTGGATTTTCCGGCCGCCTTCAGGTGGGAGATCTGAATCCTGGCACCGGTCTTTTGAGCCACGCTAATGACTTCTCTGACGGCCTCGACAAGGTTCGAACTTTCACTGCGCATGTGAAACGCGCAGATACGGTCATATTGAGCCGCCGTTTTGCAAAGCTCTGTGATTTCCTCTTCATTGGCGAAAACACCCGGCATATAAACCAGGCCGAATGAAACACCGAACGCTCCGTCATGCATGGCCGTCGCCAGCATTTCCTTCATTCGGCCCAGTTCGTCCGCATTTGCCGCTCTGGACGCAAAACCAAGAACCGCCGAACGCAAATTGCCGTGCCCTACAAGAGCGGCCATGTTTGTAGTCAGCCCCTTTCGTTCAAGTGCATGCTGATAATCCCGATATTCAGGCCAATCGCGCGCTTCAGGCAAGATAACTCCTTCGCGCGCCCAGATACCCGCGATGTGCTCTACGTGCGGACCGGCGATGGGGGCAGCCGACATCCCGCAGTTCCCGACGATTTCTGTCGTCACTCCCTGCATGAGTTTGTTGGGCAGATTCGGATAAACGATCGGGTTAAAATCTGAATGCGTGTGGGCATCAATAAATCCCGGCGCTGCGACAAGCCCTTCGGCATCAATTATTTCCCGGGCCTGATTGTCTTCATAGACCCCGACACCGACAATCCTGTCGTTGGCAATAGCAATAGACCCCTCCATGGCTCGATTGGACTGGCCGTCATAAATCATGGCGTTGTCAATGAGGTAATCGAATTCGGGCCCTTCGGCCGAGAGGCGGCTCATGCCGCTCGTGAGGGAAATCAGGCAGAAAAAAATCAGTGGCAGGATACGTCTATTCATTTAAGGCATCTCGAGCCCATATCGTGGCCGGTTCCGAATCGTCAGACCCGGGAGCATCCGTCCCCCGCAGCGTCTTCGTCAGGCCATGCACTACAAAACTCTGCCGGTCCAGAACGGCACTGCCGCACGAGACTTCAACAACCCATACACCGTCAACAAAACGGCCGTCCGGTTGGTCTTCTCCTCTGATGGATGTCTCTGCGAGCCGGCATTTTTCGCCGCGAAATTTCCGCCTTGCCACTTCTTCGCCTTTGGGATTGATCCATGCAGCCTCGAGATCAGGGTGGCCCCATTCCTTGAAGCGCCTCTTGTATTTGCTCCACCACGTAATCTTGTCCACGTCGGCAGGAAACGATCCATAGGGCGGCTGGAGATTGACCTTACCGAACGAGTCCTCTTTCGCACTGCGTGCAATACCTGATGAGGATTTTTGTTTTAGCGCCTCGCGACAAGTCCCGGGTCTGTATGCGGCCGACAAGTCATCGGCACATCCAAAGATCAGGAAAACCGTAAGCGCCGTCCATACCGGCCACGGCACACTACGATCAGCCACGGCGTCTTTTGAGCAACCGCTTAGATCCCCGCGACTTTTGATGCTCGGCCTTAACGACAGTGTGAATGCCTCCGCGCACATAAAAATCCCCTTCTACGGTCATTTCCCTCGGCCGCGTGGCCCGGACAAGGTCGTCAAGAATCTTGTTGGTCACAGCCTCATGGAAAGCCCCCTCGTTGCGGTAACTCCAGAGATAAAGCTTAAGGCTCTTTAACTCAACGCATAACTTATCGGGGACATAGCAGATTCGGATGGTGGCGAAATCGGGTTGTCCGGTGCGAGGGCAAAGGCACGTAAACTCCGGGCATTCAAAGCGGATATCATAATCACGCTTTGCATACGGATTTTTGAATACGTCCAGTTTCTTTGAGGGTCGGCTCGCCATAGGCGCGCATTATATCATGCCCTGCACTCGGCCCAAAACACCAAGGAAGAACGGCCAGGAAACACTCCTCCAAAACGCGCTGCTGCGCTCGGAGTTAATTTTTGGGACTACCGCCCCAAAAATTCATCACCTCGTCTCCGCAAACAGCGCCAATTGTTTTTCCGGAGTATTCCCTGCCCGTCCTTCCTTTTGCCTCAAGCGCCCCAGGCTAACGAGGTGAAAACAAGGCTGTCAGAAACATGCGGAGAATTTCTCTGGCCGTATCGGCGAATATCAAAGTCACCGGTTTTCGGCAAGACTTTGATGAGCAGGATAGGCCGAGAAATCCGTAGCGTTTCGGACAGCCTTGTTTTCACCTCGCAGCGCGTGATAGAGGAGGGTCCTTCTAATAGTAGATTTTAATCTACTGCTGAAATATACGGGGCGGAGTGGCGGCGGAATCTGCTTCCATAGGACGGCGTCTGGTTCTACTCTAACGCCTCAGTTCAAAAAATAGGAGGATCACTAACAAGATGAATATGAAAGCTGGTGAGAACATCTTAGACGATTACCTGGAGTTGGAAACCGGATGCGGCAGTGAAAAACGGCTCATGCTGATTCAATCACTTCGAGATAAAAAGATCGTATTCGACCGGCTGCACAGCTTGCCTGCGGTGCAACAAGACAAACGGCTTGTCCTGATCTTTCCGGGGGAAGGCATTCACGAATGCCTGCTGCTTTATTCGAAAGGGACATGCACAGAAAGCCGGGAAGTGCAGCTATAAGTGGTCAAAATCGCTCAAGCAACGATTTGAAAACGAAAAGACATAAAAAGCGACCCCTTTTGCTTTTACGGCAAATTTGATTTCGTGGGTCGACTCGTCTTCGTTCGCAATAATGTAATAGAGCCGCGGCTCTTCGAGGGAAAGATAAGTGCTTCCGCTCTCGTCGACAAGCAGATCGACTCCCCGGCGGAGCGCAGGCACCGGCTCATCGTCACGAGACACATAAATCCGCGTCTCTTTTGATTTCTGCATCATGCTAATCACGGCGTACATCTCAGTGCCGCGGTACATAAACCCTAGATAGTCGGCATAATCGTCAATGGTTCGGGCATGCTCAAAGTAATCCTCATGGTTCGTCCAGGTTCCCTCTAGAAAAAACCCCCTGTCCATACGCTCGCCGCGATCACGGAAAACAGAGGTCTCATCGGGAAGTAAGTTCGGCTTATTGATGACCTCGATCCCCCACCAGCTAGCCCGCTTATATCCGACATAGGTTTCCAGACTCATCTCGCCGCAATCCCAAGCGCTAAAGTCATCCGATTCGGTTTCAAGAACCCCGCCCGGCAGCACTGCCTGCGGCCTAAACACTTCGAGTTCCTTACGTATGAGCTTCTCGAACTCCAAGTTTTTACCCTCGCCGACCTGCGTATGAACAATCAATCCCTCCCGGTTCACCAAATTCTTGGTCGGCCAGGAACGAATCGCATATTCTTCCCACATCTCAAAACCATTGTCCAAAAAAACCGGAAACGTAATATTCATGCGCTCAAGTGCGCGTTTGAGATGTTTCTTGTTACCAGCAAATTCAAATTCGGGAGCATGAATCAGAATCACCTCAAGGCCGTAGGCATGGTAACGGTCAAACCACCGTTTGAGGTCTCCCAGTTCCCTTATGCAATTGACCGAGGTGTAATCCCAAAAATAAAGAAGCGTTAATTTACCCTTAAACACGTCTTTACCGAGACGCTTCGCATTAAGCCACTTCCCCTTCTTCGGAAAGATCGGCGCCTTGGTGATCGGTATAAATTCCGCGGATTCCGCTTCGGCAGCTGACGCCGCGGCCATGAATATATGGGCGGATTCATCGACGGAAAAGATCGAAAACCAGATCGTCAAAGTCATGACACCAAGGGTGCGCAGGATTTTCAAAGATGCTCCTTGGACACATCGGCGTATTCAAGCAGCCTGTTTGCACTTCGATAATATCCGTCAACGGCTTTCATGTAATCCACCAGACCACTGATCGCCTCGGTTTCGGCATCGATAACATCCTCCTGAAAATCAATAATGGCTTTTGAATCCGAGCGCCCGCGGTTGAAATTTTTTTCTTCCTCTTCCAATTTTTGGCGTTGAAGCCTTTCGATTTCGCGTGTCTGACGTACGCGATTGGCAGTAAGCTGCAGATTGCGCCAGCTCTCATCAATTTCCATGCCCACGATCATGCGAAGTTTTTCCCGCTCGCGTTTCACCTTCTGGAGTTCGAGTTCGGCCTGAGTTGCCGCGTGCCTCGCCTCACGATTTTCCAGCGGCGAGCTAAGCTTAAAGGCAGCGTAATACTGGAGGTTCTCCCAGTCAAAGACTTTCGTCTGACTCGGGCCCAATTCGCGCTCCAGGGCCTGCGAACCGAGACTCCCCTCGAAGTCGAGGTCCGGCCATTTCTCCTGTTTGCGAATCTTGACCTCGGTTTCCTGATTTTCGATCTCCAATTCCTTTTTCTTAAGATCAAGTCGAGATTCCAGCGCGAGGTCCAGCGCTTCGCTATAATCAATATCAAGCGGTTCAAAGACGGGGGCATCCGCCGGCAAGATCAGCTCAACCTCCGGCATTCTCAAGTTCACTTTGAGAGCGTATGATGCCGAAAAAAGAGTGTGCGTCGCCTCAAGAACATCAAGCACGCGCTGCCTGACATTCGCTTCTGCAGCATAAACATCGGGTTTTTCGGTAAGGCCTATATCCAGTTTTTCACGCGTAATTGAAAGGAAGTTCTGTGCTTTCCGAAGAGCCTTCCTCCGAGTCAAAAGATTCTCATGCGCGAATTTCAAATCCCAATATTGCGAGCGAATCTCTGCCAGCGTCGCTTCAATCTCATCGAGCGTATCGTAATCGAACTGTTTTATGTCGAGCCTCACCTGTCTGAGTTCGGCACGGTCAATCCATCCGAAGAAATTTTTAAGGAGAGGCTGTTTGACGGTAAATTTCGCCAGGCTTTCGTAGTTTCGGCTTAACGAACTAAACGTCGAGGCCGTGGAGTGCCGCTCACTGATAAGATCAACGCCCAGATTGGTTCCGAGCGGAATTTCCTTTGAAACGGAAATTGAGACATCCCCGTCGATTTCTCTGTTCCCGAAGACACTGTTCGACTGCTTTGCTTCATCGTGTAAGTAGGTCCCTGCCATGGCAATCTCGGTATCATAAATGGCCATGGCGATGGAACGGTCATGATGCTTGGATTCGCGCGTCAAGCGCGCGATGCGCATATCGAGATTCTCGGCGAGAGCTAAGCGCGTGACTTCATCGAGCGAAAGCGGTTCGCCGGTACTAAAACCGTCCTCAGGCACCGTCAGATCACCGACGAAGATTCCCCCGTGTAAGGGCTGCACTTGGTCGGCTTTCAGCGAGCGCGGCAAAAAAGCGAGGAGTAACATAAGCGTCGCGAGACCCACCCCCACGATCACCTTAAGGGCGCTCGAGCGGTTCACACAGCCTCTTTTAGGGATTTGATTTCAGCTGCGCTCAGCCATCGCGTCTGCCCCGGGGGAAGCACTCCGAGCGAGATCGGCCCGAATCCGACACGCGCAAGGCGAACGACTTCATACTCGAGTTTTTGAAACATGCGGCGCACCTGACGGTTCCTGCCCTCGCGTATCATCACGCGCACCGTCCGGGGCGACACCACTTTGAGGCTCTGAGCTTTGGCCCGGCCGTCATAAAGGCGTACCCCGTGTTTCAATTTCACTTGATCGTCGACCTCAAAACGGCGGTCGAGCTTCACCAAATACATCTTAGAGACTCCGTAACGAGGATGCGTGAGCTTATGCACCAAATTCCCGTCATTGGTAAACAGGAGCAATCCTGTGGAATCACGATCCAGACGCCCGACCGGAAAGACCCGCGTCTTTGACGAACTCGTCTGGCTCGACGCGCGCACAAGATGCCGCGGCAGCAAATCATAGACAGTCTGCTTATTATGAGGGTCGGCTGCCGTCGTCGTGTAGCCAGCCAGCTTATGCATCATAAGGTAAACGTATTGTTTAAACTCAATACGTTTGCCGCGGAAGGTAATGCTATCCTCCTCCGGGCAAACCTGGCGCCCCAGATCCTTCACTACCTCCCCGTTGACGCAGACAGCTCCGTTCAGGACATGCACTTCGCATTTTCGCCGTGAATCGATACCGCCCACGGCTAAAGCATGCGCTATTCTCATTTTTTCAACTCCATATAGAAAATTCTTCGGCCGTCAATTTCGTACTTTCGCTCGTAATTGGTTTTTAAGTGCGCTTCGAATAAACGCTCACCCGTGCTTTCACGAAAAGAAGACCATGCCGGCTCGACCCGGAGTACCGCAGCGCGTATCTCCTCAAAGTAGTCGTCAAAATCGGTAACGATTTCCAGGAGGCCGTCTTGACGCAGCCTGCCGTGAACCATCGTGAGCAGCTCTTCGTTGACTAGGCGTCTCCTCCGGTGGCGGCGCTTCGGCCAGGGGTCGGGGAAATAGATATGGCATACCGAAAGGCTCGCGGGAGGAATCGATTCTTCCAAAAGTTGCCGTGCTTCTGCCCTGAGGAATTTCACATTTGGGAGTGCGCGCCGCTCAAGTTTCCGCAGGCCTACATTCATCCACTTATGGATGCGGTCAACAGCCAGAAAATTGATGTCCGGATGCTCTTCGGCTCTCTCCAGAATAAATTTGCCTTTCCCGCAACCGATTTCCAATTCAACCGGCGTACTGAGATCAAAGAGTTCGCTTAAATGCGGTAAGGGATCTGCGGTTTGCAGGGTCATGACTCTTGGTGGCACAGCTTCACGAGTGTCTCGAGATGTTTGGTTTTAGGGAAAAAGTCAAAGGGAACGATGCGTTCCAAAACCCAGCCGGAACGGACAAACTCCTTTAAGTCGCGCGCAAGGGATTCCGGATTACAGGAAAGATAATAGAGCTGTTCAAAATCCGTCATCGCCTTCAGGGAGTTACGCGCCGTCGCAGACAGGCCCCGCCTCGGCGGGTCGACGATGCCGATGCGTCTCGTGCCGGCGGCAGCCTGCAGCGCACGATCGACGGTGTCCTCAATGCGGCCCTCGATTAGTTCCACATGCTTCAATTGATGATATTCCAGGTTATAACGGGCCACGTCCACCGACGAAGAGCTCTCTTCAATCATAATTACGCGTGAAAACTTATCCGATAAGCCGACGGCAAAAAGCCCGACTCCGGCGTACAGGTCGAAGAAAGTCGCGTCTTCGGCGGGCCCAATCAAACGATCCAGGGTGCTCAGCACGGCCGGTAAGATTGCCAGGTTCGCTTGGAAAAAAGTGTCCAGTGAGTAGAAAATTCTTTTACCCCTCACTTCCGTCCAGAAATAGTCGTCAGGGCTCAGCCGACAGGATCGCCGCCCGATACCTCCCCAGGCCACGCGCCCGTCATCGCCGGTTCGCACGACCAAATTTGCCGTACGGTAATTGTCCGGAAGTTTTGCAATCCCCTGCCGCTTGAGCTCCGGCAGAAAGGCCGAAATCTCGGGCCGCGAAATGGCGCAGGAATCGATCTGAACGACATTGCGATGGTAGGCAGGCTGAAACCCCAGAAAGATATCTCCGCTGCGGATACGGAGCAGCGTAAGATCGAGCCGGTTGCGATAATGGTACGGCTCGGGTGAGGCCGCGACGTCGTCAACGACCACCCCTTTGAGATCCAACTCATGGTTGAAGATTCCGAGGAGCTGTTCCTTTTTGAGCGCAAGCTCCCGCGGGTACGGCAGGTCCTGATAGGCGCATCCCCCGCAAACGCCAAAAACCGGACACAGGGGTTCGACCTTCTCCTCAACTGCTTGTTCCACTGAATATTGCGCTTCTATAGACATGCTTTTTAGTATCGCGGGAATTGGACAAGGGGTCAAGAAAAATGCTAGTATGCGCATCCTACTTTATGGACAAGATCTTCCTTCACCAATTAGAAGCGAAATGCATTATCGGCATCTTCGGCTGGGAGCGAAAAAAGCGCCAGCGGGTCCTTGTCGATCTCGAGTTTCCGGCGAATGTCAAAAAGGCCGCTAAAAGCGACCATATCCGTGATGCCGTCGATTACAAGAAGATCGCCAAGAGGACGCTCGGCTTCGTCTCGGAAAGCCGGTTTCACCTTATTGAAACGCTCGCCGAAAAGCTTGCCGCCGTCCTTCTCAAGGAGTTTCGTTTAAAACAAGTCTTTGTCCGGGTCTCGAAACCCGGAGCGGTAAGACACTCGAAGAACGTTGGTATCGAAGTCCTCCGAAAAGCACGATGACGTCCTTCTTTGTCAGCGTCGGTTCTAATATCGATCCCGAGAAAAACGTTCCGGCCTGTATAGAGCTCCTTAAGCAGGGATTCCGCGTTGCTAACATGTCGTCAATTTACGAAACCAATCCGGTAGGACCGGCCGGGGACTTCAAATTCTGGAACTTTGTCGTTGAACTTGATTTTGGCCTCAGCAAAGTCGAGTTGGAGAAAAAACTAAAAACAATCGAAGACGCGCTGGGGCGCAAACGTGATCCGCAGAACAAATTCTCTCCGAGAACCATTGACCTGGATATTATCGGAAGCGACGGCTGGCAGGACGCTCCGTTTATCGTTATTCCCTTTGCGGAGATTGCGCCCGATCATATAGATAAGATCTCCGGCAAAAAACTACGCGATTTGGCGGATGCTTGCGGTCCGTACGGAACTCAGATAAAGAATACTAAATACTTCGCGTAGGGGGCGGCGCCTTGCGCGATTTCCAGCCCCCCTTGCAGCGTACCGAGCAGCATCTTAACGGCCCCTTTGAGTGTTCCGGTCACTATTCCGAACGGAAATAGCACCCGGCCCGAGTCTTCTAAAATACTGGCGGGAATTTGAAGGGCCGAGATCAGGATACGGCCTGTTCCCTTGACAATGCTTCCTATATTATCGGCATGCCCCTCGGGAACCGTGGCCAGGGCAAGGAGCAGCACCAGGATAAGTGCGATAAGACTGCCTTTACGTACCATTATTTCCATTAACGGCATTTTCGTAAATGTCTATAGCGTCTAGCCTTGCGGCATAGGGCATCGTCTCGAACTTGCAATTTTTTGAAAATCCGATAGCATAAGCGACTTATGAAAAATGTACTGGTCACCGGCGGATCCGGATTTATAGGGTCAAATCTAACGTTTGAACTGGAAAAGCGCTATCCCGAGGCGCGTTTGACGGTCATTGACGACTTCCGCGGTTCAAGCTTCAAGAACCTGCTCGGGACGCAGAGCGATGTCCTTGCTTACAATGTTGCCGAGCGAGATTGGCTTGAAGCCGTTGCCGACAAGCCTTTTGATGTCATCTTCCATCTTGCCTCAATTACGGATACAACCATCCTTGACGAAAAAAAAATGATGTTCGACAACGTCGAGGGCTTTCGCAACATCCTCAACCTTGCTGTTGCCAAAAAAGCAGATGTTGTTTTCGCTTCATCGGCAGGCGTCTATGGCAGCCAAGATACCCCCATGCGGGAAGCCGACGGGGGAAAGCCCAATAACGTCTACGGATTTTCAAAATGGGCCATGGAAAATCTTGCCCTTACTTACGAAGGGAAGCTGAAGATAGTGGGCTTGCGTTATTTCAACGTGTTTGGACCGCGCGAGACCTTTAAGGGAGCCGCCTCCAGCATGATTTACCAGCTTGCCCTCCAGATGATGGCCGGCAAACAGCCTAGAATTTTCAAGTTCGGGGAGCAGAGGCGCGACTTTGTCTACGTTAAAGATATTGTTGAAGCTACGATCAAGGCGAGGGACTCATCTTCAAACACGGTGTGCAATGTCGGCACAGGGGCTTCGACGAGTTTCAATGAAGTGATCGAGGCCATCAATGAAGCCCTTGGCACCACTTATGAGCCGTGTTTTTTTGACAACCCCTACAATTTTTACCAGAACTTCACAGAAGCGGATATGAGTCATACAAAAAAAAGCTTGGGGTTTAAGATTCAATATTCGACGCGTGAGGGCATTCTGGACTACGTCAGGAACTACTTGCTGCCGACCGCAAAGCGGTTGGATATTCCCGCCGCTCTTTAGGCCTTAATCTTTTCGCGCTTATTAAAAGCCACCGGTAATCGGATCGCGAATCGACTCCCCTTGTTCAGTTCACTCTCCGCCCAGATTTTACCGCTATGCAGCTCCACGATTTCCTTAGTAATCGTCAGCCCCAGACCGGAACTCGATACACCTGAAGGTTGCGCGAGGCCAACCTGCACAAACTTATCAAATATTTTCGTTAAATCGTCTGCGGCAATGCCGATACCCGTGTCGCAAACAGCAACTTCAATCGCCTTCCCCCCGGGGATCTCAGCGTCGATAACGGCTTCAGCCGTCACCGTGATGGTCCCGTTCTCAGGCGTGAATTTGACCGCATTCCCCAGCAGATTGGTAACGATCTGCGTAATTCTGTCAGCATCCGCCTCCACATCCAAATCCGCCGCCGAAAACCGGGTTTCAACCTTGATCTTCTTGTCCTTCAACCACGTGTCCATGGTTGCTAGAGTCTGAAGGAGCAGTTCCCGCACAGGAAACTTCGTCGGCCTCAGCGCCATCTTGCCCGCCTCAAGCTTGGAAACATCCAAAAGGCTGTTGATAAGACGCGATAACCGATCGATGTTGCGGTGGGCAATGGTCAAGAATTTCTTCTGCTCTGGATTCACGGCGCCCACTTCCTCTTCGATAATCAGCGCCAGAGATTTCTGAATGGCAACGAGAGGTGTTCTCAGTTCATGCGACACATTGGCGACAAATTTTTCTTTTAACTCCTCAAGGTCTTTTTGACGCGTCACGTCACTCAACACAGAAACCATTCCGACGGTCTGACCGTTTTCGTTTTCGATCACCGCCGTACTGGCCTGAAGCACTTTTCGGGTATCGTCATTAAGAGCAATCACCTCGGTCTTCTTTTCGGTCGACTGGGAGAAGTCTTTGAGATTCCCCGAACTCATTGCGAGCATGTGCGCCTCGCTGAGGCCTTCTCGGACATGCCTTCCGGCCTTTTCCCCCTGCTTGACGTTGAGAAGCCTCTCTGCGGCGGGGTTCATGAGAACGACCTTACCTTCCGCATCGACCACTAACAAGCCCTCACCCAGGTTACGAATGACCGTATCGACGCAAGCCTTTTCACGGCGAATCTTATTGTTTTCTTCCCGGAGCTTTTTGACTTCAAGCGACCCCTCACTGACTTCGCCCACATCAAACTGGGCGGCCTTAATTCGAAGTTCTGCAAGCTCTTCGGCATCAACGGTTACGCGCTTTTTTTTCTTTGCCTCTTTCTGCTCAATCTGGAGAAACATATCGCGAACGGCATCGGGACTGAGTCCCACGTGAATAAGCTCACGAGCGACTTCCGGCTCCAACCGTTTTCGGACCTGGCCATCCTTGAAGAGTTTTCGAGCTATGGCTTGTAACGGTTTTAAATCCTTCGGTGACTGTTGATAACTATAAATCATCATCTGAACGCGTAATTCGTCACTCCCTTCTTTGAATATATCTGGAACCTTTTTACGAAACGCATCGAAGTCTTCGCCCTTCTTCATTCGCTCGACGCTATTTTCGATTTCCTTAGCCAGCTTGTCCATCGCCTTCGTGATGTCCTTGCCCTGCTTGACCAGAAACGGCACCAATCCGTCAATTAGAAGCTTGATGATTTTCCGCACGCTGTGTTCCAGTTGGGCTGCGTCTTTAGCGTCTTTGACTGCAAGCGAGGCCACTTCTTTGGCATTCTTTTCGATTTCCGGCACTATCTTTTCGGCATCTAGGGCCAGCACCCCCTCACCGCCGGACTGCCCCTGGTCCCCTCCGCGTATGCGCTGAATGATTTCGGCCATACTAGCGAACGATTTGGGTCCGCCCTGGCCGCCTGAGGACTCCCCGCCGCCGGATATCTCGCGCCCTTCATCTATCTGTTTAACCACCTCACCGTCTTCAACAAGTTCGAATTTCCCATGCGTCAACTTCACGTTAGGAAATACGCTCTTTTCAAAAAGGGTACGGAAGCCGCCCTTTTTTTCTATTTCACGGGGACGCTTGGCAAGCAGTTCAATCAGGGAGATTAGCTCTTCGAGATGAATTCCCTTATGTAAGCTGATACCTTCCAGGCCCAGGCGTTCAAAATCTTTGGCCACATCGTTAATGCTTGTTTCTTTATCACCTATCATTTGGCCGTCGACAATCAGCCGCCGGCCCGCAGCGCCCATCTGAATCCGGTCACGGGCGGAAAACAGACTCGCCATTTCGTCCTGCAGTTTAATCATAGTCTGTTTGGTGATGGGATGCTTGACCGAATAGAGGCGGATCTGTTTTAGGCTAAAGGAGAAGGCTTTGAGGAAAGGTAAATACTCAACTGTGTCTGTACTCATGCTGCTCTACTTTCGGATCTCTACTTCAGGTTTTTCTCTATCGTCTCGAATAGACCGTCCATGTTAACCGACTTCACAAAGTAATCTTTAACCCCTTCAAGCTCGAACATGTCCTTCATGGGTTCGTAGGAAGTTAAAATGATTAATGGGATGTCTTTAGTCTCCGGCTCTTTCTTGAGCCTGCGGACAAATGTGTAACCGTCCATCTTGGGCATCTTAATATCGCACATGATGAGTTCCGGTTTTTCTTGAGCCACTTTTTCCAACCCTTCTTCACCGTTGAGAGCGGTGACGACCGTGTAGCCCTTTTTTTTCAGGTCGAACTCCAAAAGTTGTACGAAATCCTGGTCATCGTCTACAACCAATATCTTATTTCCAGCCATATTTTCCCCCTTCACTTTCTATCATTATCGGCCGCTACGTCATTACGCTAAAATGACGTCACCACACTAAGTTATCTTTCCGCCGAGCTGCGTCATAATGCCGATAATCGCGGGACCGAGAATAATCACGAGAAGCGCCGGGAAAATGAAAAACACCAGCGGGAATAAAATCTTCACCGGCACCTTGTTGATCTTTTCCTTCATCCGCATTTTATACTTCTCCCTCAGCGTCTCTGACTGCACGCGAAATGTCGCCGCCATCGACGTGCCGAGCTTCTCCGACTGAATAATGGATGTCACAATCGTCTTCAGATCCTCAAGTCCGCTTCGGCGCGCAAAACCTTTAAGCGCATCTCCGGTGGGAATGCCGGCACTCACTTCATTAAAGGTATGCCTGAGTTCCTTTCCAAGCGGACTTGCTTCCATTTCATTGGCTACACGCAGCATCGCCGCATTAATACTCAAGCCCGACTCGAGACAGACAACGATAAGGTCGAGCGCACCCGGCAGCTCCAGCTGCATATCGGCAAGCCGTCTTTTTTTCTGGGCCAACGTGAGAAACCGCACCGTGATAAAGGGGATGACCGTAACTATAATAATACGATTGACTATGGGCAAACCGGGGTTGATGAGCACATAAAAGGCTGCGATGAGAAAAGTGACAAAAAGTGTGACAATCTGCGCCGGTTCAAATCGCAACTTAAGATCCATCTTTCGTATACTGCCGGAAAAATCCAATCGGAGGAGCTTCTTCGATATCTCCGTCTGCAGCGCCGTGTGCTGAAGCTTCTTATAGCGCTCTTCTAAGACTTGGCGGTCGCGCATCGTGGATGCGAAATACCACACGAAAAGGCCCCAACTTGCGGCAAACATCAAGGCAATAACGATAGCCACTCCTGGTTCTCCTTCCTCAAACCATCTTGATGTATGTTAATTTCCTGATGATGTAGGCACCGATCCCTTGCAGCACCAAAGATATCCATAGAATCTTCTGACCTACCTGGCTCTTGAGCAATGGATCAAAGTAGGCGGGGTTCATCGAGAGCATCATCAGAGCAAGGGCTATCGGGAGCGCCATAAGCACGATTCCTGACATCTTTCCCTGCGCGCTCAACGCCTTCATTTCGCGCATCGTTGCCATGCGATCACGAATGGTCTTCTCAATATGCTCGAACAACTCCGCCAGGTTTCCGCCTACCTCATGTTGAATAAAGATCCCGAGCACAAAAATTCGCAGATCGATCGTTCCGATGCGCTTATAAAGTTCATTCAGAGCTTCGTTTAAATGAGACCCCAGTTCCATTTCACGGACCACCTGTGAGAATTCGCGCGCCACCGGCTCGGGCCCCTCCTCGGCAACCATCTGAAAAGCCGTCTGAACACCTTGGCCGGCACGAATACTGCTTTTCATAAGAAGGAGCGCATCCGGAAAATTAGTTGAGAATTTTTCGATGTAGCGTCGCTTCTTGAGAATTAAGAAGAAGTAGGGAATAAACATCGCCGCACTGCTTAGGCCGATTGCCAGCATATTCGAATTCATCATTATTCGGCTGATGATAAGCACGAGCATGCCCCAAACCGCGTCCATGAGGACAAACTGTCCGCTCGTCATGGTTAAGCCGGTAAAGTTAAGGAGATGCGTAAGTCTTTCGCTTAGCCGCTGACGCGCAAAGGCATTGCCAAACTTTGGGAACCGTGAGCCGACATCTTTGCGCACACCGGCGTGACTGTGGTGCACAACGAGCCCTTCGACTCGCGAGTGAACACTGTTCGTCTCATCCAGGCTTCCCGTCATAAGCATTTCCAGCAGCAAAAAGACCACGGAGCCGATGAATACGGAAACGAGCAGTGCAAAGAGTAGAAGGACCATAGAACCTCCTTTCGAAGTTTATTAACCCGCCTTACGAAAGGCTACAACATCCAAGAACTTGGGACGGATATTATGAAAGGTAAACTGGCCCAAAACCTTGCCTTCTTGTGTAACCTCGGTCTGATGGAATGAAAAGATTTGCTGCAGACTGATAATATCGTTCTCCATACCCGTCACTTCCGAGATTGTATCAACACGGCGAATACCATCCGAATAGCGGCGAATTTGGATAATAAGGTGAAAAGCGGAGGCAATCTGCCGGATAATGGCATGATGCACAAGATTGGAGTTGCCCATAAGGACCATGGTCTCGAGCCGTCCGATGGCATCCCTCGGCGTGTTCGCATGGACGGTCGTAATCGAACCTTCATGACCCGTATTCATGGCCTGGAGCATATCAAGGGCCTCCTCACCACGGACTTCGCCGACCACGATACGATCGGGCCTCATGCGTAGTGCGTTCTTCAACAGATCACGCTGCGTCACTTCCCCTCTACCCTCAAGATTCGGCGGACGCGTTTCCAAACGGACAACGTGATCTTGCTGCAGCTGCAGCTCCGCGGCATCTTCAATGGTAATAATGCGCTCATCGTGAGGGATGAAGGAGGAGAGAATATTCAAGAGTGTCGTTTTACCGGTTCCCGTACCCCCCGAGATCAAAATGTTCAACTTGGCGTTGACGGCTGCTTCCAGGAGATCAACCACCTCCTGATTCGCTGATTTTCGCGCCACAAGATCCGCGGGCTTCATGGGAATTTTCTTGAAGCGCCGGATCGAGACCACCGGCCCGTCGAGTGCCAACGGCGGAATAATTGCGTTCACACGGGACCCGTCGGCAAGGCGCGCATCAACCATAGGGCTCGATTCGTCGATACGCCGTCCGACCCTCGCAACGATGCGATTAATAATATGGCGAAGATGGTCATTGTCCTTAAAACGCGTGTCGGTCAGAGTCAACTTTCCCAACCGCTCGACATAGACCCTGTCTGCCCCGTTGACGAGTATTTCATCGATCGTACTGTCGGCTAGAAGCGGTTCCAGGGGCCCCAGGCCGAAAGTCTCATTGACGACTTCATGAATAACATCTTCGCGCTCTGCCTGCGTAACGGCAACTTTCTCTTCATTGAAAATCAGGCGGACAAGGTCACCAACCTCTCTGCGGGCCTGGTCGGGATCCAGGGACATAAGCGCCTCGAGATTGAGACGATCAATGAGGCTGCGATGCATCCGGATCTTTACATCCTGCAGAAACTTGCGGCGTTTATCTTCGTGACTGCCGCTCTTCGTCGAGGCCTTATCGTCATCACCGGCGCCGCGCTTTTTGAGGTGGTCACTAAGCGGCATGGCTCTGTTCTTTCTCCTCGGCGCTACCTTTGACGGTCTCGCCCTTGGACGGCGGGCCCTTGCGCGCCGAGACCAACGACTCAAAGTTCGGCAACATGAGTTTGAGACGCTCCATCCAGTTTGCGGGTTTCTCTTCAAGCGGCATAAACTCACGAACTAAGAGCTGGGCCAACTGCGTAAACTGTTTGGCAAGCCCGCATTCGCGATCGAGGTCGGCAATGGGGATTCCGGCATTCAAGGACCTCGACGCGGTGACATAATCATTCATGACGCTAAAGGCAATCGGGTAACGCAAAATCTCTGAGGCCTTCGACAAATCGAACTTTTCATACTTTGAGTTGTAACGATTGAGCAGCAGCTTAAATTTTCCTTCCACGTAGCCGAGCCGTTCAAAAACGTCGAGACAGCGAAGCGTGTTCTTCAATACGGGAAGATGGAGATCTGTAATAAGAAGGATATTCTTCGCATAGTCCATAACCGAAATAACCGGGTCCGTCAGCGTATGCCCGGAATCAACGATGATGTAGTCGTAGTATTCGCGCAAAGTCTCGTGCAGGTTTTGGATCTGATCGTTGCGAACCGTTTCAGCCTCTTCCGGGCGTTTGGGGCCGGCCAGAATGGTCACGCCGGTCGAGTGCGTCGGCAATGTCCCTTTCAAGTAATGGCCGTCGATAGCGCCGATGTTTTCCAATAGATCGATCATGGTTGCGGACGGCTCATAATCAAAGAAAAACGGCACGTCGCCGTTCTGCATCACGAGATCCCAGAGGAGAACTTTTGCGCCAGTCATCTGCGCGAGTGCTACGGCTGTGTTGGCAGCAAGGAATGTTGTCCCAATTCCTCCTTTGTAGCTAAAGAAACTGAAAGTGTCGGCAAGCTGCCGGTCCTCTTCCAGTTGAGGCAGATCCGTAAGAAGGCGATTGATGATTTGGCGCACTTCAATGGAGTCGATCGGCTGTTTGATGAAATCGCGAGTGCCCTTCTTGAGGCAGCTTAGAATAAGGTCGGAGTCCATTTCTGCGGCTGACGCAACGACGGGAATCCTGCCGGCAATCCGGCTGAGCTGATCCAGGAAGAAAAGTTTATCGCTGCGCATGTCGGTCTCGATATTGACGATCACCATATGAGGCGAATAGTGGATAACGGCCTCTTCCATGGTGGGAACCGAATGAAACTCTTTCACGTGGAAAGTCTCGTCCTTCTTAGCCCTTGATTCCTGGTCAAGCGCCTTCTTCAAATCCTCGTTGAAGGAGGTATTACTCGAAATCAGCGCGATCTTGATATCAACCGGCTTGCCCACGTTGCTCCTCCTCCGGTGCAATCTCTTCCGTTGTGTCTGTTACCCCAGTGACCTCTTTAGCTTCTTCCCACTCAAGCAGCTTTTCCATATTCTCAAGGGCTTTGAGGTCTTCGGAAGCATTGATCTCAATCGCACCAACGTCTGCACTTGAATCTTGCTCCAACTGCTGACCCGTCATAAAATTGTAGTACCGCTGGATATACTCACGCATGGCGTCGGAACGTTCGTCGGGAACACGAAACGGACTCATACCTGTTGCTGTAGAAAACGTCGTCGGCGTTGCCGGGTCATCGCTCAGGTCTTCACGCCGCGGCTCTACAATAATCGGGGTTACCATAATCAGGAGCTCCGTTTCCTTCCAGTCGTGATTGGTGTCCTGAAATAACTTACCGATAAACGGGAGCCTTCTGAGGCCCGGCACGCCTGTATCGGTTTCAGTCTCAGTCTGCTGAATCAAACCGCCGATCATAAAGGTCTCACCGGCATTGAGTTCAACGGTTGTGCTGACCTTGGTGGTTGAAAAACCGGGGGCCTGAATTGTTGCGGTCGAAACGGCCAATGAAGCATCGATAGCGCTTACCTCGGGCTCCACCTGCAGGCGGATCTTATTCGACCCGATGATATCGGCCTTGTAGGTAAGCCTTGTTCCCAATTCGCGGTACTCTACGGAGGACTGATTGTCATTGGACACGACAACTGGAGCTTCACCGCCCACGACAAAGGTAGCTTCTACGCCGTCGGTGGCCAGCAAGTTCGGACGGGCTATTGTTTTTGTGACGCCCTTGCTTTCCAGGGCCTTTATAAATCCAAGAAACTTCCTACTGCCCTGTGAAAGGAAAATCTGATAAAGATCACTGTCGTTACGGTCAAAAATATCAAACGCCAGCGTCTCGACATCACCGGTAAGCGATGACGTGGCATCGGCCCCGGTCGTACCGGCGGACGCAGCAGTCGTGTTCCCTGGGAGAAAGCGCTGGAGCACGGTGCCGTCCCTGCCGGAGGCATCAACTTCAAGATCAAGGCCGAAGTCGAAGTTCTGCGACAGATCCACCTGAATAAACCGGATCTTTAACAAAATCTGCTTTGCCTCTTTTACGTGAACAAGGCTTACGCTGCCTTCCGCAAAGGCATTGGCGGCCTCCGCGATCTCTTTGGCTTGCTTCTCGCTTCCCACTTCCCCTTTGATGACAAAAACATCCTTTGAGGGATAAATTTCGAAATTCCCCTTCGGGTCTATTTGATGCAGTAGGGCCAATAGAATACTCGGATCCTTCGTAACATTGATATCAAACACGGATACGCTGTTTTCATAATCCCACAGGATAATATTGAGAGACCCTTCCTTACGGGCATTGAGCAACACCTCGTTCGGGCTCAGAATGACAAAATCCAGCACCGCCGGTTCAGAAACCGAAATGCGGCTTATCCGCCTTTCAAAGCGCAGTAAATGCGACCTGCCTTCAACAAGCGACAGGTGTCCGCGCTCCATTTCCACGGTCTTAAGCCATGAAGACTGCGCCACGTTGTCGAGAACCTTGGTACTGGTGGTACCGCCATCACGCGAAAAAGCGGCACTGTGTGTGATCGGATTTGTGTTTGCCGCTTGCGTCATAGCCGCCGTCTGATTCGTAACGGGCGCGGCCGCGCGCGCTCCTACCATCAAACTGCCCAGAAGAATGCTGACAAAGACGGCGACAGTTAAATGATGCTTCTGCCATCGCCAGTTCCTCATATCCCATTTTTGCCCCATAGCGATACCCTTCCTTTTTAAACCGTCTTATGAATACTGAAACTTCTCTTTGCGAACGCCCTTGATAATCTCGATTTCATTCATGGGGAATCGAGGCCCCTGATCCAAGAGATCTTCAACTTTGACGTCCTTGGAAAATAGTTCTTTCAGCGTAAAAAAGCGCTCCTGTTCGTCATCTGTGAGCGGCCGGACGGCCACATTCAGAGAGCCCTTTTTCATGGCATAAGTCAACGTCTCAACGCCTGCCGGTACGACCGCGACCGTAATATGCATCTGCCTCATCCCCCCTGCCGCATCCCTATCACTTGGTTTTGACACACTGATCACCCTCACGTTCTCTACGAGCGTAATACTATTGATCTCGCCCGGCCGGAGCTCATAGGTCAGTAGGACATCAACGCGATTCCCGATACGCAGCATGTCCACCAGGTTTGCGGGAAGGTTGACCGGAATCGTAAGGGCACGGTAGCCGGAAGGAATGAGAGCTGCAAGGTTGTCGCCGTCGGCTAAAATATCGGTTGACTTGACGTACTCCCCCTTCAGTATATGGCGACGCGTAAGTTTACCGACGACGTCCTGAGCATTACGGTAGTGGACCTTGAGGTTGAGTGCTCCTTTGGCAGGCAGCAGATCAATGTCGGAACTCTTGATGATGGCTCCGACATCGATGTCACGAATAGCACTGACAACGACAACGTCGTCCTGCACTGTGTACTTCGGAGTATTGACTAGCCGCAGACTGATGACGAAAGCCAGCAAGCCACTTACACCGGCTATGACCAAGACTAGCGACCTATTCATTCGAAACATGCTCTCAACCTTTATGGGTTAGTGATGCAGGTTGATGGTTAGTGAGTCTAAAATTAGCCTTCGCCGCCGCCTTCGCCGCCGCCTTCGCCGCCACCTTCGAGCGTGTCAGCAACCCCGGTAAATGCATTCGATATGGCTGTGCCCAAACGCGGAATAACAGCAGCTACAACAATCGCGATCAAGGCCAAGATTAGCGCATACTCAGCTAAACCCTGTCCCTTCTGGTTCCTGAATTTACTAATCATCTCCTTATCCCCTCCTAGTTTAGTTGTACTTTTTTAAATCATCAAAAATGAATCAATTAGCGACATCTGATATAACCGTACATGTACTTTTATCATTTGTCAAATTTAACACCTATGTTATAGCTATTCATATCATATCTATAGTAATTTTATCTCTAAATTACGTCTTTTTTTTAGATTTCGGGTGCAAAAGGGCCTATTTGAGCCCAAAGAACACCGTTGAGGGGAGTTTATCTATTGCCTCATAACTGATTAACATAAAAAGAGTTATGTGGTCTTAATGTCGCCTACTCTAGGATTCTTAGCAATTTTCTCCATAACAGGAGCAGATTTGTAACTTTACTTATATCCGCTATGCTGGAACCCTTTGAAAAAGACGATAAACAGACTCACCCGAATGAGATAAGCCTATCTGCTTGTCAATAAATGAAGAAATGATATAGACTGAACGCTTATGAATCGTGACCAGCTCATTTCCCTATTTTTTATCCTGTTACTAGTTTTTGTTCTCTACCAGGTCTCTTTGATCTTTCTGCCCTTTGTGCAGGCCATGTTCTGGGCAGCGATCCTCTCATTCGGTTCTTATCCCCTGTACAAGAAATTGAAACACTCCTGGAAGGCCAATGACACGGTCAAAGCCGTCGTCATGACCGTCTTTATCTTCTTCATCGTCGTTCCCCCGGTGGTCCTAGTCATCATCAATGTCACGGGACAGGCACTGGATCTGTATCAGGCCGTCAGTGACTACATCCGCGAAGGACGGCTCGAGAGCCTCATCGATCAGATTCGAGCTCTGCCTCTCATCCAGAGAATCGAGGCGAATGTCTTTCAATGGGAGCCGTTAAAAGAAAATATGACGGCCTCGCTGCTGGGCGCTTCCAAGGCTTCGGCAAACTTTGCCATCTCTCAGGTCGGCGTTTTTACCAAGAATCTGTTCCTAATCAGTCTCAACGTCGTCCTCATGTTTTTTCTTGTCTTTGTCTTCTTCAAAGACGGCGAGGCCATTTATAATTTTGTCTATGCCATCGCCCCTATCGAGGAAGATGCCAAAAAGTCCATATTCGCCAAAATCAACGACACCTTCTCGGCCGTTATCCGGGGGCAGCTTCTTACGAGCCTAGTACAATCAGTCATCGCCGGCATCGCGTTCTGGTTACTCGGAATCCCGGCTTCCATCTTTTTTGCGGGCGCAACCTTTTTGGCAACCTTGGTCCCAGTAGTCGGCGCTTCGGCGATTTGGCTTTCCCTGACGGTTTATTTGATTACCATTCAAGCCTATGTAAAAGCGGCAATCCTGGCGGCCGTCGGTTTATTTATCATCAGCTTAATAGACAACATCATGAAACCCGCCCTCATCGGCGAAAAGACAAAGCTCCCCTACGTCCTGCTTTTTTTCGGCATCTTGGGAGGTCTTAAAGTTTACGGACTCATGGGCATCTTTCTGGCGCCTGTAATGCTGACACTCTTCTTCGTACTGGCCAAAATCTTCCAAGAAAAGTACTCGTGACCCTCTCGCCATGAAGGCGAAAACGCTTATCAATACTTTCGCATTATTCGCGGCCGTAACGTATGCCGCCTTCGGCTTGGAAGTAGTCTTTTCTTCTTACACACAAGGGGGCGCCGTCAACCTCTCGGGAGTCCTTCCCCTGACAAGCTTGCCCATTGCCGCCGATGATATCCGCGGTGAGCAATCAAATTGGGAAGAACGCCGGAATAAGCGCCGGGCCGAGAGCAGCGAAGGTATCCCGGAGCCTCCCGAGATCGAGGTTCATCTTAATAACGGGCGCATTGTCACCGGCAAATTGGTATCGAAGGATGAAAAATGGCTCATGCTGCTCGTCGACGGCAGCGAGGTCGGCTTTCACCGCTCTGAAGTCGTCACGATAAAGAAAAAAACCCAAGTATCTCTTTAGTTTTCTGTAGCAATCCTGGCTACGCCCGTTGAAGACGCCCGCCCTAAAAACAAGTCTGCCTGAAACGCTTCTCGACGGACGGCCAGGAAACACTCCTCCAGTAGGCGCTGCGAGCCGAAAACGAGACCGCCCGAAACGCTACGGATTTCTTGGCCTATCTTGCCCATCAAAGTCTTGCCGAAATCTGGTGACTTTGATACTCGCTGATACGGCCAGAGAAATCCTCCGCATGTTTCTGGCGGTCTCGTTTTCACCTCTCGGGTTGTGGGTGCGCTTGGAGCAAGTTGAATTGTGGTTCGTTAAGCGAGGACAAGGAAGAGTGGGCAGGGAATACTCCGGAAAAACAATTAGCGCTTCTTGCGGAGACGAGGTGATAAATTTTTGGGGCGACAGTCCCAAAAATTAACTCCGAGCGTAGCAGCGCGTTTTGGAGGAGTGTTTCCTGGCCGCCCTTCCTTAGCGTATGGGGGCGGGCTTGTTTTCAGCTCGCAGCGGGTACGCTTTTCTTGCCGCGAAATGCGGCAAAGCCCGCCACGAGGAAATAGAGAAGAACGATCCGAACGACAAGACCCGGCACGCTGAAATCCGAAGCCATCCGGTAGAAGGAATCCGCAGCATAAAGCAAAGTCGCTAAAGCAAGGGCCTGCCATTTACGCCGCAGCACGCGTACTCCGAGCAACAAATAAACCATCCCGCCGAAGATTAAAAAAAAGCTTTCTTCGAATGGAGGAGTGGCCCGCGAAAACAAGAATCCCTTTACGGAATAGGCAACGTTAATAACTGCCACGAACAAAAGCGCGCATGCGGCTTCGTCAATCGCGCCTTCAATCTTTTCATGTCTCGGCGCTGACAACATAATCGGATAAATCTTATGACCGTTGAGCCGCATATCTAATATTTCCTGCTGGCGAAAGGCATCCCAGATATTGAAGTACACCGCTAGAAGGTGGCGCGCGTCCGTACCGAACTCGAATGACCTGTCCGTTTTCAAGAGAAGACTGCGCCTCAGGAGTCTATCACCGTCACATGTCAACGTAAGCTGGAGGAGCCAGGGGTTGATCACAAAATCGATCCTGTGTTTAACCTCAACACCGACCAAATAGGTTCTACGTAATATCATACAAGGCTCCCCAGTCGCCGTGCGCTAAGCGACGCGCTTTATTTTCCCATGGTTTTTTTGATCCGGGAAATTCTCTTTCTTCACGCGGTCCCCAATATAAGTAACCCGCACCTAATGTCCGCGCTATTGTATGCCAGGCGGCATCTCCCGACATTAATTTTCGGATTCTTCCATCAACTTCCTTTGAGTCGATCCCGTGGCTCCATAAATGCCCCCCGTAGCCGGCAACCACCTTTCGACCACAGAGACTCACGGGGTGATTGTAGACGGGAGCAGTCAAAAATCGAGCTTCAGGATTCAATTTCTGTACAGCCTGGCAGACAGGATCCAGTTCCTTCAGGTCTGCCACTTGGATCCCCTTCGTTTTCCCCGTGGAATCTGCGACGGCATACACTCCCGGATAAAAAAGAGCGGCAAAAACCAGTATGCGCAGGAAAGGCGAAGGATCTTTTAGTAATAATTCGTTAAGAGGTGCAAGCACGATAAGGTAACACCAGATCATCATTTTCGTATTGTCCCAATCCCAGGGCGATACCATGACAAAGAAGAGCGCAACAAACATGACAATCCCGGGGCCGAGAAGCCAGGCATGCTCCACACTGCGCTGCCGCCATGCGGCATAAACGGCAATAGCAACGGCAGGGATCATCAGACCGAAATTCTTCCAGAGGAAAAGAAGGGGATTTTCTTCACCGATCAGCCAGCCCGGTTTCCACCAAATGAGCGAAACCATCTGAAATCCATCGGTCAGATTCCATACCAGCAATGATGCGGGGACTACCGCCCACAAAAAAGTATAGATCCCATCGCGAAAGCGTCGGCCGACGATGACCCAGAGCACGAATATCAGAGAGATAAAAAGAAACGTGTGCACATGAAAGAGAGGCAAACATCCCCACAGGACTCCTTCAGTCAGAATTGCCATCGACGGCCGTTTCTGCAAATATCGCCGACGCCATGCCCAGAGTAGCAAGAGCCCGGCCGGCAGTGCGAAGAGGAAACCTCTCTGAGGTATCCATAAGGCCAAAGGCAGACTTTTCCATGCTAAATTCTGGGCACCGCCCCCAAACAAGAAAGCCGCCACACCTAATGCCCCGGCCCATCGAAAGAGAGCAAAGCCAAGTAAGGCGGCTGCGGCAAGTCCCATAAGCGGTAGAGTGCGCTCGACGGGAATGCCCGCTTTTAGCCACAGTGCCGCGAACAGATCGACACCAAACGGATACCTCATCGTTTCTCCGGTCATGAGCGGGTTCTCAGGCCAAAACGTCGCTCCTTCTACAAAATTAAAGATATGAGTCAAATGCAGAGGAAGGTCTCCGATGTTATAGGCGTCAAGTGTCCACATCGCGCCGCCTCTATAAAAATAGATCCAAAGAAACTGGCGTAGTGAAAACAGAGAGTATAAAAACAGGACAATCCATGCTTCATAACCAAACCGCATTCGCTCGCAAGTTACGGCGGCATATCTGAAGATCAAAATCCCGACAAGGGCACCTGCGGCCAATGACCACCCCGCAATAGACGTCGTCAAAGCCCCAAAGATCAGAGACAGAATGAGCCCCAGAGCCGAGGATGCAGTAACTGCCATGAGCGTTCCGACAAGTAAACTCATGTTTGCTCCGCCGTTGATTTGACACGAAGATTCTGAAGCGGTATCGGGACAGCCTGTCCTGCTGAGTCCTGCCAGTAAAGCCGCAGTATGGCGCCCCCGCCGACATCAAAATAACGAATTCGTATTTTCCGCCAGCCCTGACTTAGGTTTTTTGAGCCCATTTTCGTAAGTTCCTCATGAACTCCAAGATTGTCTATCACGACTTCTCCGTCAATCACAAGCTCAGCACCGTCGTCACTAGTAAGAAGAAATGTCCGCGGACCATCTTCGGGAATAAAAATTTCTCCCTCCAGGATAATCCCGAACGGGGCCGGCAGCGGACGGTTTAGATCCTCCCAATGAAAGTCCAAATCGGCAGTGCGCCGTCGAAACAGAGTGGGACCCTTCCACTCGCGATTACCAAAGTACCAAGCCATTAGCCCCTTCCCCTCGGGGATCTCTCTGGCGGTCGCCGCGGCAACGCGACGCATATCCGGCGATACCAGACCGGAAAAAGTGGTTGCCTCCAAGTAGACCGCGATATCCTCCCGGGCATTGCGCAGCGGAAAGCGTTCGACAAAGTAATCCCGCCGCAAAGCAGACTCGACAACGCCCTGATGAGCAGTTTCACAAAAGACGACTTGGCTATCGATATTGTCGGGGATATTCGTCGCGTAAGAGACGTTGGTGAAATCACGCAATAGCCACGGCAGCGGCCAGTAATCCTTAAACAGTACCGAGATCGGCATATGCCGCTCGGTCCGGTCTGACTTCACGAGGCGGTCAAGCTTATCCTTCACGGCCATGATCGGGGTGAAAGTCTGCACATAAACATACGGTTCATTCGGATCCGTCTCATGGAAAAAATTGAGCGTGACGGTCTTCCACAGGGACGCTGCAACAAATAGCGTTCCGGCGATGAGAGCAATGCGCAGGCAACGGCGAGAGCGTCCGGCCAGTTCATTCAAGCACGACGAGACGCTCAGAGCGAAAGGCCAAATGAAACCGATCACAAGCCACGGCGTCTTATACGGGATGAGACTATATACTGTGAGGACTATGCCCCCATAAAGTGCGGCAAAACGTTTACTCCGCTGATCCGAAAATATCAGCGTAAAGATCCCCACGAGTCCCGCAGCACAGACCCACTCATAGCGCACGAAGATACCCACCCAGTAGAGAAAGGGTTTCGCGTGCCCCTTTGGTTGTAAACTGCGCTCGGTCCAGATCACGAGAGACTTCGTGAAATCAACAAGCCCTTCCCAATGCAGAAAAAAACCCGAGTAGAAACAAATAACGGCAAATATTGCGACAGCTGCGACTTTAGAGATGTCCTGCCTACTGAAACTTCTCCGAGCGAGCGAAAAACCTTCTCTTGTGGGCAATGTGGCTTCCAGCGACTTACATGTGACGAGCGACAAGCCCATTGCGGCTAAGTGAATCAGGAATGTTTCTTTCAAAACCACCATGCCGGAGATACCCGCGCCGAGATACCACAAAGACGTCTTGTCGCCTTCCGCATAGAGGCGAAGAATACCAGAGATGCACAACAGCGAGAAAAACAGAAAGGCTGATTCATGAATGGCATAGCGACTGTAAAACACCATTCCGGGTGAAACTGCGAGGAAAAGAGCGGCCCCGTACGCGACCGGACGACCAAAGTATTTCCCCATAGAGCAGATCAGGCCGAGCACTGCCGTCCCAAAACAAACCGCGGATAGCCTCAACGAGATGAGAGTGCTGCCGAATAAGAACTTGAACAGGAACAGGATATAGTAATGTAGCGGCCCGTGATAATTGGAGGCATTATAAGCGTAATATCCCTTTGCGGTAATCTGGCCCAGGAACCAGCCGTTGACGGCTTCATCGACATGCGGGGGACGCTTGTCGAGCAGTAGGATTCTCAGAACAAAGCCTAAAGCGAGAATGCCCCAAAGAGACCAGTCGATTCGTGCCAAGCGCCCAAATTTTAAATTTTCTGTAAGTATCATATTTAAAGAGACTTATCTAATTATGGTGTATCGGTTGAAATAGCTGCGGAATTAGTCCCTTATGAAAATGAGCGCCAAAAATGTTAACAATTGATGCTAATTGATATCTAATGCTTTATATCACTTGTTTATAGTCAGGAATATGCTAGCCTTTCTGTAGTGAGAACAAGGAGATTTTTATGTTTAACTTTGCATCTTTAAGAAGACTATCCAAGCAGCGCTCCAGAGGCCAAAGTCTGGTTGAATTCGCGCTCGTCTTGCCGCTATTCATGCTGATTGCGGTGGCAGGAATCGATGTTGCCAGTCTCGTATCGGCAACACATCGTCTTTCGGCCGCCACCCGGGAAGGCGCCCGCGTCGCAACCGAAAGTACGGATGCGGCCTTTTCAACAAGAACCCGAGACGCCGCCGTAACGCGCACGCAGCGTGTCTTGACGGATTCCGGAATTCCGTGGTGGGAAGCCGATGTAAACGCCGAGTGGAATTTTGAGTTCATCGGAGGCGTTCGTTACGATTTCCTCGAGGTACGCGCTGAGTTTGAGCCCCCCTTCTTTTTCGGCCAAGTTTTGAGATTTCTGGGTATGGATGAATTACCCCTTGCGGTACGCTCCCAATCTGTAGGATATTCAACAGATTCGAGTCAATTTTTCGTCCTTAATTTTTAGCCTTAATACGTATAAAGCCGGCAATTCGGGGAAGAGGGGTCGCAGTTAGAATGTTTCTACGGTATCGTCAACGCAAAGGAATGCGCGGACAGAGCATTGTCGAAGCGGCTCTCGTCCTTCCCATCTTTCTCCTCCTGGTATTAGGCATCGTAGAGATTTCACGCGCCTTAATTACTTGGCACACATTGTACCGGGCCAGTCAGGTGGCCGCGCGCCAGGCATCCATGGCCGAGGATGATCAGATAGGCTTCCGCGGAAGAACCGTCGCCAATAATATCCTCGCAAACTATGATAACATCGTCAGTCCGATCGTCTCCGTCAATGTCCCAGGGAATCTCGAAACCGATCCGGTTGAAGTTACCTCATCGGCTCTATTCAATTCTCCGCTCGGGGGGTTTATCCCAGGTTTGAGTAGTTTGCGCATTCGCGCAACAGCTTCCGTCTTTGCGGCCAACATCGGTCCGGCGGACAATACACAGCTACCGCCTTCACCAACGCCCACGCCGAGGCCCACACCGACGCCTTCGCCGACTCCGGAACCGACACCGACTCCGGAACCAACGCCGACTCCGCAGCCGACGCCGACTCCGGAACCGACTCCAAGACCAACGCCGACTCCGACACCCGTTCCGAGACCGACGCCCAAACCGACCCCCACACCCAAACCGACCCCCACACCGACGCCGACGCCCGTTCCGACACCAACTCCGACGCCGGTGCCGACGCCTATTCCGACACCGACTCCGACACCGGCACCGACGCCCGTTCCGACGCCGACTCCGACGCCGACTCCGGAACCGGGAGAGTTCTAAATGGCATCCGAGCGCGGGGTCATTCTATCCACCTTCGCCATGCTTCTCATACCGCTTATCGGGGCGGCTGCTCTCGCTATGGACCTTAGCTTCGCGTACCTTGTAACCTTGGAAATGCAGAATGCCGCGGACCTGACGGCGCTGGCGGGAGTAAAGCGCCTGGCAATGCAAAACGCATCCTACGACGCCGTCTATAACGCGGCCCGAGTCACTGCCGAGAAAAACACGATTCGGATGAACCAAACAACGGTTCAACGAAACGAGAATATTTTCGGCATCCCATGTGGCCAGCAGACGCTGCGTAACAGCGTTATCCTCGAAGAAGAGGATGTCGACGTCGGTATCTACAATTTTGAAAACGGCGGATTTACAACGGTTGACAACATTGATACTCCCGGGACGAACGCCGTCCGCAGCGTCGTGCGGCAGAGTCCCGGAGGAAACCAGCCTTTTTCATTTCAATTGGCCCGAATCTTTGGCCTTGATCAAATGCTTTTCAGGCGCCAGGCGATCGCCAGCTACGGCAGACGACATATCGTTATTGCCTTGGACATATCCAGTTCCATGGATGACTTCAGCTATCCTCATTTTTGCACGGACAGCCGGACCTGTGTTCCCACCAATCCCAGCCCGACAGTATTGGCTGCAGGAAATTGTCCGACGGCCGATGAGTTTCACGATGCCCCAGAGGAACGGAATTTCCGGATCGCCCCTAAGGCATTGGATGATCCCAACAACTGTCTGGGAGGATTGCCGCAGCCTATTTACAATGTCTTTGAGGTGACTCGCGACACCCTTCTGGAAAACCAACTCTTTGACGCTTATTACCGTGTCGGCCTTGTCCTGTACGGATCAGCCGCAACAGAACTGGTCAGTCTCGATACCGACGAAAACAAAGTCGACTTGCAGAACTTTCTTACCAATGAAGGCCTTAATTACTGGCAGAGTTACAGCGATTCACAAGACCCGCTCTTATTCAATCCGGGCGGCGGACAGATTTTTCCGGGCGGTGACGATCCGCTGGGCGAAGTGGGAGAAAGAACCGGATACACCAATATATTCGGTGCCATTCGCCGGATTCGCCTTATGCTCAACCAGGCCGATGAAGAAACAAACACACGGCTTGTCAGTACGGCCGTGCTGCTCTCTGACGGCGTTGCAAATTGCGACCGGCGCGGCCGCTGTGCGGACAACACGGCCGGAAGAGCTCGCGGAATCAACCACGCAATTCAAGAATCGCGCGTTGCCGCGCGAGACGGTATCGTTCTCCACACAGTCTATTTCGCGACAAGCGAGCCTTGTTTTTCGTTTCGCGGTCAGCGATTTACCATGGCCGAGGGTTACCGGACTTTGATTAGAATTTCGTCAGCAACCGGGGGCCAGGCATTCTGCGCACAAAACATCGGCCAACTCGGCACCATCTTCGATAATATCCGGCAGCAACCCCCCTTCGTCTTGGTGGAATAATCCCCGATGAAACCGATCCTGTGGAGCCTCGGTAATTTCGAGTTCCGATCCTATTATGTCATGATGATTCTAGGCGTTATTGTCGTCTCTGTCCTTGCCTTGCGGCGTGCCCGACACGACGGTTTTCCGGAGATCCATCAAGTTATCGACGGCACATTGCTGATCTTTTTTACGGGATTTGTAGGGGCGAGACTCCTTTACATTGCGCATCATGCGGATTGGTTTTTAAGCCGGCCCCTTCACATTCTCGCAGTTAGGGATGGCGGTCTGACGCTTTACGGAAGTCTATTTCTCGGCGGGCTCTCGGTGATCCTCTACGCACGCTGGCGGCAGATGACGGTCATGAAGACGCTCGATTTCATCCTGCCTTTCATGCTGCTCGTGTACTGCTTTATCCGTATCGGCTGTTTTTTGAACGGGTGTTGCTACGGGACGGCCTGTGACCTGCCCTGGGCCTTGCAGTTCCCCGAATCCATAACCCCTGTTCATCCCACACAACTCTATGAAATTGCTTCTAATCTCGCATTGTTTCTGTTTCTCTATCTTTACTACCCTCGCAAGAAATACGACGGTGAAATCACGCTTTATTTTTTTCTCTTCTATCCTCTCTCACGTTTCATCATCGAATTTTGGCGAATCGATGATCATCCGGATTGGCAGGCGCTGACTCTCAATCAGGTCATCAGCGTCGCACTGCTCGCACTCACGATCTTCGTTCTCTATCCTGCCTCGCGCCGTTTGAACAAAGCTGCGAAAAAATCGTAATATCGTTTCCTACGGCGCAACAACGGAAACAGCAGAGCGGATGCACTCGATTTCGCAGGGCGTCGTCTCGCAGATTTCAGCATCAAGATGCACGTCGACAGGTACTGCGCTTGTCACCTGCAGTCTGCGGCATTGAAAGCGCACCACATCCCGGCACTTGGCCAGATTGCCCCGGCGCGCCGCCAGCACATAGCGCATTAAATCGAACACGCCCTTTTTCTTAAAAAGAGAGACATCCAATTTCCCATCATCGGTACGCGCGTGCTCAGCCACGCAAAAAAAGCCTCCGTAAAAACCGACGTTTGAGATGACCACATGATAACAGCCCCTATGCGAATGGCCGCCGTCAGCTTCAATATCCAATTTGGGAAACGCGTAGAATAAAGCAACGAACAAGCCTTTGAGGTAGGCCGCCGCGCCGAACCACCTTTTTCCGTGCGGCTCGATGGATTCGAGCGTCAATGTATCCAGGCTCATTCCAACCCCCATGGCAAAATACCGGTTGCCCACCTTGCCTAGATCGATCGATCTGATTTTTCTCCTCCGAATCACATCAACCGCGCCCGCCAGCGCAAGCGGAATACCTAAGCCAATGGCAAAGGAGTTGGATGTCCCCATAGGAATGACGCCAAGTGCGGCACTCGAACCCGCAAGGCCGTTGACGACTTCGTTGATTGTGCCGTCGCCGCCTACCGCCACTACGAGTTTCTCCCCCTTTTCGGCAAGCTGCGTTGCGATTTCGGTCGCCTCCCCAGGAGCACTCGTTAGGATAATTCGTACATTCATCCCCCATTCCGAGAACGCGGAGTCTATCCGCTCGCGGACACGCTCGAGCGACAAGAGACTCAGCGTAGGGACTTCAGGGGAGAAAAGGATAAGACGCTCCAATAAGACGGCGAGCCTCTTTTTACGACCCGCGGCCGGATTGATGATGACTGGAATGATTTCAGGCAATTGAGATTAGCTTCCGTGAATCTCGATGAGCAGGGCCTCGGGACGGCACAGGAAACGCACTGGGGTATAGCGACTCGATCCCATACCGCGTGATACCACGCAGGTAGCTCCCTGATGACGGATAATACCGGCGGCATAGGCGCGTCCCATCATGGTATGCGTCAGCACGGCACCGTAATAGGGCATACGGACTTGGCCGCCGTGCGAATGACCTGAAAATGACACATCAATCTCCCCTTCGCCTATATCGAGAAAGACATCGATGGTGTGCGTTAGCAGCAAATTAATTTTTTCAGGGTCAAAATTTTTCATCGTCGTGCGCAAATTCGCTTTGCCTGTGGTAGGGTCATCCAAGCCGTGGATCAAGAGCGGTGTTCTGCCGTTTAAGATCTCCACGGTTTCATTTTTTAAAAGGTGTACGCCCGCGTCCGCGTAGCCTTCAGCCAGACGTTCTATGGGATTGAGACTTTCCGGAACACCCTGGCCCGGGAAGTGATGCTTAAAACAGTCTGAAAGCCGATAGTTGTAGTAATCGTGATTGCCGAATACGGCATACTTCCCGATGCGAGGCTTCAGTTTTTTTAAGTTCTCAACACACGAAGGGATGCCCTTCTCGTGATCGATAACATCCCCCGTCAGAAACACGAGGTCCACGTCTTCGGCGGCAATTCGATCAAAAAACTGATCCAGGGCTCGAATCTTACCTGCAAAATGGATATCGGAAAGATGCAGTACCTTTAAAGAAGCACCGAGAGCCTTGTCCATTCGAATCGTATGGCGATTAAGCTCATAGCATCGAGGTTCATACCATCGGGACCAAAGATAGAGGGGGATGATAAGGACAAGCAAAACGCACGGCAGAATCATGAGCCCAGGATCTTTCCGCGCTCACCGTCAATCACGATTCCTTTCATGCGGTTCTCAAGCTCTTGGGGCCGTTCACTCGACGCCAACGCTTCTTCCGGCGTGATAAACCCTTGTTCCCATAGATTATAGATGGCCTGCTCATAGGTCATCATACCGTCTTTATTGGCGTTTCGCATCGCCTGAGGTACTTTATCGAATCTCTTTTCACGCACCAGCTGCCGCGTCGTGTAATTACCCGTCATGATCTCAAAGGCAGGCACGAGCGACTTCCCATCTTTACACACCAAGAGTTTCTGGCAACAGAGGCATGTAATATTGTATGAAAGATGGCTCAGGGCCTGATCCCGCTCATCGGCCGGGAAAAACCCCAGAACGCGATCGAAAATCTGCACCACTGATTTTGCATGCACCGTCGCAATCACCAATCGCCCGACTTCAGCTGCCGACAAGGCAAAATTGAAGGTCTCCGCATCTCTCATTTCACCGATCACAATCACGTCGGGTGACTGTCGCACGACATACTTCAGCGCTGAAGTAAAATCAACCGCATCGGTGCCGATTTCCCTCTGGTTCACAATACATTTCTTGTCGGCATGCAGATATTCTACAGGATCTTCGATCGTGATGATATGCCTCTCCACTCGCTGGTTCATCATATCCAACATAGCCGTGATGGTCGTCGTCTTTCCGGATGAAACGGTTCCGGCAATCAGGATGATGCCGGACTTTTCCAGAGCAATTCGTTGCATCACTTCCGGAATATGCAGTTCCTCAAAAGACGGGATACTCTTCCACAAAGTTCGAATAACAAGCGACAACGTTCCCATCTGGTAGAAGACATTGGCTCTGAAACGCTGGCCGGCCGTCAGGAGTGAAAATGCGAAATCGACACTCAGGTTTTTGGCGAGGAGTTCCTTTTGGTGATTGTTCAGCAGGGCATCGGCAATGGCCTGGGTTTCTTCCGCTTTGACCACTTCGAACGGCATGGTTCGCACCAAGCCCATGGCACGTGTCCGGGGGACAGACCCCACCTTCAGAAAGAGGTCCTGCCCCCTCATTTCTAGAACCTTACCGAGGCAGGAGCTAAGATAAGCCTTTGCGTCCACGGAATTCTCCAAATGAGTGTTTCTTCAAGCTAACATTCCTATCAAGGTAAGTATACCACTTCTTTGGGGCGGGACCATTGGCGGGCAAAAAGAAGGCCCCGGAATCCGGGGCCTTCTTATATAAGTATGAGAAATAGAAAACTACTGAAATGCCTCGTTTAAAAGCTTCTCTAATTCTCCTGAGTCTCTGAGCTCGTGGACAATGTCGCAGCCACCCACCAATTTACCGCCAATAAATACCTGAGGGAAAGTCGGCCAACTCGATATGGAAGGGAGAGTTGCCCTCACTTCGGGGTCTGCGAGTATGTCGATTCCTTTGAACGGCTTCTTGTACGCCTTGAGGATCTCACAGGTTGCCGCCGAAAAACCACATTGTGGCGCTTCGGGAGTGCCCTTCATAAATACGACAACTTTATTATTTGTAATTTCAGATTTGATTCTCTGCTCTACATCTGCGGACATAAGCTCACCTCGCCTTTAATCTGATTATTCCGGAATGATGGTCCTCATTTTGAGGGCATGAATGCGGCCGTCTTCGAGGGGTGCGGCAAGCGCCCGATTCACCAGCTGATGCTGTTCTACCAGGCTCTTCCCCTTGAATTCAGTCCAGACCACACGTGCTTCAAAATGATCCATGGTGCCCGTTAAGTCACTTACTTCGACTTGAGCGCCCGGCATTTTTTCTATTAGTATTTGCTGTATTTGCTCTGGAGAAATCATATCGTATGAGGCGGGATTATAACACTCTCTACAGGAGGGATCTACTGAAATCCGAACTACTGGACCACGGTACCGTCCGCGCACCCGTCCGTATCGCCGGTAGGCGGGCCTTCCCCAGCCACCGATCCGACGAGGATTCCGGTGGCATCAATACAATAGGTGTTGATGCCCGCATTCTCGCGAGGCACGGCAATCATCGAATAAGCGGTTCCTTCTTCATCGACCGCAAACGTGTATTCAAACTCGTTGCGGCTGTCGCCATCCCAGGTCTCATCCAGGTAAGGCGGTGCGGCCTCGATCAGTTCATCAACACTTGCCGGATAACGCGGAGGGTTCTGGCCCGTTCGAAAGCTCTCCGACGCCGAGCTAAACGTCCGCAGATCGGCTTTCACTTTGGATTCGACCGCATTCAGCCGCATACGCAGCAGATTCGGAATCGCCATGGAGGCCAAAATCCCGATGATGGCGACTACGATCATTATTTCTACGAGGGTAAACCCTCTGGCTCTGTTCATACTATTATCTCCCGAAAATTATTGTCAGTTATCGATCATTTACCGCTATTCATCAAGTCTTTTTTACGCCCACGCCTCTCGCGACGCTGAAGTTCATATCGCCTGCTTTGGGGCCGATAATAACGATTAGATGCTATCTATGAAAGGGTTTAGCCGCAAAACGTTCATCGGAATCGTCTTGCTGGCTCTAGGCGTTGTTTGCCTGGAGCCGTCGCGGCCGGGCTTCGCCGCGGAGGCCGCGGAACAGGAACAACAAGACCGCGTCGTGGGCCAACAGGACCGGCGAGAACAAGCCATGTTCCGCTTTCGGGAGCTTGCCCTCGCCGACGAAAAGGCGGTACAGCAGAAGGCTATGGAGGAGCGTCTTCTTAATAAGATCCGCTTCTCGTTCGCATTCATCGAAAGCTTTGACCGGAACGCCAATCTTGATTCGGCTCACAAGCGCGATTTGACCCAGGAAATCAACTTCTTCACAACCTTTACAGACATAGCGTTCAAGCGCCTACGCTATCAAATCCGTTACAGTTTAAACACAGCCCTTCATCAGCATTTTTCTAAGAACGACTCATTCCGCAATGACATACGCGGTAAGATTGACTACAAAATCAACAAATCTCTGCTGCTGGATTCGGATTACGATATCCAGTATGCGCGATTCCAGAAATCCACACAATCCAGCTATTGGCGCCACCGTGTTCGCGTCGGGCTCGAGCACTCTCCTTTCGATACACGTCGGATTTCGCATCGTCCCAATTTTACTTATGAATACAAGGATTACGTTTACCGCAAGGCCCGCATCACCAGCCCGGGAACAACCACTAGCACGATCAATACTCCCAATGACCGAAAAGACTCCATCTACCGCATCGGTCACGAGATCAAGATCGAACCCTTCAAGCTCTTGCGGATCGTCTCTGAAAACGAAGTCGGATTCAATCAGTCCAACGACCAACATCAGGATTTTTACGATTACCAATACTTCAAGACTTCTCACACCGCAAGCGTCAGTTACGAGAAGTGGTACACATTTGCCGGTTTTCAGTTTCAAAGACGCAACTACCACGGGCGCCGTTTCAACACAACGTCTTCAGCGCAGTGGGAGGATTTGCCTGCGCTCTATGGCGGCATCTTTTATGCCTTCTCTGAGTATATCAATCTCGGATTCAATGCCAGCTATGTAAAGAGCGACTCGAACTTTCCCGACCTGGAATATCAGGGATCAACATTCACACTCGGGGTGTATACCAGTCTCAAGGCCTCGGAAATCTTTGAGCAATTTAACCTTCCCAGGCCTTCCTATCTGTAAAGATAGCGGGAGCTTGTAATGCCCATCAACACCGGTTAAGCTTTATTCGAATACGCAACTGGCTGTCTTAAAAAGAGATAGGTAACTAGGAAGTCATGAAATTCCATCAAAAATTTGTCCTGCTAGTCCTTGTTGCCGCCGTGACCGTGGCGGCACCCTCCCTGGCTGCGGACATTGGGGGCGATGCCGAACAGGCTAAATCTCTGGTCGATCACGAAGCCGGCGTATTCAATCTCGGCGGAACAGTTCTTGTTCTCAGAAACAATTCGACCGATTGGGTCCCCTTAAAGATTAAAGACGCTATCAACGAGGGCGATCAGATTCGCACACAACAGAATTCCTTTGTCGAAATCTATTACGACGCCTACTTTCTTAACATTGCGCGCATGGGATCAAACACCTTTGCCGAGTTTCGAGCCATCGAACCGACTGATGTCTTTCTGAGCGACGGCAGAGTCCTTAACGCTTTGGACGGTCTGCCCCCGGGGTCCACCTATGAAGTCGCAACACCCACGTCCGTAGCCGGGGTACGCGGAACGCATTTTATTAGAGAACATGACGCCAAGATCAACGAGTCACGCACCTTTGTCACGGAAGGGTCCGTAGAACATTTCATTTTCGATAGCGCAGGCGGTCTGGTAGGATCCCACCAAGTCGGCCAAGATGAGGCGTTCATTATCGACCAAGCGAATATCGATACAGGCCGCATAGAAGGGCCGCGAGAAATGACCGAGGCCGAAAAGATGTCGGCCGAAGAAGAATACCGATTTGCCGCAACCGAACTTGAGACTTTTGCCGGCGGGGCTGAAAAAATCACGGAGGCACACAGCAAATTCAAAGAGGTGCTTGCAGATGGCAGTTCCTCAGCTTATATTGCAGCTGCCCATAAGGACGTCGACAATAAAAACCATATCGGCAACGGCGGGCCTCCCGGCGGCAGCGACCCGTACAGCCACGGAGGATCTCCGGGCAAAACGACTCATCAAAATAGCCCGATGTCTAGGACGGTCAACGACCGCAATGCCCCGGAGCGAGAAAACCAATTTCAGGAGAAGGAATTCACGGCGCATTTTCAAGAGAAAGAATTCAAAGAGCAGTTTCAGGAAAGGGAATTCGAGGAGCAGTTCGGCGAACGGTTCAAAGAGGAAATTGTTAATGAGAACGTTATTGAGCAGGCAATCGAAGAGATCATCCCGAAAAAGACGTCCGAATCCGAAGGCTCACCCGCTCCCTAGTAAAGCTCACTTCTATCTCGCCTCACAGTCTGCCAGACGTCGGTCTCTTCTTAGGCAGATGAAGATCCCCTTCCAAGTGGTAAAATCAAGCTATCGTGAGCGGCACGAAAAAAGCGGATCCCCGCACAAACTGGCGTTGCGCCATGCCCTCGGCAAGGCCCGCCATGCTCAGTTAAAACCCGGAGGGCGTAACCGCTCTGTCGGAATTGTTCTCGGCGCGGATACCCTGATCAGCTTTCGCGGGCGGTTGATCGGAAAGCCGGCCACCCTGCGAGAGGCAATCAAGATCTTGAGTGCCCTATCCGGGAAATCCCACCGGGTCTATACGGCCATCGCGCTCATACGCTGGGATACGGGGAAAGTCTTTATGGGGTACGACAAAACGAAAGTCACGTTCAAGAAATGGCCGGAGGAGAAGATTAAAGATTACGTGACCCGCGTCAACCCGCTTGATAAAGCGGCCGGCTACGCGATCCAGAAACGGCCGTTTATTGTTGCGGCCCGCCGCGGATCCCTGAGCAATGTCATCGGTTTACCGACTCAGTTGCTCAGGCGTCTTCTTCGCTCGGCCTTGGGCCCATCCTAAAGATGTCGGCGGGCATTCCGTCGGCAACGGCTTTCCGGATGCGCTTTACATCCCCTTCAAGAGCGAGAATTTCACCGCACTCAATCTTACTCAGGTAATCTTTAGGCAAACCCGTCCGCGCCGCGAGCTCGAGCAGTGAGATCCCGTGCTCCAATAGAATTTTCGTCAGTTGAAAGGGCTTTTCTTCAGACATTAGTGTTTGTACTTTACCGAACAGCCATATGACTTCGTCGCACCGACGGGTACGGGTCTTCCGGCCATGGCAAGATCGAGAGAGGTCTGCACGTAGTTGGTAGCCTCCGCAATATCGGCTTTATCCGCACTGGCGATACTATCAATAGCCCCTTGGTAAATTAATGTCCCTTCAGGATTGATGATGTACATGTGAGGTGTTGTCTGAGCCCCGTACCGCTTTCCGGTTTTACCGTCAGCATCCAAAAGAACCGCCGTAGGGGCAGCCCTTTTTTCGCTGGTCAGCTCAACCCATTTTTCGGGCGGGAAATGTCCCTGCCCGCCGGGCGCTGAGGAGCCGATCGAAAGCCACACGACCCCTTTTCCGGTATAGGTCTGCTGCAGTTGCTGCATATTGCCGCTATCGTAGTGCTTGCGAACAAACGGGCAATCGTGGTTGACCCACTCCAAGACCACGAACTTTCCCCGGGAGTCTGAAAGAGAATGACGGACTCCGTTGATATCAACGAGACTGAAGTCCGGCGCGGTCTCTCCGGTGACAACACCCTGAGGCTGTTGTGCAAAACCGGCTGTTAAAAAAATGATCGCTGATAAAATCCAGATGTTTTTCATAGGGTTATGACCTCCGCGATGATCTTACAACATTCTCTTCCAAAGCATCCAGAATAATTTTTGAAGTCAAGATCTCGGGAAGCAACACGGGTTCTCGATCGGGGCCATGACCGTAGAGCACATAGAGCGGAATACTATTGCGGCCGTAGCCGGCAAGGCTCCGTGTGATGGTTTCATCGCGGGATGTCCAATCAGCCCGCAAGGTCACAACCCCCAACTCACGCAACCGATCCGCCACCTTCGACGAGTCCAGCACCACCCTTTTATTCACCTGACAAGACAGGCACCAAGCGGCTGTAAAATCAATAAAAACGGGATGACCTTCACGGCGAAGCGACTCCAGCCGTTCCGGTGAAAAAGTTTCCCAATTCACGGTACTTTGTTTCTGTGTAAGGACTTCACTTCGAACAAGCAAAACAATGCCCGGAAGCAATAAGGCGTAGAGCAACACACCCACCACCCATTGTCTCCCCCGCACCATGCCCTGGCGGCTTCCCCACTGCCGACACACAAGCCCCGCGGCGACAAGACACACCGTCAGCACCAAAACTGCCGTCGTTCCGGATTGAATGTGAAGAACCCAGACAAGCCATGCAACCGTCGCCATGAGCAGCATCCCCAGGAGGTTCTTTAAACGAATCATCCAGGGACCCGGTTTGGGAAGTCGGGCAACCAATCCGGGGAAGAGAGACAGGAAAAGATAAGGGAATGCCATACCAAGCCCGAGAGTCGTGAACACGGCAATGGCAACGGCAGGCGGCCGAGTCAGGGCAAAACCCAAAGCCGCACCCATGAACGGGGCCGTACAGGGCGTTGCAACGACCGTCGCCAAAATTCCGCTGGCAAAACTACCGACCCCGCCCTTTAGGGCCCCGGCATGCTTTCCGGCCCCGGTCAGCGATGTTCCTATTTCATAAACATCGAATATGTTGAGCGCCAGAACGAAGAAAAGAAGCGACAACGCCCCAAGGATAACAGGCGACTGCAACTGAAACCCCCACCCTATTTGTTCTCCGCCCGCTCGAATAACGAGAAGCAGTCCCGCCAACAGCCAGAAAGAAGCCACGACCCCCAAAGTGTAAAAGAGCCCCTGTGCCCACATTCTCATGGATTTTTCACCGGAATGTTGGACAAACCCCAGAATCTTCAGGGATAAAACCGGCAGAACGCAGGGCATCAGATTGAGAATCATGCCGCCCAGAAAAGCAAATACTAGGGCAAGCAGCAACCCCGTCTTACTTGTCTTCACCCCTCCCGCCGGAGCGGCCGTTAACGGTTTCAAAGCGGATTGAAACTCGAGGGCTCGCTCGGAATTGCGCCCGCGCCACCCTTCGGGAGACACCAAAACACCCCGGATTAATTCGGGCAACTTAGACTCTAAGGATGAGCGTTCCAGCCACAGGCGGTAGCCGCCGCTCCAAGATTCCAAATGCTGGTCGGAAGCGTGCTGAATCCACTCTGAACTTTCCGGATAGAAGCTAACCGATGATAACTTATAATCGACCCAGGACGGCGGTACGATCTCCAACATTATCTTGTCGTCGGAGCCATAGCCCCTCACCTCCCAGTCACTGACTTCAAGCGGAAGCCTTTCGCGGGCCTGGGCAAACCTCTTAATCCACAGCGGATCGATCTCAGGCATTTCGCCGCGCACGGGAAGTTTCATTTCAAGATCGGCTTCACCCGGAATGCAAATCAACTTACACGAAAGCCACTTTGCCTTTGCGCGAATAACCTGGGTCCCCGAAGCAGGCACCGAGTCCGCAACCTGCATCTGAGTAAGAAGCACAATTTCTCCGCTGTATCCGTAAGCGGCAAGCGGAGGGTATCGCAAAAATCCCGGGTAGGGCCATTCGATTTCTCCTGAGCTAAACCCGGGCGGTAATTCCCATTGGATCTCCGTCGGCAAACCCGAATCACCCGGATTTTTCCAATAGGTGTGCCAGCCGCGGTCCATCTTCAGCCGAAGGCCTATCCAGAAATTTTGGCCGGGCCTCAGCGAGCGTACCTCCGAAACAAGTTCCGCTTCTGCGTTCGCGCTGCGTACAGACGCGGTGAATCCCGGACGATCAAAGACGGAGATGGCAAGTAAGATTAGGACACTAAAAAGAAGAGAGGGTCTCATTGAATCGCCGAACTTAGGCTAGGAGTTGATCGACCGCACGAAAGCATCATGGTAGATTTTTTGAAAACCCAGCGCCTCGAGTTCGGCCAGTTTCATGACGGCTTCGCGCTCCGTGGAGAAGCGCTCGATGCAAAGTTGATGATATCCCCCGTTAGCCACCACCATGGCTTCATGTCCCTGACGCCTTAACTTCTTCGCTTCCTGCGCCGCGCGACTTTCGTGGCGGTAGGTCGCGAGCTGAACGGTAAAGTAGGGTGCCGTGATATTCGTCGGAGACGCGGGTCCATCCATGTGATTCATATTCGTCGAGTAAATCGCCGTGACCACTGCCGCTAACAACAGGAACAGCAATGCGACAAACACACCCCACATCATCTTGGGGGATGCGGACGCCTTGACGGGAGCGGTCGCCTGATAGGCCAAAACTTCCGGTTGACGTTCTTCCTGGATTTTTCTAAGGGCTTCTGTGAATTTACTCATGTGGATCACCTTGGTGGCGGTTATTTTATCTCTTTTTGACTCGAAATGGTACCGCTTAGCATCGATTTTCTCCCTCTTGGCCTGACTTTCTAGCGCCAGCGCTTAAACAGGCTATACTCCGTTACAGGATAGAGGGGACGACATGCATAAGAACAATGGGCCCAAGACGCTTTGGTAGGGATGGCTGGAAATCCTTCATAATCCCCTTTCTGTTTAGCCTCATTTTCTCGGATCCGTTTGTCGTCAATGCGGCAGAGGGTCCTTTGGGTGGGTCCCATGCCACGACCCCTTACAGCCCAACAACGGACGCAAATAACACGGAGGGTAAGGATCCGCGCCCCCGGGGACCTCTGCCCGGAAATCCCAGGCCGATGATCTCGACTCAGGACTGGCTGGCCGAGGGCGGCCGCACCCTTTTACCCGTCGAGATCCCCCGTATTGATATCCTACAGAATACAGACAATGTCGATCTTGTGGTCCTATACCCCGATGGCCGCCCGGACCCGGAAAACCGGGATACTGACAAACCTAACCCTGCGGCATGGGAGGGATACCTGCAGGAATCCGAAGACGCATCGCTCGCTCAGAGGATACCGGCTGAGCTGCGCCTGGCCGGCAATCCGGACAGCATCGCACGGTATCTTCATCAAAACTTCACCTACGAGACGGATCAAAGCCAATTCGGAATCGAGGACTATTGGCAAACCCCGCAGGAATTCCTCCTATCGAGAAAAGGAGACTGCGAGGATTTTGCCGTATTCTCGCACACGATCCTAAAGATGAACGGAAGGAAGTCCTTTGTATTGGCCATCGTCAGCCCGCTGGACGCACACACCGTTACCATATTCAAGGAAGACGAAAAATTCGACGCTCTTGATGTCGCTCGCGTCAGACGATTCGGAACGCTGACGATTCGCGGGCTGATTCCTAAACTCTCCCCTTACTGGAAGTATGGGGCCATCGTCGCCATGTCTTACAGCACACACAGTCCTCGAATCGTAAAAAAAATAGAGTCTTAGATGTTCGCTGCCTGCTGTGGCTGCATTTGAAGCAAATAGGACACCGCCTGGCTCTGACCTTGATCGTGAATCTTCAGATCGGGACTCGTGGTCTGGCTGTCGATCGTCGTCACGCGCACGAGTACCCGCCCCTTTTCGTAATCGAGATAGACCCACTCCCGGATGTGCGCACGAATATTTAACGTGATATCCTTGAAGAAAATCTTCAACTGCTCCTGTTTCGTCTGTAGGGCTTCGGTTCTAATCACCGCACAGCGCACACCGCCGACGCGCGCAAACCCCTCGAGAGTGCTCTTTGCTTCGATGACATAAGGCGACGGGTCTATCTGCTTCACCCAAAAAGACTTCAGCCGCACGGCCATCGTTTCTTGATAATTCCACTCATCCCCGATTTTCACAGGCCCCAGCGGAAAAAGGGGCGTCCTCTCCCACGATTCGATGTGAAATTGACCAATCTTGGATTCGTGTTCACCCCGAATAAAACGGACCACCTCACCTCGCTCCGTCATTTCCACGGCTTCGACCAACTTGCCCGGCTGCTTCTCAAAAGTCGACTCTGACAGCAGGATATAAGAATCGTCTCGCTCCCCCGGATGATAGCTGTCGGTTCTATTCTTCACAAAATCCATGCGCGACCCCAGCCCCTCTTGAATGCGTACATAGAGTGCCATCTCTTCGGTCGACCGCACCGTCCTTTCCTCAGGTTGTTTTAGCCGGAGGAGCACACCTTGGGCTTCAATTTCGGTTGCGTCGACTTCGACAATTTCAAGCCGGGTGGCGGGATTAACGAAATCAACGGGGATACGTTGAAACGAAATTCCGGCACAGCCTGAAAGCACCAGCGGAATCAGGATCAGCATGTATTTCTGTCTCAAAAAGAGATAAAATGGATTATTCATGGTACGAAAAGAATTTTCTGAATCTCCATACGCGTTTGAAACCTACTGGCCGGAAGGTCCCGGCCCTTTCCCTCTTTTATTCATCACTCCGCTGCTCGGCCGCTTGGCGCTCTTCGAGGACCTTCATTTCGAGCGCCAGTTCGCCAAATTCTATGCCCGCCGCGGCTTTGCGGCCGCGCTCGTGGACCGACCCTTTTTCTCCTATGATCTGGGCCGCGGACTGGAACAAGTCGCCGACTATGTCACTCAGGCAGTGGAACGCAACAAAGCCGTATTGGATACCCTGATCGATCACCCTTTGGTCCACCCCAAAAAAGTTGCAACCCTCGGAATCAGTTTCGGCGGTATCATTAATTGCCTTTGGGCAGCCGAAGATCCGCGGATAAAGTGCCATATCTTCGCCCTCGTGGGAGGAAACCTTCCGAAAATATTCATGACGTCCATGGACCCGCTGATGCGCAGCTACCTCAAATCGACCCAGGACGCGACGGGGCTTACGGGAAACGATTTGCTCAGTGCACTGAAAAAAATATTTCACAAGGACCCGCTGCAAGCAGCCAAACATGTGCAAAGTGACCAGGTGTTAATGATTCTCGCTCTATGGGACTGGGTCGTGCGCCCCGTTTACGGCCGCTCTCTCAGGCAGGCCCTTGGCTGCCCGAAGACGATTTATCTTCCGCTGGGCCACTATCTATCGGTGTTGGCCGCTCCGCTGCTTACCTACGCGGCTTTACGTTTTCTCAAGAAACGTCTTCTCCGCTGACCCCCGATAAGATTTTAGACGAGATTCTCAAATTCGTAAGGAATCCGAATTCCAAATTTGCTGCTCAACCTGCGGATCTCTTCCTTGGCTTCGGGGTTCGGCCCGTGAAGTGCCATAAGGCTGATGAGATGATAAATTTTATTGAACGCCCATCGCTCGGCGATGAGACTCTGTCCCGGCACGGCCTTGTGAAGATCCTGTGAAAAGATGAGCTCTTTAGTCTGACCGTTTATCTCACCCAAAACACGCATGGAAAACTTGCCGGGTTCCTTTACCTTGCCGTATAGAACAAATTCCGTGTCGCGGTAAAAGTCAGGAAGGTCTTTAGGAAATACCTGGGAAGCGTCAAGCTGACTAAGCTGAAATCGCACATTAACGAGAACCGGGTTTTTGATCTTATCGTACAACTCCGAGATTTTCTGTGAAATGTTCCCGATCGATTTCGAGTACTCGGACCAGCCGCGATTCTGGTAGGAAAGAAAGTCGAGCAAAAAGCGATTTACCCGCGCCCCGCCGCTGAAAGCAAAAAAGGACCGCTCCTTACTATTGACATCCGTGATCTTACCAATGAGCTTCGCCGAAGATGTCACGCCATACGTCGGCACGCCGTCACTGAGCAATATAATATAAGAAGGGTGCATCGCGGAAGGGCTCTTGATGCTTTCCAGAAACGCGCCGTAAAGATCCGTGCGCCGGCTTGTCTTGATGTTGTCGATAAAGTACATGGCCCCGGTCACGGTCAGCTGATTCGCTGCCACTGAAGTTTCCCCGAAACGGTCGATCTTCTCCTTGAAGGTGATCACGTTAAAGCTGTCACCGGCATTGAGATTTTCCAGCGCATAACGGATGCCATTCTTGAATTGGTGCATTCGTTTATGATTGATACTGGACGAGGCGTCGACCAGAAACACGATCTCTTTCGACATGACTTCCAGGCTCTGCGTCTCGTTGCCGGGGAAAATTGCCACCTGAAAGTAGGTCTCGTTGTTTTCGGGATCCCGCCAGACAGAGGTTCGCACGTTGAGAAACTCGTCGATGGATTCATAGGTCATCTCGGCCTCGGCGACCTGAATTCCAAGCAGCATCTTTTGACGCGTCCGAGTCGCGCTCAAGGCCGCTCGAAGCGGCGTATACGCGGGCATCTGTTCCAGAAATTCCTGGGGGATCGTAATGTCCTGTGCATCACTCTCGGGAGCGTTCTGCACCGCACCGAGGACATCAAGTTCGATCCGGGTTTCCTTATCAAAGACCTTCCTCTTTTGCACCTCGATATTTTCTACTGAAGGCAGTAACGCCTCTTTCGGCTTTTCCTTAGTCCGAAGATCCTCGATATCCTCTCTGAGGTCTTTTAAGGCCATCTCCGTATCCGGTTTTTTAATCTCCCCGGAAAATTTCAAAGACTGCTTCAGCATCTCCTTGACCTCCGCCCCGGGTCTTTCAAACTTTATCTTCTCGACGCGGTTTATATTGATCTGCTCACGCGAAATGCTGCTGGGGATTTCCGCCATCGTCTTCTGCAAATGAAACATCTTAGCCGTTTGATCGATTAGCGCATCCGCTCCGGGAACCCAGATGTACTGCGCAGAGCTAAAAACGAGGAGGTGCGCTAGAATGGAAACAAGGACAGAAGTGGAAACTAGGGGTTTATTCTTCATGAGGTAACCGTTCAAGGCGACCCCGCGCCTCTTCTACAAGTTCATGCCCTTCGTGGTTGCTAACAAGCTCGGAAAAGGCACGGCGTGCATCGTCCATCCGGCCGGCCTTTTCGAATGAATCACCGGCATCCAGCAGGGCCTGCGGGACTTTATCCTTATCCTCATAAAGGATTGCGACCGCCATAAAGGCCTTAGCCGCTTCGAGGTACTTCTCTTGAACTCTGAGGGCCTTCGCCAATTCAGTCCGCGCGCGAACCGCAAGGGCGTAATCCTGATGCGCGCCTTTAATGGCCTTTTCCAAATGGGTAACGGCCGTGTCGAGGTCCCCGCCATCAACCGCACAGAGTCCTTTGCCCAAGGACGCATTGGTTTCAAAAAAACCGTCGCCGACAACCGATGCATCGTAGTGAAGCAAAGCTTCTGAGCAGTTTCCTTCCAGTCGATTGAGTTCCCCCCAGTAAAATTCGATTTCGTTTTTCTGGGCCGCGCCCTCGGGTTTTCCCTGGAATTGTTCAAGCGCTTTTCTCAAGGCTGCCGTATCCCCGTGTTCAACATAATAGAAGGCAAGCCAGGAGTAAACCTCGCCGCTCAGGTCATTTTCCGGAAATTCGGCAATAATCTTGCTGTAGTACGCTACGGCTTCCGCGTACTGCTCCAGGCTGATGAGACAGAACGCGCTGTTCTTCAACGCCGCATAAAAGACCTCACCCGTCACCTTATCCTTCTCAACTTGCTTATAAAGCGTGACGGCAGCGGCAAGCTCACCGGCCATCTGCTTGTTATACCCCATGAGAAAGGAAACCGACGAATGCTCCTCAGTCGTATCCGGACGCTCCAGGTATTTCGCGTAAATCTCATGCGCCGCGGCATAATTACCGGTCTCGGAGTATAGAGACCCCAAGCGGTGATAAACATCACGGGATTGCGGTGCGCCTGCGTATTTTTCAAGAAACATCTCCGCATCCCGCGTGGCCGGCTGCCACTGCTCGAGTTTGATTTGCACCAGAATTTTATCGGATAACGCTTTCGGGGCCCGGTCGTGCTCGGGAAACCGTTCCACAAATTCACCGAGCGCTGTTTCGGCCTCTGAGAACTTTTCAAATTCAATGAAGACATAACCCCGGCTCAGATAAGCGCGCGCAATCAACTCGGATTCAGGAAATTCCAAAACCAACTGATCCAGGGCATCAATAGCCTCCTGGTACAGACCTGTGCGTTTCAGAGCCTCACTGCGCAAATAAAGCCAGCGGTCCTTAAGGTGGGTGTCGGTGACCGGCCACCGGTTGAGAACAACAAGGGCTTCGGTGGGCCGCTCCAAGTTGAAGAGGTTCTCACTCATCTGAAGACCTGCACGCTTTTTTTCTTCGGCAGTGCTAAAAGGGTCCTCCAGCAACTCGCCGAACACGGCATTGGCGTCTTCGAATGCCCCCACTTGAGAATAGCTGTTTGCTACGATAGATTTGTATTCGACGATCTTTTTAGGGTCGCCGACAAGCGCTCCTCCGGAGTCCGCGATTTCCAGAATCTCGGGAAAGCGCCCCAGGTTATACAGGGATTTGATGCGATTGATAAGTGCGTCCTCCCGAATGCCGGGGCTCAGCTCAATCTCGTGGGCACGCTTAAAATTGGCGATTGCCGTTTCCAGATCTCCCGCTACGAAGGCCGCTTTCCCCAGACCGAAATAGGCCAGCTGGCGCAAATCTTCTTTGTCGCTTTCCGCGACAACCTTGAACTCCCGAACCGCCTCTTCGACGCGTTCCGTTGCCACCATGATTTCTCCCGAATAAAAATGGGCAAGATAAAAAAACGGGTTCTCCGCTCCGCCGCCGGAAGCCTTTTCAAAATGCCCCTCCGCCTCGGGCAGGGTCCCTCGGTCGAATAAGATCCTGCCCAGGTAGTAATGCGCAATACGCTGTGCGGCATTTGAACCGCCCGCCGCCAATCCGTTTAGGACCTCTTCGGCTTCATCGAACTTCTGCGAATGATAGAAAGCTTCCGCCACACGCTGACGGGCGCGCTCGGTATTAGAGTCGTCGGGAAATTTTTGGATAAATTCGTTGAATACGGGTACGGATTCTTCGAAACGGTTCAGGAGGAAAAGCGACTCCGCGCGCCTGATCAGAGCAAGTGCGATCTGGGGGTGATCGGGGTATTCCTGAGCCAGAGATTCATACTCGGCAGCAGACATGTCGTACATGCCGCGCGAGAACAGGCCATTGGCAAAATCCAGCCGGTCGGTGATGGCGCCTTCATTGGGAATATCAGCGGCAGGGGCTTCGGAGGCGGGATTTTCCGCGGGCTCAGCCAGCAGGCCCGGAGTACCGGAAAAAAGGGCGGCAGACATGAGGAGCATCACAATCCTTCGCCCCATAGCCTACTCCTCCTTCAGCGTGGAGAAGGCAATGTTCCATATATCCGCAGCGGCGCAGGCGTCAAGCACACGAATCACGGATTCGTGATAGGTCTTCTGATCCGCCCGAATAATCACCGGCTGGTTCGGATATAATGAAGCAATGCGTTTGAGCATTGTCTCCAGGGCATCCTGCTCAAATGTCTTTTGATTAACGACGACCTTTCCCTCGCGATCAATATTGATGATAATTTCACCCGGGCTTCGGACCACCTCTTCAGACTGCCCGGCTTTCGGTACGCTAATGGAAAGCTCGTTCTCCAGCTGATAAAAAATAGAGAGCGTCATATAGAAGATCAACGTGATGAAAACGATGTCGACCAAAGGGGCCAAAGGAAACCCCAAATCCGTTTTCTGCATATCCTTTGAAACAAGGGGTCTCATGAGCGTCCTGTTTCCCCGGCCGCTTTCGGTGAGGCGAAGGCTGCCATAACTTCGGCAGTCAGTGTTTCAGCGGTCCCTGTGATATTCTGAACACGAAACCGGAAGTAAGAGTAAAAAACCATGGCGATGATGGCAATCGTCATGCCGCCGGCTGTGGTGACCATGGCTTTCGAAACTCCGCCTGCCAGAAGAATGGGTTTGACGACGGCTGACTGAAACGCGATGGTATTGAAGGCCTGGATCATGCCGATCACTGTGCCCAAGAGACCAAGCATCGGCGCTACAGCCGCAATGTCGGAGAGATAACTCAGTTGATTCCACAAGCCCGTTACTTCTTTGCGCGCCTCAATCTCGACGGCCTCTTTGGTGACCTCGGCGCCTTTTGATACCCTACTCAAACCCGCTAATATGATACGCGACATCATATTATCGCTTTGAGTGCAAACGCGCCGGACGTGATCGAGCTTTCCCTTCCGGATATCGTCAATCGCAGTATGAGAAAATTCGTCGGGTAGGAGTTTTTCCACATCAAGCGTCATATAGAGAACATTCACAAGCGAGAACATCAAGATCGAAATCCCCGCAAGGATAACCATAACGATGCCGCCCGACTGCAGAACCTGCCAGAGCGTCATCCCCGATTCGGCCTGCTGAACCGTTTCCACATAGGACTGCAGCTCGTCCACCGCAAAGCCCGATCCGGAAAACGCAAAACCGGCGGCAACAATCAAACAAAGCACCATAGAAATAACGAGTCTAAATCTCATAGAAACCTCACCTTGATCTTAAAACTTATGCCGGGAATAACTGTCACGAGAATACTATAGTCTAGCAATAAAAATCGCCGGTGGCTACAATCACGGTTATGGCCTATTTTTTCCGCAAAACCGCATTTGCGGCCCGGAGTGCCTTCTCTTTCTTCCATTCCTCATCATTCAGCCGGCGATCCTTCCACGCCATGGCCTTGGGATCATAGACTTGAATTTTCTGGGTTCCGCGGTTCTTGCGATGGACCTCGAGAAGGTGCGAAAAGTCATAAGTCACCGCAACATAAGAGAAAAGGACAGCGACAACAATCAGGATTGCCGCGATCACTCGCTTAGCCCACAGCTTCCGAACGTTGATTTCTTCGTCCGCCAGAATCAGGTGCTCCAAACCGAAAGTCCGCTTCAAAAACCGCATGAGGTCCTCCCAGGTCGCATGGGCCTTACCAGGAGTATAAAAGAGAGGGTAAATCTCCCCAAAGAAGGACCCGGCTTCTTTCGGGCACTGGTAGTATTCTCCCTGAAGGCTAAGCTGCGTTGCTTCCTTCTTCTTGTGGTCGAGTGCGGCTTGATCCGTAAGCCCCCTTTCGACACCCGCGAAATAGAGAAAGGGGCAGGTCAATTCCGTGACCCGGGAACTTTCCGTCGGGAAGCCTCCATCAAAACTGATGATGGCTTTGATATTAGGAAGATGTGCGGCTGCCCACAGCCCGAGAGTGCCCCCCAACTGAAAACCGACAACACCGATACGGTCCTTTTTAATGAAAGGAAATGTGCCGAGATATTGAAAAATGTGCTTTACCATCTGAACCCCCTGCGGGCCCATGCTGTAAAGAGCCAATCTCCGGACGTTTTTGGGGCCCTCGTCCATGAGAGGATCGCTAAACAGGTCCGGCGCATAAGCGATAATTCCCCTCCGAGCCAACAGACAGCAAAACACCTTCAACTGGGCGGTGAGTCCCGTATGGTCGTGCAGTACGATCATGGTCAGGGTGCCCATCCTCCGCTTGGGTACCGCGAAGAACCCCTTTTGGGTGTGTTGAATCACTACGTGCTCCGGGTCCATAAACTCGCCGGCCATCTCGAGTTTCTTGGGGTCCTCCCTTTCCAGGTCCACGAAGCGGCACCTGAAAAGCTGCTCCAAGACCCTGACATGTTCCATATCCATGTTCATGAATCGCCATACCCCCTTAGACACGCTTTGGCCGTAATTTATTCAGTCGATCTACCGACCCGGAATCATATACCGATCAGAGCCGCACCGAGTACTCCGGCGGAATCTCCCAACGCATGTTTTACGATAGGCGTCCGAAGACGGTCGCTAAAAATCTTTCTCTCTACGGCAGCCACGCCGAGCGAATAGATTTCATCGATATTAGAAACTCCCCCGCCCATCACGATAATGTCGGGATCTAAAACACTGATAAGATTCGCCATGGCACGGCCGAAGTTTTCGAAAAAGGCCTTCATGAATTGGGTCGATTCTACAACACCCTTTCGGTAGTCAGACACGATATCCTCCAGACAGCGCACCTGCCCAAACTCCTTAAGATAGAGCCGTTGCAAACCGCCCCCGCTGACGAACGTCTCCACGCAACCGCGCTGGCCGCAGTAACATTCCGGCCCCTTGGGGTCGATCGACATATGTCCCCATTCCCCGGCAATGGCCTGCAGCCCCTGCCATAGTTTGCCGCGGTAAACAATGCCGCCGCCGCAACCGGTTCCCATAATAACGCCGAAAACCATATCCTTGCCCCGGCCGGCGCCGTAGGCCGCCTCTGCCATGGCAAAACAATTGGCATCGTTCTCCACTGAAAAGTCCCTTTTTAGAATTTCCTGAAGGTCTTTCTTGAACGGCTTCTTATTGAGACAGGCGGTGTTGGAGTTTTTGAGGAAACCGGTTTCGTACGATACCGCTCCCGGAGTCCCGATGCCCAGGGTAAATTCCTCCGCCGAGCACAGCTCGGAGAACGTGGCCACGAGCTGTTTTACCCGGTTAAGAATGTGCCGATAGCCGCCCTCCTGTTCCGTGGAAATGCGCTCCCGGCAGAGGACTTTGCCCTGTTCGTCGAGGGCAACAGCTTCAATCTTTGTCCCGCCGAGATCGACACCGATGCGAATCATGATCAGCTGCCTAACTTCACCTTTTTGGGGTCCTTCTTTTCCAGTTGCTCATTCCAAATACTCCGGCAGAAGTCACAAAAGTAAGCGTAACGAATCGCTAGAAACGGGGTGTCGGGAATCGGGGCGTAGTAATCTTCCCTTTCGCTTTCGGGAAGATCCTTGACATGCGGACAATGCGGAAAATGAACGAAACGCCCGTTGCTCGGCCGCCGGTAAACGATTGCAAGGCTTTCCTGATACGCCCAGATTCCCAGGCGCTGCCGGCGCGCCTCTTCGGCCAAGGCCTTATACTCGGCCTTCTCTTTAGAATCCCAGTGGTCCTCGTTAAACAGCGCAAGCCCCGTTTCGAGAAGCCGTTTATTAAGATTCACGTCTTCCCGGTAAATCTCAACCAAGTCAAACTCGGGGTAACCCACTTTATGCTTCTTCTCGACCAGGCGAATCTGCACCTCCTGATCCTTGAGGAGCCTTTCCATATTCTGCCAGGAATCGATCATGAAATTCTTCTCTTGCGGGAACGGAACGTACACGCCGACCATGGCGGCCGGGCGGCTGCCGTTGATCTCGACATAACGGCCCATGACTTTGGTGATCTTGGCGGTTTCAAGCGGGGCCCTGGACCCACAGCTGATCGAGGAAACACCGAGAAAAGCTAACAACAAAAATATTTTTCGGTTTCGCATCTTCAACGAAAAGTCTTCTTCTTGTGCGCTTTCACCATTTCACGAATTTTCAGATCTGCCAGACCCGTCTCACCCTTTAGGATCTGCATCCACTTACGCGCATCATCGGCGTCAAAGGCAATCGTCAATTGTTCCAAATAGATATCAATACGCTCCGGGTCGCGGACATAGTTAATCTTCCATCCCGTCCGCTGCAAGACAAGGTGAAACTCAACTGGATTGATTCCTGTCTCACGCAAGGCCCGGACCTCGATGACAACCCGCTTCCTTTCGCTTTCAACTTCTTCCGCTCCGCCGAATTTCCCCATCGCGGGCATACTCATGAATTTTCTCCTTTCGGCATACTGATCGGCGGACTCAAATTGGGCAGCTCTCATTTTGCCCAGGAGTTCAAACTGGTCCCGGTAATTCCCGCTATTCTCCAGAGAGACATAGGCCTCCACCACTTCTTTAGGAGACTTCTCGGGGGTCACGGGAGTGATCCGCTGCAGCACGAAGAAAATGCCTGAAATGGCGATGAGCGAGCCGGTCAGGATGATGACATAGCCGAGGAGATCTCCGATTCTTCGCCGCTTCTGCTCCTTCCGAAAACGCGCGAGGTGTTCTTCTTCGGCTTCGGTCCTCTGCTGGCGCAACTGCCGCATATCCCCCCAGGACGTGTGCTTCAAAACCGTAATCGGTTTGGTCGCCTCTTCTTCCTCGTAGATGTCAGCGATCTCAAAGCCTTCGGCACGCACCATCTCGCGCGCCTCTTCCTCTGTATTGGCATCAAAAGAGCCCGCGTACTGCCGGCCCTTTTCGTCTTTGGCAATGCAACGGAATTTTTTCATCGGTTACCCGCGAGTCCCTTCCTTTAATTTTAAAGACATCGAGTTAATGCAATACCGTTTATGCGTGGGTGCGGGGCCGTCGTCGAAGACATGCCCGAGGTGCGCATCACATCGCCTGCAAACCACTTCGGTTCTCTTCATCATCCGGCTCCGATCCGTCTCGTGGCGGATCCGGTCATCACGAACCGGCTCCGAGAAGCTCGGCCACCCCGTTCCGGAATCAAACTTGGTCTTCGCATCGAAAAGGTCATTGCCGCAACAACAACACTGGTAGATACCGGGTTTCTTGCAATCGTGGTATAAGCCGGTAAAGGCGCGCTCCGTCCCCTTCTTGCGGCAGACCTGATACTGCTCGGGCGTCAGCATCTTTTTCCACTCCTCTTCAGATCTCTGAACCTTATCATCCATTGTCCGCCTCAGGGTAAATTTTTAAACAAGTCGAGCATTGTGTCGCCCCGCATAAATGCGATCAGGCATACTGACAAAAAAACAAGCAGCGCGACATGGACGCCAAGATTGACGATCGGAATCACACGCCGAAACAAACTGAGCAGCAAAGTCATGCCCGGTCTGGGACCCGCGCGCCTGTCTTCAACGATACCCCAACGAATCAGGAGAGGCAAGCACAGGCTCGTCAAGAACCACAGTAGCGCCGAGCCCCCCAGTACCGTGAGCGGATAGATCCAAACCGCGTCCTTTCGGGGCAAAAAATTTTCCGTGATGTATTCGGTCGTCGGTAATAGCAGCACAAACACCGCGCCCGTAGCCGCCACATTGACTCTGAAAATCCAACGGTCCAGATTCCAGGGTTTCAGCGCCATCGTCCGGCCTACTCTTCCGGGCCGGGAGTATGCTGCCGGTTATAAATCTGCCGCCAAATCCAGGCCCCGCCCCCGACGACGATAATCGGAAGAAAGAAAATAATAAAGGGCTCCATGCCGGGATACCGCTGAAAGATCATGCGGATACTTTCCATGTCGCCTCGAATCAGGTTCGGTAAAATAAGGATGAGTGTCCAGATCAGGCAAACCGCCGAAAAGCCGCCCATGTAATGGAATGTGCGGTCGCGGTCTATGCCCATAAACCCTCGCCTTGGTCCCTTGCCGTCTGCTCAAGGGCCTGGAAGCGATCCCTGTAGCGAAATCGGAACTTTGCGAATGCCTCGGCATAACCCTCGCGAACCATCTCTTCATTGACGAGGACATCACCGGTATAAACATAGGCCAGAAACCGCCCCTCTGAATCATGATGGTGAGTAATATCATTCATGAGATCGATCTCTGTGCGGACCGTGCGATCTATAACGAGGGAGACGAGGTACTCTTGGGCGCGGCGGCCATAATCCAGGTCTGTCACATCGCTGCCGCTTACCGGGGTGCGGATACCGATGAGACGCACGCGGCGCCCGTCGCTGAGGACCAAACTTTCGCCGTCAGTGACCTCCTCGACAGTAAGCTCCTCCTGCGCATATGCCGCCGGCGTTGCGCACACGATATAGCCAAACAGTAGGAGTAGAAGAGAGTAAATGCGCATCTCGTCTTAATTATACAACTTACACCCCCCAAAAACTAGTATGCGGTACCGCATTACTTTCATCACAAGACGTTGTCGTAAAAGAACTTGCCGCGCCGCCCTTTTGTCCCCAAGTGAGTGTATTGACAATAGGCACACACTTGTGTAAACTTTCTTTGTGAAAAAGGTCTTTGATTGGGATAACGAGAAAAACCAAAAGCTGATCCGCGAAAGAAACATCTCGTTTGAAGCCATTGTTTCGCTGATTGCGAGCGGAAACGTCGTTTCAACGGTAGTAGGAAAGGGTAAATATGCGCATCAGAAACAATTTATCGTGGAAATGAACAGATACATTTATGTAGTCCCTTTTGTAGAAGAAAGACATCGGATTTTTCTCAAAACTATTATTCCAAGCCGCAGGCTGACAAAAAAGTACTTATCTGGAGGTGTATAGCATGAAAAAAGAGAAGCTGGAAAAAGAAGAGCAAGAGATCCTTGACGCCATCGAAAATGGTGAATGGGAGGCGGTAAAACCAAAAAAAGCCGAATTAAGTTACTACGCTAAAATTGCCAAGAACACGTTTCGAAAAGACCAAAGAATGAACATCAGAATCTCAAAAGCCGACATGGATCGTATCAAAGCCAAAGCCGCTGAGGAAGGCATCCCGTATCAAACCCTGGTTGCAAGCATTATTCATAAGTATGCGACAGGAAATCTTTTAGCCGCTTAACGTGGCCTTGGCACCGTCTATAGGACTGTCGCTCTTTTTGGTGTCACCAGCTTTCAATGTTTTGGCACGATTTAAGCCTTAAGCTGAGCGCGCAATTCCCTACGATATCCTTGCCTTCGCTTGTGCATCGCTTGCATGATTTTCCGGGTCGCCAAACGTATGGGTTCTGCTGCGGCAGATTCCTCACGGAAGATATGCCGGTCTTCCGGTGACATGTCGTCAAGAATACCTTTCCTGAACCGTAATCGATGCTGAAGCCACTTGCTCTTTTCTACCGTTGCTCTGTCTTGTTCAGGCACGAAGGTTGCCAATCTAATATAGGCTTTTTCTAGGTACTGTTTGAAAGCAGGGTCGGTGAGACTATTTTCATGAATGCCTTCCAATAACGCGGTTTTGATAATCTTGCGGTCGTGGTGCAGCTCTTTCTCATCAAGCAACGTCTCATGCTCCTTCCGCTCCAGTACGTAGCAGTACAACTGAGCGATGTTTCGCCAATCGAGCATTCTGATCAAGTTTTGAAATGCGACGTCCATTATTCAGATCAATAAGTCTACCCACATCATAGTCCTCTTTTGAAAGACCGGCGTCCACCGCCGCTTTTTTCTTCACCAGGTCCGTCAAACCAATGCCATACTTCGTTATCTCACAATCCTCCTCCGGGGAGAGTACGTGAGGCGTAAGGCCTATATCATAGAGAGTCCGCCAAAACTTATTATTCGGGGCAGCGAAAAAGTGCCCCTTGGCAGCTGCTATCGGCCCAACCGCAGTCCCGCAAAATACAACTCATAGATTTTCGCCAAAAAATCGGGGAGTATCACTTAGAATCCTTAGCGGCCCGAGTATACCTGACAACTTCATCCAGCAACAAACTCTCATGATCACTACCGTCCCATCTAATATCATCCTCGCACGTTTCTTTAGCCAGCCGCTCGAATTGCCGCTCATGCGCGTTCTGCTCTTCGATGCTCAGCTCCCTCTTATCTGCTTCTTCAAAGAATCTATCCCATGCAGCGTTGTCCTCTGCTGTAACTATGTCCGCCGGTAGCCGCCCTGCTGCGATCTCTTGGTCTGCCCAGCGTCTGCATAGATGTGGATCACTAGCGTCCCTGAGGTAGCTCCAAACAAAAACAGAGCGAAAGTAGTTATCCTTCGAAAGTTCGTTCCTCCGCGCGAAGATTTCATCTTTCGATCCGCTCATGTCCGCGCAAATCACAGCAACTTCCACGAAATTAGTTAGCACCTGCGCCCGGCTTTCAATTGGGTAGCGCACGTCCTGAATGAATTGATTCGCCAAGACCAGAGCGCGCATCATGTTGCTTGAATATTGTGAATCCTCTCGGCTAGTCGCATTAAGTAGCCCATAGAGCTCTTTTAACCTATTTTCCATAACTAAGACCTCCCGCGGGGTGGTCACGTGGGCTTTATTATATTCGGGAGGACAGCGCATTGCCATAGAGGATGCATACTTCGGGCTCCCACCATAACGACCCTACACTCACTGAGGTAGAAACAAAAAAGGACAGGCTAACGTGAGTTAACCTGGCTCTCTTTTGGGTGTCTGGTCACCAGCTTGTGTTCGAGGTGAGAAAGAGGCTGCCAGAAACATGCGGAGGATTTCTTGGGCCGTATCAGCGAGTATCAAAGTCGCCGGTTTTCGACAAGACTTTGATGGGCAGGATAGGCCAAGAAATCCGGAGCGTTTCGGGCAGACTCGTTTTCACCTCGCGCGTCCTCTTCGTTTACGCGGCGCGGGCGAAGGCGACGGTGGTGTCGTAGAGTTCCTGGAGATCGGTATAGGCGGAATATTCGGGGTCGGAAACGAAGATGCGGCCGCGAGGGTCGTAGTCGAGATAATCGGGAAGCGTATGGCTCAGATCGCCGTCCCGCAATTCGATAAGCCCCAGCCCGAGGGCCCCGCTTGCGTTGCCGGTATGCGCCATGGCAAACACCTCGTATTGACCCTGCACTATTTGCCGGACCGTCTCAGCTTTGATCTCAGAGGCCTGGCTTGAGAGGTGAATGATCTCTCCCTGGAATTCGCGGGTATTGTTCCGGTAGGCCTCTTCCAGCCCCGCCGATTCAATCACGAGGTTCTTCAGGTTCACGCTCTCGAAAAACTTGCCGAGGCCGTTCGCCTCCAGAGGATCAAGGTTGTAGACAACGACGCCGACATCCTCACCGGTTCTCTCGGCCACATAGATGATTTCTTTGATCTGCTCATCCGAAAAATTTGCCGCAAGGTCCGCGAAATCAACAAAGATTCTCTTGTGCGAAACCGCAGAAAGCGCTTCACCGGCATGAAGGCCCGGTGCCGTCCGCAGTTCGGACCGTTCCGGTGAGCCGCGCTCTGAGACGACGCGAGTGCCGATCGCATCATCCAAACTCTCGTGGCGAATCGCCTCGCGCTCGTAAGACCAGCCCCGGGCCGTGATCCCCGGGATACCGTCTTCGGCCCCCCAGAGTTTGGCCTCGTCTTTACCGGTCTTGATCTGCTCGGTCGTTAACGGCTTGAGGGAAGCCGCATCGACAACTTCAATCTTTTGAACGGTATCATGGCGCTCAGCGTCCAACTCGAGATGCAAGAACATCGGCAGCCGCTCGGCAAGTTTATTGCCGTGAACAAAACCGTTATAGAGGATTTCGCGGATCACATCGGCGGCAGCCTGATCTCCTTCATCTTTCAAGGCCAGGGTCAGCGCATAGGCAAAACTCTTCAGGTCGTGCTTTGCGCGTGCCCAAGCCTGCGCATCGCTGCCATACCCGCCAAATTGCACGAGGAGATACTTACCTTCGCGGATCAAATTACCTATGTCCGCTTCTTGCCCCTCAGCCAGACGACCGTCTTGACCGTAACGCAATTTCCCGAGCTCCAGATTTACAACATCGCGTTTCTCCAAGAGCTTTCCGGCGAGTGCAGTACTTCGCAAGACAGACCGCGCATAGAGCTCAAGCTGGGCCGCGCGCTCCGGCTCAGAGGTTTGGAGCCTGTCTTTGATTTCCAGCGCGGCATTGACTCGGCCTGTCATGATGCTGAGTATGCCCAGATTATAAAGCAACTCCGGATCATTCGGGGCCAGATGCACGGCTTGAGCATAAGCCTTAATCGCTTCAGGATAGTCGTTGACCGCAACCAGGGTATTAGCCAGATTCTGCCATGCCGGAAGATAATAGGGCTGCACCTGAACCGCTTTGCGATAGGCGCTTATTGCGGCAGCCATGTCTCCGCTCCGCGCATAGAGATTTCCAAGATTAAAATGCCCCGAAGCCAGATACGGATCCAGCGAAAGAGCTTTTGCATAGGCTTCGGCGGCTTCTGCCGACCGCCCCATCTCGGCATAGACCATACCAAGATTGATCAACACGCCGGGATCACGCGGGTCAATTTTAAGGGCCCGCATCAACGTCATCTCAGCGGCCTCAAGCTCACCTTTTTGCCGAAGGAGAAGCGCCTGCCTCGTCATAAATGGCTGAGCATAGGCAGACCCGCCGGAGTCCAGAAATCGCCCAAATCGCTCCACAAAGAAGTCCACATCCATTCGCACGTCGCCGTCTTCCAAGTGCACGTGGTTAAAGATCTCCCTGATATGCCGTGTGACGAGCCGCTCGCGCAAGGTATCATCTTTTTCATGGCGATGCGCCTCATAACGCGGATCATTCCAGGCTTTACCCACCGTTACCGGAGTGCCTCGGCCGGCAAACTCCAAAACTTTGATCAGAGACTTAAGCGAGGCATAATGCGCCATACCGCCGAGATGGACAATACGCATCTCGGCCGGCACTTTGTCCTGCGAATGCTCTATCAATTCGAGGATCTCTCCGGCAATGTGTTTTAGCTGACGCACATCACGCATACTTACAAACAACGGAATGATGTAGTCGTTGGCAATAAAGGAGTGCATATCGTCATCACTGAGCCCCAGGGAACGCAGCCGGTCGCCAAACTGCTTTTGAATGCCGGCAATCACTGCGCGAATCGATTCGTGGGGCGGTTCGTAAACCGAAAGGGCGCGGCCGAAAGTATTTCCCGGCGCGTCAAACGAGATGAGTCGATTGACGCGCAAATTCCAATGATAGATGCCGTCCATGCGTTCCAGGCCCGCAAGAATTTCCTGTTCGGTAATCGGAGCCGCCTCTTTAAGTTCTCCGCCGATATCGCGCACATGCAGCGTTCGTCCTCCCCACGGGACCTGTATGACATCGCTCGGTCTGCTGTCGTCCATAATCCGCAACATGGGGTTATTCAGCTTCCCGTCGGCATCGACCCCTGCCCCGTATTTCACACCGGTGCGAATAACGGATGCGATTGCCTTCTTGTAGAAGGTCGACTCCCCCTGCGCCGGACCCATATACCCCTCGCGCACATGTGTGAGGTAATTTAAAAAGGAGTGCTGATTCAACTCAAAGGTGGCCAGCGTAGCACCGCGATACATGTCGTCGAAAAGCTCCGCAGGCACATTAGGCATCGCCCCCAGATAGCCCTCATAGCCTTCCATATGCGCAAAATTCCCAAGTTCAAGCGTGGCGGTTGAACCGGCCGCCTCTAAAGCCTCATGGGCTTTCTTCCAGGCTTCGCGCGCCTCAATCAGTTCCTCTTCCCCGTCCATCCGCAATTCCGACCGCTGAGAACCTTCAACGCGACGCGCCGGATCGACGGCCCACTCGGTTGCCTTGCGGAGCCGCCGGAGCTTGAAGATCGGGCCGAGAAACGCTCCGAAGTAGCCGACGAGGCGCATAACATCCCGTTCGCTAAAGCCTTCCGGCCGGAGTTCGTCTTTCCATGCCTCGTATATGTCGAGATACTCAGCCGCACTTTGCTCCAGCATGCGGCCGATACGCGGCTCTTTGTCATTGGTAAATTCCCGCATCTCATTGTGAAATTTCTCCACCAGATCCGGATCCCTCACGCGGTTGAGGTAACGGGCACGCGCGCTTCCGTATCCTTCCATATTAATATAGCTCAGGAACCAACTTTTGATATTCCCCTGCGGTTTAATGATGTGGCCGTCTTCGGCCTGCAGGTACTTCATCATCATTTCCTCCTGGAACCAGCGAAAATGGTCCCCGTAGAGGCGCACTAACTTCTCACGAAGATCGGGGTCTTGAACGCCGCCCTCAAGAAATTCCTTCTCCCACTTATCCACCCACGGAGCGAGCAAGGCTGCGCCCGAATCGCTTTGGTCAAGGAACGAATCATAGATACGGTAATTTCGGAAAAGCGAATGCCCCTGTTCATGGCGCGCCACCCAGTCGCCGGTTCCAAGCGAACTGTTGGTCCCAAAACTGGTAATCCCCTGATAGGCCACGTCTCCGAGCCGAAGCGGAAACCCCTCACTATAGAACCCGGCCGCCCCCTCTCCGTTATAGACAGCAATTTCAACCTGGCTCAGGTTCTCGACTTCGCGCCCGAAACCGTTGCCCGTCAGTTTCCATGCGCGTTTAAAGGAACTTTCGTCCATGGTGACTTCAACCGAACCCGGGTAAAACATGACCTGATACTGCCCCGGGAGGAACCCGAGAAGATTTCGCATGAATTCGGCTTGTTTGGGATCTTCATTGGTGACCCCGGACGTCGAAGAAAAACCGAGGTCTTTAAGATCCTTGAGGAGCCCAAGTTCATAAGTCCGCCACCGCAGACGTTGAATCGTATAGAGCTCTCTGAGCAGAATGACAAGGGCCGTCTCGAAATAGATTCGTTGTTCACTCCCGAGAAACGCCTTTGAGTCAGCATAGACGTCGCGGGCCGCCTGATAAATTTCTATCGGGTTGCGGTTGGGGTCTTCATCAAAGAGGTGCCTCACTTCGTTTTCAATCTCAAGAACCAAGTGAGCAGCTGCTTCAGCCTGCGTAAAATACACCGCACTTGAGGCAACCGCAGATGCACCCTGCGGCTCAGCGAGCTTTAATGCCCGGCGATAAGCCTCCGCGGCATGGAGTTTTTCGTCGCGCTGATCCTGGCTGATGTCTTCGGCGGCATAGAGCTTTTCGATTTGTTGGCGTATCCTACCCACAAACGCCTCATCAATCACCCTTGAGCTCCTTTTCAGCTCAGGGTCTTTTTGAATCTCCGCTAAAAGGGTCGCTTTCTTTTTCCAGGACCCTTCTCCCAGCGCAAGGAACTCGTCAAGTGCGTTCTCCTTGACGGGGTCACGTGTCACGGCGCGAAGCAAACTCTCGTCAATGCGTCCGAGAACGGTTTGGTACGCATCCAGCTGCGTCTTCGCAACACGACGGCGCCGTGCTGCAATCGCCGCATCCTCATTTCCGGCGTCCTGTTTGTGCTCCTTCATTGAAAGATATTGAATGCGTAGTTTCAGAAATCTCAAGATCTTTGGATCGCGGGCACTGAGTTCTCGAAGAGCAGTGATATAGGCGTCTATCGCTCCTTCGATCTCGCGGCCTTCGCCCAGCATCTCAAGCTCCATCTCTTCCATAATGAAGATATGCGTATTATCTTCGGCCGTGGTGAGATGCGCCAAGGCTTGCAGGAGCCGGGCACGGTCTTGTGCCGTGGCCAGATCATCATTGCGGAACAATGTCTCGATGAGCTCGATCATGCGCGCCCGATAAAACGCATCCTCAAGGACAGCCCGCTTGAGCGCCGGCAAGGCCAGCAACTCGTCGAGATACCCGACGAGCCGGCCGAAGCCGGCACGGAATTTTTCATCATAGCCCTCGAAGGCGGTAATATGTTTATCTAGAATCCTTGCGAGGGACGGAAGCGCACGCTTCTGCTTTTCCGCGACATCCACCCCTGTCTTGATTTTCTTGAAAGCAATGACCTGAACGTGAAGCCGCTGAATCAGGTCAAAGAAAGCGAACACATCGCCTCTGCGTGCATCCTCTATGATTTCGGTCAAGTCTTTCGGCGCGGTATCAAGCTTCGCTTCGATATCGGACAATTTAATATGACCCGTCGCAACCAGGTGCTTCTGAATAAAACTGTCCATCGATTCGATTTGCTGCGATTCCAGGTGATAAAGATAAGACTCAAAAGTCCGCTGCGGCATTCTAACTATGAGGGCGGCCTCGACCGGGGTCAGATAAGACGGACGGGGTTTCGGGGTTCCTTTGCGGGAAGCCCGCCAGAACTCCCTCAAGTCTCCGAGGTCACGGTCGGCAAAAATATGGATCTCAGATAGGTCTCGTCCGAGGCGGCTTATTTCCCCGAAAAGCGAGTCCACTTCATCTTCGGGCGGAAGCTTTACTGAAATGCTAATCTCCTCTTTGCCGCTGAGCAGGGCCGAATACCGCTCGCTGAAATTCTGTGCCCTGTCCCGCTGTTTCTCTTTCTGCTCAGCCGTAAACGCCTCGGTGTCGGGAAAGACATCGGGGATACGCACACCTTCAAGGATAGCGATCGTGAGCACTTCGCGCGCACTCACACGGCCCATGAGCAACGCCGTCAGTAGATTTCTGGCTTCATCTCCCATAAAACCCGCGATAGGCACTTTTATCAAGAGTCCGTTTCGAATCTGAGGAGTAATCCTGTCCTTCATATAGCGCTTTAGTGCTCTTTCATAACCGATGTCGAGAAGTTCAACGTCGATCTCATCCTGCAGCAGGAAGTCGAAAAAGAGCCGCGCCATATCGCCGCGGCCGACGGCGTCGCTCTTACGAAAACTCTTGAGGTGAGCTCTTGCCTCGGCGCCGAGCGCTGTTTCATCCGGCTCAAAGCCTTCAAGCGAAGTTGTCATAACGACTCGACCGTTGTTATCCGCCCTTAATTCTGAGCGAGCGAGACCGAAACTTTCGCGCAATTTACCACGAAGCTTGAACGGACGTTCAAGCGCAAGCACGCGAATCTTGCGGTTGGTCGCCGGATCCGTGACGCGCAGGATGTTCCCGCTGACATGAACGCGCATCCCCTCCGGCGCCGGCCCCGTCACTTCGTAGCGGCCGTCTTTTTTCGTTAGCTGGAATTCCGCTAATTCTTTGGCATTCAAAAAATCGTCAGTATAAACCGTAACCGGTCCGAACTCGCTGTAAAAATCGATGTCATCCAGCGGGCGCCAGCGCGCCGGGCGGCCTTCGTTTTCAAGAACTTCCTCGGCACTCATCATCTCTGGTACAATCTCGAGCGTGCCTGGTTCGAACAGCTGGTTGGCAACTGCCAGAATATAAGGATTCTGAACATTGTGCAATTCGAGCGGGTATTCGCTGGCCGCATAGTGCTCGCGGGTTACTTTCACGAGACCACCCATGACATGCTCAAGAGCCATAGTCCCCTGCATTTCCTGGATCTTCGTCCCGGGCCGTATCAGCACGCCGTTCAAAATCAGTTGATCCTCCCTATGTTTCCCTCCCATCAGGACAAGCGCGTCGTCTTCACTGCCTTCGGCCGGCCATTGAAACATAATCGCATCACCGAACATCTCGAGTTTTCCGGGATAGAGGGGATTACCGACCTGTATCGACGAACGTAATTCGGAGCGTTTTTTAGAGGCCAATTGATAGACCGGATTGTGCCGGATATAGCCCTCGGGGATGGAACCATCAAAGACCCCGGGTCTGACGACGACTTGACCGTTTTCGAGCACTTCGAACTGCGTCTCATTCCTCTCGACCCGGCTAAAGCCCGGCTGGTCGAGACGCAGCGTGCCTAATGGCAGCTGATCTCCATCGGGCGCTTTATCGTCAACGGCGATAACAAGCAGTACGTTTTTACTCGAAGGCCCAGGCATTAAGGCGAGATTGCGGTATCTTTCGCTTTGAGAAGACCGGTCTATAAACAAACCACCACTTTGCAGCAGCGTTTGTGCATCAACAATAATCTCTGCGCGGTCGCTGCCCATACCGAGTTGTTTGTAGTCCTCAAAATTAAGAGCTTCGCGCGAGAGCGCCGGCATTACAATGTTTTCCCACAAGATGCTCCACTGCCCCACCAGATTATTGGGCGCAAAACTCGTGCCCAACCGTGCGAGGGTTGTCTGCTTACCGTCATCGGCGGTATGAGCAATCGTGACATAAAGCCTCTCGCCATGAGGCATGAGCTCATGAATCTTATCTATATGGATTTGTGTCGCAATCAGCTTCAGCCTTTCCCTCTCAAACCAGGGAGGGAGGTCACTGCTATGCTGCTGCCAGAAGTCATCGATCAACGCTTCTTCATCCGCGCCCACAAAAATTCTATTCTGGCCGACTCTGGCATAGGCCGAAGCCTGCCGCGTTAGGGTCATGTCGGGGAACTCCTGCTCCGCCTTCGCTGCCCGATACTCCTGCCCCGCCCGTTCTACTTCCTTCTCCAGTTCATTTTGAATCGCCGCTTTATGATTCCACAGTTCCCCGCCGAGGATCTCGGCGTGAAGAGAAGGTGTGATCGCCAGATAAATCAATTTGATGACACGCCTGGTTTCGGCCGATGCCTTTTCGTCCCGGAGTATTTCCAGCATGGGCTCATGCACCGTCTCCCATTTCGCCTTGCCGGCTAAGACGTAGAGATCCCCGCGAACGATCTCGCCGAAAATCTCGCGATTCCAGATCTCGTCTTCCATGCGCACCATGGCCCCCTTATAGAGGATCTTCTTTAGTTGATGCAGACTGGCATCAAACTTAAATTCATTGTCAATAGACCAGGTACCCCGAAGTTCCTTCGGATGATAGCCGTCTCCCAATGTTGCAATGACGGTCTCCTCTGCCTCTGCCAACACAACTTCCACCCCTGAAAATCTCATGCGAATCTTGGTATCGCCGCTGTCGAGAACATCTCCAAAATCCGTGCCGTGCCGAGTCAGGAAATCTTTCTTGAGGAGCTCCTCGTCGCCCGTTTCAAGCTCTTCGATTTTATATTCGTTCGCGAGCATCGCCGCCCACTTAACGGGCGTCAGACGCCGGATCGAAACGCCTGCGGGGATTCGTTTTGCTTTGAATCCCGGCCCAAAATCCTTCGGATAATTATGTTCCCCTCGGGCTTTGGCGTGACCGCGTTCGATTTTCGCTTCGATATGCTCCCAGATCTTGTGCTCATTGCGGAGTTCCTCGCGCAAGCGCGCGCGATCGATCGTTCCGGACTCCATCATTTCCCGGAGATCCGGCACAAGCGCAAGGTAGATTCGCAGGACAACGCGTTTGGCCGTTTCGGACGCAGCCGGATCCTCAAGAACGCGGACTAAGGGTTCATGGATCCGGTCCCAGTCACTTTGATCCGTTGCGCTGCCGCGCTGGTCATAGAATGCGTGTCGAAACCGCCGGGCGCCGTATTCGTCCGTGACATAACGCACGGTAGCAGAGCCTTCGGAAAGCGTCGACGAGCCCTTGACCTTGACACTTCCGAGCACCGTGGCTATGGCAGCAAGGGCGGGATCAGGCGCCTGCACGACGGCGACTTTTTCATTGGACTCCACGGTAAAGGTCGCATGATCCAGCGTCACCGACGAACCGGGCCGGGTGAGATCGAGCACACCTAATATCTCGCCGGGCTCATGGCTCCTTCCCTTCGCGATGAGAACGTGTTTTGAATCCCTCTGACGCCGCGTCAGCATCCAACCGCTGGTGACGCCCGGCTGTTCATTGGCAACCCTTGTCGCGAGTAAGGCCGGGACATTGATGTGCGGCATTCTGACTGTGCCGTCGGCGTCTCGCACATAGTCGCGTTCCTTGAAGCCGTGCTGTTTAAATCGCTCCGCGGGCACCGGCGGGTTGCTCCACGGCTCAAGCCGCCAATACCCCTGCAGGTCGCCGGGTTCGTGGAAATTCCCGAGCGTCGCCAGGATTCGGCCGGTGTCCTTATGCGCCACGGCAATACGGGAGGCCTGACGAACCTCCCCATCGGGATAATGCTTGTCGAAGGCAAAGATGCGGATCCAGAGGTCCTGCGCACCGAGCGGGATTGCAAATTGATCCCCGTGTTTATCAAGAAAATCCCGAATCAAAAGTTTCTGGCTATCCGAACTTAATTTGAGCTTGCCGTAGATACTGGCCTGCAGCGACGCCTCGCGGACCGGGTCACTGTGAATCCACCGGTCTTTCCATTCGCCGGCACGTTCTGCCCAGCGCGCGATGTCTTCGGCTTCACCATAATTCCGGTTCCAATACATGGCGTCCTGCTCGTGAAACATCTGCAGGTGGGATTCGCTCATGAGCTCTGAAAGAAGCGTGGCTTCATCGAGAATGGAGCCCTCTGTATCCCGCTTCGCTTCGGGCTCAGCAGGAGCACTCACTCTGTTAACTTTCATCAATGTTGTATGGCCCGGCCGCCGTGCTAAAACGACTTCCGGTTTCTTGCCGGGGTCTTTGTTGTACGTATCCACATCATGCGTCTCAAAGACCCATCCGTACTTCGCATCCGGCCTGGGAATAAAGACCGGCCGCTTAATCCCATGTTCGTCCAGACTGCGGACCTGGGCGCGGTTCAGGACATCCACCATGTACCTGTTTTGTTCCGTTAATTCATGGGCATGGGTATAAATTCGCGGCGCGATGGGTTCACCGTGAATATTGTTTGCACTATTAAGGAAGTCGGCGAAGGCCTCCTTGTCAAAATCGACGCGACGTGTTTTCTGCGCCTCATTCTTGACCTCGACACTATTACCGATCAAACGCTCTTCCCCGTTCACCCTGGCCGAGACGGCGATATAGGGGCCGTAATCGCGATCGACCTTGAGGCGGACGATTGCCGGATTCTCTGCCAGCTTAAATTCATCTATTTCCTCTTTTGAGAAGGTAAAGGAGAATGCTTTTTTGTTCTTACCGTGCGTTCCGGTCGTGATGGTAATCGAGGCCCTGCGACCATCCTGATTGATCGCGACCTTTTGTTCGAAGGCATCCGCGGTTTCGACCAAGTCCTTACGGCCATAGGCGGCATCAATGATGTCATTCACTGCGGGGATAATCTGAGTCCATTTCTCGTCGACGTACGCATAGGTCACGATCGGCTCGCCGTATTCAGCGGGCTTCGCGGGATCATAATCCTTCAAACGAAAGACTTGTACCATGGGCCCGCGGTTGGGATGCTGCCTGATCACCACATAAACGTCCATGTTTCGCTCACCGCTCTCGAGATCGATCTTTTCGAGGTCCGCGGCGGTCGGCGTAAATCCCATCTGGACAAGGACCCCAAATGCGGTCGACTTCAAGATGATTCTCGCCGTGGTTGACTCCATCTTGCCGGAAGGCGGTTCCACACGGGCCGCAGTCTTAATATAGCTCCAGGGATGACCGGGCACGCGCACTTCCTCGAGTTCCCCGCGGCTGAGCTTATCGATATCCACGAGAAAAGGTACGGCCAGCTGCCGGAAACCGTTGTGTTTTGCCGTCACCGGAAAAACTGCCAGAGGGGTGACCGTGTAATTTCCGAATCGCCAGGACTCGTAATCGTCCGGCGCAAAAATGGCGAGCACCTTGCCGAGGTTCGCGTCTTCGATCACGGCTAAAGTGGCATTCTTCAATTCTTTCCGTTTCAATCTGAGATCGTCGATGGGGACGGCGAAACTCTTGCCCGTACCGGCCGATTTTACCTCGACGCGGGCCCGCGGAATGACGTCGGCCCCGCCCTTCTTTTCGTCATAATAAGTAACGGGCATGACCAGGGTCGCTCCAACTGCAGGATCGGCTTTGCCCTGAGCCCAATTGAAGATATCGTCCTTGGTTAGCTCTGTCGCCGCCGGAACATTCAGCGCTGCCTGTTCTGCAGCCCCATCGGGATAAATGCGATCACGCAGGCGCGGCGTGAGGGCCACCAGGACTCTTTGCGCCAGCCTGCGGGCTTCGGGGTCGGCTTCGGCGTTATTGACGATCCCGAGCAGCGGCTTGAAACTGTCATGCCAACGTTTCGCATCAAGCCCGCCATGCAATATATGCGGCCGCGCCCAGGAACCGAATTGATCGGATCCGAGGTAGCGATGAAGCCCGTAGGCGGCAATAATATCGTGGACGACAGCCAAATCCGGTGCGTTTGATTCACGACGCACCGGAGAAAATTCCGCGGCATAGACACCGTGACTGAGATTGCTCTTTTCGGTGAGTGAAATCTGGAGCCGCCCGCCGGCAAGAACGGTGATGCGAGTTTCTTCGACCCTGTATTCCGAGCCCGTTTTTGTGAGATCGATATCCGCCAGCGAATATTCCCAACCCGACTTGATACCGCCATAACTTCCCTGCGGACTCAGCATGTAGGCGTGCACCAGTGTGGGCCTGTTTATGTCGCGCCTCAAGACAACGGGCAATACAAAACCCCGGCTGACATCATGATGGGCACTGTCAAGGTAGACGCCGCCGGTATCCAGGACCGAGGGCTCTAGGGTTACGGTTGTCGCACCGTCACCGATGGAACCAAAGTGCTTCCCTGTCTTGAAGGCTCCCCGAAGGGCGCCGCCTTCTATATACCACCGGCCCTGCAAGTTGCCGAATTCGAACCCGGTGCCGAGCCGCGCCAGGGCTTCCGTTTCACCCTGCACCTTATACCGTCTCACAATAAGGAAATCTGTTTCGCTATCGGTCTCTTTAATCCGGAGATCAAGGGCTTCGGGCCCGAGGTCCTCGTCCAAAGCATCAGCGTGTCTGCTAAAGAAATCTGCGATCAGCCATTCCTTATCCGGACGGCTCAATTCCCGCGCCTTGCCGTCATTGTCCCGCATCGACATCCTGCGAAGCCTGGAGAAGTCTTTGCCGCCGAGATCCCTGTCAAGTTCCGCATTGTAAGTCTCTTTATCAAGATCACCTGACAGAACGCGGTCCGCGAGCGCGGGAACCGTCGCGGCATAAATGCGTTCGGTGACAAGGCGTGCATACGGCGAAGCGTTTTGGTCGAACGGCCACCAGAATTTATCCTTTTTGAGTTTCCTGACGGCTTGGCGGATGTCCGCTCCTTTGTAATCCGGCCGCAATATCTTGTGAAGCAGATCGCCTCCGAGCAATTCTCTAAGCGCTGTCGTCTGCGGATCCAGAGGCACTTCTATATCGTCGGATGCCCCTGTCGCCTCATTCTGCCCGGGCTTCGATGACCACACGAGTGAGCCCCCGACCAGGCCAAAAACTGATGCGGAGCCTCTTTTATCCAGATTGGCATTCCCGATCCGGATGCGGCCGTCGGGAGTCACGCTGTATCGGGTCCCTTCGACCTCGACCGGTTGCGGGTCGAGTAGATCAAGGATCGCTGCCGGCTGAGGCTGACGGTAAGACTCGTCGATAATGTTCCCTTCTCTGCCGAGATTATTGAAAATAAAAATCAGATGCGGGTGATCCGGGTGTTGCACGGCAATGGCATCACCGTGAGGAATTGAGCCGAACCGGTCTCCGATGATAAAGACACCGCCGGTAATTTTCTCTTCCTCGCCCACCGTTTGTCTGAATGCCGCAAGCGGCAGGATCAGGTCCCGGCCGTCCGGTGCACGCTCGCCCTCAAGGGGTTCTTCGGACCGGAAGAAAATATACTCCCCGGGCACCGACGCCTTAACGAGCTCATGATTCAGATGCCATACCCCTTGGACATTGTCGAAGGTACGCCCCGTGCCGAGATGCGCCAGTTCGGGACCGTCTATTCCGCGCCGCATGATGATGCGTGCGATTTTAAGATTCTCGTAAGCCGGGACGTCAAATTCATAATCGATATAGAGGTCTTTGCGTTCTAACCCGTCAAACAGGGCCCCGTAGCGATCGAAGAAGTCGTTCTTAAGGGCCGCTTGGGTGGCCGTGCTGAATCCGGCCGAAGGCCCGCGCGGGACAAGCGGCTCGCTATCGGCGAGCAATCCCGCCATGCGCACCGCCGAAATCTCAACGCCTTCAAGCCCTTTCTCCTTTTGCGCCTCCTCAATCGCGTAATAAGCCGTATGAATCTCTCCGCCCTTTCCGTCGAATTTCTGCTGAAAATCCCAGAGCGCTTCTTCCTGCTTAAATATCTTGAGTAATTCGTCTTCATCCATCCCCAAAATTTCGCCGCTCACAATCGCCTCATAGAGCGAAGGCGCGCGCGCTAAAAAGATACGCCGCACGAATTCTTTGGCTTGGGCAGAGGCATCAGGGTTCTTAAGGATTTCGAAGAAGGGCTTAAAAGCCGAGGGCCATTCGAGATCGTCGTAAGAGAACACGCCGAAAAGGTAGTCGTAATCGGGGTAGTGGCCTCCGACATAAGTGAGGGCCTCTTCAAGCAGGCGGTCATCGCCGCTCGCAGCCGATTCGCCCGGAATAAATTCTGCGGAGTAGGCAACGACGCGTCCGTCGGCCTTGCTGACCTCAACCGCGCCGTTCGATTTAACTGTAAAGGTGAACAGCCCCAAGCTCTCGGACTCTTCGGCATTCAGTTCGGTTACCAATTGGGCCCGGGCATCAACAATGCGATCGTCATTCCCAAGCCGGTAAATCTGAACCACCCCTACCCGGGACGAGTGCCTCACCGCAACCAGAGATGTTCGTTCCGACCCCAGTTTGCTCTCAAGTACCAACAGGGCCTGCCCGGCATCCAATTGAGGACGGCCTACGCTGGCCGTCCATCGGAACTTCGACGATGCCGCATGATCCGTAAATTCCCCGAACTTAAATCTCCTCAATTGCGTTAGGCGCTTGAAGACACCGTTGCGAACGAGATTTGATCTCTCAAGCGCCTTGTCCGGTACTGCCTCTCCGCCGTCCGGCACAAAGCGAGCGCGGTGAACCTTATCGAACGGACCCTTGCGACGGGTTAGAGACAATCCCTTTCCGTTCTTATCATTCATGAGGATAAAGGTACCGGTCGACCAGCGGAACTCTTCATCCAGGTCCAGGACCGTGACTGGCGTTTGATGCTCACCGGTCGCGCGGCCCTCTTCGTCGAGGCGATAGAGAAGAAGCTTTCGAGGATCAAGAGGATCCAGGAATAGATGATGATGGAAAATTTCCTGTGACCAGCTCGGGCTGCGCACGTATTCTGCCACCAACACACCCGTGCCGCTCAGCGACTCCGGACTCAATTCATAGGCCGCCGAGCCTTTGGCCGCTTTAAGGCCGAAGGTGATTCCGGCAGTCGCCTCATTTCCGGCAGGTCTTACGAGACGTCCTCCGGCATAGGGATACTTCGCCTGCTCCCGCGAGACATATTGAACCCGGTAGATTCCTTCATCGCGGTCGGGCCGCCTAGGGTAGCGCGGATTTTTATGGGTGATCAGAACCTTGTTCTTGTCAGCTGACTTCTGCACCCAGACATTCCCGCGGCGCACGCCCTCGCCCACATTCAGGGCGGGATCGGCCAGGTTAAGAACTGCCAGCGGGCCTGACCTCCACTGGCCATAATGGAATTTTTCATCCAAGCCATACACATAGATGAGATCGGGGTTGCTGCGGTCCTGGAAAATATGAAGATGTGAAACTCCGCGGTGAGGTCCGTATGGCACGTAGTGGGTCGCGACCACACCCTCGGCGGCAAGAACGCTTCGGTCAATCTCTGCAGTCTGGAAGACATCGCTATGCCCCCGGGTCATGCCTTCGCCGGTCGCAAGAGTCCTAAACGCACCTTCGGCAAACGGGTAAGCCGGATAAGTTTCGCTTACACTTCTTTCTGCCGGCGGATCGGCGATGAATTCGGCGCGGTACACTTCACCGAAGGGTCCCTTGTTGTGATTAACACTAAGGAGAAACCCAGGCTCGCCGTAATTTGCTCCTACCGACAAGTTACTGTGCTTATTACTCCATTCAAACTGCGAGTCCGACAGGTTCAGTATCGCAAGCGGCTCCGGGTCGGCCGGCACGGCCCGCCCGTCTCCGTCCAGTTCATAGATATAAAGCCTCTTCGAATTCTCGGGGTCTAACATCAGATGATAGTAAACAAGCTCTTCGGATTCGGCCTTTGTATATTTATATTGCGCGATAAGAACACCCTTACCGGCCAGTGCTTCACGCGAAATCTTGCTCGTGGAACTCCCATTCCGCCGGCTGAACTGAATACCGTCTTGGGCATCGACACTTGTTTTTTTGAGGCGGCCGTGCACGTAAGGATACGCGAACCATCCTTCATCCGCCATGAAGCGCGCTTTGAACGTGTTGAGACGCCCTTCGGACTCGGCGCCATCAGGATGAAATTCGGCGGCGAAAACGACTTCCGCGCGCCGCCTGTCGAAACTCACGTCCAGAATCTGAACCTCTCCGTTTTCATCTTTAGCGGTCTCAACGTTCATCTGGTTACGGCGATGGACCACAATACCGTCTGCCGAAGAGTTGGGTTTGACTTCGATGTTGCCCATATGCTCTCCGCGAGCGTATGAGCTAATTCGCTTGTTCAGATTGATTGCTATGAGCGGAGTGTTCCGCCACTGGCTGTAGCGAAAATTGCCGTCCAGGCCATAGGCATAAACCCAGTCCGGATTCTTGCGGCTGCGGATGAAATGCAGGTGAGAAACGCCGCGGTAACTCGAGTGGCTGCTGTAATAGGTAACCACGGCGCCGTCCCCGCCGAGCACCTCGCCGCTGATCTCATATTCTTCCGTGATGCCGCCGCCGGTAATTTCAATCCCTTCGAGTTCTTGACCTGCTTTGGGTGCGAAATTTCCGCCTAAGAAAGGATACGGTTCCGGGCCGGGAACAAAAGTCGCTTCATAGGCCGCTGTTTCTTCGTCTTCGCCTTCGCCCTTCCGCATTGCCATGAGACCATCAACCACGAAGTCATCAAACTGAAAATGGATGTCTCCGACTTGGTGAACGCCTGCCTTGATCGTAGAAAAGGCCAGAATCGGCCGGCCGTCCATTTCGTCGAGCATGTGGCCTTCCGCATCCGTACGGAAAACGATGACCGACTTTGCATCCCAAGGATTCTGACCTGCCACGAGATAGGTATCCTCCGGCTCACGAATCATCAGGGACCGCCCGTTCTCAAACTTCTTACGGGCCAAATAAGCAAATTTCCTGGGGTCCTTCGACTGCAATTTTGGACCGCGTTTGAACGTGCCGCCCACCACTTCGGCCATGGGCACCTGCGTCCAATCATCCGCGCCGAAGGCCGCACGGGACATCGTGGGGACCGCTTCGCCGTTTAACTGCACGACTTCCACCTTACCGCCGTCAATGACGCGCAGCAGGGTTTCCCTCCCCTGAAGGTCCTGGCGATCGGGCCAGAACGAAACCTTAAGGTAGTCCTCCGAAGGGTTGCTCAGGTCCAGCACGCCGAGCGGTTCTCTGAGTGCTGTTTCTTTAAATGTCCTGAAATGGCTCGTAACGGGAAGGACGAGAATCTTATTCGGATCTACGAAGGAAGGCACGAGAGCAATCGGCGAGGGAGCATAGGCGCTTCCCAACTGTTGGAAGACAATCGCGCCGTCATTCCAGTCCTCGGGATTGATCTCCGTCGCATTCTTGGGCATCAACTTATTTTTTTTGAATTCGCCTTCGGGAAATAAGTAGCTGCCAGTCGGGACACTTTCCCGGCCGGCATCCTTCAGCAAGCGCCACTCACCCTGCATATCGTCTTCGCTGTACATGACACCAAGTTCGGCGAGCGGCTCCTCGCCGTCAATGATGCGGATGCGTGAAACCAAATCGCTTACATGGTCGAGAAAGCCGCCGCCGGATGTGTAATCTTCTATTTCCTGCTCCTGTGCGACCTCGACCCTCAGAGTTTCTCGGTCAAGACCTTGTCCGTGTTTTTCCATAAAGTCGTCGAGGAGTAAGTCGCGGGCCTTTGCGTCGAGCTTAAGGGCGGAATTGTATCGCGCGAGAATCGAGGCGAACCTCGCATTGGGTAACCGCATGTTTTCGAGGGCCTGCTTTTCCCTTGTGGATCCTTCGGCCTGTAGATTTCTTTCGAGTCCGACATATTCTGTTTTTTCGCCGATGAGCTCACGCATGAGCTGCTGGCGGTCGATATTACCCGCAAGAATCTGACGGCGCATCTCGGGCGCAAACGCGATGAGCATTTTTTTCGCCGTGTCTCTCACCCTAGCCGGCGCCGTCGTGCTCTCCGCCATCACGAGCAACGGCTCGATCAGGTTTTTACCGCGCTCGTGGAATCTGCGGTGCGTGCTTCCATCACGGCTGCCCAGTTCCTCGGGACTCAGTTCGTGCAGGATTTTCCTTACAAATTCCCCGAAGACAGGCGAATCATAATGCGGGAACTGTGCATTGCCGTTTATCACGGCCGCTGCATTTAGTATGCTCTGAATCGTTTTCCAATCGTCGTCGCCTTCATCATCCGGCACGAACTTGGCGGCATAAACCTCTTCGCCGCGCGCTCTCTGGCCTTCCATATCACTGTGAGAACGGATAATTTTCAGGGCATTACCCGCATTAATGACCTTGAATGTGATGTTTCCCCTGCGATCAGCATCGGTGGTACGCGAATCGGGGTTTCTGAGATCCAGAACATGCAAGTGGTCACGCTCGTCGCGAGGCACATAACGGAAATTTTCGTCAAGACCGTAGATATAGACCAGATTCGGATTTTCGCGGCTCTGGATGACATGCAGGTGACTAACACCGGCATAGCGATTCATGGTTGAATAGTAAGTGACTATGACCCCGTCATGGGCCAAGACATCGCGGCTAATTTCATAGACGTCACGAACACCGCTCCGGCCTCCCTTATCTTGGATTTGAATAATACCGGCCCTTGCATTCGCGGCCTGCTCCAAATGCCCCTCTTTGAAAGGATAAGCAGGGTGTACGATCTCGTCTCCATCTGAAGGCGGTTCAGCCGACGATGCCCCGTTATTGATCTCAAAATGCGCCCAGTAGATCGAACCCGTTTGCGGATGCAGCCAAAAGTACAGTGTCTTCCCATCACGTCCGACACCCCTAATAGGACTCCGCCATGTCTCATTCGCGTCGAGATCCACACCGAGGATCGGTTTGGGACTGGGCGCGATCATGCGGCCGTCGATGTCTGTCTGAAAAATGAGAATTGAATCATCCAGCCAAGGGTTCCTGACGGCCGCAAGGCCGTAGGCCGCCTCCGCGCTCGGCCGGAAGAAAAGCGGGCCGTCCGCCACATCCGCCGCCGTAATGGCGGCATAAGTCGTATCCTGAGACCATCGCTCGACTTTCTGCAGGGCCACGTCGCGGACCTCATCGTCGACAATAAAGTCGCCGCCGCTAAATTCGGGGAAGTCCATTTGCGGCCACTCGTCTGCGTCAAAAACGGCGTGGTAAATCCAGTGGTAACTTTCCCACGCGCCCGGTTTGACTTCGGCCTTAACGGTTATCAGGCCGTCTTTGACGTGAAGCACCACTCCACTGTCCGGCATCCTGTAAACCGCATCTTGGGCGATGTCAATCTTCGTAACGGGCTCACGATCTGCGGCCGTCCCGAACAAACTCCCGGGCGTCGTCATGCGCAGGACAAACACCTGCCCCTCTTTAGCCGGATTCTCGACCAGCACGAGTGATTTATAGTTCGGCCGTCCGATGACCACTCCCTGATGCCGCAATAGGCCGAGATCAATCCCCGCCTCTCGCTCTGCCGCATCCATCTGCCCCGTGCGGATAAACTTACCTCTCGGGAATTCAAACTTACCGTTCTTGTACAACTTCTGGCTCAGATGCCACCGGCCCTGCATGTCGCCCGGCATAAAGTTAAGTCCGAGAACCGCCAGGACTTCGTCATCGCGTATGATGCGAACATTAGAATGAGAGGCGAATACCGCCGCGCGCTCCTGAATCCCTTCATCACGAAGTGTCTGGTTCCAAACAATGTCTATCCGTAAGTCCTCTGCTTTTAGTCCTTCGGGGAAATCGCCGGCGTGTTTCTCGACAAAGTCGGCGATAAGGGCTTGTTGCGACTGTTCGGTAAGTGCGAGTTTGGCCACATGCCTCGCCATAATCGATGCGTGCCTGACTTTGTCCGTTTCCAGCTGCTGTTCCTCGTCCGAAAAACCTCCCTCCCGGTATTTGTCTTCGTAATCAACCTGAATTTTCCTCTCCGTGAGAATTGCTCTGCTAAGGAGCGTCTTGTCGATTGAGCCTTCGGCGATTTCGTCCGCCATGCTTGGGGCGACCGCGGTCAAAAACCTCCGAGCCGCTGTCTTCGCTTCGTCCGAGGTGCCCGTGCCTTTGAGAATGGGTATCAAGATATTAACAATCTTCATGGCGTCTCCGCCGAAGCGGTCCCGGTTCAGGCCGAGTTCATTGGAGTCCAACTGCGACATAAGGCGCGCCGAGTCGGCAAAGAAGGGTGAGCTGTAATGCGGGACAAACTCGCGATGCTGAGAACGCGTCAGTGTATCTATTTTCTCAAAATGGTATTTCAGCTCCAAAAGAATATCATCGATGGCCCTTAGATCTTTATCCTGATACTCGACTTCGGACGAAGGGAATTTCTGGACGACATACCAGCGCCCGATCAAATTGTCTTCGCTGTAACCGGTGCCGAGATAAGCAACTTCCCGATCTTCAAACGCGATGCTGACGCGGGAACCTTTCGCGCCCGGAATGTCGGCGACCTTCACGGAGATCTCCGCATACGGGGCGATCACCTCATTCTCTTCGAAGAGCGAAAGCGGATTGGTCAAATAGGCCCGGAATCCCCGAATAATCTCGGTGTTGGTCTCTTCACTGAACCCTTTGCGAATGCCTGCACGAGCCGACATGGCCCAGCGCCGTTCGTTCATCCCGTTCTTAATTCCCAGATCCTGTTCCCGCCGCTTCCAGAATGCATCTTCCACATAGTCGCCGTTCTGCTGTTTCATCTCCTCGCCGAGCGTGAGGTAATCCCTCTCGTTCATCCACGCCTCATTCAACTTTTCCCGAGATTCATCCCATCGATAACTGCCGGCTTTGAGAACCGCTCTAAATTGCATCGGCAATAGCGCGCGATAGACGGTCTGCACGCGTTCCTTGGCTTCCTCACTGGCACGCCAGTCTTGGTTGACGCGAAGCAGGGGTTCGTGAAAGTACCGCCACAGGCTGTCGTGATTTACCGGACCGGTGAGCATTCTCTCGCGAATGACGTCGGCCGCCGCATCGTCATTCCAATCGGTAATGGTAATCTGATGCGCCGCCAGAACCCTTTCCACGATGCGCAGACTCTCTTCCTGACGATGCTTCGAGCGCATCTTCTTGGGTTGCGTCTTACGCGCGGCGGCTATTTTCTTGCCGTGCTTTCCGTCGATTTCACCAGCCTTCACGAGCAACGCGGGAATCGCGCCCTCATCCGGCAATTCCGGCGGCAGGTGTTCGGAACTACGGTGCTTCAGCAAAAATTGAGTAAAGCGCCCAAGAATATCCTGCACACGGTAAGGCGGCACACTTGACGGGTCCACCGCGATGATTTGCTCCACTTCCTGCCAGGTCGGCAGATCATGGCTGTCAAAAAAGAAGTAAAAGATATTCGTCTTATCCGGCTCCATTTTCTGGAGCGCAGCGTGAACCTCGTCCTTGTCCAGGAGCTCGCGGAAATGCCGCAGACCCACGAGCAGCGCGGCCGCGGGATTGTCGGGGTGAACCAGCTCGAGGTGCATATAGACGAGAAGCTGCAGGATATACTGCCGTTCTTCCGGCGAGAGCACGCGAGAAGCGATAAGGTAAGGGTCCACCCATACCGTGGCGCCTTCCACATGAACACCCGTGCGAATCGACTTGGAGCTCTTACGGAAGATGATCCCCTGTAACGACAGGGCTTGAAGCACGTCTCCGTCATTGATAATAATTTTCGGCAGTTCATTCCCCGGACGACGGCCGCGTTTACTTGCGCCGGCGCCTTTTCCTCCCGTCTCCTTTTCGCCCTTTTCACGGGGCTCGGTCTCATCATCAGCCTTGGCGAGGGTGCCTTCAAGCATGGCAATCACCGCATTCAAGTCCTTGCGATTCTGATAACGCTTGTAGCGCTTGACGCGGCTGAGCAAGATCCTGATCCCGTCGGGCTCCAGACCGCGTTCGAGAATCTTGCGAAGGTGCTCATGAAGCTTCCGAACGTCTTCGGGTTTTCTTGAACCGCTGCGCAGAATTTCAAACACTTCGATGAGGCGTTCCTCCATATTTTGGTCGGCCCCGGTGCGCTTTTTGTTCTTGATCACTCGCTGCACCAAAGAGATGAGGCCCGCCGGAGCGCCGGGCGTAATGACATCGAGCACTCCCCTGCGCGGTTTGTCATCCGGTGCCTCGTCCGTCATTTTCAACGGCCGTCTCTTGGCAATCCTGCTACCCAGCTGCTGATCCCGGTCGATATGCAGACCATCGGGCCATTTTTTCTGAATGCGTTTCAGGTCCTCAACGCTGAAAGTTTTGTGACTGCGCTTGCGCGCCAAAATAAAGGTAACCCCGTCGACCATGTTGCGCGTCGCCTCATCCAGACCGGGAATCTTTATGGCCGAACCCTCGGTGTTAATAATTTCCAGATCAAAGGTCTCTTCGTTCGACAGAAAATCCATGGCCTTCTTCGAAAAAGCCCCGTGATGATCCCAGATAAGAACAAGGCCGCCTGCGGTGGCGGACTGCACCATCTGGGAGAGCGCCCAAAGTTTCATGCTGATGCCTTTCTTGTTTTTGATTCGCGGGCGCGGCCTGGCGATTTCTGAGGAGCTCACAAAATCGAACTGATTTTGAGGCAGGTTATCGTTATAGAGGTCGTAAGTCAGCTGACTGCTCGGCCGATTCGGGAATGATTTCGTGACCTGCCAGGCATGTCCGAGGGCACGGGCTTTGGCGGACGAGTCGAGTTCGTAGTAATCAATTCCTTCTACTGCAACCCCCCGCTCCGAAAAGTGCTCCTGCATTTGTCTGAGGACACGGAGATCGACCGACGGCCCCGAGGCAAGAAAGCCCCAGCGCGGGTTTTCATAATCGTCTGACTTGTAACCGAGATCGATTCGATTGCCGTCATGTTCCTGCAGCATGTAGGAGTAAAGGGCTTGGGTGGCCGCCGTGGCCGCGACGTCTTCAATGGCTTCTTCGTAAAGTTCCATGAAGTCGTCCCATTCCCGTTGGGCGAGTTCGTTTTCACCCTCGTTGAGAAGATTGTAGATGTCGGCAATGCGCGCCCGCGCCTTCTGGGCCTGAGACTTCCGCCCCGAACGTCTGTCTTCCTGCTCTTCCAGGTGCTTGAGCATCTTCCGCGTATCTTCGACATTGAGCTTGCCGCGAATAATCTGATCGAAAAGGGATTCCTTCCGGCTCAAGATATCCAAAATATCTTCATCAACGGTATCGGGAACCACGAGGGCGTAGACATAAACTTCCTTCTCCTGTCCATAGCGATAAACGCGGCCGATAACCTGATTCATCTTTGCGGGCGTATAAGGCAGATCGACAAAGAGCACATGGTTTGCTTTGAGAGTCAATCCCTCACCGCCGATTCCATAGGTGGAAAGAAAGACCTTCTTCTTTTGGTTCTCGTTGAACTCGCGGACAATCGCGTCCTGCTCCACGCCGTCGTGTTCGCTGCTGACGATATAGCTGATCGCATCTGCACCGATGGCATCGGCGAGAAACTCACGCAGGCGATAAATCACTTTGCGGTACCGGCTCGTGATGTAAATCCTGTCACCCTTCGCGATGACCTCACGCACTTTCTGAAGCGCGGCCCGGTACTTTGGCGGATCCGAATGTTTGTAATCCATGCCGTTCAGAAGCTCGAGGTCGATCAAGACCTGCTTTTGAATCTCATAGGGCCCGAAACCGCGGCTGGGTCCCCTTTTACCGTTTTCGGGCAGCTCTTCGTCGTCATCAATTTCGAGCTCCCCTTTGCGCAGGAGATCATTATGCTCCTCCACATCCTCCATGACTTCGATCTGCTCGGGATCCAGCCCGATATGAATCTCTTCGAGGTCATGTTTTTTCGGCAAATGCCCCATGACCTGCTCGAGCGTCCGGCGCAGGAAGTATTTCTGGTTGAGCTCGACGTTCAGCTGCGCAAACTTCAGCGGGTCCGAGACGGTTCCGCGCGCCCGCCTTCCGTCTTCGGTGAATTCTCCGACGAACTTCTTAAACGTGGGGAAACGCTCGGGGTCTACCGCATTAAGTGCCGTAAAAAGATCGCCGACACCGTTAACCACCGAAGTTCCCGAGAGGTACATGGCCTTCGCCTTTTTCTTGTTGAGCTTGCGGAAACCCTTGGTGCGCTCCGCGCTCGGGTTCTTGACCCAATGAACTTCGTCGGCAATCAGAAAATCAAAGTCCCAGTCATTAAGCGCATCAACGACGGCGTCACCATTCCTACTCTCTTTGACATTGGCCATGGCCTCGTAATTGATCAAAATAAACCGCGCACCTGCCTCTTTGGCCTCTTCGATCTGACGCAGTTTCGCCTTCCCGCTCCCGCGAATAACCGCAATTTTCTGGTCCTTGCCCAACCAGTCCCTGATCTCTTTTTCCCAGTTCGCCAGTAACCGGGTCGGCGCCACGATGAGCACACTCTCAGCACCCGCATCCTCAGCGGCAATGAGGGACTGCACCGTTTTACCGACGCCCATTTCGTCACCGAGGATGACACGGCCGTCATTTTGATGGCGCGCAAAGTAAATGCCTTCCACCTGGTGAAGCATCAACTGCGACATCCCGTTACCGTTCTGGAATTTCACATGCCGCTGATAGTTGACCTGACTCAGCTTGTCGTAATGTTTTCTGATTCGAGTAAAGATCGTGCGCACATCACGCGGCACCGGATGCTCCCTGTCATTTAGCCGCGCGGAAAACCACTGACGGCCTATCTCGACAGCTTTGTGCGCAGCGGATTTTCCTCTGGCGCGCTTCACCTTATGCGCCTTGTCCCAAATGGAGTTGTGAATGCGAATAATGATTTGCCGGGCAATCGTGTCACGCAAATCTTCGATTTCCTGTTGTTCGAGTCGTGTCGTAATATTGCCCGACCAGTACGCTGCCAAGGCCTTTTCCGTCCTCTCGCCCATCAAGACCTCGCGCGTAAAGGGCTCGATGCCGTTGCGCTCTTCGTAGTCCATGAACTTTTCACTAATCAAGGCGAGCAAGGCGGTCTTCGGAAAATCGGGGTAGCGTTTTGCCAGGAGCAGGAAAAGCGCGGCCTGGCCCTGGTCGGTGTCGAAGAGATGCATCCATGCTTCGAAATCGAGTTCCTGCGCAATCGTTGAAAACCACTGCCGCTCATTGCCGCTGATGTGTTCATCCAGGATATGACGCCGTGCCGCGCTTTCCTGCCCCTTAAACGGAATCCTGTTTCTATAAAACAGGAACTGTAAGGTGCTGAGGGTTGAGCCTTCGGCTTCGCGGAGATTGTCATAGGCCCGATACAGCGGCTCCAGTGTATAAGGTTCGCCGTTACTGAGCGGCTCAATTGGCGTGGCCCTGAAAACCCTTTCGGCTTCTTCCGCAGGCAATTGCATTAACCGGTCTATGCTAATCTCGGCGCGTTGCAGCATGAGACGCACCAACAGACCGATCTGCGAAGGAGTACGCTTCGTCCAGTCCGTTTCCGCCGGATGCGTCAACCACGCATCCTCGTGCGTTGACTCCCGCAGTTCCGAACGCCCGCGGCCGCTGACGGCTTTTAAAAATGCCTCGGCGGTTTTTCGGGAAGCGCCGATTGCGTCGTAGACCATCGTCTTTTCAGTCTTCTCAAATTGCGCAAGGTCGTCGAGGGCCTTATTCATTTCGTCGACCATCTTGCCGGCACCGGTCTTCAAGCGGGTCACGACTCCCCGTTTAGGGTAGTGCTGCCGCAGGCGTTCGAAGAAGGCCTCATAGTCCTTCTCCTTCCCGTAGCGCTTCGTGAAGAACAGAAATTTGATGAGCTTCTCGGCGTGCCGGTAGCGGCCCGTAGCGAGATCCGCCATTTCGCCGCGTAATTCTTTTGCTGTGTAGCCGCGCATTTGCGGCAGGATCACACGGTTAAAGTGTTTTCTTGCGGCCGTTTTGTTTTTCGACAACAGCGCCTCATAAGGCAGTGCATCCGCCAGGGTCTCAAGCACGTAATAGGTCGCGTCAGTTTGCACTACGTCATAAATACGCTCGAATGTTTTGACGTGGGCCAGCTCGTGATAGGCGTCATCACGCAGTCCGTCGGGGTCGGCCATAGCCTCCCTCAGGTTAAGGACCACAATATTTTTATCCGTGACAAAAGCCCGCATTTCTTCAATGGAACGCCATGTGCCGTCGATCCTGACATTGAAATGCTCGTCACTCCAGCTGGCAAAAATAATACGCACCTTGTTGTCGGGAGAAAAATTCAGGGCCTCGATAAAACTCGCATAGCCGTTGAAGAGGCCGGCCGGAAAAACGGCATCGCGGCGAAGCCACTCCCCGAGGGAAGGTGAGATTTCCACGCGAATGTTACGGCCGCCCCGGCTGCTAATCTCGCGCTGCAGCTTGGCGGCCATGTGATCGACCGTAACCCTCAGCTCGGACCGGGTAGAATCGTCACGGTTTCCGTCAAGCAGCGGCACGTAGCGCACTTCCCGGAGCGGTGTGTATGTGTATTCGTCAGCATAGCGCGTAATCAGGGTCAGCTCCTGCTGTCCATTGCCTTTCTCTAAGGGAATCACAATACGGCCGCCGGCGGCCGAAAGCTGACGGAGCAGGTTGTCGGGCACTTTCGGCGTACTTGCCGAAACCACGATCGCGTCGAAGGGCGCCTCTTCCGGCAGACCCTTGTGTCCATCGCCGGTGATAACGCTCACATTTTCGATGCCGAGATTTCCAATATTTTGGCGCGCGAGTTCGGTAAGGGCTTCAATTCTTTCGACGGCATAGACTTCTTTGGCGAGACGTCCCATCCATGCTGCAAACCATCCGGTCCCCGCGCCGACCTCAAGGACCTTCTTGTTTTCATCAATGTCTAAAACAGCCAGAACGAACGCCATCAGGCTGGGCTGTGAGATCGATTGGCCTAGTCCGACGTGAAAAGCCTTGTCCTCGTAGGCACGCTCGCGCAAACGATCGGGGACGAACAGATGCCGCGGCGTGCGGAGGAAGGCGTCCAATATCTGCTCGGTCGTCTTTTCGATATTGCGTCCGGGAAGAGTCTCGGCCAGTTTTTCCGCATAGGGCGAGCGCAGCAATGCCCCTTCAATTTCCTCGAAGAGTTCCCGGCGCCTTTTCAGTTCGACGGTATTGTCGTCTCTCCATCCAGCCGCGCTTTCATGAGACGGTGCAAGCGCGCTTCGAACAGCCGCAGGATCAAGTTTTATGCCGAGCCTTGCCGTCAAATCCAGCAGTCTTGCCTGACTCTTCGCGGGCATTTCCCTCAAGTTATCCTTGCGGAAATTACCGTCGATCAGGCGGCTGAGCGCTTGCTTCATCTGATTCAATCGTTTTTCGTCCCATTCGCGCACCGCTGAAAGTTTAGGCTTCACCGGCAAATATAAGAAATCGGACACCTCTGCGAGTAACTCGATAATATCGAGATAGTCGCGGTGTTCGCGGGGCAGAGCGGCATAAATCTCGGCGGCGGAAACCGTTTGTGCCTCCATGCCGAGGATCGTGCTCTTATAAACACCGGCACGATGCACCATATAATTGGTCCAGTCCCGCACCGAGGCCCCGATTCGGGCCTCCGCATCTTTGTCGCCGGCTTCGGCGCGGCGCCGCAGGTGATCGTTCAACCAGCCCATCCCGCCCGTCTTGTCATTATTCAGTTCAATGACATAGAGCTTGCCGCCGTCATACATCAGGTCGGCACTCATGAATTCTGTCGGATATTCGTCTTCTCCGAGGACACCGTCTTCCCTCATCAACCGGGCTATAGGTGCATAAATGTGCTCGCCGGTCTCTCGCAGGTCATGGTTGAGGGTCTCAAGCCTCTCTCTGTTCCACTCAAAGTCGCCGTCCATCTCGCTTAGAACAAGGTCTTCGCGCGTCATCACATCGGCGAATTGCGTAATATTGACGGGCCGGCCGGCCCGGTCGTAACGGATCAGGACGTCGCTGACGACGGTCCGCCCCTCCTCCGGCGTAAGCGCAATAAAATCACGCAGGGTCCAGTCTTTAAGCACACCCTCATGCCGTATCAAAGGTGAGCGGATCCTTTCCTGAAGGATGAGGTTCTTCCCCGATCGCAGAAGACGCAGCGCGTGATTGATCGCCAGTTCCAGGTTCTCCCGTCCAAAGATCATTACGTCGACACCGCCGCTGCCGTGGTGCGGCTTCAGCACCGCCTCTTCCCTGCCCGGCGGCTTCAGAAAATCATCGAGGATGCGGCGGACCTTTTCGTGAATGCTCCAGTCGCGCGGACTGACTTCTATGATTTCAAGATTCGCCGGATCGGCTGCTCTTGTTTTCCGGATACGCTCCGCGAGCCGCTCGTCCGGATCGGCCATTACAAGCGTGGTTTCGGGGATGTTCACACCTTTGAGCCCGCTCAGGATCATGGTTGCGACGTCCTTGCGGTAAATGTATTCGTCCGTCTCCGGATGTGACGGCATCGAAATACCCAGCTTGCGGACACGCTCTTGAAAATTGCGATTCACTTGAATTGCGGAATCCGTATAGTCCACAAACTCGTGAATAACAACAGGATCGGTAAAACTTACGCGCACGAGTTTTCCCTGACGCATCATGATGCCGCCGCGTGCGAGAAACACGTCCTTGTGATCTGCGGTCGTAAAAAAGTCCAGGTCCGGCAAGGAGACAATGATAAAATTGGCGTTGGGGTGCTTGGCGCCCTCCGACAGAAGAGCGCCGGCAAGATCGCTTGCACCGCGTATGGCAATCGTGACAACGCCGGGCCCGGTTTTGAGCATATCCTCGGACGCCGCTGTCTCGACCCGGAAGCCGATCTGTTCTAACGTTTCTCCGATTTGCAGATTTAGCGGAGAATCTCGATCACTAAGCAGTCCGACCAGAAGCGGAACAGCCATGCGAGCCTCTTCTCCGATCAGACCCAGGGCCCGAACGGCCCCTATCTTATGCGGTGCCCCGGATCTCTTGATGACGTCACGTAAGGCCGGCACGGCCTCACGCCCAAGCGCGGCCGCCTCGTCCCATTGCCCGAGAGCGGTGTACCGATAGGCAAGAATGCGCTTTCGTTCCTGCTCGGAGAGACCCGCTTCAGCCTGCACATCGAGTGCGGCCGATGCGGCCTTCGCACGTGCCGCTTCATTTTCGCCCTTTTTCAGGACATAATTCAAATCATTGGCCGCAGCACTCGCTGCCGCACCCATTTTCCCGAGTGTCTCTGCGGCCCCCGGCGTAAAGTACTTGTCATCATCGTGCAACGCTGCGATCAAGGCCGGCAGGGCGTCTGCTCCGAGGGCCGGGACCTCCTGCCATTCCATGCGGCCCACCCGGCGAAAGGCTTCAAGCATCGCGTATTCCCCGTCACTCAATTCGGAGACCGGCTGAATCTTTAAGACAGCAGCGGCAGCAACGCCGCGAATAACCGCGTACGGATCCGAGCGAAGAATGACATGAAGCGCCTGAAGAGCGGGACGGGCCAACTCACCCAATTTGCCCAACTCCTCGGCGGCCCTGCGGCGCATGGGCGAATCCTGATCATGTAATGCACTCAACAATGCGGGGACAAAGGTCGCGTCTTTCGGAATCGGCGTTACGTTAGGCAGGCTAATCAAATGTTTATAGCCATGCAAGATCCCATGGAGTTTGCCGAACTGGCCGCCGAAACGTTTCTGCAGGGCTTCGCGGACTTTATCGCGGTCGACGACCTTGAGGAGTCCTCTTGCGGCATTGAGCCGCACTTGCCGGTTCGAGTCGTCCAGGTCTAGGATCGTTTCATCAAGGTTGTCAAGTAGCCGCGCATAACCCGCTAAGACGATCGCGATCTGATCGCCGTAACTCAGGAACAACCCCTTGACCCTGTCGTTAAACTCTTCTTTCACCTCGGGCTTGCCGTCGAGAAAAGCTACGGCTTCATCCATGCGGTGAATGATGTCGAGATTTTTCACGAGTTCGGAATCGCGGGGTTCTCCGGTCGCCTCATACCAGTCAGCGCCCGGTTCCAGCAGGCGCATCTGTCCGTATTTTGGGTTGTCATAAATGTCATTTACATGCCCGCGGAATTCGGTCCATATACCAGCGAGTTCATTCTCGAGAATCGAGGTTTTAACCCCCGACAGTTTCCTATTGTAAGCAGTCAATGCCGCGGCCAAATTCTGATAGGCCGGAAAGACCTTCTGGTAGACGGGATCTGCCGTTCCTTCTTCGGTACGCTCAATCCGGGCAACCCGGATCTCGGTATGGATCTCGGGCGCCTTCTCACCTTCGGCGACGGGCTGACTCTCCGTATTTTTATGAATGAAACCTTTCGACATCTTGAGCCGTAAGCGGTAGTGCCTGTTTTCAGGTTCGGTCAGCATGACATGATCCAAACCAAAACTTTTTAAGGTGGCGGCCAGGTACCTGGCGTCATTGCCCAAATCACCGGCGATGGACGTATGGATGGAGGCAGCGGGATGTTGTTCGGACCCAAAGACAAATCCCATAAGATGGCGGAGGCCGGCGCTGTAGAGCGCGGCGGAGCGCACAGGCCGGAAGGCCGCTTCCAGGATCCTATTCTCGGTAAACTCAGGCCGGATCGGACTCGGAATGCCGAAGTATTCGAAGGCCATCTTCCAGGGATAAATGGCATTACGCGGCACATTCCACTGCAATTCAATTCCCATCGTGGGAACAACGCCCAAGATTTGCTGCCGGCTTTCGAGCCGGACTACGCCGTTGAATCGGCGTTGCCAGATCTTCTCTACAGCTGCATCCTTCTTTTCGGGAAACTTTGTGTTGAGTGTGTGCAAGCGGTAGGCCGCAAATCTCAGAATCGACTGAGCGCCGTAAGAGAGGGCTTTCCACTCGGCAGTCCCCTCATGTTTCTTGATAAGCCTGTTGGCCTTGCCAACGGTGGCAACGTCCAGCACGGAGTATTTCCAAAAATGGCGGTAACGGTCTGAGAGCAGGGTGGCGAGAAATTTTCCGAGGGCGCTTTCCGAATCGATCGCTACGGATTCCTTCAGGTCAAAAATATCGTCGTCGCTAACAGGAACAAATTCTTCGCGGATAAGCCTAAAGTACCCCGGCTTGAACGTAAGTCTATTCTCTTTCACCTGCAGTATCTTGACAGCAGCGGACCACTTACCGAAAAAGCGCGTGCGCTCCTCGGTCTGCGTCTCCACACGTGTCTGGACATCCGCAAACATGTAGTCGGTCACAAAATAGGGGAGCAGGACATCTCCCAGTTCGGGATAGTCCGCGAAAAATGCCTCGCCCGCCGTCTTTGCGCTTTCATAAGTTCCCTTTGCAAACTCCGCCGCAGAGGTTATACGATAACGCCCGAAGAGTTGATCCTCCTGCTTGATCTCATAAGGCTCTGCCTGGATCTTTTCTTTCACATACTCCGCTTCCACTTCGCGCATGGATGCAAGCATCAGATCGCGCTCCACCGCGGCCCCGGCGCCCTCAAGCTCAAGCGGCAGAATTGTGAGACGACTGCCCATGACGCTAATCCAGCTCTGTTGATTTTGGAGGACGCGGTGTCCCCAGCCCATGAGCGTCGAACTCCTGTCGAAAGGCGCTTCAGCTTCGTAAGCCTCAATGAGCGCCTTCGAGGCAAGCCCCACCGTCTTAAGAAGCGCCTGAACCATTTCAAAATACTCCGGCTCGTTTCGGCGTTTTTGGAACTCGCCGAGATCTTCGAGGTATCCGAATTTATGAGCAATCACCACGACATCGTCAACATCGTCAACAGCGTCGTTGTCCAGATTGGCCGCGATCCATTCCTGATTGACGAGAAGCGATAAAAACGAACTGATATGGCGGGACTGCAGTTCATCAACGCCGTAAACACGTCTCTGAGCTTCCAGCATCCGGAAAATAAAATCCGTCTTTTCCGATTGGGTGAGTTCGCTGATGATATTGAAGGCGGTCTCGCGGTCCGCGACATACAAGGTGCCGAATATAATGGCGTAGCCCTCATCGGTATCGATATACCGAAGGGCACGGAATGCCGCGCGCCGCACATTCGCATCCGCGTGATTCACAAAGCCCGCAATAAGCTGCGCATCCCGGTTCTTCGTCCGAACATCGGCTTTCTTTCTGTCCAGGTAACCGAGCGTCGTTAGCGCGCCGGCCAGAATATGCGGGGACTCCGCCAGGATCTGCGGATCGGTAAGCGTTTCGATCAACGCAGGCCGGGCATCGAGACCGTACTTCATGAGATGCACAAAAATGCCGCGGCTGATATTGACCGGCGGGCGGCGGCTCGTCGGTGTAGCGCCGAACAGGGAGATCATCCGGCGCAACTGGTTCAGATTGCCGGTACCCGGTTCGAAACTATTTCCGGCTTCTATGCCATAACCCAAATGCCGCAAAGCCAGAAAAATTGAATCGGCCGTAGCCGGCCTGAGCGTCGGCAGCGAAAGAGTCACCGCGGTTCCCTTTTCTTTTTCTGATTTAACACTGAGCGTACCGCCTGAGACAGCGATCATATCCCAGACTTCGGCAAAACCGAGCGGCACGCGGCCGCCTCTTTCCTCCAAGGAGAAAAGCCGCAACATGCCGCCCTCTTTAACGGGTTTGAGCAAATTAATCGGCAGGCCGGGGCCTTCATCGGTTACGGAAATAACCAGGTCTCCGGTGGATTCGTTGACGGCAAGACTCAGCCGCACCTGTGTGCCGCGCGGGGCATCTTTGATTGCGTTCGTCACAAGGTTCGTCACGAGCGAGACAAAACGGGAAGGCGCCATAGGCACCACGGCATTTCGCGCAACCTCATCGGCATCGATTTCCAGTGTGACTCCTCTGACATGCGCGAGGCTCTTCCCGAAGTCGTTATGCTCCCAGCTATGGAGAAAGTCCGCCAGGCCGGCGCGCCCGCGCTTCATCTGAGAACCGTGTGCCAGCGCAATCCGGTCCGCGACGAATCTTTCCAAATCGGCCGCATATCCCCGCAACTCAACCAGCCATATCCTCGCGTCTTTCGCGGACTCACCGTTCATTGCGGCAACGCGCTTGTCCAGCTCATCCTCGCCGAAGGCCTTGCTCAATTCCCGCGCCTTGATGAGCAGAAGCCGCATGAGTTCCGTGAGTGTATCCTCTTTGGGACCCGCAACCGGGGTGAGGCACCCCGGCGGGAGTTTCCTGACCCTCTCCTTGATGTCGTCATACCGGCTGATTGTCTCTGCAACAATATCGCGGCCGGCGGCGGGCTTGCGGACGTTCATGCCCGTGACATGTTCGAAAAGTTCGGTCGTGTTTTGAATACCCGTGAGCAATTGGGAAACATCCGTCCCCGCCGAACTACGATGTGCCAAACTGCGTGCCGCAATCTGCTCCAGCCGGAAACCTTCGTCATCCCGCTTGTCCAATTCGTCCTTAGGCCGCACGGGCCCATAGGAGGTCAGCCCCTCACTGAATCCGGCTCTGAGTTCCGAGCGGTCAGAACTGTCAAGGTTCCCGATGCTTGATGAGGAGTCAACAAGGTCGGGGGCCTGAGACTGCCAGACGAAGCGGTTCACGAGGTAAAAGTAGGCCTCGAAGAAATGGTAAATGCGGGAGAAGAAGGAGAAAGCATAATGAGCCGGTGATGCATAAGTCCAAGCAATCCCGAACTCAAAGGCCAGGAACGATGCGCCGTCGCCCGGTAATTTGTTGAGCACTATGAAGGGAATCGTGCCGTAGAATCGGTATCTAAAAACGCGTTTTACTTGTTCGTATTCGATGTACTGATTCCAGAAGAAGTCCGAGACATAGCCGCGTATTTCTTTATCCGCCAGGAAGGGCGGGGCCCTGGGACTCTCCCCGATCTTCTCGACGCGCCGGTCATAGCCCTTACCCAGGCCGCGACGCACGCCGAGGATCCGAAGAATATGCGTGAAGAGACTCGTTTCGCGGGTTGCTTTGATCGCCCGGCGGATCTCATCTTTGCCTCCGAAGGCGACCTCCTCCGTGAAATGGCTCGACGGCAGAATCGTAAACGGGGCTAGCGGATTCACCTGGGCAAGCCCACGCACAAGCGGCCAATCGCCTTTCTTATAGGCCTTGGCCCTGAGCTCTTTGTAAACGGCTTTCGCCTTGGCCTCTAGTTTTTCGTCATCGGCCAAAAGGTGGGCCCAAGGAAAGACGCCGATGTGAAGCAGGACGATATAGATTCCCAAATACGCGATAGGGATCAGTTGCGACATCCGACTCGTGAGCGGAAGTGCGACGATCAGGATCACGAAATTCACCGGATTAAAAATTGCATGGAAGAGAATGAATCCCGCGAGATTGGCGATTCTGCTGAAAAGGCCGGGCGGCTTGATTGTCCGCGCATATTTAACGGTCAAGTGCGTTGCGAATGCGCCCGGCGGTGCGCCGTCCCATTCCAGGCCGGCAGTAAACGGCGTTTCGATGACTTCGCTGATCTTGTAAAACGGATCCGGGCTTTCCGCCGCGACCTCGCCGGCGCCGGTCAGGTCAATCGCGACATAGGTATCGTCCTCGGGCCTGTGCATGAGGATCACCGGCACCTTATAAACGCCGCCTTTTACGTCAGCCAAAACGATACGCGGATTTTCCAAACGCCAAAAATCAAATTCGGCCCTCAATCCCGTCAGGTGAATCGCGTCGAGAAACGCGAAGAACGTCTCGTCATCTTTAAACGAGAGTTCGGAAAGTTCATGCGGCTCGAGCGACAACTCGAACCGCCCGCCGAGCGTCCCCATCGTTTCATCATCAATGCGCAGTTCCGAGCGCTCAGGTGCCTCTTCTTCGGAGATGGGATCGGGGTAAGGAAGCACGTCTCTGGCATGGCGCAGCCCTAAAAAGTAGGCTGCCCCGCCCGCAATGCCAAAAAGTGCCGCGAGCCATGGCAGATCTTTGCTGAGGCTCAGAACGGCAACGCCGTATGCCTCAAACAGTCCATAGCGATAATCCAAATAGATGTCGTTGACTCGTTGCTGCAAATTACGCACGCCCCTGCGCCGCTGGCCGATCCATTGTGCATACGCTGCCTTCTCGCTCTCGGGTCTCTCCGCGATATCGTCGAGGAGGCCAACCATGCGGGAAATCTCTCGGAGTGCCTTTTGGTAATATTCTTCCTGCTGGCGGCCATAGAGTGAATCCTCCAGATCAATGTATTCATCCAGCCATGAATTGACAGCAAAAATACCCCGTTGAAGTTCCTGCAACACATCCCAGGCCGGCTTCTGTTTTTCTTCCTTGGGTTCCGATTGCGTGGCCATAACGACGCGCTGGGCTTCTGCGAAATAGAGATAACCGGGAGTGCCTGTCAGTTGTTCGCGCGCCTGTTCGCGCCGCTCGAAGGCGTAAGACTCAAGACGCGCCATCGACTGCGTGTCCGACTCGGGAACAAACATCGTAATCACGGAGCGAAAAATCACCGGCGACATGAGTACGCTTTTCGCGACAGCGTGATGGAGTTTGCGCTCGATCCCGCGACCTTGATACTCGGGATCGACGATGACAAAATGAGCGAGCGCATGATGATAACCCCCGTCACCGTCCTTAGTGACCGGCTCGGCCAGATAAAATCCCACCGGTTTGCCGTCTTCGACATAGACGCGGCTAAAGCCTTCGGTGTCGGCGCCAACGAGTTCCTGAAAACTCAATTTCGAGTAGGGATTCTTCGAATAGTGCCGGCTCGCCTTCACATGCTCCTCCCACAGCTCAAAAGCGCGGTCCGTCCACTCCGTCTCTTCCGCCTCCCACACCATCACCTCACCTCTTAACTCTGACCGCCGCGTGATAGCCTCAACCTTTGCGTCATGGCGCTGTCCAAAGAGGACGCCTATGCCGCCGAGAGTATCCACCATGGCATGAGCGAGTACCGGCACGAAGATATTCCCGCTGAGCATATAGCCGAGCCCCGCGAAAAACCCATAACCGGTACGCATACTAAAGGCAACCAGGTTTTGCCGGCCGTGAAGCGTTGAGAAGATGGCCGCGGTCAGCAGATTGGCCATAAGGATTGTGGGCGTTAACGCAATGGGTCCCACAGAAAAGTGTGCGAGATTCACACCCAGAAGATGGGCCATGAACGGCAAGCCCCAACCGAGCAGTAGAAATTCCTCGCCGAGCGGAACGAGAACACCCAGGAACGCAAACAGAAGAGGAACCGGCAGAAATTTAGTTACCGCCTGAACTCTGTCGGAAGTAGCGCTCGATTTTTCCGAACCGGCCTCTTCATAGAACTTGCGATCCAGGAAAAAGCCGACCACGTTCAAGGCCATATAAGCGAAAAATTGCCCCACTGCCCACAGGGCTAGCGGTCCCGGCGCTGCCATGAAGTTGACGGCATGTTGGCTTAGGAGGGCCCCGGAGAAAATCGCAGACGCCGCAATGGTTGCTGCGTGTAATGCGAGACGGCGGTAAACGATCTTCCGGCCCTTCTGAATCAGCTCGTCCTCTTGTCCGCGCAGCTCCGAACGCTGGGAAGTTTGCACGATGACAGGAACGGATTCGCGGAAGCGAATGGCGGTTTCTTTGCCGGCGTCATCGGCAACGCGAAATTTCGAGAACTGCGCTCGGCCCTTCTTCGCGGCTTCTTCGCCGTTGCGTCCGACGGTGACATCGTCGGCATAGACAATGTGAATTTGGTCCACGCGCCGCCCTTTCAGTTCTTCTGTGGCGACTTCCACGGTGCCTGAGGCCTCCGGCATATCGAAAAACTTCATGCCGGCGAATCCGTCGTTATAGACGAATTCCAGCTTGGCGCGGGCATCATTTCCCTTGAGCGCGTGATAATCAAAGCGAATCTTTGCCGGAAGCCTGAGCGGCATCACCTTCCACCAGAAACCTCCCCAGCCGTCGACTCCCCCGCCGCTGACGTCATAGACGAGATCAAGGACCGGCTCTGTGGGCTCTTGGTCAAGAAAAGTGACGAAGATTCGCGACGCCCATCGGATGCCCAGATACTTGTAGGCCAGGTAGGCAAGACCGTTCAGCACGTTCAAGGCGGCTTGAACCCATCTTAAGGCCTGGCCCACAGCCCACGGCATCGCCGCTCCGAGAACGCGGTATTCGCTGTAATAGACCTGGGCGACATGCTTCTTCGGCCTGTTTGCACGCAGTGCCCCGGCGCCCTCTTCCTGCAGCCACCGCGGCTTGGCGCCTGTGACCTTGCCTTCGGCATCACGAAAGACTCTGACAAAATTCAATTTCTCCAAACCCTCCAAGGCGCCATACTCTTCGAAGGTAAAGGTGAGCGCAGGCACATCGTGAATGAGCCGGCCCGCGATATAGCCCTGAAGGCGTTGGATCACCTGTTTTTCCTCCGCATTCAGGGCCCCCTTATCCCACATTGCCATGAGGCGTCGGCGTATCATGTACTTTTCACTCGTAAGTTCGTACCCGATATCTTTGAGCATAAAGCGGTCGCCAACCAAAAACCCGTCGCCCGGCTCGTAGATCGAAACAAACTCTTTCTCTTTCAGTTGAGCGAGCCCGTCGCCTTCGCGCAGGAGATAGTCAATCGCCTGAACGCTGGCGCCGATCCGCAAAAATTCTTTCTTCAGTCCGTTCTTATATTCCTCCAGCTTGGCTTCCGGAATCCCTTCATGCCAGATCTGCAGCTGATCGATGTCATGCCCCTGCATCCAGGTATTTCGCGCGTACGAGCTGTGCCAACCGATGATGCGTTTGAGATTTTCACCGAAACCGTCGGCGTGAATTTGAGCCACGAGCATCGTCAGTATTCCGGTGACCAACTGCGTGCCGTTCGGATGCCAGTCGCGATAAAGCGGGAGCATGGGAGGAATCGTCCCTTTGTCGTTGCGAACAAGAGAAATCAGAAGCTGGCCCGTAATCCAATCCGTTTCATTCCGCAGGGCCTCTCCCAGAGCAAGACTCACGCGTTCTTTGAGCCATGGGTTTTCGGAGGCGTCGCTCATTCGCGACAAGGCTATGGCGGCGCTGCCGCGCGCCAGGAAATCCTGACGATCGCCCATGAGCTTTTCGGTTAACTTGATATTCTGCGTCGCGACGAGTTCGTTGATGGCTTCAGAGCGCACCGCCTCGGAAACCGATGCCACATCGTCTCTGATTGATCTTAATTCCGAACGCTCCGGGTCGTCCTCATCTTCGGCCCGCGCGGCACGGTCGTTTTTGACTTTGGCGAGACCCGCTTTGAGTACCGTGAGATACTCTTCGAATTTTTGACGGACGCTTATGTCCGCGAAAAGATGCTGTGCCCTCGGATCCGCTACGAAGGCTTGGGCCTCATGCAGGCGCGCCTCGATAAAAAATGGCGCATCGGCCCATGCACTCGTATAAACCGAACCGCGGACCATTCTGTCGAGTTCGACATGGCGGTACACCACGGCGTAGTCGCTGAGTTCGGCCTCGGCATCGACGAGTTCCACCCCGCCTTCGAAAGTCTGAGTCAGTCTTGGTTTTATCTCGAGAAACTCGGCGTGAGCTTTGGCCGCGTAGTAGGGCGCAAACAACATAAGGTTTTTTTCTGACTCTTCGTTGGAAGGCAGGCCGCCCGTCTTCGGCGCACTCTTGAGAATCGCCTCATAGCGGAATCGCATATGCCGGTGATCGCCCGCCTTGTGCGGGCCGGGGCGCCATAGACTGCGAAGGGAATTCTGCTTCAGGTATTGCCGGGCGAGTTCCCTGCCGGGCGAGAGAAAGAAATGGGCCGTCGTCCAAAGATAAAACCACTTGAGAAGCGCCTCCCACCAGTGATCCGTTCGCGCCAGGTAGATGGCTTCGACCACGTTCTCATGCAGTGTCTTGAACACGCGAGCCAGTTCGGTGTCCTGAGCCAGGCCGGTGAGCGGGTCCTTCCTTGTGCCGCCGACATTGCCGATAATTCCCTTTACCGTTCCGACGTTAAGCTGCGTCTGTCTCAAACTTCGCAGCCCGCGCCAGCCGCCCCAAATGGAATTAGACACCATGTACGTCCACTCCGAACCCTCATGGTCCTGAATCATAACGGTCAGACCGCCCCTCGGCTTATGCTTGTCTCTGCGAAAGCCCTCGTAGACCGCGTCCATTCTTTCGGCCAGCCGGTCAAAGGAGTAGTTCGTCTGTCCGAATCGCTCGTTGATATGCATCATATGTTCAAAAAAGTCTTCGTCGTAGTCAAAGGGCTCGGTGAAAAGGACATCGTCGGTGTTTTCTTCCACAAGCGTCAGAAGTTCTTCGACCGGTCGCGGCGTCAGTGAGCGCATGGAACCATCGAAGACACGATCGCCGAATTTCGAAGAATCACCGTCACGATCCGGGTCAATCTCCCAGCGGTCCCGGCCCATAAAACTCATGAGTTCCTCATGAGCAAAATCACGGATCTCGGCGGGCAGGCTTCCGTCGCTGATGCGGGTCTCGATATCCGCCAACTTGGCCACCATGCTCTTGACGATATTAAAGGCCCTGGAATTACGTTCGAAGAAGGCGAGCGTTCGTTCCAGCGCGTCGACAGCGGCGAGGTCTTCATGTTCTTCGATGGCCGGCCAGAAACCGGGCAACGTTAAACGCGAGGTCGCAAACTGAACGAGTTTTAGACGAATCCATTCCGGCAGGGCCCGCAATTCTCGGGCTGTAACATTTCCGCCCATGTCATACTCCTCGACGGTTTCCAGCAGGTGTTCGGTGTTATAGCGGCCGTCTTTTCCGGTGGCCATGAAGAGTCCGCTGAAGAAGTCATGCAGCCGGACCTCTTCGCGCATCCACTCCCAGTCGAACACAGCGACAACTTCATTGCCGCGGAACAGCACATTGCGCGGCCCGTAATCCCCGTGAATGAGCCGGCGCGGCAAATTCGGGTGTAATGTTGTTTCGGTTTCGCGGCGGACTGTTTCAAGCTGCCCTAACAGAAAACCGGCCTGCGCGAGAAAATAGCTCTCGGGTTCCGTAAGCTTCCCGGATTTTATTTCCAGACGGCGCTTTAACTCCTTAAGTTCCGCTTCGCGCTTATCAAAGTCGACGAGCGGATGAGCTTGAAGTTTTCCGGCAGGTGTAAAACCGCGGAGGCGCTCGTGGATTTTGACGAGGACCCGCATGAGATCTTTTCGTTGCTCCTCGTTGACGTCTGCCAGTTCGACTTTCTCCCCTTCCACAAACTGGTAGAGAAAATAGACCTTCCCGTTTGAGGCGTGGACGAAATAGTTATCTTCCGCGGTCTCTGCGAGCGCTTTTGTGCTCTTAAACAGATAGGGCACCGGAACCCCGTTCTTACGCAAGTACCGCACGACGGATACCTCGGCCCGCGCCTTTTCGATCAAATGCTCCTGATCCGGGGCATTAAGCGGTTTGAGGATGTATTTGCCGCGGTCGGTCGTTACAATGACCGGAATACCATTCTGCCCCTCCGCCCCTTCCGCTAACTGTTTGTCTTGAATCGTTCCGATGTCATAGTCTTCAAGCACCTCGTCGGCCATCTCCAAATCACTCCGCAGTTCTGAGCGCTTTAAGGGTTTATTAAACCGGTCCATCAGATTTCGTGTCACGTAATCGCGGTTCAGGGTAGCGGGCGTTATCCCGTGGTTTCGGTCGTCAAAAGTCTGAAGCCGACGCCTCGCGGCAAACTCGAATCCACCTGGGGTAAGGGTATAAAGACGTATGCCGTCGCGTACAAGGCCCGACTCCTTTGAAGATTTGATGAGTGCGTCAAAGAGAAGGTCCGCGACGCCCGGGATGTTTTTATTCTTTCCGACATTGCGGAAATAGACTTCCATTTTGGGAATCGCAAGTTGTAACGTGTAGGCCTGCGCCTGGGGATCAAAGTTCGTCGGGATCTCCTGAAATCCGGCAAAGCCCTCCAGTCTTTCGATGCCGCCGGCTTCTGACATGAGACCGATGTTGCGTTTCTCCAGCGCTCCGAAGTACGGAAATCCGCGCGGAGGTATGTCCTCCGTGACAACGCCCTTGCGCCACTCGTCAAACCACGTCGGCTGTTCCTCGAATTCCGTGTGCCACTCTTCCAGAAAATGCTTATCCCCATCGGAATCCAGTTCGCGCAAATAGAATTTGCGGTTTTCCTGCTCCGCGCGTGCGATCGCCTCCTCACCTAGATAGGGCACGAGGTCGTCGCGGGTGAGTTCGACGGAACGGATCGGCACCTGTTGATGCCATTCGATTTCCCCGAATTCCTCCCGTATCGCCATTTCGGTGAGCTCTTCGAGGGTTGGCAGTTCGCCCTTGCCCGCATCCTTCATGAAGACACCCCCGCCCACCTTGGTGCCGGAATCCAGGCCGCCCATAATCAACATCCTGCCGAGTGTCGCCACCGCCTGATTAAAGCGCCCCTTCTCGTTAATCAGGCCCTCATGTTCGGGTGACGCGGCGCGGGGCCCCAGAAAGAGGATGTATCGTTCTCCGAGCTTTTCGATGATGCCGCTGATCACGTACCCATGAGTCTGATAATTGTCCAGCAGGTGGGCGTGAAAGCGCTCCCGCCCGTGGAGTTCGCGCGGATAGCTGACGAAGCGAAATTGCCCGACCGCGTCCCAATCGAACAGGAAGATGCCTTCGCTGCCGCCTTCGTCATCGCGCGAAGCCGCAAGGATTCGCTCGACCGTTTGTTTGGCAGCGGGGAGTGTTACCGAGATCGGCTCCGCCTGATCCAGAGTCTCGAACTTCCAATCAGCACGTAATTCAGAGCGCGCGGGTAAAAATCTTGCGAACCTGACAAGAGTCCCAACGGGAGATTCCGCGGAAATCTGACTTGGCCGTTCGAGCCCCGAATAATGGGCTGCCGAAAATGCGACTCTTGCGGTTTTCGTCTGTATTTCAAGAAAGCCGCGGTCGCCGGCGAGGGCAACTTCTTTTACTAGCGCCAATCCCTGCCCCCGGCCCTTTTGGCCCGATTCCGTCTCGCCCGCCTCGACCGCCCGCAGGATATCGGGAATGCCCGAACCCTGATCGGCGACAATGACCTCGATTCCCTTCCGGCCGCCCCATTCCACGGTTCGCCCCAAAATCGTGAACCGCTTTCCTCCGCTTGACTCAAACCCGTACTCGGCGGCATTGCTAAATAATTCTGCGGCCGCAACTTCAAGCTGGTCGGCCTCGGTAGGAACGCCGCTATCGATGCCCCGCACCTGTATTTCTAGATACCCGTGGGCATCTTGCGGCAAAGGCAGGAAGTTAAAGCCGAGAGAGTCCGCGAGTTCACGGACTGCCCGCTTACCGGCGCTGAATTTTTCATTTTGGATACTCTCGTTATCATTACGCGCCAAGAGGTCTTCAATGCCCGAGATAGTCCCTGCACTGAGATCCCCTATGCCGTCAGATTCCGCCCGCAGTTCGGAACGCAGCCCAGGCAACTGTTTTTCAATGCGCCGATGCAGAATAGGCGTATCCAGGTTGATGCCCTCACGGACAATGCTTGCGATGTGCCTGAGCTCGGAACGTGCCGCTTCGGGTCCTATGGTCCTGGCAATCTGCAGGAAACTCGCGGCACGGGAAGCCTGGCTCACATTCGCGGGAACCTCAAACTCGTGATGCCCCACCGACATGAGGCGTTTGTAGTATTCCTGGTGACGGGGGCTGGCTTTGGTGATGTTCGGCGAGATGGTGACATAGGAAACCTCTTTGTCCTTCAGGATGGATTCGATGCGGTTCTTGTGGAAGCCGCCGAAGACGAGAATGGCGGTTCTTTCGTGATCGTTCGCCAGAAACTCCGTAAGACTGTTTTCCACGGCCTTGTCGCGGGCCATCGCGATCTCGTAAAAACGAACGGCGTTCTTGATATCCTGCTCCCAGCTTTTAAAAAGCGCGACCGGCTTCTTTTCCACCTGCGCAATGAAGCTCACCAGGTCGTCGGTCTTAAGGTCCATCAAACTGTCTTGGACGATCTCATATTCCGAAGGAGAGACCTCGATGTCGGCAAGGCGGTCGAGCAGGCGGAATCCTTCGAGGTACCGGAAGATCTTTAGGTCACGCTCTTCGCTAAGGTAATGGCTCGCCATCGCCTGCCCCATATGATCGAGCTCCTCAAACAGGGCCTTCGCATCGACGGCTTTGGCTTCCAGGAGGACTTTGGGATCGTGAGTCTGGGCCGTCGCCAAAAGAAGCCCGATATTCGGATACTGCCCCAGGTCCAAATACTTTGCGCTGCGCGTAAGATAAGTCAGCAAGTCCTGTTCGTTCGCCTCAAACCGCCTCTTTAGCTTTAACCATTCCTTCAACTCCCGAGGAAAGTAACGGTTTGCGAGCCGCTGCACTTCGGCGTGAATCCGGTCCAGATTCTTTTCGATGGCTTCCTTGCGGTCGGCAGTCTGTTTGTACCAGGCAATGTTCTCCATTTGGAGCTTGATACTGTCTGCCCCGATAAGCCGGAAGTTTTTGTTGCGGTTGATGTGAGCATACTCGGCGCCGCCCAAACGAAGCACATCGAGAAGAAAGTACGAGACCTTTTCTCTGATCTTCGCATTCTTGATAAAGCCGAAATACTGGCCGGTGGGGACTTCCCCTTCGTAACCCTCTTCGAATACGGTTCTGACCCCGTGGTTATCTACAAAGTGCCCAATCAAGCGCGCGATATTTTCCTGTGCTTCAAGAGAGTCATGCGCATCCTGAATATAAATCACGCTCTTGCCGGGGTTTTTGTAAACGGAATCTTCAACGCGGCCGTACTCACGCGGCAAGTTAAGTTGTTGTGTGAAGGGAAGAAGGGCCGATGCGGGATTCAGCGCAAAGACAGGCTGCGCATAGTTTCCGATATCGAGAAACAAAAAACAGAAGCACACCATGAGCGCAGTTACCCGGTAAAAGGTATAAAAATCGCCATTGCGATGTTTGATATTCATCGTATTTTCCTTGCTTATAATTTTTCGTAACTTTCGAAAAGGTAAGAAGTTAGCAAAGGGTACCCGAGGTCATTTTGGAATACAAATTCGGCGAGAAAGACTCCCTATTCTGTCGTGGGATGTTAGCTAATGCTATAAAGAACTAGGTGTATCATTTCAGCAATTTTAACAGAAGATCAGATTGGTAAATTCGGTGGGATTTAGGCGGATTATAGAAAGGATTAACCGGCGCTTAAAAGTGAAAAGGTGAGGCCTGAAATGATTGCGGCTACGGGAACTGTCAGGGCCCATGCGGAAACAATTCCGCCGATTAGCTTGCGATCGGCAGAGCCATTGATCGCGCCGATTCCGAACAGAGAACCGCAAGAGACATGTGTCGTGGAGACGGGCAAACCTAGACGGGAGGCAAAAATAACGACGATTGCGGTTATGAGATTTGCCGTAAACCCCTGCCCGTGGTTCATCGCAGTAATGCGCAAAGACATGGTTTCTGCAACCTTACGGGCACTCAGTATGCCCCCGAGGGCCATAGCAGTAGCGACCATGCCGATATTCCAGCCGAGTCCGAACGTGCCCGAGGCCACACACAACGCTACAATTTTGGGCGTATCATTTAGCCCCCTGGCAAAACTCATGGCCCCCGCACTCAAGAAATGCATTGAGTCGAGAGCACTCTGTACATTGATCCCGAACAATCGTCCGGCGTAGTTATCTATGACTCTCGCGTCACAGACCTCTTGTTCATCCACGATAATGTTCAGAGATTGCAGTTGCACGGGCGTCAGCGTCATGCCGTTCGTCAGGGCCGGCGTCGTAACCGGAACAAGTTGGCGCCCCACGCACACACAGGTATTTTTCGTGACGCGCAAAACCTTCCGCAATCCTCTGAGGGCAGGATAAATCATGACGGTCAGGGCCATGCTTAGAAGAGGACTGACGAGAAGCGGCAGCAGGATCTTTTTTTCCAGAACGGCCCACTGAATTTCCGCACTCGCTGCGACAAAGCCGGCGCCGAGCAGGCCGCCCATAAGGCTGTGTGTCGTGGAAATCGGAATTCCGGCACGCGCTGCAAAAAAAACGGTCAAGCCGGCGCCGACAATCACCGCCGCCATAAAGGCCGGATCTCCGACAACCGCATCGGGAACCAGCCCTTTGCCGCTGAAGGTCTTGAGCAGTTTTCCGGCGAGAAAATAGGAGGCGATAGAACCGAGCAATGTCGTCACCGTGGCCCAGGCCAAGGCCTTGCGGTAACCGGTGGTGGCACTGCCGAAGAGGGTGGCAACTCCCTTGAAGTTATCGTTGGCCCCGTTGGCGTAGGCCACAAAGAGAGTCGCGGCGCAGATTAGAAGAATCAAGGACACGAGCGAGCCTCCGCTATGTGAGGAGGAATTTTAACACGAAACATGTAGTCAAGTCGAGACTTGACCCCTTCGGAAGTCTGTGATATCAAGGGGCATGGTTTTGCGGGTCATTGTGTTGTTGTTTAGCTTGAGTTTTGCGTTTGCCTCTCCGGCACGGGCGGAGCTGGCGGTTCGTTTTTTTGATGTGGGCTTCGGCGATGCCATTCTCATCGTCTTTCCGAACGGTCACACGATGTTTATCGATGCAGGCAATCCCACTTACGGCCCCAAACTTCGCGATTATCTTTTTAAACATAACCTGCGCATGATCGACACGGCCATCATCACCCATCCGCACGCCAATCATTTCGGCGGCTTCATCGAACTCGCCATGGTTTTTCCGATACACCGCCTTTATGTAAACGGGGATGAAAGCCCCGAAGAACCTTACGCGGACTTTCAGTTTATCCTCAATGCGCGTAATATAGAGGTTACGGTACTCAAGCACGGCGACGTCATCGAGGGCCTTTCAAAAGAAGTCACGATGAAAGTGCTCAGTCCGGCTCAGCTCTCGGGCAACCCCAATGACGATGCCCTCGTGCTGAAGCTCGACTACAATGATGTATCTTTTCTTTTCACCTCCGACATCAGTCCGACCATGCAGCGCAATCTCATTAGTAATTACGGCGATGACCTTAAAGCCGACCTGGTGCAGATCCCCCATCACGGCGGGCCGATCGACCCGGTGTTCGCCGGTTTTTTCCCCGACTCCATGTTTGTTATTTCCACGGGCACGAACGGCTATGATTTGCCGCGTGCAGATGAACTCGAGTGGCTCCCCGGAAGGGTCATGCGGACGGACCAAGGCGGTAGCCTCACGTTCAGCAGTGACGGGCAGAGCATTTCGGTGATCCAAGAACCGTGAGGCATTGGTTCGCGCCGGCCGTTTGGACCTTGCTCATTTATACCACGGTGCCGGTCGGCCGCTTCGCCGTCAACTACCTGAAGGCAAACACCGCCTACGCCCTCCTCGTTAATGTCCTGATCGGCTTGATCTTCGCAGTTCTTCTGATTGTCCTCCGAACCAGACTCCGAATAAGACGGTTAGACACCTACCTCAGGCTTACCCTGATTATCGCGGCCTGCATTACTGCGATGACCTACGTCGAGACCCCGGAAGAAAAGATCCATTTCCTGGAATATGGCTTACTGGCATTTCTGATCTGGCGGGCACTCCGGCTGCAGGGATTATCGCGGTATGTCATGGCACAAGCCCTCGCATTGAGTTTTCTGGTGGGGTGGTTCGAGGAGTTTCTGCAGTGGCTTCATCCCGGCCGTTACTACGACTTCCGGGATGTGGTAATTAATACGGTGGGTGCTTTTATCGGCCTGCTGATTACTTATGTTGTATGGTGTGAACGTAATCTATCCCGCCCTGAGCGTCAATAAACTGCACGGTCATTTCCGTTTTACTAAGACGAATTAAGACAAATCCCAGTTCCGCGCTTGCGAAAACGGTCGTCTCCTCCCAGCGCAACGTCCGCGGGCGCGATGAAGCCCCGCTGACGATGTAGTAAAGACCCGAGGGTGAGCGATGCACTTCCAGAGTGTGGCTATCTGCGCTGATATAGGCGTCGATCTTGTGTCGATCGAATAACGGTTCGAGGATTTCACGAATGACTTCTGATTCGATGTCGTTATCCGGTGACCCGGTATAAACGGGGTGATGCCCGAACACGAGTTTCCAGCGCGCCGTGGATTGGCCTAACTTTTCGTCGAGCCATGCGATCTGTTCGGCCGCCTTACCGCGCAGCAGGGCTTCCGTGTCGATAGCGAAAAAATCGACGCCGACGCCCGGGGCGACGTTTTCACTGAAAGTATAATAGCGATCCGGCATACGCCAGCGCTCTTGTGTTCCCGTATAATCGACTTGCGCCTGCGAATTCTTGAGATAGTCGTGGTTCCCCAGCGCTGCATAGAAAGGAATCTGAAGCGAGGGTTGATGATAGACGGCCTCAAACTTTGTCTGCCACTGAGGGTCGCTGACTGACGAGACACCGCAGCCATAAAAATTGTCGCCCAGGTAGAGGACAAATGCGATCCTCCCTTGATCAGCAATCGCAGCCATGCGGCCGGCCACGAGCTTCTGCCCCTTATTACCCGACCCCGAACAACCCAGCGCAAAAAACTGCAGGTATTCCCCGTCACCATTTTGTACAGGAACGGTAAAGTCAAGGGTGGGTTCGGCGTTCATGACTTTACCGCTTCGGTAACCGAAAAGCTGGTAAGGAATCAGACACGCGAGACGGTCGCTCAGCGTATTGTCAGCGCCGAGATTCAGGGTCACGGCAACAAGGATTAAAAGCGGGAACCACCGAAAATTCTGCTTCACAGGTCTTTAATCCTAATGGACGATCCCGACCAGCCGAAACGTTCCATCCGAACGTGAGCGGAGGTGGAATTCAACCGGCCGAACCGCGTCTTCGCCTTCACGCAACGCGAGCACGTCGATGCGCAGATAATCCCCGGCTGAATTTGGAACCGAAATTCCGAATTGAGTTTCACGGCTCTCGACAGCCGCGGGCGCCGCTATTTCATGATTCTCCGAGTCGTAATATTCGATCCGGTAGCTTCCCCCGGCGTCCCCGGGCAGCAATTTCCGGCCGATGTCTTCGACTTTTAACTCACCGCCCTCTACGCCCGCACTTTCGAGGGGCGAAACCCGGTAGAGAAAATGGCGGAGGATTTTTTCCTTCCGCAGCATGAGGGTATCGATGAGGTATTGCACGTACTCGGGATCGGGATGCTCAACGGCTTTAAACAGCGTTTCGAAGTGATCGCGGGTCAGCGCCCCGACAATCTTGGCGGCCCAATAGTTATCGTCCGGCAGACTGCGCCTAATCGGGTCAAACTGATGTGTTTCCTTCCACTCGGCCGGGTCAAAAACCGCGGCTTCAAAAGAACCTCGCGGATCGAACTGCCGGACCGGAAAGCGCTCCCAGCCCCGCACCGGCACGCCGAGTCGCAGAAAATTTACGGCCGTATCCTTCCATGGAAAAAAGTGTTCAAACCCATCCCACTTTCTCTCTTTATTCGCGCCGTGCATACCGAGCGCTTCACCGAAATCGAGCAGATAGTGAACGGTATGTCCTTGCCCCTCGGCCCCGACATAAACATCCAGCGAGTTGTCACTCCTTATCCCCGACTGGTCGGTCAAGGCACAGAAGACGCGCAGGGCCCTGAGAACACGGAGGTCCTCGTGCGGAATGCGATCATTGGAATCTCCCGGCCTTGTCCCGCGCGGCACGATCGGGCCGAGGATATTGCCCTGAATGAATAAACTGGCAGTCGCCCGATATTTCCCGGCACTGTCGGCATCGGCATTCCACAACACCATATTCACGGCTTGTGACCTGCCCGGGTAAAACGGGTCCAGACGATATGCTAATCTGGAGTCATAACCGAAAGGGACAGGGACATGCCAAGGAAGAAACATACCTCAGAAGAAATCATCCAGCATTTGCGCACGGTGGAGCTTGAGCAAAGCAA
>JAUYMS010000028.1 GCA_030698625.1 Candidatus Omnitrophota bacterium | reverse complement strand
GCGGCAGGATTACAACGAATTTCGACCGCATGGCTCGCTCAAGGGCCTGACGCCCAGCGAGTTCACGAAACAATTTTCATCAACCCAAAACCCCGGGGGACTAAACTTTCAAGTGGCCCAATAAAGGGGGTAACACCACTGCTCGTTAACAAAGCCCACACTCTCCCTCACAGCCGCCTCTTGCGCGGGCGCAGGTACCGCCGCCCCTTCCTCAAGGGTCGCAATAATGAGTGAGCGCAGATCGTTGGTGGCCTGTTCCACTACTGCGGGATCTCCCGTATCGAAGGCGTCTTCTAAAGACGCCATGAGGGATTCCCTCACCAGCACCTGCTGTTTATTGCCTACGGCGCGCGCTACGGCATGTGCTCGCCGGCCGTTAAACTGAAAAGATAGCTCCCCTACAGGCTGATCAAGAGAAGGATGGAGATTACGGAGGATGTCATTCGCTGTGATTCGGAGGAAGAGGTTGTCGTTCGGCTTTTTAACTGTATCGCGAACAACAACGAGTTCACCGCTAAAGCGGTCTCTAAGCAGTGCCCTTAACTGAGGAGGCGCCCTGCCCACTACGGCCTGCAGAATCCCCTGATCGACCCTCACCGTTCGAGTTCTGATAAAACCGCGTTCCAAACCATAGTCCAATTCGAACAACACCCGGCTGGCCTCCGCAGCATTCAACGCCACATCGTCCACTGTTGACGCAGTTGCGGTGGTGGTCGCCGCCGCCGTTAGAGTCGTTCTTAATTCGGAGCGGGCCGTACCCTCGCCTAGCCGCCTTAGCTCCTGAATTCTTTCCGCCACCAACTCCGCCTTTCGATCGACGCGATCACTACGGATACGCGTGTCCAATCGCACCCGCTCGGTTCGAGCGTTTAGTTTTTTAACGACCGCTTTAATCGTGCCGGCCCGCAATTTCACTCCGGTAAAGGGCTCAAAGAGTTCAAGAGCCTCCAAGCCAACAACGCCCGACCCCCGGCTTACCAAGTAAAGAAAGTCCAGGACCGAATCCATAGTTCCTGTATAGTCATCACCGAGGAAGCCGGAGCCCGGAAACGTTTCGCCGGTTCCCGGAAAAGAGCCCACTTCTTTATCTGCCAATAAATTAAACGCCAATAATAACCAACGCCCTATTTGTCCGGCTTCCATCGCCTTATACTCAAAATAAAAATCCTCGTGACCCCCATTAAAGTAGTCAAAGACGTAGCTGAGGTCAGAGACGGTCAAATTATTGCCTCGGTTGCTCTTAAAATCAACAAGTCCGTCAAATAAATCCAGAACCGTATACTCGCCTTCTTTAAACTCATCGCGAAAGTACTGAATCACTTCATCCGCTCGACCCGGTAAATCAGCCGCAACATCCCCAGCATCACTACTGCTCAGCTCGAGCCGCTGCTGTCGCCTTTCCCTGATATTACGAATCCAGGCATCAATTTCGCTTTCCTCAATGGTGTATTCACTATAGATGGCTCTAAGAACCGCTCGGATCGTGCGGTCCTGAAGCTCAACGCCCGTGAAGGCTTCGAACATATAAAAGGCGTCTACATTGACATCTTCTCGCATATCCTGTGGGCGCGCTATTGCCTGGGTGTGGCGGAGAATAACACCGAGGAAATGCAAGACATCATCCTTGTGGCTTCGATACTCCTCGCGGAACCGGTTGTCGAAAAGAAGCACATTGCTTGCTGTCACAACCCAGTCATTTAGCTCCGCCTCATCGACCGCACCGCGCATGAACCAATACGGGCTGTTTGGATCGTTCAGATAACTAAAGAATGCACGAATGTCATTCGCCCCGGAAACCGCGCCGAGCGGCGTCTGGAACTCGAGCATGTACTCCCGCAAGAGTTGGATTGCGCCAATGACAGTGAGCCCAGCTTCATCGCCGCTTGCATTGAGCGACCGAATGTAGGCTTGCATCTGGTCGCTACCCTGCGCGTCATCACCGGTCAATACGGTACGATCGCTAGCGGTGGTTACCGGCGCATCTCCCGCGGGCTTTTCATTGAAGATCAGGTGGATCTCGTCAGTGCCGGTGCCGTATCGGTCGTGGAGAATAATGGTCCTCTGGGGCTCCTTGATTTCGCGGCGCGAGTTTACTTCCCTGACTTGATCCGGTGTTAAATTGATCCCCGCGCCCTGCTTGACAGTAAAATACCTCTTGTAGTCGCCGAACTTTTCGGGATCCAGATAGACCTTAAACAGCACCGACCCTGCAGCCGCGCCCTCTACGCTGGCCCCGCGCACATCATGCTGGTCGACCTTCCACGTAATGTCTGAATTCCCAAAACCGCGCAGTCCTACCCCGCTTGGGTCCGCCTCCATGACGAGTATAAACGGAGGACTAAGCATGAGAATTAATCGCTCTTGCCCTGCCGTATCAATTCCCCGGATGTGATACCGGTGTTTCTGTTGAGGAATATCTAAATAGTAGCGCGACGCCGCCGCACCGGAGAATTCTTCGTCTTTTTTCCAAGCCGGATTACTGCTAAAAGCCTCGTCCGTAAATCGCTTAAAAGTAAAACCGGTCAGTACGGCAGCGGGCGGCACCTCTTTTGCAGGGGGCGGTGCCTTAAAGACGAGATGGATTTCGTCGGTGCTCTTATCGTCCAGCGGCCGCAAGATAATCTTCTTCTCCTCATCGACTATGTCTCTCGTTTTTCTCCATAAGGGTTCCATATCTGTCCCCCGCGGCGAATAGTAATCCTTGTAATCACCGAAGCGATTGGGGTCCAAATAGACGGTAAGCACTTCCTTATCGTCGGACGGTGACGCTATGGTCCCGCTTCTGACATCCCGCGCATCCACAGACCACCAAACCTTGCTACTCCCGCCTCGCGCAAGGCCCGGATTTCCGTCTCCGAGATCCTCAATCCGCAGATTCAGACTGAGCATGTTTACAACGACGAATCGTTCGCTCTCTTTATCACTCCCTCGCGCCTTTAAAGAGTTGATTCGGCCGACGTGCCTAAATTGGGTCGCTTTTCCCGACGATTGCCCGGCGACTCTCTCCCAGGCCTCACTTTCGCCAAACACCCCCCCAACAAACCGCTCAAACGAAAACCCCGTTAATGCCGCCTGCGGCGCCCGCAGGGACGTAGCTGCCGAATCAGCCGAAGGCGGGGCAGCGGTCCGCTGCGCTACTTGCGTGCGGAGTTTGTCCCAATCCATGACGGTCATGTTGCCGCCGAAGGTCACTTCAAAGGCGCGTGTGGCGAGATCCTCACCGGCGGCTTGTTCTGCGAGGGGCAGGGAATTAAGGTTACTAAAGCTCACGTCTTGAATGACCTCAAAGTTCCCGCCTCGGCCCGAGGCGTTCACGATGACCTGGCCAACGGCGTCGAGGCCGCGAATGTCGTGATTGATTTCGCTGGGATCAATCCCTTGGGTCAAAAACTCCAGCCCATCCCTAACTTCGGCAATAAGACGAGCTTGTGCTTCATTGGCCTTACGAGGCGCTACGCGCAAATTACCGGCCGTTAAGCCCACGAGCTGGCGGATTTTAGCTTGCACAGAGTCGACCGTATGCGCCGCGGATCTCCCGGTTGGCGGTCGTACCGGCGTCGTAGACGCCGCAGGAGAGGAAGTGGCGGGTGCCGGATACTCGAGCGGGGCCGGATCCGCACCAGCTTCGCCCGGCATTAGTGCAATATGCCAGTCCTCAGGTTTTAGTTCATGTTCACGAAAGGCATCCGTTATTTTCTTTGGGAGCATCTTGAAACGAAAACGAAAATACGACGACTCATTCGCGTTTGGCAGCCCCACTCCGATAAACTGCTTAAGACTCATCTTCGCTTCCGCCACCGTCTCAAGGATGCCATCGTGCGGCGTTGTCTTTGTCTTCGTCTCCACTTGAAGCTTCAAAAGAACTTCATTGTTGTATTCATCCAGAGTGACATCGAGGTAATAACGCGGATAGGTCCGGTATTCCGTTTCACCCCGGTTAAGGTAGTCATACTGAGCGAGTTGAAAGTTGATCGCTTTGTACTTGAAAGTCTTTCTCTGGCGCAGGCCAATGATCGGTCTAAATCCCTGGAAATTGTGTTCGTTTTTCCAATCAGTCGCCTGATAAGTGCGCCCGCGAAGTTGACCGGTACTCGGCTCCCCGCCGAATGCCTCAGACTCTGATTTGTAATCCTCACGGCCCTCCAAATATTCAGCGATGTCGTTGACGACCGTCAGTGTCTGTTGATCTGCAGAAATGGCCCCGGGCGCTCTCGGCAAAGCACGTGGTGTGATCGGAGCCGCCGCTGCCGCCGGTGTTTGGGGTTCGGCCCGCTCGTCAGGCGGCAGGCCGAGGATCCCCCGAATTTCGTCGGGTATCTTCCTAATCGCCAGGCGATACCGATCGCCGTTTTCGTATTCGCCCTCAAGCAGTCGCGGCAAGGCCTGTTCGAAGGCCGCTCGTCTAACAGCCTCCGACTCCGTTCCTGAAGGGATTGTCTTAAGCAGAATGGTCAGCACCTCCGGCGAGCGGTTTAGTGCCTCGTCCCAATAGTAAACAAAAGTCTTCTGCCCTGCTTGCTGATCCGGGTCCTGCACAACTTCAACACCTCCAAAACCCTTCAGCAAAAGTCGGGGTCCCTCGCCGACAACTCTAACACTGACCTGGCCGTCGACTTCAACGGCCACGCCTCCAAAATGCCTCGTGTCTTTTCCAATATGCAGCCTCTGCGATGTCGTCGTTTTTTGCCCCCCTTTCCCTACAGAGATATCGCCGAACAACTGCACGAAAGCTTCTCCGCGGTTTACGCCGCGCTCCAAATGACCAGTCCCTTCCTTGTCGTAGACTGTTGCCGTAAATGTATCTGTATCGCTCAGCACTTCGCCGTCCGGCTTATTGACAAAGCCCCCATCAACCACCATTTTAGCCGCGACTTCATCCGGCGTTATTGCCCGACTCTGCGTGAGCGCCGCATCAGTGACAGGCACCCGTTCGATTGCCTTTGGCGCTCTTCTTCGTTCCGCTTCAAGAAGCTTATCCGTCCGGGCGTGGCGCAAGTGCTCTCCTATCCACGTTTGGCTGGACGTCAGAAGGTCAAACAAATCGAGTATCGGTCTAGGGACCGGCAGGTTCTGCTCTCTCGCACTTTTTACTACACGCGTAATTGCACCGCTGCTCCATGAGGCGTCCGCGTCTATTCTCCGCGTCTTATCGATCAGTGCGTCGACATACGTTTGAGTCAAGATTTCGGCAAGGCGGCTTGGGGACGTGGTAGGATCGGCCAATTCCAGAAGGACCGGCCTCAACACCGTTTCCGGTGAAATACTGCCGAGAAACGGAATCTCGAACGGAATCCGCGCGCGCGAAAATTCGGGCCGCTTGCGTGCCTCCTTCGCGGAGATGATTTCGTAGGTGTAAGCCGCGTTTCCGTACACCCAGCCGTCCAATGCGTAAGTTCCCTCTGCTTTAAGGCCCTCAAGATAAGGTCCCGAAACCACGATCACAAGGCGCTTCTGATCGCGGAGGTAGCGGGCCGCTATTACGTGGCCGCCGGGCATTATGTATTCCCGGCCGTTTTCATTCGTCACTGTGATATCAAGATGACTCGCTTCACTAATGTCTTGTTTCTGCGTAAGGGATACGTTCCTGTCCGCGGCTTCGCGGACACTCAGCGTGAGCGTATCGCTACCTAATTGGCTGAATTCCATGCCGAAGATTCTTCCACCTCCGGCGTCATTAACTGCATACGAATCTTCCGAATCGCCGTCACGGGTAAAGCCGTCTATGAAAAGTTGAGCCGCAATCCCTTGGAGATTCCCAAGCCGCGCACGCGGCGGCTCAATTCTCACTTGCGTGTTGGTATGATCAAAAGATTTTTTGAATCCGGTTTTTGCCGCCGCAGGGGCATACTCTTCCTTATCGATTTCAAAAATTAGCACGACCCGGTTCGTCCGCTTGTCAACGCGCCAGAGGATATCCTGAATCAGGTCGGGACGACTCTGAGCCGCGTCGTCCAATTGGAATCTTGAAAAAACGGTCCGGCCGCCGTCCACCTCGACCTCCGGATCTGTCGCGTCGAGCGCCCGCAAGTCTGTCTCGTCATAGACCTCAAACGACTTCATGTACAGATCTTCGGCAGGATTGACCACACGAAGTTTTCGGCTGCCGACTTCATAGCTGATAATCAGATCGCCGTTTTGTCTCTCCTTGCCGGCCAAACGGATTAGTATACGGTCGGGCGTCTCGAAGTACTGTCCCCCTCCTTCAATGCCATAAAACCTCTTCCTGAGCATCTCCGCATAATCGGTGCCATCATCGGAAACGACAAGAGCGGCTTGGGGCGCAGGCGGTGTTGATGGTTCCTCAGCAACCACATCTTCCACATCCGAAACGGCCACGAATTCAAAGGTCATGGTGCGGCCGTCGGGAAGAGGTGAGGTAAACGTCGTCTTCCCTTCTTTGGCTTGAAGCTTTTTGACGAAGTCGAGCTTGGCATAGAGCGTGATGTGAAGGCTCTCGGGATAGTCGAAACCGATGATGGCTTCATGGTCATCAGAGACCTTGTCACGAACGAGGTCCGCCTCATTATCCGTCTTACCCGAAGTATTTACGAATACGCCCCTGTCCTTGTTTTGCCAGATATTAAAGGAAGCGGTCTTAAATTGCTTCTCACCGATCCAAAGATTAAACATAGCAGGGCTCATCTCGCCGCCATAGGGCCCCATGCGGTAATGATAAAACCCAAAGAGCTTCCCCTCACCGGCGTCGAGATCGACCTCTTCCGGCCATGTGTCGGCACCATCGTAGTTACCTTTGATAAAGGTGAAGTCCGGATGCGCGGCCATGGCCTCGATGAAAGCCATCGGTTTCTTTAACTTCGCTTCAGCCTCTGCGCTCGTTACGGTCTCGAAGCCTCCAAGACCCGGCGGGTTCGCAGCCGCTTCCTCGGCAGTTGTCGGCGTGTCCTCTTCGGAATGGAGTACAACGCGGTACTGAAGCTTAGGGTCCTCCTGGTAAGTCCCTGAGAGGTAAAGCTCAGCCGGCACTGCCTCGAGGTCAAGGCCATCGCGGCCGATGGCCCGCTCCCAGTGAAATTGCAGCACTGTCACATCGCCTTCGGTGACGACATCTATCCCGAGCCATCCTTCAAATTTAAGGCCCGGCTTGTCGGCAGCAATTGTAGCCCCCGGCTCCGTAAATACGCTGATCGTGAGGCTTCCCTCGTCTGCGGCCGTACCGTTACCCAGAAAATCAGTCGGCGGGGCAAGGTCAACCCAAAATTCCCTGCCGCCGATTTTCACGCGGCCCTTCAGCGACATAGAATGCCTCGGACCCTCCTCAAACCAGTTCGCCACAATACGCCCGGCGCGCACGAGGTTGCCCCCCTTCGAGTCGTTGCCCGCTTCCACAAATCCGGCCTCAACAAGCCGTGCGCGAATTTCCGCGTCTGTTACCGCTAAACCACGAGCGAGTTCGCCCGGCGCCTCATCACCTCGCCGGCTTTGTGCAGCAAACATATCCTCCAATCCCCATAGTATCGTATCCATTCGGGCCACTTTCCATACCTCATTGATACTCGGATCCTCATTCATAATACGCAAATACTTTAAGAGAGCTTCCGGAATCCAACCCTGAGCCTTTGCAGCTTTATTTACGAAAATCAAAACGGCATTCGCGATGTTTTTGAGTCTTTTTCCGTCACCAATTTCAAGTGCCGCTTCATGTAACTTTCCGATCATGTGTCCGGCGGTCAGAATCGCCGCCTTCTCATCGGCGGTTGTATCGGGATCGATTAGTTTGTGCAAGTCAGGAAGAACGTGCTCCTCAAGACCCTCTTGGGCAGAGTTCGGAAGCTCAAAGATTCGCGGATTTGCAAGCTGAGCTCCCGCCGCCGGCAGCGGATCCGTCAGGCCTTCAAGCCCTTGATCTGCGGCATCGAGCGCTGCTACCGGATCGCTATCACCGGGCTCCGTTACCGGCACGATTTCGTAGCCGGTGTAGTCCTCGCCGTGGAAAAGGACGCCTGAGGTCGGGACTTCCTGCTTGATGCGGTCATAGGCGGTTTGGATCACATAAAGCCTTGCAATGCCGTCGTCTTCGACCCTGAAATCCACAAAATCATTGATTGAATATTCATGAAAAGTGAGCCGCCCTCCACTCGCTGGTGAAATATTTACTGGAATCGGACGGGGATCTGTCTTGAAGCTCAAGCCGATAGTATCAGTCAGTGCGGTCATGCCGTAGTACTGAGGCCCGATTCTCGCACCCGCGGCAAAGATAATATTGAAGTCGTTCGCCTCGCTGTCGATGAGGATATTCATCAGCTCCTGCGCAGCAATCTGAGCTGTGAGACGGCGTCGAAGTGACGAGTTAGGCAGCGGGCTGACAGCCGCCACCTGTAATGCCCCTTGAAACAGCTCCGCATCATAGGTCAGCGGCAGCGTGCTCTTTCCGCCTCCGTCAGTTTCAAAATCAATCGACGCGGCCAATTCCTCCCGAACTGCCAGAGGCGGCCGCGCTGTGCGAGCTACCGCTTCAACCTCGATTTCCAAATGCGTAATCAGTGCATGGGCTGCGCCCAAAGCTGTGCCATCAGCCAGGTCCAAGGCGCTGCGCCCCTGCGTAAAGTAGCTCATGATCCAGCCGCGCAGTTCCGTCCATCTTTCGGCATTGGCCAATATTCTGGCTGTCCCGTTAAAGGAGTCAAAATCCATACCGACTTCTCCGGCTTGAGCGGTCCACGAGTTTCCTGCTTGGAGTTCGGTAATCTTCCTGAGGACTTCCTCGCCTTTCTCACTTAGGCCTTGTCGAATCGACCTTCCCGAAGTCATATCCGCGAGGCTTCGCCGATGCCCCACGCTCCATTGCGGCGCAATGATGTCCAGATTGCTAAAGCGCCGGACATATTCCAGGATCTCGTCCGGCACGCGTGCGCCGGTCGCTCTCGAAGCCTCTAACAACCCGCTCACCAACGCATCGATGACAAGCCCTGTTTTGCCGTCACGGCTGACAATTACATCAAATGCTTCAATCGCAGCGACTGCATTATCTAGAATGTTGTAAGGTTCAAGCAAAGAAGCCAAATCTTCTACTGAGATCGTCGGGTCCATCAGGTCCTGCAATACGGGAGCAATATGATTCCGCACTCCGTTATTGTTCTCAAAAGCCGGTAAAGCAAACACACCCGTCGGAGATGGCCCCGGATCTCCGGCGACGAGCCGCTGTAAGATGGGCAGCATTTGTCCGTGTAAAAGCGCGTCGCGTACGACGCTTATCTGCTCCATCAATTCCAAAAAGCGCTTCAGAGGGGCCGGCAGATACCCTCGTTCCTGGGCCTCATCCCGGAATGCAATCACTAGATTGAATGCCGGTTCGCGGATTTTATCGGAAGATGACCGGCGATCAATTTCTTGAAATAGGCCGTTCACGTTTTCCGCGGTCAGCATTTCATCCCGCTCGGCATCTGTAGTTCCGGCAGCAATCAACTTTTCGAGATACGGCCGAAGGATGCGATCTTGAGGCTCGCTCAGGTACCTTATCGTAAACTCCCAGACGTCTACACCCACCGCGCCGGGATTCGGGGGGGCCGCGGTATCCGGCCGGAATATAGCGCGTAACTCGGCACTCCCGGCAACCTCAGCGGCCCCGAAAAGCTTTACGGTTTGCGGAACTTGAGAATCTTGGGCGCGCGTGGCGAGCCCATGAGGCAATTGGTTTCTATCGAGCGTTTCGATGATATGGTCCGGGACAAGCACATAATATGTAAGAGCCGTGCGATCTCCCTTCACCCGGATATCAAACGAGTCCTCGGCACCGACGGTCAGAGGAAAGCCGGCTCTGTCCGTTTGCTTGCGCAAGTGCATTTTAATCTCACCGGTCGAGCCATCTTCGGCAACCAGCAAGAGCGAGAGCTCGTGCTGATCATGATTGTCCCCGCCGGGGATTGGTTCGGTTTCGCCCCCAATGATTAAATCATGCCAGCCGGGCCTCGAGATAAACCGACTGTGTCTCTTGTTTCCCGTTATGCTCAAGTCGGGAAACAGGTAAAGGGACGTATCCACCCCCACTCCGTGCGGCTTAAAGATTCCCTGCTCCCTCCACTCAGCAAACAGAGTTCCCAAGTCTCGATGTACGAATCCGAGAGCACTCGGAGTTTGGGGCAGTTCCCCATCCCGGGCTTCCGGGGTCTCTTGCTCATCGCCATTCATGGTGGCTGTAATTTCGGCCGCGATCTCGGCGACACTTTTCTTGCCATCAGAGCCTTCCTCCATCCAGTGATGCAGACGCAGCGCTACGAACTGCAGTAATTGGTCAGCCGTTACCGTCGGTGAGTAAGTGAACCGAACCATTAGGAAGCGGTCCGGGCTTGTACTGCGAGTCGTCTGGGCAGGCCTATATTCGCTGCTCGCGACAACATTTGTAGTTTCGTCTTCGATTTCCCCGTCAGGAAGATCGGGGTCAACCTCTATTCCGAAGTCACTATTCTCGGGAAACTCCTTCTCTTCTTGTTCCGGTGTCGGGTCATTGTAGCTGTACCAGTCCTGCGGGTAGCTTTCCTTATTTGCCTCAAACCAGGCCTCCATCGCGGCAATGACCGGCTTGAGATTCTCGGGATGCCGTAGGGCAATCACCGCGTTTCGCAAGCGCGCCGCAAGCTCGGGTCTCAACCGGGCGTGAATATCCTCAAGGACTTTCATGACGTCGCGGTCGTCCGTCAGATGGTCTTCCCACATCTCGTTGGCAAGATGGCCCAGGATACTGTGCCACGGACGGCCACCGCTAATATTGATATTGATTGTAGGTACGTTATTGTCATCCACTTCGACGGAATCCGCATCTGCGGCTGCACGGACTTTGGCAATTCCGGTCCCGTCCGTTCCCACTCGGTTGTCTTCATCTTCGGCCCATCGTCGAAAGGCTTCAAATACCTCCTCGTGTGTATAGAGGCTCGCATAGATCCGAGTCAGTTCAGGATTCTTAACTGCCCCGTCGGCTGCCGCGATCCTGTGAATGCCCACCTCTCTTCTCAAAAGCTCACTCAGTTCGCTCTCCAGCACGCTGGTCGGCGGAAGCTCCACCTGGCTCGGCACTGTAATGCTGAAGCTGCTTCCGGTTTCCTCAGGGTCCTCTGTCTGAATGTCAACCACGTCCTCGTTGCCGATTCGGTCCAACAGGTAGTGCCGCACGATGTCGAGCTCGGTCGTTAGCCGGCTCGATTCCTCTGAGACCGAAAGACCTGCACCCGGAGAGTCCTCGGCCGCGCTCTCGATATCAACGTTCTGAGTTCCTCGCGCGCCATTCTCGTACACCACCTTCAGGTCGTAGCCGCGTGTGCCGGGACGAACACCCACGACATGAATGGGGAATTTAATATTGCCGTCTCCTTTACGCGTCAGGGTCACAACGCGGTGCCTGTCCTTCACATAGGGTTCCCACATACGCTCAAAGGCATCTCCGGGATCGGTTACTTCTATCTTGAAGAAGTCATTTTCCACTACAAAGCTCCCCGTTGGCTTAGTAATCAGCGTCTTCCCAGACATCGACAAACCCATATGAGTCAACATCATCTCTAGGTCAATCGATTTTTCCTGCCCGGCGTCATTCCGCAATTTCGAGTAGCGTGGATAATCGAAGGTCATACGCCCAACGGCTCCTACGCGCAGTATGCGAAAGATTTCTTCCAGCATGCCGTAGGCATCGCCGGAGTGTGCGGAGGTAAAAACGCTGTAGACGCGGTCGGCCGACTGATCCTCGTATTGCAGCCTGGCCAGATCGCCCTCTTTGATTTCAATGTCCGCGGGAACCGCGGCAAAACGCCTCAAGCCCTGTCCGCTAGCCTTCAGATTGTCGATACCACTAAGGGCTGTCAACATCTTACCGCTACCGGCACCGACATCCACGATGAGGGCCCCGCGCCCCTCAGTTGCCGCAGCTGCTGCTACAGCTTTAGCGTCTTTAAAGATATAGCCTTCCTCCAGATTCAATATCTGCTCGTACTTTCTGTCATCATTATCTGTTTTAAAGTAACCTTCACTGTATTGAGCACGTTCCTCCACCGCGTTTTCATAGATCAAGTAGTCATCTCGGTTCAACACAACCTTCCGATCATTTAGGCTGGCGGGCTGGCGCAGGTACATATCAATGACATCCTGCCACGTGTTATCCGTACCCTCTGAAATATCGATACTGCGAATTTGGCCTCTAGCTGGGATAATCAGGACAAATTCCTTTTCATCCACCCGATATCTCAACGCCATCATATGTGCAGAATTAGTAAGCTCTCCGCGCCATAGCTCCGTTGCGTTACGTAACTCGAGTCCCACAATCTCGGGGTTTGCGGAAACATCAGCTCTCCGGGTGCTCTTATCGTAAACAGTTGAAGCCATATAGCCGGTAGCGGGTTGGTACACGATCCCTCGCGTGCCGCTATCCTGTCGCTTTAGAAACTGAAGCCGCTCGTCCCATGTCCGATCAATCTCTTGCTCCTCAAACTCGAATTCATCCAGAATTTCTTCGATCACGCCCCATTTATCCGCGTCGGAGCGGTCCGCAAAATCCACATTCTCCTTCGCAGACAAGGTGCGCGGGTCGGGGGTTGTGGGTGCGGGCCGGCGAAAGCGTTGAAGCGCTGCTTCCGGAATAGTAATTTCAAACGGAATACCTTCTGCATTGCTGGGCGAGTGATCGTGAAATCGCCCTTTGAATACGCCGCTCTCATCAGGCACCAGTGCTTGAGCCGCCAACACTTCAACCAATCGCGCCAATGCCCTAAACCCGGGGTTAATGATAAGCCGCACGCCCGCGCTCAAGTCGTTTGGGTCTATCTTCTCTAATTTTCTAATGATAGGCACATCGGATCCTTCAACATCGCCGAGCGGATCTAATGGGATGGGTTCATCCGATTCGTGGAAAGCGAATTCCGCGGGCTCATCGGCCTGTCCGCGGAAAGGCTGAAGCACCCGAAACTGCAGGTACTTATCACCTGCCTTAAACTGCAGGTTGAAGTACTCATGCGGTCTTCTATTAAAGAGGTATTGCTCGTAGCTAAAACCCGGCTCGTTGAATCCGGCTATACGTGTGGGCCCCCCTTCTGTCGGGATGGGGGGAAGGACCTCGGTTCGTAACTCGGACCGCTGAGCGCCATCCTCATCTGTGCTGTCACCGGTTCCGTATTGGACCTGGGCGCCGGCGGCTCCGAAACCTTGGATAAATGCCAGGGCATCGGCAATAAGCAGCTGCTCCTCTTCCTCAGGGCTCCGCGGGCGGTCTTCATCGGACATTCTCCAGAAGCGCACACGCCGGTGGGCCATGCTTTGAAATGAGGAAATTTGCTGAGGCTCGTTCTCTTCGCGAATCCGGTCGTCTTGGGCAAGCTTCAGTTCAAAGACCTCATCAGGGAGGACAACATGAAACAGTTCTTCAGCTTCGTCATACTTTAGATAATTGACATCTCCGAGGGAGACTTCAACATCGACCGGGTTCTCCCGCCTCACCCCCGCGCCGTCAAAGACAATTAGCTCGAACTTCAGTAAGCCGCCATCGATCAACACAATTCCGCGCGGATTGACAACATTCGCATCCGTATCTTCGAGATATTGAAAGATAATGCGATCCGTATTATTTTGAGTGCGGACGGCCGGGAGACCCTTTACCAATTCCTGATAATTCTTTTCGAGAAAGGTCTTCTCAGAATCAGTGTCCAGCGCCGTCAACAGGGTGTCTGTGCCGGACGGAGCACCGCGCGCTGCGACCCGGAAAGTGACATACCGGTTGAAGCCATCGACCGCGGTGAAGAGCTTAAGCCGCCCTTCACCCAGGGCGCGGCGCCGCAGTTCTTCCGGCAAGGAAGATATCATGTCGTGATAGGCTGCCCGGGTGATGGAAATTGTGTAGGTTTCGCTGACTTGATCGTACTCACTCTGCGTAACAACCATTGGGTCAAATGCGGCATAAAGCGGTTCAGCGGCGCCGGGCTCCTCAATGGCTATATAGAAGGCACTTACCGTCTCGCGGGCTCCTCCGGCCACTGCCGTGGACTCAGCGTATATAGAAGGGTGCGGTGCCTCGCCCGAGAGGGCCGCCCCTTCCGCTGCAAAACGCACGTTGAAGCCCCCAAGGGTGCCCCCATCAGGAATGAAGTCTGCCTTCGGTAGACCTGCCAGGAAGACTTCCGCATGTTTTTCGATAAATTCACGTAAGAGAGGTTTATTCGCGAGGTGTTCGGCAATACGCTGTGCAATGGGACTCTCAATCACTACGGGAGGCGCATGCGGCAATGCCGGAAACAACAGCTTCCAGATCTTTTCATCCTCGTCATCGGAGGCGAAGACGCGTTTGAACAGTTCCACGATGGCCTCACGATTAAGGTTGCGGTCATGGAATCCCTCGAGGTAACCGGCCAGGGCCCGGCTTTGTTCCGCAGACACCAATCGCTCGTCGCCGACGGCGTTATGAAGAAGCTCTAAATGCCGATATAGGAATCTTATAAAATCATTTGCCGCGCCCGACGTCGGCATCGCCGCGCCAGCCACATCAATGGCCATGGCCGCCGCATCCGCGCCGGGTTCGTAACCGAGCGCTCGAAGGAGTGCATAAACCGTACTGTGAGGTTCTGTGTTCACATCACCAACTCTGAGTGGAGTCGTAATGGCATCCGTCGGCTCAGCCTGAAAAACCATGTCACGGAGCCACACACCCGCGTCGTCCATATTTCGCAAGGCCTTCGCCCTGCCTGCCCTGCCCCCTACCCGCACAGGACCCGCGAGAACCTTCGACGGATCCGCTTCGAAGATATGATCGGGAAATAATGCCGGATTGGCACGGTATTCATCTAATAGATTCGTCGTCACGATGTATCGCACACCGTATTTCTTCCCGTCGGCGGGGTCCGAAAAATCGTATCTTCGGCTCAAAAGCTGACTAATTTCCCGGCCCGCCAGGGCTACTTTTTCCGGGTCATCGGCAGACAGCACACCTTGAGCGAGTAGGGTATTGATAATATCCTGTTCGGCGCTCGCGGAGATTACGTATGTGAACACAGCTTCTCGTTCGTCATTCTCGGGAAGCAGCTCATGCACAAAGGCGTTTACCAGAACGGGAGCGTCCAACTCCAACTCCCCTTCGAATTCTCCGGCCTTTATTTTTATCTTATGCGTCCCGTCCTCGCCTTCGAAGAAGACCAGGCCGTTTTCGCCGATAGACGGGGGCCCTACATGCATGTCAAATTCATATGCCGTTTCGCCGTCAAAACGATACCGGTTGATCATATAATGCGCCACGCCGTCACTTCCGTCAGGCCGCCGCAGCCAGTGTGCGTTTCCGAGCGTCAACTGGCGCCCATAGATTTCTCCGCTGAAGTCGCTGTCCGCATCTAAGAACCACGGCTCATTTGTTTCTCCTTTTTTCTCGTCTGAGAGTTGGCGATAAACGCCATCGAGCGGCAGGACCTTCACAAGCGCTGTCTCGGGGTCGAGTACAGGCGGTTTCGCCTCGAAAAGTTCCTGCGGAAAAATGTCCCGGTTGCTTGCATACTCGGCCAACAATTGTGATTCGTTTATGATGCGCACGCCATAGTCCTTGCCATCTACTCTATTTGTTATGGTCGCCGCCTGCTCCAGCCAGCGCTCCACCTGCGCCATCGCGGTAACGAGCAACGGGGTAGCTTCATCCATGCTCATGTCCGGCTTGGGCACACGATTTACGATACTCTCGACTGCGCGATCGTCAACCACCAGCACCAAAACAGCCTCGCGAGCATCCATCCGGTTTTGCTGAACAAATGCATTGATAAGGATATCCCGCTCCGGCTCGAGAGTTCTATTTCCTTCGTCCATGTTGGCGCGAATAATTCCGTCCTCAAAGAATGCCTCCTCCAGCTTGATTGATCTCGTGCCGGGTTCCTCATCGATGACAGTAAGCCACGGGGCGTTTACACCACGAAGAACGCCGAATTCATAAACCTCTCCTCCGTCTTCCAATGGCCTCTTCGTCACCGATATCGGGGACTCCCCATCGGTAGCCGTCGGATTCATGAGGAGTGCCGCGCCGGTGCCTACGGAGACTGGCTCAAACCAATTCTCCCCCGTTACCGGGTTCTCTGCTCTCCTTAACTTTTCATAGATCGCAGTCGGTGAAAGCCGCTTCACTTTTGCGTCTTCCGGCGCAATCATCGGCGGTTTTTCTCTGTACTCAAAGATATCTCTATAAGTCTCGTAATTCGCGTTGGCCTCATCCACGGTAACGAATTGCCACTTGACGGTCTCCGTCCCGAAGTCAACCCCGACCGGCGCTGCTGCTTGACGCGTGCGAAACGCTTCCAGCGCTTGCGGCAGCAGTCCCTCGACGAGGAGGTATAAGGTGCCCTCATGCATTACGCCCTGCCGCAGCACCTGCAGCAAATCGTCTTCCTCTCCCACCCCATTTTCAGGATCCAACAACTTGAGCTGAAACCGTACCGTTTTTTTTGCCGCTTGATCTTTGTCCAGCACCCATCTTTTCTCCCATATGAATTGCACGATTTTGTCTACGAGCACTGTGGTACCCCGCGGGATATAACTAAGGGCTTCAAAAAGCTCGGGATCAGCCCCCGCGGCAGGCCCGCGCACAAATCCGGTCCTCGTAAGCTGCGCAATAATCGGCTGCACCTCGGTATAGGTAACCACTTCAGGGACTGCTTCCAATGCCGTCGCCGTCGCCTCTTCTTGCAGCACTTCAATGTTAAAACTAAAGGTCATGCCGCTCGGTTCGCCGCTGTCGGCTCCCACAATCTCGAGATTGTCGAGATTGGGTATATACTCTCTGAGTTGATCGTAAAAGTTCCGTGGCAAAGCGAGGTTGTAATGCAGATGGGGTTTAGCGGCAAAATCCGCCGCAGAGGCCGGCACAATGAGCGATATAAAATGCTTAGAGAGCTCAAATGTACGGTCGTCCAGCAATGTGGCGGCGCCGTCATAGAGAGGGCCGACCGTTAATGTCTCGTTTTCCTTATCAAACCTAAATTGCAGTTGATAGATTTTCTCGCCCGACTCGTTTCTAACCCAATAATAAAAATGAATGTTCTTTCCGGGGCCTCCGCTTGGGAATCTCTGCGCCATGTTGTAGTCGCCTTTACTCAGAGTATCCACGGCCGCGGTGGTTCCCGCCGCTCCAACATTATCGAAGGTAAACCCCTCGGCGGCACCCATGATCGCAAGGTGAGCCTCGATCTCTTCAAATGTCTTTAGTTCCTTAACAGGCACATCCGCAAGCTGCGCAGGTTTGTCCACCAACACACGCGCCGTCAAGTCACCCTCGGGAGGGAGTGCGCCGCCGGGCGGTGCTGTCACGGTGTCACCGGCGCCACCCTCATCGGAACCGGCAGGAGGTTCTTCGCCGCCTGTCCAGTCATCAAAATCGGCCTCCTCCATGGCTCTGCGCAAGGCATCAAGCGTGGCCGGCGGCCATGTTCCCCATCCCTTGACTCCGCCCCCTTGCACCCACACACTCGCCCCCATCGCTTCAACCAAATGGTCGACGACTTCCTCGACGCGCGATACGGCGCGGCTAATTGCCTGCTGCTTTGCCGCCGCTTTTTGAGCCATGGCCTCCTTCTTAAACAAGCCGATATCGGCTTTCACTTCCAACGCTTTCCGCTTGAGTTGCTTCCGCAGTTCTTCTATCTCCTTGTAGATCTTCTCGGCCTCTTCGACTTCCTCCTCCGAGAACTTCTCCTTACTGCCTTTCTTAGACAACACCTTCCGCAGCGCCTCAAGCCGTTCTTCATAAGTGTTCACGGCTTCATCAATAGCCTTACGCAACTCTTGGAAATCAACGCCGTAACGCTTTTCCAACTCGTCTTTCAATTGCTTTTGGAGAGCGCTCGTTTTTTTGACGCTCTTCGCTGTTTCATTGCTTCGTTTCGCGGCCTCATTAGCGGATGAGGGCTTATAGCGCTTGCGGCCGTCATGTTTTTCCGGGTCGAAATCGTCGCCCAGGGCATCACTGACGACTTTCAATAACGCTTCTTCCTTTTTAGGCGGCTTGGCCTCCACGGTGCGCGGAGATCCGGTACCGCCAAAACCCTTGCGACTTCGTTGTTCGGTCACCTTGGCTTTACGCGAAGGGCGAAAGACAATCACTTTTTGTTCGCCCATGCTTGTCTCGGCACCCCCTTGCGGTCCCTTATCGCTTATATAGATGAACCCGTCCGGATCGATGTTGACGTCAAAGGGATTCCCGATATAGACCCGCGCAAAGCTGGGGTCTTGAGCATAGGCCACTTCCAGTGGAATCTGTTCACCGTCAGGGTTAATTTTGACCAGAGGTTCATGCTCATACAGCTTGGTCACAAGGACGTTACCTGATTTGTCAGCGGTGATTCCGATAAGTGCTCGCTCCGCAGCGAACCAAGGCTCCTGCCGGCCAAAACCCGTTTCTGTGTTGTACGGGATTCGATAAACAGTGTTGTGCTGCCACACCGTGTAGTAGATATAGAAATCCTTATTATTCGGATTTTCTGGATTGACCGGAACCGCCACGGCTTTTTCAACATGCCCCTCGAGTTGATTTGATTGATGCATTTGTTGTCCCGTAACAGAATAGACGCCCAAGCTATGCGGACCCGTAAGCGCCGCCACAACATATTTAGTGCCGGGCATGGCTTTTACGTCGTCGACTCGATTGATCGGCACATGAACCGGCAAATCCGAATTGGCATCGGTCGGGTGCCCGAGAATCAGAGGATTCTCACCCTCCGCAAATGACTCCTTGACGCCGCGAATGCGGTAAAAAAGAAGGCCATTATCCCCGCTTACAACCAGCGAAATGGGCTTTCCCGTACTCGGGTTCTCGAGGACCGCCACCCCGAACGGGACGAGATTCTGAATATGCCTGTCGCTTATTCTAAAATAGGGCTTATACGTATTGACCGAGCGGTTAAGCGAATTCCTTTCTTCATCCGACATGAAGTGGTAAACCTCAATGCCGCGAGGTTCATTTCCAAGTTCAGGATGCGGTTCACGGTTTGTACTGGCAAGCCACATCCAGTTATAAGCAAAGGCAATTCCCGACGGGTCCGGCACCAAATTGGGAAGCGAGGTGTCCTTGTACGACCAGTCCCAAACATAGTAATCGGCGGTCGGGCCTGTCTCTTCCGCTTCGGGCTCGGACGTCTCACTGCGCCCTCCGGCCTGCCTCACTTTGCGGGCCGCCATAAAGGCTTCTACTTTTGCACGATGCGCCTCACCGACGATTTGCGTCAGCGTATCCTCCATGGCGTCTTGAATTTTAGCCGTGCTCCTCTTCGGCTTTGCCGCCGCGGGTTCCTTCGCGTCGGCCGCACCGCCGTCATCGGTAAAAAAATCATCATCGCTCGGATCCCCGACCGGGGCCACATCAGGCCTTAAATTCCCAACGACCTTCCAGTTAAATAGATAAGCTGGAGAGCCCGCGGCATGGGCTGAACTCAGCGCGGGCACAGTAGCTACGGCGGCAGACTGGGTCTCCACCATGTTAAAGAATTTCTCGTCCAGAGTGAAGGTAAGCAGCGTTTTTCCACCCACCTTCTCGTCCGTAAAATCAAGCAGCACCTCCCCCTCGATATCCGGGATGTGTGCCAGCGGCTGCGACATATCGGTAATCATGGTCTTGTTAAACTTCCCGCTGTAGGTAAGCAAAAAGCCCTTACGGCCCTTCGCTGAACTCGTCTCGACCTCGATTCTGTAACCGGGAAAGCTCGCATGGCCTTCCTTGAATTTATCAATGCGGACGCGATTCCGCAAATTCCCCGCACTTTTAGCGATTATGCCGTCGTCGATGGGTGCATATTCAGGATTAGCAGATAGTCGCGCCATGATTTCGTCGATAGTACTACGTTGGACTTCGGTCTCCGCCTGCGTCGTAACATCACCCTGGGGGGTGGGCACCTCCGGCACGCTGCGGGTATCCTCGCGCAAAGGGACTTCCGTTTCCGGCAACTCGGGCTCGGCGGCTTCTTGCCTTGCTTCAGCCTCTCTCCGTGCAAGGTCGTCCTGCTCGCGCCGCTCTCTTTGCCTTTGCTCCACGATCTCGGCGAGGATTTCATCTTCACTCTTTCCCTTTCCCGATTGCCGCGCGCGCTCGAAACGCTTCATCAAAGAGCCTTCAACCCCGGGAATCGGAATGATGAATCGAAATCTGTGAAAGTTAGCATCCCCATCCGGATTGGTATAGCTCGGGCGTCTCCCCTTGTACGGACCGTCTTTATGATATTTCTCCCAAAATTTGAGGTACAAAACCATGAATTGTAACATCTCAGGCACAAAATCTTGCTGGTCCGTGGCCGCGTACGCCTCAATCTCCTCGACGGACCAATCCTTAAGAAGCTCGTTCATTCTCTTCCTCTGCCGTGCGGACATGGGAGCTTTAAATTCAAACTCCCCGATGAGCCGCGACCCGTCTCGCTCATTGAACCAAATCCCTATCTGCGACTTGAATTTATAATAGAGATGATCCGCGATATCCTGATCGACGTCACGCTGTGTGACAGCCGCTCGGCGCCTCGAATCGCGAATCTTGAGCCCTGCATCCTCTTTAGGTCTCGGCGCCATCTTCGGGTAAGGATTCCCTCTACCTTTGGATAAGGTATTCGCTACGGCATTTCTTAGCAACAGAACGCCCTGACGGTGTGACGCTTTTGCCCCTAAGCGAAACAGCGCATCGAGCTCGCGAACAGGAACCTGCAACTCATCAGCTACATCTTCGTTGATCTGCTCGTCAAAAATTACGGTATACACATCCAGATCCGAATCTGTGATCAGTTCCCCAAATTTGTAAACAGCGGCATCGACGGTTTCCGATTTTTCCGACTGTTCTTCATCATAAACCACTTCGTCTTCGGGAGTTTCCTCCTCCACTTTCCGGACGCGCACCAACTTCCGCGTGTAATCGCCCTCGTCTAATCCGAGCGTTCTCTCAACGTGAGCTTCAATCTCACGCCCGGATATCTGGGCTATATCCCCGCGCTTGGGAAACGTCCCATTCACGCTTTCGTCTACAAGTTGAACGAGTGTCCTTTCAGCTTCATCCAGAGACGCCGCCGGGACTCCGGCCTCGAGAGCCAAATGAGACACTTCGCGGTGAATGGGCTCGCGAGAGGGACGAACCTTACCCGATTCGTCCAGATGCACCTGAATGTCAGCGCCGAACGTCAGCTCTCCGAAGATGTCCGGCCGCGTTTCGATAACGGTCTCGAACTCGCGCTCGAAAGACCCGCGCAAGTTCGTTATGCCCTGAAAAATGTTATTGTATTGGGTTCGCACCAGGTGATCGGCAATGCGTGAGAACGTGATACTCTCAAGGGTCTGCGCTGTCTTGTATTTCTCATCAAGAAGGATCACCGTGCCGTCCGTATTCCGAGTTAATCTAAAGGCGGGGTCCGTCTCCTTCTTTCTGGCTTCTTCCCAATCTAACAATTCCGTCTGATTTTTCACCTTTGGTCTTTCCCTGTAATAGAGGTCCTTGACCTGTAGCTCACCTCCCGTTGCGTCCACATAAACAAGAACATGCGCGGCGTCAACTTTTTCTTCCTCGGTCATAACCAGATCGCCGTGTGCATCCTGTGCGTCTTTGCGGAGCTTGCGCTCCCGTGCTAAGTGATCATGAAACTGATTTAGCTCGTCGGTTTCGAGCACGCGATGAGGATAGACCGATTGGTCCCAGCCGATTTTTCGGGCAGCCGAGGGGAATGAGGGGTGCTTATGCATATAAGACCGCAAGTCATTAAATTCGTTTTCAAGGCCGAGGTACTCATCGCGATCTTCGGGAAACCTCTCACCTAACTTTTCGAGGAATGTCTTATTGATGCGCTCTTGATAAACAGTCTCGCGTTTTACAGGGTCTTCAATTTCCCGATTCACGTCCGCATCAATACGCTGCTGTGCCGCCTCCATGAGATCCTCGACGCTCTTGTAGTATGCCGTTATCTGCTTCAGGATTTGGTCGTACCGCGACTTCTTTTCCCTGTACGCAGCCACCTCCACATCGTTTAACGGGATATAGTAGAAGGCGCGGCCTTTATCGGCAGGCTTCCGTTGTACATCTTTATATTTTTCTGCCACTGTCTCGTCATCCTCTGAGCGCCCCTTCTTTATCGCGTCTTTAGTCTCTTCATTCTCGATCACATGCTGACGAGTCACGGCTCTGCGGCTCAGATACAGCAGACGGCCCGCCGCATCATAGGAAATCGACCCGACACCCCGTTCGTCCGAAAAAAGCTCCACGGCAGACTCTCGCGGCTTTGTAATATCGAGCCCGAAAGCCTTATGACCGTCCGTAACCGCAATCGAGTCACCGTGTAGAGAGATGCCTTCTATCGCACTCACTTGTCTTTTCAAGTCGAAGGTATGACCCACTTCGAGCGTTTCGAGATTTACGACCACCACCTTGTTTTTCTGCGCCAGTACGGCGGTGTCTCCTTCGATCGAGACATGTTTTACGTTCGGCACATCGACATTACCCAGCATCACCCCGGAGGCGTCAAGCTTCACGACTCCCATTTTTGTGGCCACGATAAACTCACGCCCTTCACGGGTCCCTCTGACCGAGAATGAAAGCGCGTTCTCGACCGAGATCGGAATAAACTCAGCCACCTCTGATTGATCCATGAGCTTCACGATCCTTGCATTCCCTGCATCTAGGACGTAGACCCAGTCATCCCTCGAGATTTCAACGTCACTCAAGCCCGTCTTCTTGGCATTATTTTGGAGGCGAAGAGATCGGGCAACGCGCACCTTATGGATGACATCTGTGGGGTCCAGGCTGATCCCTACACCGGAATCGCTCCACTTCTTCTGATATTTGCGAAAAAGATTCGCATCGACAAAACGCCTGGCGTCGTCCGGGTGAAGCCAGTTGTAATAGATAAATCGATCGGAGGGGTCTTGACGGTTTAGCAGTTCCGGACGGAGAGCTTTTTCAATGGCTTCACCAATCATTCCCTGAGTATGAGCGTTGATTTCATAATACATTGCATCATCATCAACCTTGGCCTCCGCAAGCTTTTGATAGAGTTCCTTGAGGTAATCCTGGTTTTCCTCTCTCTCGGTCGGATCGGCCCCACTCACACCCAAATTTGAAGTCATCCAGAATAGGACATCAGCCCAATACATTATGCGGCCGGCCATATCCTCGGACTTTCCCTCTCCGAAAATCTGCAAAAGCGGGTTCAGCATGGCCGGGTGGCCCTTCTCAACTTCATCCAAAGTAACGCCGCCCCCAGCCCCAACGTCTTGATTGATTTCTTTGAGGAGACTAAGTTGGTCGCTTCCTACATACCCTGGGGGCGAGCCAAGCCAGCGTGCGACATTTTGCTCTAATTGATAGTCCGTAAGGGAGATCAGTCTGTGCCTGTCTTTGCTCCCGAATAGGAGTTCTGTTAAAACCTCCCAGGTGTATGTCTTACCAACCGTTGATAGACCGCCCGCAATTGCAAAGAACGGTCGCAGGTAACTCGGGTCCTTGCGACGGTTATAATAGATTCGCAGCGCATCAACAATCGTGTCCATCGCGTCGTCTTGCCCGATGATCCGCTCCTTTAATTGGATGCGCAATGTCTCGAGCGCCTTGTCAAAATCGAAGGTAAGCGTTGCCGGCGGAAGGTCGTAGACTTTCTCCAGCATCTTCAGAAAATTATCCTCGTTCAAAAGCGCCGCCGTCTCTTGAGCGATCTCGGCGCCCTCACCACCCTCCTTAACGAGTTGATGCACGGCAAACCGAGCATTAGCCAGAAGGTATTTCAACATTGCGACGAGCTCCGGCTTGTTCCGTTGATTGTAGTCAGCAAGATCATCGCTTGGCTTGCCTCCATTCGAAAGAGTTCGGTTTTTATCCATAAAGGTGTTGAGCGCTTCTGCGATGTTGTCCGGCGCGCGGGCCAATGCGGGTTGATTCTGAGAGAATAGCGTCGCGACAAATGCCTGCAGTTTATCTGCGAGAACAATCTCACGGGCCGGAGATGGGGCGTCACGGAAGAGACGCTGTTTAAAATCTACGATTAGCGCCGACAACGCCATCAAACCCTCGGGAACCATGACCGGTAAGCCCGGATGAACTTGCGGCCAGCGGTTTGTGATGCGCTCCAACTTATCGCGGACAATCATTTGCTTGTCCAACTGACTCAGTTCTTTTAGGTACAATTCCTGCATTCGGCGCAAATTTGCCTTCCCCTCAATCCCGCCGAAATAGATATCCTTTTCCTTTGTCGTCGTCCCCAGCCAAAAGCGAATGTGCGAGTCCGAATTCCCCATCTCTTCTTTAAGATACTCCAGAAAATTCAAGTCTTTGAGCTCGTGGGCTTCATCCACAACAATCACAACATTCGGATGATCCGCAAATCTGCGGAGAGTATTAAACAGAATCGCTGCGTCGGCCCCGGTTGCCATGGATCTCAATCTTTGAACATCCAACTCAAAGTAAAGAACATCCGTGTTGTAGACCTCAACCTCTCTTTTAATATACGAGTATATTAAGTGTGTTTTTCCGGCACCGGCAGGGCCGTGAAGCAAAACTGATCGCTGCTCCCTTTTATTGAGAGAACTTCTCAAGAGTGTTTGCTCGTCTTCGCGATTTAGGGCATAGCTGTGTTCATCCGTATGAGCATTCATTAGCGTCAAGAGTGCTCCCACGCGCGCAACGTCCTGCGGCGTTGACTCATACTCTGCATACTCGGGATCATCGATGTAAAACTGCGCCTTGAAGTGCTCCTCGCCTTTCCTCTGATCGCCGTCATAGAGCCTCGCCAAATACCCCGTCACTTCTCCGACAAACGCACCGATGGACCCCGGCTGACTGGCTCCGCGATAGTAATCGACAGGCAGCACGAGATCGTCATGAGCATAGACCGGCGGCATGATATTTAACTCATAGGCCTTGGCTAGAATGTTGTCGACAAGCTCGTCTGCGATACCGGCGATTTTAAAATGCTTCACCCAAATCTCGGCCGCGCCTTCCTTGCTTAACGGTTCAGCCTCAGGATGCGGCTCTGCGTTTTTATCCGCCAGCTTTTTCAAGACACCCCACACGATCGGGAATGCGGCCTCCGTCAATCCCATCCTACGGACCAAATATTCCTTTAATTGTTTCGCTTCGGGACTGTATTCGCCTGAGGTGTCGTCGACATAGTAGATCGTCCTCAGCCGTGTGGCCCCCGCTCGTTCTTCCGCGGTCAACTCCGGGGGCTTGGGGACAGCGATCGGCGACGCCTGGAACTTGTACTTCTTATCCCCGGGTCCTTCGCCCAGTACTTTCGTCAATGCCTCGGAATCGACATTAATGCTCTGCGAAAACTGAATCACATGCCGATAAGACACCGTGTCATCGTCATTGATGTCGGAGTATGTCTTGTATTGGACATTACCGAAGTGTTGACGCAGGTACAAAAGGGCCTTAAGCATGCTCTTATTGGAAATCGTCTTATCATTATTGAATCTCTCCCAGTCCTCCGCGTTTTCAATCGGCAGATGAAGTAAACGGTGTATGCCAAGCCGCTCTTCCGGGGAAAGATACCCCCCAAAGGAGACTTCTCCCGCAACGAGCGCATCGCGACTTGCGCGGCCTGTGCGCAATATTCCCCACCGCTGGGAAATGTAGTCGTTTCTTTGTTTGAGGAGGGCTCGATTCACAATCCCCTTCAACTCCCTCAAGGCTTCTAGCGGATTAGTGAAGTCTTTGAAGCTCGCTCCCTTTTCTGCCCTTGTTTCGCGATTGATCCTGGAGAGCAATCTTTGAGCCGACTCCGTGCTAAGCGGCGATTTCCCGGCTTCGACCGCCGCTTCTAGTTCCTCATAAGTCAAATCCAGTCCATAGCCCCTGACGAGCTGGTTCTTGACTGCGCCCACGGCAATCTGATCCGTTCCCTTATTTGTGTGCTCGAAAATGTCATGGCTGTATTTCGGCTGTTCGAGAGCGGCCAGGACATTATGAAAATCTTTCGGTTTATGCTCATCTGCCCTCGAGTACTGCAGAGTACTGCCGTCAAAGAAATCACGGTCCGATTGATAGGGATCTCCGTTTTCGACATCCCGAATGGCTTGATCGATGTCTAATTCGACTCCTTCCTCTACGATTCTGAGGAACTCCCCGGATGTCATATCGACCCCGCTCTGATCCGACTCATTGATGGCATCGCTCAACCTTCTGACGATGGTTCGCTGCCATTCCTCCACATCCCTTTCACCAAGAAGCGGCATGAGGCTCGTAGCCGCAACTTCTTCGACTTTCTCCACGTTCGTCGTCCGAACAGATCCGCGCGATTGACCCTGATCGTTTGTATAGCGAGTAAACTCCACCGTAGCCTTTTCCCCGTATGAGAGCTGTTGCCTCTCAATCGGACTCCGGACAACATCCTGAAACATCTTTTCCAGCTTTGAAATTCCTTCAAATACGTTGTCGTAGGAGATCTTTACGAGATGATCCGCCAGATCGGAGTAGGCAAAGCCGTGCATTTGGTGCACTCGCCGCAGACTGAAATCTGAAACCTGCAGATTCCCCGCCGCATCCGCGCGTATATTGAAATTGGGGTCGAGATGTCCGAATTTCTCCTGGGCATCCTGCCTATCCGCTTGCTTATCTTGATCCACAGGCTTTGGGTTGCTGATAAACGCAAGGTCCTTGCGCTGTAATTCCTTACCATTACTGTCACGGTAAACCACAAAGGTGCTCTGCCGTTTGACGGGCCTCTCAGTCACACCGTGGTCATGCTCCTCCTCAATGGCTTCTTTGTCCTTTGACCACTTCAGGTACTGGCGTTCAAATTCCGAGTCTACACGCACGTAGAACTTGTCTCGGACATCAAGACCTGGGCCTCCCAGACCCGGTGCTTTCCTATACTGAAAGCGCGAGTCCATCTCACGTTGGTGTCTCTCCAACTCCTTATTGAGTTCATCAAATTCTTTTCTCCGCTTTCGCTGCTCTTGATCCGTGAGCTTCAACATTTCCGTCCTTCGGCCCCAGAGTTCCGCCAGTTTATTTTCCATCTTGTTCCACTGTGTGAAACTTCCGCTCAAAACGGGTCGTCCCTCTGTCTCAACCGGCGATCCGTCTTCACGGAAGGCAAAGGGCGGTTCCCTTTTATAGATGTATTTATGCGTCACCCCTTCCTCATCTGTGACCGGAATCATGAGCACTTCTTGATCGTGAGACATGAGGCTATAACGCGTTTCCTCTAACTGGATCAAATCGGTCGTAATGGCGGCTTCCTTTTTCTCATCACGTTCGATTACGACATGCTCCGTATCCTGTTCCATGAGGTAGAGCACCCGTGGTACTTTGCTGCCGTTCTCATCAAGCGCCTCCTCGATGTGCAAGTCCCGTATGCGCGACTTCTCTCTTTCCTCAAGAATCGAAGTGGGCGGTACTCCCGTTCCCACATCGGTCATGAGAATGTCATACCCGTTGGTCATATAGACGGTATTCCCATACCGCACCGCCTCGCTCAGGTTGAACCCCTCAGGCACAGAAATTTCCGCCGCGTTCGCCAAGTCACTAATAAGTCCTGCAAAAAGCTTTCCTTCGCGGATGTAGACTGCGCGCTCTTCCGTATTCACACTAAGGAAATCAATCTTATCTAGCGCTGACACAGTCTCAAGATCTCCTTTGTCTGTAATTTTTGAGATACCGCCGTCGTGAAGAAGCAGAGCTCCGCTTTCTGTGAGCGCAATCGACTTTGGGCCTTCTATGCTGATCTGGGTTGTGGCACCGGAGTCTTCAACAACCACCACGCGCCCGGCTTTCCTGTCGATCATATACAGTGTGCCGTCACTCCCCCGGACTACGTCACTTATCGTGTCAATCTTCTTGTCATACACGTATTGCTCCTCAGGCTCTACTTTCAGTTTGTGATGCCACTTCACTTGGAGGTCGAGTTCCACCCCCTGACTTGCGAGGTCGCTCTTGAGTTTCGGGATCTGTACCCGGTCAATAAGCTCGCGAGCCGAATCCGGATGGAGCCAATTAAAGTAGATCTCACGCCCAGGAGTCGTACGATTGAGGATCTCGGGCCGAAGAAAACTCCCGACGGCCTCGCTAACCACGCCGCTCAGCGCGGCATTGACCTCGAAAGCAAGCTGATCTTCATCCCGGTCCTTCAACATCTCGTAGATCTTTTCGATGCGTTTCCGGTTAGCCTGATCCGAATCACTCTCCGGATCGGTCATGCCCAGATTGGAGGTCTGAATGACGATAACGTTCCTCCAGACCGTAAGGTTCCCTCTCTGATCGGTGTATCGTCCCGGACGGAAGGCTGACATCATATGGTCATAGACTCTCGGGTGTGCCTTCTCTATCTCGTCGAGGATCACTACAAAAACCGAGTTATGTTTGTCGAAAAGCACCGTCCATAAGCCAGGTTGCTCAGACCCGACGAATCCGACCGGCGAACTCGACATTTTCGCCACGGTATGAGCAGCTCCGAATTCGGTCATGCTCACAATTTCAAACGCCTTCTCGTCTCCGATTAAGACCTTGGCAAGAATTTTACCGATATAAGTCTTACCCACCCTCGAAGGGCCGACTGCCAAAATATTAAACGGTTCATCGGCTCTATTGGCATTGCCAGGATCATTTCTTCGCTTTACGTACTGCTGATACAACTTCACAATAATATCCACTGCTTCGTCCTGCCCCACGAGATCCTTTTTGATCTGCAGCCTTAATGCTTCGTTGTCCAGGTTTGCCGAGAACGTCAAGACACTCATTGGGATACCTTCATCCTGGCTGATACTGGCAAGGATGGCCCGCTCCGTGATAGTGCGGGTTTCAAGCTTCTCCTTCATGTCCCGGAGCTGTTGAGACAGGGCCAGGATGCGATCTAGAAGGACGGTCTGGTCCGGCTTCTTGCGAAGGGCACGGCGAATCAAAGCGGAAATTCCCTTTTTACGTTCCAGCCGGCGATTCTCAAGGTAGTAGTTGATCAGTTTCGCCAAGCCCTTACCTTCGCGCTCAACGCGAACGCGTAAATCTTTAATGCGTGAGCGCTCTTTCGCGGCAGCACTCTCCAACCAATTTATTTCCTTCGAAGGCGAGGCCCAGTTCGGGGCGAATTTGTCTTTGACTCGCCTCAAGATATCTACTGCCGATGATTTCCATGGCTTGCCTGCGTCTTCGGGCTCCGCCGCGCGCTGAAATTGAATCCCGTGATGGTAAAGCTCATTATCGTCGCCATCCACGGTTTCCAGCTCCGCGACCCTCATCTCAAGAATCTTTCGCACATAGAGATCCGCGAGTTCTTTGACCTCGAACATCCATGTGCGCCGCTTGACGGCATCGGCTTCCTCCTGCGCAAAGTATTTCTTATACTCAAAATCCGTCGTTCCAAGCACCATCCGGATATAGTTGCCCGGCATCTGCAGATCCGACTTGATCGATTCAAAGAAATTATTGACGCCGGATTTAATCTTGCCATCCGACATACGATGAGCTTCGTCCATGATGAGGATCACGTTCGGCCGGTCCAAAAACCGGGCCATGAGATTAAAGAGCTGGCCGTAAGCGGCATCCGGGGTTGTTTTCTGTTGTTTTTGAATATTGCTGGCCAGCTCCATGAAATTATCGATGTTGAATCGAAAGACCAACCATTTTGGGTCATTGACGATACCTAGTCCTTCGCCGGGCAACCCTGTAAATTCTCCGGACATGATATGTTTAACAAAACCGCGTTGAAGCTCCGTCTTACCGACACCGGATTCGCCGGTCATCACGGTGACTCGAATCTCCTCAGAGAAGAGAGCGCCGTTGACCAACTTATCGAGTTCATTACCGTCCTTATCGGCCCGGCCGATAAGGTCGCGGTAATCTTCCGCCTTGGGATTAAGAAATTCCATAAAAGACAGGGCTTGGGCGATTTCTATCGGCGCCAGGTTGTCATTACCGTGAAATGAGCCGCCGCCGTCAGGCATTTGGATCGGCGAGAAGATCTTCTCGTAGAGAGCGGCTGCCTCGTCATCCTCACGCTCACCAAACCAGTGCTCAAAGACTCGATCCGCCTGATCCGGCGTAGTCCCGGGATAGTACTCCTGCAAGCGTTGGACCACGTACTCCTTAAGCGGTCCGACCGCACCTTCAACCGCTGCCGCCACTTGTTGTCTTCGCGCCTCCTCTTCTGATTGCGGCGGCGGGGCTTCATTGTCGACACGCAACTCGCTCCGCATAAACGAAGCCGAAAAACCCATCGGGCCTAACAATCCGAATCGCATTTCAGAGCGATAGGTCCCCGTTTGCGCACCGGCATTACCGGTTCGCCGGGCGGGCTCCTTCGCCGGCGCGTTCGTATCACCCTCAGCCGGTTCTGCTTTAACCGGCGCGGTGTGATGACCCCCTCTGCCCGCCTCTTTTTTTATCAATTTCGACAGTCTCTTCCGCCAACCGGGAAATTCCTTGTCGAGGTCGCCACGAGCTTTCTTCATGGCGCGGAACAGCTCCTGCAGCCATTCTTTAAGCTCGGGGTTGTCTTCAAGCATTTGAAGCAGGTCTTCAATGCTCATCACGCCTTCCAACTTCCCGGCAATGCCGCTCAGAATACTTTCAATGAATTGTTCTTCGTCCCAATCTCCCAGTTCGAGCCCTTCAAAGTAGTCGATAAAAACGCTGTCTATGATCTTACCCATCTCATGGGCATCGAGGCCTGCGGCTTCCCACATTTCTGCAAATTCTGTCCCCCCAAAATCAGCTTCCAAAAGGGCGTTGATAAAGTTCTGCCCATAGTACTTAACAATGCCGTACTTCTTGATGTCCTCATTTTTATTGCCCGTCAAGACAACGTCCGCATCGTCGCTGACACCAAAGAGGTTCTGCATGAGCTTGTCGTTCATAATCCCGGCATCTTGATACCGAGAACGCCTGTTAGCTGCATAACACCAGGCAAAGCACGTCGCTCCGTCCACATTCATAGACAGAATGTCATCCAGTTCATTGAACAGTCCCATAAATCTTAAGAGGCCGTTCTCTGGTTTTAGGAGTCGTGCAACAATCGCGAAGAACTCCCTTTCCTCCCCTGATGTCACGTCCTCATGAATCCTGTAGTCACTGGCACCCGTGGCGATATCGCGGAAGTCACTATCACTGTTCTGCATCAGCATCCCGAAAAATACGCCGATTACTTCTTCCCAGAAATACAAACTGAATTCCGGTCCGAGATCAGTATCTTTGACCGAGTTTTTCCATAAAGCCGCGACTCCCGGCATAACGTGCTCGGCGCTGTTGATCGCTTCCGTCAGATCCTCACCGGTCAGATCCCCTCCTTCCTGGTTAACACGCACTTTATAAAAAAGGCGCTTGAGTGCCACCCTGTCTTGCCGAATCGAAGCGTTTAGCCTCGTCCGAAGATCCCTGGCTGCTTCCGGCCTCTCCCTCGTTACTGCGGCCATGTTGACATGCACCCGCACTTCGTGATTCTCTGTGCGGCTGCGATCGGCCTCCTTCGCGATATATACGTTTCCGTCCGGAGCCAATATACCCTCCGCTTCAATTCCCCCCTCACTCAGTACCGCCGCCGTACCCGCCGGCATTTCGCTCATGGGCCGGACAGCACGCGGGGTTAGGAACCTTCTAGTTACGCGTCGAGTCGCGGCATCAATGGCGAAGACTTCATTCTCGACCGGCACGCGGATTGCCCCGTCACCGTCCGGCTGAATTCGCCCTGAATCAATGAGGCCCGCGAGGACCTCGAAAAACTTTTGAAGATCCACAAGCGCACGGGTAAATTCCTGTCTTTGCCCGTCAAGAATCGCGTCGGGATTTTTAATTTTTAGACTGGCTAAGCGATCCCGTTCTCGCGATTCCACCTCCAGTTTATGGGCAGCCACCAACTCCTCAACCGCTCCGCGATACGTTGCCATCGCAGCGTCATACGTGGTCGTTTGCAGAACGCGCTCGACGATGAATGAAAGACCTACTTCCTGAACGAGGGCACGGGGCGCGGTCGATAATGCAGTTCGAAGGGCAAGTGTCGATTTCTGCCAGACCAGAGCCCGCGCGTAACGTTCGTCATCAGCCCCCGACAGGGATTCGATCGCGGGCTGAATCGTTACATACGAGATGTCCCTTTTTCTTAATTCATGCGTGAAACCGGGAGTGTGGAACCCCCCCGTATAAACCAAAACGATTGGCGAGCGGTTATCGCGCATAATGAGTTCGTGTACATTTTCGAACAATTTGACGTCTCGACGCTCGGCCAACTCGTAGTACGAAATTGCCGGGCGCACATCCCATGACTCGTCCTCACCGTCATACGGTTTTGGGCTCCATCGGTTGTAACCGCGGATAAGGGAGTCCTGTGAAGCAGGGCCCAATTCCTTCAGCCGCCCGTAACTCTGCGGCGTTAGCTCGAGCCTCACGAGATTCTCGAGGAGACGAGATTTTTCAAACAGGGCATCAAGACTCCGCTCGGCTTGATTGCCGTAATAGACTTCCTTTAGCTCTTGAATCAAGCTGCCAAACTCCCTGAACAAGAGATAGCTGTCGAGATCTTCGGAAGCCTGAAGGTACTTTTGGACGGTCATGGTCGTCGTGCGCTTCTCCTTCGGCTCGAACAGGTCCCACCAGAAAGTCACCGACTTGTCCTTGCCGGTTTCCGCTTCGCTAATAGACTCGGGTAAAAGCGCGAGCCCCTCGGGCTCCCCTTCCACTGAAAGATCAGGAGGTGCGCCGGGGACCGTCGGTTTATCCGATTCGGCACTCTTGTGGGGGAGTTCGATCGGTGGAGCCTCCGGCACCGTTTCGGGTTTGGCCTCATGCCTTTCCCGTAACGCATTCCCTTGGCGCACCTCCTGTTTAAGTTTTAAATCCTCGTCTCTCTTCACGCGGTACGCTTCCAGTTCTGCCCGCGCGTCTTGCCAGAGATCATGCAACTGCATAAATCTAAATACATTCGGGTATCGATCGTAGATATCAAAAACACTCAACGGCTTGTCCGGATTTCTCTCGAGTAATTCACGTCGATAAATTTTCACATAATTACGGACCACCTCTGAAACACGATTGAGATCCGGTTCTTCGCTCTCAAGGGCTTCCGCCGCCTCTTCAAGCTTTTGCACATGCCTTCCGCTCCGCTCCCACAGCAGATGCCTCACCTTTTCACGATAATGACGAATGAATAGCAAATTTTTCGCCTCGGCTCGACGCGCCTGGATGGCCGCTTGGCGGTTGCGCTCATAGAGATCTGCGTCTTCTATACCCCAGAGGATGACTTCCGGATCATCGACGGACGCGAGTTCGGGCCCGTTGATCATCGCCTTTGAAAGCAGCATCATGGTGGGGTCCATGCCTGCACGTAAAAATGCCCTCAAGGGTGCGGTGCTGATGTATCCTTCCGCCCCTTCCACGAGCATGAGAATGGGTTGCTTTCCGTAAGGCTCAACGATATCGGTGATGATCTTTCGGAGATTTTCCTGGGCGGAAATATTGGCGTGGGCGTCTTGAAGATGAACAACTAGGGGAAGATCTTGCCGGCCTTCGTAAAATCCGGCGATGCCGCCGTCTCGTTCATGGACATGAACACCGAAAGGGTTTGCCTGAAGAATCGTGGAATCAAATCCGGAGGTACTGAGCCCAGCAAGTAATTCTGCGCCCTGCACTCCAGGTGCCGGAAGGGCCACGCTCGTGGTAGTGAAGACAAATACGAGAGAGAGGGCCATAGCCCTCACCCATGGACGAGTTCGTCGCCTATAATTATTTCGAGACTCCATCGCTAAGGTCTGCACTCCCCCACAAGAGATTAGGCACTTAGAATTGCTCTGCCTTGCGACTTAATGAACGCCCTTAGAAAGCGATGACTAAAGGTACTCTAAACTTACCTTATATATGGAGGGAATTCAATATGGCGGGAAAAATAAGAGAGCCACGCAACATGTTTACTATAAACAAGTTACGTGGCTCAATGCGGGTTCCTTTACTTTTTCATCAGCACTTGACAAGTGCTGAATCACTCAGTATAACATTCTATAGCAATTACTACCTTGAAGCCCCTGCAGTCTTCCGGTTGGAATTTCCCGAATTCTGAAGTTTCTTGCCCATAAAAACCGCCAGGTCTACGACACGATTCGAGTAACCCCACTCATTGTCATACCAAGATACTACTTTGACCTGAGTCTTTTGCATGACTTTGGTCAAAGCGGCATCGACGATTGACGAAGCGGGGTTTCCCTTAAAGTCCATCGACACGAGGGGCTCCGTGCAGTACTCCAAAATGCCCTTCAAGGGGCCTTCAGCCGCCGCCTTCAGCGCAGCGTTGACTTCCTCAGCGCTGGTCTCCTTCGCCACCTCGCAGACCAGATCCACCACTGAGACATCCGGCGTCGGAACGCGCAATGCAAATCCGTCCAGTTTTCCCTTCAACTCCTCGAGCACGAGGCCAATGGCCTTTGCCGCACCCGTGGTCGTCGGGATGATGGACATAGCCGCTGAACGAGCACGACGCAAATCCGAGTGTACGAAGTCCAAAATCTTTTGATCGTTTGTGTATGAGTGAACGGTTGTCATCTGCCCGTGACGAATACCGAATTTCTCATGCAAAACCTTAGCAACGGGACCAAGACAGTTGGTGGTGCAGGATGCATTAGAGACGACATGATGCTTGGAAGTGTCGTATTTACCCTCATTGACGCCAATCACGATGGTCAAATCTTCATTCTTTGCGGGCGCCGAAATGATAACTTTCTTCGCTCCCCCTTTGAGATGCCCTTTGGCCTTTTCGGCGTCGGTGAACACCCCGGTCGATTCAATCACGATATCTGCACCCAATTTCCCCCAAGGGATCTCGGAGGGATCGCGATACGACACAACTTTGAGCTCTTTGCCGTCCACCAGAAGCGAGCCCTCTTTGGCCTCGATCTTCGCAGGTAAAATTCCGAAAGTGGAATCGTATTTAAGCAGGTGGGCGATGGTCGCCGTCGGGACCGGGAGGTCATTGACTGCAACAAATTGAATGTCCTTGTTGTTATAGCCGGCACGGAAAAGCATCCGCCCGATACGTCCAAAACCATTAATTCCTACTCGCACTGACATGATAATACCTCCGTTAAAAGGGATATCTCCCTAAATGTGGGGAAAGTAATAACTTAAAGCCGAGTGAAATATTATACCTGCGAAGGATTTGCTGTCAAGCGCTCGATGTAGCGCGAATCGCTGAGATATCACCATAGACTTCGCTGATTTTACGGGCCATCAGATCGACACTCAGCTCTAGTTCAACCCTCCTGCGCCCCTCGGATCCCATCTTTTCCCGTAACTCAGGATCGCGCAACAACCTATCCGTAGCGGCAGTAACGGATTCTAACGAATTCGGATCCACAAGAATCCCGCCGCTCTCACCTCTTAACATTCCGGCGAGAGCCCAAGTCTCCGACACAACCACGGGTTTACGGCAAACCATCGCCTCGACAATACTCAGCCCAAAAGCTTCACGCCAGGTTGCCGGCAGCAGGAAAATATCCGCAGCTGCCAGAGGTTCTGTGATGTCTTTTACTGTTCCTGTAAAAACCACATGGCGCTCAAGCCCCAGCTTTCGAACCCGCTCCTTGAGCTTGTCACGATCCGGGCCGTCGCCAACGATAAGGAGACGAATTTTGGGATGCGTCCCTCTCAATCGATCGACAGCGTTAATAACACACGCCTGCCCTTTCACTTCGACCAAACGCGCTATGATCACCAGCACCGGGTCATCGGATCCAAAACCAAACCCCTTCTTTACCGCTGCCGGCACATGCGCCGAGTATGCTGCATGCAACGCCGACACATTGACACCGTTCGGAATAACAGCAATGCGGGAGTCAGCGACACCAAAATTCGTCGCCAGATCGGCCCCAACGGCTTCACTTATTGCAATCACACGATCGCCCCATGCCGGAAGCAGCCTTCGGCCCAGCCTATTCTTATAAAACCCGTGACAGGTTGTTACCACCGGAACCCCGCAGATCACCCTCGCCCAGTGAGCCATCACCTGAGTGACCCGCGTGTGTGCGTGTAAAGCACCGATGCCTTCACGGCGAATAATACCCACAAGGTCGGGCAGCGACATGTAGAGCTTCGGGTGGAGTTCATTTTTTGTGCGTATATTGAGCGCGTAGACCCTGACACCCTTTTCCTCAAAGAGATGTGCGCACTCGCCCCCGGAGGACGCCACCTGGAGCTCAATGTCATTTCGCTCGAGCGGCTCTACAAGCTCGAGGACATATTTGGTAATCCCCCCCGAATTAAGATGCGTCGCAAGATGAAGAACTTTCATCCCGCCCTCAGTCGGAAGCCGGGTTTAAGTCGCATGCCGTTTGCGAAATCAGCGGCTTTCATTTCCTTTTTGCCCGGAGGTTTGACGCACTGCGCTATAAAACTGCCCTTCCCTGTTTGAACGCGTACCTCGCCGTCTTTGTTTATCGCGATAATCGATCCCGGCTCGGCCTCAGCGCACCCCATCTCATCACTTGTCCCCTTCAATACTTGGATGAGCTTGTCGCCGATTTCAAAATAGGCCGTAGGCCAGGGTAGCAGCGCGCGCACTTGATTCGCAATTCTAAAAGCGGGGTCGGACCACCGGATAAGTCCGTCGGCCTTCTTCAATTTCGGAGTATAGCTGGATAAAGTTTCATCCTGCTTCGATCTTAAAAGTTTGCCGGCAGCAGCTTTTTCAAAGGTCTCCATCAACGCACGATATGATAATTTTGCCAGATCTTCGGTCAGCTTAACGCAGTCCGTTTCCCGACCCAGCGGAACCCTGATCTGGTGAAACATATCGCCCCCGTCGAGTTCGGTGGCCACTTCCAAAATAGTCACTCCCGTCTCGGAATCCCCGTTCAAGATAGAGTATTGAATGGGCGCGCATCCGCGGTACTTCGGCAATAGCGACGGATGCACATTCAGAGAGGCAATCTTTGGAATAGTCAGGTAGGCGGTTGGAATATACTTCCCGTAGGACGACACCACGAAGAGATCCGGCGCGAGCGCACGCACCTGATCGAGAACATCCGGACTGCTCAGTTTCTCAGGGGCGATAACGTCGAGCCCCTCCGCCTGGGCGGCTTCACGAACGACCGTCGGCATGAGCTTCAGACCTCTGCCTTTCTTTTGATCCGGGGTGGTAACAACAAGCAGTATTTCATGGGGGCTATCCATACAGGCTTTGAATGCTGCCATGGAGAAGTCTGAGGATCCGAAAAAGACGAGATTCATCGAGGGCAGCTTAAAAATACTGATATTTTGAAAGGATTGCCTGACGCTGGTTGAAATCGACACGATCAATCAAAAGAATGCCGTCAAGATGATCTTTTTCGTGTTGGATAATACGCGCAAAGAAGTCCTTGATCTCGGCATCATGAGATTTCCCAAAACGATCCTGATATCGCATGCGAATGACCTTTGCCCGTCTCACTTCCCCTGATACTCCGGGCAAACTAAGACAGCCCTCAAGGCCCACTTCCTCACCGCTACTCTCATAAATATCGGGGTTACAAATCACATACTCTTCACCCCGCTTCATGGTAGGCGATGCGATCAGAATATGCTTCCGAATACCCACTTGCGGTGCCGCCAGTCCCACTCCGTCTTCGACATACATCGTTTCAATCATGTCGTCAAAGAGCTTCTGAGCTTCCGGACCAAAATCCGTGACCGGCTCTGTTGGCTCCTTTAAAATTGGGTCGGGATATACCCTAATTTCCATCAATGCCATGTTATCCACCTGGTTATACTAGCATACTACAGGATATTCAAGGGGTCGACATCTACGGCATAACTTACAGCGGCTGACTTTCGAACTGAAGCCAATCGCTTTGTGATTCTCTCGATAAGGCCCGCCCCATAGGGCGCTTTAATCATCACATGCCAACGGTAGTGTCCCCGCAGTTTGGCAAAGGGAAGCGGTGCCGGTCCCACGACTTCAACACCGGCCGTTGCATGGTCATCGCTTACGAGTTCCTCCCGCAGAGCATCCCGCACCTCCCGCGAAAACTGATACGTCTTCTTTTCATCGCGTGAGCGGATGATAATGTTCGTCAGCTGGCGGTAGGGCGGATAAGCATGCTCTTTACGCGAGGGCAGCTCGTAAAGATAAAAGCTACTAAAGTCATGTTCCTTAGCATAACGCACACTCGGATGCCCCGGCGAATAAGTTTGGATATAAACCTTCCCGGGGAGTTCTCCCCTTCCGGCTCGACCCGCAACCTGCGTGAGAAGCTGAAAGGTTCTCTCCGCTGAACGAAAATCCGGAAGCATGAGTCCGACGTCGGCCAAAATGACGCCAACGAGCGTCACGTGCGGAAAATCAAATCCCTTCGCGATCATCTGAGTACCGATTAGAATATCGATTTCTCGGCGCCTAAAGGCGCCCAGAATTTCCTCGTGAGCCCCTTTGCGCCTGGCCGTGTCTGTATCCAAACGCGCAACTCTCGCTTCCGGAAAACGACGCGCCACCTCACTCTCCACCTTTTCGGTTCCGAATCCCGCAAACCGCATCATGGCGGCACCGCAGGTTGAACAGCCTGACGCAACAATCTTGCGAAAATTACAGTAATGGCACAACAGCATATCTTCGGCTTGGTGATGGACTAACGATATTTCACATGAGGGACAATTTTCAGCTGTTCCGCATTTCGGACAATGAACACGCGTCGAAAAGCCTCTGCGATTAAGGAGGAGCATCGTCCCGTGCTTCTCTTTCAAATTGCGCTCGATCGCATAACCCAAGGGCGGCGAAAGAATTCCCGATTTCTTGTACCCGGCGAAGGCCTCTTTTAAGTCAATAATTTGAACGTCCGGCATCGGCTTCTCGCCGATACGCGTCTCCAAATGAATCTTTGTCACCTCGCCGCGCTCGGCTCGATACATCGTTTCAAGCGAAGGTGTCGCTGTCCCCATCACCAACAGTGCTCCTGCTTGAGCCGCCCGCCAGGCGGCTACCTCTCGCGCGTGATAGCGCGGAGCTGTTTCTTGTTTATACGAGCCCTCATGCTCTTCATCAATGATGATAAGGCCTAACTTGGGCACTGGCGAGAACACCGCAGACCGCGGTCCGAGGACCACTCGCCGGCTTCCCGACTCTAGGCGCTTCCACGCAACAAAACGCTCTCCGTCACTCAATTTGCTGTGGAGAATTTCCAGCTCTCCGCCGAAATGGTGTAGGAAGAATCGCCGAAGCTGCTCGGTCAGTGCAATTTCAGGCACCAGACAAATCGCCGCTTCGTTTCGCCTCAGAACCTCACGAATCGAGCGGATGTAGACTTCACTCTTTCCGCTGCCTGTGACTCCGTATAACAAAATGGGTTTGGGCCTTTCATGATCCAGTCCGGCTATAATCGCTTTGAGAGATTTCTCCTGATCGGCGGTCAGCCTCACATCCGGCCGATGCTCGACTTCATCAGGCTCGACTTCACGCGCTTCTTCACGACGAATCGCGCGGGCTGCTTTCTTGCCGAATTTGACCCACTTCGGTAATGCGTTCTCAATAGACTCACCCCAAGACGCACCATAATATTCCCCTATCCACTTCGTTAGGCTGAGCATCCCCTCCGAGAGAACCGGTTCACCGTCCAATATATCCGCCACTGGCTTGAGCGCGAGGGAATCGTCATACTCACGGGTTCCCACTATGTAGCCGACGATCTCTCGGTTACGAAACGGAACCCTCACACGGACACCGATTTTTATCTTTTCTTCAAGTTCGGGAGGTACGAAATAGGAGAACAGACCCTGCACGGGCAAAGGCACCGCTACATCCACGATTTCGCCTGACGCAACAAGCAGATCTCTCATGACTGCCCTTTGGCCAGTTCGCTGCGAATTTTTTTCATATCCTCCCACACCTTCCGCTTGTCCTCCGGATTTCTGAGAAGATAGGCGGGGTGGTACGTGCACACAACCGGAATATTTCGATACTGATGCGCTTCGCCTCGGAGCCGCGAAATCGACGTTCCTGTTTTTAAGAGCGTCTGGGCTGCAAACGTCCCCAGTGCACAAATGATTTCAGGCTGAATCCAGTCAATTTGCTTTTCCAGATACTGAGAGCAATTTAAGATCTCATCGGGCTCGGGAGCCCGGTTATCCGGAGGCCTGCATTTTAAGACGTTGCAAATAAAGACTTCGCGGCGCGTCAGCCCGATGGACTCAATGATCTTCGTCAGAAGCTGACCGGCCTTTCCTACGAACGGCAGGCCTTGGAGATCCTCATCCCGACCGGGCGCCTCCCCCACAAACATCAATCGTGCGCCTATGTTTCCCGCACCAAACACAACATTCTTCCGTTTCTGGGCCAACTCATCACAAAGCGTACATGTCATCACTTGCTCCCGCAACGCCAGCAGTTTTTCCTTCTTACTTCCAGCGACCAGGGGTGCTGCAACAGCCGATGCCCCTACAGCCTTCGGCAGATAGACATGCTCGACGCCTTCCGCGCTCAATGACTTTAAATAAAGACGGCCCTCTCGGACTTCGCTTTCACTCATGAAGCATTCTTTCCCAGAATGAATTTTGCCGCTGCGCCGCCTGCATGCGGACGCGCCAACTCTTGAATGCGCGCCCGCTTCGTTTCCATAAGATGAGCTTCTTCAAAAATAGTTTTCATAATCACACGAATCTGCTCCGGCTTTTGGAGGAAAAAAGACGCGTTGCGCTCCTTCAGAAGCTTTGCATTTTCCGTTTCCTGCCCAGGAATCGGCTGCAACACCACCATCGGAATGCCTTTCGCGAGGCTTTCTACCGTAGTCGATCCCCCGCATTTTGCCAGGAGCAGATCACTGGCTTCCATAAGGTCTGCCATGAAATCCACAAAGCCAAGGATCTTTACCGGAAAGCGGTATTTCTTGCCCATGAGCTTCGCTTCCATATCACGATTATTACCGCAAACAACGAAGCATTGAATTTTGTCGCGAAAGGCGTCAAGCTCAGCGAGGAGCTCCTCGTTAGGCCCCAAACCGAAACTGCCACTCGTTATTAAGAGGGTAAACCGTGAGTCTTCAAAACCCCATTTCTTCAAAATCTCTTTCTTCTGCCCTGTCCGCATAAATTTCGGATCCACGGGAATACCGTCGGCTAGAATCTGCGACCTCCGAACGCCTCTAGCTTCAAGCGTCGTCCGTCCCTCATTGCTCATAACCCAATAATAATCGGTTCCGGGATTTATCCACACACGATGGGGGTGAAAATCAGTTACGATCGTCATAAGCTTCGAGGTGATCAGGCCCGCCCGCTTTGCGCGGGCAAAGAGTTCCGCCGAATAAAAATGAGTGAAGATAAGCCACTCCGGATTCATTTCACGCACGTCCCGCAGCAACCTGCCGCCCCACAAGCGATTATGCAAGCCGCGGAATGGTTCCACGCAGCGGTAAAGAAATTCATGCTCGAGCAGGTAATAGAAGCCGCCCCATAGTGCCGGCGCATACTTTACTGCGTTGAAGTAAATCGAAGGGTAGGTATGACGAAAGATCGCCGGGGTGCGTTCCAGCGCATCCTCCAGCCGAATCTCTTCGGGCGATGCACCTTCGGCTATCAGAGCATCGCGTAAGACTTCGGCAACTTTTAAATGGCCGTGCCCCGCTCGGGCATGAAGTATGAGCGCTTTCATCGCCGAAGCAGCTCGGCCGCTTCGGCGAGGTTGTTAACGATATGATCCGGCACGAGGTCACCCTGAAGCTTCGGTTCTTCTGCCGCACCGTGACCGGTACGCACAAAAATTGTCTTCAAGCCGAAACGCTTACCCGCTTCAATGTCAGTGGCTTTGTCCCCGATAAAAAAGGTCTCGCTTGGGTTGAAGTCAATCTCCCTTGCCGCGCGCTCAAAGAGGCCTGTCTCCGGCTTCCGGCATTTGCAGCCGGCATTCTTTCCATGCAAGCAGTAAAAAGACGACTTAATCTTAACCTTGTGCTTTTCAAACTCGGCGAGCATCTTCTGATGAACGTCCCAAAGCGCCTCTTCTTCAAACACGCCGTCGCCGATGCCCGCTTGATTTGATACGACAACGATATCGTAATGGGCATCAGTCAGGATCTTCATCGCATCCATGGCGCCTTCTTCGAACCGGAATTCATCCCACGACTTGACATAATCGCCGATCAAGTCGACATTAATAACGCCGTCGCGATCCACAAAAACAACACGACTCACTTCGCTTTATCCTCAAAATTCTGAGCGGCCTTCATCTCCCGGTACTTCGCGTATGTCAGCAACTGATAAAAGCTATGAAAATACGACATCAAAAAGCCCAAGAAGCCGTATTTGTATCCCTTCTTCAAAAAATAATTCTTAAAAAATCGATCAAATGTTTTTCGCAACGAGTTTGCTAAAGACACTTTGCGTCCGTCAAGAATCCACTTTTCCGCCTCCAAATCTGTTTCGCGGTTGAACTTGCCAAACCATTCGGTGAGGTTCCGGCAGGAATAGTGCAGAATATCACCATGCAAGCGGCCACAGGGGCCCTCGTAAATTGATCGCGGGTGGATGCGGGCCTCTTCATAGCGGAACTTGCCCCGCCGGAATAGGCGGGTCTTCGGTGCGGGATAGTGCCCCGCTCCCTGAATCCACGTGTCGCCGATAAACGTCTTAATCGGAATTGAGTAACATATGTTGTCATCGTCATTGGCTTCACAGACACGGCTTATCTCTTCGGCCAGTTCAGGAGTCACACGCTCATCGGCGTCAAGGCTGAGCACCCAATCCTGGGTCGCTAAGCCATACGCATAGTTCCGGTGGCGGCCTTCGATATCCATCGCACGCTGAAAAACCTTATCCGTATATTTTTTGGCAAGCGGAACCGTTTTGTCGGTGCTCATATCGTCCAAGACCACAATCTCATTCGCCCAAGAGACACTCTTCAGACAGTCCTCGAGGCGACGTTCTTCATTCTTTGCGATAATAACAACAGATACGGGTAGTTTTCTCATTTTAGTAGGCATTCTTGAACGCAAACAGCGTCATGATTAGAATTTCGATATCGAAAATGAGTGACCAATTCTCTATGTAATATAGGTCGTACTTCGTTCGTTCAGCAATCGAAGTATTTCCGCGATAGCCATTCACAGCCGCCCAGCCGGTTAGACCCGACTTGATCTTGTGACGCGTCATGTAGCGCGGAATCTCCTCGCGAAATTGTTCAATAAAGTGAGGCCTTTCCGGACGGGGCCCGACAAGACTCATGTCCCCCTTGAGGACATTCCATAATTGCGGTAATTCGTCCAGGTTCCAGCGCCGCAGAAACTGCCCGATACGTGTCCGCCTCAAATCATTGGCGTCCGCCCACACCGGTCCTGTCTCCTTTTCTGCATCCTTTTTCATCGTACGAAATTTGAGCACATCAAAACTCTTCGAATCCCGCCCCATCCGCTCCTGACGATACAGAATCGGGCTGCCGTCGTCAAGCAACGTCGCTAGCGCCACCACGATCCAGATCGGCGACGTTGCTATTAGCATCACTGCCGACACCACGATATCGAAGCCGCGCTTAGTCGCACGATTCCACGGATCTTCCAAAGGAAGCTGCCGAAAACCCAGGAGCGGAACGCTGCTAATATACTCCACATCTAGGTTCTTAGTCATTAACCCGTAAAAATCCGCAGCAATTTTTATATCGATCATCCTATTCTCGCAGTGAAATACGAGTTCGGCTATGCGTTCGCGCGAAAATTGATTGTCCATCAACAGCACTTCATCAGGTTGGAGATTTTCAATATACTCTTCGGTCTGGTCTAAAACACCAACGACAGGCGCCCCCTCAATGTGTTTACCGATGAGCTCTTCTTCCCTGGCCAGAACGCCCACCACGTCTTCGCCATAGTGAGGGTTATTCCTCGCCCACTGGATCATGTTGCGTGCATTGCGATTTGCGCCCACAATCAGCACCCTGCTCAGACCATTCTTCCGATAAAACTTGCGATGGTATTCCCACTGAATCAAGTAGTACCGTCCGAGACACGAAAAAAATATCGATAGGGCCCACAGCATCACCAAGTAAACACGCGAGTAACTAAAACCGCGGTAAACGAAGGTTACGGCCATCAGGGCCACACATGCCAGGGAGACGGCTTTTGCTACCTGAAACATCTCTTCGATTCGACGCCTATGGCGTTGTGGCGCATAGAGCCCATATTCCCGAAACGAAAGGAGATAGACAGGCACGATAATCGCGAGGGCTTTTGCGTAATCGATAAACGCGGGCGCTGTTCCGGGCATCCTATCGAGGACAGAGTAGAATCGAAACAGATACGCAATAACCAAACTAATGAGAACGGCCACGAGGTCTGAGACCACCGCAAGCCGGCTAAAATGGCCTTGGTGCTTAAGCCGTGACATAGGCACCCGCCGGATTGACTACAGAATTAATAACCCCAATCATTTTCCCTTTGAACTCCTCTTTACTGAACCCAGAAATACGTTCCCTCACCTCGGTGGGCTGAAAAGTCATCTTCTCAAAGCGCTCCACACCCGCGCGGACAGCCGCGGGTGTCTGATCATCAATGAAGATTCCGGACTTAACCCCTTCGAGCGCGCCGCCACGATCAAGCGCAATGACAGGCGTACCGCAGGCCTGAGCCTCAACCGGGACGATTCCAAAATCTTCCTCGGTCGGAAAAATCACGGCTCTGGCTTCGGAATAAAGTGAGCGAAGGCGTTCATCATCCACTGAGCCCAAAAAGGAAATCCTCGGGGACTTTGCCAGAGCTTTATAGGATCGCTCGAGAGGCCCCCCACCGACAATGACAAGATCGCGCTCAATCTCGTTAAACGCCTCAATGACAACATCCACCCGTTTGTAGGGCACGAAGGCAGAAACAACGAGATAAAAGTCCCGTTTTTCGCCTTGAGGCTTCAGGTAATCGCTGCGTACCGGCGGATGAACCACGACTGCGTCTCGGCCGTAGTGCCTCCGGATTCTTTCTTCAACAAACGCGGAGTTACTGACGAACTGATCCACGCGAACATTAACCGCGCGGTCCCAATCACGCAAACGCACCAAAACTGCATTTAGTATCGGCCTCAGGAAACCCGGGATATTCTTAAAATAAACATCGCCCAAATCCCATAAGTACCGCATGGGTGTATGGCAATAACAGATATGCCTTGCTCCGAGAGGCACCCGAACGCCCTTTGCAACACAGTGCGATGTGCTCACAACCAGGTCAACATCCGCAACTCTCAGGCTTTCAATGCACTTCGGCAGAATCGGAAGAAGCCATCGGTAATATCGTTTGATGCCCGGCAGCTTCTGCAGGAACGAAGCGACAATTTTTCGATTTCGCAATGCCGGGCTCAACTTCTCCCTGTCGTAAAAAAGCGTATAAAGGGTCGCCTGCGGATAAATTTCGGCTAGCGCCTCTAGAACTTTCTCACCGCCTCGCATATGAATCATCCAATCATGGACTAAGGCTACTTTCATGGTCGCGACAAAATCCTCTCATAAATATCGAGCGTTTGGCGCGCGGTATCCTGCCAGCGGAATCGTTTCAACTGCTCGCTCCCCTTTGCCGAAAGTTCCGAACGTACGCCCTTCTCGAACTCAACATCATGCATTGCCTGCTTCCAATCCACATCCGAAGACGGATCCACCAAACGCGCGCCGGCTCCGACAACCTCCGGAATGGATGCCGCTCTTTTTGCTATCACAGGCGTCTCGCAAGCCATGGCTTCAAGTAGCGTCAGACCAAAGCCCTCATAGATCGAAGGGTGCACGAGCGACAGAGCGCCGCGGTACAACACCTCCAACTCTTCCCTATCGACAGAAGGAATGTGATAGACACCGTCACCGCTCTCAAACTCCTGGTCCTTCTTACCGACAAGGACCAGTGATGCGTTCGTGCGGCCTTCCCGCTTTAGTTCGCGGAACAAATTAATGAGCCACACCACGTTCTTGTGCGGCTTAATAGAACCGACATAGAGGAAATAGTTTTCCGGCAAGCCATACTTGCGATGAACGGCCTCATCCTCTCCGGTCAAGTTTGAATGGCCGAACCCCTCTTCAACCGCTTCATAAATCACGCTGATCTGCTCCGGCTCTGCATTAAAGTGTGTGATGAGATCATGCTTCGTATTTTCAGAGACCGTAATTATGTGATCCGCAGTTTTAACAACGCGCTTCATCATCTCGCCAGCATACAGAGCCTGAAGGGGGGAAAAGAACTGCTTCCGGAAAATCCAATGGATCAGATCATGAACGGTCACGATAAGTTTTGTCTTCCCTTTCCGCAAGGGAATATTGTAATGCGGAGCATGCCACAGTCGGCACTGCCTTAACTTGCCGGGATACTCCCACTGCTCGGCAACAGAATATATTTTGGATCCAAAAGTGCTTCGCGGCACGCCGTCAAAGCCTTCAGCTCTGAGAGAATCTCCGTACAAGCACATGCCAAGTTTCCCCGCAGGATCAAATGAAAGCATATGGCGCAAGAGCCCCCGGATATAGGTCCCTATCCCCGTGTGAAACATCATGCGGACATCAAAACCTATTTCGTATTCCATGTTTTCTCCACTTCCCGCCCAGAGATCGCATTCAATACAGCACGTATTTCATCCATGACCTCTTCGACCTGAATCGTGCTCATGCATTCGTGATGCCCAAGAGGACACACCCGACTTTCACACGGTGAACAGTGCACCTTGCGTGTCACCAAGTGAAGGCGGTTTGTCCATGGTCGCCATCTCGGAGCGTCATTAACCGCGCTGAATATGCTAACAACGGCCATACCTTGCGCCGCGGCCATATGCGCGGGCCCCGAATCGTTACCCACATACACATCGGCTCCGTCGAAAAGTATGGGCAATTCAGCCAGAGTCGTTCGCCCTCGCAGATCATGAACCTTATCCCCCCAACCTTTCGACACAGCCAGAGCGGGCTGTTCTTGCTCGGTACCGATGAGAATGATCTCTCCGAGGTTCTCTGCCAGACACCCTTCAATCAAGGCACTGTAGCGTCCGGCCGGCCATCTCTTCGACGGATATCCGGCTTCAGCATGAACGACAATCCGCGGACGCCGATCTGCCAATCGCCGGCTCCACCGCCGCCAAAAGGCTTCTTTGGCCGCCGATGAATACCGAAACGGTAATGGCCTTTCGCCGACCTCAGCACGCTCATCGACCAAACGCGCATTCAGCGAAACCTGATGCAGACGCGCGGCATAAGGCATGCGGCGTGTCAGGAGAAACCCGCCGCCCGTCTGTGCATATCCCCAGCGCTCAGGGATTCCCGCTGCCGCCATAAGAATGATGTTACGAACGTCTCCCCGGAAATCGACGGCCAAATCATAACGCCGGGAACGCAAGTCAGCGCATACTTTGTGCGCACAAGATAAAACCGCGCCCCACGAGCCGGTTCGGGAAAACCAATTCGTCGCAAACGGAATCACCTCAGAAATTGCCTCATCGGTCCTCAAAAGTTCTGAGGCTTCATGGGACGTCAGAAGATCCAAGCGTGCATCGGGAAACATAGCCGCCAGCAACCGCATAGCCGGCCGCGTCATGATCACATCACCGAGATGATCAATACGGATAATCAGAATACGGCGAACATTCGTCTTCGGCGCCCTGCCGAGCAACCGCAGTGGCCACCAGAGAACCGTGCCGAGAACATCAAACAGGAATGCGGCGAATCTTTTTTCCCACCGCTTAAAGACATAGCGAGGAAAGACCGTTTTATCGGGGATTCCGGAGTCCGAAACTCTCACGTTGCTTTTTTAAAACAGGGTATAGATGAACGGTGCTAACGCGGAACTTTCTGTAAAGACAATAAGGCCGCCCAGCAAGACCAAAACGATCACAATCGGGGCCAGCCACCATTTCTTGCGAACTTTCAGAAAATCCCAAAATTCACCTAGGATACTCAACTTCCCCATTTCTTCCTCCTGTTGATAGCGTTGTTAAAACTGCTTCTCGTAACTTTCATGCGAGGGCTGATGCTGTCTCATTATCCAGCAGCTATCGTCTGAGCTTTTGAAGCTTAGGTCCAGATACTTGGCGCCGAATAACCGTGAAATCAATGAAATCGGAGAAATCACAAGATAAAAAAGGACGCTTAAAATTACCCGTGTCATAACCCACCCCATGCAGAGCGCCAGAGACATCCAAACCTTGTAAAGATGTTTCAACGCGAGCGGGACGGTCAGGCCCCCCGCGATTAAGACAAGGCCGATAGAACCAAACAGCCAGTATATTTCTTTCTGCCGCCACAGCAATAAGCCCCCAAGCACGGTCAGCACGCCGCCGACGAGCAAACCGAACTCCCGCAGTTGCTTTTTTGTGCCGTTCATTTTCATAATGTCATTCCACAATTCCATTCTGCCTCCTCAATCCAACTCGAATTCGCGCTTCCAGTCGACATCCCCATCGAGCGGTTTTTGCTTGCTCTTCTCTATGAGAAAATTCCCAAGCACAAGATAATCCATGTTTGTTCTCATAAAACAACGGTAGGCGTCCTGAGGCGTGCACACAATCGGCTCGCCTCTCACGTTAAACGACGTATTGATAATCACGGGGCATCCGTACTTTTCGTTGAAGCGCCGCATCATGCGATAGTAAAGCGGGTGTTCCTCGGCCGTGACAGTCTGAATTCGCGCCGAATAGTCCACATGAGTCACCGCTGGTATTTTCGAGCGAACAGTATTGAGCCTCGCGAACCCAATCAATGCCTTCGTGTCAGAAGAGAGCGGCAGCCGCACTTCCTCTTTGACGGGTGCCACAAGCTGCATATACGGGCTATCACAATCCATATTGAAGTAGTCAGAGACATTTTCGCGAAGAACGGACGGCGCAAAGGGGCGAAAGCTCTCTCTGAATTTAATTTTCAGGTTCATCACCTCCTGCATTTTTGACGAACGCGCGTCTCCGATAATCGAACGGCTCCCAAGGGCCCTCGGGCCAAACTCCATACGGCCCTGGAACCATCCGAGGACATTCTCGGTTGCGATTAGATCCGCAACCCGCTCAATCAGTTCCTCGTCCGAAACACGTTCGTGAGGGATTGAGGCTTCCGTCAAATATTTTTCAATCGCAACGCTGTCATAGCCGGGCCCGAGCGAAGACGCTGAAACGCTATCGTGTTCGCCGTCAACTTTACGGCTATTGCCGAGATAATGATGCCACGTAAACAACGCCGCTCCGAGTGCCCCGCCCGCATCTCCGGCCGCCGGCTGAATCCATATTTTTTCATAGGGTCCCTCACGCAGAATCCGCCCGTTGGCGACACAATTTAATGCCACACCGCCTGCCAGGCAGAGGTTCTTCTTACCGGTAACCCGGTGCACATGGCGTGCGATTCGAAGCATAACCTCCTCGGTCACAACCTGCACCGAGCTGGCAAGATCCATTTCACGCTGTGTGATTTTTGACTCAGGCTTTCTCGGCGGCGCACCGAACAGTTTGCTGAAATGCCTATTGGTCATGGCAAGTCCGGCGCAATAGTTGAAGTATTTCATGTTCAATTTGAATGAACCATCTTCCTTCAAGTCGATGAGCTCAGAGAAAATTGTAGCGGCATACTTCGGTTCCCCATATGGCGCCAACCCCATAACCTTGTACTCACCCGAATTAACCCGAAAGCCCGTGTAATACGTAAATGCAGAATAAAGAAGGCCTAAGGAGTGCGGGAACCTAATTTCTGCATCCAAACGCAGTCGGTTTCCCTCACCTACGCCGTAACTTGTCGTCGCCCACTCGCCGACGCCGTCCATAGTCAGAACGGCCGCCTCTTGAAAGGGTGAGGGAAAAAACGCAGAAGCTGCGTGCGATTCGTGATGCTCCGTGAAGAGAATCTTGCCGGTGAACCCGAGCTTGTCGCTGATTTGATCCTTCGTCCAGAGCTTCTGCTTAATCCAAATAGGAAGGGCTTTTAGGAAGGACTGGATCCCGACCGGCGCAAAGGCCATGTAAGTTTCCAGGATACGCTCAAATTTGAGGAGCGGCTTGTCGTAAAACGTGACATAGTCCAAGTCAGCAACCGTAATGCCGCCTTCTTGCAGGCAATAATCGATTGCGCACTTCGGAAACGACGCATCATGCTTCTTCCGCGTGAACCGCTCTTCCTGAGCAGCGGCGACAATTTGACCGTCCCGAACCAGACACGCGGCACTATCGTGATAAAACGCAGAAATCCCTAAGATATGGGTCATGGCTACCGGGTACACCCTTCTGGAAGATTCTATGCTAAACTGTTGATATTACAGAATTTAGGGGTCGTAGTCAAGACAGGATTGCGGTAGTCGTCACATCTCTCAGGCGGGCGTATTGCCAACCCGCCACAAGCCAAAACGTCATAACTGGTAAGGGGTTATGAAGACTGGTATCGAGAGCGGCAAAAAACAGGAAATTGACGAGGCCCAGAGCAATACCCAAACCTGCCAGTGCCTCGTTGGGATCCCCTCTACGGCTTGCCTGATGCGCGCGCCAGAAAAAGGTCAGGACAAATACGAGAAATAGAAAAAGGCTCGGTAAGCCTGTTTCCGCCGCCATTTGGAGGTATCCATTATGGGCATAATAATTCCGGACCCGCCAACTCTGAGTCTTATCGTATTTCTGATGCGAAACCGCGTAGGTATTGATTCCGGTTCCCGTCAAAGGCTTGGCCTTGATAACCTGCAGAGCGCGTTCCCATAGGTAGAAGCGCTCGACCATCGACTGCTCTTTGCCCTCAATATCCAGGTGAATAACCATCCCTTTGGGCATGACCAACAGCGACAAGCCACCCAGGACAAGAATGCCAACGAGGATCTTCCACTTTCGTGCCAGCAAAACAAACAGCACAATGCCTGCCGCACACGCGAGCATGGCGCCTCGGGATCGTGTCAAATAGATGAGCACTGTGCCGCATGCTGCACCGAACAAATACAACCACGACGGCAATACCCACTTCCCGATCCTCCACGGCTTTCTGTAGCCCCACATGAAGACCACCGGAATCGTCAGCATCAGAAACACGGCGAGAAAACCGTAGTTCTTGAACGAACCTGTTACGCGTATACCTGCACTCGCATCGACGCCCCGGAACCCCCGTATCAAATCCTGTCCCCAAAAATATTGCACCAATACATCGAAGAGGACCACAAAAAAGACAATCAGGAAGACAAACTCAAAGGTCTTGCGGTTTTTCTCCGTCTTCAAGATGTCTGCTGTGAGAAAAAAAATAGCGATCTGCTGGCCGACCTTCAACAGACCGCGCAAAGTCTGAGGCGGATGTTCCGTCATAAACGAAGTAAGAATTACCAGGAGCATGTACCCATAAAGCGGCACAAGGTAGGCCTTGGCCGATTCGCTCCACAACACTCCGAAATCATGCTTGGAGATAATCCAAAGCAGCCACAACCCGAATGTCGCACAAAAGGCTATTTCAACACAGGCCTGCGAAAATGTCAGCCCTGCCCAAAGCACGCATAAACCTACAAGCAGAACTCGATTCATCAAATTCATTCTTTTTGAACCTTCATATCGCCGTCGCGGAAGCGTCTGTTTTTTAGGTACTCATAATAGGAAGACACAGCAGCGTACTGCAAGCCTACCCATCCGTCAAGAAATCCGAACATCCAAAGATAAATGTGGAAAAATTTCGCGATTGGGCGGCCAATAACATCGACTAAGCTTCTTCGCTTCCCGAGCTCTCTGAGAAATCCGGCCTCCAAGGCCGTGTACAGCTCCAGCTTTCTGCGGTAATGATCCCAGTCGGGCGTACTCAGATGAATCAACGTCTCCTGAAGTAATTTTGTGGGAAGTTCGGACACCACACGCTCATGAATCGGTTGTTCAAAGCGCGCCTTTCCGCGGGGAAATAGACGAATCGGATAGTCCCGCTGGCTCCCTCCGAACCTAAGCGGTTTACCGAGAAAATAGTTGTTACGCCTCACCCCATAAACGACTCCGAGTTCATCGTCCCTAATAACACGCCTCAGGCGATCGGCAAGTTCCGCGCTCACTCTCTCGTCGGCGTCGATAAAAAACACCCAGTCCCCCGTTGTCTTATCGAGGGCGCTGTTCTTTTGTGTCGAGAAGTCCTGAAACGGGATCTCGTACACCTTCGACGTGAATTTTCGCGCTAATTCCCGGGTACGGTCCGAACTTCCGCCGTCGACAACAATAATTTCGTCGGCCCACTTTACGGAATCGAGGCAGCCTTCGATATTCCGCTCTTCATCGCGCGTGATAACGGCAACGGATAGTTTCATAGTTTCTTTCTCATGGTAACAGCTGCAAAAAAACCGGCAAGAAGCGCAGAATTCCCGCGCATAAGCGCAAACACCAGGCGCAAGGGGAGTAGGAAAATATGCGTAGCCCAAAATCTCAGGCCGTTATAGTTCTTCCACATAAAAAGAAACGTGTTCCTGCTTGCCATAACGGCCATCTTCCGGCTTCCAAACTCCCTTTTAAAACTGGCTTGGCCCACATGGTAAACGATGCTAAGAGGCTCATAGTAAAGTCCCCACCCCTTCCTGCTCGCGCGCAGGCACAGATCCACGTCTTCGAGTATGCCCGGTAAATACCTCTCATCGTAGCCCCCAAGTTCGACAAAACGCTTGCGCGAAAACGCCCCGAACCCTGATGAGAAAGTTTCTCCCGGCTGATTCAAATCATCCTCATAACCCGGGTAACGGGCACTGCACCAGAAGAGTCCCCATCTGACGCCGCCCTTACTGCGCCCAGCCTCAACCGACTTACCGTCAAACGTCATGACGCGAGGCGCCACCAAAAAAGTGCTACCATCCGAAGCGAACCTATTCACAAGAGGGTCGACAAAATTCTCGTCAACACGGATATCATTATTGAGAAGAATAACTACATCGTCATCTATATTCGCGAGGTAGTCATTGTAGGAGCAGAGAACCTTGTTCTCAGGGGCCGCAACCACATCGACGGAAGGAAATTCTAGCCGGACAAATTCGGGACCGTCGTCGGCGCTGCAATTGTCCAAGACCGTCACGGCCGTCCTATGGGACGCGCGCCGCGCCGCTTCTACGACACTCGGCAAGCACTGCCCTAGCAGCTGGCGGCCGTTATAATTAAGAATCACGATACGTACGTTCAGAGTTTTCATAAGTTTAGTCCGGGTCATAGCTTATCAAAAATAGCCTCAAGGTCAAAATCCTTTTAAGCCTTGACATTCTAAAGGGTTTTAGCTATTTTTACACGCATGACCAGCCAAGAATTAATTCCGCAGGTATCCTTCATTATTCCCGTTTACAATGAAGAACTCAACATTACGGGGGTGTTTCGTGACCTCTACCAGTCACTCGAGGCCCACCGCGACTGGCGCTGGGAAGTTATTGTCATTGAGGACGGGAGCCAAGATAGGACGCGTGAAGTTATCCAGGGTCTAGCCAAACAGTACCCGGAAACCCAACTCATTCTCCATGACAAGAACATGGGGTATAACCAGTCAATGCGTGACGGGTTCCGCAAAGCTCGCGGCAAGTACTTTATGTACGTAGGGGCCGATGAGGAGTTCGACTGCTCTGAGATACCCTCCTTTGTCGCACCCTTGTTGGCGAAGGGTGATGAACATGCAGACGTGGTTCTCGGTGTCCGCTGGCAGCGCAACGCTTACAAGCTGCACCGCTTTTTCCTATCCGTGATCTATATTTTTCTACTGAACTTCTTATTCAAGTTACGCGTCAATGATTACAATTGGTCTCAGGCCTGGAAAAGCGACCTCATTCGCAACATTGACATACAATCCAAATCGCTCTTCATGCTTCCCGAGATTATTATCAAGGCCTATGATCTCGGCTTGAAAGTTAAGGAAGTCCCGTCCAATCACCGCGGCAGAAAGTGGGGAAAATCTTCGTTGAATATGCGCATCATGTCCCACGCGCTACTGGACGCCTTCCGCTTTCTTTCTCTGCGTAAGTCACGGGATTATAGGCCCTCCGTGAAACCGGCGATTGTCCCACACACTGAAGAACCCGTTACGATCTCGCGCTAAGCGAGGATCGTAATGCGACCGTCCCGAATCCCGCCCACAGGATGACATTGGCTAAAGTCCCCATCCCGACTGCTTTACCATACGGTAAGGCTTGCGCAAAATAGAGCACGATACCCAGTCGAACACACCAGAGCAGGAACCATTGATGACGCGGCCGGCTCGTATAAGTGCCGAGAGCCACCAGAAACGGAAAGAGCCAGACGATATAGTGATGACTTCGCACGAACATGGCCAGAAGCGTCATCGTCAAAAAGACAAAAGAGATCTCATTTTCAGGACTTCCACCCCGTCGCGCCCCGAAGATCCAGCAAGCCCCCGCAAACATAAACAGGAACAGGCCCAGTATTCCGCTTAAAAAAAGCCCGAGCCATTCTTCGGGAATACCCCGGCCCAAAACGGGTAACCCATCATACTTTCTCGCATTACTGACCGGATAGGCATAATTATAGCCGTATTCGCGGCGGTCCTTTAAAAATAACCGGGCCAGAGTTGCGTCGAGACTCTGAATTTTCTGATTGAGAAGATAATCGATCCTCGCCTTTCTCTGCCTTTCCCGCGTGCGTATCGCCCGATCGCGCAGCTTACCCGTAACCGGGTCGACCCCTTTCGGACTAAGCAGATTGATCTGACCCTCAAGGTCCCATCCCTGCCATTCCGTACTCGCGGGACCGAGCATTCGTCTCGCCCAATCACCGTGAGCCTTCATGGATGTTTCTAATCCCATGGTCACAGCCGGGATCGCGACTGCAAAAAGCATGCTTCCGAGAAGAAAGCCAACGACGATGCGCCAGCGTCGCTTTGCGGCAAAATAGATCAGAAAAAAAAGCGGCGTCACCTTAATCCAAACTGCCGAAGCCAAAGCGACCCCCGCAATCACGCGCAACCCCTTGAACCAGCAAAAAATTGCCCCCATGGTTAGCGCGAATACGAGAATATTGGCCTGCGCCATGGAGAGATTGTCCACGACGATTGCACCCGCCGCCGCACCCAGGAATAGCGTGTCAAAACGGCCGCTAAACCCCCCTCTATTCCATGCGTCACTCACCGAAGGCTTCAATATCCATACCGACAGCCATATCGCAATGCTAAACACAAGAACACTGACGGTGTTCCAGATAAAGGCCGAGGGGGCAATCGGCAGCCGAGCAAAAACTGAAAAGAGACAGGCCGCAAAGGGCGGGTAAAGAAACGGGCTGACCAGCGGGGCAGGCTCCTCGTCGCTTGATACGGCGTAGAGGCTCTCACCTGCCAGCATAGTTCGTCCCGCCTCATAAAATGTGTCGAAATCGTTCGTCTTATCGAGCGCCCGATAGACCGTAACAACGCTGGTTACCAGCCACAGGGCGAGAAAAAGAAAGATAAGTAACCGTTTCTTCACGCGCGGACTTTTCTGGCATGGATCAAAAGAATGGATGTGAACGCCAGCGGCATCACCTTTGCCTCGAGAGCTATGATGAGGGAGTACAACCAGTTTAAAATCTGGTATACCGGTAGTAAGCACTGCAAGAACATGCGTACGGCATCTCCCTGGGCGCGAGTCTCTCGCATGTGGAGCAGTGGGCGAACCAATCGGAACACAATCACGATGGACAGCGTGGTCACTTTTTCGAGGAAGGCTGCAACCTTTGAAATCTTCACAATCGCAAAACCTTTACGTTCCAAACTCTCAACCAGATCGCGGGCATCATAGCGCCTCTGATGCTTTACAAACTCATCGTCGTAGGTAAAGTATTTTGGATTTACGGGCACGGTGATTATCAGCGAGCCGCCAATTTTGAGCACTCGATTCATCTCACGAAATGCCGCTTCATCATCCGGAATGTGCTCCAAGACCTCAGAGGAAACAAGCGCATCGACACTCCCATCACGAAGCGGGATATCCGTAGCACTCATGGCCATAACGCGGCGGGCTCCGTGCTGCGATCTGAGCGTTGTCATGGCGCGAACCGAAAGATCCGTGAACACGACGTTATCGCTAACCGGGGCTACAGGAGAAACACCCGAACCTACTTCCATCACGATGCCTCCGCCCAATGGGCCGAGCGTTCCCAGCTCTCGGCGGACTTCGGCGACTCGCCGAACGTAGTTATATAGATGGTTCTTGAAACGCAGGTACACCGGGTCTACGAAGAAATCCTCGAACCTCTTTTGAGGATCTGTCACGGAAGAAATAGGCGGCATGAAAAAAAACGAAACCGATGAGCAAGATACCTCACCAATACCCACAAGGTTTTCAGACCGTACACAAGTGAAGTGCCGAAGTTGATGGACGAAGCCTCTTTGAAATAACGTGTAGACACCGGGATTTCACAAATCCGCATTTTAAAGTGCGTCGCCTGCACGAGGACTTGAGTGTCAAAAACGAAGTCATCGGAATTGCGCATGAAGGGGATCGTCTCCAGAAAATGACGGCTGTATGCCCTGTAACCGGTGTGGTATTCAGATAGTCGATTCCCGAGCACAATATTCTCAACGGCCGTAAGAAACACATTTGCGATAAACTTATACAGGGGCATCCCTCCTTCGAGTGCCTTTTTTTTGTGAAGCATTCGCGATCCCAGCACGACATCGGCCTTTCCGGCACTTATCGGTTCTATGATCGGACCGAGGAACGCCGGATCATACTGACCATCAGGATGGATCATGATGACGATGTCAGCGCCCCGCCGCAGCGCTTCCGTATAACAGGTTTTCTGGTTGCCGCCGTATCCGAGGTTGTGATAATGCCGGATGCACGGGATACCCAATTCCTGGGCCTTTTCCTGGGTACCATCGCGGCTAGCATCATCGACCAGGATGATCTCGTCAACGAGATCATGTGGGATCTTCTCGTAGGTATCACGCAGTGTCTTGGATGCGTTATAGGCGGGCATGACAACAATCACTTTTGTGGTCTTTTCCTTAACCATCGCTCGCCTCACTCAATTCCCTTCTTTTATACAGATACCGGACATCCCTATCCCGCCGGATCAATTCGTAATCCTCATTCGCGTTTAATGCGCCGATCTCCGCCCTCATTCGATCGGCATTCCAGGGGTAAAGGTTCACATTTAGATCTATTAGATAGTAATCGGCATTTTTAAAGACTTTATTCATAGGATGATGAGCCCATGTCCAAGGGTCCGCATAATAGAAGTTGTACTTACGATACCCCACATACGGTAAAAGGTGGCCGTGCGTAACAACGACCGCGCCCGCCGGAATCGATCGCGCCCACGCAATCGACTCTAGATTCTCGCCTGTAATCCGAGATGTTCGGTAGTGCCCAACATTCAGAAGCAGCATCACCAAAAAAGAAGTCCAAAAAAAGGCCCTCCGCCAGCGGTCCGACTTTATCCACCGGCACAAATTCGAGTACCCATAAATAAACGCAACAAAGACGAACGGGATGACCGCCGCGGCGTAGTGAAAGCGCAAACCGACAAAGTGTCCGTGGATATCTGAGGACTGAAAAAAAAGCGGGAAGAGCGCCACCAAAACCAGCAGCACACTCGGGCTCAGAAGCGGTAAAAAAAGCAAGCGGTAGACCAGGTTGAAAAAAGTCTTCATCTTTTCCGGTTCGCCGAAAAGGACATTAAACATGCCCACCGGGTTTTTTAGAAGATTTAGAACTATCTCGCCTACACCTTCCCCCGCACCGCTAAAGTTTCTTAAATCCCCCGACAAAATCGCATTGCCCGTTGCGGGCATAAAGACCATGGTAATAAAGGCAAAATAAAGAACCGACATCAAAGCGGTGACTGCACCGTGCAGTTTGTTCCGGCCCGGGAGAAAAAAAACGAGGGCTCCGAGCGCCGAAAAATACAGGAACGAGTCTTCCTTAACGCAGAGGCCGAGCGCCAGACAGCTGTAGTAACCCACCCACCGATTCCGCAAGGCAAAATAGACACAACTGAAGATAAAAAGCGGATAGAATATCTCAACGGAAAAATTCATAAGCAGAACGTTCTGTAAATAACGATAGTTGCAGTACAAAAGTGTGACGGCGAGACCGGCTGCGGCATGACCAAACCTATCCTTCGCCACTCCGTACAGCGGGAAGACGGGAAGAGCGGCAATAACCCCATAGCTGACAACCAGCAGCCACGGGCTCTTTACCGCAACCCAAAAGGGCGCGAACAGGTAAAGGATATTGTTTACATGGTAGTAATGATGGAGCAGCCCTGTGTAATTAATTTTCCCCTGGAAGAAATGGTACAGCATGTAGTCGTAGAAACTGAAGGGGATGAAATTGATATCCACAGCCAAATATTGGCTTATCTGCTGCCATAAAAAGAGAAGACTGAATAGCCCAAAAACGATCCACACGGCATAGGGTTGGGCGGCAAACCTGTCGATTTTTTCGCGCCACCTTGCCATGACGGTTAACCTATCGGGACGCAGAGCGACCGAGGCAATCAGCAAACTCATGCCCGCGATGAATGGCGTGCGAATATTCTTCAACTTAATCGCAACCCCCGCCACCTCGGGTGGAAATCCCGTAGCGATACAGTAGAACATGAAGACAAAATCGCAGACGCATGCCACCAGGACAATGCGACTCAGAAGAATCATCATGCCGCTCGGACTATTGCTTGGTCGCTCGGACGAGCGCTTGTCCGACGTCGAGACTTTGGCTGTAGCTGTGTTCAAGATTGGGGTACCGTTCCAGTGTGAATTCGAAGATTTTGGGATCCTTGCGTTGAAAAAGTTCGTATGTCTCTAATGCCCGGGCACTTTCGCCTAATTGCCAGTAGGAGTCAGCGATGAAACCGTAAGATTCGAGAAAGTCCGGCATCAGTTTCAGGCCGGTCTCAAGGTCCTCGATAACCTGATCGTAGCGGCCCTGTTCCCACAGATGCAGGCCCCGTAAAATATATCGATAAGCGTTAACCGACCCGTCGACCTTCCAGATTTCATTATCCTTATCTGCACGCGCCGCTGTAACCGCCTGCCAATCCCACTCCCCCGACCGGGCCACCAGATTACGGCGTGCCAAGGTCCCTAGAATCTCATCCGTGATCACCTGCTGAGCCTCCACTGTGGGATGCACATTGTCGATAAAGAGACTCCCTCCGGGGATTCCATGCGGCGAGAGCTTTTCAAACGCCTTAACGATCTCGACCACAGGCACATCAAACTCTCGCCCGAGTTCCGCAATAACTTCATTCACGGCGGATTTCGCCCGCCAGGGCCGTGCATCCAGGTCCTTCGCAAGAAGATATTCCTTCTTTGCATTCTCAAAGCGGCCAAGGACTTCGAGCGCAATCGCCAGACGATAGTGAAGCTCGGCATAGGTGGGGTCAATTTCAATGGCCTTGTTGTATGCGATCACTGCCTTAGCGTGATCCCCCGCGTCCTCAAACTCACGCCCCTTCGCATAAGCCTTCTCCCATCGCTTCAAAGCGAGGTCATCGAGCTCTGTCTCATGCCGCGAGGAGCCCGGCGGAACCCCCTTCAGATTCGACGGCATGGTCAGCATGACCAAATCGACCCCGTGCCGCTGAGCGTAGCGAATGACGTTCTCCATATTCGACTTATACTGGCTTACGATCTCCGCGTACTCGGCACTGCTGACTTCGATTTCAGGATATACCTTCTTAGCAATTGCCTCTTCCCGGTACTCCTTCTCGGGATGACCGCTTGAGCCGTAAATCATTTTCCGGCGCAAACGGTTAAAACGAACGGTCAGATATTTATAGAGGGCACTGCGAAACTGCATCTGCATGTTGAACCAATAGAGTTTGTTATCTCTATAGATTCGATTCGAGGCCGTGAATTCATTATGACCCGCATAGATAATATAGAGGTCCGGATCGTATTTCATTGCCGCCCGAACCCCCTCAATCACGTGGTAACTGGCCTTTCCGGGCCAACCCCCATTGATGACCTTGATATTGCGGTCCTTCAGGAGGTACGGAAAACTCGTCCTCAGCCATGCCGTAATTGAATAGCGCTCAGACACCGGAAAGCCATACGCTGAGGAACCCCCGAATATATAAATCCGGTACTCTCCATCGGCCTTCTTCGGCACAGGATCACCCAGCGCCTTCAACGTTTGGTCGTCGTAGTAATTACGCACCTTGTCGGCTTTTATAATACTAACAAGGACCTCGGCGGTACCAAAAAAGAGGGTCGTGCTGAGCAACATGACCCCGATATTACCTAAAATCTTTCCCATGATTATCTCAGCCTCGGTGCGGCTTAAATAACGCATCGAATTCTTTATCAATCGTTTGATTTTTAATCCAATAAGTCAGCTTTACGACAGCGAGCATTGGCACCGTCACGCCGTACACGATGAAGAGATACAATCTCAGTTTTGCCTCTGCGAAGAACGGAAACAGCTCGCAAAATGCCACCAGCGTTAAGATGTTCATCACGACATGAATTTCCGCGGCCTTATGTCCCCATGAAAATAGCTTTCGGAGGGCCCCGAACCTTTCGCTCTTGTCCGCGGATTCGCACTCCGCCTTCTCCCCGGCTTTGCTGCCGGCAATGGAAACCTGCCGGAAGGTAACAAGGCGTTCGAAGAATGTCTTATATTTAGTGTCATGGAGCAGGTTAAAAACCATCATCGCAAGCGACGCACTGAACCCCCAGAAGAGGAAGAAAGAGTTGTCGGTCATTTTGAAACAGTAATAACCCAGGCTAAAAAAGAGGACTCCATGGATAATATGATGCGTTACAAAATCAAAGAACCGTCCGGTCAGAGAGGCCGTCTTGCGATAACGAGCAATCTGGCCGTCAACGTGGTCTAGAAAATACCACAGCTGCACCAGAAGCGCCCCCAAGAAGAACAGGGCAGGCGAAGTCTTTGCAAACAACATGAGGCCCGACAATCCGACAATTAGCGACACGGTTGTCACCTGATTGGCCGTCACACTCGTATGCAGCAGGAGCCAGGTCACCGGCAGCGCCCAGTCGCGTAAAAAGTGACGGACCATCCAATTGCCGTCTTTTTTATAGCGTGGCTTCTGGCATACCCGGCTGAGTTCTTTCAGGGATTCCACCATGATGCTTTAAACCTCCGCCGGCTGACAGATAAACATAAAGTGGTAGGAAAAGCGCAGCGGTATAATTAGGTCTTTGAGGCACTGCTTCCAAGAATTTTTTGCCACACCGTTATACTTCACGGTCTTAACGACACGCAGCCCCAGACTTGCGAAGAGCTCCTGCCACTCGCCCATAGCCGCAAAGCGCTCATGAGTTTGATTACGCGTCAGTCGCGTCCCCTTAAATAAGACCGCCAAGAGATCCTTATACCAAAAGAGATTTGGCACGAGGATAAAGAAAAGGCCGTCCCTCTTTGTAACACGTTTCATTTCGGCAACGGCACTGCCCACGTCAAGAAAATGCTCCAAGCTACCGAGGCAGATGATCGCATCATAGGTGTTGTCTGCGACCGGAAGGCTCTCGGCGGCAGCTAACATCAATTTGGCCTGAGGGTACTCTCGGCGCGCCAGTTCCAAGGCTTCACCGGAGAGATCTGAACCTGATATGCGCCCAATCCGCTCACCTGCCATTTGAGCAAGTTGCTTTAGAAAAAAGCCGCCTCCGCAAGCCAGATCTAAGATATGGTCATAATGTTTGCGCTGCTTGAGGACCTGCTGTGCATGCCACCTGTACCCGCGATCATCATCCCGGATCGGTTCATCACGAAACAGCTGATCATACTCTGCTTGAATATCCTGAAAAGTGCGCTGCTGTTTCTCAACTGCCATTGGCGACCACCCTTCTATAAACTTCTAGAGTCTCCCGTGCCGTCCGGTCCCACGAAAAGCGATTCTTTTGTTGTAAACCTTTCTTTATTAAAGAGTTGCGTAATCCTGCATTTTCACTAAGATCGATCATGCCGCGCACGATCTCTTCCACACGATAAGGATCCACGTAATATGCCGCATCTCCGGCGACCTCCGGAATGGACGTTGCCCGCGCGGTCAAGACCGGAGTGCCCGACGCCATCGCCTCCAAAACGGGGATTCCGAAACCCTCATAAAGCGACGGGAACACAAGTAAATTTGAGGCGGTATACAACGCATTGAGATCTGCGTGGCTCACATACCCCGTAAAAATGACATCACCCTCTCGGAGGCGTGCCTCTCGCAGCAACTTTTTATAATACTGACCGTGCGCGAAATCCTTCGAACCCACAACAACGAGCTGCTGCGCTCCGTGCCCGTTCCTGCCCGCACGATACGCGGCGAAGGCTTCCAAAACTCGCGAAAGATTCTTGCGTGGTTCGAGCGTCCCCACAAAAAGAAAGTACTCCTCACGAATTCCATATGCTTGTTTCACTCTCGCCTTTTCGTCAGGCAACAACTCTGAGCTAAACCCCTCATGCCCTGAGGCATAGATCACATGGATCTTTTCACTCGGTACGCCGAGGTGGGTCATGAGATCTTTCTTCGTATACTCCGTATCTGCAATAATCAGATCCGCGCGCTTGATGCTGAAAGGCAGCCACTTCCCCCAATAGAGCGCGCTCGGCAGCCCGAGTTGATTCGGGAAAAGCTTACCAATAATATCATGCACTGTGACTACAAGGCGGAAGCCCCGCGACAACGGCGGCGAGAAGGCCGGCACATGCAACACGTCTACATTATCCTTCCGAGCCAATTTCGGCAATTCTAAGTTTTCCCAGAAACACCTCTGCCAGGTGTTCAGGTCCGTATCATCCGGTCGCGAATAGAAAGTAATCTTCATATCCTCGGGCCGCTCTCGCTTCAGAGCCTCAATAAAATTTCGCGTGTAGACGCCGAGTCCGGATGCCTTGCCTCGGGTTGATTGAATATCGATTCCTATATTGAATCCCATGCCGTTCCCTTTAAATCGCCGTGGCGGCACGCTTCAGATAATAAGAAATCCCGAATAGGCGCCTTAGAAATTTGAAAACTAGTGCAAATCGCTCACCCTTCTGAGTCAGGTAGTACCGCTCGCCCTCCCGGCGGGCAAACTGATGCAAAACCAACACCTCAAAACGAGTGGAGACCATATGATCGAAGCTGTGCATTGCATTGATGGCGCGCCCCCGGACCACAGCGTCACCACTCCGCGCCATCTCCATTAAGACCCTCAATGTTACAGGTTGTGTCAGATAATAGAGGCATTGCACGTAGTTCAAAAACAACAGCGCGTGAAACAAAAGCCCGTTGATCAAACCGGGTAACTCTGACATCCCCGCTTCCGCCGCCGGCAGCCCCGGCCAGAATACCGCGGTCGCGTAATACAAAAAAACGAATACCGGAAAGCTCCCCACAAAAATCAAAAGCGCGTGGTTGAACATCTTGCGCGGACGCAAAGCGTGCGCAGTCACAATTTGAACTATAATGCCCACGGCTGTCAGCGAGAGGCTCAACAAAACGCCGCGCAACATCAGACCGCCCCCCCGATGCGCCAGATCCGCTGCAATCCTGCGGCAATCCATGCAAGCCGGCGCCCTTTGGGAAGCACACGGTAGCTGTCCTCGCCGCATCGCTCCGCATAACGGCGTTGCACAAGTTGCTCCAGGCGATTTTGAACGACTGGATCCCCCTCATCGCCCGCCCCATAGATCTCCTTCACTTCCTGAAGCGAGATGCCTTCCGGGCGAGCCATGTACAGGATCAGGTTGTTTGAAAAACCCGTGATTACGGTCGCGTACGTCACATCCACAAAGCAATGAAAGAGCATCACCAGGATTAAGAGGCCGTTCAGAAAATCCAACCACCCGTTTGCAAAAACCCAGGAATCGCCCAAGAAACCGAGATCCGGTTTCGACATTCGGTACAGAACGACATAGAAGGGGATGGTCCACGCAAAGGTGCGGAAAAAGATGCCAAGATAGTTAGGGCTCTTGTTGCGCCTCAGCAGAAGAATCGCAAGCGCCACTAGGAACAGGAATGAAAGCGACGCAACGATCAAACCTTTCATAGCTTTTGCGCCTTCGCAGTCGCTCTGCGGAACCGATGAATATATATTCGCACCAAACTTTTCACTACCGACACCATGTTCGCAAAACGAAACGCGGACGAGCGGTTGTGGATACTACGCACGGAATAGAACGGTACCTCCTCATAGGTGCATCCCGCACTCAAGGTCCGGCAGAGGAGCTCCGCCTGATACCCGTGCCCCGAGGCCGGAGGCTCGAAGCGGAGGACATTTTCGCGCAGATGAAGCACGGGACCGTTGTAGTACTTCAGCAGATGTCCGCCTGTCGCATTAACGATCACCGTGAAGAGCCTCGATACCAGATTACGGACTATCGGGCGGTCGTACTGATTCGCGACAAAAGGAATGATCATGTCCGCCGTGCCGCGACGCGCTACGATAGCTGAAAGATCCGCCGCGCGGATATCATTATCCCCGTTGACCAGCATATAGTAACGGCCTCTGGCGCGTTGTGCCCCGTCTAAATAATTGCGCCCCAATCCTAAATTCTTCCGGTTTATCTGCACGCTAACAGGTACCTGCGGATGTGCCTCGCAGTAAATACGAACCGCGTCACTCGTGCTGTCAATAGAACCGTCGTCGACAACCAGGATTTCATACAAACAATCATGATCTTTCATGAATGTCATAATTGTTTCCAGCGTCGAAGCAATATTACCCGCTTCGTTGTAACACGGAACTATAAAAGAAATTTCTGGACTCGATTGATAAGTCACAAACAATATCCGCCTAAAATTTAATTATTCCCCGCCCGACCTTTCCCTCTTCGAGATCGTCTAGGGCCTGATTGGCTTGATCTAACGAATACTCATGGGTAATGAGTGATTCCAGATCTAATTCCCGCGCCAGATAACGCTCAACGTACTTCGGAATGTCCCGATCCGGAGAGGTTTCCCCTCCCCAGGTTCCGATCACCCGCTTGCCCTTAATGAGATCAAAGGGGTCAATCGATATCCGTTCCCCGTGCGGAAGATTTCCGGCAATAACACATAAACCGCCCTGCTCCCTTACCGAAGAGAAGGCTGTTTCCATTGTCACGCGCCGGCCGGCCGCTTCGATCGCATAGTCGACGCCCCGCCCTCCGGTGAGTTCCCGCAGGACCGCCAACGCCTCAACCTTGGCGGCATTAATTTCATGCGTTGCCCCGAGTTGTGTCGCATGCCGAAGCTTCGCGTCGACTACATCGACGGCAATCAGCATTTTAGGAGCAGTTGCCTTTGCCGCCAGAATGACGCTTAATCCGATACCGCCGATTCCAAAAACGGCGATCGTGCTGCCACTGTTTACCTGCGCCGCATTGTGAATAATGCCGCTGCCGGTGGGAACGGCACAGCCAAGCAGCGCAGCTTCCCTGAGCGGCATTGTCTCCGGAATCGGAATCAGCCGATTTTCGCACGTAACAGTATGGCGCATAAATGTACTGATGGCGCCTGAATTCACGCGTCCCATGTCACTTTTATACTGGGTGGACGGCACATCCTGTCCTTGCCCTTTAATCCAAGTCAGGACTACGCGGTCACCGGGCTTCACCTTCTCGACCCCAGGCCCGATTTCACACACCGTTCCCGCGCCCTCATGTCCCAGAGTATGCGGCAAATGCGGATCCAGCCCTCGCCTTCCGCGAGCCTCCAGAAGCTGTGTGTGACATACGCCGCTGTAAGCCATCTCGACGAGAACCTGCCCCGGCTTCAACGAGGGAAGTGTAAGCGACATCAACTGCAAAGGTTTCCCCAGTTCACATAATACTGCGGCCTTTGTTTCACGCGACATGACGGATCCCCGCATAATAGTCATAAGTCGCCTTCAAACCATCCTCGAAAGATGTCCACCTGAAATTCGGCATTATAGAATTCAACTTCTCGCCGCTACAGCGCTGGTCCACAAGAGGGCGTGTCCTGTTTACGCTCTCCACATCAAAGGGATCAGGAATGATGTCTCTTATGATTTCCAGGACACGTGAAAAGTTTGGACTCTTGCCGCTTGTTAGATTATAGATCCCAGCGCCATCGGCTTCCAACAATCCGCCGACAGCCCTGCAGAGATCGTCCAAGTAAACCATCTCCCGCGTCTCTTCCCCCTGACCGTATATCTGAACTCTCCCGGACTCCAGAATCGATCGAATAAAGGCAGCCGGTCCGTAACTGGCATATTGAACTCCGGGGCCGTACACGCGTGAAATCCGTAATCCCAGGAAAGGACTTCCGCTGTTTTGAGCCGCATTCTGAATCAAGCGCTCAGACGCGTATTTGCCCAAGGCATAATAGGTCGAAGGAGACACCGCCGTCTGTTCGTCTATCGCCAGGTTCGTTTGATGATCACCGTAAACGGAAAAGGCGCCGAAATAAACGCATTTGCGCACCCGGTGGTTCTCCAGAAAACTCGCCACATGGACGGCCATTTCTACGTTGGCCGCAAAATTGGCGACATGGTCACCGCTCTTATCTGAAATTACGCCGGAAACGATAAGCAGCGTCGTATCCTCATCCGCAAGTCGCCCGAGGATCTCTACGCTCTCCGCTTTACGCAGGTCAATATCCGTTGATGAGTACCCGCTGGCGTCGACTCCTCGGCGCCCTTCGAAATACCGCATCACGGCGCTCCCGATCAGTCCCGATGCCCCAATGACCGCGATGCGGCCTAAATGTTTTACCGTCACAACATCACCGCGGGCACATCCGCCATTTCAAGAAGCTCCGGAAATTCCTTGGTCCGCTTCTGCCAATAAGACGACTCCCGAAGGATCTCGATAAATTTTTCGCGGTAAAACCGCTCGCGATCCACGCGGCCCAGGAGGCTATAACCCTTCGCCAATCCGGCACACATCGACGCATCGTACGGATAGGCATGAGCAATCGACTCTAACCATTTGACGATTTTTTTTGGATTCCCCCCCGGCCCGAAATTGAAGTTTTCCAAAAAATTGGCAACCAAGTTGAACGCAAACCAAATCTCCTTGTTTTGCTCTTGGCTCGGGATCAAGTCCGGCGGCAGCTTAAACACATCACGTCCGGTCGCCACCACCTCTCCCCCCTCCTTGAAACGGTATCCGAATTCGCCTCGGGCCGCCGCGCGGCCCGGGTTGAGCGTCTTGTCATAACTTTCGACCTCGGTACGGTCATCTCCTAATGCCTGAAATGCGGAAAACATCTCAGTGCCCTTCAGCGGCTGGCAAATGTAAAAACTTGACCAATCCCATTTCAGTTCATTGGCAAAATTGAATGTGTCGAGCATCTGCGAAAATGTTTCATTCGGAAATCCCACGATCAAGTTGGCACTCACAAATACCTCAGGGTATTTTCTATACAAGGCTCGCCCTTGCCGCAGCTTCACCTTCGTCGTGGGCTTCTTGATCTTATGCAGCATCTCATCATTACCCGATTCGATTCCAATCTTAAATGCTCTGAGGCCTGATTTGACCATCCACTCCATGATCTCGTCGGTAACCGCGGCCGAAATCAACCCGTTATTACAGATCCATTCCAGTCCGGGAACCTGTTCAGCTAACCCTTTGAAGAGTTCAACGGCCCGTGCCGGATCCCAAAGCAAATCATCATCCAACCAGTCAATCTGCTTTACACCCTTCTCGGATACAAGAAATTTTATTTCGTCGATGACACTTTGGATAGGACGTCCGCGGACACCAAACCCGTTAAAATCGCGAACCGTGCAAAAAGTACAGCGGGCACGACATCCCCGATTGGTCAGCACCGTAGCGAACGGTTTGTCTTCTCCGTTATACCGGGAAAACGCTGCCAACGATCCGTACAGGTAATAGTCCTTCACATCAATCATTTCGTAGAACTCACTGATATCCCAGTCGACGGGAGGATCCCCCTCGGCACGGCCGAGTTCATACGTCTTTCCGTCGAAGCGAAAGAGCGCCCCAACAGGAAATACCGAATCATCACCGAGTAAATTCAGCATATAATTTAAGAACTGGTCTTCGGCCTCTCTCCGAAACAGAAGATCACAGCAATTACTTTCCAAAAGCTCGACCGCATCGTAGGTCGCCTGAACACCCCCGGCTAAAATCGGATAGTCGGGGAATTCTTCGCGTAACCAGCGTGTCACTTCAAGAAATATGGGTTTCGTGGCACCGAACATGCATGTCACTCCCACATGAGGGGCCTCACAGGAATTCAAGACATCGGCAATGATGTCCTTCCAAACATCATAGCGAAAATCGTCCCGCTGAGCGCGGCGCAAGACTTCAAGATTAAGATCGACGATGCGCACCTTGAGTTCTGGGTGCACCTTCTTGGCAACTGCCGCGATATATAACAGGCCTACCGGCGGGAACGCATAATAGCCCCGGTTACGGGCCACAAGCGGATCAAATGCCCCCTCCGGCACAAGCTGCGGATTGATGAGAACAAGCTCTTTGGGCCTGCGGATCTTGAGCCCGGCTATAAACTCTCCGTAAGCCTTGAGTGCCTCGTGCGAAATATTGGGATTTGCTGTAGTTTGTGTCATTTTCCTCGGCTCATTCGGCGATAAACCAATAATAATCGCCGCCGTATCCGGCCTCTCGGAAGAGTTTCTTCCAGTCATCGGCATGGCTGTAGGTAAGTGCCGTCAAATTCCACTTCATCATGCTGTCTCTCTCGGCGTCATTTCTCCAAGCATCGACAATGATAAATGCATGGGCACGTGATACTCTCGCGAGCTCCCTGAGCGATCGCTTACATTCCTCCGGCGGCAGGTTGTGCACCGTATTAATCGAAATCACCAAATCAAAGGAGTTTTCTTCGTAAGGCAAGTCTTTAGCATTCCCCACACGCACATACGGCTTCATCGTCTCCATCGCATTCTCGATGGCGTATTCCGAAACATCAATTCCCGCAACCGTCATATCGGGCATCAACTCCTTAAAATCATGGAGCATAAAGCCTTTACCGCATCCCACGTCCAGTACCGCCGCATCGGGCTTCAAACCGTAAAAGTCGCGGAAGCGCATCACGGTTTCCTTCCAAAAACGCGGGTGGTAACGATATCCTCCATATCCATAGAGGCGGTCGCCGTCGAAAAAATCCTTTTCAAAGCGGCGAGCTATCTTTCGATGCTCTTCGGTGATTAGCATTGCCCGCTCGTCGATCGGCCGCTTACTTCTCGGATACCGGTCCATCAAATTAATTTCACGTCCGATTTTGCTGCCCGTTTCCGTCATATGCGTTTGCCCGCCTTCTCAAGTCCCTCATGCCCCGTTTTTGAAAACCGATGTATCAAGCTGTTTTGTTCCTGCAATGTCGCGCCGCCGTCGACGACGAGGCATTGCCCCGTGATAAAACACGACTCGGTCGAGGCAAGGAAAAGCACGGCGTAAGCGACATCATCCGATTTGCCTACGGTGCGCACCGGATGCGTGAATTCGCCGACCTCCCGGTAACTTTTGTTATCTGTTCCGGCGTAACGTTCGCGATTTTCGTCCTGGACGATGAAACCCGGCACAACCGCATTGACGCGCACGCCCAGCGGTGATCCATGAGTTGCAAAGTAACGGGTCATATGCGACACGCCGGCCTTCGCAATGTGATAAACGGGCGATTCATGGCATGTCATTTCCGCCATCACCGAGCTGATGTTGACAATGCTGCCGCCGGACCTTTCGGACATGACCCGGATCGCTTCCTGGGAGGCGAAAAATGCCCCTTTGAGGGTAACGGCCATCCCTTGCTCCCAGGATTCTTCGGTCTCTTCCAGCATCGAAACACGATGCCGTGAGCGCGCATTGTTGACGAGCACATCCAAACAGCCTTTCCGCTTTACGATCTCTTGCACCATTTTTGCCGCAGCACCGCTCTTGGCTAAATCCACTTTCAGGTACTCACAGGCCAGACCGCGATTGCGAAACTCGTCTTCGGTCGCCTTCCCCATTTCCGTGTTTATATCGCAAATAAAAACAAAGGCGCCTTCTCCGGCAAATGCAGCCGCAATGTTCTTACCGATGCCTCGAGCACTACCCGTAACTGCGACGACCTTATCGGTAAAGCGTTTTTCTTGACTGTTTGTCATATTAATTTCCTTGTGTAACGGTGGTCTCAATGCCGGCATAAACAGCTTCGAATTCTTCGAGCAACGTCGCACTCGTTTCGAAGCGCCGCAAAAATCTCTGCGTGGGCGCAGCAAAAACGTACTGATTCCGGTTCCCGAGCTCTTCAAACATCCGGTCGACATGCCGTTCGGGGTTCTTGAAAATAACATAGGGCCGTCGGCCAAACATGGCCATCTGGCAGGGCCCGCTGGCAACCCCCATAAAGGCCTGTGTGTTCTCAATTAAAGCCAGGTCTTTCAATATCGTACCGCCGCATTCGTGCGTCACGATTATATTCTCGAGATTACGAATCCCATCGGGCACCCTTTCATTACCAACCAGGATGAACTTCACATCATAACGGCCGCGAATCGTTCTAAAAAATGTCTCCCATTCGTCCAACCGGGCGTTGTACCAGTCGGGTTTCCCCGAAGGCCGGATCTTATTCTTCAGGTGAACGGCAATAGTGTTCACGGAACCGGCCTGTTCCCTAAGCCAATCACACGCCCAAGTGCGATATTCCGGTTTGAGTGCAAGCGAGGGAATTGCGCCCGTCTTTCCGAAATAATCCTGGATGAAGAGCGTATAGCCATATTGATAACCCGATACCCCCTCAGGGCCGAGCCCCGGCCAGGGAGTGTATTCATAGACCGATTCGGCCATCAAGGCCTCGAGTTCCCGATAGGACGCAAGCACAAAGATTTCCCCTACTCCATTGAAACCCTTCGCCATCGCGAGAAAATCCGATCCGGGATTATCCCCGAGAATGGCAATATCAGTCGGCGCCTCTATCTGACGAATTGCCGAATTAATCTGGAGCTCCTCCAACAAGATCAGAAAATCGCCAAGTATTGAACTTGCAAGGCGGCTGTCGCAAATACCCAGCTGCCGTTTTGTCTTCATTTTCACCACAGAGACACCTTCACCACGAACCCCCGTCAATCGGCACGACGGCACCCGTCGCAAACTCCGCCTTTTCGGAACACATAAAGGCAATAAAATCCGATATTTCCTCGGGCTTGGCAAAACGTTTGATCGCCATTCGCTCTTCCAGATACGCCGCCGCCTGCTCGGGCTTCTCTTTTGAGAGCTTATCCCATGGATTATCGTCGAATCGAACCGCCCCCGGCATTAAAGCAGAAATCACGACACCGTCGCTGGCAACCGTGCAGCCGAGATTTCTCGCATACGCATTCAACGCAGCCTTTGCAGCACAATATGCCAGAGAGCCTCGCGTGAGCGTTGCCGCGATTGACGAGACGTGCAGGGCACGGCCCCATTTTCTTTTCTGCATCAACGGAATAAGATAACGGTTAAGTTCTACGGCAATATCAAGGTTTAGACGAAAAACCCGGCGCCATGCCTCCGGGTCACAAAACGGTTCTTTGACTCCGAGCGTTCCGCCCAAACAGTGGATGACAATGTCGATGTCGCGCCCCATTTCCTGCAACTGTCTGAGAATCTCTGCGGGACCCTCTGCCGGCATGAGATCCTTGGCGATACCCAAATGTCCTTTGGCCTCTCCGCCAAGCCCTGTGATCAGGGAGGTCAGTGCGTCTTTCGAGCGGGCAACCGCAGTAATCTGCGCACCGTATTGTGCGAGCGTTATTGCTGCGGCCCGTCCGATGCCGCGGCTTGCGCCCACTATTAATGCCGTTTTTCCTTCAAGACCAAGTTCCATAACGCTCCTTAAGCCTGGTGAACGTACACCAAGGACTCTCCTTCGATTTCATTCGGATCATTCTCCAGCCACTCTATGGTCTCGCGCAACCCCTCTTCGAACGAAACTCGCGGTTGCCACCCCAGTTCCCGCTTCGCCTTTCCGTAATCAAGCTCATAGCGCGCATCCTGCCCCAGACGCTCGCCCACGTCTTTCGTGCACGCTGAGAAATCCTTGCCCATAAGCCGGCAGATGCGCTCCACGAGATCCCGAATTGTATAAGAGTGCGCATCCGCAAAGTGGTAGATCTCCCCCGGCTTGCCCTTCTTCATCGCCTGGTAAATCCCTTCGGAGACATCGCGAATATGCAGCCACGTCTTCACAGCCATTCCGCCGCCGTGAAGCTCGAGCGTCTTCCCCTGCTTCAAATAAATAATCGTTCGAGGGATGATCTTGAAAAGCTGTTGGTGCCGGCCGTAGACATTCGTAGACCGGATTAGCATCATAGGGAAATCAAAATTCTTGTAGAGCGTCTGCAGGTACATATCACCGGCCGCCTTTGAAACCGCGTACGGCGTCGAAGGATTCAACGGAGCTGATTCCAAAAGCGGTTCGGGACAGCTGCCGTAGACTTCCGCAGACGATATATGGACATACCTCTTCAAATAGGAGCGCTCGCGCAGTTGGCTGCACAACTTCACAACCCCCATCGTGTTCGTATCGAAGTAGTCCATAGGCTGAAAATTACTAAGTGCCACTTCACTTAAAGCCGCTACATTGATCACCGTGCTCGGTTCAAACTCATCGAGAATACGAATCAATTCCTCACTCTGCCGATTTAAGTCCACTTGGAAGAACTGGAAGTCGGCCTCTGCCCGGCTCTTGTATGGCAGGAAGAAGTCCTTTTTTTCGGGCGACCGGCTCAGACCGATTCCCCTCAAATCCTTATCTTGCAGCAAACGATCCACGACATGGCTTCCCGTGAAACAATTACTGCCTATGACTGCTACCGTTTCTTTTCCCATGTTGTTCATTTCCTTCCCGGCGCGAGCCGGTTCTGGAAATAAGTCTCCATCACATCTGCCATAAGCGCGTGCCCGCTCGCATTAAAGTGAGGGTCGGATTTAAAATGAAGTTGCTTGCCCGAGGCGCGAAACTTCGCTGTCGGGCTCACAAACTCAATGTCGAGCTTCTCGCAAATTGCCTTAACCTTTTGCTCGGGAAGATCGATAGCCCCTTCGTCAGGATTCAGACCCCTGGCCTTCATTTCCGCTTCCCATGCCTCTCGCGATAGGAGATAGTCCGGTGGCAGGAAGGTTAACATCATCGGGATTCCCTTCAGACTCAGATAGGATTTCATTTCACCAAGGATATACTCGGTAGCTTCCCAACCGATCACCACCTCAACCGGGGGAGACTGAAGAAAATTAAACATTTGGTTCGGTTCAAGCCTCCGCTCAGAGGTTTCGGTCACATGCTCTTCCGGCGCCTTACGCTCAAATAGGCGGAGCACTTTTTTGAGAGCCGGAAAGCTGTCTCCCAAAAACTGATAGAGGTGAAATTCCTTATTCAAAAAAGTACGCACGGCGCCGCGATGCGGATACGGCTCTGCCGGAATAAACCGCCATCCCCCCGTACTATCCTTAGCATAATGAGCCAAGTGATAATCGATCGGATCTAGAAATTCGGGATCCGGGCGGCCGCCCGGCAAAAGAGGAGTCGTATAGTTGTCTAAAATGTCATTGATGAAGAATGCAACCGCTACAAAATCAGGCTCCGTTTGAACGCCTATTTTCAGAAGCTGATTGTACTGAACACCCGTTCCATAACCGAGGACCCCAAAATTAAGAAATTCAACCTTTTTGCCCGAAGCGACCTCACGCTCCCGGAAGCGTTCCTCAAGAACCGCCGGGAAAATGGCTTCACTCGGCAACCACGGCGACTCGAGGAAGGAGTCGCCAAGAAACAAAACGCGGTAAGTGTCCGCGGGTTTGGGGACTTCCCTGTCCCTATCACGGAACCCTAAATTATTGGTTCCATACGGAATTCGCTGTCCTTCGAACCGGAATATCGTACTTTGTTTCGGGCCATGGTAGTAGCCAATGTCCGGATCAAAGATGTTCGTGGCTCGATTGTGAAGGCGATTGACGGACTTCGTTATGCGTAGGACGCCCTCGGCGGCGCCTACCGCCAAAACGCATACAAAAACCAGCAAGGCAAGATTCACGAGTAACGGCCGATAAGGCTGTTTCTTCCGTATTCTTGCTTCTCTGAGACTAAGCGTCATGACTTACCCCTGTAAAAATTTCTTACCTGCTCAATCGTGTAGTCAATCTCATCATTGCCCAGATGCTGATGAGCGGGCAAAGTAATGATATCCTCACAATCCTCTTCGCACTTAGGGAAGTCGCCCTTCTTGTACCCCAGCGATCGGGCCCCCTCCTGCAAATGAACCGGGATCGGGTAGTGCACCTTTGCTTCAACCCCGTTTTCGATTAGATGCTTAAGCAACCGATCGCGCTCCGTAACGCGTATCACGTAGAGATGGTAGACATGCTTGACTCCGGGCCGCCTTACGGGAATGGATATTGATTCAGCCAAATCCTTCAACCCGTCATCATAACGAGCGGCATTGGCAATTCGGCCGTCGGTAATAAAATCGACCTGGTCAATCAGACGGTTGCCGATGGCCGCTTGTAGACTGTCTAGGCGGCAGTTCCAACCGAACAGGGAGACCTCGTCACGATTTACAAGCCCGTGATTACGAAAAAGTCTTAAGTGTTCGGCCAACTTTTCGGAGCGCGTAATGATCATTCCCCCGTCACCCCAAACATTCAAGTTCTTCAATGGGTGGAGGCTAAATCCTGCGGCCTCTCCCCAGGAGCCCACCGGTTTGCCGTCGATGGCCCCTGCGATCGATTGGCAGGCATCTTCGACGATCAGGAGGTTGTGTTTTTGGGCGATTGCCGCAATACGCGGCATATCAGCCACATTCCCGGTATAGTGCACCGGAAGAATCGCCTTTGTCCGCGGCGTGATAGCAGCCTCAATTTTGTCGGGATCAATCACAAAGCCGTCTTCGCTATCAACAAAAACCGGGGTGGCGCCCGTCTTCGCAATAGCACCGACCGTCGCGATGAAGGTCATCGGCGTCGTAATCACCTCGTCGCCCGGCCCCACGCCTAACACCTTGAGCGGCATCGCAAGCGCATCAGTTCCCGTTCCCACTCCGACGGCATGGGCGACTCCGGAGAGCCTTGCAAAACGTGACTCGAATTCACGAACCGCGACCCCCAGCGTAAAATCACCGGACTTCACCACCTGACGGATATCGTCTAAGTAGTCCTCGATGTTCTCAAACTGGCGGTCCAAATATGAGAACTTCACTTGCATTGTCTTTGTGCTCATATATTTTCGCTCCGATAGAATTTTTTTATGTAAAAAACAACATAGGCGAGGTCTTCTTTGCCGAGCTCAGGATAAACAGGAAGGCTCAATATTTCCTTCGATTGCGTCTCGGCCTCAGGCAAACTGCCCTCAGCCACACAAAGATCTTTGGCGACCGTTTGCATATGGATAGGAACAGGGTAATGCACCGCCGAGCCGATTCCCTGATCTGCCAAATACTTTTTGAGGTTGTCGCGCCGCTCGGCACGAATCACGAACGTGTGGTACACCGGTCTTTCGTGATTCTTCGGCTCCGGGCACCGCACCCCGGCAACACCGGCTAGTTCACGCCGATAAAATTCAGCGTTCTTCCGTCGGCCCGCAGTCCACGCCTCGAGATAGTCCATCTTCACGAGCAACGCGGCAGCCTGTATCGTATCCAAGCGAGAGTTCCCCGTCCAGACCACGCAATCGTCGCGATGCTCCAGACCCAAGTTACGTAAAACCTGAAGCCGTTTGTAGAGCCTCTCGTCGTTTGTTGTAATAACTCCGCCGTCGCCGCAGGCATTGAGCGTTTTTAGCGGATGAAGACTGAAACACCCAAGAACACCGAAGGAACCCGCGCGACGTCCGCGATATTCCGATAGGACGGCTTGCGCGGCGTCCTCAACAACGAGAATCTCATGTCTTTTGGCTATCGCGAGTATGGCATCCATGTCGGCAGTGCGTCCCGTAAGATGCACCGGCAAAATCGCCTTCGTGCGCTCAGTTATTGCAGCCTCAATCTTGGAGGGATCGATGTTGTAGTCTTCCCCGACGTCGGCAAAGACCGGCATCGCACCGGTAAGACGTATGCAACTCGCCGTCGACACAAACGAGTTTGGCGCCGTAATAACTTCGTCGCCCTCACCCACCTTCAGGACGCGCAACGCTAAGAGGAGTGCGTCTGTGCCGGAATTGACGGCAACAGCATACGAAACACCGCACAATTCGGCGAAACGCTTTTCAAATATCCCCACATCCTCACCTAGCACGAATTGGCCGCTATCGATAACGCGTTCGAATTCCCGGAGCAATTGCTTTTTGAGACCCGCATGCTGTCCCGTAATATTCACGTACGGCACCTGTCGTGTTTCGGAGACTGTCTCTTTATCGGCTGCTCTTGTTGTCATATTAGAAAGGCCCCGCAAAACTTGCATCCGGAATGTCCAACGGTATTCCGCTTGATTCAACGGGTACTTGAATATCCGCTGTCGACTGCCCCACCATCTCGCATACCTGGCGCGCAATATCTACCGGCCGTGGGTAACAAGGATTCGCAAGAACCTGCGATGTCGGCACGGGGCAATCCGACAACGCCACGCGTCTCGGCGCTGTCTTCAAGATATCAAACTGGTTTTCACACACCCATGAGACAATTTCAGCGCTGAAGCCGCCTGTTTTCCAGTCGGTATCGGCCACCAGGATACGCCGCGTCTTACGCACCGAGGCTGCGATGGTTTCCGTATCCAGGGGACGCAGGGTGCGAACGTCAACAACCTCGGCTTCAATACCTACTTCTGCCAGCATTTTCGACGCCTGCAGAGCTTCTACGACCATATGCGACACTGCGGCAATCGTAACATCCCTTCCCTCGCGAATAACATGAGCTCTCCCGATCGGCACTTCATAATCACCTTCCGGCACTGCACCAAACATATTGTGAAGCCAGCGATGCTCCAAGAATATGACCGGGTTATCATCCCGTATACTGGAAAGCATTAATCCCTTCGCATCGTAAGGTGTTGCCGGCATAACAACCTTGAGACCCGGGACATGAGCAAACCACGATTGGAGACTCTGCGAATGTTGCGGCCCTTGGCCCCAACCTCGTCCGATCACCAATCGAATCACCATCGGCACCGAGCTCTTACCGGCAAACATGTAATGCCATTTCGCAGCTTGATTCACGATCTGTTCCACTGCCAGCAGTGCGAAGTCGAGTCGCTGATGAACCATGACCGGCCGCATCCCCGCAATCGCTGACCCCAGGGCAACACCCGTCATGCCATTCTCTGCCGTCGGCATATCCATCACGCGCTCCGGGCCATACTTCTCCTGAAGACCCAGCGTCGTGCCAAAGATCCCCTTAGGGTCCGGCACACCCAGCCCCATCAAGTACACAGAGGGATCCTGCTCCAGACTCAGGTCCAACGCTTCGCGAATTGCTTGAAAATATTTAAGTTCTCTCGTCATAGGATTTAATTCCGAGCCCCGCGATATACTCCCCGATCGCCAGTGATGCCGTTGCCGCCGGTGACGGTACGTTTACAACGTGAATTGACCGCGGCCCTTCAACAATCTTGAAATCGTGAACCAGCGTGCCATCCTCTGCCACGCATTGGGCCCGCACGCCGCTTGGCCCATCCACCAGATCATCTTCGCTAATGCCCTTTATCAGACCTTGCAGCTCTCGCGCAAATGATCGCTTACTCACCGCACGGTAACACTCCAAAATACCGGTCTTCCAATAACGGCGCGCCATGTTCCAAAAATGCGGGCTACTCAATGTTGCAAGAAACTCTCCGGTCTTCCAATCGGATCGCCGATACCCCTCACGCGCTGTTGCCAGGATCGCGTTCGGTCCGGCTTCCAATTTCCCGTCCACTGTACGCGTCAGATGAACACCCAAAAAAGGTAAGTCCGGGTCTGGAACCGGGTAAATAAGATTCTTCACTAAATGCCGCTTTTCATTCCGGATAAGATAGTACTCGCCGCGAAACGGAATAATCCTCACGCCCGGCTCAACCCCGAGCATCAAGGCGATCGTGTCCGAATAAAGACCGCCGCAATTAATCAAATACTTTGTCCGGATTTCCATCCGGCCTATTTTCAACACAAGCTCGGAGCCGGTATGTTCAGCTGAAACCATTTTCGCCATGGTCTCTACGCTACCGCCGCCGGCCTTAAACTTTTCGGCCATGACTTCGGCCGCCCTTCGAAAATCAATGATGCCGGTAGTCGGCGAGTGAATGGCTTCGAGTCCTTCAGCATGCGGCTCGAGCTCAAGGAGCTCCGTTCGGTTAAGTATACGCAGACCGGGAACGCCGTTTGCTATTCCCCGCTCGAATAGCGCTCTGAGTCTCGGTCTCTGTTCTTCTCGGGTTGCCACAATAACTTTCCCGCACTGCTCAAAGGGCACGCCGTTTTCCTTAGCAAAAGAAATCATCGCGCCGACGCCTTTCACACAAAGACTCGCTTTCAAAGAGCCCGGCGCGTAATAAATGCCGGAATGAATCACGCCGCTATTATGCGATGTCTGATGCTCCCCGATCAATGCTTCCTTCTCAAACACGCACAGCCGTAAATCGGGCCGGCTTTTAGCAAGACTTAGCGCTGTCGCCAGCCCGACGATCCCGCCACCGATGATCGCAATATCAAACTTGTCTGCAGGCATGACGCTCGTCAGGTTGCATAGATATGTTGATAGGCCAAATCTTCTTCACCAAACGGGCTTTCTTTTGCAAACCGAACTGCGTCATCAATTTCAGCCTTCAAATCTTCTTCGATCAACGACAGATCCGGCTCAGCACAAATCCCTTCAGCAAGTAAAGACTCTCTTAACTTCAAAAGGGGGCAAGTCTTCTTCCATGTGAGGAATTCTTCTTCCGTGCGATAACCGATATGGTTATCAAGATTCGGACCGCAGTGCTCATACCAACGGTAGGTCGAAAACTCCAGAAGGCTGGGACCTTTACCCGCGCGGGCATGATCGATGGCGTGTTCACTCAAGCGTTTCACCGCAAGGACATCGTTGCCATCTTCCCAGTGACTTTCCATTCCGTGGCCCCGCGCTAACTCGACGAGGGAGCGTTCGGGCGGTTGGCGTACTTCCAACGGCGAATAGACAGAATAAAGGTTATTTTCGCAAACAAAAACCACGGGCAACTTCTTCAAGACCGCATAATTAGCCGCTTCGTGGAACGTGCCCTCCTCAGTCGCGGCTTCGCCAAAGTACACGACCGTGACACGATCCTCGTTCTTCATCACCGAACCCAAGGCGGCGCCGACGGCGATCGGAATCGTACTGGCCACAATCGGCGTCGATGCCAGAAATCCGACCGACAAATCAATCAAGTGCATCGAGCCGCCCTTACCCTGACAGCAACCCGTAACCTTGCCCCACAGCTCTGCCATCATGGCCTTCAAGTTTCCGCCGCGTGCTAAGTAATGCCCGTGCGAACGATGGCCGCTGAGGACATAATCTTGGGGCTTCAGGTTTGCAGATACGCCGACAGCCACACCCTCTTGGCCGATACACAAATGGACAGGGCAGCGGATTTCCTGCTCCGGATAGAGCTCGGCAATACGTTCTTCGACGCGCCGAATGCGCAACATTTCGCGATATAATTCGATAGAGGGATGCGTTTTCATGACTGCGGCTGCGCCAGTACGCTTTCCTGCATGGTCTTGATATTAAAATAGCGGCTGTCCGTCATCGCATTCGGAATTTTGCCTGCCTGGAAAGCAGCCACTAAATCCTTGACCGCATCTTCGATGGTCCTCTTGGGGGCAAATCCCAACTCGCCCTTTATTTTTGCAGAAGAAATGTGATACGAGCGATTGTCGTCAGTCGGTGTTGTCTCTATTGCGAGGTCTGAGCGCTCCGGTATCATTGCACGAACCACGCTGCTGACAGCCATCGCAATGTCCTTCACCTTTTGATTTTCGTAACCCGCGTTGTACGTCTTACCCGCCACCTTTTCAGCAGGTAGTTCCAACAATTGAACATACAGGTCCGTAAGGTCCTCAATGTGGATATTGGGGCGCAGCTGCTCTCCGCCAAAAACTTTAATCTTGCCGTTATGCACAGCGTGATTCGTCAAAATATTCACCGTTAAGTCGAGGCGTTGCCTGGGCGAATACCCGCAAACCGTCGCCGGCCTCAGAACCACCGTTGTAAAGTCGGGGCTCTCGTACTCGGCAAGAATCTCTTCGCAGAGCGCTTTATACTTGCTGTAATCTGTGAGCGGCTTAAGCGGGTGATCTTCGGTCACGTTTGGGCGGTCACTGATTCCGTATACGCTCGAGGAAGACGCGTAGATAAACCGTTTCACACCCGCATCCCGGCTCATGGTCACGAGCGGTCGAAAAGCATCGTAATTGATGGAGCGCCCGAGATCCGGGTTTAACTCGAAGCTTGGGTCATTTGAAATGCACGCTAAATGGATGACCGCATCACATCTTTGAACCGCCCGGCGGACCGTTTCCGTATCCCGCAAATCCCCTTTGATTTCGGTCAGTTTTGCGGATCCATCCCACTCCGGCCAGAATCCTTCGCCAAAAAGATACAGGTCAAGGACGCGCACCTTATAGCCGCGTTTGAGGAGCTTAGGCACTAACCGCGCGCCGACGTATCCAGCCCCACCCGTGACCAGTATTTCTTGGAACTTTCTCATGCTTAAGCGACCGGCCTCGGCACGTTTAAAGCTGCCAGAGCAGCGTCGCTCATATAGTGGCATAGGATTCCGTGCGCCGTTTCGACAATACCGTATTCATTTGCAGGCACATAAAAGTTGAGGTCACCCAAACTTCTTAGCGGGTTCTTCTCATCGAATCCCGACAGGGTGATCACTTCTGAATCTTTGGCCCGAGCCGCACGCACCGCGCGCAGAATATTCTCGGACTTCCCTGAGCTGCTGATTGCAATCAGTACATCTCCGGGCTCTGCCCAGAGTTTCACAGCGTCTTCAAAAAACGTCGCGTATCCGTGGTCATTCGATACGGCAGTCAAGAAAGGCGGCTCGTTAAAGACCATCGCCCGGGCTTTGACGGAATCGCAGAGATCGTTTTGCATGTGACTGACGATCGCGGCACTTCCACCGTTACCGACCAGCATGATCTTCGATTGCCCAAACTTGGCGTCCAGAATCATCTGCACCGCCCGCTTCGAGCCGTCATCCAGCGAAATAGCATTCGTGTTCTCTCCCGCACCGGCGTTCACCTCCGTCCATAAGGCAATTTCCCCAAGACGCCGAAGGTAATTCGTGATCGGCAGATACTGAAAATCCATTGGGTTCTCCCTTTACTTCAGCAATGATTCGATGTGCTTAAAAAGCGGCGCACGTTCCACGGAACGCCGATGGCCCACCGTAGCCACCGCTTGTGCCCCAGTTACATTCCCAACAAAGCCCACAACTTCGGTGGGCACTTTTCGGGCAACCAACCCCGAGGTCAGCGAAAGAAATGAATCGCCCGCACCCATGCGGTCAAGTACTTGGCCGGCAAATGCCGGGACTTCCGAAAAACCTTCCTCACGGCAATAGCACAAACACCCGTTTTTACCGCGGGTCACCGTAATACGCTCACATTTAACTTTCTTCGCTAAGTCGATAATCATCTGTCTCAGGTCACCTCGCCGGTCACGCGCTTCCATTCGAATCTCATTCTCGGCCATGCAAATATAATCCGCTCGAGGGTATTTTAAAATCGTCTGGTATCCGATATTGCCGGCATTCGACTGCGCGTTAACGGCCAAAAACTTGGCTTTATCGCAAATAACTTTAACCGCGTCCGAACTCATCAGGCCATGCCCGAAATCAACAACGATCACAACGTCATACCTAGGAACCTCGGCCTCAAGGGCTTTGCAAAGTGCGCGATTGTCTTCAACTGTGAGCAAGCCATCGTTAATCTCATAGAGTTCCATCATCTTCGTAAAGAAGTAGCTCTCCACAAAGCGGCGCTTCACAATCGTGGGCGAATCCTCTCGATAGAGGAACACATTGTGGATTTTCTCGTTCATCTTCTCTCGGATAAACTCTTCCTGAGAATGCCTCGTGCCCAGCATTGTGACAAGGCCGACTTCATCGCAGAAATTCGCGACGTGATTGGCAACCGCCAAGATACCCCCCGCAAATTTTTCCGTCGAAAGACGCTTAACCGCAAGCATGGGCTCTTTCGATGACTTCCCGATGGCTTCACAATACTGATACTCGTCGACAATGGCCTCACCGATTACCAGGACCTTAAGGGGCTGCTCTTGCTTGATAAATCCGATCACATCGTCTGAGGAATAGCGCTTGGCAAAATCGGTCAGATACTGCGTGACTTCTTTCGGAAAAACGCCGAGGTGCTGATTGATCAGGCTTGTGGAACTGAACTCAATCTCATCGGTGAAGACGAGCTTGCCGCCGATCGATTGCACGGCCGACTCTTCTTCCAAAATTCCGCCGGTGTGATCCTTGGCCGCATCACGGTAGTCACGTCCTTTGACGTACATATCCGGCTTGATGAGCTTGATTGCTTCAATTGCCTTGGGCCAGTTGTTGATCACGACATAGTCGACACAGTCGAGCGCGGCAATAGCCTCCGCGCGCAATTGGTCCGGAAACGCGGGGCGGTGGGGGCCCTTGTTCACAAAGCGGTCCGGCGTAATCGAAACAACGAGCACATCCCCCATCTTCTTGGCCCTGTTTAAGTGCCGAATATGACCGATGTGAAGAAGGTCAAAAACCCCGTGGCATTGCACGACCTTTTTCCCTTGGCTACGCGCTGCATCCAGTTCGCCATCGATGCGGTCGATCTCGAAAATCTTTTCTTTAATAATTTCCAGTTTGGTGGTCATTGCTTCGAAGCTCCTTCGGGACTAAGATATTGGAACCAACCCCGTGTCGCTTCAGCGATGGACGACTCGTTCCAGACAGGGGCCTCCCGCCAACATTCGATATTGTCGAGCATCACTTGGACGCCCTCTTCAAAACTGACTCGCGGAGTCCATGAGAGCACGTCGCGGATCCTTGCCGTGTCCGCAAACGTGCAGTCGGGCTCCCCTGGGCGCTTGGGAATATAAACAACCTCTCCGCCCAGGAGACTCACCAGAAGATTAACGCTGTACGTATTGCCCGAACCAATGTTCAAGATCTCACCGGACTTATCTGAAGCCGCCGCTGCGACGAAGGCATCAACCACATCCGAGACAAAAGTGAAGTCCCTCGTTTGTTTTCCGTCACCAACAACCGTAAATGGCTTACCGGCAAGCTTCTGGGCCAAAAACACTCCAAATACGGCGCCATATGTTCCTGATGTCCGCGACCGCGGTCCATAAACGTTAAAGAGCCGCAGAGACACAACGGGCAACCCGTATACCTGCGTCCAGTGCATCGCTGTCGTCTCGCCGATGTATTTGGTTAGGGCATAGGGGTATTGGGGACGAATAGGCGCGGACTCGGGAGTAGGGTATTTATCGGGGATGCCGTAACAGGAAGATGACGCCGTGTAGACGAATCTTTTAACTCCCGCCTTTCGCGAAGCTTCCAGCACAGCAACCGTACCGTCGACATTCGCGCGATGGTAATCAAGCGGCCGCTCTATCGACGGGACAATATCTGCTAACGCCGCCAAGTGAAACACCCAATCAACTCCGCTGAAGAACCCCTCAATGGCAGACGCCTCCGCGACATCCTGTTGATGAAAAGTCAGAGAGGTATTATCTTGCGCAAACGACAGATTGCTCAGGCGACCTGTACTAAGGTTATCCAGCACAGTCACTCGGTGACCGTCACGCAACAAGCGCTCTACCAAATGACTTCCAATAAAACCTGCACCACCTGTAACAAGACAATTCTGCATTCTCAAAATCCTTTGAGCTCCTTACGGTATTTTGGCGGGAATTCACAACGCTTCGGGGTGAGCACTCACCGACCCGCGAAATCTGCGATAAATGCTTGAAGCGACGTATTTTACAGGAAATCTTGAGGGCTGTAAAGGACCCCTTATTCGACCATTTAGGCGCTTCATGCCGGCGTCATAAGCCTATTAATCATAAAGCCTTACGACTAATAACTGGCCTAGCCATCATTATCTGAGGCTTGAGCCCTCAGAATGTCTCTTATTCGGGGATAAAGGAAGTTCGAGATTTTCTCATTCGCCCAGGGTGTAAAATGGATACCGTCGAGACTCAATTTATCGCCATGACTCATCCAGAGTTCTTGCAGATAGTCTTTCGGGTCAATGACTTCAAAGCCCATCGCCTCCAACTTAACTCGCAAAAACTGATGCAAGGGACCCAGCGGATACGTCGCCATGGAACTCATGAGCGGCCATAGTACCACCGCAACGCCAAACCCCCGCTCTTTCGACAACTGGGCCAGATCCCGAAAAGCGGCTTCACTCAACTGCCAGTGCGATGAGAATACAGGATTCTCATTACGGAAACCGATGCCCTGCATCATGTAGTTGAGAGCCGGTTCGGGTGTCCCCAGGCGAGTCGCCTCTTGCTGTATGAGTGCTTCCAAACGGCGATACGGGCTCCCTTCCGGATCTCGCTGACTCAAGTACTTCTCCTCAACGAAATCAAACAGTAGCGGATAGGCCTGAAGGAATGATGCCCTCTTCTGAATATGAAATTGTCGGTTGAGAAGATCGAGGATTCGGGAGTTTTTGAATAGGAATGCTAGGGTCTTTGTTCGAATGTTCGTCGCAGGCTGCCGGACAAATGCCTCCCAATTATTCCGTAAGACATCGAGTTCCCACGAGGCATAACGGGCATCATTCAATGCGTACCCCACAACAACCAGATCCGGTTCATACGCGGCGCCTTTGACCTTAAAAAATTCCACCTCCTGCTCGGTGTCATAACCCGATACCCCCATATTAAGAACTTGCGTCGCATCATCATGATCCCGAAATCGCTGTTCCAGCTGTTTAGGCATAGCGTCGTGCCCGTCTACTGAAAAACCAAAAACAATCGAATCTCCAAGAAAAACAATTCGCTCCACGCCGCTAGGCGGCTTGACCGAATAATCCCGATCCCGGAAACCGGCCGCATTGATCTCATAACGGACCGCGGTCTCATCCACGGTCCCCTCAAAATAGGTGACTTCCCGACTCGCTCTCGGCACAGGATCATAAAAGAGTTTGGGGTTTTCGCTTAACTGATGAGCAAAAGCCTCCGGCCGATCTGCTGCCGGGATAAACCCGTGCAATGCAATTTCAGCAATTAGGAGTGGAGCGACGACAGCCGCCGCGAGGAGCATCCAGTTCCGGGTACTGTTCTTTTCGGCTTTTTTCATCTTTTTATTATAGGAGTCAAATCCCACCTTGACCACATGTTCTTGAGGTTCCCGATCGAATCAAGTATCATCTGCCGTTACAGTTATCACCATGAGCCATTCCACCAAAAAATCCTACGAACTTGCGCTGAGCCTCGTCGTGCTAGCGGCTGTCTCTCTTGTCGTGTTCTGGGAGCCGATCGTTTCCGGGACGATGCCGCTACATACGGACGGGCGATTCATGTCCTACCCTGCCATGGCCTATTTCAAGCGTTGGGCATTGGCCGGCCATTTCCCCGTGTGGTGGGTCACAGGATCGGTGGCCGGCAACATGGCGGACACGGCTGTATCGAATCCCGCCTGGCTTTTGTTTATGCCGCTCATTCTATTGTTTCAGACGGAAACCGCTTGGTTTCTTATTTTCATTTTGACGTATCTCCTCGCCGGACTCTGCATGTATGCCTACTTATCGCGAATGACAGGGCACCGCATCGCGAGTCTCTTTGGAGCCATTCTTTTCATGCGATCGGAATGGGTCACCGATTGTCTCGTGGAACCCCAGATTCAACTCTTCTTATTCCCGTTGGTGCTGCTCTTCTTCGAGTGCCTCATCGAAACCAGAAGGACGCGTTATTTACTTCTCGCCACAGCAAGCACTGCCTTGCTCTTCCTGGGCTCCCATGCCAATTACCCTATTTATCTCATCCCCATCGCTACCGTCTACTTCTTTATTCGGATTCTGCAATCAAATGATGAGTCGGCGGGCGGCAGACGGCAGCTATTCTTCTATGCGTTAACTTACATAGTGACGTTTCTATCCGTGGTGTGGTTTCGGACCTATATTCTCGGCGTCGTGGGATTAAACTCGACGCGCGAGACGTTGGCGGAAACGACCCCGCTTTTCATCAGTCCTTTCAGTCTTTTAACCGTACTATTTCCGGACTTTCTGACACACCATTCAATCCAATCCCCTCACATTCATGATCGGCTCATGCAAGCGATCGGCGTTGCAATGTCAGGGCGGAAGATCCGTCTGCACGACTTCTGGTACCCGGGGCTGTTTGCCGCTTTCTTTATTTGCTGCGCCTGGTCTGCCCGCAAGATCACCGCGTGGCTGCTGCCGCACTGGATTACCTTTCTTGCCACACTCGCTTATGTGCTGGGCGGCGAGGTATTTATCTTGCCGCTCTTGCGTGATATCCCGCTCGTCAACATGCTCATCAACACGCAACGGATGACTGTGCTCACGACCGTCACGATACCCATTCTTGCGGCCGCCGGCATGGCCGCCTTTATGAACAGTATCACGGTTACAAGTTCACCGCATACCCTGGCCGCAACTTGGGTGAGGCGATTCGCAAGATTTCTCTTGATCCTCCTCGCGTTTTTTCTGATCAAGGATCTTATCGTTATGGCTATTAATTCTTTTGCGCTCGAAGCTCTCCATGAAAAGACGCTCGGCTTCATCATGACGCGCGGCGCTTATCAACAGACCGAGAGTTTTTACCGTGAGCGCATAACTGACTTTCTCCTATGGCTCGAGACATGGGCAAACTGGCGATCCCCGGCTATATTCGTACCGCTTATCCTCTACGGGGCAGGCACTGTTCTGTTTGTGACTTTCAAAAAACGGAAGGCCCCAAGACTCGTACTTGGTATTGTTTTCTTTGGAATGGTGATATGGGATGGCTTTGTGGCCCACCCCCTCCCGTTCAACACTCTCGTGCCGCGTAACACTGCGTATCCCGTCAACCCAACGATCGCCTTTCTCAAACAAGACGCGTCATACTTCCGCTTCCTCTCCTTGAAACCCAGGGACGAGGTCGGTTTCCCCTGGGGGCACACCCAGTTCCTTCCCGCGGATCAGCAGTTAGTGCATGGCCTGTCTTCCGTTCACGGGTATCAAGCGCTGACGCTAAGGCGCTACAGCGATGTCTTCAAACTGCTTGCGCACAATGAGGCGATTGATACCATCCGCCTTCATGACATTTACCAGTACGATGATCAGCTCGCAGATCTACTTAACGTGAAATACGTCATAACAACAAAGCCCGATATTCTCCCGGGGCGCACTCCCGTTTTTGAAGACACGGAATTTCTCGTTTACCAGAACCGGAATGCACTGGACCGCGCATTTCTGGTTGCCGAGTCCGCCGTCGCGCGAGATGCGGCTCAATCATTGGCATGGCTCGAAGACAGCAGCACTGATCCGCGAGAAGTAGCCATACTCGAAGGTAAAAACGCCCCCGCAATCAGTTCCAAGGCGCTCTCAGCCGAGGATAAGGTGACGATCGCCGAGTACACCCCCCACCGAGTTGAAGTTGAAGTTCACACAGACGATGAAAGGATCCTTGTCCTCACAGACACCTATCATCCGGGCTGGAAAAGCACTCTTGACGGCAGGGACACACCGCTCTACATTGCCTATCACGCCTTTAGGGCCGTCCGTGTTCCACCCGGTAATCATGTCGTCCGTTTTTATCTCGATCCATTCCCGCGGGTGCCGTACGGCGCGGGACTGGTCGTCAGCGCATGCCTCTTTCTATGGGCGTCAAAAACTACGAAGCGGAAAAAAGCGGGGCGGAAAAAAATAGCGGCATGAGCACAAAAACGAAAATAGCGAATAACATCACCGCAGCCGCAATTTCAACGCTGATATTCATTCTTTTCCTCGAAATTGCTTTTCGAATATTCCCTTCGCCGGCGCGCAGCGAATTCCTCAATCATCAATTCAACATCCGCCATCCCTCGTCACAGCCGACTTTCGGCAAGCACCCGACTCTCGGAGAATGGAATATCCCGGGCAGCCAGGCAGTCGTCAAAAGACGCGAGTACGAAATGACGGTCGGCATTAACACCAAAGGGTTGCGAAATCCCGAGACGCCCTACGAAAAGTCGCCTTCACGCTACCGCATCCTGTTTCTCGGAGATTCATTCACCTACGGAACGGGCGTAGAGGAACACCAAACTTTTGTGGCGGGGGTCAACAAGAAGATCGCGGCCTACGGCGAAGCTATCAACGGCGGCGCGCCCGGTTCGTCAACTGCCGATGAATTTCGTTTTCTGCAGTCAGAAGGGATCAAGTACTCCCCGGATTCCGTAGTGCTCTGTTTTTTCCAGAATGACATTCAAGACAACTTTCAGAAGGCCCTTGATAAGACAAACCACTATAATCCGTCGCCATTTCTTTCATTTTTCTATCGGGCGTTTGGCCGGATCAGCCAAACGCTTGATCATCTTTTCTATGGCCGAAGCGCCCTCTATGCGTTCGTCGTAAACTTCAAGCGCAATTTCGTTATCCCGTACACAATCACCGACACGGAATTTGCCGCTACAGCAGAGTGGCTTGAGCGCATCAAAGGCTTTACCGATAGCAGAGGCATTCAATTCGCCATTATCTACATCCCCCGCCGTGAGGAGATACTCAAACCCGAACAATTCCTGACGCATACCTATTTGGAGCGCTACGCCGCGAGCAGGACTATCCCGCTACTAAGTCTTTGGAGAGTTTTTAGGACCAGGGAGGATTATGGAACTCTTTACTTTCCCCTGGACACCCATCTCAATAGCAGCGGCCATGCGGAAGTGACGCGGCTTATTATTGACTTTCTTCGTTCGGAACTGAAGGGTTTCCCCGGTTAGCACGCTTCTCGAGCCAACTCTTCACAACCGCCCTTAGCGTCGTTAAGGCTTTCGTTTCCCTCTCCGCCAGAAATATCCACGGCAGCATCAGCACCATGAACACTGCAAACTGCAAAGAAAACCGAAGTATCGTCGGAGGAAAAGTCTGTGCATAAGAGTCCATGAGGTACAGTGCGCCCGAAAAATAAACAAACACACCGAATATCCTGATGTAAATCCCAAGAGCCTTCTTCAAAGACTGGATTCGCCGATAGCAATAGGCCGAAATAAGCCCAAACCCCAATCCGTACGTAATCACGCTTGCGAGAGCCACCCCCAGCAATCCCATCCCGCTCTTCATAAAGGCCCAAGTCAGCCCGAAGCATAAGAGTGCCAGAAATCCCTGGATAGGGCATAGGTGCCAGTGTTTTCGAACTGTCACAAAAAAAGAAAGAAACGGGTGCAAGAGGCCTCGAAAAAAGCTGCTTAGGATAAGACACTTAAGGGCAGGAATGCCGGCGACATAGGCGGGCAAAAGCAACGGAATGAGCCAGTCCGACACCACCCACACAAGAGCGATGAGGCACGGAAAAAGATACCCAATCACCAGTGTCGGCACCACGAGGAATTTCTCCAGATCCTTCGCGACATCTCTTTCCGCATAGGCCTCTTGTAAATACGGGGAGAAAGCCACGGCCAGCATTGTCGGCAAACTAAAAAGATAATTGCCCGCCATCAGCGCGATACTGTAAATCCCGAGAGCCTCAAAACCCATATACTTCGTAATCATGATACGGTCCACACTCATCAAAATCGTTGTGAGTACACCGTATACCAACATGGCAAAACCAAGGCTAAATATCGGAGACAACTCCCCGAATCGGAAAATAAAACGGAAACGAATTCCCGATTTAATGCTGATGCCGGCAATCATCAGGATATAGTTCAAGATAAGCCCTGCAAAAAGACCATAGAGCCCGAAACGCCAAACCAAACTCACCGTGAACAGGACCGTAAGCACACTAGAACAAACATTGGCCGTAGAGGCGAATGCAAATTCCTTGAGGGCGCGCAGCAGAACTATGTGGAGATTAAACAGACGCTGCAAGACGATAAGGATTCCTATTACCACAAGGCCGAAAAAGAATGGGGTATCATATTTATCTCGATTCATCAACGCATAGACGATAACCCCCAGCCCGGCTAACGTAGCTGTAACAACCGTGAAACTAAACACCATGTTCTTAACGCGTTCGGCCTTGTCATTTTCACCTTTGCGGCGGTAATACGGCACATCTCTTGATGTTGCCGCCGTAACACCCAGCGCCGAATGCTTCGCGTAATTCAAAATTACCTGAAGGAACGCCCAGATGCCCATATTCTCCGGTCCGAGAAATCGCCGGATAAGAATTCCGTTAATGATATCAAAGAACTGAGCGCCATAAGATCCGGCTAGATACAAACCCGCATCCTTGGCGATTCGCGCGCGACCACCGCTTGATGTCTTCATGACTACACAGAGGATCCCAGGATATTTGCCGACATCTTCGCTACGGCATCCACGACACTGTCCTTCGTGAGGCTGAGTTTAGGGGTATGTCTACGCGAGGGCTCTCTGATGAACTCCGCGATGTTCCGAAAGGCTTCTTCCCAGGAAGAAAATGACGCGGTGCATCGCCTATTTTCCGCGCTTGTCATTTCATTGATGATCTCGCCCATGAAAGAAGGATAGATGACCAGAGTCGGGACGTTGCAAACAGCCGCTTCAAAAAAGGCTGTCGTGGCACGGTCCATGATAACCCCGTCTACGGTGTTGAAGAATTCAACGGGAGGTGCCGTTTCCACCCTAATGTTACTAAATTGACGGTCGTGTAAATAGCGTATAACGGATTCCTTGGCATACGGATTCCTCGCAGGGGCTTGTTTGTAAATGAAGTCGTATTCCGCGGCCTGGCTTCCCATAAAATCTAAGAGATTCTTTTGAAACTCGTAGTACCACAGAACCGGATAAACCATGCTGTTAAAACAGCGCCGGTGTACGGACAGCTTGGACGGCAGATAGAGGAAACACTTCCTCGCGGATCCCCGTCTCCTCGGAAGTGCCGCGTGCCGCGCCTTAATACTCTGAAGATAATGCGACGACTGCTCGATGCGGTGGTGACCCACATAGTCAAACTCCAGGGACTTCCTGAATTTTTCCTGCGAATAATCGTCTGTCGCCAGATAATGATCAAAAGTATCAATATCCCTAATATCCCAGACCTTGTCCTCGAATATTTCACAACCGTGCTGTATCCCCACCGACATAGTGCCCTCAACCATTTTCGCACCTAAAATCCCCGCGCGGGAGTGCTTATCCGAGCCGGTGTGACTAAAAACATGAGTGATGTTCCTTTCCTCGTAGAAATGCTTGAATGCGTTCGCCAACTTCAGGGTCTCCGAGAGGGCATCTTTCACAAAGGCCGTGAGGTAAGGTCGTAAAAAGTCTCGCAGTTGGAGCCCGCATCGATTTTCTATCCACCTTACAATCTCGGCTTCTCCTCCGAACAATTCCCGAGAGGCCGCCTCGCATTGCCGCTTCAGATCACCGCTCAACTCATCCTGTTGCGCTGCGTTGATCTTATCGTTTGGCCCGGGACGGATACAGTCCAAGCGATAGGCCGCATCGCCATTCAGGCCATAGACTACAGCACCAGCTCCGATTAATTGGCGGATCACCGGGTCGAGATGCCTGCTCCCCGTATGGATGAAGAGACAACGCAGATTATTCGCAGGCGATCCACCACTTGACGACGAGCGATATTTCAGCGGATAGTAAACGGCTCGAACGCGCTCCTTGACGTATTGCATGCCGGCCTCAAACCATCCAGGGACTGTCCCGGGGGTTGTGCTTGCCTTGTCCGAAGGAGTCACTTCTTCGCAGGTAACCGTAAACTTCACATTCGGAAATTTCTTGCAAACATAGGGCATGAGCTCAGCGAACAAAGTTGATTGCTCCCCGTATCGGAATTGCTCCATGGTCTGCTTACGCTCGCTCAAGTACGATGCCTTGATATATTCGATCGAGGGATTTTCGGGAGCAATCGACGCAATCACTTTCGATAAGATGTAGGATTGAATGATGATGGTGTCGACGAAATACTTTAGGTGGTCGTAGTGGGTACGCGCCAGCGCACATCTGTCGCTCGAAGACCAGGCGATGTGCTCTCCCAAAAAAGCATCGAATCGCTTAAACCAGTTAAGTTGGTCAGTAAAATACTCGTCTTCCCCGCTGCGTAGATCCCGCTCACTATAGAAGTCTTCCAGGATCCGGTAAGGAATACCACGCCGGCCAAGCTCGTAGGACACCTGCGGCGTAAGCGAGATTACTTTCGCATCCCGTTCCGTAAAGCGCGGCGAGCACGTTTCTAGAAAGTAATACTTAACGGGTGTACTCATTTAGCAGCAGAAGCGACCTCATCCCAAATATTATCTTTTACCCACACGCCGTCTTCTTGGCGCCACACTCGGCTGTCGCGAAATGAGTTTGCGATTTCCCAAAACAACTCCTTCTTCATACCCACATATTCCAACCAATAATCAAGGTCGCTCGGGATGATGTGGTCATGTTTTCGAATTTTTTCGATCCCCTCCTCGCGCGTCATATAACCCATGCGAATATCCTTTGACCCATGGTCAGAGGCACGTCCATAGCCGAACTTGATATATTTCAGCAAATCGTGCGCGCCGTTTTCATAGCGGTCGTCCAGATTTGAAAACGAACGATACGTGCGCTCGAAGACCCCCTCGATCGGCTTCCACCCATACCTTTCCTGAATCATCTTTGCGTGCCAGTTTGGGTCCCACTTGAAGAAATTTCCGACATAGAGCCCCCGAACTCCCACCTTCAGAATTTCCTCGTCTGACGGATACTGGGCCCACAGCATGTCTTTTTCAGTCAGCTTTTCGGAAGAGTCATTCATCATGTCATACCATTCGAATCCGCGAAGATCATGCTCGTGGCGAACGCGAGCGCTGAACTCAACGAAATCCTCAGGTTCGTACATTCCCGAGATGTCCCAATTCGTTTCTCCCCATATCACGAGGGGTACACCGAAGCGCACGGCCATCTGAATCGGCACCGTGAAGATGCCGCAGTGAGCATGCCAATTCATATCCCCCATCTTGCGGAAGCATAGGCGGTTGAGCTTCTTCAGCACGTGAACGCTCGGCCCAAAAACTAAATGATCGGCGTCGAAGACTTGCCGCATGCGGTCGCGGTTATAATCTCCCTCGGTCAGGAAATTATTGCCGTGATAAGTCACCAAAAGCGGCTTCAGGCCGTATTCAGTAACCATCTTATGGGTCTGGTAATAGCTGTCCTTGCCGCCGCTGACCGGAATAATACAGTCGTAGATCGATTTGGTCCTGCGAGCCTCTTCTAGAAGCCTTTCGAACTTTTTCTTGCGCTCAATCCAAAAATCGTCCGTCAGGGCCTCGAATTTTTCAAATGTCCGGCATGCACTGCAAATCCCGTCCTCGTCAAAATAAAGGTTAACAGCCACTTCCGGGTAAACACAACGTTTGCAATAACGCATGGAATCTCCTTAATTATTACGCGAAGCCACTATCCACATATGAGACGAAAGACCGTTCTCGGCTAGGAAACGCTGAAATGCGTTAAGCGTTTCATCCCGGCCTGAGCTGAGGAGCATCCGGAAGAACCGGTTATCCTCGAGTGTGATATCGCCCGAATCAAAAACACGTTTCACGACCTGCACATCCAATTCGCCGGGCGTCAGGATCTCGTGAATCTTGAACCCGACATCCGCCAGAAGCCGGGAAACTGAGCCGGGATGAAAATAATTCAAATGTTCGTAGTGAAAGGTGCATGTCGCAGGGCCCGCGACTTGTGTTTCAAACCCCATAATATTAGGACAAGTAAGAATAAACAAACCCTTCGGCTTCAGAAACCGGGCCGCAGCCCTTACGAAGTCGCGCGGTGAAAAAAGATGCTCGATCACTTCGAAGCTCACCACGACGTCCAGTGAGCGCTCTGGAAGTTGAACCTTCTCGACCGGCAGATTCAACACATCGAGACCTCTGGACCGGCATGTCGCCGCAAGATCTGCTGTAGGCTCGACGGCGATGACCCGCTCAAACTGTCTCTTTTTTATCATCTCTTCGCAGAAGATGCCAAAGCCCGCCCCCACTTCCATAATAGCTTCCCTTCCGACGCTGTATTTACGGCAAATGTCCAGAATCCGATTGACGCGCGGTATGAAGATCTGCTCGCGTCTGACCTTCTCGGAGTCGGGAAAAATATATTTATTCCAATAAATGTAATTCTCTGAAATTGAATAAAACTCTTCCAAGAGCTCAGCGCTCGGCCTCGGGCTGATATACACGGTCGCACAGTCAGAGCAGCTGCAATAATGAAAATCGGCCTTAATAAACTTGATCGTCTTTTTGTCACTTTCACAAGCAGGGCAAGCGACTTCGGCAAAGCGGTGCTGCTGTGCAAGCAGGAACTGACGGTCTCTTTCCTGGCACTCGAGTGCCTCCGGCCTGAGTTCCGGAGCGCGAATAGCGGACTCCCGGAGCGGGGCGCATGCATCGTTAGGCTTGGGATCTGTTATCGAAGTCACGTTGTCACTTCAACGGGTATGAGGTCCGGAGCGCGCACGTTGAAGTTCCGGTCGTGCAGGTACTTCTTTGCCAAATAGACGCTCTGATCATAGTAATGAAAGATGTTCGCAGCCGCGACCGCATCCGCCTTTGTGCGGCTCAGCGCTTCGGCAAAATGCTCCCACTCCCCAACGCCGCCCATGGCAATCACCGGAATACTCACGGCATCACTGACGCGGCCTACGAGATCCAGATCGTAGCCGGTACGCGCACCGTCGCGGTCAATACAATTGATCAGAATTTCGCCGGCACCGCGCGATTCCACTTCACGTGCCCAAGACTCCGGGTCCCGTCCTGTCGCGACCTTGCCGCCGTCCTTATAGACCTCCCACCGCCCCTCGCCCGAAACCTTCGCGTCGATCGAAATGATAATGCATTGGGACCCATATTCCCTCGCGGCTTCGGTAATAAACGCGGGGTCCTCCAACGGTTTCGTATTAACGCAAACCTTGTCGGCGCCCGACGCCAGCCTTACCATAATATCCGTAAGCGTTCTAATGCGCCCGCCGATTGCAATCGGCATTAGGCATTCCTTAGAAACGTCTTCGATAATCTCCAGGATATCATGCCGATTCGGGTGGCCTTTGTCATCCCGACGCATGTCATAGCCTCCCTCTCGCGTCATATCCAAAAAGATGAGCTCGTCTGACGCCCAATTACTCAGGCGCCGAACAGATGTAATCGGGTCGCCTAGATTCTGATAACGCTGGAATGATTTGCTCTGTACCAGCCAGCCGTTCTTCAAAAGGAGTACAGGGATTAAACGGTTTTTCTTCACGCGCTGATCCTCAGGAAGTTTTCGAGCAAATGTTTACCGGCCTTCTGACTCTTCTCGGGATGAAACTGGACCCCAAAGATATTCCCATGGCTCACGCTCGCTGCGAAGCGTTGACCGTACTCACAAGTGGCTGTAACGCTATCGGGTTGCGCTGCTTCGAAATGATAACTGTGAACAAAATAGAAGTCGGCTTTATCGCCTATCCCCTCGAGCAGCGGCGACGACTGTGTGACAGCCACGTCATTCCATCCGACATGCGGCACGGGCAAGTCCGGGGATTCGAGTCTGCGGACCTCTCCCTCAATCCAGCCCAGCCCTGCATGCTCTCCGAACTCAAAACCTTTGGTTGCCAGAAGCTGCATCCCAAGGCAAATACCCAAGAAGGGTTTCTTTTTCTCTCGGACGTTTTCCTCCAAGGCCCTGACAAAACCCAATCGTCGAAGCCGCTCCATTCCGTTGCCGAATGCGCCAACCCCCGGCAAAACAATCCGATCCGCCGCTGAAAGCTCAGACGGATCACGTGTAATGCAGGGCTCAACACCCACGGCCTTAAAGGCATTTGCCACCGACTTTAAATTTCCCATTTCATAATCAATAATCGCTATCATGAATTCCTCAGGGCTTTCTGAATATCTCTGTAGGAAGTTTTCCTTCCATAGCCGTTTCCAAACGGCCTTCTCTTTCGGCGCACCCTACAACATGCAGGGCTTCTCCGCACACTTCCAGAGTGCGTTTGATGTCTTCGTCAGAATGCGAATATGAAATCATTTGAGCGTTTCCGAAAAGCACACCACGCTTGATCGTTTCCTGCCAGAACAGAGCTTTATGAATTGTAGAGATTTCGCCCTCAGCATCCCTAAATACCTGAAACTGCCGAACCGGAAACCCTGAAAACGCGGCTTGCACTCCGGTTTCCGCCGCAAGTTGTGCAAAACCGTCTTTTAATTTCCTCCCCTGAGTCCACAGATGAGCCACCACTGGCTTTTCAACGATCTCATCCAAGACCGCACGCGCAGCCGCCAGAGATAATGCCTCGCCTCCGAATGTTGTGGAAAAAAAGATCTCTTCGCATTCTTTCATGAATTGCTTCCTACCCGCCAAGATACTGAGCGGCATTCCGTTGGCAACCGACTTCCCGAAGGTCGCCAGGTCCGCGGTTATTCCATAATATTCTTGGGCCCCGCCCCTCGCCATGCGGAAACCCGTGATCATTTCGTCAAAGATAAGCAGACTGCCGTGTTGTTTCGTCAATTTCTGGACACTGTTAAGAAAATCCCCTTTCGGGGCCTCAAGCCCAACCGGCTCCATGATGATCGCCGCAATCTCATCGGGGTTCTCCTGAAAAATCCTTTCCAGTGTCGTAATGTCGTTATAGGTAAAAGGGAGCATGTACTCCGAAAGTTCGGGAAGAATCCCCTTGGAACGTGTGGTGGTCACGGCATACCAATCATGCCATCCGTGATACCCGCAGTAGGCAATCTTCTTACGGCCCGTCGCCGCACGCGCAACACGCACGGCCGCCGTAGTCACCTCCGAGCCTGTCTTTGAAAACCGCACCTGCTCGGCACAAGGAACCAGCGCGCGAACCCGCTCGGCGACTTCACCTTCCAACCGGTGCATCAACGAAAAAACGATCCCCTTCTTCAGCTGGTCTGTAATCGCCTTATCCACCACCGGGTAGCAGTGACCCAGTAAAACAGCGCCTAGTGATAACGGGTAATCGATATACTCGTTACCGTCAACATCCCAGACATGGCTTCCCTTACCCCGCTCGATGAATTTCGGGTAAACCCCTTCAACAAATTGATTGGGCGCCTTACTGAGCGTTTGGGTTCCTGCGGGGATCAAGTCCGCGGCCTTTTTCCACAACGCAACCGATTCCTTCAACCCGTCAACCGACAGATTCATATAGCTCACATCCCTTTTTCTGCATAATTTCTTGGATATAGCGCGCCCAGCCGGAACGCGCATCTTCCGCCGCATGGGCCGACGCTCCGTCTTTACTCTTAAAAAATCCTTCGTTCCTGCGCAGGTGCGCATTCAATGTCTGTAATTCCGGCTCGCGGTCCAAAAGGGCAAGAATGTCGGCGTATAAAAATGTTGCGTTATCCGGATAAAGACGCTCATACACTTTTCGCACAAACACGAGATCCGGAGCCTCGTCGACTAGCCAGCGCATAGCGGAACGATCGACAGGGGACCGGAAATTAGCCAGACGAAAGAGGTCCGGGTTTTCGTAGAAGTACGACGTCACATGCTCGCGCTGGTACTTTTCCCGCGCGTTACGCCAGCAGCTCTCGAGCGCCTCAATCCTAAAAATCTCCACATCCAACCCGTCGGGAAAAGTCGGGATAAGGATATTGCTCACATAATCCCGGTCTTCCGTTTCAAAAAAAGACGCAACCTGGTCAATGACTCTTGGGTCAATCAGAGGGCAATCCCCTGTGACGCGGATAATGGCATCCGGCTGAAACTTCTTTGCCGCTTGAAAATAACGGTCTAACACATCATCTTCGTCGCCCCGGAAAACGGGAACGTCCATTGCATATGCCAAGTCCTCAATCGCTTGATCCGCTTCCGCACTGCTAGTAAGCACCACCACTTGATCTGCGCTCGTCGATCGCCGCAGCCGCTCCACCAGACGCTCGAGAAGCGGGCGCCCGAAGAGATCCGCCATCACCTTTCCGGGCAATCGGCTTGATCCCATCCGGGCCTGGACAAAAATACTCTTTTTCATTGCGGTACCATCTCTGAAGATCTTTTTGCCGACATCGCCACGCTCAGAACTTCAGCCGCATCCTCAATCGGACAAATCGTAGTTTTTCTTTCTGCCACGCAGCTGAGAAAATGGCGCATTTCATCACGATACATTTCGTTCGGGTTCTCACGAGCGGGCACCGCATACTCCTCGGCCGGGCTGTCCCCTTCGCGAAAGATCCGTATGAATTCCTGGTTCCAGTCCCACTCGAGCGTCCCCTGCTTGCCGATAATTTTAAGGTTACGTGCATAATGGCGGTTAAGATAGTCCAGGTGAATATGCCCCAGCACACCGTTTGCAAACCTGAGCGAGATTTCCGCCACGTCCTCAGTTTCAATTTCGAGATCACTTTGCTTCTGCGACAACGTCATTGCCTGGCGAACGGGGCCAAAAAACCACCACAAGGCATCGATTTCATGGATGGCATCAAGAATCACACCTCCGCCCGTCCTTTTTCTGGCGCCGTAATTTTCACGGTAGTCCTTGCCCGGCCTCCACCATGGCAAATAAAAGCCAAACTCGGCTTGAACGGAATAGACCTTGCCTAGTTTTTGCTCGGACAGGACCTCTTTTATCTTCGAGATCGCCGGATGAAAACGCATATTGCAACCCACCATACCCACAAGCCGGTTCTGCTCCACGTAAGTCAAGAGCTCGTTGACACCGGTCATTTCATGAGATAGAGGTTTCTCGATGAAAAGGTCCGCGCCAACCTTCGCCGCTTGCAATGCCTGTTCCATGTGCACGTGATTGGGGCTGGCCACGACAACAATGTCGGGCCGCTCCCGAAGAGCTTCCTCAAAAGAGACCGCTATCCGGACGCCAAGTTTTCGCTCGGCCTCCATGCAAGCGCTCTTATCCGGGTCTACTGCCGTAATCGCGGAGAGCCCCAGCGCTTGCAAGTTTGCGATATGCCGCTTACCGATCGATCCGCAACCGCTTACCAGTACCCTGGTTTGCTCGATAGCTTGGCTCAAATGGGCCCTCCGGTGACCGGCAGATTGCTGCCGTTAATATAAGACGCATCCTCGCCCGCCAAGAAAACCACGGCTGCTGCGGTATCTGCCACGGAAGCCATGCGTCGCATCGGACTCTTCCGTGCCTCGAGCTCTTTCATGCGAGCCGGAATATCGGCGGTAAAATCAGTGACCGTCATGCTCGGAGAGACCATATTGGATGTAATGCCCGACGGCCCGAGATCTGCGGCCAGACACTTCACATATCCCCACAAGGCTTCCTTTGCGGTAACGTAAGCACTCATGCCTGCCGGAGGGATTCCAAACATGAACGACGTTCCCAAGAAAATGAAGCGCCCAAATTTTCTCTCCGCCATCGCAGGCGCCGCCTTTGCGACAAGACTCCTGGCCCCTCCGACATAAGCCCTAAAAAAATGATCGAGCCGCTCCTGCGTCACTTGATCGGCCATCGCCGGAGTGACCATAGGCGACGCGCCATGCACCACAATATCCAAACTACCGAATTGCTTAATAATGCTATCGATCATCGCTTCCGTCTGCGCATAGTCCGAGAGATCTGCCTGCATCACTTCCGCTGTGCCGCCCAAGGCCCTGATCTCCTGCTGAACCCCCTCAGCCTCGTGAACCGACTTGCGACAATTGACGATAACCTTCACCCCGCTTGCCGCCAGTTTGCGAGCTATCTCTGCGCCGATACCGCGGCCGCTACCCGTTACGAGGGCCGTCTTCACGCTTTTTTTTTGAGCACTTTTCTGCTCGATCTTTTCCGCAACCTTAACATTCGCTTTCCCTTTCATAACCGTCTTCCCTTTCTGATTTGCCGCCGTGACATCCAGCGTAAGCATTCCCGCGCCGGTCGATATTTTCTCGACGGTCACAGCCAATTCCACGACATCTCCGACAAACACCGGACTTGTCCAATCCACCTGCTGGTTCATCCACACCGCTCCCGGTCCGGGGATTTCCATACCGATCAGTTTTGATAAAAAGGCGATGAGGATTCCCCCGTGCGCAACCCTGCGCGCATACCCGTAAGACTGAGCTTCGCCTGCGTCCATATGAAGCGGATTACGGTCGCCGGAAAAATCGGCAAACCGTTCGACCAGTTTCTGGTCCACATCGATGCTGGTCCGAAATACCTGGCCTACTTCATATTGTGACCGGACGGCTGTCTTCATTTGAAATCTTTAACCCCGAGCTCTTCCAAAATCATCCGAATGAGCTTTACCGACAACATCTCCATGGCATGCTCGGGGGTCAGCTTCACATCGAACTCCGATTCAAGAGACAAGATCATATTGATATGCGATGCGGAATCCCAATTCTCGATGGTATCCGGGCTGCTGTCTTCGTTAATCTGTTCCGCCGGCACACCGAATACTTCGGCAAGGACCCGGCAAAGCCTGTCTTCAGTCATCGGACTCATCATCAAATCTCACTTTCAAAAGATCCGGCGCGAGATAGCTCCCCTGAGAAAGATCCCACTCCCAGCGGTCGGTTTCCGTCCCACATACCCGAAAGCCGCGTGCGGGGAAAAAGGCTTTAACCTGCGCATTCTTGGCTGTGGGGATATACACCCCCTCAACCACTTCCCCTCCCCGGGCGCTAATCTGCCTGATCAGAACAGCCAGAAGCGCATCTTCGGCGCGGCGTCCGATCATGCGGCAGCTGAGTAGAAACGTATCAATTTCCCAACGCTTTGCTGTTAACGGCATCGCCAACGCAACCCCCACCAGTCCGTAGTCACCGAAGCGGTCCTTAACGCGCATCCAAAGCGCGATGCAACCCCGGCTAAGCATGTCTGAAATGGCCCCTTCGGTATGCCGCCGCGTGGTCAGATTGAATTGATTTGTCTTTCCTACGAGCTGAGCGACGCGAGGCAGCGTATCGTTATCCACTTGACCGATGGATACCGTAATATCGAGGTCCCCCAGGAATTCTTCTAATGAAACACTTTGGGTTTGCAGCTTCGACCTTTCACTCTCGCGCTGGTAAAAAATCGTCCTCTCTCGATCCTCTCCGGATATGACAAGTTGGTCAAAGGCACCCGACTCCTCGATCGTTCGAAAAGTCGGCGGTCCTGCCGGAAAATCCAAGACCAGGACTTCCGGCATTTTCATGCGCACCCACTCCCTTTCTGCAGGGCTGTCATCGAGGAACGCCACCGAGTCGAGCCCCAAATTGAGTTCCTGAGCAATCGCAAGCAAACTTTCCGCCTTATCCCCCCAGTGAATCTGCGTTGCAGCAAAATGCTCTCGCTTTAAAAGACAGTCCGGGTGTTTGTCGAATACGGCCAGCGCGTCGTCCTCGTTATTCTTGCTCGCAATAGCCAACAACACGCCGCGATCGCGCAGAGAAAGCAATTCGCGCTGGAAATCCTTATAAGCATTGCCCGGGCATTCATCTCCGAGCGCAATCCCTCCGAGGCCGTCCTCCCCAACCACACCGCCCCATAGCGTATTATCCAGATCGACGGCGAGACATTTACACGGCGGCAAAACCGCAGCACGAATTGTACGAGCCAAACGCTCCCCGATCGCAATCTGGGCATCCACGCTAAACGGGAGTCGTGCCATATGCCAGAGCTTGGCATCAAATGCCCTCCGAATCCCGACCTCGGTAATGACGCGAGCCAAATCAAAAACAAAAACCCCGCTCAGACTTCCGGCCACTCGCGCCAAGCTCCCGTTGAGCCGCGAAATCACAGCGGTCTGCGAATCTACCATTCCCGCATCTGCCAGACCCGCGTTGAGCAGCGACGGCGGCGCAAAGTTAAATAGAAGAACTGTGGCGGCCGTCTTCTGCCGCACAGCCTGCAGAAGCGCCCGTAAGCGCTCCAGAGAACGCTCACCGAGAGCATCGATTTCCTCTGCGCTTAACTTCAAGAACCGGTTTACCAGATCGGGCGTCATTTCTTCCAGGCGCGAGGCAACAATCACAACGTCGGGGTCGAACTGATAGAGCGCACTCGATTCATCAAGGGTTTCCTGCTCCATTTGGTTAAACGGACCGAAATAGGCATCAATCGACAATCCGCGGCGCGCGCCCTCTACAGTAAGATAAGGCTTCAAATAGTTTGTCGTGAAAGTCCCAAGCACGGCAACGCGCACATGCCTGAGCGAGCCCTCCTTTCCCGTCGAAATCTCCCGTTCTGCTTTTAGATAGGACGCAGGCGTCGGCTTGAGGGCATCGAATATGGCGTTCACTTGCGTTCCCTCCATTCCTCTGCCAACAAGCCCCAACGGTAACCGTCGACGTACTGATTCTCGCCTAGCCGATAGGCCCGAACCAATTTCGCCTCGCAGCGGAAACCGCAACGCTTAAAAGTAAAGTTCATACCAAGATTTGGTGCGTAACTGCCCCCGGTGAGCCGCCGGAGCTTCAAGACCTGAAAACCGAACTTGACGACTAAATCCAGCGCCTCCGTTGAAGCATTTTTGCCCCAAAAAAGCTTATCTCCGATCAGCAGTCCGATTTCTCCCCATCCGTGCTCCGGTCGAATCTCACTAAGCGTCGCCGTTCCGATGAAGTCTTTAGATCCTTGAGGATAAATTCCCCAAATATATTTCTCGCCACCCTCGTAATAACCCGCAACATAGGCACGCGCCGTTTCGGTGCTCTGTTTTGAAAATCTTGCTTCAAGAAACTGATTCACAACCGGGTCATTGAGCCAGCCTATATATGCGTCCGAAACGTCTGCGACGACTAGCGGGCGCAGATTGAACTTTTTGCCGCGCAATTTATTCTGAGTTTCGCTTAGGATGCTCATGTCAGCATCTCCCATGCCAACGGAGTCCCTTTTTCAAGATCGCGCACGGCTCGTCTGCCGATCACCTCGCCCATGTGGCGCGTGTGAAGTCCATACCCAGGCCGAATGGAACGAACATTCCTTTCGGTAATCAAATCTCCGGCCTTTACATCGGCAACCACAAAGAGAGAGCGCCTGAGCGAGCGCATCGGAAGCTCACGCTCACTCGGCAAAGCGTCCGCCCGCCCTAGCGACTTTTCGGCGGTCCGAATTGCATCTACCATGTATTTAAATTCATGAGGTTCTAGAGAAAAGGCGGAATCCGGCCCCGGCTTTGAGCGTGTCATCGTCAGATGCTTTTCAACAATGCACGCTCCCAAAGTTACGCCTGCCACCGGGACGGTAATCCCGAGGGTGTGATCGGAAAGCCCTACAGGCACCTCAAAGGCAGCTGCCAAATCGGGAATGGCCAAAAGATTCATTTCTGCTGGCGGGGCCGGATAAGCGCTGGTGCATTTCAAAATGGCGATTTCCACAGCACCGCTTTGGCGGGCAGCCTCCACGGCCTCCCCAATTTCTTCACGGGAGGCCATGCCTGTTGAAATAATTAGAGGCTTTCCTGTTCGAGCCATGCACCGAATGAGCGGGATATCTACAATTTCAAAGGATGCAACCTTGTGTACAGGCACGCCCATATTTTCCAAAAATTCGACAGCGGTCGGATCAAATGCCGCCGAAAAAAGATCCAGGCCGATCTCCTCCGCGATGGCTTTAAGTCTGGGCTGCCACTCCCACGGAGTATAGGCCTCGCGATAAAGGTCGTGAAGCTGACGCCCATCCCAAAGAGTCCCGCCGCTAAGGCGAAAAAAATCTTTGTCCGAACGGAGGGTAATCGTATCAGCCGTATAAGTCTGGATTTTCACGGCATCCGCTCCGGCGTCTTTAGCCGCACGCAGAATGTTTACGGCCTCCTCATAATCTTGATGATGGTTCGCAGACATCTCGGCCACAATATAGACGGGTTCCCCCGGACCTATCCGTCGTCCGCCTATATGGATCTTAGATGCCTGCGGTAATATTTTGCTTTTCATATAGATAGTGCGCCGCCTCACAGCCTTTAATACTCACCTTTCCCGCGTCGACGAACCCGGCGGCACGGAAAGCACCGCTCGATTTTTCATTATCACCCCTTATATAAGCGTGAACGATTTCGATTGCGCCCTCCGCTCTGACAATTTGGGTGGCACGTTCTATCATGAGAGCCCCGTACTGCTTGCCTCGATAACGCGAATCCACCACGATGGCGACTTCGGCTTCATTTCCGCTGATTTCATAACGAACCTGGCCCATTCGCGCACCCTGGCGATCCAAGGCAATATAGATCCGACATGCCGGATCACTCAATTTTGCAGCAAACCATTTCCGGTGACTCTCGTAAGGAATAGGATCCGTCGAAAATGAGACGGCCCGCACATCCGCCTGATTATTCCACTCATAGAGATGTTCGCAGTCATCGGGACGCGCTCGTCTCAACGAAAACTCCCCGAGCCCCATTTCAGCCAGCACCCGCCTTACCCCTAATCCGTCGACAAGCGCCGTCCCTCGAAGGCGCATCTGCTCCCGGATCCCATCGTCTCCGAATACTTCGGCGATTTTTTTTGCGGTAGCCTCGCCCTTGAGATCCCTAGTATCCCCGAGCCTCATGACAACCCCAAGACGTTCCAGCTCCTCGGCAACAGGACGTTGATTCTCCGCTATCACCACCGCCAATTGCGGTACGCCCATGTATGCCAATTCCCAACTCGTTGATCCGGCACCCGCGATAGCGATGTCTGACTCAGCCATTAAACGCGCCATTTGATTCAAGCCCGATTCAAGCTTCACGTCCAAAGCACTTTCGGCAGCAAAGGCTTCCAAACTCTCGCGATGAGGATTCTCGGGCCCGATCGCGACAACAACTTCGAAGTCCATCTTCGTGATTTTGCTAAGCGCCAACAGCACAGCGAGCGTGGCATTGGGTGCGTCGCCCCCGCCTAGCGTCACAAGGACGCGCTTCACACTGCCACGCGCCTTACGTTGCCTCCGGAACTCTAGAAACTCCTGCCGCATAAAAACGTAACGCGTGCCAAGCAACAATTTCGTGTAAGGCTCACGGCTGCGATAAAAGTCATCGTGTGCATGCACATTCGCATTCACGATAACGTCCGCGGAATAATGTTCCGAATGCCCTCCGTCATCCATTACGAGAACCGAAAGCCCCGCATCTTTAAGAGCGCGCTGGTAGCCGGCCCCAAACTGATAACCGTCAACGACAATCCACGATGATTCGCACTGCCGCGCGAGACCGATCGTCGCCTTGGCGTCCTTGTCCGTGCCGCTTGCCGCATTCACACGAAGAACAGGAACATCCGTCCTATCGTCAGCGGACGCGATCGAGGCGCGAATCCCCTGCACGCTCGCGGCTTCCGCTAATGCGCGGCACCGCATAAGGTGCCCCACCCCAATATGAGCGTTACCGTCTGCACGTAAAAGTATTGCGCCCATCACTAGGCGCTCCTTAGCCCGGCCAGGCTTTTCACAAGCACCTGAACGACCTGGTCTACGTCCCGTTCACGCATGGCGGGGAACAAAGGCAATGTCAATGCCCGAGAGTAATACAGTTCGGCGTTCGGATAGTCTCCCGCTTTATAAGCAAAGTTTTTAATATAATAGGGTTGAAGGTGTATCGGAATATAGTGGACGTTCACACCGATGCCGCGACGGCGCATCTCCTCAAACAGAATACGCCTCTGTGCTTTAAGCGCCGTCTTCAGTTGAATCACGAAGAGATGGTAGGAGGATTCAATCCCCATCTTCTCTTTCGGCAAGATGATCCCGCTCACACCCTTCAACTTTTTAAGATAAGAAGCCGCCAATTTTCTGCGTAATCTCAAAAAGCGCTCCACTTTTCGGAACTGTGATAATCCCAAAGCACATTGAATGTCACTCACCCGGTAGTTGTACCCAAGGTCTTCCATGGCGTAGTACCACGGCCCGTGCTTTTCGGAAAGCTCATCGCTTCGAACCATGCCGTGATTTCTGAACAACCTCAGGCGGCGGCACAATTTCGCGTTGTTTGTCAGCGCCATGCCTCCTTCGCCTGTCGTGATATGCTTGACCGGATGAAAGCTAAAAATGGAGATGTCACTCAATGCCCCAACGCGACGCCCGTGATATTTCGCACCTAGCGCATGCGCCGCGTCTTCGACAACATAGAGCCCTTTTGCTTTCGCGATACGCTTGAGTTCTCTGAGCGGGGCCGGATGGCCCGCGAAATCAACGGCAAAAATGGCCTTCGTGCGTGAAGTGATCCTTTTCTCGACCTCACTCGGATCAAGATTGACCGTGTCGAGCTCGATATCGGCAAAAACCGGACGCGCACGCTGGAAAACGATGGCATTAGCAGTCCCAATAAAGCTGATCGGCGACGTGATCGCCTCGTCGCCCTGACCAAGGTCAATCGCATAAGAAGCGGCGTGAAGCGCGGCAGTACCGCTCGAATATGCCACCGCGTATCGAGCCCCGCAAAAATCAGCGATCCGTCTTTCGAACTCCTCAATACGCGGGCCCTGCGTGATGAAATCGGATTGCAGCGTGCGCACCACGCCCCGAACGTCGTCTTTGTCAATCCACTGCTTGCCGTAAGGCAGTAGGCTTTTAGCCATGACTTGCGTCAGATTCCTCTAGCCAGCGTTTGAGTTCGTCTTCCGATAACCAATCGGCATTCGTGTTGCTGCGGTATTCAAAATCTTCCGGTATTTTCTTACCGCCGCTGTGATTACCGGGTTTCCACCATTCGAAATTGGGCTCAACAACATACATGTCATCAAATTCAATCGCGCGATGCGCCTCCTCGGTAGGCAGTAGGACCTCGTGCAGCTTTTCTCCCGGCCTAATTCCGGTAACCGTATGCGCACACTCGGGTGCAATGGCCCGTTTCAAACTCAGAATCTGCATACTGGGAATCTTGGGGATAAAAAGCTCGCCGCCATGCATGATGTCAAAACACTTAATCACAAATTCGACACCCTTTTCCAGCGTGATCCAGAAGCGTGTCATCCTCTCATCCGTAATGGGAATCATCCCCTCAGCTCTCTTCTTCTTAAACACGGGGATAACACTTCCGCGCGATCCGATAACATTTCCGTAACGAACCACGCTAAAACGCGTAGGCTGATCACCGGCATAAGCATTCCCTGCAATAAAAAGTTTATCCGAACAAAGTTTTGTCGCTCCGTAAAGGTTGATCGGGTTTGCGGCTTTATCGGTGCTCAGGGCGATCACCTTTTTTACGCCCCGGTCAATAGCTGCCGTAATCACATTCTCAGCGCCGATGACATTCGTCTTGATCGCTTCGAACGGGTTATATTCACATGACGGGACCTGTTTCAGAGCCGCGGCATGAACCACGATATCCACTCCGAAAAAAGCGCGCCTTAACCGTTCGACGTCGCGGACGTCTCCGATAAAATAACGCACGCTTGCGTGATTGATGCGCTGGCTCATTTCGAACTGCTTGAGTTCGTCACGGCTAAATATAACGATCTTTTTAGGGTGATACTGTTCGAGCATCGTCTTCACGAACTTCTGTCCGAACGACCCCGTTCCGCCCGTGATAAGAACTACTTTATCTTTCCAATTCATTGCTGTTTCCTCCGCTTAGTTTTTTTGCAGTCGACTCAGGGGCCTTTTCCGGCCGGGGATTCTCATGAGCCCAATTCCTCCCCTTGTTGTACAACATGCCCACCGTGTCCTCTAATTCGGGAGACAGCATGCGCAAAATTTCTTTTCCCATGATGCGATATTGCTTTCCGACCTTCGCCGTACGAATGAGACCGCTTTTGATCAGGCGCGTCATCGTGCTCGCGCTGACTTTAAGCAACCCCTGGGTTTCCTTCGGGGTATAGATTTCGTTCTCTTTGATTTCCATCGCTAGGACCTACTTCTGGTTAGTTTCGTGTAAAATAGCATCTGCATTGGCACTGGTCAACACTATTCATTAGATGTCATAAGATGTCAGGACAGTGTCAGGACAGGCACTTGGCTCTCCGCTAAGGCGATACGGCTTCAGAACTTAGAGAAAAGATGATGCCGACTTCTTTGTCGACAAAGAGGGTCTGGTAGGTTTGGTGCATATGGTCGGCAAACTTGGCATCCGTGTAAAACTCGCCAAGATCCGTTACCACAAAATGAGTTGCCCCCTCATGCTCCCTCAGATATTCAAGATCCGTGGTTGCTTCACGGCGCGCCTCGTTGCGAGCTCCTCTCTCTTCCTCTGAGAGCTTTTGCCAATTCATATGCTTATAGTAATCCCCGATATCACCGGTCCGGTTTAGGTGAAACCCCCACCCGTAGCGATCCGAATAGTACAAAAGCGTATGAGTCCCCTGAAAGACGATTCGACTTCTCGCTTTCTCCGTTAACGAATTCACCTTCTGGGCCAATTCGATGAAATGCCTTTCACTGGCAGGAGTCTTAAATGCAGGATGCGCGGCATAGCGCATTGTCATGCCCAGTGCCAACAGCAAAAAAAAGCCAAGCAACACCCCTCGCCCGCGCATTTCACGCCCAAACATGCTCGCAATCGCACAAAACCCCAACCCGACAAGGGGGGCTCCGGCTGTTACAAAATGCAGCAGATAGAACTCGTGGTCAATTAGTTTCCTCGGAATGAGCAAGGAGCTACCGAGAAACGCCAGACACCAGAGCACAAAAAAGCCGGCCTCGCGCCATCTGGGGATCGCCAGAAAACATCCGGCCACAAAGAGAGTGAAACCTATCGGGGTAAACGACATAGTTACCAGCATATCGAACAGCTTCTTGTAATAGTCGGCCGTCAAAATGATTGGATTCACAAAGCTCGACCGCACCATCAACTGGGCAAACATCGTGCTGTAAATATTACTTTCTTCGACCGATACCCGCCAGACATGAAAATACCATAAGGCCGGGATGACCGCGCTCAAGAGCAAGCACGGCACGAGTCTAAAGAACAGCAATCGCCCCATAGAAATCTTATTTCCCTTTATCAGCGCCAGATAGAGAGCCGGCAGCAGGAGATATAGATTATTCGGACGCGTCAGAAGAACTCCGGTCAGCATCATCGCCGCAGTGAGAATGTGGTATTTTTTTCCCGTTTCGACGAGACGTAACCAGTACCAAAAGAAACCCACACTGAAAAAGATGGTAGCCATCTCATTTTGAAAGCTCTGCCCGTAGATAATCGTGAGCGGAAAGAGGCAGAAGGCAGTCAAACCTGCGACCGCCATTTTTTCATCCGCAACTTTCCTAATTAATCGATAAAGGAATGCCGCCGCCAAGCCAAAGAACACGACGGCTTGAAGCCTGCCCCACACATCCAGAGAGCCGCCGAAGAGCGTATGCATAGCAGCTGCGATGAGTGAACTAATCGGATAGTAGAGCAGAATAAGAGACGGCTCTCCGTTGACCAGCACATTAATACGCGGATACAGAAGACTCGAGAACGGACCTTCCAAAAAAAACCGCGCGATCATCGCTTGTGCCGATCCGTAGACCGCAAAATTCCCCAATAGGGGCCTTGTTATTCCTGCTAAGCGAATACCGACGCTTGCGCTGATGATCAGACCGGGAAGAAATCGCGAGAGCTTAGGGATGGACATACGTGTCGCTAGAAATTCTAGGGGGGTCTGTGAGGGAAGCTTAACGCTCCACGACCGGATCTAATACCGCTTTTCGGGCGGCATCCATTATGGCTTCCTCACCACAACCATCATATGTGAAGACAACCCTGATTCTTTCAGAAATTGTTGAAATGCACCCAAACAGTCTTCGGGCCTATCGATAAGAACGTGCTTTAAGAAAGGCTGGGTTGAGAGGTCAATGACGCCCTCAAGGTGTTTATTTCTGACTATATCGCAGTCGAGCTCTCCGGGAGTACTCACACTGACAACCTCGAATCCGTTCCGCTCAACCAGCGTCCGGATCGAGTCCCGATTGAAATTATTCAGATGATTCGGCGCTACTAGGCCCGGCGACTTTTCATAGAGGGTCAACAGTTCCAATCCCTCCATATTGGGTGTCGTAAATAAAAAAAGGCCTCCCGGATTCAATGAGCGACTAATGTTGCTCAGAAAATCATCGGGCGAAAACAGGTGTTCGATCAACTCGAAGTTGACCGCCATATCCGCCTTCAGATCCACGTTAACTTCCTCGATTGACGAGTTAATCACCTCAATCACCCCCGAACTCTCAAGATTCATAGGCCCGGGTTCAATCAAAACTACTTTTTTGAAGCGGTTCCGCTTCGCCAGCTCGCGGCCAAAAATACCTGAGCCCGCGCCGACCTCTACAAAGACCTCTCCACCCGCCCCATTCTTATCGGCTTCATTAAGCACCAAGTCGATGCGCGGCCTGTGAATGCCTTGCAACCGGGCCTTCTCCGTTTGAGGAAAAATATGGGTTTGCCAGAAATGGGCCGCCGCATTATTCCGGTAATACTCCCCCAGCATCTCTGCCGTCGGCCGGGGACTAACGTAAACCGTACGGCACTCGGCGCATTTTTTAAATTGATATCCCCCTTTCGTGAAGTCCAGAGCGCCCGATACCGATGAACACGCAGGGCAAGAGACTTCCACGAAGTCTCTTTCGCTTTGAAGCATTGAGCGGGACTCCTTCTCGAACAGCTTCTGACACTCATCGGCAAGATGAGCCGGGCGAATATCAACTTCTTTCATACCGGAACCTCAGGGGATCCCTCTTTGAGTTTTTTCCGCGGTTTTGAAAAACGCAATTTCAAAACCATCCGAAATCCGTTGATCAAATGCCGATAGGTCAGTTTTGTCTTTCCCCTCTGGCGGTCACGGAACTCAATGGGAATTTCCAAAACATCGTATCCCAATTGACATGCCCGCAAGAGCATTTCCTGCACGATCGACGGGCCAATCGAGACCATGGAGGGGAGATTCAAATTCTGCAAGACTTCACGGCGATAACAACGGAACCCCGAACTGCAGTCGGTAAGCTGAATGCGCAATACGATACGTATATATAAATTAGCAAAGTAGGTAATCCTTTGCCGCAGCCATCCCCGGTCGGCATCGCGACCGCCCTGCACGAACCTTGAACCGGAGACCACATCATATTCTTGAATTGAAGAAAAGAAGTGCGGCAAATAAGATGGGTCATGCGAAAAATCGGCGTCCATTTCCAGAACCGCATCCGCACCGTGGTCGAGGGCATAAAGAAACCCCTTAATCCCCGAAATACCGCGGCCGCGATTGCTCTTGCGGTGCACTAGGTGCACCCTGGAATCCCTCTCGCGAATCTCTTCCACAATCCGCCATGTCCCATCCGGGGAATCGTCATCGACGACGACGATCTGGCAACTTGGGCATACGCGTAATATCTGCTCAATTAAAAGAGCGATATTCTCGCTTTCATTATACGTAGGGAGCATGACAAAGGGCTTCATAGATTGCTCACATTTTAGAGAAATTTAGGCGAGAATCAACCCTTATTAAGGGGCCATTCAGCTTTATATCGAGCTAAGCGCATTGTTTTAAATAACTTACAGCATCATCGTAAGATATTGTGCCTACATGGATTACAAAAATAACCGCTTTACAACCTCCGAATCGCGCCGATATAATACCCAGCCATATGATCATCACTCGTACACCACTCCGGATTTGTCTCGGCGGCGGCGGTACTGACGTAAAGGAATATTACGAGCAGTTCGGCGGCTACGTCGTAAGCGCGGCACTAGATCAGTATATCTATATTGTCATCCACAGCAGTTTTGATAAGAGTATCCGCATTTGTTACTCCAAGCGCGAAATCGTCAACACGGCCGATGAAGTTCAGCATCCGGTAGTCCGAGAAGCCATGAAACTGTTCCGCATCAAGGATACAGGCATCGAAATTATTTCTTTTGCCGATGTCCCCTCGGACACGGGACTTGGCAGTTCGAGCAGTTTTACGGTCGGTCTCATCGCGGCATTGGCGGCCCACAAGGGTCTGCGCATGACCCAATACGAGATTGCACACATGGCATGTCGCATTGAGCGCGAAATTCTGGCCGAAGCCGGCGGCAAGCAGGATCAGTACATTGCGGCTTTCGGCGGAATCTCACGCATGGTCTTTGAGCCGGGCGGCGGCGTTGTTGTGAGCCCCGTTCAAATTTCGCACGAATCCATCGATCGCCTCGAAAATGACATCCTTCTCTTCTATACCGGCATCAAAAGAAACTCCTTCAAGGTTCAGCAGGCACTGGTTCGAGGCGTAAAAAAAGAAACCCGGACGCTGGACAATCTTCACAGAATTAAGAATCTCGGAATCCAGATCGAGGAGATTCTTCGCACAGGAGAGATTGACCGCTATGCCGATTTCCTGCGCGAGCATTGGGAAGCAAAACAGAAGCTTTCCGACATGGTTTCAAACGGACGTATTCACCGCCTCTACGAAACGGCCCTGGACAACGGTGCGAGTGCGGGCAAGATCATAGGCGCCGGCGGCGGCGGATATCTCATGCTTCACTCTTCCGACCCGGTCAACCGGCAGAGATTGCGCGAAGCTATGGCCGCCGAGGAACTGGAAGAACTCAAGTTCTCATTTGATTTTACCGGCACGACGGTACTCGTCGATGACGGAATCCGGAACAAACATACCAAAGCGGCTCTGGTCTAGAACCAGTAGGCGTAAATTAAAGGAGAAACCGAGTGAAAACAAACCGTGATTACATCGATCAATATTTGAGTGAAATGAAATCCATCGTCGACACCCTCGACCGTGACAAGATCGATCAGATCATCGACGCTGTCTACGGAACCTGGGCAAACGGTAAACGCATGTACCTGATGGGAAATGGCGGCTCCGGTTCGACCGCTTCGCATCTCGTTAATGATTTCGGCAAGTGCACAGCCCTGCCCGGCAAGAAGAGATTCAAGGTCATCGGCTTGACCGACAACATGGCTCTAACGACGGCGCTCGTCAACGATAACGGATTCGACAATCTCTACTCCGAACAAATGCTCAATTTTATCGAGCCCGGCGACACACTCGTCGGCTTCAGTGCGCACGGCGGCTCCGGCAAAGACAAAGCAGGCATGTGGTCGCAGAATCTTCTGAAAGCTTATCTCATCGCCAAGGAACACGGCGTGAAAACCATCGGCTTTAGCGGCTACGACGGAGGTGTCATGAAGGAAATCTGCGACATCTGCGTTACCGTCCCCTTTCATAACACTCAGCATGTCGAAAGTTTTCACTTGGCCCTCGGTCATTTGGTCTGTAACCGTCTGATCGAGAAAATCGCATCCACCGAGGGAGCCGAATCGCGAATCACCACCTGCGCCTCGGCATAACCCCTAAAGGAGAGACCCATGGAACTTTTTATCGATACGGCCAATATTGACGAGATACGCGAAATCGCACGCTGGGGTGTTATACGCGGCGTGACCACCAACCCCAAGATCTTCGCCAAGGAGGGTGTTGATCTGCGCACGCGTGTCGAGGAGATTCTTGAGATCGTCTCCGGACCTCTGAGCGTTGAAGTGACGACCAATGACCCCGCCGAAATGATTATCGAAGCCCAGAAGCTTGCGGCGTGGAGCAAACACATTGTCGTCAAGCTGCCGATGTCGCCAGCCGGCCTTGAAGCTGCAAGCGTTCTCAAGAATAAGGGAATCAAGACAAATGTCACGGCCATCATGACAGTCAATCAGGCGATGTTGGCGGCCAGTGCGGGTGCAACTTATGCAAGCATCTTCTATTCCCGCATCTCGGATCTGGGCCATGACGGGTTGGATGTCATCCGTCAGTCGGCACAGCTGTTCAAACAAAGTAATTTCACCACCAAAATTATCGTGGGGAGCATCCGCCTGCTCACCCAGATTAATGACGCCGCCTTGGCGGGCGCCGACATTATCACAGTTCCCTACAAATTCTTCCCTGCCCTGGCTTATCACCCCCAAACAGAGTTGACCATCCAGGAGTTTCTCAACGCTTGGCAGGGAACGAAAACTCTCGCCTAGCACGTGACTGAGCAAGCCTTAATCTTAGCCGGCGGATTGGGTACCCGACTCGGCGACATTACCCGGGACCTGCCGAAACCTATGGTGCCCGTCGGCGATAAGCCTTTTCTCGAGTGGCTGCTTGATCATTTAGGCAGTTACGGCATAAAGAATTTCGTGCTATGCGTCGGCCACCGAGCCGACAAAATCCAAGAGTATTTTGCTGACGGATCAGCGTGGGGCTATAAGATTCAATATTCCTTTGAAAAGGAGCTGCTCGGCACCGGCGGGGCAATCAAGCAGGCACGAGGGCTTTTACATGACCGATTCTTTGTCGTCAGCGGTGATAATTATCTCACACTTGATTACCGCGATTTTGATGACCGGTTTGATGCGTCTCGTTTTATCGGCTTGCTCGCATGCTGGAGGAACTCGCCGCCCTTATTTCGCAGCAATGTAAAATTGTCCGAGGATCGCCGCATCATTGAGGCCTACGATTATATAAACCCGGCCGGCAAGGATTATGTCGATAGCGGGATCAAGCTGTTCTCGAAGGCCCTGTTTGACTATTTCGAATCCGACGTGAAGTTTTCGCTCGAAGTCGATGTACTCGCGAAAATTGCCGCAGAGGGCGGCCTGCAGGCCTACCCGATCGCCGAACCTCCTCTCGACGTCGGCACACCCGACGGACTTGCCAATGTGCGGGAGAAGCTTCTGCGCACGAGCAGGAGAACGCATGTCAGTTAACCAGAAGTCGAGTGCGGTTTTTCTCGATCGTGACGGCGTCATCAACGATATTATCTTCCATGAAGAGATGGGAATCATAGAGACACCCTTCACCGCAAAACAATTCCGGCTCCTGCCGCACGCAGCTAAAGCCGTACGGCGACTAAACTGTATCGGTCTAAAGGCCGTCATCGCCTCAAACCAACCCGGATTGGCCATGCGGCATTTCACCGAAAAAGCCTTGAACGATATCACCCGAAAGATGGTGCGACTGCTCAAGAAAGAGGGGGCCGCCCTCGACGGAATCTATTACTGCGTCTGTCATCCTACCAAAGGTTATGGGCGCCTGCGTAGGAATTGCCCCTGCCGCAAACCTAAACCGGGGCTTTTGAAACAAGCGGCACGCGATCTTAATATCGACCTAAGGACTTCCTATATGGTTGGGGACGGCATCAATGATATCCAGGCAGGAAAGCGAGCCGGCTGCACGACCCTATTAGTCGGTCAAGTTAAGTTGGATTGGTTGAGGCTCATGGAAAAAAAAGGCGCAAAACCCGACTACATCGTGAAGGATCTTTGGGAGGCGGCTCGGAAGATCGCCGCAATTGAAAAGAGAAGACTAGCTAACAGGGTTCGCCGACCGACGCGCTGACTGTTCATCCGAAAAGCGATAACCTTCAAAAACAAGACGCATCGCCTCCATCCCGTCAAACGCGCTCCCTAAGGGTTCACGATCTTCGTTGATGGCGGCAACAAATTCGTCCCACTCCAACTGCCACGACGTATCTCCTCCGCGGAACTCGGTCGTCTGCACCTCAAAGGGCCTGTCATAGTGCTTCGGACAATAGTGCAGTTTTTCGGTGCCATAAGAGCCCCCAAGCCCCTCGATCTCAAAATACCCTTCTTCGCCGTAGATCTCGAGGGAAAACAGATTCTTCCATTGCAGGAGCGAAGTATGGATCGACGCCATGCGCCCCTCGTTTCCTCTCAGCATCATGAAAGCGTTGTCTTCGAGGTCACCGAAGGACCAATACTGAGTCTCCCGAAAACAGGCCACTTCCTGGAAATCTCCGAGGAACCACCGGGACAAATCCACCGCGTGAATCCCCTGCTCCATCAGATGGCCGCCGCTGGCACGCGCCGGATCCGCACGCCATTCCTTCTCGCGGCCCGGCATACCGATAATCCCGTAGCGGCTTCGCGCAAAAAGCGGCTTGCCGATCTTGCCCGCATCAACTTGCCGCTTGGCTTCTAAGACGGCAGGGTGATGGCGGTGGTTAAAACCACATTTCAACACCTTGCCCGTCTCCTTCGAGACGGCTATCATGTTCCGGCATTCTTCCAACGTGCGCGCAAGCGGCTTTTCACACAGCACGTGCTTGCCCGTGCGCATCGCCAATATCGAGATTTTCTCATGTAAATCGGGAGGCGTGCACACTAGGATCACATCCAAATCGTCGCGTTCGCCCACCCAATCCCATCCCCGCGCAAACTCGCAATTAAATTGTTCCGCCATGGCCTTCGCGTGCTCTTCATGCTCCGCTGAGATAACCACAAGCTCCGCGTCTTTCGACTGAGAAAACACCGGCGCACGGCGTTTGGTCTGCAATCCCGCTCCGACAATTCCGACCCTCATCATACTTTCTCCCCGGCTAACTGCCCTCGCCCTAGTTCCAGGTAGACGAAACCCTTCTCACGGATTTTTTTTGCATCCAGATGGTTTTTTGCATCAAGAATCACAGCCCCGCTCATGCGTTCGCGAATCTTTGCGAAGTCGAGATCTCGATACTCCGGCCATTCCGTCGTGAGCAAGATTGCATGAGCGCCGGCTACCGCTTCATAGGGATCCCGGATAAATTCAAAAGGGACCTTACCCGAGTACTCGCCAATGTCAGCCTTCGGATCGTGAGCCCGCACTTCGGCTCCCAAGTTCTGCAATTTCTGGATAATTTCGAGTGCCGCAGAACGCCTCAACGTACTGGTCCCCGGCTTGTACGTTAAGCCCAGAACCGTGACCACCTTCCCCCGCATATCCCCTTCAAAATACTGTGCTATCAGCCGGACCACACGCTCTGTCTGGCGCTGGTTAATGTCAAGAACCGCATCAATCAACGGCGTTGGCTCGCCGACCTCATGTCCCAAGCGCTGCAAGGCTCGAAGGTCCCGCGCAAGGGTAGCCCCGGCAAATCCCAGCCCCGGCCTTACCTGTGCCCGTTTTCCGATACGGCCGTCTGCTTTCAAGATCCTCGCGATCTCCATGCCGTCAGCGCCCACTTGATCGCACAGGTTTCCGAGCTGATTGGCAAAACTGATACTCGTCGCAAAAAAAACATTCAGGGCATGCTTAGCCATTTCAGCCGTACGCCGTGAAACATAAATCTTTTGAGCATCAAAAAAAGCGAAGAATGTCGCAGCCTTCTTTCGAGCGCGCTCCGAATCACTTCCCACGACAATCATGTCGGGCTTCTTGTAAAGTTCCAAGGCGCATCCCAACCTCAAATTTTCGGGACTACACACGACGTCAATACTCGCCCCGGGGCGTTTTGTGTCGATCTCAACTTGCCATCGCTCGGACGTACCGACGGGAACCTGACTATGAATAATCACAACCGCATTCTTATCCAGATGCGGCGTGATTAGTGTGATGGTGCTGTCTAACTCAGATAGGTCCACGCGGTCTTCGTCATCAACCGGAGTATCAAAGGTAATCAGTACGACCTGCGCCTGGCTCACGGCCCGGACAGGGTCATCTTCGAACTGGAGCGAAGACTTCTTAAGGTGAGCGCTGACGAGCTCCTCCAACCCGGGCTCATAAAGCGGGAGCTTTCCCTGACGCAAATTCTCAATTTTCGGAGTATCGGCCTCGAAGCCTGTCACACGAAAACCCAGCTCCGCGAGCGTCGCCGCGCTTACGAGCCCCAAATGCCACAGACCTGCGACACAGACCTTATTCATCCTCAATCCCCTTCTGCTCAATCATCCGGCGTACGGAAATCCGCACGGCATCATCGGAGGAGTGTTTGGGTTCCCATCCGAAAGCGCGGAGCTTTGAGATGTCGAGCGCAATCTTGGCTTGATCGCCTCTCCACCCGCGCTCTCCGCCCTTCAGTTTGATCGTGCAGCCCGGCAGGCCCATTTCCCCGATAACGATCTTTGCAATGTCGAGCACAGCCGTTTCGTCGGGAGCACCGAGATTGTAGAGGTGGCAGAAGCCCGCGCCGTCCTCAATGTTTGTGTGCGCTATGGTATAACGCATACCCTCGATACATTCCTCCGCCAGGAGATAGCTCTTCGTCTGAGTCCCGTCACCAAGAACTTCCAGCTCTTTCGGATTCGCACGCAGCTTACGGATAAAATCACGGATAGCGCCGTGCGTAATGCGTCCGCTGATAACATTGCCGAAGCGGAAGATCCATGCTTGAATATCAAATAAGTGCGCATAAGCGCTTATAAACGCTTCGCAGGAAACCTTGCCCGCACCGTAAAGGGATATCGGGAGGGTCGGGCCCTTATCTTCACGGCGCAATCCGGATGTCTGTTCTCCGTAGATGGCACCCGAGGAAGGAAAAGCTAGTTTCATCACACCGGCCTCACGCATGGCCTCCAGCACATTTTGCGTCGCAATGATGCCGTCCTTCAGATCAAGACTCGTGTCGCGAAGTCCCGCAGGAATATCCGTGTTACCCGCCAAATGCCAGATTAAGTCCTTACCCCGAACGGCACGCACAAGCTCTTTGTAATTTTGCACATTGCCCTGAATGACCTCCACCGACTCATGGCTCTCGAGACCCCGCACACGGCTTCGCCCGTGAGTGAAGCGGTCAAAAATCGTGACTTTGGCACCGCAGGCAACAAGATCCTCAGATAGAAAACTACCCAGGAACCCAGCGCCTCCGGTTACAAGGATCTGCTTGCCTGTGAAGTAGGTCTGTTCGGGGGTTAAAGTCTGCTGATTGGCTTGTGATTGTTGGGGCATAAGGGCAACACTCTAACAGCGGGCTGAAAAAAAGTCAACCTCACCCGACCGAAAACTGATCATTTAATAGCAATCATTATCACGCGATTGTGAAGCTGCATCAGGCCGCCAACCGCCAGCAATCCCTCCGCAATACCGCGAAACAAAGGGCCCATCGCATAGCGGCTCAGATCCGTATTGACCTTAATTGTCTTAACTACGGTAAACCCCGAGCGCTCAAAGAGGTCCCTTAAGGTATGCTGTGTCAGGTAAAGGGTATGATCGACGGTATAAAGCTTCTCCAAAGCGTAAGAAAAATTTCCGAAGCTAAGACGATACGACGTGAACGCCAGAAAATCTAAGAAGCTAAAATGATTCGGAGTAGCCAGCAAGAGAGCGCCGCCCGGCCTGAGTAGTTTGGCACAGCGCCTTACCCAATCACCCGGCTCGGGGACATGCTCTATGAGATCCCACATGGAAACCACATCGAATCCTGACTCAGGAAGCGCGGCTTCAAAAAAGTCGCCTTGGAATACTTCAATATCATGATCACGCCGCAAGTGTTCAGCATCATCAAAGTTGGGTTCGACTCCGCTAGCGGTCCACCCGCCGGCCTTCGCCGCCTTCAAAAAAGCGCCGCGGCCGCACCCGATGTCGACAATTTTCCCTTTCGCCGGAAACAAAGAGGCCAACTCCCGCATCACGCCGTTATAAACCGCTAGGGTCCGCGGAGTGTTCCAAGTTTCGCCTTGATAATAATCCGCGAAGAACTCGCTGACACGGGTTAGGAAATCGGGTGAGGAAAAAATCATTTTCTGTTCGTCGGGAAAAAGACATGGGTTCAAATACATCAATCTGCAATCTTTGCAGCGCCAAACTCGCAAGGGTCCTAATTCCAGCAACGGCGTTGCGCCACGGCCATGGCACAGCGGGCAATGAGGCAGCTCCTTCAAATACTCCCGGACCCAGTCCATGCGCCCCGTCTGCATCTGAGTCTCACTCATGACGCACTCACCGCCTGCCCGACCTGCTGCTTGCTTAAGAACTGGCCCGACCAATGATTCAAAACCAGAAGTCCCCATATCTTGAAGGCGTGATTATGCCTGCCGACACGATGTTCTCGAATCAATGCCGCAAGCGCATCTTGTTTAAATAGCCCATGGACCGGCGTCTTCTGCTGTAGGAGTAAATCCTGAGCATAACCCGCCATGGGCCCCCGCAACCAGCCGGCAATGGGCATATGCCATCCGGCCTTCCGTCTCTTGATAATTGATTCGGGTAGGCGGCCCTTCATCGCTTTCTTGAGCAGGTACTTCAATATGCGGCCGCGAAACTTCATCTCGGCCGGCAGGCGCGCGACGGTTTCGACCAACTCGTGATCCAGGAAGGGAACACGCGCTTCCAACCCATGGGCCATCGACATGGTATCTACCTTACAAAGGTTATTGCCGGGCAGCCATACCTTTTGGTCCGCATAAAGAGCGCGATTCACAAAACTGGAGCCCGTCGATCTGTTAAAGTATTCGGCATAAAGCCCGAAGGCATCTTTGTCGGGGATGGCACGCCACGCTGCCTCGGTGAGAATGCTTTCCTTTTCGTCGGTCGTAAAAATAGTTCGCCACCAGTAATGCGCCTTCTCTCGAGACATGTCGCCCGCCTGAATAAATTTCTTGGCGCGATAGTCCCAACTGAGCTTTCCTGTCGAGGCCGGCAGGGCCCGTATTCCGGCCTCGATCACATTCTTCCGCAAGAACCGCGGCAAACGAGTATACAAAGAGTGATAATGGTCAGCATGAAATGTCGGGTATCCGACAAATAATTCGTCACCCCCATCACCCGACAAGGCGACCGTCACATGCTGTTTAGCCAATTGCGAGACATGATACAGAGGCAGGGCTGCCTGGTCCGCCAACAGGTTGTCCGCCTGAAAGGCAATGCGGGATAAAGAGCGGCTCACATCTTCTGGTTTACAGAGCATTTCATAGTGCTCGGTGCCAAAGTACTTTGCCACTTCCCTCGCATAAGGCGTCTCGTCATAGACCGGGTCTTCAAAGCCCACCGAAAAGGTTTTAATCTTATCGTGCCGATGCTCTTTAATGAGAGCAACCAGAGTGCTTGAGTCCATCCCCCCGCTGAGGAAAGCGCCTACGGGCACATCGGCAATCAACTGCCTTTCGATGGAGCGATGCAAAAGGCGTGTAATTTCTGTGACGGCCTCCCGCTCCGAGATGTCACGGTTCTCTTCAAGCGGAATCTCCCAGTAGGATTTCACCTCAACTTTGTCGGCCTGAACACGCATCCAGTGACCCGGCAGCAATTGTCTTATTCCCTTAAGGGGTGTCCACGGAGGGGGCAAATAATTCAAGCTCAGAAAATGGGAAAGCGCTTGCAGATCAAGTTCACAGGAAATCCACGGGCAAGCCAGAAAGGCCTTCAGCTCGGAAGCAAAGACCAGTCCTTTGTCTGTCTCCGCATAAAAGAGCGGCTTAATTCCAAGCCGGTCTCGAGCCACAAATAGGCTCTTATCTTTCTCATCGTAGACGGCAAAGGCAAACATGCCATTGAGATCATCGAGACACTTTTCGCGTTTCTCAACGTAGGCGTGTAGCAAAACCTCCGTATCAGACCGAGTTCGGAAATGATGCCCTTTCTTTTCAAGACGGTCCCGCAACTCCCGGAAATTGTATATCTCCCCGTTGAAAACAATATGGCAGGATCCGGATTCGCTTGAAATCGGCTGGTCTCCGGTCTCGAGATCAATGACCTTCAAACGCCGCATCGCCAAACCCGCATGCGGTCGTCGAAGCAACCCCGAAGCATCGGGGCCCCGGTGCACTAGAGTTTCATTCATCGCGGCCAAAAAAGAGCCGTCGGCCTGTTTGGGATCAGGAGTAAAATAGCCTACAATGCCGCACATAGGTCGCCGGTAAACATCCCCTCAACCCCTTCGCGAAAAGGCCGGGGCTTAAAATTAAAATTCGATTGTGTCTCTGAGATATCAAAGGCCTCGTGTTTATCCAACTCGAGTATCTGCTTGGCCGGGAGCTTGGTCTCGGGAAAAAAGCGAAGATAAAAACGCATCAACGCCTGAACCGGTTTTAGCGGGATCGGTACAAGAAGTCGACTCACCCCGAGACCTCCGGCAAGCAACTTCAGCATGGACCACAATGTAATCTGTTCCGGTCCTGCAACCGTGTACGCCCGATTCCAGGTTTTGCATCTGAGCGCTTGAACGATCAGATCGCAGACGTCGTCGACGTACACGGGCTGTAACCGGAACTGCCCGCCTCCCAGTACAGGGATCACCGGGAATCGTTTTAAGGTTCGCAGCATCAGAGCCGTATTGTTTTCGTCACCCACCCCATAAACGTATGCCGGACGTAGAATGATGTAGGGAATCCCGGAACTCCTCAGCACATCCTCACCCTCGGACTTGGTCACGCCATAGGGTCCATGCCGTCTCAAAGCGGCTACGGAGCTGATAAAAACAACGCGCTCGACCGAGGCCTTCGTTGCGGCCTCAAACACTCTGCGCGGGCACTCAATATTGGCCTCGCGCAGTTCTTCCTCACTCCCGTTAATGAGACCCAAGGCATGTACAAGGACATCGCACCCCGTAAACGCTTTACGCAAAGTCTCGGGTCGACTGTAGTCGACCTGGACGACATGCTCGGTCAGAGCCTTTACTTGGCTCACCCTAGTGGAATTAGCGCGGACGAGGCAGCGAAACGCCACCCCCCTTTCCTGCAGGGCCTTGATAAGATGCACACCGATGAAGCCTGTGGCTCCGGTGATTGCAATCATGGTGATCTCTCCGCTTATCCGAGGACGGTCTTCAGTCCGTGCTTGAGCATCCAACTCGACCGAAAATAATACTCCCGGTAAGCGCGATTCTTGAAGTCGAGCACTTCTTCGTGAGAGACATTATCCAGTCGAACGACCGGATGATGGGTTGTGTATTCCTTCCAATTGTGGCTCAAGATACGGTCCCTCATCTCATCATAGAATTTTGTACCGGGATACGGCGTCATGACATCGAACTGCGCCAGAGGCGTATTCAAATGTTTGGCGTAATCAATCGTTCGCCGCATGGATTTCTGAGTGTCCGCGACAAAGCCGAGGATATAAAATCCGATAACGTCGATTCCGATCTTCTCGCACAGCCGCACGATCTTCTCCTGTTGCATCTCTTTGATTGGGATGCGTCCCGAATCTTTGACGATCTGATCCTCTGGCGACTCGATCCCTAAGTGAATAACTCGCAGCCCCGACCGGTGGAGTAGTCTCAGTGTATCCTCTTCCAAGCAATCGGCTCGAGTTTCACAACTCCACTCGACGCGAATTCCGCGCCGAATGATCTCCTCAGAAATCTGAATGGCGCGCTGTTTGCTTTGGGTGTACATGATGTCGCGGAAAACGAGGCTGCGCACCTTGTACTTCTTTTGAAGGTATTCAATTTCATCGCAGACATGCTTGGCGGAACGCCTGCGCCACCTTTCCGTCTGAGTGACCATATACGGACAATAGCTGCAGTCAAACGAACAGCCCCGGCTCGTGAGGATAGAAATAAGCGGTTTCTTCTTCAAGACCGGGTAATAGCCGTACCGGGAAACAGGAAAACCATCCCAGTCCGGAAACGGAAGACTCTCGAGGTCAAAGATCAAGGCGCTGTCAATCACCCCCTCTGGCTTCACGTTCCCTTTGGCAATTTCAATCGTGGCCTGCTCCGGTTCCCCCTTAATCACAAAGTCTGACGCATTGAGAAAGATCTCCGGCTTCACAGTGGCAAATGCGTTGATGAAACCGATCTTCCTGCCGGGCTTTTGGATGCGGCGAGCAAACGAGAGTTCTTCGTCATAACCAACGATCGAGGAAGCCATGATGACCAGTTCCTCGTCCTCGGGCTCTGCATCGTAGAATTTGACTGTATGCCCATGCTGGCGAAAGATAGCGGCCATATAGCCAAAGTGCATTACGGGAACATCGACTTGACTATGCTTAAAATAAGCATAAATGCGAGAGATCAGATCTTCGCCGTGTGACTTGTTGCCGAAACCGCCTGCCTTGTCCTTATTATTACAGCCGTTACGGCTCTCCTTCAGATCAATAAGTGCAACCTTCATAAGTCCTTTCAGATACTGGGATTCAGATAATACAGGCGGTATCGCACCGCCTCGCCAGAGTCCTCTCTAAACGCATGAGTGTAGAGGAGATCCAAATGAAGGGCAAGCTCCTTTTGCCCTTCCCGAAGAAGGCGGGGCAGCCGGAAAGGAGACTGCCCGGAGTGACTCCCATCGCTCGGACGACTCACGTCCAGAATATGTGTAAAACCATCTGCCAGAAGACGCCGAACCACATCCGCGGCCGACTCGGCCCCCTCATAATATTCGGTACGGCCGGCATAGACGATCTCGCGTACAATCGGCCGTTCGAAGTGGTACATGTGAGTCTCGTCAACGTTCATGATTCTGCTGTCTGCATCCAAGTTCTTATTTACCCATTGCGCGACGTCAAAACTCCGCTCACGCTTGCTGAGATACTCAGTGCCTGATTCAAGCCCCAGCGCGACTTGATAAATGCTTCGATGATGATAGAAAGCAACTCCCGCATGAATCCATATCACAGCTGCCACCATGGCCGGAACCCAACGCCCTACATTGCCCAATGAAGAGCTGTAGGCAAAACCACCCGCCATCAGCATTGCCAGGACCGGCAGGATGGGGTAGAGAAATCTCAAGCTCTGCCCCAGGAAAAACCAGCACACGAGATAGAAAAGACTAAAAAAGGCCAAGCTCCCCGCATTTGGAATCTTGCTCCGCGACATGAACGCCAAAGGCAGAAACGCTAAATATCCGGGTCCGATCTGCACGCCAAAACCTTCAAAAATATCCGGGCGCATGGTCATTAGCCACGGCACCGCTACAAAAGAAAGGATATTCTTCGAAACACCGATATCGTTGTAATGGATCGTTGGATCCCCGGCTTTAAAGATCGAATAAAAATACGGGTAGACGGGGTTACCCAGCTCCACATAAGCACGCACATACCAATAGCCCGCACACAGACACATCGGAATCAAGAACCACGGAATGACCGAGATAAGCCCACGCAGGAGCTGCCGCCTTCGAATTAATTCATAGATCAGCAACAAGCCCATCCCGAGACACGCAATCAATGCCAGGTACTTGATGCTCAGCATAAAACCGGCACACATCCCCGCGAGGACGGCCCAGCTCGTTTCACGAGTCTCACGCCAACGCAGGTATCCGTACAACGCAAGTACGCCGTAGCATGTCAGGCCAACATCGACGTAAGTCGTAGACAACTGGTTAATAATTCCGGGCGTAGTTAGAAACAGCAGCGCCGCCCACCAGGCATAGACTCGTGAAGTGTATCGACGGGCGTATACCAGCACTGCCATGGCTGCCAAGATTCCGGTCAAGAAATGAAAATACTTAGAAAGGGCCTCTCCTCCCACAGTCAATCCCGCCGTATAAAGCATCTCCATAAAAAACGGGAACAACGAATTCACTTCGTACGGGATTGGCCCTATGGTGCCCGAGACTAAAAAAAGTTTAGGTAAATGGAGGTGATAACATAGAGAATCATTAGTCGTCTCCGGAGCAAGAACGCCCAAAAAGGCAGTCGCAAGACATAGGCCGCTGCCTAAAAAAATAGCCGTATTCCACGGATGAGCTTTAGGTTCCCACAAGGCAACCGCCCTTTTCAGTGCCGCCCAGGAATGTCCCCAGTTCATCGCGCTCATAATCAACAAAACGATCAGCAATCCGCATAGAGAAACCAGGCGGAGTTGCCCCATAAGGCCGAGGAGAAGCACGCCGTAAGAAAGCATCCCCATGCCGACCGCTGTCCCGAAAAGCACCTGCTCGTCTTTCTCCATTGTAATCCGCCATCTCGTGATGCACAGGCGCCCCGCACTAAAACACAGGAAGGTCACAGCTGGCATTGCAAACCACAGAATCACAGCAACCCTCCCACGGATTCCGCAACCTTATTCACCCACATATTCCAGCAATACACCAGGATTACGCTGAACGCCCAAATCACAATTATCCAATTCTTCATCCGATTGCCCCCCGGCCTTTAACCTCGGCCGTCAACCTTCGCGTATAAGCAGGAACTGATCGAGACAAAAAGAACAGGCTCAGCAAGATAGCCGTCATCGCTGCCGCCAAACCCACGGATCGGTAAAGTCTCGGCGTGTACTCAAAGACGATGTCGTTTACGCCCCGCCGAACCTCCACGGCGCGAAATAGACCGGCCCATTTCAGAACAGCTGAATCCGCACCGTTCACACGCACCCCCCAATTCGGATAGGCCATGTCTGAGAGCAAGAAAAGACCGTCGGTTACGGCCTCGAATTGTATGCGGACCCGCTGATTCTCATAACTTTCGATCGGAATATCGATAAGACGCGCTTTCATGATCTGGTCCAAACTCGACGGCCCTCTCATCCCCGGGGCGAATAGCGCTCGCGAGCGGACCGCATCATTCCTATACAGCAAGACATCCTTGTCGGTCATCAAGAGAGTCAGATCCTCATGTTCCAACGGAACGGTCGACTGAATATACTTCACGTTCAACAAACTCAGCCGCTCGAGATTAGCAAGAACACCGTCGGCCGTCACAAAATTGACAGAGAGGGAATCATTGACATAGGCCCAGCCCTTCAAGAAGGCACCGTAATCCTTCATGGCGAGCGGAGAGTATGCCCCGACATCATCGATCCCGTGGAGCATATTAGAGCTAGGCACCATCGGGTAGACGTCGTTATGCCACAACTCGCCGTAGACCTCGCTTATTCTGAACAGACCCGGATCCTTCTTTATTTCGTCGACAATCGCGGATTCTCCCCTTTTGTCCCCGATACTATCGAACGGCATATAGTTCGGCTTGATGCTGTTAAAACCATAAAAGAACAGGTCCACAAAGAGAAGTAACGTGCACAGGAGCTGTACCCCGCGGACCGATTTAAAACCGGCTCGGCCCATCCCTAGCGCGACCACCAAACCAACTACCAGCGACAGCCACGCACTCAATGTGTATTTATTCTTAAGCGTCACCATATCAATTGTACTGTCATAGAAAGAAACCGCCTGACTCATATAATGTTCCAACGAATGGTGATGGCCCGGCCTTCCGAATATATGGTCAGTTACATAATCCTTGAGTACCGGGAGAAAGGTCTCTCGGAAAGCCGTGAGGACAAACTCAATGACCGGAGGAGCGAGGACCATGGCGCCCACCACAATCACAAAGAAACGATACGACTTCAGCGCCCCCACCCTTCGAGTTTCCTGGAAAAATGAATCCCAGCCATAAGCCGCCAAGACCCCCATTGAAAAAGTCACAAAAAAAAGAAATTTAATGGGAGTGCGAAACCCATTAAACCCGGTCATCTCCACGATACCCACATAAAGGGGGCTGTACTGCCCCAACGCCAGCAGAAAGAAAAGGGCTGCTCCGAAAACAAAAAAATTACGCTTTGTATCCCTCTCTCCCGAAAAACTCATGATTGCGAAAAATAGGCCCAAAATGCCCACGTAAAACTCCGACCTAAGGAAGGAATCCCAGGACGGGAAAAACAGCGTTAGCCAGGCCATGGGTGTAGCGGATCCCAGATACGCTATCCCTTTCACTGCCTCGGCTCGCGATGAGAGAAGTGCAAGCTCAAGCGTCGGCAGCAGTTGGACTAGCGAAAAAAAGATAGCCAGCAACCCCGATGCCGTAAAAAGGAGGACCACTTTCGTGCTTCGCTCACGAAACCAGAAGAAAAGGAAATAGATTGATGAATAAAGAACAGAGTAAATCGCCACTTGGAGATACCCGCCAAATATCTGTAAGGCAAATACTAACGACAGCAGAAACGCATCCAGCGCCTGCTTCCTCTCACGCAGGCGATCTATCAATAGAAGAGTCAGCGGGAGCCAAATAACTACTTTCTGAGAGATGTAATTATAATAAAAGTATCCCCCTTGACTGGAACCAAAAAGGAAAATAACGGCCGCGATAAAGGATGCTTCTGTGGAACGCCCAGACCGACGCAGGTATGCGTAGAACAGCAGCCCGCCGACGACATAATGGAATAGAATGCTGTAGTTGTATGCCCACTTGATGGGCAAGAGCGCGTAGAACAGGATGTTGACCGGGTAAAAAGCACCGATCTGCCCCTCCGCAAGGATTGGAAATCCGCAATGAATGGCACGTGTCCACCACGGTAGATGCCCGCCCCTCAGAGCCTCCTGAAATATAAACGCCCAGGGATATTGCTGTTCGCGGTGATCCCCGCTAAGAAAGGCCTGATCCAGGGTCAAGAGATCATAGAACACCACCGCGATCGCGGCAATGATGAGAGTAATGGCGAAGGAGTCTTTGAAGCGTCTAGTCACGATTCTGGTAGGCGACAATCAAATCTGCGAGGAGCCCAACGGCACCAAGAAGTACAGCAGTCATAATGATAATGATATCCGACTCCTGAATCGTCGAGGTATAGACAAGACTCAAAACAGATTTAATCAGCCCAAAGGCAAGCAGCCCGAAAGCCAAGGGCATGAAAACACGTAAGGGTTTGAAGTACATCACCATACGAACAACTGTATTGAGGTATGAAGCGGTGTCTTTTACCGGATGAAACTTCGATTTGCCTATCCGCTTGTGATACGTCGTAGGGATATATTTTACGGCAAAGCCATTAGCTAGAAACGCCAGAGTCATCGTCGTGACGCATGAGAACCCATCAGGGAGTACCCATAGGTACTTTTTCATGATATCTTTTTTGAACGCCTTGAGTCCGGTATTCAAATCCGGTATGTTCTGGCTTGTTAAATAACACGCGAGCTTTCGAATGATCCACTTCGCCGGCGTGCGCAGAAGCTTCAACGTACCCTGCTCGCTTGTTCTAGCGCCATTAACCTGGTCGTACTCCGGGAAATATTCGAGTAACCGCGGAATATCTCCTGCTTCGTAAGAGCCGTCGGCATCAAGCATGACGATGATCGCTCCTTGCGATTCCCGGATACCCGTTCGGCGGGAGGATCCAGAACCGCCTCTCATCCGCCGCCGAATGACCTTCACGCCCTTCGACGCGGCGATCTCAACGGTCTTATCGTCCGAGCAATCATCCACAACAAGGAGCTCATAGGTGTGGGATGTGCCCTTTAGCGCATTCCGGACGCTATCAATCACTGTGGCAATCGCTTCCTCCTCGTTAAAGGCTGGGAGTACCACACTTACATAGGGCTTAGTTGTGTCCGCGCCCGTAAGCTCGTTTTCTGGATGATTATCGACTTCTATATCTAGGGGTGGCATAGGTTTTCCCGCAATTCCGTAAGGAAATTTGCCTTAGAATAGGGATGGCGGCAGGCATTGTCAATAAAAAATGGCGGTCGCATAATTGCATCTTATTTGTTTTTAAGGGGTTACGAGCACAGCGCGACCGCAGAAAGGAATCATCTTAACCGGTACACGCTTAGGATGGGGCCGTTTCGGTCTCGCGCCTTTAAATCCTTCCACAGGAAGGGCCCCCCCGTCATCGATTGGTTATCGAGCGTCATCTCCGGCCTCAGTTCAGGATAGGGGTTGAATTCCGCCACGAGTTCCCCCTCGCGGCGCAGCTGCTCCCTAAATGACTCCTCTCTCGGCTGTTGATCCGGTGCGCTCATCACGACATACTCAATCCCCAGAGCCCGCAAGACCTCATAATCGAACAGAATGGTTGGTGACTTAAACAGGGATCTTCCCCGAAGTTCATTTTCATCAACCAAGTAGTAGAGCTCATAATCCGGCACTCCATCGTTACCCAGGACGGACAGAGCGTATCTCAGACGTCTTTCCCGTGACTTGGATCTCAACTCCGCCCCTCCGGCCGTTGCCGCCAATTTCTCCTCAAGCTGTTTTCTCGAAAACTTCAGCAGCGGCATGTAGAAATCACGCTCTAGGGCAATCCTGCTGCCGGCCGGGATGTTTTCTTCGATCCATGCTTTTGCCAGGGTCCGTGTATCATCAGCCGCCATAATCTGATGAAACTTTAAGGACCGGCTCAGGGTCGGAACAATACAAATCACGAGAACCACCGTAAATAGCGCCGCACGCTGCCCTTTAGCCTTAGCGCCAAGGCCAACCACCCCGTCACCCGCAAGTATCATGGCGAACGGCAGCATCGGTAAAACATAGCGCGCATACGGCTGACCCGCGACGCACAACACACCATAGTAGCCGAGTAAATATATCGCCAGCACGGCCCGCTTTGGCTCAAAGCTCTGAAAGGCACCGAGCATTCCGTACATCGACAGTACCAGCAAGGGCAATCCCATGGCGCCCCACAACGCATAGGTGAGATAATGTCCCACCTTCAAACCAAGCATGCCGTGATTACCCAAGATGCCTGTGTTGGTTTGAGCCTGCGTGAAAATCTCCTCTAGAAAAAAAGGGCCGTCGATAACAGCAAACGGATTCAGAACGACAAATGTGACGAGCGAGCAGACAAAGGCAATTGCCACTCCTTGAAACAAACCGCTTCTCCTTTTTGCCCAGAGAGCGCATGCCACGTACGGGACCGCAAGAAAGGCACCGTTATACTTGATTGCCGTTGCTAAGCCGATGCAAACACCGGCAGCCACGTGACTTTGCAGGGCATGTCCTTTCTCGAGAATCTTAAAAAAAGGAAAGAACCCAAGCACCATAACCAGCAACAGGGGTATATCCACGTAGACATAATGAGAATCTCTGACATGAAGATAGCAGACCGCAAGAAATAGCGCACTCACCGCGGCCGCCGGTTCCGAGAAAAAGCGCTTTACCAGTCGGTAAACGGCATACACGGTAAGCGCCCCGAGCGTCACTCCGAACAGGATTCTCGCAATGAGATAAAAAGGTGTGGGGTCCGCATAGAATGCGATCTCAAAATCCTGGACCCGCCCGAACCAGCCCATTGCCCGGCCGGCTGCATAGTAAGCCCCATAAGCCAGGAAGAGCAGATAGCTGACAAGCGGGGGGATTTTGAAGAAGTGCGGATTGAAATCCCCTGTTCCATAGGCCAAGGCATGATGAACAACAATGGGTTCATCTGCATGGTAGCTATGGGGCAAGCCGAAGGAAACTGCCGCAGCCCGCAGTAAAACCGCTATGATCATTATTCCGGTCAGGGAAAATACAGGTTTTGCCTTATCCGCCATCTTTTGGCATTCCCGACTTAACGACATACTGATTTAAAAACGGAAGCCCCAACAGCCCCGGCACAAAATATCTGAGCGACACGAAAAGACCTACTCCCACGATCAGGGACACTTCTTCCAAAGGCTTAAACAAGTAGATCATCGCTGAATCTCGAGTGCCTACGCCCGCCACCGTGAGAGGCAGCAACCCCACGAGAATTGCAATCGGAACTAGGCGAAAAACATCAAATACGGACACCTGCGAATGGAACGCGAGAAAAAAGACGTAGAACTGAATTATATGAAGAAACCACAAGCCCACCGATACGCCGATGATCTGTGTCACGCGGCCATGGTTTGTCTTAATGTCGTTTAAGTACATCTGAGATTCGAGCAAAAACTCCCCCATCTTTCGAAGAATTTTGTGACGGCCCCAAAAGGGTAATGCCGCCCAGCGGTCAAGGCGAATAAAATAGATGACCGGGAATACGGCGAGCACAGCGAGGGAAAAGCTCACTCCAAATAACGTTGTTGAATCCGCCTGCAGGCTCCACACGGTACCCGTCAGGATCACAATAGCAAGCGACGCCAGGTCGATATACTTCTCGAAGACGACGACGTTCAAGCCCCGGTGCATGTTCCAACCTTTGATCTTCCCCATAAAATAGGGCTTGCTCAAATCCCCGACCCGTGACGGTACAAGGATGTTAAGTGAGGCAGCCGCCAGCGCAAGCTTGGTACATTCCCATAGGCTCACCGAAATACGATCGGCAACCATCATCTGCCACCGGTAAGCCGAGACGTATATCTGTGGAATAAACAACATCACCGCGAGTACCAGCCAATGAACATCGACTTCTACGATATAGCGTTTTAGCTCCTGCACGTCGATACGCCAAAAGATAATGGCCATAATACCGACCGAGAGCAATATCATGATTGCTCGTTTCATAGATTACGGTGAATCCATCGAATCCGTAGAACATCCAAAAACATCCGAAAGGGATCCGACAAAAGTGAAACGCGGGTTGCCGCCGAGTGTCGCCAGGTAACGGGCGCCTCCCGTATCCGGTATCCGCGCCTCTGTGCCAGATAAACAATTTCAACGTCAAAACTGAACCCCTCCATGCGCTGCAGCGAAAACAGGTCACGCGCCACATCTCTCTTGAAGCACTTAAAACCACACTGTGAATCCCTAATCCCCTTGAATGTAAACAGCCGCGCAATGCGGTTAAATATCTTCCCCATCCACTCTCGGTGCCTTTCCTGATGGACCTCAATATTTGAATTATCAAGCGCCCGGGAGCCTATGACAACGTCATATCCGGACTCCAATGACTCGAGGAAACCCGTAACTTCTGTGATAGGCGTAGAGAGGTCGGCGTCACTGAAGAGCAGAAACGTTCCTGATGCTGCCAACATGCCGCGCTTCACAGCATCGCCTTTCCCTCGATTCTTTTCCGAGCGAAGAATGCGATGAGGGAAATCCCCCAAGCGTTCTCGGGCAACCGCAACCGTGCCGTCGCGGCTCCCGTCGTCACACACCAGGATTTCTGCCGGGTAGGGCTGCTTTTTAAGAAAAACCATAATTTCGGCGAGAGTCTCCGAAATGCGCGACTCTTCATTGAACGCAGGAATAATGACTGAAAGATGAGTATCACCCACGGGGCGAACGCCTCCATGACGCCACGGTATCGACCAAGGCCTCTGCAACGCGCCCCTGCGACTTCCAGCCCAAAGAACGCATCTTAGCCGGGCTGCCGAGAATACGCTTCGGATCTCCCCGCCGTAATCTACCCCGCCGCACCTTCACGGACAATTTTACCTTGGCATGACGGACTAGATAACGCACATAATCCTTCAGAAGCCGAGCCTTCCCCGTGCATACGTTGTAGGTCTCCCC
>JAUYMS010000012.1 GCA_030698625.1 Candidatus Omnitrophota bacterium | reverse complement strand
ATTTTCCGGTATATTTCAAACACCCGGTAAAGGCGATCGAGCGTAATTTCGTCTTCCGAGCGGAAAAGCTTATTTTTGATTGCACGCTCCAAGGCTTGAATCTCTTCAAAAATCGCCAGATCAATGGAATCATAAAGCTGCATGTACCGTAAATATTTCAAGACGTTTTCGTATTTGGTGTCCAATGCACTCGTGCTTTCTTCCGCCTGAGCTTCCGACAAATGGCCGATTTGATTCTCCAGATACCCATAGTACTCGGCACGTTTCATTTTCTTCATGCGGAACTGAACCGTATTTGTGAGAAAGCGAGAGAGCCTGTCACGAGACAACAGCTGTTTCATATCTTCAATGAGAGAGTCTGTCTCAAGCTCCGCAGCGTCAAAATCAATCTGACGCTCAAGCTCGACAAGCTCCAGGAGGGAATGCATATCGGGAAAATCATGAAGCGCGATCTTATATTGCTTTGCGGAGTCAACCAACAGGCGAATGTAACCGACCAGTTCTCGCCCGCCTGTTTCAAAATTCGTTCGCGCTTTTAAGATTCTGCGGAGTTCCTCTGAAAATACGAATCGCGATACGGAATCAAGCACTTTCTCTACATCTGCCAGAATCTCTACGTCGCGCTCCCTAAAATCGACGGCTTCAAGATATGCCTGACGGTTCTGTTCGTAAATCTGCTTGTCCTCGACACCAAAGAGCATTAGGTCGGGACGCCTGAGGATCGCAAGATGTTGCGGCCCCGTCAAACGTGCCTCGCGAAGAAAATAGTCCGCCACATTGCCGAGAGCTTTTTTATTCGGGAAAAAGGACAATGCTTCAGTAAACAGTTCCCCCTGCCCCCCTTCCAGGTTTACGAGCTTCAGATCATAGTGCCGTGCGAAATAATCGATGATTTTAGCAATATTGCGCTGAGCTTCTTCATTCGCGTGGGCATCTTGAATGTGAATGACGATTCGATCACGCGTGCCTTGGAAATTCTGCTTGATCTGTCCTATAGAATCGGGGAGGGTCAGAGCTTGGAAGAAAGATTTCGATGCCCAATCATGAGCTTGTTCCGGCGGGGCTTCGGAACGGCCCTCATCAAGCGAGGTCATGAGAGGCTGCAACCCATCAGCCCAGACGAGACTTGTCGTCGTAAAGACAAATAAAGTCACAAATGCCGTCACGCGTAGCCCTAAGCCAGCTGTGGAGACACGCAGACCATTCATATCGGGTTGCCGCCCTTAATGCTATATTTTTACTACTCCTAGCTACTTCTAGTACAATTATAAACCATTTATTAAAGCTTTTAAGAAAGATGACTAAAAAAGATGTATTTATTTTCTATATATAGCAACTTCTGTCATTTTAGCCTATAAATCTATATCGCCAATTAGGTTACAGAGATGCAGATAGGGGCTGGGGGTCTACTGGGGGCTGGAATCGACCCACTTCTTGATCTTATCTAGTAAGTCTTGGGCTGCAAAGGGCTTGATCACATATTCCTTAATTCCTTCTAGGGCAAAGAGCTCCTGCATTTTCTCTTTGGCTGTCACCACAATGATAGGGACCTGCTTAAAATTATCCTCCCGGCGCAAAGTCCGGACAAACGTATATCCGTCCATCTCAGGCATCATCACATCCACTAAAATTAGATCCGGATTGACCTTACGGGCCTCATCTAATCCAGCCTTGCCGTCATTGGCGGTATAAACGTCATATCCGCTCTGTTTTAGACGGGATGATACGAACCGGACGATATTAGGATCGTCGTCAATCAGGAGTACCTTTTTTGCCATAGTGAACCACCTGTCCTTTTATGGTGGACCTGAGGGGGATCGAACCCCTGACCTCATCGTTGCGAACGATGCGCTCTCCCAGCTGAGCTACAGGCCCAAATGTCGCTAATTAAACCAGGAAACGGTTAAGCCGTGACTTTTCGACCGCGATCAAGATACCCCTTCAGCGCATCAAAAGCCTGATCCTGATACAATTCATTGAAAATCTCGTGATAGAAACCGTCAAAAACCCGATAATCCTTGTCTGGCGTTTTGAAGCTCTCGAAGACCTTTTGTGTTTTATCAGCGTCTACCACTTTTTCCAGCCCTGCACTCAAGACATAAACCGGAAACGAAAATAAATAGGTCTTTTCCTCGTCCAAGAGATCCATATATCTTAGCATTTCACTCAGGAGGCGAACAGACATTTTTCGCTTGATAAGCCCGTCTTTCTTATAAACTTCAATCTCCCGGGGATCATGTGATAGATGCGGCGGATACACCGGATTCTGGTATAGAAAGCCTGGAGCAAAGCGGTGCAATAACGAGTTCAAACTCCGCAGGATCCCGGGCAATTTCAAGCCAAGACAGGGTGATGACAAAATCAACATTCGCAGTGAATCCTGTTGCCGCATCGCCCAGTGCAGTGCCACCAAGCCACCCAGGCTGTGTCCAAATAGAATCACCTTCACAGGGACCTTGCAGTGCCCTCTCAAAAAAACTATATACGCCGTTAGATCTTGCAGATAATCCTCCAGCGTCTCAACGTAAACCTCACGGCCTTCGCTAAGACCGGAGCCGCGAAAGTCGAACGATGCAATCGAAAGATTTTCGTTTTCCAGCACATCCGAAAACTTCCGATAACGCCCCGAGTGTTCTCCGTGCCCATGGCAAATAACCATAAGGTCATCGGATCCCGGCTTCTCGTATAAACGGTAAGCTAATCGCAAACCGTCAAAACTCGGAAATGTTCCCCGCTCCTCCCTCACACCTTTCCCCTTTGATAGTCGTCGCCCTTCTGGTACAACCCTTCGATCAACAGATGATACTTCTCGGACACAACTTTCCGTTTCACTTTGAGAGTCGGGGTCAAGTCGCCGGCCGTCAGGCTCAACTCTTCAGGAACTATCGCGAAATACTTAATTTGTTCATATCGGGGCAGGCTTTGCGTTCTCGCCCTTAGATGTTCATCCACTAGTTTTTCGACATCAGGGTGTTTTAGCAATTCTCCTATGCCCAACGATGCCAGGCACCTGTCCTGCACCTGGGCCCTGAGCGCTGCCTCATTGAGCCACACGAGGGCTATCAGATAATTGCGCTTATCCCCAGCGACCACGACTTGAGAGAAGAGGCCGTCCCCCAAAATTAGATTTTCGACATTCTGGGGCGCAATATTCTTGCCGCCTGAAGTCACAATGATATCCTTTTTGCGATCTGTAATTCTCAGGAAACCCGCCTCATCTATGGCCCCGACATCGCCCGTGTAAAACCAGCCGTCACGTAACACGCAGCTCGTCTTGTCCTCGTTCTTATAGTACCCCTTCATGACGCAGGGCCCCTTCGTCAGGATTTCACCATCATCGGCAATCTTCACGTCGACGTTTGGCAACCGCTTACCGACCGTGCCGAATCTGAATTCCTCCACAGAATTAACTGTGATCACGGGTGAGGTTTCGGTCAGTCCGTACCCCTCCAAAATCAACACGCCAGCCGCATAGAAAAACTCCCCGAGTTCTTTTGCAAGAGGAGCACCGCCCGATATAAAAAAACGTATGCGTCCGCCCAGTCGAGCTTTGAGCTTCTTCAAAACCAGCGTTCTCGCCAGGACAAAAGCCACCACGAGGCCCGGCGACAACCCTTCCCCTTTAAATTTTGCGTCGGCTACACGCTTTCCGATTCGAAGGGCCCAGGATGATATTCGCTTGATCAGCCACGGAGACGCTTCGATTGTTTCTAGAATCCGGCCGTACATTTTCTCATAAAGCCGCGGAACACTCGCCGCGACGGTCGGACGAACCATGCGGAGATCGTCCGGCACCGTAAGCATGCTCTCCGCATAGGCGATCGTTGCTCCGCAAAAAGCCATAAAATAATAACCGGCCAGTCGCTCAAATACATGACTCAGCGGTAAAAAGGACAGCGCCAGATCATCTTCGGACACCCGAATCCTCGACTTAGCACCCAGATAGTTTTCGATAAAGTTCCGATGTGTCAGCATGACACCTTTCGGCCTACCCGTCGTTCCGGAAGTGTAAATGATCGTAGCAAGATCGTCTGACCGAACGCCCCGAACGCGCTGCAGAAACAGGTCGGCATTATTCATGAGAATGCCCTGACCTTGTTCCATCAGGGCTTCAAGAACTATCACTCCTGAAACAGTGCTCGATAAGGTGTCAAAAAGAATGATTTGCCGAAGACAGGGGCTATCCCGCAATAACGGCTGAAGGCGCGTTAACTGCTCCGTGGTGGATACGAAGAGAACGCGAATTCCAGCGTGTTCGATGATATAGGCGGCGTCCTCATAAGAACTGGTGGGATAAATCGGTACGGTTACTGCGCCGAGACTGAGGATGCCAAAATCTGCAAATGTCCACTCTGGACGATTTTCAGAAAGAATCCCCACACGGTCTTCGCTGCTAACGCCCAGATATTCAAGACCCATGGCAACCGATTCGACACGGCTTCGCCAATCATTCCATGTCCATGCACAATACCTGGTTTTGTCGGGATTTTTATAGAGGAGGGCTTTGCGGGCGCCATAACGACCGACACAATCAAGAAATATTTGGACGAGATTTTGTGTTGCTTCTGCAGACGTAGTCAACAACAAGTCCTCAGCCTTCCTTCTGCTCCGTATCTCCGGACCCTTCACCTTCACCACTGCCCGCAATGCTCTTCAATCGATTCCGGCCCTTGCGCGTTTCTTCATCTATAATCCTAATCTTTTCCTGACGAAGAATTTCACTTGCATCGCTGATTCGCGGAATCTTGCGATCCCCTTTCGCGTCTTGAAGCTCCGTTAAAATACGCTTGTGAATCAGTGCCTGCTCGCGAATACGCTTGATCTCTTCCACCTGCTTTTCATGCATCGTCTTAAAGCCGTTATTGGTACGAATAATATCACTGATCATGCCCTGAATTCGCTGGACCTCTACCTCGTTAATGGCCTGAACCTTCGCATAGTCCTCAACTGCCTCCGCGGAGCCCGAAGCCTTATCCGCCGTCTTCATAGAAGAAAAGGTGTCAAGAGACTGTTTGAGTTGATTTTCGGGGCGCTTTAAATTGGTCGGTCGGGTCGACGTCTGATTGGCAGGAAGGCTTAGGAAGAAAGAACTCAGGCCCCCAATAAAGCTTGTTTTTGGCTCGTATCTTCCCTCAGGTTGATCCTCCGCATAGCCCGAAATCGGGCAAACCAGGCCCGCGCATAGCACCGTCCATAAGGTAAGTCGCACAAAGGCCATAAATGGAATGATAGCACAGGTTAGAGCATTTGTAACCACGAACCGCTAGCCCTTGCGGGAGAGCCTGGCGGCGCTGCCTACTCCGCAATGAGCTGCTTAATCTCGTCGAGTTGCTCCTGGGTCGACTGCTCGCCTACCCGGATGAATTTTTCGGCATCATAGAACTCGGCCCAATGCCCATTTTTAGTGATAGGATGAATTAAGACGTCAGCTTCGATGCCCCAGGTTTGAGCCATCTCATACTCCATAAACTGGATGGTTTTCATAATTACGTTAAAAACGTTGATGTCATACCGTTCGCTAAGACGCTCGAGCGACTTCAAAAGAGTTCTGCTCCAAATATTCTTACGCGAGGCCAATTCTGCCTTTTCGCGGCGGCTCTCCATCTGCACTTCAAACCGCTCAGCCCAGTCTTTTGGACCCGGCAATACATTGACGGCAATAATGCGCTTTACGCCCATATCCGTCAGCACTCTGACCGGTAGAGGATCTATGATCCCTCCGTCCATGAGCTTCATACCGCGATACTGATAAGGGCGAAATATGCCTGGAATAGAGATGCTGGCCCGAATCGCGTCCACAACACGGCCGGTACGAAATACAACCTTATCCGAGTTGTGTAAGTTTGTAGCAACGATTTTAAGTGGAATGCGGAGTTCCTGAAACGTCTTGTGGCCGAGATACGATTGTAAGAATCGTACAACTTGGTTGCCCTTAAAGAAACCCAGATGAGGCAGTGAAAAATCCCGGAATCCAACGAGTCTGAAGAAACCGGTCTTCTTATCAATGGTAAGTGCCATGCGCTCTAATTCATCCGCATCATAACCAGCCGCCCAGTATGCTCCGATAAGGGCACCGATGCTGGAGCCGGCAATCACGTCCACCGAAATATTCTCCCGCTGCAAGACTTTCAGTACACCAATATGCGCTAGACCGTATGCGGCACCGCTTCCGAGTACAAGCCCCAGGAGATTGCCGGCCAATTCCTTGGATAAAAAGCGAAGTGTTGACTTGTACCAGTCCAACTGTCCCCGGCGGTCCGGTAAAAGAGAAAAAATTCTATGTCCCAGAATTCTCTCCCTATCTTCAAAGCTCATAATGTGTTCCTCATCCAGCCCAGAGACCAAAACCTTGAGCTCATTCCTGCTGAAACCGTAATGCCGCTCAAGCTGGTTGAGGACCTCCGCCGACTCGGCCAATTCACCGGGATCCGCGTCACAATGCACATAGACCATGTCCGATTTCTTGAGAGAATGAAACGCAATACTATTCACATCCCGAGGCAAACGCACGAGCAGGAAATCATAGCGGTAGGTCAGAAAACTGAGCATTGCCCCAATTTTCCGCTCTTGCTCTTCGCTTTCCCCCTGAGTCTTTACATTGATGTAACAAAAATCACTGGGGTCCATTATTAGACAGGATTTAATAGCTCCTTCATCGGTAGGGTCAGACTGACTAAGATCAAACACCTTTGCTTTCGATTTCTCAAAGACTTCCCCATAGCAGTCAGCGACCGGCGCAAAATCAATGAGAATAACCTTTCGCCGGCTTTCACGAACAACACTCGCCGCCAGGTCAACCCAGAACAGGAAAATCCCATCTGGTCGGTTTGTTGTGTAAAGCGCTGCAATCTTAACTTCGCGCTTGATACCCCCGCCTTCTTCGCTGCGAGTAAGGCGATGCCCAAGGGCTCGGCTCAAATGCAGGGCGATGCCGGGAATGTCCTGAATTAACTTCAGAAAATCGTCCTTGTCGAGGCGGAGCACCAGCGAGTCTCTTTTGGCTTCAGCTGTTGCGCTATGAGGCTTATTCGTCAAGAGTGATGCTTCGCCGAAATGGTCTCCCCTATAAAAGAAGATAAGCGTTTCTGTCGTCTCGCCGCCCCGGGCAGTGGTAAACAGGCGAAATCGACCTGCGATAACGACGTAGAGCGCGTCGGAAGCGGCACCCTCGTGGTAGACAATATCACCGCGCTTGAACTCGACGATCCTTGCCATCTTTTCGATGAGACGGTGCTCGGCTGTGGTAAGCGAGGAGAAGATAGGAATATCGGAAAGCGAATATTCTTTGGATGCTTCTATTTTTCTACCAAACTGAAAGAGTCCCATGCTCCTATACTTATCGGCAAAATCGGGCGCTTCGTTAACTCAAAGCCCTCTGAAACTACATGTTATCAACAGGATACGTAAATAAAGGAGGGGGTCAGGATAGGAGACGGCTAACTTCCGCCTTCCACGTCTTTCTCAGGACTTTCCTCGCGGAAGACACGATGCGGGGCGCGTAGCATTGGTACTTTCGTTTTTTATCAATGGAAGCAAGGTTTTTCCAAATTCCTGCTTTCTTCGCGGCTAACTTGGCAATCCCCCACGCCGTCGATTCGGCAATATCCGAGACCAGAACAGGGATACCCAGGACACCGGCTTGAAATTCCATAAGATAGGGATTGGCCGTGGCACCCCCATCCACGTGAAGCTTGCGGATGCGATAACCCGACTTCGCCTGCATCAGTTCCAGTACATCAGCGGTCTGATGCGCAATCGACTCTAACGCGGCACGTACGATATGAGCACGACCCGTTCCCCGCGTCAGTCCGGAAATAACACCCCGCACATTCGGATTCCAATATGGCGATCCCAAACCGGCAAAGGCCGGAATCATGACAACGCCGCCCGTATCCTTGACTGACTTAGCCAAACGAGACGTTTCTCCGGCATGTTTAAAAAAACCAAGGCCGTCACGAAGCCATTGTACGGCCGCACCGGCAATAAAGATGGATCCCTCAAGCGCGTACACCGGCTTTCCTGCCTCATCGCAAGCAACGGTCACCAACAACCCAAAGGGCATTCTCCCAATGTGCTTGCCTATATTCTGGACTACAAAACAACCGGTCCCATATGTGTTCTTGGTCTCTCCCCGTCGATAACAGGCCTGGCCGTACAAAGCCGCTTGTTGGTCTCCCATAATCGCCGTGATCGGAATCCCTGAAATGAGGGGCCCCTGCTTCACCGTGGCGCCAAACTGAGTACCTGACTCATAGACTTCGGGGAGTATAGTCGCTGGCACTCTGAGGATTTTCATAAGCTCTGAGTCCCAACACAATCTGCGGATGTTATACAGAAGTGTTCGAGAGGCATTAGTCACATCGGTAGCATGAACCTTTCCGCCTGTCAGTTTCCAAAGGAGCCATGAGTCAATGGTCCCAAAAAAGATGTCACCACGAGCTGCCCTTCGTCTTAAACCGGAAACGTGCTGTAAAAGCCAAGCGATCTTTGGGCCTGAGAAATAGGGATCCAGGACAAGTCCCGTTTTCTGACGAAAAACGGCTTCCAGTCCACTTTTTTTCAAGCGATCTGTGACCACAACCCCGCGACGATCCTGCCAAACAATAGCCCTTCCTATAGGACGACCCGTTCGCCTGTCCCACAAAACTGTAGTTTCGCGCTGATTAGTAATACCGATAGTGGCAATGCTAGCGCCTGTAAGGCGCGCGGATTGAAGGGCTCTTCTGATAACGGAAATTGTGGACTTCCAAATTTCGGAGGGATCATGTTCGACCCAGGCTGGTCTGGGGTAATATTGACGAAATTCCTGGTAAGCAGCCGCAAGCTGACGGCCTGAAGAACTGTAGAGTATTGCTCTTGTCCCGGTTGTTCCCTGATCGATCGCGAGAACAGCAGATAACGTCATAGAGAATGAATCGGGTGCAGGAATAGCAAGCTATGGGATGCTGCGGATGTTAACCGATTTCCGAGATATCTTCCGGATCTCCAAAATCGTTGACCTTGTTTTCAAGCCAATGATTGTAAGCATAATCAAGAACCCGGAACTTATCTACAGGGTCCATCATCAGAAATCTTACACCTTGGTCATAGCCTTGATTGGTTCCAACTGAAGGACGCGACCACACCACCTTTGCTGACGTCTGAATCGGCTTCGGATCATCCGGTATGTCAATCTGTAGGTCAAGCATGGTTCCATTTTGAAAAGACTGATTGGAATTGATCTTAATGCCCTCTCGAGACAGATCCTTACTGAGACTGATCCCATGGATCTGATCATTGTCATTTACATGGTATTTCACACTCATGTAGGCATCAAACCGTTTGAATTTACGTCTTTCCTTCTCCATAAGCTGCCTCCTTTCTTGGTCTAAATTATGTTTGGGGTCTTTTTTAAGCACTTTTAATATCTCTTAATTTAACTAGGCTCACTTCTCACGTTTGGGATCTAGAGCAAATATAGCATGGGGTATTAGGTAATACAAGGGACCCGCCCTCTTTTTTTTTCTTTTTTTTCGAGCCGAAAAACGTCTTGCTCAGACCTTCAGAATATGACTTTAACATATTACATTATAAAGAGTTAAGGACTACCGATAGTTAGTGAACTGAATCGGAATATCCAGCGGATTTGAATTCAGAAGCTGGATCACAGACTGTAAATCATCTTTGTTCTTTGAGGTCACCCTTATTTCATCACCCTGAATGCTTACCTGTACCTTCAAGCGCGATTCCTTGATAATCTTCACCAATTCCTTGGCTTTGTCCTGGGGAATCCCATTTACCAGGTCAACGTCCTGCCTCAGCGTCCCTTCGAAGGCCTGTTCAGGGGTCCCAAATTGGAGGGCTTTGATAGGGATCTTTCGGGCGGCAATGCGCGTCTTGAGAATATCCTGCAGATTCCGGAGTTTCAAGTCGTCATCTCCGACGATCCGAATGCGATTGTCGTCTTTTAAAAACTCAATCGAACTCTTGGATCCTCTAAAATCAAAGCGCGTTCGGAGCTCTTTAACAGCTTGATTGACGGCATTGTCTACTTCCTGGAAGTCGACCCTGGAAATGATATCAAAAGAAAACTGCGCCATAGAACCAGTGCCCCTTACTCGTTGCCGGCTGCTCGCACGGCGATATGATTCACGATCTGCTCACGACCTGCGGCCGGAAGATCTATAAATTCTATACCCGTATCGTAGTGACTCTTGCCAGACTGTACATCGCGCGTCTCAACGGTCCAGACAACCTTCCCATTGCACCTGATTTCGGGCTGAGCCTTGTCTACTTCGAGACGTATCCCGCACTCACTATACCTCCGGAGAGAACGGTTCAAAATAACGCAGACACCGCCAATACCTACGTTCTGAGTTTGCACGTGGATACGTCGGCCCTTCGCATTTGGAATAACGTCTATTTCGCAACGAAGCGCGGAGCGGGGAAACTTTCTATGATTTAGGCCGTCCCACATAGAATTAGGTCAGCGAGCGGATGAATGCGTCGGAAAAGGGTCGTGAGGCGCGGTGCTTGCGAAACTGGACAAGCTTATTTTGCGCTTCCTGAAAGGTCGCATAGCGCCCTAAAAATACGGAATAGTAAACTCTCCCACCTGAGCGGCTTAGCTTTTGTACAAAACCGGGAAATTTCGCCTCACTCAGATCCTCTGAAACTCGTGCTGCGTCTTGAGGCCCCACATACGTGGCCACCTGAATGACATACGGTAATGCGGGTGAGTCGCCAGAAACGGACGCATCTAACTCTTCCTCGGATTCAGACTGAGCAATCTCGACTGTTTCCTCTTGCCCGGTAATCGCCACTAAGGGCGACTCTGCGGCATTCACTGTAGTGCGCCTTTCAAACTTCGGCGCGACAGCAGATACTCCCGCGGAGCTTCGCATCGCTTTTTCCCTCTGAACATTCAAAATATGAATCCCCATAAAAAGACAAAAAACCAGGGCTAGGCCAGCCATCCAATAAATCACCCGCCGGACCGCGCGTCTGCGGGGGTCAACCCATTTAATCCCCTTGAGCAGAAAACGAATACCCGTGATGAGAAGTTCTGTTACCTTCGTCAAAACGACGACTATCACCATACGCAATGTCGTCAGAATCGGCTTCAAAGAAATCAGCTTAAACTTAAAGGAGCTCGGCTTTCTGGACGGGCGCTTCGGGTGCTTAATGATCTTGGGAGTAGGCTCTACTTTGAGGTCTTCGTCCTTGACGATGGTCAAGCGGTCGAAGCGCTTTTTTTCCTCGAATGCATTCTGCGTTGGCGGAACGGCGGGCTGCTTCGCGAACCGGCCGCTGTCAGATCCATCGGACTCTGAGTCAGGGTCTTCGGCCTCAGCAGGCTCCTCGGCAAGTGTATTACGCAGGTCAAACTGCCCGTAGAGCTTTTGTTGAATCTCCTCTTCGGAAAGCGTCTTGAGGGATTCCGTGCCTTTTTCTTTTCTTTTACGTGAAAACCATGCCATAGTGATCGGTTTAGGAACGGGACTTAGCGGTCTTGCGACCGTCCCGTATCGACAAGGCGAACTTTAAGAGTTCGATAGGACCCAATTTGAGTTTTGCGCGTGGAATAAAGCCGCATTTTTGACACAATTTGATGGCCGCCTGCATGCGGGAGGTCGTTCTAAAGATGATTTCCTCATAGCCCACCTCGTGACAAAACTCAAGGGCATGATCGACGAGTTCTAGCCCAATCTTACGCTTGCGGTAATCCGCTGCAACGAAAAGTCGCCTGAGAAGCGCGACACGATCGTCTTCCTTCTTGATAGCAACTGTTCCAACAATCTGTGAATTATCCTCGGCAACAAAAAATGCTTCTCCCAATCCCCCGTAAGAACGTTCCACCTCTTCAATATCCTCAGTCGGATATGCCCCCTGATCATCGTTAAATTCATGAGCCATGATCTCTTTGATCAGGCTCTTAACGGAGGTCTCATCGCCGGCTGTAAAACGTCTGATATTTATCTTGGAAGCATTCACAGGGGTTACTTCTTCGCCTTTTCCTTAGATTGAGCGCCAGGTAATGCTGGCGCGGCTGCTCCAGCCGCTCCAGCGGCTCCGGCTTCACCCTCTGCTGCTTTTACAGCAGTGGCCTTGACCTTGATCTTGATCGACTTGATCTTGGGGAGATTATAAATGGACCGGTTGTCGGCAAAGCGGTTTTGTTCCTGCATACGCTTAATACGCTCAAGGCGCTTAAATACATTGCGATGCTTTTTGCCGACGCTATCGACTCTTAAACTGCCATGCTGAGACATATCACTTCCTCCTAAAAAATTAAGCCTTTCAGCTTTTATCTAAGACAGCTCCCCCGTTATCGCAAGGAACTTGGAAAATACGAAACCGAACCTGACTGCGCTCTGCGGGCTAACTCTGCGGAAGCTGGCGGGACAACCGCTGAATGCTCCTTGCCGCTTTCAGTGCATTCGGACCTTGTCTGTCGATCTTAAGATAGGCCCCGAAGTGCCTTACAGCTAGCACAGTATTATACTCATCTTCGTAGATTTTGGCTAGCTGAAAGTGGGTATCCGCAAACAGGGGATTCAATTCCAGAGAACGCTCGAGACTCTCGCGAGCTTCCTGACGCTTTCCGGCCGCCAGAAAGAGCATACCCCTATTATAGTGAGCAATACTCAGCCCAGGATTCTTCTGCACGGCACGGCTCAGGTGATGGCCCGCAAGCTTGAGAGCACCTTTCTGCAGGTAAGTATCCCCCAGATTTGATTCCGCTACCGCATTTTCGGGGTCTAATTTGAGGGCTATTTGGTACTCGCGAATAGCCTTGTCATAGCCCTTTTCCGCGTAGAAAACGTTAGCCAGATTGATATGAAAAGCAGCGGTATCAGGCTTCAAACGAACGGCCTTTTTAAAAAACTGGGCCGCTTTCTCATAGTTCTGCTCCTGATAGTAGAGATTTCCGAGATTGCTGAAAGCAATGGCCAACTTCGGGTCTTGACGGGTCGCTTCTTCATACTGAGCCCGGGCCTCGCGAAGGTCGCCCTGAGCTTCCAGTCTAAGACCTTCATTGTTGAGCCGCACAGCCTCTTGCCACGGCTCTATGCGCTCAATGGCCCACGCTGGTTGTAAGAGAAGCATTAGAATGGCTAGGATAACGAGTTTTGGAGAAGCACTCATAGGGTCTATGTTACCAAGAATCGGACGGGATAGAAAGACTCGATAACTACCGGCTCATGGGACGCACAAACGCGTCTGGGGGCGCCAATCCGTGCAACTGAAGATCTCGCAGTGCGCTCATAGCCTCGCGGCGCTCATTAAAAGCGTTTACACAGACCTGCAAATACTTACCGCTGGGGATCACGAAGCCTTGATAGCCCTTCGAGGCGAGTTTCTGCACCTGCTGGTCCACCGACTGCTGCGATTTATACGTAACGATCTGTATCGTATACTTTCCATGCGGCTTTGCCTGAGTTTCATCCGCCGTGGACACATCAGGCGGCAGCTTCTCGCGGGAGGGCTGGATTTCTGTAATTTGAAGCCCCCCTATTTCAGTCGGCAGCGGCGGAATCATCTCAATAGGCTTTATAGGCTCAGATTCCACAGGGACTTCCGTCACCTCTTGCAGCGGCGCCTGAGCCGCCTGTTTACCGCTATCGACTCCGCGGCAGTAGACAAAGACATTTACCATGAGCATAGCGATAAAGAGCAGCAGCGCCTTGTCTAGACGGATAGACAACCGGTAGCGGTCGAAAAAAGCACCCTGAGAGTCATTTGCTAGGGAAGATCTCGAAGATGAAGAATCAAAAAGGTCAGCCTGCATGGGATAGCTATCGGCAAACCCGGCTTAGAACATGAGCGCTGGGCCTGACTTTTCTTGTTTTATCGGCTGCCCCGACTTCGACGATGCCGAACCGGGGCTTGTAACCTTCTGCCCACTCAAAGTTATCGAACAGCGACCAGTACAAATAGCCGCTCACATCAAGCCCCTCGGACCGAACCCTCTCGATCGACTGCACGTGGCTCTCAATAAAACGGACACGCTGAGTGTCATCGTCGGTGGCAACTCCGTTTTCACAGATAAGCACCGGCAGTGAAAAGCGGCGTAAAGCCGCGAGGACCCGATACAAACCTTCGGGGTATATCTCCCACCCCATGGAATTCCGCTCGGCTATTTGCCCGGCATGATGGGCATCTTCACAGATCTCGCCGAGGGGGCCCTGATCCCGCAATCCTCCAAAACGGATGAAATCTCTGCGGTAATAATTCACCCCTAAAAAATCCAAGGTTCGCTCCCCCGGCAACCTTTCGCAGAAAACACCCGGAAAGAAGAGAAAGCCCGTTGATAGCGCGGAAAAACACATCGCATTAAAAAACTGATTTCGTAGGAACACCGCAAACCGGTCACTCAGACTGTTCTTCCGGCAGGGTGCGAAATGGGTAAGATGCTTCGCGATAGAGACTGAGACAGGGGCACCTGTCAGCCCGTCACAAATCGAATGCAATTCCTGATAGGCACGCACATGCGCGATCAAAAGATTCCGCAGAACTCGTGTTGCCGCATCAAAGGACCGTTCTCCCGGCGGCCAGGAACCTATCACATAGCCATAATACACGTAGACCATCGGCTCGTTGATGGTAATCCAGAAACGCACCTTTCCGCCGACGCGTCGGCTCACCTCGCGGACATAACGCGCAAAAATGAGCGGGGCATCCTCAGCAAGCCACCCTCCCCTTCGCGCAAACCACTGAGGATTCGTAAAGTGATGCAGGGTCACTACGGGCTCAATTTGTCTCAGGTGTAATTCAGTGAGGAGCTTTGCGTAGTGAGAAAAAGCCGCTTCGTCCCACTCATTCTCATTGGGTTCTAGGCGGCTCCACTCCAGGGAAAAGCGATAGGCCGTGTGGCCAAGCGAGGCGATAAGGGCTACGTCTTCGTGAATGCGAGACCAGTGATCACAGGCCTCTCGGGAAGGGGTCCTGACCTTGCCCGCTGCTTCCCAAGCCCACCAGTCATTGCGGTCATTATTGCCTTCGACTTGATGTGCCGAAGTGGCGGCGCCCAGAGAAAGGTAGGGGCTATTCGACGAGCTTGACGCGCTTGGGAGGCCACCAAATCACAAATGCCTTTCCGACTACATTACCGCGCGGAACATATCCCCAATTGCGGCTATCAGAGGAGTGGGCCGAGTTATCCCCCATGGCGAAAAGACTATTCTCGGGAATGATGATGCTCCCATTCTCCTTGCCGTAATCGCCCATGTTGTAGTAGTAGTTTTGCGAAAAGGGCGGGTCATCAAGGGCTTCTCCGTTGATCCAGATCTTGCCCTGACGTATCTCCAGGCGATCGCCTGAGAGCCCTACAAGCCTCTTCACGAAATCCTTCTTCTTGTCCTCGGGATACTTAAACACAATAATGTCGCCGCGGTCAGGCTCATTAAACCGATAGGAAACTTTATCCACAAAAATGCGGTCACCCTCCAGAAATGTCGGGCGCATGGATCCGGTCGGTATCTTATAAGGGCCAAGAAGAAACGTACGGATCACGATGGCCAGAATTGCGGCAACGACAAAAGGTTCTCCCCAATTCTTCCATTTGTCGCGGAGCCATTCGCGCCTTTGTGTCCTGAACATCTGCCACTCCTCGACAAGTTTGTGGCGATAAAGGATCAAAACCGCAATAACCGCTAAGGGGATCCAAATAGGCATTTAGTCCACCCTCAAGACGCTGATGAAGGCTTCCTGCGGAAGTTCCACTTTACCGATACGCTTCATTTTCTTCTTACCCTCTTTCTGCTTATCCCAAAGCTTCCGCTTGCGGGTGATGTCGCCGCCGTAACACTTTTCCGTTACGTTTTTCTTAAGCGCACTTATCGACTCGCGGGAGATAATCTTTGAGCCGATCGCCGCCTGGATGACTACTTCGAAAAGTTGGCGCGGGATAACTTTGCGCAGCTTCTCGACCAATGCCTTACCGCGGTGGTATGCTTGGTCGCTCACGACGATACTCGAAAGCGCATCAACGGGATCTCCGTTAATGAGAACATCCAGCTTCACGAGCTTCGCGGTCTGCCCCGCGATAAAATCATAATTAAAGGATCCGTAGCCGGCGGTCATGGATTTCAACTTATCGTAAAAGTCCATAACGATTTCTGCGAACGGCAGCTCATAGGACAGCACGACGCGGTTCTGATCCAGATATTCGGTGTGCTTATAGATGCCCCTTCGGTCCTGGCAAAACTGCATGACCGCGCCGATATTGCTCGCAGGGATAATCAAGTTGGCACGGATATAAGGCTCTTCGATCTTCTCAATCTGTTGAACGGGCGGTAATTTCGTGGGGTTTGCCAGATCGGCCACTTTGCCATCAGTCGTGTACACACGGTAAACAACGGTAGGCGCCGTAATGAGAAGGTCGAGACCGAATTCCCGTTCCAGACGTTCTTTAGCAATCTCCATATGCAGAAGCCCGAGAAAACCACATCGAAACCCGAAACCCAGAGACGCCGAGGTCTCCGGTTCGAACATAAAGGAGGCGTCGTTAAGACGAAGTTTGCCGAGCGCATCGCGCAAGGAATCGAAATCCTTTGCCTGAATAGGATATAGCCCGCAAAAAACCATGGGCTTCACTTCCTGATAGCCCTCAAGGGGGTGTGTTGCCGGAGATTTTATAAGCGTTATCGTGTCCCCGATTTTGACGTCGCCGATATCCCGGATGTTGCCGGAGACATACCCAACCTCACCGACGCCCATCTCGGCAGACTCCTCCGGGTGCGGATTCAAAAAGCCGAGTTGTTCGGCAATATACTTTTTGCCTATCTGCATCATAACGTACTCATCATTATGGTTAATCTTTCCGTCCATAATGCGGATATAGGCAATGACCCCCTGGTAGACATCATACTTTGAATCAAAGATAAGCGCCTTCAACGGCGAGTTCGGGTTACCCGAAGGCGCGGGTATTCGCTCGATGATCGCCGTCAAAACCTCGTCGGTGCCCTCTCCGGTTTTTGCGCTTATCGAAAGAATCTCATCGGGATTACAGCCGAGAAAATCACTGACTTCCTTGCGCACACGCTCCGGTTCCGCCGTCGGCAGGTCGATTTTGGTGATGATCGGGATAATCAACATATCACGCTCCATCGCCAAATAAAGATTCGTGACGGTCTGCGCCTGAATCCCCTGGCCCGCGTCCACTAAGAGCAACACCCCTTCGCACGCGGCCAGGCTCTTAGATACTTCATACGTGAAATCGATATGTCCGGGAGTGTCGATCAGATTAAGGTAGTAGTCCTTGTAATGAATTCGAACCGCACGCGCCTTGATCGTAATACCGCGCTCACGCTCGAGATCCATGTCATCAAGGATTTGCTCGCGGAATTCTCGCTTGGAAATAGCGCCGGTATTCAACAGAAGTCGGTCTGCGAGCGTAGACTTTCCGTGATCAATGTGGGCGATAATGGAAAAATTGCGAATCTTGGAAGGATCCATCACTTACCGGCAGCTCGGCGAAGCGACGCAATCGCCTGGGCACGGTCTTCCTGACCAAAGACGGAAGTTCCGGCAACGAGAATGTCGGCGCCGGCTTCCAGACTAGCGCGCCCAGTCTCTACATTGATGCCGCCGTCAACCGAGATCAGGCCCGTAAACTTCGGCCTGAGCGTCCTTATCTTCTTCAGCATCTCCGGCATAAATGACTGGCCGCCGAATCCGGGTTCTACCGTCATAATCAGAACCAGATCTACCTGGTCCAAATAAGGCTCCACGGCCGAAAGGGGTGTCATCGGCCGCAGTGAAATACCTCTTTTCGCGCCCAGGTCACCGATGGCCGTCAGAGTTGCACTCACATCACTTGCTGCTTCCACATGAATCGTAATCCAGTCTGCGCCCGCTTTTCTGTAATCGGCTACGGAATTAATGGGCTCGTCGATCATGAGATGGACATCGAAGGGCAGCTTGGAGACCTTGCGAAAGTGTTTGATCACCGGAGGTCCGAGCGTCAAATTAGGAACAAAGCGGCCGTCCATGACATCAATATGAATAATATCGCAGCCTCCCTTTTCGATATCCTCGATTTCCTCGCCCAAACGTGAAAAGTCTGCAGATAAAATACTGGGCGCTATAAGCGTTTTCTGCGTCACAGCCGTATTCAATGCCTCGCTTTGAATTTCTGGTTTACGCACCCGGGATCACAAAGCTTTCTTTGATTCGGCGCTGTTGTTTCGCATTCAGTTTTCCGATCAAAGCAAGGTGCAAATTCTGTGTTTGGAATATTTGGCGCGCGGCTTCCTGCATATCGCGCACAGTAACCTGCTCAATACCCCTGCGAAGCGAGTTGAGACTGGGCAGATCGTCGCTATAAACCATCCTCTCGCCGGCCCAGAGCATGTGATCAAGGGTATCCTCGAGGGCCATCCAAAGCTGGGTCAAAAAGTAATCCTTCGCCCGCCGCAGTTCACGCTCGCTCATACGGCTGTGACAAATTTTGCCCAGCTCCCGCAAGACCACTGAAATGGCTGTAGTCGCCTTCTCGGGCTCGACCCCTGCAGAAACGGTAAAACACCCCGTATCCTGGAGAAAACTCGCACCGGCCCGAATTTCATAGGCCAATCCGCGCTTCTCGCGCAGTTCCTCATAGAGCCGGCTCGACATATTGCCGCCCAGCATGACGCTCAGGAGCCCCACGGCGTAACGATAGGCATGATACCGGGAAACACTATGAAACCCTATCACAAAGTGCGTCTGGGCGGTCTCTTTGTCACAGAAACGGGTCCTCGGCCCCCGGCGGCTGATTCGGGCCTTCGGAAAGCGGGAGACGGCATGCCGCGGCTTGTCGCCGAAAAGAGACCGGGCCTGCTCTAAAATTTCCTCGTGAAAAACCGGACCCGAGACTGAGAGCACCAAATTACCGGGATGATAAAAGCGCTGTTTGAATTTCGTGACGTCCGGCCGGGTAAATGACATCACCGTTTTTTCACTTCCGGCAAGATTTCTGCCCAACGGCTGATTCGGCCACACCATTTCTCCCAACAACTCAAAAACCTCATGGCTGGGCAAATCCTGATACATTTTAATTTCTTCGACGATCACCGTCTTTTCTTTGCGGATCTCATCCGGCTTGAGTGTTGCATGATTGACCATATCCGCAAGCACGTCCAACGCTCCGGAATAGTGGTCTTTCATCACTTTCGCAAAGAAACAGGTCGTCTCCTCACTTGTAAAGGCGTTGAGCATCCCCCCAACCCCCTCGATTTCAGCTTTAATCTGGCGTGTACTGCGCCGGCGGGTTCCCTTGAAAAGCATGTGCTCCATAAAATGCGATAGCCCCGAACTCCGCAGGGGCTCATAGCGACTGCCGACGCGCACCCAAATCGCTACCGCGACGGTTTCCCGGTCCTGCATGGGAATCGTCACGACCTTGAGACCGTTCGGCAATTGCGTTAGTTGGTAGTCCATACTCAGCGGGAATCGCCGGATCTGTTGCGCGAGTAGTCCAGGTAGTTCTGGAGGATGCGCTGAGCTGCGAGCTGGTCGCGTACTTGCTTTCGGCGCTTGTGTCCGACGCCGGCCGCTTGCAGTACCCGCTCGACCTCCGCAGTGCTCAACCGCTCATCCCAGAGAATCACTTCCTGCTCCAATTCGCTCTTGAGCCATTCGGCATGCTCTGTCGCCCGCTCGGCTGCCGGGCCGACCGATCCGTCCAATTTTTTGGGATACCCCAGGACAACCCGATCGGCCTTATACTGTCCAATCAGATCACGCAATTGATTCAGGAGATAAGCACGCCCCAGGTAATCCAGGGTCGTTAGGGGTAACGCCATTGATCCGCTCGGATCGCTAACCGCGACGCCAACCCTTTTTGTCCCGAGATCCAGCCCCAAATAAACCACAGTTAACCACCCTTAACTCTTTACGGCCCTGACCATACTCCGAATATAAGCAATGGCCGGGCCCGTTTTTCCCGATGATTTTCTGAGCCGATCGATAATGGCGCTGCCGACAATCACACCTTCACTCAGACCCGACAAAAACTTGGCCTGCTTCGGGCTGGAAACACCGAATCCGACGAGCACCGGTTTGTCGGTGTCCTTTTCCAAGACGGCCAGATGGCGCCGCACATCGGCGGAAATGTTTCTGCGCGCTCCGGTCACACCGCGCAATGAGACGTAATAGATAAATCCCCGGCATTTTCGCGCGATGGCGCGAGCCCGCGGCTGCGCGGTGGTCGGTGTGACGAGAAAAACCTGCGCCAGTCCATAGCGGCGGCAATCATGCTGAAAGCCGGTCTCTTCTTCCGGCGGCAGATCCGGCACAATCACGCCGTCAAAACCCGAGGCCGCAGCCTTTTTTGCAAACGCGCGAATTCCGTAGCGGTAGATCGGATTCAAATAAGAAAAAAAGAGGATCGGGATCCGACAACCCTGCCTTCGTAATTTTTTTGCGAGGCCGAAGGCATCTCGGAGAGTCACTCCGCGGGCCAAGGCCTTCTCGGACGAATACTGAATGGTGGGCCCGTCGGCCAACGGATCCGAAAAAGGAAAACCAAGTTCAATGATATCCACGCCTTCGCGATCGAAGGCCTTAATCAATTTCTCGGTCGCGCCCAGATTCGGATAACCCAGGGTGAGGAAGGCGCAGAACACCTTCGATTTTTGTTTGCGCAAGTTCCCGAGTTTGTCAATGAGACGACTCTCTGTCATGTCAGGTCTTCAGAAGTGATTTCACGGTATCGATATCTTTATCTCCGCGGCCCGAAAGACAAAGCACAACCGATTCCGATTTCTTGGTTTTAGGCATCAGACGCTTCAAATAACCGATCGCATGCGACGGCTCCAAGGCGGGCATAATGCCTTCGGCTTCGGTCAGCAGTTTAAAACCGTCGAGCGCGTCGCGGTCCGTGGCGGTCACGTACCTTACGCGTTTCGCGTCTTTCAAATAGGAGTGTTCCGGGCCGACCGAGGGATAATCGAGGCCCGCGGAAATCGAATGTGCGAGTTCCACCTGCCCGTCGCGGTTTTGTAACAGATAACTCTTCATGCCGTGCAAAATGCCCGGAAAACCTTTAGTCAGGGTCGCCGCGTGTTCACGCGTGTTGACGCCTTTACCCGCGGCCTCGACACCGATCATTCGCACGCCCCGGTCTTTGAGAAAAGTATGAAAGAAGCCGATCGCGTTGCTGCCGCCGCCGACACAGGCGATCAGGTAATCGGGCAGTCCGACCCGTTTTTTGCGGAGCTGGCCGCGTGTCTCATCTCCGATGGTGGATTGAAAATCGCGAACCATGGCCGGGTACGGATGCGGACCGACTACCGACCCCAATAAATAATGCGTATCATCCACGTTTGTGACCCAGTCTCGAATGGCTTCATTGGTCGCGTCCTTCAAGGTCCGGGAGCCCGAATAGACAGGGCGGACTTCGGCGCCGAGTAACCTCATCTTGTAGACATTCAGAGCCTGCCGCTCGATATCCAGGGCACCCATGTAGACAACGCACTTCAGCCCGAAAACGCGGCATGCCGTAGCTGTCGCCACCCCGTGTTGCCCGGCACCCGTTTCGGCGACGATCCTCTTCTTGCCCAGCCTCACGGCCAGGAGCCCCTGTCCTAACGTGTTGTTAATCTTATGCGCGCCTGTGTGACAAAGGTCTTCGCGCTTGAGAAAAATGCGGGCCCGCTTATAGACAGCGCTCAAACGCTTCGCTTCATAAAGCGCCGTCGGGCGGCCTGCATAGTCTTCCAGATATTCGCGCAGTTCCTTTTGGAAATTCGAGTCTTTGCGAACGAGACGATACGCATTCGTAAGCTCGTCGAGCGCACGCATGAGGGTCTCCGGCACATAGCGCCCCCCGAAATCTCCGAAATAGCCTCGTTTATCCGGTAATGTCTTTTTCATCATACGATAGCGATATCCGATTGCCGGACCCAGCCGCTTTCTCTATTGGCTAAAAGAATGCGGCTCCATTTCTCGCGCGAGTCGATAACCTGAACCTTCAAGCCCTCTCCGAGCCGGAACGCGACCTGATCCTGAGCCGACGGCCCGTAACGAATCTCGGCTTCCTGGGTCGTCACGATGGCATCTTTGAGCACATTCTCTTCAACCTGCTTTAGTCCGAATAGAACCGCAAAAACAAGAAATAAGGTCAGCGCGGCTTTCCGCTTCCATTTCCAGGGCTCCCCCGGGAGAAAGAAGACCACGAAGGAATTCCCCGCCATGAAGGTAAAATAGGTCATGAGCAATAAGACGCCCATCTCCTTTACCGTAAACCGCTGTAGAACGATCTCCCCGGTGCGAATGTACCAGTTACGCTTGTCGTCGACGCGGTATTCAAGCAGTCCGTTTAAATATTTAAGATTGTAATAAATATCCTTATCGCGCGGTTCGTGCAGCCTCGCCCGCTCATAGGAAAGAATAGCCTTACCCAACGCGCCGTTACGAAAATAGCTGTTACCCAGATTATAGAAAAACACTCCCTGCCCCGGATATTTTTCGGCCAACCCCTGATACAAACGTATGGCGTCGCTATATTTTCCCTCACGATAATTTTGGTTTGCCGACTCGAAAGTCATCTTGTCGTCTTCCTGCATTTGCGCATTCGCGCGCTTGCCCATACCGCAGACAAACGCAAGGACGACGATTAAAATCAAGGCCGCGAAACTCAAGATATGCGATCTCTTTTTATGCCGGATCATTGTCTCACCTTGTCGACCCGCGCAATGGTCTCCTGCAAAATATTCAGGGCTTCCACCTTGTGTTCCTCCGCAACCGTGCCCCGCGCAAACCGTGATTCATCGCAGAGACGATACAGTTCCAGAATGCTCTGATAAAGGGAATCTCCGGAACCCAGGGCTTGTTCTAATTGTCTTTCCAAATCCAGGCGTGCCGTCCCGAACGTCGAGAGATTGAACTTGTCGCTCAGATACTGGGTCAGAACCTTGTCCACGCCCTCATAATAAGCCCCGAGCTCAGTCCCCTTCTTCGATTTCATCAGACGCTTCAACTGCTTGATCGATGACGCGGCCGAGGATCGCGCCAGTTTCCGCCTCCTCAGGGCCGAATCCTTGGCAAAAATCCGCTCCGTGCGATGCCGCCACAGGCCGAACCCATAGAGCAGCGTCAAAAGCGCTCCGGATACCGCAAAACCGTAATAGAGCCCCTTAACAACCCGCTCTTTAACACCCGTCGGATATTTTTCATTGATATACCGGATATCCCGCCCTTCGACTTCAATGTTCTTCTTGTAAGCACCGAGATCCGCAATGCGGCTCGGCAGCTGAAATACTTCGGTCGATTCTTCGACGGTTAGAGGAAACTGAGGCGTATCCTGGGTGACGTACTGGCGCCGCTGCGGATTAAAAAAACTAAATTCCAATTTTGGGATAACGACTCGTCCCGCCTGCTTCGGAATAAACACCACTTCGAATGTCTTCGTGCCGCCGATGACGTCTCCGCTCTTGAACAACTGCGAGGAGGCATCGGCTTCATAAATTCTGAACTCCGGCAGTTCCGGGAGCTTCGGCATGTTCAAGGTTTCGATATTGCCCTGCCCCTGAATGATGAGCGTCATGGTCACCGGTTCGTTCTGCTTTACTTCCTGCTTGTCCACGGTTGCCGAGACACGAAAATCGCCGACGACGCCCGTGAAACCGTCGGGCTTGCCCTCATCGGGGAAGGGCTTGACGGTAAAACGAATCGGCGCCGGCCTGAGCAAGCGCGACTCGCGCCGCGCAAAGAAACTGCCGCCGCTAAAAAAACTGTCGCTGAAAAAGTCGTCAAAGATACTGGATTGCTGCGGCTCATTGCGGACTGAAACCTTAAGTGTGCCCGGCTGAATCGTATACTCGGCCGCGGCCGTCGGAAACAAGGCGATTTTTCGAATGTCGGCCTTGATGTAGCGCCTGCCGTTAACCCTCACGGTCTCGCGCTCAATATTGCGGTCCATAGGAAACTCTTCGATCCAGAACCCGCTGATCTGCGGCTCCTCTTCAAACCCTTCGTACCGCGTGTCGTATCGCGTATACAACGAATAGCTGAGCAGCACCTGCTCATTCGGATAGACGGCTTCCTTGTCAATCCACGCCTGAACAAAAATATTTTCATCGGGTTGCGACGAAACCTGCGGGGCTTGTACCGGGGGCGCTTGCACTCCCGGTGCGGGCTGAAATCCCGAAGGCTGCGCTTGCGCGGGCTCCGGTGTGGCGCGCCCCATAGTTCCCTTGTCTGCCAGAATTTCCACCGATATGGCATCGGTTCGAAACACACGGCCCCCGGCCGTGACCTGAATCGGAGCGAGCGTAAACCGCCCTGCGACTTTCGGAATCAACACGTAGCTGAATTCCACCATCGAGCTCGACTGCCCGTTGACAAAAGTAAGATGCGACGCACGCCCCGTATAAAACGTATCAAATCCTTGAAAGTCCGGAAGGCGCGGGGCCTGAATATTTCCCTGAGACCCCGTCACGCGAATTGTCAGGCGGATCTCTTCGTTGACGTTGGCCGAGCGCTTATCAAAAGTGGAAGTGACAAGGATATCCTGGGCGAACAGGGGGATTCCAATCGCAAACACACAAAACAGACCCGCCAAAAAGGAAGACTTATTCATCGTAACCCCTGTTGTACAAAGGGATAATTATAGCACGGGTTCGTGCGAGACGCCCTACAAAGTTTCCTTCCACTCGGCCTCCAGCTTCAGAGGAGAGATCCTGAGTACCTTTCTCAGAGCCTCATCCGAGTTTGACCCCTTGCCGAACTCCTCCAACAGCTTCTTCATGCGGAACAATCCGTACCGGTCTATCATGTAGCGGACAAGGCTGTAAGACTGGTCATAAAAGAGAGTTATCAGCAGGGGGTCATTCAGGGAGCCTGTAATTCCGGGCAACATCAGTTTGTCGACGGCGATCAGGGTATTAGTCTTGATGGCGGCTTTGAGGACCAGATCATCACCCGGCTGAACCTGCCGCTCGAAGTACTCCGCCAACCCTTCGTTGACCCATGCCGGAGCCCGCCGCGAACTCATCCCTGCGACAAAAGCGTGGGTCACCTCATGCACCGTCAGGGCCTTAAGATCGATCTCCTGAAAACCTTGTTTGTAAATCGGCATGCGGACCTTGCCGTCGTAAACACCGGCTGCCCAGTGCGGCAGCCGCGTAATCTCGGCGAACTCTTTCTGATCGTAAAGCACCACGACCACCTTGTGGTTGAAGTAATAACCGAGCGTCTTCGAGAGATCGCGGTAAGTCTGCCGGAGCAGTTCACGCAATTCATAACCTTCAAAGCGCATGTCTTCTCCCCGGTATTTGATGATGAAGTGTTTTTCCCGATAAGTTGCCAGTCCCCGCTCTACGGTCGCCTCAGCGCGCAATTTCTCGATCTTGGCCTTCAAATCGGCCTGCGGCCTTAAGGCAAACGCGATCTGGTAATTCTCTTTGGCATCGGCAAGCTTTTGCTGCAGGTAATAGATGTCGCCTATAAGTTCATACGCCAGGGCATTCTGGTCATCGTAATGCAGCGAATCTCTCAAGACCTCGAGCGCAAGCTCATACTCCTGCTGTTGGTAGAACTCTACGGCCTGATTGAACAGCTCAATGGCCATCGGTGCCGTGGGGAGCTTGGCCTGCTTCGGGTCCTGATGAAAAAAACTCATCAACTGCACCTTCTGCCTCCTTTCCAATGCCTTAGCCGCCGATGATTTCTCGTCCTCGGCAAAACCCGCAGAAGTCGTGATCATCAGCGAGAACATCAGAAAAAAAGACACGCGGAAGGGCATCATGCCTTAAAGGATTTTGCCATGGCAATCCGCCGGCCGATGGCCGGATGATCGTAAAAAAACCATTCGTAAACCGGATTCGGTTCGGGATCTGCCAGGTTCACCTTTCCTAATTTATCCATACAAGAAATAAAGACGTCGGCCCGCCGCAGGGCTTCCAAGGCAAATCGATCGGCCCCCCTTTCCATATAACGAGAAAAACCGTTGCCCACGGGCATCAGGGCAAGGCCGAAAACATAAAAGACCAGAAATAGAAGCGGCATACTGCCGACATCGGAAACACCCTCGAGGCCCCAGGAGGTCGCGGCGGCACCCATGACTCGAAAGGCGATCCAGAAACCTATCAACGAAGTGACTAACCCGAAAGCCAACTGCCGCCAAATATCACGGTGTTTAAAATGCCCCAGTTCATGCGCGACGACCGTCTCGATCTCATCATGGGTGAAGTTGTCAATCAGGGTGTCGCTTAGGACGACACGCTTTGTCTTGCCCAAGCCCATAAAGGCCGCGTTCGCCTTCTTGGTCGTCTTACTCAAGTTCAGCGAATAGACATTTTCGACACCCAAACCATAACGCTTCGCGAGCGTCAGAATCCGCTCCCGCAAGGCATCGTCGGCGACCGCGCTGTACTTATAAAAAAGCGGCACGATGACGACGGGAAATATTTTCCCGAGCACATAGCCCACAAAGGCATATCCCGCCCAGGCGAACAGCCACCAGGTGTCGGGGAAATGACGGATCAACGCATAGAGCGCTTCAACCAGGGCCAAAGAAAACAAAGTGGAAATCAAGAGGCGTTTTCCTAGAAAGCCGAGCCAGGCGCCGAGGCTTTGGTTGGAAAGACCGAAACGGTGTTCCAAGACAAAACCCGAATAAAAGGATAACGGAAAGTCGAAGAGAAAGAGGTAAACGGAGAACAGGAGAAAGTAGAGCCCCACGGCCGCGAAAGGATTCTCTCCTAAGAGACTGCCGCCGCTCCTAAGCGCGGAGGCCAGCGGACCGGCAAGTGCCAGGTACAAGAGCACCGGGGTAAGCACCAGGTGAAAGAGACTGAGTTTCTGTTTGATCTTCTGATACGCCGTTGCTTTGTCTGCTGTGTACCCTTCGTCACTCATCGTTTATCCCCCGGCTTTCGGTTTTACATGTTCATTCATGAACGAAAGAATTTCCTGTTTTAAGTCCTTCTCCCAATCCAGCATCGCCGTGGAATGGCCTGCGTCTTCATAGGTAATGATCTTCTTCGGCCCCGCCGCTTTCTCATGCAAATACTGACTATTCGCGACGCTCTTGCCGTCATCGGCCGAAGCGGCCACAAGAATCGGGCGTGTGCCATAGCGCTCAATAGCGGGCTTGAGATCCAAACCCATTGTCTTAAGGCCCGGTGACAGGAGCACGATACCGCTGATTTCAGCATGCTCCGCCGCATAGGACAAGCTCATACCGCTCCCCATACTGCCCCCCACCAGCCAGAGTTCTCCTTCGCCTTCCAAATGCCGCGCCGCCGCCTCTACGTCGCGCAAGAATAATTTCGAACTCTTGACCGGGAAATTATGCCAATCGATGTTCGCTCCCAGCCATTCCGTACTTTCTCCGTGACCGCGAAAATCAATGGCCAATGTCGACCAGCCTTCTCGATTAAGAAATTTCGCAAAATCGTACCATTCGTCGTAGGAGGACCCCAAGCCGTGCAGAAGGATTGCCGTACCTCTGGCGCCTTCAACAACCTGATGTTTATAAGCAATCGGCACCCCGTCGGCCGCCAGGAAAGTCTTGGGCGCAGTCGCGCATCCGTGCCAGAGCAGTCCTACCAAAATCACGCCAATCCAGGACTTTCTCATATTGTTTAGACTCCCGCGCATCGGCCTTTATTCAAGCCCCTCAAAGGTCGCCAGCAGTCCGAAATGGTCGGAAGGCCACACCCCTGCCGCATCCGGCTCATGCAAAACGACCTCGACTGAAGCCGCCCGAATTTCCCGGCCCGCGCCTTCTTTCACAAAGATATAGTCGAGCCGGCGCGCCGGCAAATCGACGGCCCCGTCAATGGTACTGGCGATCTGCGTGTAGGGATTCCTGTGGCTCCACGTCAACCCTTCTTCGCCCGGATGAAGACCGGCATAGGCGTCTTTAAAAGACCCCTGCCGGACCATTTTCCGAATCGCCGCGCCCTCCGGCGGGCTATTAAAATCGCCCATCGCGAAAACTAGCCGCCCCTCATGCCGGCGATCGACAAGACTCAGAAGTTCATCGACCTGCCGCGCTCGCACGTCATCCTCGCCGAGTTTCCAGGACAGATGCGTGTTGAGCAGGGTCAGGGGCTTTCCTAAAAATTCGAACTCGGAGAATAGCGCGTATCGGGAATAGTCTTCTGTCGGCGACTGCGCCTGCATTTCAACTAAGGCAGAATTCACCACGGGCTGCTGTGAAAGGAACACCAGACCGGAAGGTTCCGGATAACTGACGAGGTGGCCGTAACCGGTGCGTTTCCGGACCGCCGCGGCCCACTCGCCGTTAAAGAGTTCCTGAAAGGCGATGAAGTCGGGCTTTTCATTGTCGATCCAGTCGATGATGAGTTCCCAGCGCGCTTCCCAGGGTCCGCGCTCTTGCCAGGTATTGAGGGTCAGTATTTTCACGGGGTCGGGGTTTCTTCGCGACTGCGGATGTTGTGTAAGCGGTCTGCCATCTCGGCGCGAACCGATAGGCGGATCGCATCGAGCCTGTCCTTGCCGTCAACAACAGACACCGGCTTACCGATGGACAGCCAGAAATCCGTTTTGCGCCGAATCATGATGGAATGTTTCGGCAGGGCCGTGCCTGTGCGATCAATGACGAGGGGTAAAACATCGACGCCTTCTTCGCGCGCCAGTTTAAAGGCGCCCGGTTTGAAATCGTGAATTTCTCCATCCAGGCTGCGGGTGCCCTCCGGGAAGAACAATACGCTCACCCCGCGGCGAAGCCATTGCCGCGCCTCTTCAAGGGCCGCCCTCGCACTTTCGCGGTCTCCGCGCCTTAAAGGGATGTATCCGGCCGCGAACATATGCCACCCCATAAACGGGATCGGAAACAGTTCTTTTTTTGCCAGGAATTTAAAATGGCGCTTCAAGCCTGCGCATACGATCAAAATATCCAGAAGACTCTGGTGGTTGGCAATGATGACAAAGGGCCCGTCGTGATCAAGCAATTGATTCCCTTCCAGTCTAATGCGCCAGGCGGGGTTAAAGAAGAGGAGAAGGTCCGCCCACAGAAGAGATATCCCGTGAACTGAGGCTCGAGATCCCTTTTGGCAAATCAAGCTAAACGGCAGACAAACGACGATGCCCCAAAGCGACAGGCCTATCGTCAAAAGCATCGCACATAGCCAGCCTGTCACCGTATACCACAGGCTCATAAACACAGTTAGTTCTCGTCCCGGTGCCATAGCGCAGGATTTTAGCACAACCGTGCCATATTCTGCTATGATGCTATCATGCCTACCAAAGAACAAGTAATCGAAGCCGCCAAGCTGTGTTTTGACCCCGAAATTCCCGTAAATATCTGGGACCTGGGTTTGATCTACGACATTGAGGCCGCGCCCGATTCCGGCGCCGTAAAGATCCGTATGTCGCTAACCTCTCAATCCTGCCCCTCAGCACAGGAGATTCCGGCCCAACTGCGCAACAAAATTGTGGAGACCTGCGGCACCGAAGATGTCGATGTGGAGCTCGTCTTTGATCCGCCCTGGACACCCGAACGCATCAGCGAGGAAGGCAAGAAAAAATTAGGCCTGAATGAGCAGTAAGGAAATCCCGCCACTCTACCAAGAAGCCCTCGAAGACTTTCGTCACGACCGCAATGCTGCCGCAATCGAGAAATTAAACCGCGTCATTGCCGCCCATCCCGCATTCGAAGACGCCCACGAAGCCCTCTCAGTCATTCTTTATAATCAGAAAAAATACGACGAGGCCATCACCTGCACGAAGAAGTGGGTCAAGCTAAACCCGAACTGCATTATGGCTCACACCAATCTTTCCCGCTGCTATGTCGCCAAGGAGATGATCCTCGAAGCCGAAGACGAGCAGAATGAAGCGCGCCGGCTCACCTGGAAGTCAGAACTCAAATCCAAGCAAGCGGAAATGCCCAAAGTGGATCATGCGGAGAGAATCGAACGTTTTAAACAGGTGATCGAAATCGATCCTGCCGATGTCCTGGGCTATTACAGTTTAGGGACGGCCTATTTCGAGTCCGGAAAAAAGCGCGAGGCTATGGATACTTTTGAGAAAGCGATCGAGGTAGACGCAAAGCATACCTCGTCGTATCTGGGCCTGGGAATGGCTTTGGAAGCATTTGGGGATAAGGCCAAGGCGCGTAAAATTTACGAACGAGGGATTCAGGTCGCTACCGAAAACGGAGACATGATGCCGCAGAAAAAGATGGAAGCCCTGCTCAAAAGAATGGAAGGTGGTAGCTGAATTTTCCCGCCGGCGGGAAAATTGACGGTTACGCGGCTTTGGCGAGTTCTTCGAGGGCGGCAAGGGCTTGTACGAGCACCGCTGCGCTGCTAAATAGCTTAAATCCCGTAGGATTGATACCGAATTTATCTTGGAAAGCATCGATCGCGGCTTTAACGTCTTCACGCAAGCTGCTGGCAATCGTCAGTAGGCGTTCGGCACCGACCTCATCCAACTTTTCGGCCGCAACCATTTGTCCCGCGATGCTGGCCCCCAGAATAAGGACTGCATTCTTTTCTTTGTCGCTTAAGTCAGTAGCCGCGATCGCTGTCGTAGTAAGCAGCGTTTGTGTGATCGCAAGCGTAATGTCGATGCCCGCCTGATCCAGAACTCTCTGACCGTCAGGACGTACGGTTGTCAGCGAATGATTTTTGCTGAGGTCGGCGATATTATCCACAAATCTGCTCAATAGATTCGCATAAGCCGAAGCCGTAGCCTGTATAGCGGCCTTTTGCAAGGCGCGGCGGCTCGCGGGCACAACTTTCACGCTAAGCCCGGGTGCCCTCCCCAGGGTCGTCGCAGCGAATTTACTGAGAATCGTGTCAAAGCCATCCTGCGCCGCGGTAATCTGCTCTCGGGTCGCCTGTGCCGGTAACAGAGCAAAATAAGTAACGGCCGAAGGCTGGTCCAATGATAGGAGAAAGACATTAGCGGTACGCAGCTCAGATCGGGTAAGCTCTAAAGCATCCACGACATTCGTTGTATGCGACGGTGTTCCCGGTGCGAGAGCGCGCAATGCATTGCGGGCCGTGACAAGCTTCGGATCCTGGTTCTGGCTGACGGCCAGAACAATGGCTGTGAGATCAGTTTGAAACTGCGCGACCGAACCATTGCGAGATACAATACCAGCCGTGCCGCTCGTGCTGACGATCGCACGCACTCTATCGGCCGAGGGCGGTTCGCGTTGATCCTCAACCAACTGTCGCAGGAGATTGGCCCCAACGCCTCTAAAGCCGGCAACGTCCCCTAAGAAAGGAACTTGTTGTAAGGCACTCGCGCCGACGACTCCCCTCACGGCGGTTTGTATATCTAGGCCATCCCTTCCAAGTAGAAAATCGAGCCCCGGGATTCCTGCCGGCGGCGTGGGCGGTTGATCCGCAGCAATTGTCTGTGCGGGTATTGTCTGTAAACCGGAGACGGCAACTACGCGTCTTGATGCCGACGAAATCACTTGACCATCAACACCGACAAGCTGTCCGGCCGTTTCTGAAACCAGTAGGCCGTTATCTACACGAGCCACACCGGAGGCAGGTGCAGTGACCCCGCCGTCAGGGAGAACGAGACCGGTTCGGCTGTCCGGGCGCGTACCGAGCGGCTGTTGCTCACGGCGGCGTTTGTTTCTGGCAACTTCCTGTTCGCCAAGGATCCCGGCGAGGTCGTCGAGTAGCTTCCGTGACGGCGCCTGCGGTATGCGCAGCAAACGATCATCGAGGGAACGAAGCTCACTGCGATTTACCCGGTTGGTAACCAGTGCCGTTGCGACGGCAAGATACTGCCCGTCAACTCTTAACGGTTTCCCTGCAACAAACAGGTAAACAATCTGCTGAACGGGATCATAAAGAAAGGCAACGCCATAATCGAGCGCAAAGGGTGTATTATTCAGCGCATCCGTCCTTCTGACGACCTCAAATTGATTGCCGTCTGGCGCATTAGTGGCATTGTCTTTGTCTACGGCTGCAACCTTAAGCGCATTGCGCTGTGTGAGTAGGGCGACATCACCGCCGGATGCGACGAAGTTGGCGGGACTGACAACACCCGAACGAACTTCCATGGTGGACGCCTCAAAGGTGCCGGGCCTGTCGCCCATGACGGTGTGCACGTAATTTTCACGGTCCACCTTGCCGCGTATGCGCGGCATCAAAACTCCGTAATTGGTTTCGTCTTCGCGGAACATATCGAGCATGCCTTCGGTGTGAAAGCCGCCGGTGAGGACGCTGGTCTTATCCAAACCCCGCTTGAACATTTCCTGCTTCATCGTGTAATGGAAAACGGCCTCGCGCTGGCGGGCCAGGTCATAGAAGGTAAAGGCCGTATCGAATACTTGCGCAAGTGAGGGCTTCACCACAATCGCTTCGGATTCCGGATCCATGGCTGCGGCCCGTTCTGCCATCACCGAAGGTTCGATCATGTTGCGCCTGCGAACGGCGGTCTGCCAGTCGGGCCGGGAAAGCTCCAGGTGAAAAAGTTTGCGGAGCGATTCGGCGTCGTGAAAAAGCTCGAGGAGCGCTTTTTCTTCGGGTGTGACGGCCAACTTATTCATAATACGGTCGAAGAGGAAGTCAATTTCGCGAAATAGCTGTTTGGAATCCAGTTCGCTTTTCAAAACCAGGTATCCGGCATAAAGACTGAAAGCGGGAAAATCGTCAAACCTAAATCCTTTGGGCCCGGCTTCGCTTACAAGGCGTTCCAGGAGATACCTCGGCAGGTCCTCGAGACGTTCGTCGCGAACATTCAGACGGCTCATCTGAATCTTCTTCTCTTCGAGCTCCTGCACGGCCGTTATCAGCTTTTCGGAGACTTGGTGCTCCCTGAGGAATCTTACGACGCCTTCACGTTCTTTTCGTCCGGCCTCGATATCGAGGTCCGTTTCCATAGACTGCAAAACAAGCAAACGGGAAATCTGCGGCCATTCAATCTGCGAAAAAAGACTGCGTAAATCCATATCCAGGTACCGCTTGGCATGTTCGGCCAGGCGCTTGACGTAAGGAAGGAACTGCCGCCTTCCTTCTTCGAACTTTTTCCACTCGACGAGAATGCTTCGCAATTCACTCGGAAGGGCCTTTGACGAGAAGCTCATCAGCCGCTTGTCGAGATCTCTCAGATAATTTTCAAAGTCGGATTCGGCCTTATACACGGTTTTGAAGGCCTCGTAGTTTGCTTTGTAGAGCTCTGCCTGTTCGATACCGATCGCTTCAACTTCTGCCGGGGCCTCCAACAGAAACAGTTCCGCGCCGGTCAGTTCTCCGTCGCGCGCAAGAAGATCGGCAAATTGCTGATTGCGTTCCGGATCGGAGTAGAACCTGAGGTAGTCGGCATTCATCTTCTCGACCGCACCTTCGACGAAGAACAACTTGAATCCGTAGCTCTTATAGAGGTAGTCCATAAGCCCCTTGATCTTAACTTGGGCTTCATAATTGCCGTGAGCGTTCTGAATGTGAAGGATAAGGTTCGGATCTACCTTGGGAGGCGCCTCGTAAACTTCTTCGACGCGAGCCAGGTTGTCGGGAATATCAATTTGTAAGAAGGACGGAGTTTCACCCTGCGGAGCGTACTCAATGCCACCGGCCGGCATAGCGCCAACGGCCTGAGTGCTCATGAAGAACATCAGCGTCAGTATACTAATCGCCCTTTTTTTGTGTTTCATCATTTGCGTCCACTTTTGCTAATAGTTTATTTAGTATATTAAAAGTAGCTGATCATAGTGGATTTGTCAAAATTTCGATCATGTTTTTTTTAGTGGGTGATAGGAGTGTTAGGATTGGAGAGGTTAAACGACTTCTAAATAATAGGTCTAAATGCTTCTAATCAAACAAGATGCGGCGCTTTATCTCGTCAGGCTCGAGCTCAATGTCAATATCAATATCACCACCGTCATCGTCCTTCAAAACGTCATCAGGCTCGTCGAGCGCATGCTGAAAAGCCGAGTCTCCGGAAAGGCGGGTATCGAATAGGCCGGAAGGCATCTCATTGAGAAAGCGAGAAGGCAGGTTGTGCTGCACGGAACCGAAGAGGCGTCGCTGGCGCGCATAGGTCAGGGTCAGTTCATCCTTAGACCGCGTGATGCCGACGTAACAGAGCCGTCTCTCTTCTTCTAAATCCTCGGGATCATCCGTATAGGAATTGTAATGGGGGAAAATCCCCTCCTCCATCCCTATCATATAGACCAACGGAAACTCCAGCCCCTTGGCCATATGAAAGGTCATGAGGGTCAGGACATTGGAACCCTTATCCCAGGAGTCGAGATTGGTCATTAAAGAGATGGATTCCAAGAAACCCGCAAGCGTCGGCTTCTGTTCGTGCTTCTCCTCTTCAAAGTCTTTAATGACCGTAAAGAATTCTTCTATATTTTCAATTCGCGCTTGGGCCTCTACGGTCTTTTCGGCTTCGAGGGCATCGACGTATCCTGTCCGCTCCAGCAGCTTCTCCAACAAGCCCGAAAGACTGCCCTGAGACGATTGCTGTCTGAATCGGGTCAGCATTTCGGAAAATTGTTTGACGGTGCGCTTGGTCCGCGGCGTGAGTTCCAACGAATCCGCCCGCTGCAGGACATCGTTCATGGTGAGCGACTTCTCGGCCACTGCCGCCGCCAACGTTTCCAGAGCCTTTTTACCGATACCTCGCGCCGGAACATTTAGAATACGCTTCATACTGACGTCGTCATGCGGGAAGGCAATGACCCGTAAATAGGCGATGAGATCCTTGATCTCCTTACGGTCATAGAACCGCGTGCCGCCCAGAATCTTATACGGAATATTTACCCGGCGAAGCACGTCCTCTAATACCCGCGACTGGGCATGGGTTCGGTAAAAGACAACCACGTCCGAGAGCGCATGCCCCGCGTTCTTGGCGCGGACAATTTGACTGACGACATACCGGGCCTCTTCCTTTTCGTCCTCTGTTTCCACGAGACGGATGCGAGCCCCCTCCTCACGCTCCGTCCACAACGACTTCGGCTTGCGAATCTGATTACGCTGAATCAACTCATTGGCCGCCTCAAGGATCACGGCCGTCGAGCGATAGTTCTGTTCCATCTTGATGATGCCGCAGTCAGGATAATCCTTTTCGAAATTGAGGATGTTGCGAATATCGGCCCCGCGCCAAGCATAGATCGACTGATCCGGATCCCCGACCACCGTGATCTGCCGCTTTGAGGCCGCCAACAGCCGGATCAAACGGTATTGGCAATTGTTGGTATCCTGATACTCATCGATCAATATATGTTGGAAGCGGTCCTGCCAAGTTTGGAGCACCCGGGGATGACGGTCGAATAGCAATACCGTCTTCATAATCAAGTCGCCGAAATCAAGGGCCTTCAACCGGGCCAGTTCCCTCTCATAGCGCTCATAGACACGCGCCACCTGCTCCTCAAAAAAATCTTCGGCCCTCTCGGCGTATTGATACGGCGTCGTCAAAAAATCCTTGGCGCGCTGGATCCGCTCCCGGACACCCTTCGGATGCGCCTGCTTCTCATTGAGGCCGAGCTCCTTCAGGCAATCCTTGATCACACTCATCTGGTCCTGGTCATCATAAATCGTAAAGTTCTTATCGATGCCAATGGCCGGACCTTCCATGCGCAGAATTCGCAGGCAGGTCGCATGAAAAGTACTTATCCAGACATCCTGGTTGATGAGTTGCTGCACACGCAGTTTCATCTCCTGAGCCGCTTTATTGGTAAAGGTGACTCCCAAAATATTAAACGACGGGACACCGCTCTTAACCAGATGGGCGATTCGGCGGGTAAGGATTCGCGTCTTGCCGCTGCCCGCGCCGGCCAGTATAAGCAGGGGCTGCGCCGGCCAGGTCACGGCCTGCTTCTGCGCATCGTTTAAATCGGCGAGGATGGCTTCGGGTTTCACGTTGACGGGTCGTCCTCGATCTCAAAATCTTGGTGAAACGCCTCGTCAAAGCTGTAGACGTTCTCAAAATCTTCGATCTTATCTTCCGGCTGTTTACGCAAAACTCCGGCGTCGACCAACCCGAAGACGATCTTGCCGAAATCGGCAGTTTCGTGAATCCCCCAATAATTCAATACGGTTTTTGCTAAGGGGCCGAACTGATCCAGGGAGTACTTCCTGATCCCCTCGAGGAGCTCCCTGCCCGTGATGTGGCGGGGTTTTTTCAGGCTCGACGAGGCATAATGAAGCGCCGCCAGGACAAAGCTGTAGGCCTCATACTTGTACTGAGCATTCTCTTCGATGAGTTTTTCTATTTTATGGAGAAAGCTATCGAGCTCTTTCATACAGCGACCCCCTCTCGCGCCCCGGCCGATTCTTCCGCCTCGCGCAATAGTTCCGGGCTAAGATCCGTTGAAACCAAACGCGCAGCGAACACCTGCTCAAAAGCACGGGATAATTCCCGGATAAGATCACGGTAAGGAATGCCGTGGAGATCCTGGATAGACTCCTGATGGAGCAGAAAACCCGAAGAGCGCTTCTGACTGCCGCCGGCCACTTTACGGCCGTTCAAAGAAAGATCGGTTGCGATCGGAAAGCGAAAACAATCTTCCCCCCGCGGTAGTTCTTCGTCACAGCGATACATGCGCGGGCTCCGGCCTAAGGCCTCGAAAGCCGACTTTACGGCTTCATGGATCTTGAGATAGCTTATTCGCACGGACGTAAAGGATTCATGATCTGATTTGCGGGCAATAAGAGAAAATATAAGATCGGAACCGTGCCGCACCCTACCTCCTCCGGTCAACCTCTTGCAAACAGGTACGGAATTAATCTCGCCCGCCGTCTGTGAATAACCTACCGTAATCCACGGCCCTGACGAAAAATAGAAACGGATGATGGGCGGGGCAGATTCCGTGAGGGATCCGTTTTTGGCCCTTCGAAAGCAGAGCTCGTCGAGAGCCATTTGAAAAGGCATCGATGCACTTATTTCCGGAAGCAACTGCCACGTTTTCATCAAGGAGCCCGTTATGTCGGCGCGCCTTCGGCCAGGAGAATCCTTTCACGAAGCTGATCGCGATATGAAAGGATGGGCCTGCGCGCCGCCATCACCTCGTCGGGGCGGCGAATCGGCATGGTATGCGGCGCCATGCGCACTTTGTCCGGTTCCTCAATGATTTCCTTAGCGATCTCGATCATCGCCTTCACGAAGAGATCCAGAGTCTCCTTACTTTCGCTTTCCGTGGGTTCGATCATGAGAGCCTCTTCGACCACGAGCGGAAAGTGAACGGTCGGGGCATGAAATCCGTAATCGAGCAGTCTCTTTCCGACATCGCCGGCGTGAACACCCGCCGATTTCAAAGAAAGCACGAACTCGTGCATGCACGGCTCATCCACAGCCACCTTGTAAGCGACCTTCAGTTTTTCCTTCAAGTAGTTGGCATTCAAAATGGCATCCTCACTCGCCTTGAACAAGCCTTCCCTGCCCAGGGAACGGATGTAAACGTAGGCGCGCAGCAGCATCCCCGTATTGCCGTAAAACGATTTCACGCGGCCGATGGTCTTTTTATTATCGAAATCGAGTTTATAATTCTGCCCCTGCTGAGTCACGAGAGGCACAGGCAGATACGGCACAAGCTTCGCGCGTACACCGACCGGTCCCGAACCGGGCCCGCCGCCGCCGTGCGGCGTTGAGAAAGTCTTGTGAAGATTCAGATGCACGATATCAAAGCCCATATCCCCGGGCCGGGCAATTCCCATCAAAGCGTTGAGGTTTGCGCCGTCATAATAGAGGAGCGCGCCTTTTTCATGCACACGCTTGGTGATCTGCATAATCTCTTCTTCAAACAGGCCCAGGGTATTCGGATTCGTCAACATGAGGCAGGCAGTCTCATCGTCCAGGTGTTTTTCGAGTGTCTCGAGGTCGACGCGGCCCCGGGCATTCGACTTTAATTCGATCACATGAAAACCAAGCAACGCCGCACTTGCCGGATTGGTGCCGTGACTCGAATCAGGAACGAGGACTTTCTTTCTTTTCGTCTGACCGAGCGCGTCATGATAGGCCCGCACAAGCATCATGCCCGTCAACTCCCCGTGAGCACCCGCTGCCGGCTGCAGCGTAAAACGGTCCATACCGGTAATTTCCCGGAGATATCCTTCGAGGTCCCACATCACTTTGAGTATGCCTTGGGTTGTCTTTTCGAGTTGCAGCGGGTGAAGATTCGCAAAAGCGTCCAGGCCGGCAGCCCACTCGTTCACCTTCGGGTTGTATTTCATTGTGCAGCTTCCGAGCGGGTAAAAATGAGTGTCAATCGAAAAATTCTTTCTCGAGAGGTTGACGAAATGACGCACAATCTCGGGCTCGGAGAGTTCCGGAAACAGGAGCGGCCTGCGGCGTTTGAAGTGATCGGGGATCTTCTCAAACAGCTTGTCTTTCGCACAGCGGTCAGCCGGAAGCGAAGCCCCCCGTCTTCCGGGCCGGCTCTTCTCAAAACTCAACTGGTCATCGGGTGAAATTAACATTTGGCCAACTTCTCGACAAAGGCATCCATCTGTTCGCGCGTCTTTGTTTCAGTAGCGCATACGAGGAATTCATTCTTAAATTTTGGGTAAAATTGCGTAATCTCAACTCCGGGAAAGATATTCTTTTTCACAAGCTTTTCTTGGATCCTTGAAAAGGGCTTGGCTGATTTCACGACGAACTCATTAAAAATAGGCGTCTTCATATCCACTTCAAAGCCCGTAAGTTTGCCGATGCGGCTGCGCAGATAGTACGCGCGGTCCATGTTGATCTCGGAGACTTCGCGAATGCCCTCCTTGCCGAGCAGAGTCATGTACGCGCATGCGGCCAGGGCACAGAGCGCCTGGTTCGTGCATATATTGGAAGTCGCCCGCTCACGCCGTATGTGCTGTTCGCGCGCCTGAATGGTGAGGGTAAAGGCCCTGCGCCCCTCCGAGTCTTGCGTCATGCCGCAGAGACGGCCCGGAATGCGCCGCATGAGCGACCGCGTGGCGGCAAAATAGCCCAGATACGGACCTCCGTATTGAAGACCGATCCCGAGCGGCTGCCCTTCGCCCACGGCAACGTCAGCGCCCCACTCCCCCGGACATGTCAACGCCCCGTAGGCCAAGGGGTGACCGACGAGAATCATGAGCGCTCCCAGACCATGCAGCTTATCGCTCAGGCCTTCTAGATCTTCCAGAACACCGAAGAAATTCGGGCTCTGGAAAATTGCGCCCGCGACTTGATCGTTTAACTTTGATTTGAAATCGTCAACATTGAAAGTTCTGTCTGCGTTCAGGCCGAACTCTTCGACCTCATACGGAGTCCCGCGCAGGTAGGTCTTTAAAACTTCGCGGTAATGCGGGTGAACCGCCTCTGAGACAAGGACACGCGTGCGGTCAGTGTGGCGCAAAGCCAGGAGCGCCGCTTCGGCCATGCTCGTAGCGCCGTCATAGTGAGACGCATTCGAAATGTCGAGCCCCGTCAGCTCGGTCATGAGGCTCTGGTACTCGTAAATACTCTGAAGCGTGCCCTGCGATGCCTCTGCCTGATAAGGGGTATAAGCCGTGTAGAACTCGTTTCTGCGCGTTACCTCGGCAACGGCTGCCGGAACAAAGTGCTCGTAGCTTCCGGCGCCCAGAAAAGAAAGGCTGCTCCCGACGCACTGATTCATGCTCCCGAGTTCCCTGAGAAGGCGCTGGACTTCGAGCTCGCTCAGAGCAGGCGGAATATTGATCTTGGGATGCCTTAACGAGGACGGAACTCCCTTGAGGAGTTCGTTGATGTCGGCGACGCCGATGCCGTCGAGAACCGCCTGTTTATCTTCCGTAGATAGAGGCTGGTAATGCACTACTTGACACTTTCATTCTGAATGTTTTTTTCATACTCTTCGGCTGTCATCAATTTATCCCACTCAGAGGGGTCACTGGCCTCGATCTCGAAAAACCAACCCTGCCCATAGCAATCCTGATTCACAAGTTCCGGCCGCGATTCCAGGTCTGCGTTAACCTGCGACACCTTGCCTGACATCGGCGCATAGATATCGAATGCCGCCTTTACGGATTCAACAACGGCCACAGCTTTGGCCTGCTCTGCCGCCTGCCCCCTCTTGGGAACCTCAACAAAGACCACATCCGAAATCTCTTTCTGGGCATACTCGGTAATGCCGCAAACAACTTTCTCACCTTCGCGGCGCGCCCACTCATGAGATTTCGTATATCGTAATTCTTTTGGGAAATTCATGTATCCTCCAACGCGTTTATTTCTTTCTTTTATAGAACGGAAGTTTAACTATTTTTGCTTGTATCGATTTTTGTCTGACGACCACCTGAATTTCATTACCGGCTACGGCTTCTGACGGAGGGACATACCCCATACCGATATTCTTCGCGAGCGTCGGCGAAAATGTTCCGCTCGTGACATGCCCGAGCGTCTGAGAACCCTTGCGAAGCTCATAGCCCTGCCGCGGAATGGCGCGCTCAATCATCTCAAAAGCCGCCAGCTTTTTCGCCTGCGGTTTGCCAGCCTGCTTCGCCAAGGCATCGCGGCCTATAAAGGATGCCTTCTTCAGATCGACGGCCCAGCTTATTCCGGCTTCGAGCGGGTTCGTCGTATCCTCCATATCGTGCCCATAGAGCAGCATGCCCGCTTCGAGCCGCAGGGTGTCGCGGGCGCCGAAACCTGCGGGGACCAATCCGTCTGCGCGGCCGGCCGCCATAAGACGATCCCACATCTCCAAGAGGCCTGCTTTCTTGACCATGATCTCAAAACCGTCTTCACCGGTGTACCCGGTCCGTGCAATCATGCCGTCTCCAAAAGGCCGAAAGTGATAATAAGCCACATCTGTCCAAGTCGATCCGAGTGTCTTTTCAATAATTGCGGCACTGCCGGGCCCCTGCAAGGCAAGCAAGCCGAAATCGGCGCTGGCATTTTGAATCTTAAAGTCGGGTGCCGCCCCTTTATGAGCGGCGGCTCTGGATTCGACCCAGGACCAATCCTTATCGACATTACCCGCATTGACAATAAGCAGAAAATGCGCCGGCTCAAAACGGTAAAGAATGACGTCATCAATAATTCCGCCGTCTTCATTTAATAACGGCATGTACAAAGCCTGCCCCGTTTCCATTTTGCCGACATCCCGCGGCAGGAGCTCCTGCAAAAACCCAAGGGCGTCATTCCCTGTTACCCGGAATTCCCCCATATGAGAAATGTCAAAAAGACCGGCCCTTTGGCGTACCGCTTCGTGCTCCTGAACGATGCTTGTGTAATAAAGCGGTACTTCCCACGAGCCGAACGCCCCGATACGTGCACCCAAACGGACATGTGTGTCGTGGAGCGGCAATCGGCAGATCTGGGACACGGTAATTTCGTTCAACCTCGGTAGTCTTTCAATATGGGAGGGTCGTAAAACCCGGGTTCGGACCTTCTATTTGACACATTATATGAGCGGGTCTCAAAAATGCAATTGAAAATGGGAGTCGGGATGGCAGGATTCGAACCTGCGACCTCTCGGACCCGAACCGAGCGCACTAGCCATGCTGTGCTACATCCCGATATTGAAACGGTTGATGACGAGCAAGAGCAGGATTATACCGGAGAATGGAAGAGTCGACAAGAAGCGTACTCTAAGCGCCTAGATTCTCAGATACTCCAGCAATCTGGCAGGGTCCTCCCCCAGATCCGCGTACCACTTTTCCAGCATCGTCTCAGCGGGTGACTTGCCTTCGGCAATAATGGTCTTCCTAATGCGGTCCAGAAAGCGACACTCGTCGCGGGTTTCGGTCTGAGTCCTCTGCTTTGCCAAGCTGGCACAGGCGAGATCCACCAACTCACGGGCAACTTCAAACACAGTTCGGACGCCAATGCGCCCTTTTAAGCCCTCGCGCGGGATATTCTGATGAACCCGGATCCGCTCTTTCAGCGGGACATCCGCCACGAGTTTCCAGGCCTTATCGCTTGTCTCGGGGTCATAGAGAATCCCTTTCCAAAACGCCGCCACGGCCGGCATCAGATGAGGGCTCTGGCAGTCCACGCCGCGAATTTCCAGATATTGCTTGAGCCGCGCTTCGGGGAAAGCCGTGCTTAAGTGAAGCTCGAAGTCCGCCAGCGTCGCCGAGAACCCCTGATATCCCTCTGCCAAAAACGTACGAAAACTGCGCCCATCAGAGGGAATCCATCTTCGGTCACGCACCAAAAAGATCATCGGCATCTTTAGAAGATATTCAATATAGTCCTGAAAAGTCGCCCCGGGTTCAAGGAATCGCAATAGAAGCCCCGTTCGATCGGGATCGGTGTGATTCCAGATTTCCAATCGTTTTGTCGCATAACCGTTTGGGCGCCCTTCAGAAAACCCGGAATTGGCAAAGAGCGCCGAAACAATCGACGTAATCCCGTAGACAACACGAAGGTTTGCCATGGCGTTTTCTTCGCTCAGATAATCGAAATTGACCTGATTAGTCGCGGTAGTTTTCATCATGTGGTGAGACATCGGCCCGCGTTCCCGGAAATGCTCACGCATTATCTCGTATCTTTTTTTGGGAACCCAGGCTATGTCATCCGCCCGACTGAAGGGTTGTATCCCTACGGCCAGCCACTCCAGTTCAGGAAAGCGGCAGCGCGACTCACGCAGTTCGTGGACAAACTCTTGGATCTGCGCTTCAATTTCGAACACGTTCCAGACTGGCGCACCGCTTAACTCCACCTGACCGCCGGGCTCCAAGGTCACAGAAATGTCCTCCCGTTTAAGGGCAATCACCCTGCTCTCCTCAAGAACCTCTTCATAGCCAAAGTTCTGGGCAAGCCACTTCAGTATGGCCTCAATACCTGAGGGTCCATCAAAGGGGATCGCCTTGCCGTCCCTGGCCCGAACACCGAAGAACTCGCATTCAACTCCCACCCGCATAAACTCACGCGTTTTGGCAAACCGCTGGAAATACCCGGCCAAATCCTCCTCAGTAATCCGTTCTTGCCCTTTATCCTGCCCCATCAATTTACTCATGTCTTTCCTCGGTTGCACTCATAAGCCGTAGAATACTGCCAATTGGGAAATTACTCAATACCTCCTAATTTCCTTGATATATCGGCTTTTTACGCTAGTCTAGGGTATTGGAAACGGAGAAATCATGAATTGTCTATTTATCTTAGATCCACTAGAAGTCCTTGATGCGAAATGGGATACCTCGCTAACCCTTTTGCGGGAATTGGCCGCCCGGGGTCACTCAACCTGGGCAGCGGATACCCATGAGGTGTGGTATGAGACGCCCGATGTGGTGGCTGACGCGAGCCGCATCTGCCCGGATGCAGACTTCCGATATCACGCTACCGACAGAAAGAGGCTAAAGGCTCGTGACTTTCAGCTTATCCTGATCCGCAAAGAGCCCCCGTTCGACGCCAATTACCTGTACCTCACGCACCTCTTGGACCACGTTGCCCGCCTGGTGCCGGTGCTGAACCACCCGACCGGAATCCGTAACAACAACGAGAAATTGTCGGCGCTCCATTTTTCCCGCTGGATGCCGGAAACCGTAGTCTCCCGTTCCGAAACCACGATACTTGATTTTCAAGATCGTCTGCAGTCGGATGTGGTCGTAAAGCCGCTTGATGAAAAGGGAGGGAAGGGAGTTTTTCTCCTGCACCGCGCCGACAACCACAAAAGCGAATTGCTCAAACAGGCGACACAGAACGGGACGCAGACGATTATGGCGCAGCGTTATTTAACAGGCGATGGGGTTCACGGTGACAAACGGATTCTGATCCTTGATGGCGAAGTCCTCCTTGCGTATGAAAAGCGATTCGGGAAGGGTGATTTCCGGGGCAACTTGAGCGCGGGCGCGAGTTACTGTCCGGCAACGCTTACGGGTCTCGAAAAAAAGCTCGTTGAAGAAATGGCCCCTTATCTAAAAAATCAGGGGCTTCATTTTGTCGGCATTGACGTCTTGATGGACCGACTGATTGAGGTCAATGTCACCTGCCCCGCGGGACTGGCGGAAGCTAAATCCTTGTACCCGCAGCTTGCGCCGGTACAAACATGGGCGGATTCGCTTGAGGCACTGGTTTCCGGTTGGAAGGCTCCAGGCGCCGGGCCTCTTCGGGGATATAACCCAAATACAGAAGTCCTCTCTCCATTACTTCCTTAAAAACCGGCGCGGCAACCGTTCCCCCATAGTAACTCGGGTGAGGGTCATCAAGAACAACTGCCATTGCGAGCTGCGGATTTTCACTCGGGGCAAATCCTACGAAAGATGAAATAAAGCTGTCATGAGAATATCCCTTTCCTCCGGGCAATACCTTCTGCGCCGTTCCCGTCTTTCCTCCGACTTGAGTCCCCTCGATGCGGGCACGCTTACCGGTTCCTTCTTCGACAACTCTCGTGAGCATTTCCCGCATTTGCTTGGCGACCTCGGGACGAACTACGTGCTTGACTACCTGAGGCAGGTTGCGCCGCATGACAAAGCCGGACTGATCTTCTATGTGCGAGACGATATAGGGTTTGACGCGGTCCCCGCCGTTAGCGAGAGTCGCCATGGCGGCCGTCATCTGAATCGCCGTAACCATAATCTCATGCCCCATGGGAATATTGTACGGTGTCGTCTTTGACCACTGCGCCGGCGGCCTTGTAAAACCGGAAACCTCACCCGGGAGATCGATCTGCGTTTTCTTACCAAATCCATAACCGTCGATATAGGATTGAAACACGTCGGGCTTCATGAGTGCGGCAATTTTCACGGCGCCAATGTTGCTTGATTTTACTATGACATCGGCAAAACTGAGATCACCGTACGGGTGCACATCATGCAAGGTACGTGATCCATAACGATACTCACCATTTTCACAGAAGAAATTTGTCTCAGTATTCGCAACACCTTCATTAAGGGCAGCGCTGGCGGTAACGATCTTGAAGACGGAACCCGGTTCATAAGTATCGGTGATTGCGCGATTTCGCCGACTGTCGGCATTCGCTGAAGCAATATGATTCAGATCAAAACCAGGACGATTGGCAATGGCAAGAATTCGACCGCTTGCAGGGTCCATGAGGACAGCCATGGCGCCTTTCGCATTCCACTCGCGATAGGCTTTTTCGAGTGCCGTTTCTGTTAAGTACTGCAGGTATTGATCAATGGTCAAAACCACTTTGTGCCCATGAACCGCCGGAATGGTCTTGATCTCAAAAGCCTTGATCTCGCGCCCCAAGGCGTCTCGCTTGGTATACCGCTTTCCCGGTCGGCCGTGCAGGGCGTGATCGTATTTGAGTTCGAGACCTTCAAGTCCTTCATTATCGATATTTGTAAAACCCAGGACTTGTGCCAGCAAGTCACCCTGCGGATAAAAACGCTGATAGTCCTCAATAATTCCCAACGAGGGCAGCTTCAATTCCCTTATCTTTTTCGCCTCCTCATGCGTTACTCGCCGTCTGATCCAGACGAATGACTTATCGCGCGACAGACGTTCGAGGGCAAAATCGTAGTCTACTCCCAATAAGTTGCTCACTTCTCTCGCTACAGTTTTCCTGTTTTCCTCGGTCAGAAGACGGGGCACGGCATATACGGAGGGCACTTTGAGATTCGTTGCAAGCTCCTTTCCTCGGGCGTCGAGAATCGCACCCCGAAAGGGCGGAAGGTCTATGGTTAAGGTGTGCTGCCTCTGGGCAACGGCCTTGAGAGCGGGCTGGCGTAATACGGTGAGTTGAACAAACTGATAGGTTAGGACACAGAACACAATGCCGATGACAAGATTAAGAAACCAGAACCGTCGCAGTGAAACCGATGCGGGCATCAGGCGTCCGGCTTCGCCTGAGCCACCCTCACCCATTTACCAAGGAAATTCGTCAGGCCGTCTGAAAAGGCTTTCGGTTGGATCCGCACGACGGGCGGTAATGGGATATTCACAGGGGGACTGACGCGAAGGACTCGGATTTGGTCGGGCAATGCAAGTTCTAAGCCTTCGTCCTTAATGCGGCGTTCAAGCACCCTGGGTGCTTTAAGTTGATCCACCTCAAACTTAAGGCGGCGGTATTCTTCCCTCTTTTCGGCAACTATATGCCGCTGCAAGTCCAGAGAATACGAGACTTGAAAGAGCGAGACCTGTCCGTGAACATAGAGCAAAAGCCCTACCGTTAACGGTATGATCCATCCTATAATTTTAAGAAATCCGCTCATCGGTCCTCTCCACAACCCTCAATTTAGCACTCCGTGCCCTCGGGTTATCGACTGTTTCATCGCGGCCGGGGGTGACGGGCTTTTTGTGCACAAGGATCGCTTCCCCGGACCGAGCCCAATTACGAAATCGGTTCTTCACAATGCGATCTTCCAGGGAATGAAACGTAATGGTTGCAAGTCGTCCGCCGGATCTTAGGAACGGCCACATTCTATCCAGCCCTTCTTCAAGGGCGCCGAGCTCATCATTGACGGCAATTCGCAATGCTTGAAAAGCGCGCGTTGCGGGATGATGGCGAGACCACGAAGGCCGTTTGCTTTTTGGATGGGAAAATCTTCCGGGCACGGAACGCTCAAGGACTTCAGCAAGCTCTGTGGTTGTAAGGATGGGCTTCTTATGTCGCTCTTCAACGATCTGACGAGCAAATCTCCGTGACCATCGCTGTTCGCCGAACTCATAAAACACCTTTTCGAGCTCCTGTTGTCTGTACCCGTTAACGATATCGAATGCCTGCAATGTAAGATCCGGATTCATTCGCATATCCAGAGGGCCGTTTCGTGCAAAACTAAAGCCGCGGGATGCGTCTTCGAGTTGATCGGATGAAAAGCCTATGTCCAACAGCACAGCATCCACCGCAACAATATTCAATGAATCCAGAACAGCCGGCATATTCCTAAAATTCTCATGATGAAATGAAATATTGCGATAATCTTTGAAACGCTCCCGGCATCTGAGGATCGCCTGTGGATCTTGGTCGATCGCGATCAGTCTTCCCCCAGGGCCTAATCGCTTAAGCATCTCTTCTGCGTGGCCCCCGTCACCCAGAGTTCCGTCAACAGCAACGGCATCCCGAGGGATCGCTAAACAATCCAGGGTTTCCTTTATAAGAACCGGTTTATGCAGCAAAACTCCGTATAGCCTCTTCTTCCGTACAAAACGACTCCATAAGACCACTGACCCCGATCATGCGTAGCGTCTGTTCCACTTCAGGTCGGATGTTGCACAACTTGATATCACCCTTCTGTTGACGCACCTTCATGAGACGGTCAACGAGAATACCCAATCCTGCTAATTCAACGCGGCGCGCGCGCTTGAGATCAAGCAGAAGCTTCTTGTGATTCTTCTTCAACAAGCGAGACAAACGGCTTTTAATCTTTACCATCTCAACAGCACTCAGATCTCCTTCGAATCGCAGTACATCAACGCCCATCTTAGATCTCGATCGATAAGCCACAGGTGAACCCCCTTTTAGTTTTATTCCGTAATTAGTTTTTCTGCCAAGTCTTCGAAGCTGCCCTGATTTTCGTCATAGAACTCTTTCCACTTTTCTTTCGCCCAGATTTCGATGCGGTCTGAAACTCCGATAACGACAACATGTTCATTGATCGTTGCGTATGACTTGAGATAAGACGGGATGAGAATCCTCCCCTGTTTGTCGCAAACAACGTCGACTGCACCAGAGAAGTAAAGCCGGTTAAAGCGGCGTGCTTCCGGCCGGGTAAAGGGCATTTCACGAAACTTTTTTTCCTGATTTTTCCAGGTCTCTTCGGTAAAGACGAACAGACAGCGATCAAGTCCCCGGGTGACATAGAATCGCTCCACATAATTTTCCTTGAAGATCTCGCGAAACTTGGCTGGGATGATGATGCGGTCTTTCTTATCGAGTGTATGTTCATATTCGCCGTAAAACATAACTGGAATGGCTCCTCGGGTTTCCCCACAACCTACCACTTCCTACCACTTTATTATCGACTGGAGTATAGGTTGAATTGACCTTCGTGTCAAAATCTTTTTCAAAAGTTATTGCTATATAAAGAGATACAATATATTGGGTGCGGGCAAAGAGGGGCCTACAAGAGATAGAGTCGCTGGGATAGGGTTATTTCGGGGTCAGCCGCTAGGGGCTTACTTATCTATGTAGAGAAAACGATAGCAGTTTTCGCAGGCAACGAGGTCCGCGGCGAGAATAATCTCATTAAGCAACTGGGGTCTAAGGCGCATCTGGCAGGCAGAACAGGTTTCATTGAGGACCTTTGCCAAGGCAACCCCCTCCTTCTTCTTCACCACGATCTCGTACTTACCGCGGATCTCGGGATCAACCCTCTGGAGGATCTCCTCCCTGCCTTTTAGGAGGTTTTCAATCTCCTCGTTAAGCTTCTTTTCTTTACTGGCCAGCTCGACTTCCTGGCTTTGATAATGCTTTTCGCGCTCCTTGAGGCGGTCACTCTCCTTCTTGACCTCTTCCTGCGCGGCTTCCACTTCATCCATTATTCGAATAATCTCTTCCTCGAGGACGGAGTTATCAGCCTTAAGCGACGCTACTTCTTGCTGCATAGCGCTATATTCCTTGTTAGTTTTAACCTGCGCTAGCTGCCCGTCTAACTTCTTAATATGCGCCTCCTTCTCACCGAGCTCCAGCTCCTTCTCCTTTTGCTTGAGTTGAAGGGTCGTGAGATGGTCTTGAAGTTGCTTGAGATGGCTTTTTTCAGACTCCAATGTCTGTTTGAGTCTATCCCTCTCCTGAGGGATCTCTATAAGACGCTGTCCGGAATGGTATACAGTCCAATCCAACTCTTGGGCTTGCTTGAGGATTTCAATATTGGCTTTAATCTCTGTCATTTATGGCGGATTATACCACAAAACTGTCGTTTGGATATAGATGACGCTTTAATCAGGGCGGGTGCCTGTAAGTTTTCTAATTTCCAGGCCAAGTTCTACGAATTCGGCTATCTCTGCCGGAGAAAGTCGATGCCCCAATTCATCGCACGATTCGGCGTTCTGGGGCGGCGGGGTGAAGGAAACACGCTTTTCCTTGGTATCCGGCGGTTGAATCCCAAGTCCGCGCGTAACGGAGCTAGTCTGCAAAACCAATGCGCGGCTTCCCTCACAAGACACGATTCTATATTCAAAGCAGTGAAATCCGGGTCGGCCAAGGTCTTCGAGCAAATCTTCAGGCCAAGCTTCCGGATTAGCCGGTGATTCCGGCACCGCTGAGGAATAGAAAACAGTGTAACTGAGATTATCGCGCAGAATAGATTTGAGCTGTTGATACTCTTTTTCAAGCTTAACAAGAGCTGCGCCTGAAACTCGATCACGAAATACGCGCCCCCAAAAAACGCCATCGCTCATTCTGAGAACGATCTGCTGCCTGTAGGCCCCCATCATAGGCATACCGATATCTTCACCGGCTTCGGGCTGTCGGCTGAGGACCGCTTCTCTCAGGGCTGTGACAACTGAATCTGAAACGGTGTCGGAGGGAGGCAGGAAGTAGAGCTTCATGATGCTGTAGACATGTACCGACCGAGTGATAACTCAGTCAGCCCGGCCAATGCCACTTTTGCCGGATTATCCATAGCGCGTCTTTCGCCTAAAAAAAGATGTTCTAGAGTGATCTCTCCAGGAGAAGCATTCGGCGCACCGGACGGATCCAGATATCCCAGCCAGACTAAATTGACGCCAAGACGCTCGGATAAAATTGACGAGAAGCGCTCAAAGAGATAAGGGCCGAGTGGCTTGCGCTTCGAGTCCCCTTCAAACACAAGAAAATACTCGAGATGCGGATTATGGGCGAATGTGGCCTTCATCATTTTATAGGCTTCACTCAGACTGTCGGCTCGCGGTTGGAGAAAAAATATCCACTTGTCCAGAATCGGCGCGATTTCCTCATCAAAGGGAACACAGCCATAGTGAACATCCAGAAAAATGAGTTGATCCGGAACCGTGACGGTGGCTGTCTCAGGAACACGCCGGCGGCAGATCTCAGAGAACTGAGACCATGAGAAACGCGACCGTCTCAGGTGAAGATTCAGCAGCTCTTGAGAAAAGATGCGTTTTTCCTTCCCAGCCTGGCGGGCGTCCCACTCCGCATCGATGGATATAATGTGTCCCGGCCTCTGAGCATTAGCCAAGCGAGACGCCAACAGCGTATTCAACAAAAAGGAATCCGCGGGATAATCCGGGCTAAAAATACTCAACACGGTGACACCGGGTGGCCCATCCAGCGTCACTCGCCTAACTATAGAGGGGATGGCCTTCGTTGGCTCAGAAAAAGCCGGTGAAATATCTTTTAAGCCTCGTTTGAGTTTCCGATCGGGGTTCACGTTCAGCCTACTTCCAAATAAGAATCGAAACTGCCGTAGGCGTTTTCGCGTTGCTCCAGTTGATGAGGGTCCACTTGCCACTCGCCGTCCACTATAAATTTATACCGGCAGGCGCCCCCATGCGCCGTGATCACCTTCTGCCAAAGGCCATTGTCGTTTCTTTGCACTAGGGCTTCGGGTATCCAATTGTTGAAGTCTCCGGCAATTTCCACAAAGCGCGCGTATTTGTTATAGCATTGAAAAAGGACTCCCCCGCAGACGGACCGGGGGCCGTACCTATTTTGAATCTTATCGAGCCAGCGCGTTTCCTGCTCCGGGAGAATGCGACTCCATTGGCGCTCCATAAGCTCGGTGGCCACACTAAGATAATCATAGAACGGAATAGAGTCCGGCTCGTAATCCACAATGCTCTGGCCCGCACTTGCCGCCTCTTTCAGCAGCACGCTTTCGTGAATCACGGCACGAAAGAGCCTCTCGGAAAAGTATCTTTCAACCTCTTCGTAGACCTCTCGTGCGAAACAAGTGCGCGCATCGTAGATGGTCATAAGCGCGTGCAATTCAATAGCCCGCTTTCTTTCTTGGTTTACCCACTGAATCGTTTCCGTAATCTTGGCAAGACCGTGCAGTGAAAAAAAGGAAGGCTCGAGCGGTATGATAACTTCGTCAGCCGCATCCAGCGCGTTATAGGTCAATACGCCAAGATTGGGAGGACAATCGATTATGATATGGTCAAAGTCGCCGATCTCCTGAGCAACGCGGAACAACAACGATTTCAGGCGCTTTTGACGTCCTCCGTGAAAGGCCAATTCCTCTTCTACGGCACTCAAAACTGTGTGGGAAGGCAGCAGGCAAAAGTGTGGATTAATCTCAATGAGCACTTCTGAGACGCCCGGCTTCTGTTCGTCTTTAGGCGACAAAAGGTCATAAAGACTATAAGGAAGTTCCTCTGCGCGAATCCCTAGCCCACAAGTGGCATGCCCCTGGGGATCAAGATCCACCAAAAGTACTTTCTTTTTCAGGTGAGCTAAGCAGGCAGCAAGATTAATGCTGCTCGTCGTCTTGCCGCACCCACCCTTCTGATTGGCAATTGCTATAACCTGCAACCAGCCGTTCTCCCTTATTAGGTGGTCGGATGATGTCTAACAGGATCGACACCTGTCCTACTATATAACGGCTCCACTTTCTAAAGCTTTATCGCAGGCAGAGGGGTTTTTGGCAGGATTTTAACCTTTTCGGATGCGGTTTGCTTCGAGCCGCAGGAGAATATCTTCGAAAAGGTTCTTTTCGAGTTGATGGTCGTTAAAAGTCGCCTTACGCGTCTTCCACCGCACCATACGCCCAGCGCCGTGGCGCCGGTCTTGAAACTTGGTCTCAATATGAACCTCGGTGTAAGTTGGCCACCGCACAAGCCGGATATGGTAACGGGCTCGCCGATCGAGTTTTTTATCCAATGCGAAATTAAACGGAAGTTTTCGAACTTCCTCTATTGTATCTATGGACCAATCGCTTTCGATATAGAAGTCATTTTCGTCCTGCGTGGAAACTCCAACATCGTTCAGGACAAACAGCGCCGCCTCGTAGACTTCCTGAGCTGGAGCTCCAATATCATCGTCGATGGCGGCCTCCCCTGCCGTGGAAACCAGAATCATAAAAATCGTAAGACCCAGGGTCACTAAATAGGGGAATAATTGATTATATCTATGAGCCACGAGGCTTCTCCTCCGCCTATAGTCTACAGCGTGATAAGCCGCTCAATGGGAACAACGCCGGCGACGTTCCCTCGGCGGTCAATTATGACGGCATTCGACTGCCGCTTTTGCTGTAGCGTAAAAAAGGCCTTTTCAAGAGATGTATTCTGAGGCAAAAAAATGGGCGAGCGGAGAAATTCCTTCAACCCAAGGTGATTTCTCTCCTCGAACAACAGGTCAAAAACGTAAATCATACCCACAATGATGGACGGAATTTCTTCGTAAACCAAGATCATCTTGGCACGGCTTCGACGTGCAACCTCTTTAACTTCTCCCACCGTAGCCCGGTTATTGACCTTGGAGACCTCTTCGAGCGGTATCATGACTGTGTGGACATGCGTCTTTTCAAAATCAAGAATCCTGTCAACCATCTTTTTTTCGTCACGGCTGACGACACCCGCATGAGTACTTTCCTCAATGATCGCACGAAACTCTCTCTCACTGACAAATATACTTTTATGCCGCCGAGGCAAAAGAAGATTGGCACCTGCCGATATCCAGCGCGCCGGATGTTTAAAGATAGAGAAAAAGAGGTTCAAAGCGCCCGCATTTTTAACGAGAAAAGACTGCGACCGCATACGGCAATAGTCCTTAGGCACCATTTCACCAAAGACAATGATCACGGGGGCCAGGAGCAACGTCACAACCAACTCACTTTCTATGCCAAAGTACTGCTGTAGCGCTAATGTCAAAACGGCAGTTGCCGTCACGTTGACAATATTATTACCGAGTAAAACTGCGGTCAGGAACGCGTGAGACTGCCTCTGCAGCTTGACAATCATCTTAGCCGCACGGTCTCCGGAATCCGCTCGGTTACGCAAGGCCAGCTTATTGGCTGACACAAACGCCATTTCTGAGCCGGAAAAGAACGCGGAGAACAACACGCAGAGGAGAAAGATGAATGCGAGCGTTATCATGGGCGGGGCCTCACAATCACGCTTCGGATACGCCGCTGGCGGATAACCTCATGGATCGTTATCTCACATTCGTCTGTTTTAAGGGTCTTACCGCGCGCCGGAACCTCTCCTAATCTCTCTAGAATAAATCCGCCAAGCGTCGCCGCATCGTCAGCCTGCAAATGAGTGGAAAAATACTCGTTAAAATCCGCAAGATTCATTTTCGCCTCAACGATAAAACGGTTTTCCCCGATAGCGCGGACAGGCAATTGAATCTCGGCATATTCGTCGTAATACTCTCCGAAGATTTCTTCGAGAATATCCTCTAACGTGACTATGCCTGCCGTACCGCCAAACTCGTCGACACAGATCGCAAACTTTTGCCGCTTCTCACGAAATTCTTCCAGCAAATCGTCGATACGCTTACTTTCGGGCACGAACAAAGGCTGCTGAAGCAGCGACCGCAGGTCACGCGTACGGCTCAGCAAATACTCGTCAACCGATATAACTCCCAATACGTGATCTGAGGATCCCTGATAAACGGGAAAGTGTGTAAAGTGATATTTCCTCATCATTTCGACGTGGCTGTCGGCACTGTCTTCGATATCAAGAGCAGCCAGATCCACTCGAGGCGTCATGATCTCCTTGACTTGTCTCTGTCCGAGATCAAACAGCTTATGCAGCATATAGCGCTCTTGCCGGTCTAAAACGCCCTCCTCCTCACCGATTTTGATCAGGGTCATGAGCTCCTCTTCAGACATCTTGTCCTTATGTTCTATTTTCTCGTGGATGAGAAGCCCTAGGATACGATCGGTTGCCAGCCGTGCTATCACACGGAAGGGGTAGAACAGGAACGAGAATATCTTCAGGGGAATGGCGACAAACAGCGAAAACACCTCGTTATTGCGAACCGCGAATGTTTTGGGGAGAATTTCACCAAATAGAACGAGCAGTAGAGTAAAAATAACCAAAGAGAAGCCAATCCCCTGATGTCCTACGACCTTCTTCGCTATTAGTGTGACCATTGCTGTCGCCAGGGTATGAACGACCAGATTCCCGATAAGAATGGTCGCCAATGTCCTCTTGGGATTATCAAGGTGGTCATTAACCCACCCGCCCAATCGCGGATGACCGCGCTCCAACCGCCTCCGTTCGATACGGGACAGAGAAAAAAGAGCCGTCTCCGCCCCCGCAAAGAACGTGGCCAAGGCAAAGAGGAGAAGAAAAATGAGAAGATTCAAGCCTAACTGCATGTTGGATTGCCCCCGTAAAGTCGCTGCTTACGAATGTAGGACTCCACCCCCGGCGGCAGATCTCCCTGAGCCAAGAGCCCCAGTTGAATCTTTTCACGAATGATTGAAGACGACAGAGGACAATTGTCCATGTCAATCCACTGCACATTTTCCCTAAACGGTATCTTTCCGGTCAGAGGACCCCGGCGAGCCACCAAAAAGCGGGCCAAGCCGGCAATCTGATCGCAATCCCTCCAGCTCGGAATCTCGCTTAGTGTGTCAAAACCCAGGATCAGAAACAGCTCGTCGTCCGGAAAACGTTCTTTGATCTGGACAAGAGTATCCACCGTATACGAAATACCGGATCGCTCTAGCTCCATCTCGGAAAGCTCAAAGGAGGGTTCGTGCTGAAGCGCCATCTCCACCATCCTCAAGCGCTCTGATGCAGGAGTCATGTTCTTTCGATCTGTCTTGTTAGGCGGGATGCACGCAGGGATAAAGATAACCTTATCGAGACCGTATTGGCCCATGGCGGACCGCGCGAGGGTCAAATGTCCTTCATGAATTGGGTCAAACGTGCCGCCGAGTATGCCTACTTTCATTCCATCCCTCGCGTGCGGTGTTAAGTTCGAATCTGTCCTTGGCCCTCTACAACGTACTTATAGGAGGTCAATCCCTCCAACCCCATCGGGCCGCGGGCATGAATCTTATCAGTCGATATTCCGATCTCCGCACCGAAACCGTACTCAAATCCGTCAGCGAAACGCGTTGATGCGTTCACCATCACCGACGAGGAATCGACCTGCTCCGTAAAAAGACGCGCTGCTTTTCGATTCTTCGTCACAATCGCATCGGTATGCCCCGAACCGTAATCACGGATATGGCGAATCGCCCCGTTTATGTCCTTAACCACTTTAATAGCTAAAACCTTATCCAGATATTCATAACCGTAGTCGCTATTCTTGGCCTTTCGAGCCCAGGGCAAAAAACCCCGAGTCGATCTGTCGCCACGCACTTCGCACCCAGCCTCGCGAAGCTTCTTTCCGAGAGGAGGAAGGATACGCGCCGCGGCCTTCTCGTGAACCAAAAGCGTTTCCATCGCATTGCAAACCGAAGGCCTCTGCACCTTGGCATTGAAAGCAATGGCTACCGCCTTTTGGATATCCGCGTCTTTGTCCACATACACATGACAGATACCCTGATAATGCTTTATGACCGGGATTCTTGAAGTGCTCGCAACTTTGCGGATAAGGGCCTCACCGCCTCTGGGAATGACCAACTGAATCTCTTGATCTCTGTGTAGCAGAAAATCTACTGCCGCACGATCCACGGTATCGACGAAACTTACGCCGGCCTTCGGAAGGCGGTGGCGCTGCAATGCCTCCGTAAATATAGACGCTAGGGCCCGGTTGGAATTAAAAGCTTCGCGTCCTCCCCGAAGCAGAACAGTGTTACCGCTCTTAATACATAGGGAGGCACACTCCACGGTCACATTGGGCCGGGACTCGTAAATAATCAAAATAACCCCGAGCGGAACAACCACACGCGAAATACGCAGTCCGTTTGGACGGCGCCAACGCTTGCTCACCTGTCCGATAGGGTCCGCTAAGGATGCAACCGCGCGTACACCGTCGGCCATGGCACGAACTCGGCCGTCAGTAAGGGTGAGCCTATCCAAGAGGGCTGCACTGAGCCCCGATTCACGGCCACTGCGAAGATCTTTTGCGTTCTGCTTTAAGAGAAAACTCTTATTCGTTTCTAGCTTCCGAGCCGCATCGAGGAGGATCTTATTCTTGATACTCTTTGACAATAGGCTCATCTCGCCCGAAGCTTCATTCATGTTTGCCAGTGTTCTCGTCAACTTTGATTTCCACCGGTTAGCTGTTTGTCGGGATTTCTTTTTCATGTCGACTTTATCTCCAAAGCACGAGATTATTACGATGTATGGCTTCATCCTGGGCTTTATAACCTAGGATTTCATGAATTTCAGCCGTCTTTTTTCCAACCAGGCTGACCAAATCACGGCTTGAAAATTGGGCAACACCCCGCCCGAAGACACTGCCGTCAGTCATGGATAACTCAACAACATGACCTTTCTCAAAATTGCCGTGCACTTCTACAATGCCTCGCGGTAGCAAACTACTCTTTCTTCGCGACAGGGCTTCATAGGCCCCGTCATCAACCACAACTCTCCCGCGCCGAGGCGCAGAGAAGGCGATCCACTTCTTTCGCGCACTCTTATGGGCTGTTCCGGGCAAAAAGAGAGTCCCGACATCCTCACCCGCCAGTGCCTGTTGGATAATCCCTTCGCGATGGCCGTTGACGATTAGCAAAGGCACCGCCAGACGCATCGCAATGCGCGCTGCCTCTAACTTTGCCTTCATGCCGCCGACCGTTGTGTGAGTTTTGCTGTCCCGAATATGTCTTACCAGTTCCTTATCAATTTCTTCCGCGGAATCAACGCGGCGAATTCGTGACCCGTCTCTCAAGTGAAACCCGTCGACATCGGAGAGGATGACCAGAAGGTCCGCGTGAACAAGGTCAGCAACGTACACGGAGAGGATATCGTTATCGCCGAAAGCAATCTCTTCAGTGGCCACGGTGTCATTCTCGTTGATAATCGGCACCACCTTCATCTCAAGCAATGCGCTCAATGTCTGCCGCACACACAAGTAGCGGTTTCTTTGTTCGAGTCCATCACGTGTCAAGAGAAGCTGTGCCGAATGCATTCCCCGACGGGAAAAACTCTGTTCATAAGCATGCATCAATTTCCCTTGTCCCATCGCAGCACAGGCTTGAAGCTGGTCCATTTTTCTTGGTCGACGCCTCAATTTCCCTACCTCCATACCCAACGCAATGGCACCGGAGCTGACTAGCACAACTTCCTTTTGATGGCGCCACAGCGAAGAAACTTCGGCCACCAAGCGTGTGACACTGCGCGGCGTAAACCTCCCCTTGCGGGAAGTAAGGATGCTGGTACCCACTTTAATCACAATACGGCGGCATGTTTTTAATCGGTCACGCATCTTGACTCGTTTCGTATACCTCTTTCAAGTATTCATTCAAAGGCTTGAGCCCCTCCCCTTGTTGCGCGGAGATATAAAAACACGGGACCCCGGGGTCAAAGGCTTGTTTCTCGGCACTAGCTTTCGCTTCTGCTATGTCTATTTTATTCACAACAACCGCGTAGGGTATGTTGAGAAAGTCTGAATTCTGGGCTTCGACAACAGATTTCAATATAGCTAATCCATCCTCCAGGGATGTCGCAAATTCTGATTGCGGGTCTAGAAAATACAATACCAGATTGGCCACTTCCAGATGCTTCAAGAAATCAGCTCCCATCCCGCGCCCCTCTCCGGAGGCGGCATAAAGCGAAGGTAATTCACACAGAGTGAGTTGCTCATACTCAGAAAAAGACAGCACCCCCACCTCAGGAGTCCTCGTTGTAAAAGGATAATATTCTATTTTAACGTGGGCGCGCGTCAAACGATTTAGGAACGTCGACTTGCCTGAATTGGGCAATCCCACAAGAAAGATATCTGCAGGCACACGGTATTGCAGTTCTAGCGACAGAGGCCCTTTCTTTTCTCCGAGCGTTGCGTCTCGATGCCCCGAATTTCCGCTGCCGCCGCGCCCCCCCTCGCACACAACAACTTCGCTGCCGGATGTTGTGAGCTGACGAATTAACAGATTCTTATCGCGATCATAGATGCGAGTTCCGACAGGCACAATGATGACCGTGCTTTCGCCGTTACGACCGCGTTTGCGCGCGCCTTTCCCGTGGCCTCCCGACTCGGCAATAATATATTGGCGGCTTCTTAGGGAAACAAGCGGCGGTGCGTTAGTATCCGCGCGGAATATAATTCGCCCGCCGTCGCCTCCATCCGCTCCGTCGGGAACCACCTTCCGGTCATCACGGCGAGAGAAGCTCGCACAGCCGTTACCCCCGTTGCCCGCTTGAACGGCAACACGCATGTGGTCGACGAACACCGTCATGAGACTACCGCCCCATTTCTCTTGTCTATTTTGATGTGATGAGACATTGGCTTAAGAAATAAAAAAGGCTAAAAAGACAACCCTATATCTTTTTAGCCTAGCGATTAATTGAAACTTGAGGTTTTTACTGTGCAGGAATGATATGAACCGAGTGATTAGTTCTGAATTCGACAATACCGTCCCGTTTAGCGAATAGCGTAAAATCATTACCCCGCCCGACAAAAAAACCCGGACTAAAACGATTGCCGCGCTGGCGCACAATGATACTGCCTGCACGCACAAACTGACCACCGCTAGCCTTGACGCCAAGCCTTTTGGAGTTAGAATCCCGACCGTTTGATGAACTTCCCTGCGCTTTTGTGTGTGCCATATAAGTAAGCTCGGCCTTTCCCTTAGACCTTAATCTCTTTGACCAGGAGTTTAGTGGCCTCTTGGCGATGCCCGTGTTTGCGACGCGAATCTTTACGGCGGCGAAATTTAAAGGAGATAACCTTTTTAAGCTTCGTGTTTCCCAGAAACTCGCAGACCACCTGAGCACCTTCGACAGTCGGCTTGCCGATTTCGGTCTTTTCGCCGTCTTTGTAGAACAGAACGCGATCCAAGCAGACTTCCTTCTGCTGATCTTCGAGCTTTAGCTTCTCGACTTCAAGAATGCTGTTGAGCTCTACGTAGTACTGCTTTGCGCCGGTTTCTACAATTGCATAAGCTGCCATGAGATTCCTCCTGGAAAGAAACACTCAGCAACGTGGCTAAGTGCTTGAGACTGCACATATTATGAAAATAGTCGACCGCTGTCAATCCCTTTATTATTGCCGTAAGTTACTATATAAGAATAAGATACGGAAGCTTCACAGCCGCCTGTGCGTCAAAACAGGGAATTCTCTACGAATCCGAGCCTGATAGCGCAAGTCCAGATCGGCGCAGAGCACCTGTTCCCCGGCACGAGCAGCCCGTCGCAGCACTTTACCCCAGGGATCCACTAGCAGGCTGCAACCAAAACTCTTTATGCCTGTCGCCGGGTGCGATCCGGCCTGGGCTGGTGCAACCACATAAGCCTGGTTCTCGATCGCGCGAGCCCGAAGCAAGACTTCCCAGTGTGCCTTGCCGGTGAAGTAAGTAAAATTCGCAGGCATGAAAATAATGCGACTTCCCTTCTGGGCCAGAGCCCTGAAAAGTTCCGGAAATCGAAGGTCATAACAGATTGACAATCCTACGCGAACACCCCAGACAGTTCCGACGACGACTCTGTTTCCCGGTGTTATTTGACTGGATTCCCGAGTGCGAACCCTGCCCTTCATACCGATGTCAAAAAGATGAATTTTACGATACCGAGCCACAACGCGGCCCGTTTCAGATATGAGCAATGAGGTATTGTAAAACTTGCCGCGCCGCTTGGAGGACTCCAGAACACTTCCCATGAGAAAAGCAACGCGATTCTTCTTGGCTATCTGAGTGAATTCTCGAATTAAAAAAGGCGTTTGTCGGCGAGCGATGTCTTCATTGGCTTGCCGCGGAGCACGGCATGAAAATGCTTCGGGCAAAGCAATGAGATGCGGCTGCTTGCGGAGTGCTGCTGAAATCTGGCTCTTAATCCTACGCCAATTCGATTCGAAGTTCTTACCTGCTTTTGTCTGGATACAAGCAACTCGAAACTTGGATTTATCTCGCGATGGCGCCACTATCGCTCACCCATTCATTCAATGTCCACTCAAAAGGCAGGTATTTGATCTTATACTTGCGGCGGGAGAGAAAATCAATCTTGTCAGCTTCCTGCAAATAATGTGCAATGAAAGACAGCACGGCGGTCTCGGTAACGGAGAACTGAGTTTCATCGTCTGGACCCGCAAAATCAAGACGGAAATCCGAACCGTACCATTTAAATATTCTGGAAAGCTCAATTTTTTTGGCACCCGTATAAATAATAGTTCGATTGGGATCATTGACAAACTCCTGAGTCGCCAGAAAGAGCTGCCCCTCCACGCGCATAGCCGAGTAGGCTTCCTTACGGAGTCGCGGGCATCCCTTGGCCCCGCAAGCGAGAGCAAGATGAATTTTTTCGTCCCGGAATGCACCAATGAGATCTTGGCTACGAAGATGATTTAAACTGTGACTTTCCTTGCCGATCCGAACCGCTGGAAGGTCCCAAACTCCGGGGATTTCCTGGATCGTCTCTACGGGCCAATGCTCGATAATCAGCCGTATCACACCCGCATGGTAGGCATTCAGATAAAGCGCCAACTTCTCCTCACGCGTCCAGTCACGACCCAAGCTCATGTTATTTACGGACGCCAACTCGTCTAGGTACGCATTCAAGTCATCGGGATTATCTGCGACGGCCTGATACTGCACCTCACCGGCCTCATTCACGTATTTCTTGAGAAAGGCATCCCAAGCCGCATGATCATGAAGATCAGCGGCCAGTGAAGGTCCTATCCCGAGCAGGAATAGACTCGTCAGAATAATCAAAGCCACGAGGACTGTGTACGGGCGGGTGCGCATGGGCAGAGGAACGGTTAGTATTCGATACCGTTTTGACTCAGGAAGTCGAGGTCCTCGGGACTTAGCTCGCCGGGCAGGTCATCCTTCATACCTTTGTCGAACAGGTATTTGTCGTAAGCTTCATCCAAGCTCTCGAAGTCTTGTGCGTTCAGAAGGATCATGGGGTGAAGAAAAATATTGATATTAAGACCCTTGTCAGAAGTGTGGGATTCCATCTTGACCCACTTTTCATCTTTGACGGTGTGCTTCAGCAGCTTCTTCAAGATGCGGATCAATTCATTAACTTCTTTACCGAATTCACCTTCAAGCGCCATGAGACTTCCTCCTTAAGGGTTTTAAGCTTGCCATGGCACATTCTGAGACGGTGCCAAATCCATCAACTCTTCAATTTCCGGTAAACCAAAACCATAATAGATAATCTTACCGCCAGTCGCAAGCATAACCGTGACAGGCAGGGCAACGAGTCCGTACACGGCTGCGGTCTGTCCGTCCGAATCCAGCAGTATCGAGTAGTCCATAGGGTATTTCTCGGCAAACTCCAATACTTTTCCCCGAGGTTCCTCGATATTGATGCCCAAGATCTTCAATCCCTGCGAAGCATACTTCTTATTCCACTCGTTCAAAACCGGTATTTCAGCTACGCAGGAGGGACACCAAGTCGCCCAGAAAACAAGGAGTACCTGCTGCTCTGCGGTAACATTGGAAAGCGTAACCGGCGAAGAATTTTCCGAAAGGAGCGGCAGGGTAAAATCGGGAGCTTGGGCTCCGACATTTTTCTGGGAGGACGGGGAACATGCTCCGAGACAAGTCACGAGAAAAACCGCCGAAAGGACTCGAAAGAAGCTCATAAGTTTTCGATGTGATGCTGCGCTGCCAGCGCCGCCTCACACCCTTCACCGCAAGCAGCCACAAGCTGCTTCACGGCGCCGGCACGGATTTCGCCGGCCGCAAAAACACCCGGGACTGAAGTCTGAAGAGAGTCGGTCGCCTTCACATAGCCGCTCTCATCAATTTCCACAAACTCTTTCACTAATGCAGAATTGGGGTCATGCCCGATAAAGATAAAAACACCGTCTGTGCGAAATTCGCGCGTCTCGCCGGTCTTGACATTACGCAGGCTGACGCCTTCGACCTTTTTCTCCCCAAGTATCTTTTCGATCACAGTATCCCAGACGAACTCGATCTTTTCATTCGCCTTGGCCCGATCCTTCAATATAGGACTAGCACGTAAACTGTCACGACGGTGAATGACGGTTACTTTTGAGGCGAATCGGGTTAGAAAAATTCCTTCCTGCATGGCCGAATCCCCCCCGCCCACGACAACGATCTCCTTCTCCTTGAAGAAAGCCCCGTCACAAGTGGCACAGTACGAAACACCCTTGCCTGTTAGCTCCCTTTCGCCGGGCACGCCCACCATGCGAAAAGAAGCTCCCGAAGCCAAGATCACGGCTGCCGCACTGTAAGAACCGGAACCCGTCGTAATTTGAAACCCGCCGTTCTGCTTAGCGATTGACTTCACTTCTTCGTAAATCACTTCGGTACCATAGCGCTTGGCTTGCGCCTCCATCCGCTGAGAAACATCCGGCCCGAGAATCCCCTCCGGAAAACCGGGGTAATTCTCGACCAAATCGGTCAAGGCAATCTGCCCTCCCGGAGTTAGCTTCTCAAATATAGCCGTAGAAAGTTTAGCGCGAGAGGTATAAATGGCCGCCGTTAAACCAGCACCGCCCGCTCCGATGATAACAACCTGAAATTTCTTAGTCTCTGCCATAACAAATCCTATCTAGACTTCGGTGACGCCCGCTTCGCCAATGACTTCTTCGGCAACAAAGATAGGAGAGGATGCGCGCAGAGCTAAGGCCACGCCGTCCGACGGCCGGGCATCAATCACCACATTGTCGCCATTACGGCGGAGGTGCAGTGTTGCGTAAAAAGTATTGTTTTGGAGCTTATCGATGCAGACCTTTTCCAACTTAGCACCCAGATGCTGAATGGTCTCAAGCAGAAGATCATGTGTCAGCGGTCTTGGCGGCGTCAAACCGCTTAGTTTGAGCTTGATGGCGTTTACCTCAGGCAAGCCGATCACCACCGGAAGGTATCTCGTCCCCTCTTTTTCTCGGAACACGATCACCTGTTCGTTGCGAGTTTCATCGATCTTAATCTTATTCAGGATCAGCTCAATCATACACCCTCCGTCTGCTCAGACATATTCGCACCATTTTCTGTTTTAGTAACGCGCAAGCGAGGAAGTTTTTCCTTCTTGACCTGCTCCACGAGATGACGCTGGGTCTGTTTACACTCCACAATTTCCTTTTCCAAGCGCTCCTGCTCCGAGAGGGTCTCACGCATAGACTGCTCACGATCTCTGATCTCGGACTCGATTCTTTCTTGCTCGCGCACCAATTTCTTTAATTGCATTTCCCTTTCGGCAATGCGATTGGCCATGTAGGTCCGCTTATTAGCGGCTTCACGCTGCTCCGCCTGGAAATTGATCGTACGCAGCTGGCGCCTGGTCTCCTCCAGCTCACGCTCACGCTCCTGGCGATTGCTCCACTGCTCCTGAGCAAGACTCTCCTGTTCCTCTTTTTCGCGCAAAAGATGATCAACCGTATTCTGGGACTCCCGCAACTTCATCTCAACATCGTCGTAACGCCGTTGACTGTCGGCAAGCTTATTTGAGAGATCATCTTTTTCTAGCTCGATCTCGCGGATCTTCACCAGCTCATCTTCGCGCCTGAGTCTCTCCTCGTTCTGCTCGGCATTGAGAGAATCAAATTTTCCGTTTAGTCCTTCGAACCGCTCCCGCCATGAGGAAGCAAGCTCAGTCTGCTCATTCAGCGCCCGCTCCAAGCTTTCTTTGGCTCGCTCCAGAATATTAATCTTTTCTTCCGCCTGATCGATTCTGCCTTGCAGTTCGGCAAGAGAGTTCATCAACTCAACCCTCGCACTTTCGCTCTCGGCGATCTTGACCTCGACATCGCGAACCATATCCCGTGAGGATTCCCACTTCCGCATCAAATCCCGAGTTGTCCGTGATTCACGATCTTTATCCTCGTTAGCACCAGCCACCTTCTCTTCCAGCAAGGCGCGGGTCTCGCGATATTCCTCACGCAGTGCATCATATTTCTCCTGCGAGCTGGTCAGAAGACCCCGCATGTCAGCGATTTCCTTTTCTCTCTCCTTAAGCGTGGCCGTCTGGTCGAGTGACGGCAACTGCTGGATCGATAACTGTTTTGTCGCCTGCTCAAGTTGATGCTGCAACTTCTCGATCTCTACCCGGCGAGCAGTGCACTCGCGACGCCACCTATCGGCTTCCTCAAGAAGATCTTGCCGCTCGGAATCACGCATTCCATACGACTGGGGAATCGGCGTTGCTTCTGGCTTCCGAGGCGCCTCGGCGGAAAGCGTGCGAATTTGAGCCAAAGCATCTTCGGGGTTTAGAACTTCTTCGGCTTCGACAGGCGGCCTTTGCAGGCCTGACGTTTCTTGGGATTTTTGATTCAAAAATGATAAATTCGGAGGTTCCGGCCATACTGTTCGGTAGCACTTTCTCTTGAGAAAAACGTCGTTGGTAAGAATCATTTCCGCGCCGGCGGACCGAAAATATTCTTTGATTTCTACCGCAACCGAACGCGTTAAATTATCGAGAAGAATGATCGGGGTATTGGAAACAAGATCGGTAGCCTCTTCGGCAGACAGCGAAAAGACACCCGATATCTTTCGGGAAACTCTCTTCTTGTCGATCTCATTGCGGAGCGGGCTCAGAACAATACACCAGTTCTGTTCCTCTCTCTGTGTTTTTTTGTTACCGAGAAGCATGCAAAAAAGTCCTTTCCCCATGACGCGATGTATAGGGACAACGGTAGGTCAGAAACGAAACTACTTTAGAGAGATATCTTGCTGGCGATGTCTGAGATCACAGGCATTTCCCAAAATTCTCCCATCAGAACCTTGGTGATTCCGATCAGAGAGAGAATGCCGAAGACGACAAAAGCAACCGTAAAGATGAGATCGCCTAAGGCGGGCACGACCTTGAGGATGCTTGCGGCAAGCTCCAGGATAAATAAAACCAGAGCTTGTTTACCGTGAAATTGAGCAAATTTATTGTTCTTTTTTAGCGACAAAGGCACGAAACAGAGGATGCTGAGATAGCCTATCGCTGCAAAAAATTTGCCATCCTGAAGTTCAGGATCTTGTTTGGATTCGGTTTCACCGTCGGTCGAAATCGTCATCTTCTCTCCTCACAATGAACAGACGAATATTATAGCCATCACGCCCCTTCAGTCAAGGCGCAACCTGACCAAATAGCGCTAGGGGCTCTTCTTGCGCGTGTAGCGGCGGGACCATACCTGAAGTTGGTCGATTTCCTCCAAGATTTCGTCACAAATCGCAAGGGCCTCACGCGACTTCTTCTGGATTCTGCCGGCCCGAAGCTGGCTGCGCTCCAGAGAAACCGTGATCTGCTGCCAGGAAGCCGGAATTGCCTCAACCTCTGCCCATACGGGATTACTCAACAGGACACCACTAATGACTAGGTATAGGCACCTATTCAGAGTCTTGGACATGAAAGACCCCCTCCTCCACCGGCTTTCCCTGCCTCAAATGTTCCTCGATCACCCGATCCATCAATTCATCGGTAAGGTGATGATACCAAACACCTTCGGGATAGACGACCGCTAAGGGACCCCCCTTACATATACCGAAACAATGGGCCTGGCTGCGAGCTATCCTATCGGGCCCTTCGTGTAGTCCGAGCTCCTTGAGCCGCTCCTTGAACCGTTTATAGAGTCGTGAACCTTCCTCAGGAGCACAACGCGGTCCCGTGCAGACAAATACATGTTTTTTATAAGCAGTGACGGATGGATTATCACTCATAAGTAACTTTCCTTACATTCGTAGCCGGCCGGCAAAATGAAAATCGATATCGGGGCGTTCACGGCGAATCAATCGCACAGTCTCCGGATAAACTCCGCATTCTTGTGTCCGCGTTAACTTACCGAGTGAAAAAATAAACATGCTCTCAAATCCCCGCTTGATACAGCGCCGCACAGCCTTCTCAAAATAGGCAGTATCAGCACCTTTTGAAACCACTTCGATACAGGTATCACCGCCGGCATCGGCGTGTTCCAAAAGGACGCGCCGCGCTTCCAATCCCCGCTTGGCCGAACTATTGGATAAGACAATATAGGCGCGCTTCATAAGGACATAGTATATCTTAAAAAAAGAAATAAAATCAATGATACCCAAGCTGTAGACCGCATGAGACGCAGACTCCTTAGGATATCCGCGCATGCCACATCTCGATCAGCGATTCCCAGAAGCGGTTTGTGCCTGATTTGTCCGCCATAGCGGCTTGGCCCACCCAGTTGTAGACCGAGTGCACCCGCGTACGCGGATTCGCTCACATTGCTGCTTGTCGAACGAATTTTACAAACATGGCTCCAACCTACTTTTAAGGCACACGCTCCTCGGCAACCACTCAGCAACGCTGCCAAGGCAATCAAAACGTAGGAGAACCTCGACGGGACCCAATTCCAGACTTCGTCCTGCTTGGCTGCAAAACGGCCGAACTCGTGATATTTTTCGTTACGATTTCCGATTATTGAATCCAATGTATTCACAGCTTTGTAAGTTAAGGCCAGCGGCGCTCCTCCAAGGACCGCATAAAACAATGGGGCAATCACGCCGTCAACGGTACTCTCGGCGATCGTTTCGACGGCGGCGCGCTGCACATCCGGAAGCTGCATATCTGCCGTATCGCGCCCCACGATTCTCGAGACCTCGCGACGCGCCAAACCCAGGTCTTCTTCGCAACAGGCACGGTAGACACGAAGTCCTTCATCGCGAAGGTCTTTGACGGAAAGCGCAGTATAGATGCCATAGAGAGAAACCAAAAACCCTAGGCCGAAGTGAATCCGGTAAGAGAGCGTAACGATTAGTGCGGATATGCCAAAAACAATAACCGGAAACAACAGCGCCAAAACCGCACCCTCTAGAAACGTATGTGAGAGGACCCCGCGAATGCGGTTCTCGCCCCACGTAATCGCCCTGCCCATGAGACGGATAGGATGATAGCGGTATACGGGATCGCCGAGAAACCAATCCGCCAGAAAAGCACCCATGAGAATAAGAGAGGTTACGTCCACGAAACTGGTCAGACGGCGGCGGTGGGGCTCTGAGCCAGAGAAGTTTGACAGGCCCATTCTTCCAGACGACTTATCAACAGTTCATTGTCTGAACGCAAGCCGAGTGCCGCTCGGAAATAAGCATGCCCTAGCCCGGGAAAAAGGTGGAGTTCTCGCAAATAAATTCCCGAGCGACCCATGTCGTCAAAAAACCCCTTTCGCTCCGCTGAACGCTTTTGCTTGATAAGGAAGAAATTCGCCCAACTCGGGAAAATCCTGTATTCAGATGACTGTTCAATCGTCGAGCGAAACCACTTTGACTCCTTCTCAAACCATTCGAGACTGCGAGACTGAAAAGTCTGATCCCGCAGGGCTTCAATCGCGAGTCGCTGCGCAATTCGATTACAGGACCAAGTTTCCTGAGCATAAGCCATCTTTTCGATGAGTTTGCGGGAACCAAGCGCGTATCCGGCCCGAATGCCGGGCAATGAATAAAACTTGGTCATGGAACGCAATATGAGAAAATACGAGTTGTCCTTTACTTCCTGGGCAATCGACAATTCCGGGCACCAATCAACAAAGGCCTCATCGATAATCACAAAAACGCTGAGCCTGCGCGCTTCGCTGATAACTTCGAGAAGCTCTGCGCGTGAAAGCGCAGTTCCTGTAGGATTGTTCGGATGTCCGAGGATCAGCAGATCCACTCCGCGCATGGCGTTTATAATCCGAGAAACTGAAAACCCAAACCCCTCGCTCTCTTTGAGTGGAACACTGTGAATTTCAGCACCGACTTGATTGAGCAAGCGGCGATATTCGGAGAAACAAGGTTCGATTAACAATGCACGTCGGGACCCGAGCGTGCGCAACGCCAGGAGCAATATCGCAATTGACCCGTTGCCGGCAATTACATTCTCGGGCCAGAGAGGATATTTTCGGGCAATTTCGCATCTCAGATCGCGGGCCTCCGGATCCGGATGACGCCCAAGGTCTTTTAGCAAATGAGGGAATAGTTTTTCGACGGTGTCCGGCAAGCCAAGGGGATTTCGATTACTCGAAAAATCGCGTATTTCATCTTCGCGGAGCCCATACCGCTCCGCAAACGACTTCAGATCACCACCATGGGACAATAAGGCCATAGGAGGTGCATAATAACAGATCTAGGGGGTCAGCGGTAGATACTCGTCACAACGAGGAAGGTAAGCACCTCAATGAGTTCGCTGGCAGCACCCACGGTATCGCCCGTTGTGCCGCCTATTCGCTGCTGATACAAAAAGCCGAGCACCCCTAGCAGGATGATCACGGCCAGCAGGCACAGGAAACCCGGCCACGACAGGACTATGACTCCGAGACACATAAAAAAACTTGCGCCGACCAGCTCCCGAATGCCGATATGGCCGACCACAGAATCGGCAAGTCCGCCGCCGTTTCCGGCATACGACATGAAATAGCATAAGACGACCTGAGCCCAGCGCGAGAGAACAAGGGCCAGAACAAAAACCGGGAGTTTTGACGGCAATGCCTGCAAGAGCTCGAACTTCAGCAAAAGCAGTCCCACGACCCCCGCCACCCCCCACACGCCCAGCCGCGAATCTTTCATGATACGCAACACATCCTCACGCGTGCGTCCGCCAAAAAAACCATCACAAGTATCGGCCAATCCGTCCAAATGCAGTCCCCCACTCAGCAAAATGGGCATTGCGAGCAAGATAAAGTCTGCGACTGGGGTGATGACGAACGGTTTCAACAGAAGGTATAGACCGACTGATAGGACTCCGATAAGAAGGCCGATAACAGGGAAGAAGAGCGCCCCTTTAGCCAAACGCTTAGCTGAGTGTCTCGCAGACGGCAACGGTATGGCCGTCAAAAATTTTGCCGCTTCCAGGAATTCTCGTATCACACAATGACCTATTGCTGTGCGATAGACGGTGATGGGCTCTGACAGACCGGCGGGATGGTCCTTTCCATGGGGATCATGAAAGTTCCAACTTCCGTTACCCCGACAAGAATACGGCGAAGCATGAAAGCGAGTCCCTTCCCAAAACCGGTGATGGAACCAACCGCGCCGGTGTCTTTTACATCATCGGCTATGGTACAGGGAATTTCGGCAAGACTGGATACGATATTTACAAGCCCTCGTCCAAATTTGGTGCCGATTTCTGCGCTATAATCCCCAAGGGTTTCCTCCCCAGCATGCGCAGTAACCGAGAAAAAAAGCAGTGCCGCAATAAGTCCCATCGCGGATACAACCCTCAAACGTTTAGCCATAGTAGCCTCCCTTAAAAACGCGTTCCGAACTTAACACAAAGCAACGTACGATCGTCTCTTGCGGACCGACCGCCCATATATTTCTCCATTTCATCGAACAAACCCACAACCATCTCATTTGCCGAAAAGTCGTACGCATTGCGTCCCACATAAGAGCGAATTTTCTCCATCCCAAACTCCTGCCCCTTTCGATTGCGCAGCTCCTTCACACCGTCGCTCAAAAAAACGAGCATATCTCCTTCTCCGATCGGAGATTCATCAAACTCATACGTGGCGTCGGTGAATACTCCGATAGGCGGATTTCTCTTCCCTGTCACAATCGCTGCGTCTTTTTTCGACTCCCGATAAAGCACTAAAGGCTCCTGCGCCGCATTGCAGTAAGAGAATTTCTTATTTTTTGTATCAATCAAGGCATAAGTCATAGTAAGAAACATTCCCGGGACGCCGCCATGCGCAAGAATACGGTTCAGCGTGTCGAACACCTGGGAAGGACCGAGCTCGACTCGAACTTCGCGGCGAAAATCACTGATAGCACGCGCCATATACAAAGCCGCAGGGATTCCCTTTCCGGATACGTCCCCGACACAAACGCCATAAATCCCGTTTCCGAAATCACTCCAATCATACAGATCCCCGCCCACTTGCTCAGCAAATCGGCAGTGAAAAGCGACATCCAGCTTTTCAAAGTGCGGGGTCTGTTGCGGCAGAAACGTTTCTTGGATGCGCGCCGCTGTGTTCAACTCTTGCCCCAGGAGCTGGCCCTCGAAGGTAACCGTTACGTATTCCATAAAGAACCACAAAGTGTAAGTAATAATCATCGCCGCGATCGGGACAAAAAGGGGCAATACCCACCCCGAAAGATGGAAAATGAGGATATTGATACCGCCGTATCCGGCAACCATCGAAATCGTCCACAGAAAACTCTTGGATGGGCCAAAAAATTTCGCCATCCAAGCCACTCCCACAGTCAGTGCTAGCAACAAGATCAGATGAACTTGCGAACTCACGGGTCTGAGGTAATCCCCTGAAAGAAGCGTAGATATCGCAGCAGCGTGAATCGCCATGCCAGGATAATACGCCGAAAAGGCGATCGGTTTGGTATCGGTACTCCCGGTGGCCGTCTCGCCGATTACCACAACCCGGTTGGCAATCAACCGTCTGAGCTCCGGTTCCTGCTCGGTCCCCCTTGCTTCAATGATATCGCTGGACGAAACTCGCTGAAATGACTCCAGGCTTCCCGGATAATGAATTGCAAAGCGGTTTTCAGAATCTCGCGGAATTGTATTCAACCATTGGGCGGCCCGCTCTTCGTCGACAAACTGTGCCATCACCGCTAGAACCGAAACATGATAATAGGTTTCTTCCGCTGTCTTCAAAAAGGCTTTGACGCGACGAATTTTTCCGTCCCAGTCCGGCTCCAAGTTCACATACCCCGTAGCGCGGGCCGATTCGCGGAAAAGTCTCGCAGTATAGAAAGCCTTAAACGGAGTCTCTGAATAATAATAAAAAGGTAAGATGACATTGGCTGATTTCTCCATAGCCAAGGCCAGAGCCTGGTCTTCATTTACCGAGGGTCCGGGTTCTGCAAATAAGACATCGTAGACGATAAAGCGAGGTTGATACTTTTCGAGAATGCTGATCAGCCTTGCGTGCAGGGCTCGCGGCCATGGTCGCGGGCCGAGTTCTTCTAGGCTCTTATCATCAATTTCGACTAAAAGGATATCAGCGTGTGCGGGCCGATTTCCGCGCAGGCGCATGCGCAAATCAACGGCCCCCAACTCATGAAAATTGACGAATTGAAAATGGTGAAGAAGGAATAGAGACAGAGAGACAGCGATCGGCAGGAGAACGTTCTGGATAACCCTTTGATGGCGTCGCATCATTCGCCGCGACTCAACCTTTGCGTAGTAATCTCCAGGGACGGAACTTGAGATCGCCTGTCATATCCCTGATATTGGCGGAAGTTTCCTCGAAATTAGCAATCATGCGCGCAATTTCCTCTTCATGGCCTGAGAGTAAAGACTCGAGCTGAGTCATCATGGGATTCAGCGAGGTCGTTAGTTCGTCCATGCGGTCCGCCAGAAGATCCATTTTCTGAATCAGACGATACATTGGAATAGGATCGGTCCCTTCAAGCTGCCCGCCGCTCGACAAGATCTTGGTCGCTGCGGCGCTCGGACGAATCTCTATGATTTTCTCACCCATCATTCCTAGCATATCGATAAAAGCCTGGTCTCCCTCACGAATTTCGATTTCCAAGGGTACGCTGACCGTAACCACGATGGGACGCTCTTCACCGCGGTGAATGCGTATCGAGGACACCTTTCCAACCTCATGGCCTCCGAAATAAACGGGCGCATTCCTTTCCAAACCGCTGATATAGCCAAAGCGAATATGATAACTCTGCGTTTCCCCCCCTGTGAAGTTCCCCACCCAGAAGGTGAGCCCTAGCAGCAGGGCAAAAGAGACGATGATGAGAGCGCCGGATTTCACTTCGGCTGTAGAATAGGCCATGGTTTTCTCCTGGCTGCCCTATGTCTCGAGCAACCCTTTTAAGTATTCTTCGCTTGTTTGCTTGAGGGGAATCGCACCGTCCGGCTCCCCTGAAATGAACTGCTTGACGTAAGGATTTTTTGAATTCTGAATTTCTTCGCTAGTCCCGGTCTGAATCACCTTCCCTTTATGGAGAACGATGATTTTATCCGCAATGTGAAACGCACTCTTCATCTCGTGCGTCACAACCACCGAAGTAATTTTGAGCTTTTGGCTAAGGTCGAGGATGAGCTGATCAATCATGCTCGCAGTAATAGGGTCAAGCCCCGCGCCCGGTTCGTCATAAAAAACGATCTTTGGGTCTAAAGCGATGGCGCGGGCCAAAGCCACCCTTTTCTTCATGCCGCCCGAAATCTCGTAAGGCATAAAATCCTCAAAACCCGTCAAGCCCACGAGTTCAAGTTTGACCTTCACGATAATTTTAATGATTTGATCTGAAAGATCCGTATGTTCCCGGAGAGGCAAAGCTACGTTATCGCCTACCGACATCGAGTTGAACAAGGCGGACCCTTGAAATAACATGCCAAACTTGCGGCGGATTTGATTCATTTTGGCCTCATCTGCTCCGACCAGACTCACTCCGTCCATGACAATATCTCCCGACGTCGGAGTCAAAAGTCCGATCAGATTCCTGAGCAGCGTGCTCTTACCGCCTCCCGAGCCCCCCATGACGACGGTAATCTTCCCGGTCTCGATACCGAGCGTCATGCCATCGAGAACGGTCCGGTCTCCAAACCGCTTCACTAGGTCCGTAACATCAATAATATTTCCCGGTGTATTTTGCGCGCTCATGAAAATGCGTAATAGATAACGGCCGTTGCGATACAGTCAACGACGATGATGAGGACAATGGAAATGACGACGGCCTCAGTTGTGGCTTTACCGACTCCCTGAGCACCCCCCTCGACGGACAATCCCTGGTGGCAACTGACCAGCGCGATAATCGCCGAGAAAATGATACTCTTAATAAAACCGCTGTAGAGATCCTTCAGGACCATAGCTTCAATGCTATTCATGACATACAGATAGGGATTGATGCCGACACTCAGAGTACCTACCAGATAGCCACCCACCATAGCCACGACATCGGTAACGATCGTAAGGCAAGGCAACATGATCATCAGAGCCAGGCAACGGGGCACCACCAAAAACGCTATGGGATTTAATCCCATCGTCGTTAAGGCATCGATTTCTTCCTGTACTTTCATGGTTCCGAGCTCAGCGGCAAAGCGAGCCCCGATACGGCCCGCGATCACAACCGCTGCCACCAAAGGTCCGAGTTCACGAGTCACCGACACGCTTACCAGAGCCCCGGTGTACATAACAGCTCCGAAATCCTTCAACTGATAAGCCGCCTGCAACGCCAAGACTGCTCCGACGGCCGCAGAGACTAGTGCAATAATTCCGATTGAGTCGACACCGGCAAGAACCATCTGATGAAAAAGGGCTTCGCGGCGGATGGATCCTCTCCTGAAGATAGCGGCAAGGATAGCCTTCATGACCTCCGCAGACAAGCCGGCCAAACGGCTTGTGCCGGCCAATACGAAAAACGAGGTTCTTCCTACTCCACCGAGAAAATCTTTCATTTTGTCAGAACGCCGAGCGCCTCATCCTCTGAACCGAGCAATGTAAATATTGTTTCGAGCTTCGCGATTTCAAAAACACTTCGAACCGGCGTTGTCAGATCCGAGATGATTAGACTCCCCTGGTTGCGATTAACCCGCTGCAGTGCTTCGACAAAGGTTGCAAGCCCCGAACTGTCAATATAACTGACCTTTTTCAGGTTAATAATAAGCTTGCATCCTTCTTTGTCAATCAGCTGATGCAATTGCTCTCGAAGCTGAGGCGAAGAATGAAAATCAATTTCGCCGTCGACCTCCAAGAGATTGACGCCGTTCTTCTCACGCTGGTGAATTTTCATTTTGATATCCTTCCCTTAAGTTTCGTTAAGTAAAGTTGATTGCCACCGCTTTTGTCATAGCGGTACTCAACCTTATCCATCAAAGTTTTAATGAAATAACACCCGAGACCGCCTGGTTTTTTGGGCGGAAGCTCCGGATCCTTCGCCAAAGTCGGGTCAAACTTTGCCCCGTTGTCGCAAATCGCGATCTCTACGCGATCTGCAAAGTCTTCATAAATTACGCGAATCTTTCCTTCTCGCCCGCCATACGCATGCCGTATCACATTGGTCAGAGCTTCATCAACGGCAAGGGTTACGTTTGAACTTCCCTTTTCATCCAGACCCGACTGAGACAGGCGGTCGCGCAGACTTTCGCGAAACGGGCCCAATGCTTCAGAATTTGAAATCAGTTCAAAATGCTCCTGTGTCAAAACATCACCCCTTACGGACTTATTGCCGGCTTTCAGCAACGCCAGCCTCTGCGAATGTCGCTACCTCTCGGTATATTCTGAGCCCGGTATCCACGAGCCCCATGGCCAGAACCGCGCCACTAGCTTCGCCCAACCGCATGGACAACTGCAAAAGAGGCCTGACGCCGAGTTCTTTCAAAACAAATTGATGCCCTTTTTCATCTGAGCAATGCGCAAAAATGAGATAATCCAATATGGCCGGATTTAAACGAGCACAGATTAAAACTGCGGCTGTCACAATCCAACCGTCAACGAGCGTCGGGATCCTGTAATGACAAGCGGAAAGCACGGCGCCGGCTAAGGCCGCGATTTCGTATCCGCCCAGGCATCGCAGGACGGAAAAGGGGTCCTCAATTTGACCCGTGTGCTTCTGCAAGATTCTCTCGATTACCTGAACCTTGCGCGCCAACGACGCCTCATCCAAACCCGTTCCCCTGCCCGTCACGAAACTAGGGGAGCATTTCATGAGCGCCGCAACGATAGCGCTCGCAGCCGTCGTATTCGCGATCCCCATTTCGCCCAGCGCAAGGAATTGTACGCCATCTTGGGCCGCTCTCTCAACAGAATTCCACCCAATCTCAAGTGCCTGGGACAATTCTTGAACGGTCATGGCGGGTTCTTCCAGGCTATTTCGGGTGCCCCGTCGGATCTTGGTGGACCCGAGATGAGGATGCTTTGGGCAATCGCCATCAACCCCCACATCAAATACGTACACCTCAGCGCCGACCTGACGAGCCGCCGCATTGACGGTAGCGCCCCCATTCAGAAAGTTCTGCACCATTGCCAGCGTCACTTCCCGAGGATAAAGACTTACACCTTCCCGCTCAATTCCGTGATCCCCAGCGAAAATAAGCACACGTTTGCGACCCGCAACCGCGTCCCCGCCGCGAATGGCCACATAACGGCTCACGACCTCTTCAAGATACCCCAGGCTACCCACGGGCCTCGTCTGAGACCGCAAGCGTCCCTCTGCAATCAAGAAATCACCGGCTGCCAAAGGCTTCACGGCACGGAATCGATTTTCCCAAATCTCAAGCATAGTTCGCCGTCGCGTCTTTGACTTTTTGCGGAATTCCGGAAATCATCATGATGACCTGATCACTTATCGCGGCAATTCGCTGATTGGTTTTTCCCAGCAGTTCCGCATATTGCCGTGCCAAGGCATTGACAGGCATGACTCCCAAACCCACCTCATTGGTAACAATGATCATATTTGTCGGTTTTGCATTAAGGACATCAAGTAGAGACTCAATTTCGCTTTCAATCGCGGCGGGTTTTCCCAGGAAATGATGGAGCAGATTATTGATCCAGACAGTAATACAATCAACCACAATGAAATCGCTTCTTTCTGCCAATGGCATAATCGCAGAGGCTAAACGAAGACTTTCCTCAACCGTTTCAAAAACGTCGCCTCGTTCTGCGCGATGCCGGCGAATTCGCAATTCCATTTCGTCATCTATGGATTCGGCCGTTGCCAAAAACCCTTTCCGCCCCGGAGCCGCCTTAGCGAGATCAAGCGCATAAGCACTCTTACCGCTGCGCACGCCGCCTGTAATCAACGAAATGGATGAAATCATGGGGTACTCATTGTTGATAAGGGGTTTGATTTAATAACACCAACTGCTTCATGCTTCCCGATACACTCACAATCGACATTGACGCCGGATCTAGCCGCATTCCCCACGTATAGCGCAGCGGCATATTTAGTAGAGACGATAGCATTAGCCGAATCGTTCCGCCGTGAGATATGATAACCACCGCTTTCCCTCGGTGTCGTTTCAGGCAATCTCTCAAAAACGCGCGAGTGCGTTCGCGCAAGGAGTGCACGGACTCGCCGCCCGTCGGTTTCACTAATTCGCCCTTGGCCCATCGCGCATAAGCCGGGTCGCGTTCTCTCAAGAGGTCGCGGGCCGTTTTCCCCTCCCACTCGCCGAAACAAAGCTCCCGAAGTCGTCCATCTAACGTCATCTTCTTTCCGCTGAACGCGCCTATCGTGAGAGCGGTATCTCGGGCACGTCGTAAAGGCGAAGTATACAGGGCATCGATGCGGTAATTCGAAAGAAGCTGCGCGAGCGCCTTTGCCTGCTTCTTGCCTTCGGCCGCCAAAGCCACATCCGAATTTCCCTGATAGCGCTTCTGCTTATTCCAGGTTGTGATTCCGTGGCGGATTAAAAAGAGTCTTGTTTCCAATGTCCGATGTCCGGTCATTTTACGAGATCAAGGGAGAGATCGCAAGTTCCGATAAACAAAGGCAGTTGAGCACTTCAGAACCCCTCGCGTTTAAGGTGATCCAGCCGGACTTTGCCGCGAGAGCCAGACTTGGATGCCGGAAGAAGCTTGGCCATGTAGCGTGATATGAGATCAACCTCTACATTTACGGAATCGCCGACTTTCTTGCCGCCCAAGGTTGTTTTTATAAGCGTAAAGGGAATCAGGGCGATTTCGAATCTCCGGTCTTTCGTGCGCTGCACGGTAAGACTTATGCCATCAATAGCTACGGATCCCTTCGCGGCCAAATATTTTCCGAGTCCGTGTGAGACTTCGATATGAAAATGCCGGTTCTTTCCCCGTTTGGCGATCTTTTGGATCTTGCCGCATTCATCGACATGCCCCGTTACAAAATGGCCGCCTACTTCGTCGCCATATTTCAATGATCTCTCCAGATTAACACGCGCTCCCTTTTTGAGTTTTCCTAAGCTGGTCGCACTGAGCGTCTCGTCAATCACGTCCACCCAGAAACCACGGGCATCGCATTTTGTCACCGTGAGGCAAACCCCGTTGACGGCTATGCTATCGCCGGCCGTCAACTTCTTTTCCCTCTTTGAGCAAGCAAAATAAAACCGGACCTGTCCCCCGCGCCGAACGCGTTCCTTCACAACTCCCAGGTTTCTCACAATACCGGTGAACACTTAAGATTTCCTTCCGACAGGGCGAGCTTCGTAGAGCAAGTCTTTACCGAGCCGTGAGCAACTTACATCCTCAAGCGATATCGCTCGCGCTAGGCGCGCGACGCCTGTTCCTTCAACTGAGGTCGTTGCATTTCGCCCCCCCAGGACCTTCGGTGCGATAACCCACACCATTCTGTCTACGAGCCCATCCTCAAACAACGACCAGGCAAGTTCGCCGCCTCCCTCAACCATCAGCCGCCCCACTCCCAAGGCACCCAACTTAGCCAAGAGCTCGTCCATATTCAGCCGGCCGTTCTTGTCGTTTACAGGAATAAAAATGCTCGCCGCTGAGTTCTTGGTGTGCCCATTACCGTTTCTGCGAAGAAGGCTTGCATGTACCACAACCCTCAGTGTCAGCTGTGGTCCTTTAAATACCTTCGCGCGCGGAGATACTTTAATTTTCGGATCCAGAACAATTCGCCAAGGCTTTTCCGGCGACACGGCCCTGCTCCCGCGGCGTACCGTCAAACTCGGATTGTCGGCATAAAGTGTTTTTGGGCCAACCATGACCGCATCCTGCTGTGCGCGAAGAGCATGCACGTACTTTCTTGCTTTATCTGAAGAGATCCAACGCGACTCTCCCGTCGCTGTCGCAATCTTACCATCAAGCGACTGCACCATTTTCAACGTCACGAAGGGCCTACCTGATCTAACGTGATGAAAAAAGGATTCGTTCTGTTTCTCAAGCTCCTTGGCCAACACGCCGGTAAGGACCTTGACCCCCTGTTGACGCAATGCCTGCACTCCCTTGCGATGGTTTTTGGGATTGGGATCAAGCGTGCCGATGATGACTTGTCGTATGCCGGAACGGAGAATGGCCGAAACGCAGGGAGGTGTCTTCCCCCACGTGGCGCATGGCTCCAGCGTCACATACAATGAAGCCCCGCGCGCTGCTGTATCGGCGCGGCAAAGCGCCGTGACCTCCGCATGAGCCGCACCGAAGCGAGCGTGGTATCCGCTGCCTACAACTTTGCCCTTTCTTAGCACCACAGCACCGACCATGGGGTTCGGACTTACCGACAACCGCCCTTTTTCTGCAAGTTCGAGGGCTTTCATCATCCAGGTTTCATGATTTGAGCGCTTCATAAGAGAAATGAACTAGGGCTTCTCAGAGTGATTAATCTTATCCAAGACACCGTTGACGAATTTACCGGAATCCTCCTGAGAAAACTTCTTGGCCAGATTCACGGCTTCATTGATGGTCACTTTCGGCGGGATGTCAGCGCAGAATAGGAGTTCATATGTAGCGAATCTTAGAATACTTCGGTCAATAATCGCCATACGGTTTAAATCCCAGTTCTCGGCGTACTTATTGATAACGAGGTTGATCTTATCCAGATGAGACAAGGTCCCACGCACCAGATCCTCGGCAAAAGACCTCACATCATCTTCGCAGCCACCTGTCTGCGCCCAGAAGGCCTCAAACAGCTCGTCGCCTGGTTGTTCGGGATTGACTTCGTGTTGATAGAGGATTTTTAGGGCGCATTCACGCCCATGTGTTCTTTTTCTCATATACTCTTCGTCGACTTCGCCAATTGGTCATTGAGATTTGCAATCTCAATGGCAGCAAGCGCAGCCTGGCCACCCTTATTACCCGCTTTGAGTCCGGCACGGTCAATGGCCTGTTCCAAAGTGTCTGCAGTGATAATACCGGTTGCAATGGGCATTCCAGTCTCGAGCGACACTTGAGAGATGCCCCGGGTCACTTCTTCGGAAACACACTCAAAATGATAAGTCTCACCCCGCAGGACACAAGCTAGCGCGATAACGGCATCAATCCCCTTACGCGATGCTAACTTCTTGCAGAAAAAAGGCACCTCAAGCGCTCCGGGAACCCAAACCACCTCAACTTTTTCGCGCTTCAGGGCTGCCTGTTCTAAAACAATTAGCGCACTTTCGAGAAGACGCCGTGTAATAAACTCATTAAAAGTTGCCACGACGATCGCAATATTCTTACCCTTGGCTGAAAGTCCTCCGCGACGCGTGCCCATTTTAAAGGTTGAGTAAATGCCCCAACTTCTCCTTCTTGGCCTTGAGATATTTGCTGTTGTACGAATGGGCGTGCGGCAAGACCGGAATACGTTCTGAAACTTTGAGTCCGTGCCCTTCCAAGCCGACAATCTTTCGCGGATTATTCGTCATGATACGCAATTGATATAAACCGAGGTCTTTAAGAATCTGTGCGCCAATCCCGTAATGCCGTAAATCCGGCTTAAAACCGAGCTCGGAGTTGGCTTCGACGGTGTCCAACCCCTTATCCTGCAAGGCATAGGCCTTGAGCTTATTCGCAAGACCGATTCCACGCCCTTCCTGCCGCATATATAGAATCACACCGCGGCCTTCCTTCTCGATCGTTTCCATCGCTGCAATGAGTTGCTCCTGGCAGTCGCAACGCATGGAGCCCAACACATCCCCGGTAAAACATTCCGAGTGAACCCGCACCAGGGTTGGCCGCTTCGTGATAGATCCCTTCGTGAGAGCTACGTGTTCTGCACCATCAGAAAGGGAGCGGTAAAGTTTAACCGTCCAACTTCCGAAAACCGTCGGAATTGAGGCTTCGCTAATCTTCTCTACGGTCTTATCCGCTCTCCGGCGGTATTTAATCAAATCCTTGATGGTACCAAGCTTCAGCTTGTGTTCCTTAGCAAAGGTCAGCAGATCCGGCATCCTCGCCATCTTTCCGTCATCGTTAATAATTTCGCAAATGACACCCGCGGGAGGTAGGCCTGCAAGTCGCGCCAGATCGACGGCCGCCTCTGTATGTCCGGCACGAGTCAGGACACCGCCCTTCTTTGCAGTAAGCGGGAAAATATGCCCCGGCACAACAAGATCCGAGGATCCTTGTTTGGGATCCGCCAGGACTTCAATGGTGCGTGCACGGTCAGAAGCAGAAATTCCTGTCGCGATGCCGAGCCGCGCATCTACAGAAACCGTGAATGCCGTCTTCATCGGATCCTGTGCGGGCATCATCATCGGCTTCAGGCCTAAGACCTCGCTGCGCTCCTCCGTGATCGGAACGCAGATCAGCCCTCGACCCAACTTCATCATGAAATTAACCATCTCGGGCGTGACTTTAGACGCCGCGAAAATCAGGTCTCCCTCATTTTCGCGGTTCTCCTCATCGGCCATAATGACCATGCGACCTTGTCGAATATCTTGAATAATAGATTCAATTTTCTGAATTTTCATAAAAAAACCCCGAAGACGTTTTTTGCATCTTCGGGGAAAGCGAGGATGAGATACAATCCGCACGAGACACACGCAGACAAACTATTCCATCAAAGAAGACAGAATATCCTCTCTTACGCATGACTAGTCTGGAATGCCTCTCATCTTCTTCCATCCGGACTTTACCGTCGGCATCTGAGTTTCACAGATTCAGTCCCGCCCGTATTATCTGCAGCAGGAGTCGCGGGCTCACACGACATGACCAATGGCCGCATCGCAGTTACCGCCGGTTGGGAATTGTCTTATTCCAAAGGATTCTGACTCACCCGACCCCGAAGATGAGGCTATATCCTATCAAGCACCGAAGCCAATGTCAATGAGCCAGTCTAAGTGAAATTCTATAACTTATTATATTATAATAAGTTATAGGTGTGTTATAGGATCACTACGTTCTGGTGCTTATATATCATCCTATAGCTCTTTGGTATCTCTATAAGCTGTTTATTTACAGGAACTTCTGACTTATAGTTAATTCTATATCATCATTGACAATTCTATAGCATATGCTATCATTACTTAATAGAGAACAGTAGCATTGCTCTTTAAAATTCCTGAGGATTCTGACAATAGCAAACCCGGAGTAATTCGGGGACGCAAAGCCTACGGGGCCCAACACCATGTTTTTTGAGGTGCGGCCGGCTGGGTTGCCAAATCCGAGGGTTTGGAACTGATACTAGCAAACCCGGAGTAATTCGGGGACGCAAAGCCACGAGACCCAGAGGTCGTAATTTAATGACCTACGGTTAGCCGGGTTACCAAATCCAAGATTTGGCCGAATCAGATCCTCTCGAGATTCTTTCGAGGGGGGTTCGGCATGAAAAAATTAATCGCGGCGGCGTGGGTTTTCGTTTTAAGCACAGCGCTTGTCCTTATAGTGTCTACGGCTGATGCGAATGCCCAGCTTCATAGCCAACCCCTCTCGATTTCTTCCATTGCCCAGCAGCTTCAAACCCCTGATGCCATCGCGAAGTATCTTTGGCGTCATTTCAGCTTTGAAACCGATCAAAGGCAATTCGGTCAGGAAGAATACTGGCAGTCGCCCTCGGAATTCATGACCAGAGGAAAGGGCGACTGTGAAGATTTCGCAATTCTCGCGTCAAGCCTCTTGAAACAGAGCGGCGTCAAATCCTTTATCGTAAACATCTACGGAAGCCGCTTCGCACACACCATATGCGTCTTTGAAGAAAACGGGAAGCTAAACGCGATCGACGGATCCGAGATTAAGCGGCTTGCAGCCGATTCGCTGGAGGAACTTGCCAAAAAGATTCATGCGGATTGGGATCGGGTCGCCATCGTTTCACCTTCCACGGCTAACCCGCACCAAGCCCGTCTGCTGAAGATGATTTCGAGAAAGTAAACCTACCCCGCGCTCTTATTGCTAAAAATCCTTGCGATTATCGTGAGGCCTGTTTTTAGCAGAATCGCAAGATCAAGATTAAAGCTCATATGCTCCATGTAATACAAATCGTAATCCATATTTTCATGAATCAGCAATCTTTTTCGATCCTCACTAATCTGCCACAGCCCCGTAATTCCCGGCTTGACGGTAAGGCGCTCTCGCTCCAACGGGCCGTAACGAGCGACGAGAAACGGCATCTCAGGGCGCGGACCTACGAGACTCATCTCCCCTTTTACTACATGGAACAGTTGAGGTAATTCGTCAAACCCTGACTTTCTGAGGAAGGAACGAAAGGGATCAATCTTCTTACCGCCCGGCTTCAGTTCCGGGGAGACAGCGTCCTTCGCATTGCTAGCCCTAAGGGTTCGGAACTTCGTCATTTTGAATTTCTTGCCGTCCTTACCAACGCGTATCTGCCTAAAAAAGATAGGGTCCGGCGAAGTCAGCTTCAAGACACACGCTATCAACAAAACAAGGGGGAGAAACAACAAAGAGAGAATCGTCGCAACGACCATGTCAAAAAAGCTTTTCATCAGTGCATAGGACTGCCGGCCATAATGATCTCTCACTCCCACAAGGGGAATTCCACCGATATTCTGCAGCTCGATTCTTTCAACGTGAAATTGATAAAGGGAGGGAATGGCCCAGCATTTAACGCGCAGCACTCGGCACAACCTAAATATTTCAGAAACTGTTTTTTCGTCCAGGTTACGAAATGCGATGAAAACCAAAGACACATCTTTTTCGCTGGCTAGTTGTTCGAGGTCAAAGAGTCCGCCGAGAATCGGGGGACTCTTGGGTATTTTGGATAGCGCATCCACTTGGTCATCAAGATACCCGACCACTTGAATGCCCAATTTCGGAGACTGCATAATCCAGCGTGCAAGGCGCTGACCATGAAAACCGGCACCATAAATGACGGCCTGGCGTGTTGCGATTCCCCTCTTATTGAGCCACTCCGACAAATGGCGCATGACATACCGCTCCACACTGATCAAAGCAATGGCAATAAAAAGCGAATAAAAGGTGGCCAAACGAGAGAACGCAACACCGCGATAGAAAAAAGAAAGGAATAACCCGATAACGTAGATAATCCAGATCGCCTTAAAAATTAGGCTCTGCTCTTCCACACCGATAACGCCCATCTGGGGCTTGTAGAGATCCACGCCCTGGAATACAACAATCCCTATCGGCGGAAGCATCCACATAATGACCGCAAAATCCGAAAATGGCAGGTAATTGCCATGCCACGGGAAACTGACCCACAGCCAATATCCGATGTAGAGGGAGACCTGCAGACAAACAAAATCCAGCAGCATAACTAAAGGCAAAAATTTATTGAGTCCCCGGACGCTCATTGCCATTATTGGCATTCCTCCCTTTGTTCACTCTTTCGAGTATAACGCGCCCCAGAAAATAGGGATTACCCAAGATATAGCGCACAAACAGCCTCACGGGCTCCTGAAATAAACGGAAGAGCCATTCGGCTTGCAAATGCACCATCCACTTCGGAGCAGCCTTCAATTCTCCGGAAACATAGTCCAAGGCGGCGCCTCCACTTAAGAGAACATGCACCTTCAACTTCCCCTGATTTTGCTGTAACCATTCCTCCTGTGCAGGCATTCCGAAACACACAATCAATATGTCGGCCGCGGACTCATTAATCGCATGAACAATTCTATCATTTTCAGGACCCACTTTTTCAAAATATCCGTGGTGAGTTCCGGCAATTTTCAGCCTTGGGTAGCGTCGTAGTAAAGCGTTTGCTGCCTTTTGCGCCGTGCCGGGTTTTGCCCCAATCAAATAGATACTAAATTCCTGTTCTTCGCAAAATTGCGCCAAACTCCACATAAAGACGTTGTAGGTGATTTTCGGCGGTAAGCGGTTATAACCTAATATCTTGAGGCCCCACCGTATGCCGTCGCCATCGCAAAATACAAGGGGCGCTTCGCAAAGATACTGTTTGAGCCAGGCGTGCCGATACGTTTGAAGCACGCAATTGACATTAAGATTTAAGATCGCAGCTTGACGACCCTCCACCACGGTCTTTCCGAGAAAGTCGAGAACCCCCTTTTCGTCTACCGGATGAAGTCGCAAGCCTTGAATCAGATAGCTTCCGGGCTGCATGGCTGCAGGAGGATAGGGGCTCATTCAGGCACCCTCTCCCGATAGTAGGCTTCGAAGATACCGAGCAGTACGAAATAGGCGAACGCCAACAGCTGCGGCGCGTCAATATCCTCGGTGATCATCAACATGGCCATACACGAAAGGGCCCACCCCAAACCGAACCAGAGGTTCAGATACGATTTCTTCTCCACGACAAACGCCTTCATGGAGAACCACCGCCAAAGCAAATGGGCTTGGAAGATAATAAATATTATAGCGCCTGAAACACCCGTCTTATAGATAAGCGAGATAATAGTCGAATGGGACCCCAACGGAGTGCTGATTAAATACACACGCGGTTTAAATCCCATGCCGAGAATCCAGTCAACACCGCTCATTTGCCTGAAGCTCTCCTGGTACAACGCTATGCGGCCGGTTGTGCTGCCTCCGCGAAGACCCAACACCCATTCGGTCATTTTCTCTAGCCACGGCAAAGTGACCGATAGAAGCAGCAAAAAGGCCAGAATCCATAAAATCGCATGCCTCCGTTGAATAAGCAATACACCTACAAAGCTTACGCCCAGCGCGATAATCGGCATGCGTGAGAGTGTCATAAAGAGTGCGGCCATATTCGCAATGACCAGCAACAGAAACAGCGGAGACCTTAATTTCTTCTCCCACATCCCCCAAGTCACAGTCATGACAACAATGAGCATGATGACACCGCCTGAGGCCGTGGGATACGGAGACATGAGATTAAGACGCGGGTGTCTGACAGAAGCGAGCCAATCCCAACTGAGGGGTTTTGCCATAAGGGAATTCTCGACAAGCGTTGTATGCCCTAAGATTCGTGTCAGCCCGTAGAGCGGTGTGTGAAAGGCAAGATTATTCCTACCCCCGTTCGAAACGATAAATACAAGAATCCCCATTATTGCGATGGCGCACCCGAGCCAGAGGAAGGCTTTCAAGAAACCCTTCATATGGGAAAACGAACAGGTATTCGCCAGAACTAGCACAAGGGAAAAGCCCATACCCCAGTAACTCAGGTTGTAAACGGAAGCCATCATTCGCATCGTATCTGCAGACATGCCGTTAATAAGGAGTGAGAAGAAATAGACCGTCATAATCATCATGAGGTAAATCGCCGAAGGCGGCACATAGATTCCGCGGTCTTCACTCGTGTAGCGGTGGACCATGCGCAATAATAGAAAGGCTGCCACAAAATGATAAACAAAAAGATTGAATCCGAGAAGCCACCAGAACGGAGCCCCCATAAGCGTGCACTGGCAGACTCGGGTAAAAAGTCGGTCTTCGCTCATGACTCTTGTCATCATATCGATCTATAGAGGCGGTCGTATTGAGCCGTCATCTCCTTATAAGAATATCGATCGGCATACCGGCGCGCGTTAACCGCCATCGCCGCTGTTTTAATCGGATCGTCCAGCAAGCTTTCGATTGCTCGCGCTAGAGCCGCTGGATCTCTCGCCGGTACAAGAATCCCCGTATTGCCGACGTCTACAATATCACGCGTGCCTGGAATATCTGTTGCAATAACCGGCCGTCCGCCCGCATACGCTTCAAGAAGGGTCAAAGGCAACCCCTCCCGAAGAGAAGGCAAGACCAGAAAGGCACAAAGCTCCAGAAGTTCGGAAATATCCTTGGTAAACCCCAGAAAGGCAAAGTTATCCGATAAACCGCAGTGCTTTACGTTTGATTTGAGTTCCTCCTCATGCCTCCCATCACCGGCAAAAAAGATCACGATTTTTCGGCGATGCTTTTGTGAAAGCATAGAAACTGCTTCTACGAGATAAGCTTGCCCCTTCTGCTCCTCCAACCGCCCGACACATAGTGCCATGAGGCGCTCTGGGTCGTTCATGTATTGCCGACGCAGAGATTCTACTCGGGCCATGTTTGGCGCCTTCAATTGCACGGCGTTCGGAATGACGCAAACGCGGTCTTCGGGCACGCGGTAGTGGTCAATGAGCTGTTGGCGCACGGATTCGGCCACTGCTGTAGCGTAATGCCCATACCGGAAGAAAGATTTCTTGTCGTCACGCAGGACATGTTCGGTATGCAGAATCCGTGACCGCCTCCTAAAAAAGAGATCCAACAGAAAAGTTGTGTACCGATGATGAGAATGAACCACTGCGGGCTGAAAGGTCTGCAAGACATGCCCCAGACGTGTGATAGTCTGAAAACTTTCCCACTTTGACCAAGCGAGTTCTACAACATTGCAGCCTCTTTCTCGTAGCTCCCCCGCCACCGGGCTTGAATTGACAGCGCAGGTGACGTCATGCCCATAGTCGTCCTTCATGGCAGTGGCAAGATTTATAACAACCCGCTCGGCCCCTCCGAGGGCATATCGGGAATCATACATGTGAGCGAAAAGGATCTTCATCGGCCGAACACCTTCATCCTTTCCCAGAAAATCGTGCGAATGCGATCACGTGTTTCATCGAGGCTCGTTCGAATCTTATCCTCAAGCGTCTTCTGATCCTGCATCATTTTTTCTGCCGCGAGAACAATGGCGTTCTCGTCCAACTGCTCGAATGACCCCAAGTAAAGATGCTCCAGATCAAGCGTTTGCAGCACTCCTTCCGACTTATGCTGATAGCCCACGACTAACGCCGGTCGTCCCATAAGATAGGCTAAAATCGCAGAATGCAGCCTCATGGAAATTAGAAATTCACAGTCCCGATAAAGGCGGCATATCTCAGGTAAGTCAAAGTAGGGGTGGGTCGTACACAGTTCGACCTGATCTTGCCCTAAAGCAACAGCCATTGTTTCAAAAAGCTGCTGTGAAACAGCTTCGTCACCTTCCATCCTTTTTTCATCCTGCACCTGAACAATAATACGAATTTTACGGCCTGTCTGCGAATGAAGCCGAACCAGCGCTCGGGCTAAAGAACCCAGATAACGCGGCAGCAATGCGCTCTCAACCTCCCAGGGCCGAACGGTCACTCCAACTTTTCTGTCCCTCGCCTCTAGGGCACCGTCTTCGGCAAGAATGTCCCGAGGATTCAAGTACAGAGCAAGATCCGGCATTGCGACAAAACGGTCCTTAAGATCAGGGCATAGGGCTTCAAGCCATTTCCCCGAAATATTTTCCCTGTAGAATACCAGGCTTGCCTCCTTCATTCCTCGACGGACCATGTTTTTTGCGATCTGAGCCTGCGCCGGACCGAACGACTGCGGAAGAATGATCACCGGCTTACCAAATTCTTTTGCCACGTTGATACAGGTGAAATGAGAGTAAAATGTCAGGCCCGGAAATAACCTCTTATTCGAATAGAAGTAACCTCCGCCAGCCAGGAATACGAAATCCGCCCGCCTCACCGCTTCGCGCAGCGGCGCCCTTGACTTTAAGACCCGTGGGAGCGCCATGAATTTCTTTAATCCAAAATCCATACCAATTTCATCGACATCCGGATAACTTGCAATCACATCGCAGCCGAGCTTCTCATATTCTTTGCGGCGGGATATCGCGCGCGTCACCAATGTGATATCAGGATTTGAGAAATACTCCCGCAATAGCTTTAAGGATCCTCTCAGTATGGCCTGATCTCCGGGGTTCGCAGGTGATGCCAGATTTGCCAGTAGAATCTTCACGTCAATTCTCAAGCTCCGAAGACTTCCAATGAAATTTCAGGTACCCGAGCAGCCCTAATGTCATCAGGATGGAGACTGCAGTCGTCGCAATAGCTATTCCTTGCAATCCGTAAATACTCACGAGCAGCCAATTAAGCACAATGTTCAGAAAGAACTGCATCCAAGCCTGAACGCAGAATACTACAGACTTCTGTAAGACAAAAAGGACCCGCACAAAAAGCAGATTCACGACGATCGGCGTAAACCCGAACATCAGCCAACCGAAAAGCGACGACACCATTTCCAGATCAGATCCCGAGAGCCCTCCAAACCCGTACAGAGTTCTGACGATAGGGCCTCTCAATAGAAAAAGCACCAGGGAGATCAGCAACGTAACCAGGCAAACGATGCGTATGTCCTTGACGACCCGCAGTCGAAACTCCTTCTTTGAACCGTCATGGTACTTATGCGACCATGAGGTCAAAAATATCTGCAGAAACCCCGCCAGAGCCAGTTGGTGCGGGATTTGAAATAGCCGATTGGCATAACTTATGAGACTGAGTTTCCCTTCCCCGAGCCATGCCGCAAACCACTGGTCGGTCAGAAACACTAAATGGAGTGCAAGAAACGCAACGGATTGGTACGCGGCCTGCTTGAAGAAACCTCGTGCTTTCTCTCTAATTTCCTTCCACCCGACAAACCATCGCCACAGCGATTGTTTAAACAGAACACCGAGTCCCAAGATCCACCGCACGAACTCGCCGAGCGATAGTCCCCATACAATAGCGTGAACACCTCCGGTGACATGGCCGAAAAATATGGATCCAATCACACATGCCGCCCGAAATACTGGCGACAAAGCCGGAAACCAAAATAGGCGGTGAGTATAAAAAACACTGTTGCTTGCAGCTACGGTAATACCGAAAAGATAAAGCGGCGCCATCTCCCAGAAGAGACCCGTCACAAGAGAAATAGACTCCGTCCCGAACCCACTGCCTTTCTGCAGGATGGGTCCGAGCAAAACACCTACTAGGATAAAAACCGCCGCAACGAACGGCAAGCTTAGTATCAATAGTCCGTTGGAGAGACTGGCGACTTTCTCCGGCTCGGATCGATATTCCGCCAAAATAGGCACAAGCATGGCCTCAAAAACCGGCATAAAAAGCCCAACGAGTGTAAGAATAACCGCGTATGCGAAAAAAAACGCGTCCGCTTCGGACCCGGCACCGTAGAAGTAGCCAATAACGATGGGTAGTACCATTCCCCCCGCACGTCCTATGAGTGTCAGTAAGGAAGTCGACAGAAAAGGTCTTTTCTCCCTGGGCTCAGCCATCGTCCCCATCTCCCATAGGCACAATTCGCAAGGCACCCAAGTCCACCTCAGGCCCGTCATCTCCTGCCCCCAAGCCGCGGCGATTAAGCAACTCCGCCTGAAGCCACCGTTTTCCGCCGGTCGTTGTAATCTCCATACGCAATGTCCGCCAGTTCTCATGATTCGCGTAATGTGTCGCAATCACCTCACCTTGCAAGCGAAACACTGCGTAGCCAAATTCTCCCGAAGCATGTTTCCGATCACGCAGAGGGAGATAAAGGATTGTTTTTCCCGAACGAAGATTGATAACCATACCTTGACTTACATGACTGTTCAGCGTGCCGTTCTCAGCCCCTTTGCCCCACCAAGCGCGAGGAGGCCGCAGTGATGTCGCAACGGCATTTATTTTCTGATCGGCACGCTCATCGTCTTTGGGAAGCCACACCGTCAACAGCTCTAATTCACGCATGTCGGGATCATCCTCGGCCAATGCAGCCTCCATGAGGGCCAACGCTTTCCGCTTCTCACCAAGCCTCCAATTGGCGTCAGCGAGAAAACGCCGGCGCATCTTTTTATCTGACGCTGCCTGAAGTAATCGATCCCGCGCTCTTTCAAACTCTTCCCGCCTATAGAAATACAAGCCGTGAATGTACGGATCATTGGTCTGACGCACAGCGTCTTCAAGCTGCGAAAGCAAGGGCCCCCAGTCCGAGGGCGTTTCCAATATCTCAACAAGCGCCTCCGCGGCACTCCAAGGGAGCTCTTGATCAAGGGATTGCTTACTCACAATCATTCCCGCCCTGGCCGTCCCGCCCTGCGAGTCTATCCAGTATGCGTGTTGAAATTCGCGCCATGCGCGCCGGGAATCATTCATTTCTAAATAAACCAAGCCCCGTTTAACGTGGGCTTCGTATTCACGCTGCCTGTAGTCAAAAAAGAGGGGGTGTATCTGGCTCAAAAAGTCCCACCGATGGTGTTCGATCAAGAAGTTTGTCAGTACGCCATATCCTTCATAGGTCTTGGGCGTCACATGGTGCAGCAATAAGCTCGAATGAAATTCGTTCCACAGATAAGTAAGTCCCAAGAGCAGATATTCCTCGGGATTAACTTCCATAGCCCGCTTGATTCGATTGACGCCAACGTTTCTTTGCGATTCGGAGAGCGCCTCTACATTCTGCAACATGACCTGGCCCGTGCGGTAGGCCATCCAAGCACCCTGAGGCTGATGCCTGTAAGCCTTTTCAATATAAGGGCTTAGAGATTCCCACTCAGCTGGGCTCACACCGTCGCCGCTCAGCCGCGCCAATGATAGCTCGGTCTTCGCAAGAAACAGCCACCCCTTTCCGAATAGAGGCTTCTGTTTCGTTAATGTTCTAAATGCATTACGCGCTGATCTCCCTATTTGAATATCACCGGATACTTCGTGTTCTCCCCAAAGCGTCTTACCATAGTGATAGACCACTTTGGCATTATGCGGATCCAAGCGATAGGCTTTCGGCATATTCCCGGTTTCAAACCAGACATTCGCCCAGGCTTTCTGCAGCGAAAGAAAAACACAGGCTATCGCAATAACCCTTATGGCGATATTAATTGTGTGACGCAGCAACTTCATGATTTGTGGATGGACCTCCATTGGTAACTCCGCCTGTGACGCTCGTCAACAGACGGAAACTTGCCGCAAAAAGTATCATGAAAATTAGAACATTGGCCGGAATGGCAAAGTTATAGTCATTCAGTCCGTGTAGAGCCAGAGCACTCACACCGACCATGGCGCCCCACGCAACGGAATGCGACGATCGTTGCATACGATAGAGCCGTCGATTGCACAAAAACCAGAGACTGGCAAAAGCAGAAAACAAGAGCATAAAGGCGGGGATCCCTAGCTCCGCAGCTAATTCTAAATAGTCGTTAAGTGCATGATGCCATGTAAAAATCAACTCCCCCGGCTGATAACCGGGATAGACCCATTCAAAGTTACCGAGGCCGATACCGCTCCAACGATGGTCTTGAATCATACGAATGACTTCGGACCATGCCGAGAATCTACCTTCAAATGACACGAGATGATCGGAGAGTTCAAAGATTCTAAACGAAAGCACCTTCCAGCCTGCAACCACCCCGACTATGGCTGCGAGCGAGGTGCAGAGCAAAAACCAAAGAGCCTTCCTGCGAATTTCAGCTGATGAGCGCCAAAGTAAAATGGAATAGCAAACCAGGGATATTCCTAAGCAGGCGATACCGGTTCGTGAACCCGTGCGCATCAGCGCTGCGGCCGAAATCACCAAGGCAGAGGTCCATACAACAGCTCTGAGTAACCGACCTTTGAGCATAGCATGTAAAATAAGACCCAGTTGCGTTCCCATAACTAGTTCCAGAAAACCTGCACAATGGTTACGGTTTAGGAACGGCCCTTTGACATACCCCTGATGCCTTTCGACGGCGCTCCAGGTAAAGATCTCGTCGCCCGAGCCTGCCCGTAAAAGCCCCCACACCGCGATGACTACGCCAACCACCGCGAGAAAAGACAAAAGCCTCAACAATTGCCGGCGGCTTAGCAATAAACAGACGCGAAATGCAGCAGCATACGAGAGCCATTTAATCAATTCCGTCGTTGTCGCATCATAGCCATGCCCCGCTAAGAGCCCTTGTACTGCAACCCAGGCAATGACCGCCGAGACACTGCATATGAAGAAGACTGGCAGATGGGGTTTGTCCCAGATAGATTCCGGGTAGATAACAAAGAAGGCAAAAAGGACGGTCGCGACTGATCCCCACCCCCAAAGGTGCAGGGCACCCACAGCGGCAGGAGCGGCCGCAACAGTCACATAGAGGACAATTTGTGCTGAGAGTTCTCTTCCCGACCTCATTTTTTGGCCTGGGAATCCCCATAGCCGTAATAATAATATTGGTGGTAGTAGTAATCCTTTTCCCGAACACTTACCGAGTTGATGACGACGCCAATCTTATCATCCGTGATCATGCTGAATCTGCGCGGGATATCCCTTAGATGACGCTTTTCAGTACGGTGATAGCGTGACACGATGACTAATGCATCGGCGTATTCGCAGATAACGGCGACGTCGGCCACCGCTAAATAAGGCGGACTATCGATAATAATGATGTCGTAGACTTCGCGTGCACTCGCTAGAAACTCTTTCATTGCAGCCGATCCTAGAACCTCTGTCGGGCGATGGGAAGTCGTACCGCAACTCATAAAGTCAAAATCAACATCTTTGGCGATGTCCCTTCTTACCACATCCGGCCAAGAGGCTTCATGTTCCAACACTTCCGTAAGCCCGGGCTTCGCCTCGATTCCCAACCTCGTGTGAAGCTTTGGTTTACGAAGGTCTGCGTCAACCAGCAGGACTTTGAGATGGTTCTGCTGAAACGCCACCGCCAAATTCAAGCTCACGGTACTCTTCCCTTCCCCCGGGTTCGGGCTTGTAACAAGAAGCGTGCGGCACCCCGCGACATGGCGCAGACGAAAGAGTAGTGCCGTGCGTAGCGCACGAAAAGACTCTGCCGCTTGGGACGGCTTACCTGACTGAAAGAAGATCTCACCTCCTGCGGGAGCTTTCTTATCGCGCGGAGAATGCGGTATGATTCCGAAGAGCTCTAACCCCAAGCCTTTTTCAATATCGTCAGGGATCTTAACCGTGGAATCCAGATATTCGGAAAAGAAGGCGAGAATAAGCCCTGAAATAAATCCCACGAAGCAAGCAATGATAAAATTCAGAAAGGGACGCGGTTTAGAGGGTCTCAAAGGCGGGTGAGCCAGATCCACAATAAGAACATTACTGGCCTGGGTCTTGGCCTCGCTTTGCATTTGCTGAAAGCGGGACAGAAGAGTCTCGTAGGTCTGGCGTGCGCTGTCGGCCTCCCGCTCAAGCTGCGCGTAATCAACGGAGATACGGCTGAAGGCCAGTTTCTTTGCCTCCTCCTCCTGAATCTTCCCTTGCAATGCTTCTATTTGCCAACGAATATGGATCAGTTTCGGATGGGCATCGAGATATCGCCGTGTCAACTTTGCCTCTTCGGCTTGAATCTTAACAAGTTCGAGCTTTGCTTCCTGAATAAATTCATCCTTTTCTCTCAATGACGGAATCCGAATCAGCTTGTTCTCCTCCTTATAGTTCTGCAGCTCATCTTCCGCAATGCCAACCGCATGCTTGAGCTCACCAAGCTGCTCTGAAAGCAACCTTACGGCTTGACTGGATATCAAAAAACGGCTCTCCAGGTTTTTCTGGATGAAGAGTTGCACCAGACTATTCGTCAGCTTTGCAGAACGCGCAGGATCCGGATGAAGGACGCTCACGCGGACTAAGCGCGTGTTCCTGATCGGATCGATGCGGAGCATCGACTTTTCAAAAGTTTCCGTGATTGATCTCTTGGTCAGAAATTGACCTAGCCAGTCCGGAAGATTGGACTGGCGCTCTCTGAGCAAACGCCGCAATCGGCCTTCGCCGAGCGCCCTGAAGTAGGGGTCGTGCATAAGATCTTCCCTTTCGATAAGGCTAACGATCAGCGACCGACTCTCTAGCATCTGGTACTGAGTCTGGTAGTAATCCGTCGATGATGCATCGAAGGCCATCACTTCTTTGAAGTCGACGACATTGGGATTCTCACGCTCAATGAGGATAGTGGCCTCTGCCTGATAGATAACTGTTTCTTTATAAGTGAGGAAAATACTTGTCGCGACAACGATGAGGAAACAGAGGATGCTGACGACGCGCCGCTTACGCAGGATATACAGGTAGTCGCGCAGGTGTACTTCGTGGCGACCGTGCGTCTGCGTCATAGATACTCCCTAGAAAAAGCTCCGCGGTACAATCACGCGGTCGTTGGCCTGCAGTTCTAAGTCTTCAGAGGTATCCCCGTGCTTTGTCAATTTATTGAGGTCCAACTCATACGAAAGTTCCTGTCCACCGGTCTCCTGCCGTATCACTTTAATCTTAGAAGCATTCGCCACCTCGGTCAGACCGCCGGCAAGCGTAATAGCTTCAAAGACGGTCATCCTTCCATAGAGAGGAAAAGATCCCGGCTGTTTGACTTCGCCAAAGATGAACACATTGCTGTATTCCTTGACGAATACGGTGACTTGAGGACTAACAAGATATTTGGCCCCCAGAAGAGTGGTAATCTCATCTTCGAAGCCTTTAACAGTGAGTCCGGCGGCTTTAAGGGATCCCAGCAGTGGAAATGAGATGTATCCGTCCGTCAAAACTCGGACCTCCTTGGTCAAGTCCGGTTCGTCATAAACCTCAATCTGAAGCAGATCGCCGATACCGATGCGATAGCTCTGTTCACCGTCGACCGCCCCTACAGGCGGCATGCCTCCTAAGAGGCCTATCAGCAATAGCATAGCAAAACGAGTCACGGGCACACCTCTACTTCATAGTTTAACATACGGACACCCGATATTGTTCTAGCTCCAATATTAACGGCTATTTGCTGAAAAAATAAACGACTAATAGGACAACAGTGAGGTCAAGGAAAAGCGGTTTTCGGTGTAGTCAAACGTGGAGAAATTCGAGGTGCGGCGGGCAAATTCATAAGCAGCCTCAACTTGTAGCCGGTCATTGGGCTTATACCGAAGGCCAGCCGACGCCGTATAATGGTTATCACGGCGAAAGCCCGTACGTGAGCCCAATGTGGCTCGTTCACTGTAATTGTTGCGATAGAATTTAGCCCCTGAAAACAGGGCCCATTTCGGCCAAAACTCATACTCGGCCCCAAAGCGTACGATCTGTTTCACATAATAGTTCACATCGGCAAAAGTTGCCTCCACAGCCTCACGTCCCATGGACATCTCTAAGGTAAGGTCCTCACGCATTTCATATTCCACAAGGAGATCCGCCACCCATGAGTTGAAATCGGCCTTCTGAATAGCCTCGTAGTCACGTAAGTGGGGTCCCACACGCACTTTCACCAATAAATTCGGCAGCACCTCACCCTCCAAACCTACACGAATTTGATTCACGTGACCGTTCCGCTCAAAATCGTCGTCATAGTCAATCTGTGAAAACTGATATTCCACAAGCGCCTTGAGGCGGGCGAAAAGGTCATAGTAAATCACTCCGGTCCATTCTACGTTCTGAAAATCAAGACGATCGTCAACAGAACGGCGAAAGTCACGCGTAAAGTGACGGAAGCCGACTTCGAAGATGGCTCGCTTCCACCGATAACCTATCTTGGGATGAATGGAATGATCATAGCGTGGAATGCGTGAGGTAAATGTCGTCCCTGAGCGTCCCGAGGTTTCGGAGAATTTATCAAGAATGTTGATGTAAAGATCCGTGAAATGCATATCGGCGAGCACGAAGAAGTTCTGATTCTGATCATTTTGGGTCGAATCGCGGGATTTACTGAATACCTCCATGTCGGCTTCATAGCCGACTGTCAGTTGGTGCGTATCGATTGGCAGTTCGAGGATCACGCCCGGCTGAATATTCCAAACGACATCCTGCTTCGCATCTTTATCCTCCCTCAGGATATTGTCATCGTATGTTACCTTTGTACGGACTCTAGGATGAAATCGTACGGGGCCCAGATTCAAAGGCGAGGGTTTAGATTCTACGAAGCGTTTCTCACCGAATTCTTGAATGGCATCGATGAGCTCAAAGTCAGCCCGGAGGGATACTGGGTAGGAAAACAACAGTAATGCAAAGAATGTTAGGCCCAGGCAACGAACGCGGGTCATAATTTCAATCAGCTATCTTCGTTTTCGTCTTGATTTTCGCCTTGGTCGTTGTTGTCTTGGTCATCATCAATATCGCTACTGTCTGGAATACTATCATCATCCGGGCTGAATCCCGTCGATCTACCTTCTGCCGTAGCAGGCAGCCCCGGAAGAAAACTCTGCGATTGAATGATATACTCATCTCCCGTGTTGAGAATGATTTCCTCACCCACATTAGTCAGCACAGTCACCGGACCATTGACTACGCGCACATTACCTTGATCTTCAGTGCCGATAAACTCAAGCGAAGCCCCGTCTGCTACCGTCACCTCGTGATCGAGATGCAGAACAACCACCGAATCTCCGGCAGCGGTCGCTACAGCAAACTGCCCGTCGAAGACTTCCAAGACGGACCCCGGTGCAATTTCTGGTATGGATTCACCGGGCTGCACGAGGATGATCTCACCGTCAGGCGTTGTAATAACCAGAGTTCCTTCAAAGTCCGAGTTTATATCGACCGCATAGACGGGAGAGGCTCCCCCAACAGACATCATAAATGCAAGACTGATTATCATTACTAGTGCTTTCGGCGTCATGGCATAATTCTCCTTTTAAGGAAGTATACGTGCGAAGACAACGACTTTCAAGGTGATAGGCTCTAAGTATTTATTTTGAAATGGGTTACGGAAATTTCAAGCCATCGAATTCGAGGACTAGGCTTCCGATTTCATCACCGGCGTCTACGGAGGAATCATCGACTACAAAGTTAATTCTCTTAACCTTTGTCAGATCTAGACTTCCGGCAACTAGAGAGGTCAAAAACTTGTAATATTGGCTGGTTGCATTGATATCTGTAGCGTAGAAAATGGCGCGGTTACCGTTAGCATCATCGATCTCTATCTTGACCTGCTTGGCCTTGGCAGATCGTAGCCCGAATACCAAACTGGAAAAGCCAGACAGATCTGCTCCGTTCGTATTGTTATCTGGGTCAAAATTGATAATCACGCCGGCAAAGCTGTCGGTATTGAGGTTAAAGTTGAGCGTCGTAATCTTCAAAGAATCTCTCGCCAGAGTACTGGCACCGTCAGAACTCAACAATTGCGCAGGAGGATTACCCGGCAATACAGTCACGTCGCCGGAGCCGAGGCTCGCGTTCGGAGTCAGGTTCTGGGAGGACGGGAGATGCTGAAAGTTCATCGAGTGAATAAAGAAATTACCGCTCGTATCCCCTGTCGCATTTTGGTCGATCACAAGGACTACTTTCTTCACGCCTGCAAGACTCGCGAGATTCGGTAAATCAATCTCCAGCTTAGCAACCGAGAGGTTCGGCGTGGAATTCACCACCGGGACAACTACGGTATGCACCGTTACATCACCCGCATCCTTTAGCTCAATTTTGAGCTGCTGCGGAGAATCTACGATGGAGTATTGCAACACGAGTTTATTTGCGGTGGCATTATAAACCTCGTCCATGTCGAATACCTGACCGCCAAATCCTCCGGCAAGAGCACCGTAGTTGAAGCTAACACCGGTTTCAACCGTGTTATCTATCGGAAAACCGTTGATCGGTTGCGTAAAGGATGTGTTGCGCAAAACAGCATAAGTACGATCAGGAAATTCAGGCGGATCTGCAATTGCAAAGGCAACTTTGTTGAAGCCGAAGTTATCCTTGCTGTCATACAGCAAGTTATAATCCATTTCTTTGCCACGGTTTCTCAGATAGCTAGCGAACGAGTCATGGCCGTTGCCCAAAAGGCCTAGTACCGTCGATGCAATGTCAATTCCCAGGTACCTCCCGGCAACTTCTGTGCTGGAACGGTGAGAGTCCACAAACCCTTGGAAGCCGGTCGTATTATCGATTTCGCTTATCGCCTTAAGCCACGTGAGCACCTTTTTGGGATCAACCCGATAAGCACTTGCCAACGCATAAGTAGAACCGACGTCCATAGTTAGCTCCCCAAACGGGCCCTCCTGCAACTCACGAATTCCGAGGTCCCCGACATACACGCTATCTTCGGGAATTTCAGCAGCCGTTAGGAAACCGGGGATGCGAAATCGGGTTGAAAAATCGGCCTGCGTCGCAAAGTGATTGTACAATGCGTTCCTAAATCCCAAGAAATCTTCTTCGCCATTGCTCAACAGCGGCCAGAACATCTGAAATGCGCTGCCGTCAAACACCGAGAGATTCGGAATCTTATTGCCATTGCGGTCCGTATAAGTCACCTGCGGCACGGCCAGGTCATTCCAAACCGAAGTCGGCACTGACGGATAAATCGTAGCAGCAAGTGCAACACCGCCACGGAATTCCGTCGCCAGCCGGTCAATGAAGGACGTGAATGTCTGCGTCTGCGTATTGTAGGCATTATGGAAGACACCGAACACGGAAACAGATGCAGCATAACCAGGTTCTTGATTCCCTATAAAGGTCGTGGCATCGTTGATCACACTATCGGCAAGTATCCGATCACCGGCGCTCAAGTTCGCGTCTTCAAGGGTACCAATCGCAACAGCAAGGCTATGAATCAAATTCAGGTTATCTCCGATGCCAACTGTATCAATCGGAACGATTGCCGGTGCGCCTTGATCCAGGAAGAGGAACGGCAGCAACCCGTTCCAGCCGTAGTTAACTTGCACAGATAAGAGATTGGAAATAATCTTATCGAGTTCCGCAATTAACTGTGTTTTGTTTAATCCGCCGAAAGCCGTATTTCCGGCGACGGCTTCACTGAGTATCCTTGCCTGGAAACCAATAATCGTCGGTTGCGTAAACTTAGAAGTGGTTTCCAGGACGCCGTCAGTGTTGATCGCGTCGTAGGCGAAACCTGTCGCGGCATCTACTGTCAGGGCTCCGGGTTCAAAGTAATCAATGCCCTTGGCAATTAGGTCATCGCGCAAAGCGATTAGCTCTGGGGCTAGCGGCGGAGGTGCATTAAAATTCAAGCCTTTCGTCATCACTTTCACCAAATCTGTCGGCTGCAGCGGAGGCTTCGGCGCCAGACCACGATCTTCAACCATCACGATCTGCGCGATGCTTGTGCGATCAAAACCGGCCGGGATATTATCCCCGGATAATACTAGAGTGTAATTCTGATAGGCCGGACGCAAATTCAGGATAAAAACAGCCAGGTTCTTGTTCGTATCAGTAATTTCAATCTTCATCTTTGAGCCTTCGCTGCCGCGCGCCGCCAGGATAAAGTTTTCAGGCAACGATCCGGCGGTTCCCTGAAACACGCCGCTGCCATTGAAGAAACCATTACTGATATTAACAAACACAAAACCGGTCTCGCTCGACTGCAGGTTGTAGGTATATTCGAGTTCCTTATTGCTTGACTGCTTCAAGGTTATGGAACCGGGTAAACGATTTGCGATTGTATTTGCGCCTGTCGCCGTGACTGACGGATTATTTGTGTGGGTTGTCAGCTGCGTCTCATCAAAATCCGCACCGTTTACAACCGGCACAAACTGCATCCCGCCGCCGAATTGCACATTAACCTTACCGCGCAAAGAACTCGGACCTGCCAAGATGCGATCAACAACAAAGTCAATTGTGGCAATTGAATTGATATTAAAACCGGCCGGAATATTATCCACATTCCCCAAATCCAAAGTGAAGTTCTGAAGACTGCCGGTAACTTTCAATTCGAAGGTGGCTACACGCCTGCTGCTATCGACAACATTTACGCGCACTTTCTGCGGAACGCCCACGGTGGCGTCGCCTTGTACCGCAAGATTTAACAGCGCAGGCACGGTGAGTCCCGTACCCTGGAAATTGCCGCCCACATCAAAGAAACCTTTGGTAATTGACGCAACCACAAAAGAAGTCTGAGAACCCCCGAGGTCATAGACAAAATCAAATTCTCTGGGACTCCGAACATTGGCCGTGATAAACCCGCGAATCTTTCTCGCATCCGTATTACCGCCTAACGAGTTAAGAATAGGTCCTTCGGTAAAACTATGCAGGGCACCCGAACTGAAGGGATCACCCGTAACCTGCGGGATGAAGTTGAACGTACCCTTGACCTGCACATCAACTTTTCCGCGATGTGCGTTGTCGCCCGCAAGCAAACGATCCATCACAAACTCGATTGAAGCGATAGACGCTATGTTAAACCCGGCAGGGATATTATCCGCATTAGCTAGATCCAGCGAGAAATTCTGTAGACTGCCGGTAAGCGCCAGCTCAAAGGTCGCAACTTTCCTGGCAGTGTCAGTAATATTCACCTTGATTAGATTCGGCACTCCTTCAGCGGCGTCTCCGCGGAGAGCCAGCACCAAAACACTCGGTAACGTAAGCGCAGTTCCTTGGAAGACATTAAACTCGTCGAAGAAACCTTTATTGATCGATGTTACAGTAAACGATGACGCCGAACTGCGGAGATCGTAGACGAAATTAAACTCCCTCGGGTTCTGCACGTTCAATGTGATGAAACCGCGTATTCTCCGGGGGTCTACGTTGCCGCCAAAAGACGTGATATCCGGCTTTTCAGTAAAGTCATGTAACACACTTGCATTAAAAGAATTGCCAATGACGCGCGGGATAAAGTTGAGAGTTCCCTTCACCTGCACATCAATCTTACCCCGAAACGCCGCATTGCCCGCAAGTCCGCGATCCATCACAAATTCTATCGATGCAACGGAGCCGATATTGAAACCCGTCGGGATGTTATCTGCATTAGCAAGATCTAGCGAGAAATTCTGCAGCGTACCGGTCAATAGCAGCTCAAATGTCGCGACGCGCCCGAGGGTATCAGTAATGTTAACTCGAACTTTTTCCGGAACTCCCACGGTCGCATCTCCGCGCAGCGCCAGCGTCAGCACACTCGGGAGTGAAAGCGGAACACCCTGAAAGTTGCCGCTTCCGTCGATGAAGCCCTTGTTAATGGACGCAACCGTGAAAGATGTCGCCGAGCTGCGGAGGTCGTAAACGAAATCGAATTCTCTCGGATTGTGTACATTCAGCGTAATAAATCCGCGTATCTTTCTCGGATCAACATTCCCGCCAAAAGAGGTCACATCCGGTTTTTCAGTGAAATCATGTAACGCACCGGCATTAAAAGGATCACCTGTCACCTTCGGGATGAAATCGAGGCCGTCCTTAAACTTCACATTAACCTTGCCGCGAATATCGTCCGGTCCTGCCAGAATTCGGTCAACCACAAGCTCGACCCTCGCAATACTCGTACGGTCGAATCCCTGAGGTGGAAGAATTCCGGGATTCGTAAGATCTAAGGAGAAATTCTGCAATAGATCAGTAACCAGCAGGTCATAGCTTGCTTTGCGGTTGCTGGTATCAATAATGTTTACACGAACGCGCTGTGGAATGCCCTCGGTATCGTCACCTTGGAGAGCAAGCCGGAAAGTGGGTGGCAGCGAGAGGGGTGTGCCCTGAAAAACGTTACTCCCATCGAAAAAGCCTTTTGAAATGGAGGCTACGACAAACGATGTCTGTGAGCCAATCAAATCGTAGACGAAGTTAAAATCGCGCGGCGATGTTGCGTTCAGTGTCATGAATCCGCGGATCTTTGAGGGGTCGGTATTTCCGCCGAATCCAGTCACGCCCGGGTCTTCGGTAAAAGCGTGAAGCACGGACTGATCAAAGGTCTGCCCAGTCAGTTGCGGGATAAAGTTGAACTCTCCCCAGTTAATCGAAACAGATCCTGTCTGCTGACCTGTCAGGACAAATGCGATAGTCTGGATCGCGGTCGTGTTCACTTGGTCGAACTGGCCGGGAAGAATCTTCCACCGCTGTCCGAATGAATCAATGCTTGTCAATTGCACGGAATCCTTCTTACCTGTATCGTCAGTAACTTCAAAGACGATATCAGTAATCGCAGCACCCGGAGAGTCCAGTTCAATAACAATTCCGGTTGGGAACAGCGCATTGAGATTGATGCTCTCTACCGGGACGGTCGAAGCATTGTCGTAGGCGATGAACGCTCCGCCAAAGGCCGTGGCTGCTGAGCCGTCATAAGATAGTCTCACAAAGGTCTCAGAGAACTTCTGAAGCGAAGCTGTGGCAGCGCTATTCGCAAATGCTGTGATATCCGGACGGGCTCCTGTCGACAGGAGAGGCAGTTTCGTAATATCACCCGTTCCCAAACTCGGATCCGGCAGAATAGGCGGCGTGAAGGCAAAATCACCCCAATCCACTTTAAGGGTCTTGGTACCGGCTCCCTGGAAAAGGAAACTCATCGTCGCGATCTTCGTCATATCCACGTTAAAGAAAACGCCGGAGAGGATCTTGTACCGCTGTCCGAAGGTGGCAATACTTACGAGCTCGACCGTGTCTGTCGCACCTGTATTGTCCGTTACTTCCACGAATACGCTTGTGACATTTGCGCCGCCGGTAACCGACTCCACCCCGATCACAAGCCCGGTCGGGAATTCGGCCGTGAAATCAATTGTCTCAACCGTTGTCGTAGTCGTTGCATCATCATAGGTGATGAATGCCCCGCCAAAGGACGCGGCATCATTTCCTGTGTAATCAATCTGTGCGAATGACTGCGTCGCTTTGGTCACCACACTTGTGGAGCCGTCTCCTTCTTTGGCAAACCCAACAATATCAGGACGCTCCCCGCTGCCGAGTAGCGGCAGTTTCGTAATGTCTCCGACCGTTAACGCCGGGTCCGGGTTCACGGGTTCTGTGAAATCCCAGTTCCCCCAATCCACTTTAAGGGTCTTGGTACCGGCTCCTTCAAAAAGGAAACTCATTGTCGCGATCTTCGTCATATCCACGTTGAAGAATACGCCCGAGAGGATCTAGTACCGCAGTCCGAAGGTGGCAA
>JAUYMS010000009.1 GCA_030698625.1 Candidatus Omnitrophota bacterium | reverse complement strand
TAGGTTGTGTGAAGTGTTCATAGCTGAGCTAAGGGAATTGAAAGATAAAAAATGGCATGGGACTGAATATTTTCAGCAGGTTCCCCTGCAATGGGACCAGGGTAAACCAGGGATTCAATATACGAATATAAATCCTTCACCCGTTAGGACGCTCTGTGATATCGGTCATATAGTCAAGAAAACAGATAAAATGTTTGAAAATGAGGGGGATAGTTTTTTTCTGTCACAGGTATATACAATAGGTGGCTATCAACCGCAGCATCTCGATTCAAACAAAAAATATGAATTTAAAATAATTGTTTCGGCGGAAAATGCAAAGGCTATTTCTCAGAAGTTTGAATTATATTGGACAGGCAAATGGAAAGATGACTCAGTTGAAATGTTTCGAGAAATAGTGATAAAAAGGGTATAGATAGCTTGATGTTTCCGTTGAGATTGCCTTGTCGAACTTGATCCTTAGCGCTTTTTTTAGTTAAAAGAAGGAGTGATGGAAAATGGATGAGTTTTCTCTATAATGCTGTTTAGTGATGAGGAAATTATAAAGAACACATGGGAATAATTATGCGGTCGGAAAATATAATTATCCAAAATCAGGAAATAGTTTCCGGATGGGTCAAAATCAGTGAACCTTCCAACTTGTTGGGTAATAGGGAGTTACAATGTCGGAGGAAATAGTTATCAAAAATCAGGAAACTAGGAAGCTCCGTGTCAGTATTAAAACCTTTGGCTGTCAGATGAATCAGTATGATACCGAGGTCGCGAGCGGGCTGCTGCAGGACGCCGGTTATGAGATTTTGCCGGAGGGCGACAGCGGCGCGAGCGCCGATATTATTCTTATGAATACGTGTTCGGTTAGGGAGCATGCCGAGGACCGGGTCTACAGTCGCCTGGGAATCCTGGCTGAGACCAAAAAGCAAAACCCCGATCTCGTGCTGGGCTTGCTTGGTTGCATGGTGGAAGAGCACCGCGAGAAATTGTTTCGGCGATTTCCACAGCTCGACCTCATGATAGGTACGCGAAACCTCGTTGAGCTCCCGGCGCTTATCGGCCGGGTGCGCAAAGAGCGCAGGCAGATTGCCAGGATCAAGCAGGACGGCATCTCGATCGAATATACGGAGCTTATAAAAAGGCGCACGGAACATCATGCCTGGCTTCCCATCATGACTGGGTGTAACAAGGTCTGCACGTTCTGTATCGTGCCCATCACGCGGGGGAGCGAGGTCTCCATGCCGGCCAGAGATGTTTATCGCGAGGCGGCACGGCTTGCCGGCGAAGGGGTGAGATGGATTACGCTGCTCGGGCAGAATGTAAACAGCTACAATGGGGCCCCGGCGGGGGAATTGTCCTCGAATGTTTCATTCCCGAAGCTTCTCGACACCCTATGTGAAATCGAAGGTCTGTTCCAAATCTCTTTTACCACTTCACATCCGCATGACGCCACGCCCAAACTGTTTGAGGTCATCGCGCGTAACCCGAAAATTTCGCGGCGGTTTCACTTGCCGCTCCAGTCGGGATCGGACGCTGTCCTCAAGCGCATGAAAAGACTTCATACTTATGAGGAATATGCGGGCAAAATCGAAAGGATGCGGGGGATGATCCCAGATGTCCTGGTGACAACGGATATCATTGCGGGTTTTTCGGGAGAAACCGAAGAGTCCCATCGGGAAACTATGAAGGCGCTCGAGGACCTGCGTTTCGACGGGGCCTACATCTACAAGTACTCGGTTCGGGCGGGCACTCCGGCGGCGAAATTGCCCGACGACGTCCCTCTTGAAGTCAAAGAGAGGCGTAACCAGGAGCTTTTGGAAACTCAAAAGCGGATCAGCGATGAGAATTACCGGGCCCGCCTGGGCAGAACGGTGATTGTGTTTGCTGAGAGTGTGAATGCAAGAAACCCCGACGAGTTGGTCGGCCGCACGAATTTCGACAAGAAAGTAATTTTCCGAGGCAGCCGGGATCAGATCGGTGCCATTCATCGGGTTGAGTTGACGGAGTTGATCCACGAAACTTTCAAAGGGGTGGCGCTTGGCCCGAGCCGTTAGCGGTGCGCAGATGATGGCCCTCGATAAGAAGGCCATCAAAGAATATAAAATCCCAAGCCTCCTGCTGATGGAAAATGCCGGCCGCGGCATTTCCGATTATGTCTCCCGTGAATTGGCGCCGGGTTCTCGCATTTTAATCCTCTGTGGGAAAGGCAATAACGGCGGCGACGGGCTGGTTGCGGCACGCCATTTGTGGAATCGCGGCTATAAGGCGGAGATTCTGCTGGTCGGAGTCGCAAAGAATCTCAAGCCGGATGCGGCGGTAAACTGGAAAATCGCGACTCGCATGAAGATCCCGGCGAGCGTCTTTTCGCCGAAGCAGACGGCAAGCACTGAAAAGAGGATAGCCATGGCCGACCTGGTCCTGGATGCCCTGTTTGGTGTGGGGCTGAGTCGCGAGGTCAAAGAGCCCCACGCGTCGCTCATAAAGCTCGTCAATCGAGTGGCCTGCCGCGTTGTGGCGGTCGACATCCCCTCAGGTCTTCATGCCGATTCAGGGCGAGTACTCGGTACCGCTATTTTTGCCTCGTCGACGCTCACGCTGGGGCTCCATAAGAAGGGGCTCCACAGGGGAGAAGGACCCCGTTATGCAGGTTTAGTCCATGTCCTGGACATCAGCATTCCCCGGGAATTATTGCGTTCCCGGGATCCTTCTTGACACCCCTATCTCTTTTTGATACAACCTCGCGTAATACCGGAAGTTAAGACAAGGAGAGTATGACGCTAAGCACCCTGCTTGAAGGAGAGATCAAGGCACCGCGGAGGTTACCCCCGTGGCTGCGGCGGTCGTTGCCTGCTGAGTCATCCGAGAAAACGCACGGAATTCTGGCCCGTTACGGCCTCAATACCGTTTGTGAGTCGGCGATGTGCCCTAATCGCAATGAGTGCTATAGCGGGGGGACAGCGACCTTCATGATTCTCGGCAATGTCTGCACACGGCGCTGCGGATTTTGTGCCGTGGAGACCGGCAGGGGGGAGGAGTTGTCGGCTGACGAGCCCGCGCGGGTTGCTGACGCAGCTTCTGCAATGGGCTTGAGTTATGTTGTTGTTACCTCAGTGGCACGTGATGATCTGGCAGACGAAGGCGCGGTTCACTTCGCTGAAACGGTGAAGAGCATCAAGCGAAGAATCGATGGGGTAAGAGTTGAAGTCCTTACCCCCGACTTCCATGCGCGCCGGGAACTGATAAAAACGGTTGTCGATGCGGCTCCCGATGTTTATAACCATAATGTTGAGACGGTGCGCCGGCTGCAGCGCGAGGTCAGAGTACAGGCATCTTATGAACGGTCCTTGGAAGTTTTACTGACCGCAAAGGAAATTAATTCGGAAATTTATACGAAGAGCGGTTTGATGCTCGGGCTCGGGGAGACTGACGCGGAATGTCTGGAAACCGGGCGGGATCTGCGCCGCGTAGGCTGCGATATTGTTACGATCGGTCAATACCTGCAGCCGACCCAGGGACATGTTGACGTGGTTGATTATGTGCGCCCAGAGCGGTTTAGTTACTTGGCAGAAGAAATGAAAAAGTTAGGTTTTCACGATGTGTTCTCAGGTCCCTATGTGAGAAGCTCTTATCACGCGGGCGAAAGTTACGAGGCGATAAATGGTTGAAGTTTCCTTAACGGTTTTGGGACCTCACGTAGAGGAAGGGACCGTTCAGACATGGTTTTTTGAGGAAGGAGATCCGGTCAATGAGGGGGACGACCTGGTGGAACTCTCGACGGAAGTCGGGGTCGTCATGATACAGTCGCCCTGCACGGGAATCCTTGCCGAAGTTTATTATGACGAGGCAGAAATAGTGGCGAAGGGTGAAATTCTTTGTGCTATCGATAATGAAGAGAATTAGAGGAGAGAAATAATTTATGCCAAGGCATGAAGCAAATCGAATGAGGCGCTTGCCTCCGTATCTGTTCACGATTGTGGACAATTGGAAGCAGGAAGTGCGCGAGACGGGTAGGGAGATCATCGATTTCAGTATGGGGAATCCCGACCTTGAGCCTCCGCCCAATGTGCTTAAGGCGCTGCGTGAGGCCCTGCGCATAAAGGGCATTCACCGGTACTCAAAACGTACTGAAAGTATCGAGCGAAACCTGCGGGTGGCGATTACGAAGTGGTACCACGGCCGTTTCGGAATTGACTTGAATCCTGAGACGGAAGTGCTGCCTTTGATCGGTTCGAAGGAAGGAATTGCGCACCTCTCGTTGGCTTTCTTGAATAATGATGATTTGGCGCTGATTCCGTCGCCGGCCTATCCGATTCATTTCAACGGCGTGATCATGGCCGGCGGCATTCTGTACAATATCCCGCTCAAAGAGGAAAACAATTACCTCCCCGACCTAACTCAATTATCGCGTGAGACGACGCGTCTGTCCAAGTTAATGATCTTGAGTTACCCCCACAACCCGACAGCAGCGACTTGTGACCTGGAGTTTTTCAACCGGGTATGTCATTGGGCGAAAGATAAAGACATCATTGTTGCGCACGACAATGCCTATTCTGATTTCGTCTTCTCGGGCAAGCGTTCACCCAGCATTCTTGAGGCAAAAGGATCGAAGGAGTTCTGTGTCGAGTTTCATACCCTCTCAAAGTCTTACAGCATGCCGGGGTGGCGCATCGGTTTTTGTGTCGGTAATAAAGAAATCCTCGCGAGCATTGATAAGACGAAAAGCTACGTGGATTTCGGCCTATTCCGAGCCATACAATCCGCGGCAGTGGAGGCCTTGACGGGCCCGCAGACCTATGTGAAGAAGATCGTTAAACTGTACAAAGAGCGTGTCGATTTGCTTGTGGATGGGTTAAACGGGATTGGCTGGGAAACCAAGAGGCCAAAGGCCACCTTTTATGTGTGGACGAGAATTCCTGCACGATTCAGTGCCCTGACCTCGATGGAATTCACCGAGCTCCTCTTGCGCGAAACCGGCATCGCTGTAGCGCCGGGCACGGGCTTTGGCGAGTACGGTGAAGGGTATGTCCGCTTTGCGCTCGTGGTTCCCGAAATTCAGATCAAGAAGGCGGTTGATCAGATCCGGGTATTCCTGCAAGCGAAGGATTAAAGAGAGCGCCCGTGTCGCGCAAGCCGATTGGTGTATTTGATTCGGGTTTGGGCGGTCTCACCGTAGTCCGTCAGATTCGGAGACAGCTTCCCCGAGAACCCCTTATCTATTTTGGGGATATTGCCCGGCTCCCTTACGGAATCAAATCGACTCGTCAGATCCGCGAGTTTTCTCTCCAAAATACTCGATTCCTTCTGAAGCAAAAAGTCAAAGCGGTTGTGGTCGCGTGCAACTCGTCGTCGAGCGCGGCGTACAGCGCACTCAAGCATGAGTTTGATATCCCCATAATTGACGTCATTCAGCCGGCGTGTGCTCAGGCCTTATCCGTGACGCGATCGGGTCGCCTCGGAGTTATCGGCACGGACGCGACGATTCACAGTAAAGTCTACGTGCGCACCTTGAAAAGAGCGGGAGGCGGGCTGAAAATCTACAGTCGTGCATGCCCGCTTTTTGTCCCGTTGGTTGAGGCCGGCTGGTTCGATGATGAGGTGACGCGTGAGGTGATTCGGCGTTATCTGAAACCGATTAAGGCAAAGCGCATTGATACGCTGATCCTCGGGTGCACGCACTATCCTTTGCTGAGGAAGGGCATTGAGGAGTATATGGGGCCCCGCGTGCGGATTGTGGATTCGGCCGAGCCGACGGTGGGGAAACTCGCTTCCCTTTTGGAACGAAACGGGCTAAGCTATCCGGGCTCGGGACGAGGTCGATTGAAGGTTTTTACGAGTGATTTGCCCCGAAATTTTATTGGCATCGGAAGTCGCTTTCTTGGAGAAAAACTGCGGGGAGTTAAGGTGATTCGGGCATGGTAACAGCAGCGATTTGTCTACTTTCAGGCGGGTTGGATTCGACGGTAGCATTATACGCAGCGTTGGCGGACGGCTATTCGGTGAGGGCGCTTACGCTCTCTTATGGCCAGGTGCACGTTCGAGAGATCGACTCCGCTCGCCGTATCGCTGCCGAATTGAATCTGGAGCACCATATCCTCAGCATATCCCTTCCTTGGAAGGGGAGCGCGCTCTTGGACACGACCAGCCCGATTCCGGTGGGCCGCGACAGCGCCGAAATGAGCCGTGAAATTCCATCCACCTATGTGCCCGCACGCAATACCGTATTCTTGTCTTTCGCGGCATCTTTTGCGGAGGCCCGTGGGGCCGAGGCGATATTTATTGGGGCGAATGCCTTGGATTACAGCGGCTACCCGGACTGCCGCCCGGAGTATTTCGATGCCTTTAGCGAGGTGTTAAAGCGAGGAACCAAGGCGGGAGTTCGGGGCCGATCGATTCTGATCGAAACTCCGCTGCTTCGGCTGTCAAAAAAAGAGATTGTGGAACTCGGAATCAAACTCAACATTCCGTTCGAACACACATGGTCGTGTTATCAAGGCAGGAAGGACCCGTGCGGCGAATGCGACTCCTGTATCCTGCGTGCTAAGGGTTTTCAGGAAGCGGGACTTACCGATCCTCTCGTGACTCGTGCAACATCCCCCCAGTACTCATAGCGCAAGAATTTCAGAGATCTTCTCCTCGCTGCAAGGCGAAGGAACCCATATGGGGGAGAGGCACATCTTCGTGCGATTTGAAGAGTGCCATATCCGCTGCAGCTACTGTGATGAGCTCGGCAAGGGCGGGCGAGATTGGAGCCGCGACGAGGTTGTGGCTGAAGTGATGCGATTGGCAGAACACGAAGGACAACCCGCCTTCGTGAGCTTTACGGGAGGCGAACCCTTGCTCTACGTTGAGTTCGTGGAGCCGCTCATGAGGCGGCTTAAGGTTGAAAACTTCCGGCTGTATTTAGAAACGGATGGGATTTTGTGGCGGGCCCTTCGGCGCGTCGTCGACTTATGTGACTGCATCGCGATGGACATGAAGCCCGCGAGTGTGACCGGCGAGGGCAACTTTGATCGCGATCACGCAAGATTTCTCGAAATTGCACGCAGGAAAGAAACCCTGGTCAAAATCGTGATTTCCAAAGACCTCAAGCGGGATGAGTTTCGTGCCCACATGGATATCGTTAGGAAAGTTGCGCCTAAGACGCCGGTTGTCTTACAGCCGGTCTCAAACGGAATAGAAGGGCATGAAGACGCCGAGCTAATGGAACTGCTGAACCAGCTTATGCGCGATGAGGCCGCTCGAGACCTCAATGTGCGACTCTTGCCCAGACTGCACCGTATTTTACAGATCCCTTAATGGATTGACACCGAGGAGGCATTGATTGCGACCTGACGGAAGAAAAGCGAACCAGCTCAGAAAAGTAAAGCTTCAGAAAAGTTATCTGAAATTTGCAACGGGATCCTGCATGATTGAAATGGGCAATACCCGTGTACTTTGTACTGCCAGCGTGGAGGAAAAAGTACCGCCGTTCCTCAAAAATAAGGGCCGCGGCTGGGTCACCGCCGAATACGGCATGCTTCCCGCCTCCTGTTCGGACCGCATCATGCGTGAGGCGAGCAAAGGAAAGGCCTCCGGCCGAACTTTGGAAATACAGCGGCTGATCGGCAGGAGCCTTCGCTGCATTATCGATTTAAAAAAGCTCGGGGAGAGAACTGTTTGGATTGATGCCGATGTCATTCAGGGAGACGGGGGGACACGTACGGCAGCCATCACGGGGAGTTATGTTGCGCTCCGGCAAGCCATCGCAAAGCTCATGGATCAAGGGCTGCTCTCAGTGAGCCCGCTCAAAGATTCTGTGGCTGCGGTGAGTGTGGGGATTGTCAATAAGATACCTGTACTGGATCTTTGCTATGAGGAAGATTCAAAGGCCGACGTGGATATGAATGTTGTGATGACCGGTAAGGGGAAGTTCGTTGAAGTCCAGGGCACCGCTGAAGGGACTCCCTTTGTTCAAGCGGAAATGGATCGGATGCTCGCGTTGGCAAAGCGCGGGGTGCGCGAACTGCTCGAGGCCCAGAAGAAGTGTTTTGGCAGATGACAGCCGGCGGCCCTGTAACCCTTCTTGTCGCCACGACGAATGCCAAGAAACTGGGCGAGTTGCAAGCGCTCTTGTCCACGCTTCCTTTGAAACTGGTTTGCCTTAAAGATCTGCCGCCGACCGAGGAGGTTGCCGAAGACGGTAAGACTTTTGCCGACAACGCCATCCTGAAGGCCGTGGGGTACGCAAAACAGACCGGCATGCTGACTCTGGCGGAGGATTCAGGATTGTGTTGCGACGCCTTGGAGGGAGCTCCCGGAGTCTACTCGGCGCGCTTTTCGGGCGCGGAAGGAAACGACGATAAAAATAACGAAAAGGTATTGCGGCTTTTAGATGCGGTTCCCGATAATTGCCGCGGAGCCCATTTTAGTTCTGCCATTGCCATTGCCGATCCGACAGACGTGATCGGGGGCGTCGAAGGGGAAGTCTACGGTGTGATCGCGCGTGAGCGCCGCGGCGAAAACGGATTTGGCTATGACCCCATTTTTTATTACCCGCCTTTCGAGAGGACTTTCGGCGAAGTGCCTGTTGAAAAGAAACACGAAGTTTCGCATCGTGCAAAGGCCCTCGAGAAGGCCAAATCTTTGCTGGAGACGTATCTTGCTGAGAGCCCCTCATGAGAAGCAAAATCTGACTTTTCCCCTCCGCAGTCCCGGGCCGGTCCTTCTGTGGGCCGTTGCGGGACTCAATTTCCTGCTTCTCGTGTTTCTCCTTTTTCGCTACCCCATCGAAATGCCCTGGGCCGATGAGTGGGATAATATGGATCGTATTCGCAAAGTCTTTGAGGGAACGCTCAGTTTTAACGATTTTTGGGCTTGGAGTTCTCAACACAGAAGCCCGTTTCCGAGATTGATTCAAACCTACATGGCCCGTCTCACGCATTGGGATCTCCGATACGAAGTCGTGTTGAATTTGTCTCTGGCCGGCGGAACATTTGCGGCTTTTTGCTGCGCACTACTGCGCGCAAAGCCTTGCCTTGGGAGTCGTATCGTTAGACAGTTGATTCCGGTGGTTTTCCTCATGGTGTACTCCATCGGCCAATGGAAGTGCTGGATCTGGGGCGAGAAGATCGTCAATTTCATATGCTTTTTTACCGCCATAACAGGATTAGTGTTTCTGACGGCTGCGCCATTTCGCTGGAGGCGCTTCGGGCTTGCCGCCGGCTTAGGGGCGTTGTCTAATTATTCCTTTTCCGGAGGGCTTGTCTACTGGCCGGTAGGCTGGATTCTTCTTTGCCTGAACGAGTTTCGTACTCCCGGGCAGAAGAGGTGTGCGCTCGGACTATGGGTGGTTGCGGCGGTTCTCGTCGTGACTCCGTATATGCACGGCTTTGATTTTTATCCTCCCTACCGAGACCCGACGCACATTCTCGAAGATCCCGGAAATTTTCTCATCTTTATTTTCGTATTTTTGGGAGGGCCCGTGGCTGTGGTTATGGTGCCGGGTCAATTTCTGTGGCCACTCTTGACCGGTATCGTTGGTTGTGCTCTTTTTTTTGCTTTTTCCTTTTACCTGCTGTTCCAGACGAAGATTCCGAGAGAATATTACCTGAGTTTCTTCGGCATCGGTCTTTTCGTGTTTGCAAACGACCTCCTTGCCGCGGTCGGCCGTGGGGGATTGGGACATGCTTGGGCACGGGATGGGCAGTACATTACCGCTGCGTATCCGTTCTGGATTGCGGTCTTGGTCTTTGGCGCGCTTGTATTTCGCTCCACGGCAGTGCCCAAGCTGCGCTCTTTAAGCGCGGTTGTATGCGTATCCATCACGGTTCTTACGCTGCATACTTCTGTGTTTTCGGTCGCACTTTTGACAGAGGCGGTTCAGTCCATTAGGGGGAGCATCCAACGATTCGCCGACGCAGGTGATCCTGATGCTTTGAAGGCGATCCACGTTAAACCGCATTTGTTAGAGGAACACATCAAAATCTTGCGGGACCGGAAGCTAACGATCTTCAATTACAAAGACGTGCCGATGGCAAGAAGGCAAGTTGCTAAACTTGAATCTTAAGGTGCAGGTCTCCCCGACCGCGACGGTTTTTTTCTGTTGTTGCGGCCTCATTCTGGCGGTGGCGGCGGTATTTGGGCAAGCCGTTACCTTTGATTTCCTGCGTTACGACGATGCGAACTTTATCTATCAGAATCCGCACCTCTCGGGGGGCCTGAACTGGGCAGCGCTCAAGTGGGCCCTTTCGGCTGACTTCTTCAGTCCTTCCTCCTATGTCGATTACTGGCAACCCGCCACACTTGTCTCCCGCATCCTGGATGCGGAATTCTCCGGCATGAACCCTGCCGGGCATCACCTGACAAATTTAATTTTACATGCCGCCAATGCAGTGGGTGTTTTTCTTGTCCTGCGCTATCTGACCGCCCGGACTGTGAGATGTCTCGTCGTAGCGCTGATATTCGCCGTGCACCCGCTGCAAGTTGAGACGGTGTGTTGGGTGAGTGCAAGAAAGGATCTGTTGTGTGCCTTCTTCATGCTGCTGACGATTTGGGCTTACGCTAGGCAGCAGCACCGGCCCTCGGCCCTGGAAAAAACGGCCGTAGTGCTGCTCTATTCGCTGTCGCTCATGGCAAAGCCCGTTTCAATGATGCTGCCGATCGTGTTGTTATTTATCGATTACTGGCCGCTTGGCCGAATCGGGATTCGGCCCTTTCGGACTCAGATGTTATTTCGGTGCATCCTAGAAAAAATCCCCCTTTGTTTGATGGCTGTGGTCCCTGCAGTCGTGGCACTATACCGAGTGCCTGATGCCGTGAGGTTCTCGATGCCTCTTGAGGTCATGACGAATGCGATCGTGACGCCGGTGATATTGTTGATCAAAGCCTTCTGGCCGATAGGCCTGGGTCTGTATAGCCCGTATGTCGGTGCCGCTCCGACCGGTATTGCGATGGTTTCGTTTGTTTTGCTTGGTTTTATAACCTGGCTCATGCTCGCACATGTCGATCAGCCGTTTCTGGCGGTGGGATGGCTCTGGTATCTGGTGACCTTGTTGCCGGTGCTAAGCGCCCCGCGGATGGGAGATCGCTTCATGTATGTGCCGATCCTGGGACTGATTGTGATCACGGTATGGGCTGTCGCAGATCTTTTTTCAAACAGGCGTTTCGGGAGAGTGCTCACTTGCGCCCTGAGCGCTGCCGTTGTTATTGGGCTTGGAGGCCTCGCCAGGGCTCAGAGTTTTTCCTGGCGCGATACCTCGAGCTTTGCTGCACGCGGTCTGGCATTGGATCCCCAAAACCCCCTGGCGCATCATTTATTGGGGGCCGAGGTTGCGGAGGGTGATAGCTTCCAGGACGCGTTGGTATTTTATCAGGAAGCGGTAAAACGCAACATCGACGACGCGCCGACAAAAATCAATCTCGCAAAGGCGCTGGCCCGAAGTGGGCGCTATGAAGAGGCTTTGGATTATCTTCAGCAGGCGCACAGTCTGCAGCCTGATTTAGATGAAATCGAAGGCAACATGGCGAAAATATTTTTTTTGATGGGAAGGGATAAAGAAGCCGAGGCTTTGTATGCGAAGTTGATGGCGGCGTTTCCGGATCGTGCCGAATATCCCTTTCGGGTGGGCAAGCTCAGAGAGAGGCAGAAGAACTACAAAGAGGCTGAGCGATACTTTTTGACGGCAATCCGTCTTCACCCCAGGTTTGTCGACGCCCTTCGCAGCCTTGGCGGCCTGCTGTTGCAACAAGGCAGGTTCGCGGATGCCGAGCCTTATCTTCGCCGGGCCGCGAAGGCCAGTCCCCACATCGCGGAGGGGCAGAGTAACCTGGGTGTCGCCCTTTCAGCGCTCGGTGATTTTGCTGGGGCCGAATTGTGCTTTCTTGAGGCCATTCGCGTGGAGCCCGAAAATGCCGAATTCCGCTTTAATTTGGGTTTGAATTTAGCCCAGCAGGGAAGGGTTCAAGAAGCCGTCGAACCGCTGAAGCGAGCTTTACAGATAAATCCCGATTACGAAAGGGCGCGTCACGCATTGGCTATGGCCGAAGAAATGATGGTCGGCAAAAAGACGTACAGTGCTAGGGGATAGGGCGTGCGATAATCACGTCTTGAGCGATCGTGCCGGGGCTTTTCGGCCTGCCGCACCACCAGCCCCAGAAAAGCTGTGTGATTTCTAAGCCGGCTTCTTTGTAGGTGTTTTGCAGCCAATCTTCGTCGACAATGATCATGCGCTCGGGAGTCTCCGCGTCGCGCGCCCAATGATTCTTATACCGAACATTGATGGCACTCCCTCGGCCCTGACGAAGCTCCTCGAGGCAGCCGCCCGCCTCGTCGAGGCGCAACGACTCCTCATTAGCGATGAGGTAGGTGGCTAGGACGCGACCTCCTGCCATGAGGACCCGTCTGATTTCTTCCAGGTAGCGGCGGATCGCGTGCGGGAGTAAATGAGTGAATATCGAATTCAGATAGACAACGTCGAACTTCTCATTCTCGTAAGGAAAGCGGTACTCTTCGGCGCGCTGCTTGCCCTGCGGATAATAGTAGGAGTGATAAATATCGGCGTGATGAAAGTGAAAATTCGAGAATCGCTTTGCGATGCTGCTGTTTAGGTGATCGATGAAGGGTGCTGCACCTCAAGGCCGCTATAGCTGCCGGCTTCCAAAAACTGCGTCAAAGCGGATGCAAACCTTCCGCTGCCGCAGCCGACGTCGAGGACATGACTGTTCGGAGTTAAGCCCGCAGAGGCGCGGACTCGTGAGACGATATCGTGACCGTCTTTGATGTATGCAGAGGCTTCGATTCCACGAGGGCGACGCAACTCGGGCGGAGGGACTAGGCTGTCGAGATCATCGCTGAGTGGCTGCGTTCGGAACGGCATATTTGGGTTGTAAATTGGTGGGCGGTACAGGATTCGAACCTGTGACCCCTACCATGTCAAGGTAGTGCTCTAACCAACTGAGCTAACCGCCCGCAAAAGAGCATTCATCTTAATCACAATCGCTTGGGATTTCAACGAGGAATATAGATGCTACTGAACCGCAATCTTCTGGGCCTCTTTACCGGGACTGAGCTTTGGTAAGAAGATGGTCAGGACCCCGTCCTTGTACTCCGCTTTTACGCTGGTCTCATTGACCGGCCCCGGAAGCGTTAGCGTTCTGGCGAAAGAGCCATAGCTTCGTTCTTGAGTATAAAAGCCCTGGTTATTATCAGCAGATTCGCTTTCGACTTCACGCGTACCCTGGACGGTCAGAAGCATGTTCCGGACGCTAATCTCGATTTTGTCTTTGTCGGTGCCAGGCAAATCAACACGGACAATATAATCGGATTCGGTTTCTTGCAAATCCATTGCGGGATGAAAAGATGAGAATCCGCTTCCGAGATCTTGGGCGATGACCGGGCCGTACCTCATCATCGTATTAAAAACCCGGTTCATGCGGGCCTGCATGTGCTCCATTTCAGCGAAGGGATCCTTCCGGGTCTCGTCACGCGCCGGAGCGGCGGATGAGAACCAGGTGGACGGTTTCGTCTGCGAGGGTGAGCTGTGAGATGCTTGCTGCACAGTGACGGCTGACTTCTTCGCAGGCACGGCTCCATTTTTCCGGCTCAGGAGCAAATAGCAAGTTTGAAGAATCAACAAGGTTGCCAGGACGGCTATGATGCCGTAGAGCCAATTCATATTCTTAGTCTGAGTCGCCATATAAATCTCCTTAAGTGAGTCAAGTAAGGCGTTAGTCTAGCACGACTTAAGTCAGAGACCAAGACCCTCCTCAAGCGCCGATGCTGTAAGTGGTTTTGTTGAAAAGAGTTGAAATAAATCCCAGGCTATGGTATTCATTGCGCTTCACAAATGACGGAGGGGACATGGGCCAGGACATTAAGAGACGCCTTAAGCGGAAAAGGCGCGCCAGACGGAAAAAGCGGTTAAAAGTGAAGGCTAAAAAGCCGGCCTAGACAGCCTCTAAAAGGGGTTGCCATAAGCTGCTTTCGAAGGTAAAATACGCGCCTATCTTAAGATGGGTGAGGCAGTTAAAGAGACTAAAATTCTGAGAGCGGAAACGCGCAACCTCGTGGTGTCAACCCGTGATGCCCGAGTGATATACGCGCGAGGATATGTGCCGTCCTTGAATTATTCCCCCGACACGAAGAACGATAGGAGAATCATTGTCTAAAACAAAAAGACGAATACGCGCGAACGAACACATTCGTGTTCCTCAGGTGCGTTTGATAAACGCCGCAGGCGAGCAGGTCGGTGTTGTTGCGACTAAGGAAGCGCTGGAAATGGCGCGGCAGGATGAGTTGGATCTGGTAGAAGTTGCCGGCAATGTCAGCCCGCCGGTGTGTCGAATTTTGGATCTCGGGAAGTATATCTACTCGCTGAGCAAGAAGGAAAGAGAGACGAGGAAGAAGCAGAAAACGATCACGGTCAAAGAAATCAAGATGACCCTCAAGATCGAAGAGCATGACTACCAGACTAAACTTAGGAATGCGCGCAGATTTCTCGAGCGGGGTGACAAAGTAAAGTTTACGATGTTTTTTCGGGGCCGCGAGATTACGCGCCGGCAATTTGGCCAGAAGATTATTAAACGGTTTATAGAGGATATTTCCGAGGTCGCAGATCTCGAGCGCAACGACGGGCTAGCGGGTAACGTGATCCATATTTATTTCACGGCGAAGGCTGCATTGCCGAAGAAGCCCAAGAAAGAGCCTAGAGAAGGGTCCACAGAAGAGCCTACGAAAGAGACAACTGATGCCAAAGCTCAAGACGAATAAAGCAGTCAAAAAACGTTTCAAGATTACCGCAACCGGAAAAGTGAAATCCGCGCGCTCACTAAGGCGTCATATGCTTGCGGATCGGAGCCCCAAGAAGAAGAGGCAGTCTCGCGGGATGCATCTCGTCCATCATACGGATGTGCGTCGGATTAAGACTTTATTGCCTTATGGCACCTAAAAAAAATATTTTTTTGAGAGGAGTTCATCATGCCGAGAAGTACTAACGCCCCCGCGTCTAGAAGACGCCGGAAGAAGGTTCTGAAGCGGGCTAAGGGGTTTTTTAGCGGACGTCGCAAACTTTTCCGCACGGCTAGGGAAACGGTTATTCGTGCCATGGTTTATGCGACCCGCGACCGGAAAGTTCGCAAGCGTGAGTTCCGCCGCTTGTGGCAGGCGCGAATTGGTGCGCGTTCCCGTGAATTTGGACTCAGCTATTCCGTATTTATTTCCGGCCTAATAAAGGCCAAAGTCGAGTTGGACCGGAAGTCTCTTGCCGAGTTGGCCGTACGCGATGCCGACGCTTTTCAGCAGTTGGTGGAACTTGCCAAGTCTCAGCGCTCAGTCGCTAAGGTCTAAGCCTCATATCTGTGAACGTGCCCCCAGAGGCATTGCTCACCGATGAATCCGACCGTCAGTGAAGTCGAAAAGGAAGCCCAGGCACAACTCAAGGATATCGGTTCGCGCGAGGATTTAGAGGCCTTCCGAATTGCCTACCTTGGAAAAAAAGGTAAGTTGGGCGAGCTCATGGCGCGGCTGAAGACTCTGAGTGCGGAGGAACGTAGGGATTGGGGCCGTGAGGTTAATCGCCTCAAGGGCTACTTAGAAGAATCCCTTCGGACCCTGTGCGAGTCCCTTCCTGACGCATCGACTTCTGAGGGCAACTTCGATGAAACGCTGCCGGGCATTCGTCCCGCTGTCGGTAAACTACATCCCATTTCCCAAACGATCAGAGAGATCTGCCGGATTTTTGGGCGGATGGGGTTTGCGGTTGTCGAAGGCCCGGAAGTCGAAACAGAGTTTTATAATTTTACCGCACTTAATATTTCGCTCGATCACGCCTCCCGTGACAGCTTTGACACCTTTTATACCGATTCCGGGTCTTTGCTCCGTTCGCAGACGTCAACCGTTCAGATACGTGTTATGGAAAAGAATGATCCCCCGTTGCGTATTATCGCGCCGGGTCGTGTTTACCGCCCCGACACGGTCGATGCCAGCCATTCCTTCATGTTTCATCAGATTGAGGGGCTTATGGTGGATGATAAGACAAATTTCAGCGAATTGAAGGGCGTTCTGTACTGGTTTTTGAGGGAACTGTTCGGTAGCAGTACAAAAATTCGTTTCCGACCTCATTTCTTTCCTTTTACCGAACCGAGTGTTGAAGTCGACATCCAGTGGGGGGATAAGGGGTGGCTTGAAATTTTAGGCGCAGGATTTGTGAATCCCAAAGTCTTTGAAGCCGTGGGCTATGACACAAAAAAAGTGCGCGGTTTTGCTTTTGGCTTGGGTGTGGAGAGAATCGCAATGTTGCGTTTAGGTATTCCGGATATTCGCTATTTTTATGAAAATGATTTGCGGTTTCTGAGGCAGTTCTAATATGAAAATCAGCGTTCGATGGTTGAGTGATTATGTGACGATGAAGCCCCCGATTGAGGCTGTTGCTAACTCGCTCACCATGGCCGGTTTGGAAGTCGAAAAATTGGTACCGATCTGTGGAGGCAAAGATCATCTCTTCGAGATCGAAATTACTACGAACCGTCCGGATTGGCTGTCGCATATCGGAGTTGCCCGAGAGATTGCTGCGATCGAAAATCTGACGCTCCGGCTGCCCGAAATTGATGAGCAGACAAGCCGAAAAATGCCGCCGGGATGGAAGGTTGAGCTTAAGGACAAAGACGGGTGCCCGTATTATACGGGAGTCGTTCTTGAGGGCGTGGAGCAAAATCCCACTCCAGATTTCATGCGCGATCGATTGGAAGCCTGCGGGGTTCGCTGCATTAACCTGATTGTGGATATCACGAACTATGTCCTATTGGAGACGGGTCAGCCGCTTCATGCCTTTGATGCCGATTTGTTGGGCGGCAGGGAAGTCGTGATTCGACGTGCGCGGAAAGGCGAGAAATTTACGGCGATCAATGGGCATGTGTATGATTGCCGCAATGAAGATCTGGTAATTGCAGATCACGATAGAGCGACGGCCCTGGCAGGAGTGATGGGCGGCGCGGATTCCGAGGTCTCGGATAAAACACGTAATATCTTCTTGGAATCGGCGTTCTTACACCCCGGAAGAGTACGATCGACCTCTAAGCATCATGCCATTACGAGTGAATCGTCCTATCGGTTTGAGCGGTGCGTGGATCCCGAAGGGGTTGATTTTGCACGATCACGCGCCCTCTATTTCTTGAAGAAATATGCGAAGCCGCGTTTTGTCAGCAGCGTGATCAAGGTCGGCCAAAAGCCCGCGGGTAAGAATGGTCTGATTCATTTGACTGCCGGCGAGGTTGAAAAGACCCTCGGCGTAGCAATTAAGCCCTCACAGATCGCAGCCTTCATGAGGCGACTTGGCCTCGATGTGAAGGACAAGGGGGTCGGAAGTTTTTCCGTCCGTATTCCGTCTTTTCGCTCGGATCTTGTGATGCCGGTTCATCTCATTGAGGAGATCGCGAGACTTTATGGCTATGAGAATATTCCGTCTGCACTGCCGTCGCTAGTGCCGCATGAACTGCTCGACGACCCGCTCTTGAAAGTTGAGGAGACGGCGAGGCACTATTTTACGGCGGCTGGGCTTTACGAGACCGTTACTTTCAGCCTGATATCCGAACAAAGCTTTCCGCCGGATTACAATATTGAGGAATCAATACGGATTGTCAATCCTCAGAATAAAGAGCTGAACAGACTGCGTCCCATGCTGCTGCCGAGCCTCATGGAAGTGCTGAAAAAAAATGCTAACCAGGGTGCGGTCAGCATGCCGTTCTTCGAAATCGCCAATACCTATCGGAAGGAGACCGCATCGGGTAAGAAGACGCACGAGGAAAAGGCCCTGGGCATTATTATTGCGGGACTGCGGTATGAAAAGGGATGGGCGGATACGGATAGCAGAGAGTTTGCCTTCTACGACCTTAAGGGCATGGTCGCCGCATTTTTAGAAACATTAGGTATCGCGGATGTCTCATTTTCAAAAGGTGAGTACACGGCTTTAGAGGGGCTGTCTTCGGAATCAATTAAGGCCGGAGACAACACTGTCGGTCTTGTGGGGGAGGTTCAGCCTCAGTATGCTCGCAAATGGGATCTTGAAAGCCGGGTCTACTATGCGGAAATCTCCCTTGCTGAGACGCAGTCGCATGTGGCCTGGGTGCGTCGCTTTCAAGATCTTTCCCGGTTTCCCTCAATTCAACGAGACTTGGCCGTCGTCGTGGCTGAATCCGTGAAGGCCGGCGCCGTGCTGGAAGAAATTAAAAGCCATGAAAAGGAACTTATCAAGAATGTTGAGGTGTTCGACCTGTTTCGCGGCGGAAGAATTCCCAAGGGATGTAAGAGCCTGGCTTTCCGCGTGACTTACCAGTCCGGAGACAAGACGCTTGTCTCCGAGGAAATCCAAAAGCTCCACACCGATATTGCTAAGGCCGTTTCCGGTAAATTCCAAGCAACCTTTCAGTAGATTTGCTGTCCTAATTATGAAAACAAAACCTCTTCACGAGCAAAGCGATTTCTTTTCCGATGAGCAGCCGGAAACAGCGGCAGAGTCTCTCGCGGATGCACCTCTTGCCGTACGCATGCGGCCGAGATCCTTGGAGGAGATTGTAGGGCAAGACCATATCGTGGCACCGGGCAAACCTCTGCATCGCGTTATCAGTGGCGATCGACTCATCTCCGTAGTCTTCTACGGCCCTCCGGGAATCGGAAAGACAACCCTCGCCAGGATTATCTCAAAAGCGACCCGATCTGCTTTCGTGACTCTCAATGCGGTGACATCGAACACCGCGGATATGCGCCGGGTTATTGAACAGGCGCGTCGAAGGCGATCGCGACAGAAAACGGTTCTCTTCGTTGATGAGATTCACCGCTTCAATAAGGCGCAACAGGATGTGCTCATGCCCGACGTTGAGAACGGAACGCTGGTACTTATCGGCGCAACCACACACAACCCTTCTTTTTCGATAAACGGACCGCTTCTTTCCCGATCTACGATCTTCGAGCTGAAGCCTCTGGATGAGGATGCTTTAGTCGAGGTCCTACGTCGGGCCTTAAAAAATGAGGACCGCGGGTTAGGCGGACAGCGCGTTGTGGCAGACGATAATGTGCTGCGATTCATTGCGAAGCACGCGGCGGGGGACTGCCGGCGGGCGTTGAACGCTCTTGAGGTGGGGGTGATGACGACAGCACCAAATGATCAAGGCGACATCATTTTTGACCTGAAGGTTGCGGAGGAGTCCTGTCAGCGGAAAGTTGTGTATTACGACGGCGACGAGGATTATCACTTTGATACGGCGAGTGCCTTTATTAAGAGCATGAGGGGTTCAGACCCGGATGCCTCAGTTTATTGGCTGGCTAAGATGATCTATGCCGGCGAAGACCCGCGTTTTATCATGCGCCGTATCCTTATCTTGGCGAGTGAAGATATTGGGAATGCGGACCCTCAAGCCCTGATCCTGGCCTCCGCAGGATTGAAAGCTATCGAGTTTGTGGGGCTTCCGGAGGCCCGTATTATCCTTTCTCAGTTGGTGACCTATATGGCGCTGGCGCCGAAGAGTAACGCAAGTTATTTAGCAGTTAACAAAGCTCTTGAAGATGTGGAGTCGGAGACGGTCCAGGAAGTACCAAAGCACCTCCGTGATAGTAGTTATGCCTCTGCCAAGAGGATGGGGCACGGGGTGGATTATAAATACCCTCATTCCCACGAGGGGCACTATGTTGAGCAGGAATACATGCCCGCTCCAAAATCTTACTATCTACCTACTGAACAAGGCTTTGAGAAGACGCTCCGTGAGAGACTGACTCGCCTAAAGTCTAAGTAGTTTCAGACGAATGCCGTCCGATCCCTTAAGGGAAATCCAAATTTTCAGCCGGAGTGGCTTAAGTGACTCAGGCGACTTGACATAGTAAAGATCGTTATTGATAGCTAATGGTATTGAATATACTGTTAAAGTTATACTTAGACGCTAAAGACACTAAGAGTTATAAATAATGCGTTAATGCCTTGCAATTACTGTTATTGTCGTGTAGCTTTTTAATATCTGGAGGAAAGTCTGAATCTAAGCTCCAGCGAGGGAGCGAAGGGATCATGAGCAAGTTAAAGGTAAGTACAAGGGAAATCGGAACAGTTTGTGTGTTTGATCTGCAGGGGAGTCCTACGCAGGAGACTTTGCAGGAAGTTGCCTGGAAGATTCAGCGTAATATCAGGCGCCACAGATTGCAGCGAGTTATCTTGAACCTACAGATGATCCCTACCTTAGACCCTCTCGGCCTGCGAAAACTTCTCGCAGCCTGCATCCGACCGCAAAAAAGTCTCATTTTCGGGGCGTCTGGTAGCCTGGTTATGATTCTCGAGGATACTTATATTCCGCAGAATGTGCGCATCTGTCCCTCTGAAAAGGAAGTGGCAGAGGATTTTGGCCCCTTTCTTCTCGAGCATGAAAAGGACAAGGAGTTTGAGGCCAAAAGCGTAGAAAGTGCCCTTGGAAATGACGTGGAGAAACGTCGTAGTAAGCGTATGCACGTGGCTCTCCCCATCGAAATTGACTTTGAAGGAGCTGACGGACTGCCTATCAGGACACGTGCTATTGCTACCAATATCAGTGAGGGGGGGCTTTTTGCAGAGTACCTGGACCTTGCGGTGGCAATGAAACTTGAGTCTCTGGATAGCGAGCTTCAAGACAAGGAAGTCGCTATTCACATCTTTCCAAGCGCGAATTTCCCCGAGGAATATGAGCTGCGCGGCCAGATTAAGCGTAAGGAGTTGCACCGGAAGCAGTTCGGTCTTGCGGTGGAATTTCTTGGCGATCTTAAAGCCAGCTAACCTCTTACAGCATAACCCCTTGTATTGATTGTCCAAGCCCTTATTTTGTCTCGCATGTGTCTGTTTTTCATTGACATGTCATCGCGCTCCTGATATAAGTGTCCTCACTTGGAAACTTGCAAGTTTCAACTCACCTTCAGAGGTTCCTGGCCAACCTGATCCCCACTAGGCCAGGAGCCTCTTTTTTTTAGCTGTACGAGGTTACCTGTGCAATCGGATAAGGACATTCATTTTCCTGAGAAGAAGGTAGACCAAAACTGGAAGGAAAAGGTTGAAGGCGACAAGGCGCGGGTGCGCCCTGAACCGGCTTCAGCAGGAAGTGCGCCTCAGTCGTCGCAGGCCTTTCTCTCACTGCTGAACTCCCTTGCAATGCAGGCAATGATCCATATGGGTGAAATCCCACACCCCGAATCTCAGAAGCCGGAAGTTGAGATCGACGAGGCGCGTAGTGTCATAGACCTCCTGGTACAATTAAAGGAAAAGACGCGCAGTAATACGGGCCCCGAGGAAAACACCTTCTTTGAATCTGTCCTCCCGGAACTCCAGATGAAATTCGTCCAGAAGAGCTAAAGAGGAATATCAATCTCCTATGAAATATGGATTTGGTGGGGTCTTTGTGCGCCTGACGGTTAGTGTAACTGCGATCGGTCTGACCCTGTATATCCTTCGCGATAAGCTCGATGAAGCCCTGCATATCATGGCCGCGGGTGTTCGCTGGGACTGGTTTGCCCTGGCCATGCTGGCTTATATCTTGTGTCAGGGGATCCTCGCGTTACGGCTGAGGACGATTTTTCACGGGCAGGATATTCAGATTCGTTTTTTGGGGACTTTTTACTTGTGTCTCATCGGGAATTTTTTTAATCTTATATTGCCCTCGGCGGTAGGCGGGGACGTGGCGAAGGCGTATTATTGCTACAAGCGCTGCGGGAAGAAGATTGAAGCCACGACTTCGGTGATTATTGACCGTTTGACGGGCTTTTTTTCGCTCATGCTCATTGCCCTCGCCGCTCTCGGGTTTCTGCACCGTGAGATTAAGGACCCTCGTATTTCCATGGGCGTTTATGGTTTCCTGGGACTCATCTTTCTACTCAGTTTGTTTTTTATCAACAAGAAGTTTGCCCGTATTTTTAAATTTCTTACCTATGTTATTCCCGAACGCTTCCGCACCCACCTCTCAGAGGCTTATCACGCCATTCACAGTTTTCAGCGCCGCAAAAAGAATATCGCTGCGGCAATACTACTGTCTCTAGTGGGGCAGGTGTTCTTGATTTTTATTGCCTATTGGTTAGCCCGAAGCCTTGGCGTCGCGATAAATCCGATGCTTTTCTTTGTCTTGATGCCTGTAATCAGTATTGTGAGCATGGCGCCTTCTATGGGGGGGTTAGGGGTTCGTGAAGTCGGCAGTGTTTACCTCTTTTCACGCTATATGCCGTCAGAAACAGCACTTGCACTTTCTCTCCTTTTGGATATCCTGATCTATGGGTTCAGCCTAAGCGCCGGCGTTATCTATGCCCTGCGGGGGGAGCTGAAAGCCGAAACGATTCACCAAATGGAAGCCTTGGAATGAGTGCGAAGCGAAAGTCAATAAAAGGTAAGAGTCGGAAGATCCTTGTAATTCATGGACCGAATCTCAATCTTCTAGGGGCCCGTGAAGTGAACGTCTATGGCCGTACGACCATTGCGGAGATAAACCGCCGCCTCAAGGACGCGGCCGCAAAACTCAACTATACCCTGAGGGTAGTGCAATCAAATCACGAGGGCGAGATCGTGGATTTGATTCAGGGAGCGACAAATAAGTATCAGGGGATATTGATTAATCCCGCCGCCTATACTCATACCAGTGTGGCTATTCGAGATGCCCTGATGGCGTCTAATTTGCCTAGCGTTGAGGTTCATCTCTCCAACATCTATCAGCGAGAGGAGTTTCGCCAGCGCTCTTTGACGGTCGGGGCTTGTGTCGGGCAGATTGCGGGTTTTGGGATGGACAGCTATTTGCTGGGTTTACAAGCGCTGACCTCAGTAGTTCGCACGATCTAAATTGACAGTTTTTTCCGACTTAAGTTTAATATCGCAAACCCTTGGGGCTGAAGGATGAATATAAGAGAGATTAAGGAATTGTTGGGGCTCATGGAGGAGCACGATCTGACGGAAGTCGAGATCGAAAAGGACGGAACAAAAATCAAGTTGCGGAAAGGCAGCGGCGGGAAGATGGTCGCAGAGCAAATGGCCGGGTCGCAGCCTGTGGTTATTCCGATGTCCGCGAGTTATGAAATGGCGAGCAAAGCTGTGGGGCCGGCAGCCGAAAACCCTGCAGACGGAGGCACCAAAGTGCGATCACCGATGGTCGGTACCTTTTACACAACGCCGGCGCCGGATCAGCCGCCTTACGTAACCGTGGGGCAATCCATCAAGGTAGGCGACGTGTTGTGCATCATTGAGGCAATGAAGCTGATGAATGAGATCAAATCAGAAAGTAACGGGACCATTGTCGAAGTTCTTGTTAACAATGGCCAGCCCGTAGAATTCGATCAACCGCTTTTCAAGATCAAGTAGGGCAGAGGTCTCCGCTTCATGTTTCATAAAATTCTAGTGGCAAATCGCGGTGAGGTTGCTGTGCGTATCATACGCGCCTGCCATGAATTGGGTATTAAGACGGTTGCTGTTTTTTCAAAGGCAGACCGAGATTCTCTTCATGTGAAGTACGCCGACGAAGCTATTTGCATAGGGGAGGCGCCGTCCTCGGAAAGTTACCTGAATATTCCGGCTTTGATTTCGGCGGCAGAAATAGCGGATGTCGAGGCCATTCATCCCGGTTACGGTTTTCTGGCGGAGAACGCGCATTTTGCGGAGATCTGCGAATCTTGTCAGATTCGATTCATAGGCCCCAAACCTGAAAGCATACGGATGGCGGGCAACAAGTCTTTGGCAAGGCAGGAGATGCGAAAAGCCGGAGTTCCCATAATCCCCGGAAGCAAGGGCACGGTCAAGGATCAGGAAGAAGCCCTGCGTATGGCGAAGAAGATCGGCTACCCGATAATGTGCAAGGCAGTGGCGGGCGGAGGAGGAAAAGGGATCCGTGAGGCTCACAATGACGGTAAATTGATCAGTGCATTCCTTACAGCGCAGGCGGAAGGTGAGGCCTCGTTTGGAAATCGGGAAGTCTACATAGAGAAGCTTATTAAAGAACCGCGTCATGTGGAAGTACAGATTATGGCGGATAGCCGCGGTAACATTATCCATATGGGTGAACGGGATTGTTCCATTCAGCGGCGGCATCAAAAGCTCATCGAGGAGTGTCCAGCGCCGGGCTTTAATCTGAAGCTGCGCCGTAAGATCGGCGAGGCCGCGATTAAAGCAGCGAAGGCATTCAAGTATGAGAATGCGGGAACTGTTGAATTTTTAGTCGACGCGGATCAGAACTTTTATTTTATGGAGATGAACACCCGGCTTCAGGTTGAGCACCCGGTCACGGAACTTGTTACCGGGATAGATATTGTTAAGGAACAGATTGCGATTGCCGCGGGTGAAAAGCTTAGTGTGACGCAGGACAAAGTTCAGTTCCGAGGGCACGCTATGGAGTGCCGTATCAATGCAGAGGATCCGGACAACCAATTCATGCCCTGCCCGGGAAAAGTGGAGACATGGATTATGCCGGGAGGACCCAACGTGCGCGTCGACAGCCATGTGTATGCCGGTTATTGTATTCCGCCCTACTACGACTCAATGATCGGGAAAATCATTGCTCATGGGAAAAACCGGCAGGAGACAATTTCTATTATGCTCAGAGCTCTCAAAGAGTGCCGAGTGGGCCCGATCAAGACGACCATTTCGCTACATGAAAAGATTTTGAACCGTCCCAGATTTAGACAGGGGGCGGTAAGTACAAGTTTTGTTGATACGGTCTTGGCACCGAGTAAAAAAGACAATATCGACGAAGAAAAGGTGGGTTGACGCTTATGAAAGTAATGAATGCCTTTGCACAAGTCTTTGCTATATTTGCATTTCTCACTTTGGGCAGTCTATTGTTGTTGGTCTCCCTGCATTTCCTTTCCTTGGAGGATGCCCTTTTCAAGGTCCGCGAAGTCTATGAAAGCCCTTCCAAGTCACTGCAGGCGGGTTTTTCCGGAGTCTTATTTATTCTCGTGGGGCTGATCTTCTCAAAGATGCTGGTAAAAAAGGGCCGGAACGCCGAGGCGATTATTTTCCAGAGCGAAATTGGCCCCATGGTAGTATCCGTAACGGCGATCGAGGACGTGATAAAAAAAGTCCTGAAGCGATTTCACGTCGTAAAGGATTGGAAGATCAAGACCTTGATTAACAACAAAGATGTAGAAATTAAGCTGCGCCTTGTGTTGTGGTCCGGAGGAGGCGTGCCGAAGCTGCTCGGCGAAATCCAGGAAGAAATCAGCACCCGTCTGAGAAAGCTTTTGGGCAACGAAAACCGTTTGGAAATTTCCTGCGACGTATACCGAATAGAGGACCACGAGATTGACATTCAGGAAGCCGCATCGCAGGTAAGCGTAGTTGCTTCCTCATAACCAAGGTTGGAGGTTCGCTTTAGTATGACGCGCATTGGAATTTTAACGGGGGGTGGGGATTGTCCTGGCTTGAACGCAGTGATTCGAGCGATCGTCAAATATGCGATACGGGAAAACTGGGAAGTTGTCGGTTTTCGGCATGGATGGAAGGGTATTATCGACAATGACTTCTTACCGCTGAATCTGTCTTCAGTGTCCGGGATTTTGCCGAAAGGCGGTACCATTTTGGGTACGTCGCGAACGAACCCCTATAAGAACAAGGGTGACGTCGACAAGGTTAAGAAGGCTATCTTCGATAACAAGCTCAAAGCCGTTATTGCCATTGGCGGGGAGGATACTCTCGGCGTTGCCGCCAGGCTCGCGAAGGAAGGTGTTCCGATCGTTGGGGTGCCTAAGACCATTGATAATGATCTCAATGCTACCGACTACACTTTCGGCTTTGATACGGCCTTAAATATAGCTACTGAGTGTATTGATCGTCTTCACACGACGGCAGAATCGCATAATCGCGTAATGGTCGTGGAGCTCATGGGTCGCCACGCAGGATGGATTACTCTAGAGGCGGGTCTTGCCGGCGGCGCAGATGTGATTCTCATTCCCGAAGTGGATGTGAGCATTGATGAGGTTTGTGCTTTGATCAAACAGCGCGAGAAGCGAGGGAAGACATTCAGCATTATTGCCGTTGCCGAGGGAGCGCGCTTGAAACGCTTTAAGGAGAAAGACATTACGCTGGACGGGGAGAAAGATGCCTTTGGTCACTCGCGGCTTGGGGGAGTAGGGAACGTCATAGGAGAGCTTATCGAGAAAAAGACCGGGTTTGAAACGAGAGTAACAGTGTTGGGCCACATCCAACGGGGTGGTACACCCACAGCATTTGATCGAGTCCTCGGCACTCGCTTTGGTGTCAAAGCGGTTGAATTAATCAAGGTCGGTAAGTTTGGCCGCATGGTGAGTCTGCAGGGGCGCAACATCGTGGATGTTTCGCTGGATGAAGCCGTGGGCCATTTAAAGACGGTGCCGCCAGACTTCTATGAAATGGCAAAGATTTTTTTCGGGTAAGGTATGCAAGCCAAGATAGAAGCAGTCCTAAAGGGGCATCGCGAAGCATTTGATAATAGCTTCGGCCCCGCCAAGCTTGCGGATCTCAGCGAAATAACACGCCAGTTACTCAAGTCGCTGAAAGCGGGAAAGAAAATTTTGCTTTGCGGCAATGGGGGAAGCGCGGCCGACGCGCAGCACATCGCGGCTGAGTTTATTGCGCGGTTCAAGCAGGAGCGCCAGAGTCTCCCGGCGATTGCGCTGACTACGGATTCTTCCATTCTCACTGCTATGGCAAACGACTATGGCTTTGAGCGGGTTTTTGCTCGTCAAGTGGAAGGGTTGGGACGGAAAGGCGACGTCCTAATTGGAATTTCCACAAGTGGGAATTCGAAAAATATTTTGGAAGCGGTCAAGCAGGCTAAGAAGTCCGGCCTTGTAACGATTGGATTTGCCGGGCGAGATGGCGGTAAGCTGGCGCGGTTGGTTGACTATTGCTATATCGCCGGCAGTGACCAGACGCCGCATATTCAAGAAATGCACACGACAAGCCTTCACGCCATCTGCGAAGTCATCGAGGAAGTGCTCTTCGGAGCATGAAATCCAAAGTCCTATCACGCTCGACCATTACGAGGGTCGCCCGCCGGCTAAGGGCCAGCAGGAAGAAAATCGTTTTCACTAACGGTACATTCGATGTCCTGCATCTGGGGCATGTCCGGTATCTGCAAAAGGCCAAGAACCTTGGGCATGTCTTGGTGGTAGGGGTGAATTCAGACAAATCCGTCCGGGGTTATAAGGGGCCGGGAAGGCCGATTAATCCGCAAAAGGATCGCATCGAAGTTCTAACCGCTCTTTCTTGCGTCGACTATGCCGTTGTGTTTTCCGAGCCAACACCCTTGCGGTTGATTCATGCGGTCAGGCCCCATGTTCTTGTGAAGGGTGCGGACTGGGAAATAAGTCAGATCGCGGGTGCCCCCGAGGTGCTTTCCTGGGGTGGATCGGTACGGCGCATGCCGCTGGTGGCAGGTCGGTCCAGTTCGCGTATTATCAAGATGTTAGCGGGTGTTAAGAGGAAACGGTAAAACATGAATCGGCTCGAGGTATTCAAAAGCTTCCGCGTCTATGCAGTTACGAGCCTCCGCTGTGAGGACGATTGGCAGTTGCGGGATATCGAAAGCGCGTATCGTGGAGGCGCCGACATTGTCCAACTGCGCTCTAAGACCCTGAGCGATGCGGTTCTGTTTCGCCTGGGCCTGCAAGTGCGAAAGATCGCCGACCGATTCGGGAAATTATATTTTGTTAACGATCGCTTAGACCTGGCGCTAGGAACCGGAGCGGACGGACTTCACGTGGGCCAAGACGATTTGCCCGTTAGCGTGATACGAAACTTGTTTGCGCGTGCGGGGCGCGAGCTCCTCATCGGTAAGTCAACTCACAGTTATGAGCAGGCCGTCGCGACGGCTGAGGAAAATGTGGACTACATCGGAGTCGGCCCCATATTTGAGACTCCCACAAAGCCCGATTATAAAGCGGTGGGACTGTCCGTGATACAAAGGGTGACGCTTGATGTAGATATCCCGATCGTCGCAATTGGCGGGATAGACGAAACGAATCTGAAGCAAGTCTTGGATGCCGGTGCTCGGCGGGTAGCCGTGGTACGCGGCATCTTTGGGCAAAAGGATGTGGAAAATGCCGTTCGAAAAATACGAGAATGCGTCACAAGCTACGAGATGGCCTGTGTCTAAGGCAATGAAGCAGCTCGTTGTTGTCGGAACCGTTGCAATCGACCAAGTTAAAACGCCTTTCGGAGAGCGGGACCGAGTCTTCGGGGGGTCCGCGTCCTACTTTTCCTATGCCGCTAGCTTTTTTACGCCTGTTGCGTTAGTTGCAGTCGTCGGAAGGGATTTCCCGCCGGATTACCGGAAGGTTCTCGAGGAGAAGGCTATCGACCTTAGCCATCTTGAGGTTTCCGATGGTAAGACCTTTTTCTGGCGCGGAGAATACGGTAATGACCTTAATACGGCGCATACACTTGAGACGCAGCTGAATGTTCTTATGGATTTCAATCCTAGGCTGAAGTTTGAGACCCTGCCGGATTTCCTATTCCTGGCGAACATGGATCCGGCCCTGCAGTTAAGCGTGCTCGATCAGGTAAAGGGCGCGAAATTAAAGTATGTGGCTTGCGATACAATGAACTTTTGGATTGAAAATAAGCGGGAAGATCTTCTAAGGGTCCTCAAACGGGTTCACTGCGTTGTCTTGAACGACGGTGAAGCGCGGCAACTGACTGGGGAGAGTAATCTTATTCGTGCTGCTGCCAAGATGCGCGAAATGGGTCCGAACCATATTGTGATCAAAAAGGGGGAGCATGGAGCCCTTGTTTTTTTTGAGGGCCATTTTTTTGCTCTCCCTGCATATCCGTTGGAGTCTGTTTTTGATCCGACTGGAGCTGGGGATTCTTTTGCCGGAGGCCTCATGGGATGCCTTGCTGCCGCCGGAGAGGTGTCGTTGGAGACCATGAAGTCGGCTGTTGCCATGGGCAGCATCGTCGCGTCCTTTACGGTGGAGGATTTCGGCTTGGAGCGCCTGCGGCGGCTCGCGAGGGCCGAGTTAGACGAACGGCTTGAAATTTTTCGGAGAGTCTGCAGTTTTTAATTTTAAATGCGGGATTAGCATAGTGGTAATGCTCTAGCTTCCCAAGCTAGCTACGAGGGTTCGATTCCCTCATCCCGCTCATAACACATTGCCTAAATCCGCTTCCCAAAAAAGTGCTTGAATATATCCGAGAATAAGATAGGGTTATATCTGATTAAGATATGATCCTATTAAGATGAAGTCGCTTGGCTAACCGCGTACGGGGAAACAACATGTCCAATACAAAAAAATTCCAGGCCTTTCGTGAGCTGCTTGCCGAAAAGGGTCTCAAGTTTACCTATGAGCGTAAAGGTATCCTCGAAGAAGTGATGAAACTTAACAGCCACTTTGATGCGGATAGCTTCTATGCGCAGTTGAAGAAGAAGGGGCTGCGGACATCTCGAGACACCGTTTACCGTACGCTGCCATTGCTGTTAGAAAGCGGTGTCATCCAGAAATCCGTAGGTGAGGGGAAGCGCGAGTTCTTCGAAAGGACGTCCGGCAAGGGGCATCACGATCATATGGTGTGTGTTCGCTGTAAGCACATTATTGAGTTTCATAGTGAAGAAATTGAGAAGACGCAAGAGACCGTGTGCGAAAAGCATAATTTTAAACTCATCTTTCACGATCATCGGCTCTTCGGGTACTGTGAGGCCTGCCGGTGAAAATGTTTTTGAGAGTTGTTCCATGGGTGCTATTTGCAATTTATGTCGTAGTCCTCGGCTCCGTGGAGAATGCGCGGGCCGGAGATGAAATTGTCGTCTACTCGGCTCGCAATGAACACTTAATCAAACCGCTTTTTGATGCATACACGGCCGAGACCGGGATTGAAATTAAGTATATTACCGATAAAGCGGGACCCCTCTTGCAGCGCTTAAAGGCAGAGGGAGCTGATACCCCGGCTGATTTGTTTATTGCTGTGGACGCCGGCAATTTGTGGCAGGCCGCTGAAGAGGGCTTGCTCAGCACCGTGGATTCTACCCTTCTCAATGTCAATGTGCCGGCGCACCTGCGGGACCCCGATGACCGGTGGTTCGGGCTGTCCGTGAGGGCGCGTACCATTGTCTATAATCCGACTAAGGTTAGGCCTGCCGATCTGTCCTCTTATGAGGCGCTGGCCGAAGATCAGTGGGTGGGCCGCGTGTGTCTTCGGACCTCGAAAAAGGAGTATAACCAGTCCTTGGTTGCAATGATGATTGCCGATCTGGGTGAGGCTGCGACCGAGAAAGTGGTCCGCGGTTGGATAAAGAATTTGGCGACCGATGTTTTCACGAGTGATACAACGATGATGGAAAGTATTGCCGCGGGTCAGTGTGATGTTGGAATCGGAAACACATACTATTTTGGCCGCATTATGTTAGACAATCCGAAGACGCCCCTGGCTCTATTCTGGCCCAATCAGAAGGATCGCGGCGTGCATGTGAATATTTCGGGGGCCGGCATCGCCCGGTATGCCAAACATCCTGAAGAAGCTCAAAGGTTCCTAGAATGGTTGTCGTCGATTAAGGCGCAGAATCTTTTTGCTGACGGAAACCTGGAGTATCCGGTCAATCCATCCGTAGAGCCTCACCCGATCGTTGCCAGTTGGGGCGACTTCAAGGAAAGCATGATCAATGTATCTCAAGCGGGCGAATTGCAGAGCGATGCCGTACGGCTTATGGATCGCGCAGGTTATGCATAGCGCCCGCCCATGTCCGCGAACCTCTGGCGTGTCCCAACGATTTTTTTTGCGCTCATCGTATTAATTCCGCTGGGCGTTCTCTTCTCATCCTTTCTGACGCCTACCGGTGAAATTTGGACACACCTGAGTCATTACGTGCTTGGTGCTGTTTTGCGGAACACACTCTGGCTCGTTTTAGGAGTCGGGGTGGGGACCTGCACTTTGGGAGTATCTTTGGCGTGGTTGACTTCCTGTTGTGACTTTCCCGGCAGGCGCTTTTTTAGTTGGTCCCTCATATTGCCGCTGGCGATCCCTGCTTATGTGATTGCATTTGTCATGATCGGTCTTCTGGATTTTTCGGGTCCGATCCAGACTGCCTGGCGCGAGTGGCAAGGTGCTTCTCCGTCATGGCTACCGCCGATCAGATCGCGCGGCGGTGTAATTTTCGTGATGACGCTGGCCTTATATCCTTATGTGTATCTATTGTCGCGAAACGCCTTTCAGACTCAGGGCGTGAAAGTTATGGAAGCAGCGCAATCGTTGGGCTGCAGCCCATGGCAGGCATTTTGGAGGGTTTCGATGCCGATGGCCAGGCCTTGGATTCTGGGGGGCGTTACCCTGGTGCTGATGGAAACGCTGGCCGACTTCGGTGCGGTTTCTATTTTTAATTACGATACGCTTACGACGGCTATTTATAAAACTTGGTTCGGTATGTTCTCTCTGCCTGCGGCGGCGCAGCTTTCATCCCTTCTGGTGTTAATGGTGTTCGCGATTGTTTTGGTGGAACAGCGATTGCGACCGGCGCGACGCGTAAGCGACGAAAAACTCTATACAATGAAACAATCCCGCTTTCGCGTTGAGGGGCCCAAGAAGTGGCTCTGTCTGATTTATGCGGGACTGGTGTTGGGCATGGCTTTTCTGATGCCGTTCTGTCAGTTAATATATTGGGCTTGTGGAGTGATGGCGCGTGACTTGGACTGGCGTTATCTGGGTTTGCTTTCACATACGGTCCTCTTGGCATGTGTAGCGGGTCTTCTGATTGCGGGATTTTCGTTTGTCCTCACGCATTCAGTGCGGAGGTGTCGTGACGGGTGGAGTAAGTTGCTGGTGCGCGTGGCAACTCTCGGCTATGCGCTTCCCGGAACAGTTCTAGCCGTCGGTGTTTATATGAGTATGGTTTGGTGCGAGAAACAGATCGCCAAAGGGGTCGAGTCTGTTTTCCATGTGGATCTCCCAATGTTGTTTACGGGCACCATCGCAGCCATGCTCCTTGCGTACACGGTTCGCTTCATGGCGGTTGCTTTTTATCCCGTTGAAAGTGCCATGAACCGATTTACCGAAAGTATGGAGGAGGCAGGGAGAAGTCTAGGCGCTAGTGGAGCTCGCCTTGTGCGGAAGGTTGAATTGCCGATGTTGCGGGAGGGGATTCTCGCCGCGTGTCTCCTGGTCATGGTAGAGGTGATGAAGGAAATGCCTATTACATTGATGACCCGTCCTTTTGGCTGGGATACCTTGGCCGTTCGTATCTTTGAATTGACCTCCGAGGGCGAGTGGCAGCGAGCGGCTCTGCCGGCAGTTGTAATGGTCCTCGTGGGTTTGATCCCGGTATTTTTTCTCAATCGCCCGCAAAAGGCATGGTAAGGCTATGGACAGGGTATTAGAACTGAATGGCGTGACACACAGCTACGGTTCGCAGATCATCGTGGAAAACCTTTCCTTGCAGTTGGAAAGGGGTGATATCGGGTGCCTTCTCGGACCGAGCGGTGACGGAAAGACAACGGTGTTGAGAGCCATTGCCGGGTTTGAAGAGATTACCGCGGGGGAAGTCTTAATCAACGGAGTCTGTGTTAGCCGGCCGGGATGGAAGATGGCTCCGCATAAGCGGAGAATCGGTATTGTCTTTCAGGACCACGCATTATTCCCGCACATGACGGTAGCTGAGAATGTCGGCTTTGGTCTTAGGGCATCTCTTAAAGAGACGCAGAAGGTAGTCGCCTCGTGGCTGGATGCTATCGGCCTGAGAAAAGCGGAAAAGGCATTTCCTCATGAACTCTCGGGCGGCGAGCGGCAGCGCGTTGCGATTGCTCGTGCTATGGCGCCCAAACCCGATCTCATTTTATTGGATGAGCCGTTTTCAAATCTGGACATCGAACTTCGCGAAAAACTGAGCATGCAGGTTCGGGACATTCTGAAGGGACACAGCGCGACGGCTCTCTTTGTGACCCATGATCAGCAGGAGGCCTTTGCGATGGGAGACGGCGTCGGCATTTTGCATGAGAAGACGGTCCAGCAGTGGGGCAGTGCCTATGACCTTTACCACCGTCCCGCCAATCGATTTGTGGCTGATTTTATCGGGGAAGGCATCTTCTTGCCCGCTATCGTTCAGAGTGATACGGAGCTGACAATGGAATTGGGTTCGATCCGCTCGGCTCAGAAACTTTCATATCCGCGGGGCGAAACGGTCGACATGCTTCTGCGTCCTGACGACATTGTTCACGACGATGAAAGCAGCATGACCGCTGAAGTTAGAAAAAAGACATTCCGCGGATCCTATATTCTATATACTTTACGGCTCGCAAGCGGGTGCGAGGTCTTATCCCATGTGCCTAGCCATCACGATCATCCCATCGGTTGCCGGATCGGTATTCGTCTCGAATTAGATCATGTCATCGCGTTCAAACGGATCTCATGATGCATGGCTTGCACAGAGAACTTTTTTGGGAGACAATACGACTATCATGAATGAAATCAAAAAACTTGCTGACCTTTTGCCCTCGGTGCGTGACCTTGCATGTCGCGCTGGGAGCGTGATCCGCGATATCTACGAACGGCAGGATTTTAAGACAGTGTTTAAGGCCGACAAGTCTCCTTTGACGTGCGCGGACCAAGCTTCGCATAATTTGATCGTCGAGACATTGAACAAGTTGACGCCGGACCTTCCCGTATTGTCTGAAGAGTCCAAGGATGTCACGTATGCGGATCGCTCGGCATGGAACGAATATTGGCTTGTTGATCCGCTTGACGGGACAAAAGAGTTTATTAAGCATAACGGTGAGTTTACGGTTAACATTGCCCTTATTCGGGAAGGGAATCCGGTGATCGGGGTCGTGCATGCGCCCATTCTTAATCTGACTTATGGGGCGGCGAAGGGGAGCGGAGCCTGGATGGAAGCTGAAGGGCGGGAACGCAGGAGCATTCGAGTTGCAGATTACCGATCGGAACCGCTGACGATTATTGCCAGTCGTTCACATCGCGGTGATCGCCTGAAGGCGTTTCTTGAGCAGGTGGGCGATGTGAAGTTGATTAATATGGGAAGTTCCCTGAAGCTCTGCCTAATCGCTGAGGGAAAGGCCCATTTCTATCCGCGCCTAGGGCCTACCATGGAGTGGGATACGGCGGCTGGACATTGCGTGGTCGAAGAAGCTGGCGGAAGTATTTGCGGTCTTGATTCAAGTCCCTTAAGATACAACAAAGAAGATTTGCTCAACCCGCTATTCGTTGTTTGCGGGGATCCCCCTTATCCCTGGCAGGAACTAATTTAGGAGGTGGTTACGATGATCGCCACAGATATTCGCACTGGCAACTTTATTCAAATTAACGGAAAGCCCTGCAAAGTTTTGTCACAAGAAATGCGCGGCTCCGGAAAGTTCGGGAAAACGGTGCACTTGAGGATTCGAGACATGGAAGGTCGTATGCACGAAAAGAGTTTGCGCGCGGAAGAAAAGGTCGAAGAAGTCGAATATCGGCGAGTGAAGATGCAATTCCTCTACCGAGATAATGACCAATTCTTTTTTATGAATATGGAGGATTACGAGCAATTTCCTATTTCGGAAAAAGTAGTGGGAAAAGAGGCCATATTCCTGAAGGAGAACTCCGAGATCGATGTCGATTTTGTCGAGGGCAAGCCGGTGAGCATCGATTACCCTAAAATTGTCGAACTTAAGGTGGTAAGTGCTCCTCCGGCTAACAAAGGGGGCGGCGATTCGACCTATAAAGAAGTCGAGTTGGAAAATGGCCTTATGCTTTTGACACCCCAATTCATCAAAGAAGGAGAAACTGTGAGGGTAAACACTGAAGATCTCTCCTATCTTGATCGTCTGACCACCAAGAGCCTTAATCCCAAGGTTCCCCCTCAGTAAGACCCCCCCCCCCTTGAAAAAAGCCCGTCCGGCGACGATAGTCTTACCAGGGCCTACTCCACACTGGCCTCAATGGAAAAACGTTGCTTAAAGCACCCCTGGGAAGGGGAGGAGGACGTACATGGCGGATGCACAGGAGAAGGTCGGCCCGGATCCGGTCGAAGTAGGCGGGGAATCGGGAGACGGCGGTGAAAAAGGTGAAAAGAAGCAACGCACCAAAGTCAGCAGGATGACGCTGGTGGAGGTAGAGAAGGCGTTGGAAAAGACCGCAAAAGGCATGGGCGGTATGCAATCTCGTCATGCCCGCGCGCTATTAGGGCGCAAGGCGTATCTGGAAACCGTTCAGCCTGTAAAAAGCAAGAGGGCTGCTTAAACCGAATACCGGACAATATGGCCAACAGCACCCGGGCGCAGCAGGTTGCCAAGTTGATTAAGCAGCAGGCATCAGGCGGTGGCGATGACGTTCGAAGTATGTTCATTGAAGAGACCGAGACGCTGGCGGTCTCCCGCTTTCGGCTTTGCCTCTGTATTCTTGCTGCCTTACTGCCGGTTCTTATCGCGGTGGATTACTATGTTGGAGAGGCCAGCCTGGCGCCTTATTTTTTTGCGCCGCGACTCGGCGCTATTGCGATTGTTCTACTGTTGCTGATCCTGACTTTTCTCGCCCCATTCCGGAAGAACAGCTACGCCTTCGCCTTTGTGTTGGGTCTTGTGCTAGGTGCACAGACGCTGTTGACTCAATACCGCGGTGATACGTCTCTCATGGATCCCTTTGCGCTTTATGTTGTATTCTTCGCACTTGTGGGTTTTGTGATGCCATGGGGGGGCGCCGCGACGGCGGGGATATGTCTCCCGATTTATTTTTTTTATCCCCTCACCGCGTTGATGTCGATGCAGGAACTTTCTGCGACGTTTATATTAAAGAGCAATTTGTATTTACTTCTTTTCGTACTGATAAGCGTGCTTGTGGCGGCGTTGCACAACGGTATACGGTACATGGAGTTTGAATTGCGGCAGCGTATGGAGGCTGAAAACGCGCGGCTCCACGATTATCAAGTGCGTCTGAAGCGTGCGTACGAAAGGGTTGAAAATTTAGCCATAGTCGATCAGTTGACGGGCGCCTATAACCGCACTTTTTTGACGCAGTGGCTCACCTCGGAAGTCTACAAGAACCGCGACACAAAGGGTTTGTTCTCGATAATGATGTTTGATATCGATGACTTTAAGAAGCTTAACGATAAGGGCGGGCACCAGGTTGGCGACCGCGTTCTTCAGACGGTGACGCAGCGCATACACGATGAAGTGTATGATAAGCATTTGGTCTTTCGCTATGGCGGTGACGAGTTCTGCATTATTTTCCCGGGCATTGACCTTATTGAGTCGGTGCATACTGCGGAGAGGATTCGGAGTTATTTGGAGAATCACCCTGATCTAACGATTCGTCTCAGCGGGTCAGAGGTGGTTCACGTGACAATCAGTGCTGGGGTCACAATGCAGGTTCTCACCGGTACCTTGGACCATGATTACCTCATTCGATGGGTGGATCACGCAATGCTGGAGTCAAAGAAAGCCGGCCGTAATTGCGTCCACGTATTCGATCCGGATGAGCGAAAGATTGTTCCTGCGGGCAAGTGGCTGAAGGATCTTGACTCGAAGAAAACCTCATGATATGCGCCCCAATTGTGTTGATGACTGATTTCGGATTGAGGGACCATTACGTCGGGAGTATGAAGGGTGCTATTCTTAGTGAGGCGCCCCGAGCAACCATTGTTGACCTCACGCACCAAATTGCTCCCCAGGACGTTCAAGGAGCGGCTAGGGCGTTGAAGGTAAGTTTTGAATATTTCCCGTCGGGTACTGTCTTTGTCTGCGTGATTGATCCTGGGGTGGGGAGTCGGCGACGTATTATATGTGTGAAAGCTCGAGGGCAATTTTTTCTCGCGCCGGACAACGGCTTGCTTACGCCCATTTTGCTAAAGCCGAAGGGGATAAAAATTCGCTCGGTAGAGAATCCGGACTATTTAATTAAAGGCAGGGTGTCGAAGACTTTTCACGGACGGGACATCTTCGCGCCGGTGGCCGCGGCCCTTCTTAAGAGTGGTGGTGTTTGGGGCCGCCTTGGCCCCCTTGTTAGCTCCGCCAAGATGATTTCGTTACCCGTAGTTCGCAAAATGGTCGGGGGCATCAGGGGAAAGATCATCGCGTTTGACTCGTTTGGTAATGCCGTAAGTAATATCTCCGAGGCAGATGTAGGGCAGAGCCGTTGGAAGCGGGCTGTTGTTTATTGCAACGGCAAAAGAGTTGGTCAATTGCAAATGAATTACGAAGTTGGCCGAGGGCCGCTCGTAGCACTCCTGAATAGTTCCTGGGAGCTTGAAATCGCTAAGCCGGGGGGGTCAGCAAGAAAGGCTGCCGGGATCCGTCTGGGAGCTGCCGTGACGGTGAGGTATGAAAAAGCGTGAAAAGAAACTTTCGAGTTAAAAAACGCAAGGTTATTTTCCGCAAGGGGCCTATCTTTCTTGTCGATTGTGATGTGGCTTTGTCTTCGGGGCGGGTGTTGTCACGTCAGATTCTCGAACATCCCGGTTCGGTGGTGATCCTTCCGGAGATGTCGCGAGACCATTACATCCTTGTGCGTCAATTTCGTTTTGCGGCTCGCACTTCACTGTGGGAATTGCCTGCCGGTGGGGTGGATCCGGGTGAGACGATGGCTCAGGCGGCGAAGCGGGAGCTCATGGAGGAGATCGGCTACCGTCCACGGCGGTTAAAAAAAATGATGAAGTTTTATCCCAGTCCGGGCATCTCAGGTGAAGTAATGCACCTTTACCACGCACGGAAACTGGAGCCGGCTTGGGCGGAGCCTGACGAAGACGAGGAAATTGAAGTGAAGTGCTTTCACGTTCGCGACATCGAACGCATGATTCGCAGTGGGCAGATTATCGACGCAAAGACGCTGCTCGCCTTTTTTTACTTGAAAAGCAGGAAAAAGGGAGTTAAGTAATATTAATAGGCAAGAGTAACCATTTGTTGAGGGTGTCTCATGGGAGCAAAAAAAATTTTATTCGTCGATGACGAGGCGGGCATTCGCGCCGTAATCGGCCGGCGGCTGATGGCGTGGAATTTTGACGTGCTGGTTGTCGAGAATGCGAATGAGGCTTTAGCGAAGGTGGAAGGTTTTGCTCCGGACTTCATCGCCTTAGACCATGAGATGCCGGGCATGAAGGGCATGGAATTGTGCAGTCTCATGAAGGCTAACAGCAGCCTCGTGGATGTGCCTATCGTGATTTTTACTTGCCGCAGCAAGCTGGACTACGAGTTTGAGCGTGATTGTATCGACGCCGGAGCCATGGCCGTTGTTAACAAATCCGACTTCGGAGAGCTTCTGCTGATCCTCAAAAAGGTCTTTGCCCAAAAGAAGTAGCCGGATCAGTTCCCTAACCCCTTGCTTTAAAGTGGGTTACGGGGTCCTCTGGGAAATCTCCGCGCAATTTTGATATCTCCGAATAGACCTGTTAGTCTTGTACTGTAACGAATCTTTACATGCCATTCCATCCTTATGGAGGCGGAAATGTCGGAATTAGGGGATTTCAGCTCAATTATTACGACCGACCCAAAAGTCACGGCCGTCATTCGGATTGCGGAGAAAATCGCTGCCTCAGACGTGAATATCCTACTCACGGGGGAAAGCGGTACGGGGAAAAACATTCTCTCAAAAGCCATTCACGGAGCAAGCAAGCGATTCGCGGGACCCTTTGTGCCGGTCAATTGTCTGGCGATTCCTGACTCTCTTGTAGAATCCGAACTGTTCGGCCATGAGAAGGGCGCGTTTACTGATGCCAAGATATCGAAAATGGGCTATTTTCAGTCCGCCGACCGGGGCACTATTTTTCTCGATGAAATTGGCGATATGACCCACGCGGCTCAAGGGAAGATGCTGCAGATTATCGAAGACAGGCAATTTAAAAAAGTTGGGGGAGAAAAGTTAATCAGTTGCGATGTTCGCATTATCGCCGCAACCAATAAGAATCTTGCGGAAAGCATCGAGAAGGGTGAGTTTCGAGAGGACCTGTATTACAGGCTCAGAGAAGTCAGTCTGCACCTTCCCGCACTCCGTGATCGGCGTGAGGACGTCCTTCTGTTAATTCGGCATTATGTGAAACACTTCTGCGAGGTTTATGAGAAACCGGGGCTGACGATATCGGATACGGCTCTGAATTATCTTGCACAACACGATTGGCCGGGGAACATCCGCGAATTGAGGAACGTCGTAAAATCAGCTGTCGTTCTTTGCAATGAGAATACGCTGTGGCTCGAGCATTTTCCGTTCGAAATAAGACTTCAGAAGAAAGAATCGGCGCACGGTGAAACGACTAGGCCGGAGAATCCGATGGAGGACTTTTCCGTCGACACGCTAATGAGAAAGCACGTGACAGAGACATTATCTCATTTTACGTGGAATAAGAAAAAGACGGCGGGGGCGCTAGGGATTTCGCGGCCCCGACTGGACCGCTATATTAAAAAGTTTGATCTTGAGAAGAGGGCGGCTTAGCCTCTTACGGCCATGGTGCCGATCGCCAGTGACTTCGAGAGGAGCCACGATTTTGATTCCAGAATTTTTCCAGTGGTAAACCGCAGGCTTGCCTTAACTTGATTCAATTGGCTTTCCCTTGTGCTGGCACCTCTATCGTAGACAAAGGTATCGATCAAAAGCTGACTGTGAGGTTCTAGGGTAAGTTGCGTTCCGTCGAGCAAGTCAATGGAGAGTTTCTCTGCGTCCTCATTCACGATAAAATCGCCAAGAAAAAGGGGTGCACCGGTTCCGCTGTATAGACCTGCCCAGCCCATTTTGTCTAAATCATTAACAATTTCAGTCCATGCAGACGACATATTACTTTGCGCGTATGCCGAATTTGCATGACAGTCAGCGATGGGTGAGAGGAGTGTTATCCCGCTCATGAGCACTGCAAATGTCACATTTATTAGGGGCTTTGTCATAACAATACATAACAACGCATAATTTATGCCAACATCACATGGCCGGGCGCCCCATCGAGAGAAGTAAGTTTAAAAATAAGTCCTTTGAGCTCTGTGATCGAGTGCAGCGCTGGAGATAGGCGTTGAATTCCGTGTGTTTTGTCACGAATCAATCACCAGAGAGTAATGATTTAATGCAATAGGTGAGTCGTCGGTTATCGGCCGGGTATGGTAGAGACGCTGAGGGCAGAGAAGTGTATTATTCTGTTACGCTTAGACTAGGTGAGTAATCTAGATACTCGATCTGAGGCAGATTGTGATATAATTCTTTCCTGCAGAATTTCGCGTCCCTAACCCTATGTCATGGGTGGACTTATGCATGTAACGGGCTGGTGTAGCTCAGCTGGTAGAGCAACTGTTTCGTAAACAGTAGGTCGGCGGTTCAATCCCGCCCGCCAGCTCCCCTTTTGTTGTCTATCTTTTGCGTCGAAGATGCGAAGGTAGGATCTTTAGCAAGTCGCGGTATTTGGCGACGGTGCGGCGAGCGACGATAATCCCATCGCCCTTCAAGAGCTTCACGAGATCCTGATCGCTCAAAGGCTTCTCAGGATCTTCCTTATCGAGGACTTTCCTGATCTTCTCCATGATACTCTTCTGAGATTCTGTATCACCGCTCACTGTTTGAAGCTTGGTTGAAAATAGGCTTTTGTACGAAATGGTCCCCTGAGGGGTGGTGACGTATTTGCCTTGAAGGGCACGGCTTACAGTTGATTCGTGGATGCCTAAGTTGTCGGCAATATCTTTAAGCCGGAGGGGTTTTAAATGTGAGAAACCCTTGTCAAAAAAATCAGGCTGCGCTTTGACAATCTCTTCGGTGATGTCCCGCAATGTGGACCTTCGCTGGCTAATGGCTTTCATGAAATTCAACGCGGCCTGAAGTTTTTCCTTGAGGAATTCACGAGTCTTTGCGTCGGTGCCTTTTTCTTTAAGCAAGCGGCGATAGTAACTATTGATTCTAAGTTCCGGTATCTTCTCGTTATGGATATGCACTTTAATCTTTTCTTGGTCCTGACCGCTGATGGTGATGGCGGCGTCCGGAGTGATCGCAATCGGCTGCTCAACGTAGAAGCTGCGGCCCGGCCGTGGCTCGAGATGAATAATCAGTTCGGCTGCTTTCCGCACCTCAGCGATATTGACCGCAAGGACCTTTGTCAGTTGGCTCCAGTTTCGTTTTTCGAGCAAGGGAAGATGGTCTCTGACGATATCAATGGCGATTGTCGGCGGAGGCGACATTCTTTCAAGTTGCAAGAGCAGGGCCTCCGGTAGGTCGCGCGCTGCGATTCCTGGAGGTTCTAAACCCTGTACGATCTTGAGGACTTTTTCGACGGCCTCTTTGCTTGCGGCGCATGCTTTGACAATTTCTTCAACGGTAGATCGAAGGTAGCCTTGTTCGTCAATGTTGCCCACGATTTCAGTGGCTATCTTGGCATCTGCATCTTCTAAGTCAAGGAAGCGAACCTGCCACAGAAGGTAGTCTGATAGGGCTTCAGGTTTGGTTAAAAGAGATTGTCGAAAGTCTTGTTGCCGCTGCAACTCGCGAGTGTCGGAGCCAACCGTGTCCCCGTATTCGGAGCCCTGCCACAGACTCGGATCCAACTGGTCCGTGTCGCCGAATGATTCTCCCAAGCGAAGTTCTTCAGCGCCCCCAGGGCGCTCAGGGGCCTCAGAAGATGCTTCAGTACCTGTGAGCTCGTCGTTTCGTGGCTCCGGCTTCTCCTCGAGAAGGGGATTTTCCGTGAGCTCAGCGTCGACGGCTTGAGCCAATTCGGTGATCGGCATCTGCAATAAGCGCAAATACTGCCTTATTTGTGGGGATAAGATGAGCCTTTGAGACTGGCCTTGGATGAGTCGTGCGTCCATAGGCAAACGATAGCATGATTCAGAATTGTTGTAAAGGGAGGCCACATCGGGATTTAGAAACAGATTGACAGTATTTTTACATTTTTTTATAATGCAATGAATTGCAGCAAATTATTATGGCGCCACGAGGTACGTTCTTTTTGGTGCGACCGACGTGGCCCTTTTTTATTAGACGGGGATCATGGCCATCGCTGAGCAAGACTCGAAACTCAATTCTAATAACACTCCTACGGGGTCCGTAACTAGCGGGATCCGTAAGAAGAGTGTTCCCGCAGGCCTGTGGACAAAATGCCCCAGTTGTGAAAGCGTTATCTTTAATAAGGCTTTGCGTGACAACCTCTCTGTTTGTCACAAATGCGAATACCACTTTGTGGTAGGGGCGCCCGAACGAATAGCTCAGCTGTTGGATCCGAAGACGTTTGTGGAGTTTAACGCGGATCTTAAAACCCTTGATCCCTTAAAGTTTTCCGGAACCAAATCGTACCTGGAGAAGTTAAAACAGGACAGAAAGCGGACCGGTCTCCAGGAAGCATGTATTACGGGTGAGGGACAAATGTCAGGAATTTCCGTTGCTCTTGGGGTTACGGATTCCCGGTTTATTATGGGGTCGATGGGGTCTGTCGTAGGTGAGAAGATGACGCGTCTAATTGAACACGCGGGTGAAAAGAAGATTCCGCTAATCATCGTATCGGGATCCGGCGGCGGAGCGCGGATGTATGAAGGCGCGCTAAGCCTCATGCAGATGGCCAAGACGTCGCTTGCTTTGGCTCGGTACAGGCGCTCCAAACAGCCGTATATTTCCGTGCTTACAAACCCTACGATGGGCGGAGTCATGGCCAGTTTCGCATCTCTAGGAGATATCATGATTGCAGAACCGCGCGCCCTAATAGGATTCGCCGGGCCACGGGTCATAGAACAGACAATAAGGCAGAAGCTTCCCCCGGACTTTCAGACATCCGAATTTTTAATGGAGCATGGGATGATCGACATGGTCGTTTCCCGAGGAGATCTTAAAGATAAACTTACAATGCTGTTCGAATACCTTCGATAACAGGAAGCGAGGTTGTCTTGGCGCGAGTGAGTCTTAAGAACATCTGTAAGAAATATGGCAACGACATTACGGCAGTTAAAGGCATAAACCTGGAAGTTGCCGACAAAGAATTTGTCGTTTTTGTAGGACCCTCCGGGTGCGGAAAGTCCACGACTCTGCGTATGATTGCCGGTCTCGAGGACATATCTTCCGGCGAGATCTCCTTGGATGATCGCATCATTAATGATGTTCCCCCAAAGAATCGCGACATTGCCATGGTGTTTCAGAATTATGCCCTCTATCCGCATATGACGGTTTATGAAAATCTGGCTTTCGCCTTGAAGCTCAGACGCTTTCCGGCCAAAGAAATTGAGAGGCGTGTTATGGAAGCGGCGGACATTTTGGGCCTGAACCGCTCCGGCATGCTGAAGCGTAAGCCTAAAGAGCTTTCCGGGGGTGAGCGCCAGCGCGTCGCGGTGGGACGTTCTATTGTGCGTAAGCCCAAGGTGTTTCTCTTCGACGAACCGCTGAGTAATCTGGATGCAAAACTGCGATTGCAAATGCGCAGGGAAATTCACAAGCTGCACAACCGGTTGCAGTGTACGATGATTTATGTCACTCATGACCAAGTCGAGGCGTTGACGCTTGGTGATCGTATCGTGGTTATGAAAGGTGGGGAGATACTGCAGGTCGCCGATCCTGTGGGCCTTTACGAGAAGCCCTCGAACACGTTTGTGGCGGGCTTTATCGGATCCCCGCCCATGAATTTTCTGAAGGGACGCATTGTTGAGGAAGATGACGACCTCTATTTTCAGGAGAGGGGTATAAAACTGCGGCTTCTGCCGCAACATTACGCCAAGGTCGCCTCACTGAAGTCCAAAGAGGTTGTCTTTGGGATCCGCCCCGAAGATATTTACGATAAAATTTTTGCGCAGGATGCGCGTCCGGAATTTACGATCACAGCGACTGTTGAAGTCGTAGAGCCTATGGGATCTGAAATTTTTCTGTATCTTAATGCGGGTAAGAATAGCTTCGTCGCTCGAGTTACGAATCAAGATACGGCAACGGTAAACCAAGACCTTCAAATCGTGTTTGACATGAGTAAGGCGCATTTTTTTGACCCCGACACTGAAAAAGCGTTAGTCTGACCTCTATATATGGGTTTCTTAACCCAAAGAACCATGAGTCTTGGGGCTGCCATTGCCGGCAGTGCCTTCCTCATCTACAGCATCTTCAATCAGCTTTCCTTCCTTGAAACGACGGTGGTTCCCGAGGTCTACCTGAGGCGCACGGCCCTCGCTCTAGGCGCATTTTTCTTTTGCCTGCTCGGAGGGTGGCGGGGAGCTCGGCTTGGGGGCGGAGCGGTCTTTTCGGGCGTAGCGTCCGTTATGGTTTTGTTCGTCAGCGTAATTTCCGGCTCTGCAGTGACCGGCTGGTTCCTTGTCCAATATGCAGCTTTTTGTTTCTTTCTCTACCGAATGGATCAGTATTACGAAAACCAGATTGCTGCTCACCAGGTGGATTCTGAGAAGTACCACAATGAAAAAAATGACTTAGAGAATTCCTACAAATTGAAGGGCGAGGCGATAAGTATCTTTTTTGAAAAGTATTCAACCTATTACAACCTTAGAAAGCTTGCTGAGGAATTAGCGACGACTCTTTCGGTAACGGAGCTGTCCAAGATGGTCGTGCAGAAGACGAGCGACTTTATCCCCAGGGGTGATAGCGGAATTATCAGCTTGGTAGACAAATCGGGAGAAAAACTTTCGATCTTGGCATCAAAGCAGATAAAGCCTCGCGCACGAATATCCGCGAAAGAAGGAGACGTGTTTGATTTGTGGGCGGTGCGAAATAGAAAGCGGCTGATTGTTTCTGACAGTCACCAAGACTTCCGGTTTGATCTCAAGGAGACTATGCGCAACGAATCTGTGAGGAGCTTGATTCTCGCGCCGCTTCTCCATGAAGGCGAAGTGATCGGGACCCTCAGAATGAACAGCCGTGACGCGGGTTCGTTCAGTAATGACGATTTAAGACTTTTGGACGCAATCGGGGCGCTGGCTTACTCAGCTGTTTCTAACGCGATGCTCTACGAAAAAACAGAGGAATTGGCGATTCGAGATTCGCTTACCGGCATGTTCCTGCGGAGGTACTTCTTTGATCGGCTTAAAGGAGAGCACCGTCGGGCGCTCCTCACAGGAAGACCGCTTTCGGTGCTAATGTGCGACATCGATTTGTTTAAGGAGTGCAATGACCGGTTCGGTCATGGAGTGGGCGACATGATGCTAGTGCGATTTGCCAAAATCCTGAGCGAAGGTTTTGAAACCGGAGTCGTCGCCCGATATGGCGGAGAAGAATTTTCGGTCCTCTTGCCGGAGACTTCAAAGGAAGAGGCCGCGAAGATGGCCGAACGTCTTCGCGATCGAGTGGAAAATAATGATTTTAGTATTCGGCGTGAGCGAATTCGTATGACGGTATCGGTGGGAGTTGCGAATTTCCCCGATGACTCCCTGGACATGCAGTCGCTCGTACAAAAGTCAGACGAGGCGCTGTATCAAGCGAAAAGGACCGGGCGGAATCGCGTATGTTTAAGCGGAGCATAATATTCTGTTTTTTTATTTTACTCTTACTGTTTGTGGTCATGCAGGCCAACGAGCTTTTCCTGTCCTACTATGTTTTGTCTCCCTTGCTTATTGTTCCCATATATTATTTGTATTATCAGCGAAGCCGATGGCTTTTTCCGATCTCGGTGCTTCTAGCAGCAGGTCTATTCGGGGTGTACTTTGGGCGTGCTGCAAGCTTTGAGATGGGATTCCTGGGGCTTGGTCAAGCATGCCTGTTTTGCGGTGTGGCCCTTTATCAAAAAGACTGGGAGGGGTTGCTTAAGAAGCGCAAAGAGGAAAGCCAGAGAGCACTGCAAGAATGGGAGATGCTTGAGCATAAGCATCAACTGCGGCTTGAAAATCTTCATAATCTTGAGAAACAGGCCTCAAGTCTTATGGACCTCTTTGAAATCGCAAGAGATTTCAGTGATTGCTTAAGTTTTACAACGCTGATCGAGCTGCTTCGCAAGCGTGTCATGCCCGAGCTGCCGTTTACGAGAATGCGTATTCTTATGGACCCGCCGGCTCAGAAAAAGGGTGGGACGGCCGGAGGGGACGATGAAATTGAGTGTGAGTTTGTCATTCAGGCCGACGGAGCCCGCGCGGGGGATGGGGCGTTGAGTCAGCGTGAAGGCGATCTCTTGCAGCTTGCCAAGGGGAGCCAGTCCTTTCAGAAGGAAGACAACCTCTGGATTTTTCCTCTCAAAGTTTCAACGGACGATGTCCTCCACATGATGGTTGAAGGTGCAAATCCTGGCGATCTTGCCAAGTTCGAGGTTCTCGTGGCCCACTTAGTCTTACAGATAAAGAAGATTCGACTCTACGAAACCGTCAAAGAGTTGTCGATCGTCGATAGCCTGACGAATGTCTATGTTCGGCGCTACTTCATGGAGCGATTGGAGGAGGAGTTAAAGCGGTGCCTAAAGAACCGT
>JAUYMS010000050.1 GCA_030698625.1 Candidatus Omnitrophota bacterium | reverse complement strand
AATATACCGGAAAATGTTTGAGTTTACACTCACGAAGCACGACGCGGATTTCTATTACACCTACCGGAACGAGTTTAAGGCCAATACTTTCAGGAAGTTTCTTACGCCGCTCTTGAAAGAGCATCATTTCTCCTACGGGTTGCCGCCCAGAATGGAGATTCTTGATCAAGATCTGGCACGCATCGAGCGCTTCTATACGACAGCGCTTAAGCGCGACCAGATCCTGATTGAGAGAGCGGTTAAGAAGATGGAGGACGAGAAGGAATCCATATCGGTGATTGTGACAGGTGGTTTTCATACGCCGGGCATCGAAACTTACCTGAGGGAGCAGGATTATTCGTACTTGATCATTGCGCCTCGCGTGGAGAAGAAGATTGATCCTGAGCAGTCGACGCGTCGTTATGAGGATGCGATTCGTCAGAAGCCTCTACCGCTAGAGAAATTGCTGATGGAATCGTATTTCTTGCCGTCAATGACGGCTATCCAGAACCCTCAATTCCAACTTGCTGCAGAGCTATTGCTGCCCAACAAGGAGGATGAGTGGGAGCGGTTTGTGGGGCATTTGGCCTCAGGGAGGAGCACGCGTGGGGACGAGGGCAAATTCAACATGCTTGTGGACTTCATCTCGTTGGTAACGGCTGATAGTGCCATAAGCGGAAACCCAGGCGAGGAGATTGAGGCGATTCGAAGTGAGTTAAGGAAGCTGCCCGAAATTGATCGCCAGCCGCTTGATCGCCTCATCAATCGGTTTTCGGGCGTGTCTTTCAGTCACGGTGTCGGGAGTGAGCGCGTTGACTATCTGTTTCTACCCGTCCTCGGTGAGCCTAATAAGCTTCTGGCTATTGCAAGCTTGCCGCAGGCGCCCGATGGGCGGGAGAATAGGCTTTATAGCGAGGTTCGAACGCAACTGCGACTCAGGCGTAATGCCTTTCCCGTGCCGCTGGATACTCATATTCTGCTCTTCTCTTCGGTCATTGACAGAGACCGCAGCCCAATTTTTATTCCGCGTGCCGTCGATCAGGCGCTAAGGGTTCTTGCCGAAGAGCTGGAGTTGGCAAGCCGTGCGCCGCAGGCGGTGTCGATTAGCGAAGAGCCGAAAGAGGTTTCAGAAGCCGAAGAGCGGCCCACCGATAGGCAACGTGACAAAAAGTTGTTGGAAGAGGCCAGGGAGCAATTCAAAACTTTTCGGCAGACTTTTGGGGAGTTGGGGGCGTGGACAGATCAGGAGCAGCGTGCTCTGCAGTACCACATCTTTCAGCTTGCGCGTCGTGAATTGGGCGTGCCGAAACCGGGAGGTGTTGCCATTTTGCCTGACGGGTACGATTACGAGCTAGGCTATGAATTAGGGGTGCCTGCGGCCGAAAGTCTGTTTTATTTCTCTCCTGCCGTAAAAAGTTGGATTGCGTCGCAGTTGCCATACGCATGGGGCGCAGTTTCCAAAGAGCCGTTTGCGATAGCGCCTTCTTTGCCGTCGCGGGTTATTGAGGCTTTGGATTCGCCGGAGACTTTTCGATTTGAGGTTTTATTGCAGGGCATTCGTTCTGACGCGGCTTTTAGCGCGTATTTTTTAAACGCACTGAGTAATCTAACGCGACACGCTGATGTCCTGGATTCGCTGAATCTACTGCCGGGAGATTTGTGGCAGAACGGTGAGCAGGGATACATCGTGGTTCCTTATGATGAGGACGTGACGGATATCAGATTCTTGAACCGGATTGCGGATCGGGCCGAGAGAGAAGCTCCCAAGAGTATTCTGCGCATTATTGTTCCGCCCGAACTTAAGTCGGTAGCCTCGGATCTCAGATCAGAATTGAGGGGACGTGTCGAAATTCAAGTCGACGATTTGGGAAGGCACGTTCGTGGCCTCGAAAAGCGCGTGGCCAATATCATCCAGATCCGTGCCGGGCCCCTGCGCCATCTCGATATAGAAATGCTACAAGCCTCTCTTCTTGGTGCTGTTGCCTTATCTCAAGGCACCATTTTGGTGCTCGGGGCGGATGAGCAGGTGAGTTCCTATGCAATCGTTGTGGACTCCGTTGAAATCCTCCAAGACATGCTATTGTCTGTCCTCGAAGCACAAAAAGCCGCATAACAACCAGCCGCAATTATTCAAAAACAACTACTCCCGTAGTCTTAGTCTCCTCTGGGGCGCTTAAACTTCATAAAGATCAAAGATTAGCATAAGTGTTATAAATTGCTTTCTATTAACCATATGCGGGTAAATATGAAGCTGCTTGTATCTCTAGAACAGGCGCAACTTATGGCAATGAAATACATTAGACATTTATAAATTATTCATAAAGATTTGACACTCTCAAAAATGAATGCTACCCTTTACTGTTACTTTTTAAAGATGTTAATAATGTATTTTGATCAGCGGCACTGATTAGCAATTGAAGTAGATGCAAAACAAAATAAAGGGACGGCAACCCAATATGTTGATGTGGCAGAAACCCGGTGCAAAGCCCTGGCTTCGCACTATAGCATTTTTGACAGCATTCGCCTTCACGATGACTAATGTCGTTTGGGCTGATGGTGTCCGTCTCATTCAGTCCTCGACTGAACAAACTTCTCCCGTCTCCGACATTATCGCCGTTGATCCGGAAGCAGGCGCACTCTTTCAGTCCTTGAGCGTGCCAGATTCCATCGGCCAAATCAAAAATAGTTTTCAGGGTACTCGTGATCGCATTCTTGTCCACATCCAGGATGCCCATGCCAACGAAGAAGCGCAGCGAAACATCGCAAAAATCATTGATTACTTCAGCCGCCACTACGGTGTCAAGCTCGTGAACCTCGAGGGTGGTTCCGGAGAACTCTTCACCGAACTCTTCTCTTTCTTTCCCAACAAAAAAGCCCTGGGCCATGCGGCTGACTTCTTCCTGAAAGAAGCCCGCTTAACCGGACCCCAGTATCTCACCATTCTGGAGCGGCCGGATCTGGTACTCAACGGTGTGGAAGACGAGACGGTTTACAATCGCAACCGTGAGGCATACCTCGAAGCGCTCGATTACAAAGCGCGGGATGAAGAGATTCTGGGTCAGGTTGAAAAGATCCTGGATAAGATTTCACGTTTTGTTTTTTCTGAGGACCTCCGAAGAATTCTCAAAGCACGTGAACGCTTTGAACAAGGAGGCCGTGAGTTAGTCAGCTACGTTCGCCTCCTTATCGAGGCCGCAAACCAGCACAAAATTGCCCTCCATGATTTTCCCGATATGCACTCTCTGCTGGAACTCGTCGAACTTGAAGGGAAGATTAACTTTTCGGCTGCCGAACAAGAAACCGACGTTCTCATCGATGACCTGAAGAAGCTCCTCTCGAGAGAGAGGCTATCGCGCTTCTTGACGAATACGGTGCACTTCCGCATGAAGAAAATGCGTCGCATAGAGTACTACGGTTACCTTGAAAATGAGATCCTCAGTCTGGATCAATCGGGGCTTGACGATGAAGTCAGGGTTCGCTACGAAAACGTTCTGAAGTATCTGCGGTACATGAGACTCTATGATTCGATCGACCTGCAGATTTTCGAAGAGATTAACGAACTTGAGCGAGCCATCAAAAATAAGTTGTTTCGCTCTGACGATGAGGTCACGCTTGACCGGATCTTCCGGATCTTTGAGATTATGAGAAAGATGTTTGAGTTTACGCTCACGAAGCAGGATGCAACATTTTTCTACAATTACCGAAAGGAATTTACGGCCAATACGTTTCGGAAATTTCTCACGCCGCTGCTAAAGCAGTATCACTTCTCCTATGGGTTGCCGTCCCAACTGGAGATACTCGATCAGGATCTGTCGCGCATTGAGCGGTTCTATGCGACTGCCTTGAAGCGCGATCAGATTCTGATCGAAAAAGCGGTGGAGAAAATGTCTGAGCGAGACGAGAAGATCTCGGTGATTGTAACCGGCGGATTTCACACCCCAGGCATCGAAGAATATCTTCGTGAACAGGATTACTCCTACCTTGTGATAGCGCCTCGAATGGAAAAATCGCCTGATCAGGCGGTCGAGACAAAGCTATATGAGAATGCGATTCGTGAAAGGGCACTGCCGTTGGAAAAGATGCTGGTGGAAGCGTATTTCCCGCCCCAGTCGCAAGTCCTTAACGATCCGAGATTTCAGATGGCCGCACGTCTGCTTTTCCCGAACCGGGGTGCACAGCGAAATGCAATCTTTGACCGCATTCGCACCGGTCTGCCTTCTAAAAATCCTTTGACGGAACAGGCGTACTTTCTATTGAGGCTCGCGGGATTCCTGAGTGTCATTGGCTCCGCGAGCGGTGCGGACTCAGAGGCAGAAGCCATGCGCTCTGAACTCCGCGAGGCCTTTATTCCTTTGGATCAGCCGGTGATGGACCTGTTCGTAGAGGGTTTAGCCGGTGTCAGTCGCCGGGAAGGGAACGTTGACTTTTATTATCAATCCCATCCAAGCGATTCAAGTCTCGTTCGCGTCATGGCCTGGGCCGGTGCGGCAGATACGGCGGCTGCGAAAGAAGTGACTAGGCATTTGCCTCGTCGCGGGGAAGTCGAGCTAGTTACCGTAAACAGTTATACGTTCTGGACGGCCTCCAAGGATAGGTCGCTCGTAGATGGTAATATCTTGCGGGATCTTGCAGATCTTGAAAAAAGAACATCGGAGCGAGCTGCTGCGCCTGTTATCTCCCTGTCAGGGGATGACGAGATTGTTTTTGTCTCCGGATTGGCAGGTGTCGTTGATTCCGCCCTAGGGCTGAGTGTTCCGGCAGCTCCTTTTGCGGTTCGCTCAGAGCTCCGTGACCAACGTGAGGAAGTCAAGGTCGACGAGCATCGGTTTATCTTCAATCGCGGGGAAAGACACCTTTTATCCACAAAAGCGGGTGCAGTAGATAATAGCGACGAGAAGTTTCTGTCGCATGTGTTGCGAAGGGACAAGTTTAAGACGGGCCGCGACGGAACTCCCTATGCAGGTTATGAGCGGTTTCGATCTCTCAAAGGGGTAGCGATTCGTGTAAGGGTGACCGAGTATACCGATGGTGATCGCGGGCTCGTTCGTGAATATCGGCTGAAAGCTGCCACGGATCAGGGCGTAGAGCGCTTTACCATTAGCGTGACGAAGGCCGGCACGACTTTTACGGCATATCCGCCGGTCCTCAATGTTTTGCATGAAGGCCTTGATAGTCTGGGCTTGCGCAAGATCTTCCGCGAACATGCCGACTATGAGATACCCGCTTTTGCCACGGTGCAGGTGAAACCCGTCAAGCAGACAGGCGATGTCAAGATTGTGGATCTTATTGCAGGCAAGGGCTCAGATAAGAAAGTTCTACGCGTAGCTCTTCAGGCGCAGAAGGAACCCCAACTGGCAAATATTGAGACAGCGAAGGCCGTGGCATCATCAACTTTTACACGCGGTGTGGCCAAAGTGGCTCATCGCATTGCTGCTTTTCTCGGCGGAACCCTCCCGAGTTTGATTGCGACAGCCGTCGGCGCGGCCGATGGGGCGCTTGCCGCCGCGCGTGAAACCCTTCACGATGCGAATGCCGCAGTTGCGACAATTAACGCTGCCGGAGACGAACTCGGGCCTATAGCTGCGCGCGCGCGTAGCGGCGAAGATGTCACCGCTGACGAAGCGGCCAGAGCTCAGAATCTCTTGGCGAGACTCAGAGGCATCCGAGGCAAACTCGCCGGTAGTGGAACTCAGACTGGTAATGCCCGGTCTGAATTGCGTGCTCTTGCCGCCGATCATCCCATTTGGCAAGCCCTCGACGAAACTGAAAGCAAGATTAATCAGGCGTTGGTGCGGTATCAGGAGATTCTAACTAACGGCGAAGTGATTCAGATTCGCTACCAGTTACAAACCTCAGAGAAGGAGATCAAGGCTCTAAAGGACGAAATTCAAGCGAAGGCGGATCGCCAGGAGATTACCGGCAATCTGGTCAAAGATTACCAGGAACGCTTCAGAGGTTTTCGCTCACGTTTTCAGACGAAACTGAGCGGCATCGACGCCCACATTGAGCAACTCTCAAAGGATAAGCAGGACAATGAGCTTGAAGACAGCTCAATCGCCGAGATTCAGGCAACTTATGAAACTCTTGTCGAAGGGTTTGTTCCCTCTATTAAGGCAGTGGGTGACTTGATCGCAGCCGGGCTTGAGCAGGCCGGCAAGGCGGCTGAAGAAAAAGTCGCCGCTGTGAAAAAGTTGGTGGGCGAAGAGCCGGAAACACCGGCGCCCGCTACTACAGGCGAAGCGCAGGATGCCGCCACTGCGGTCCAGAATTTTGGCAAAGAGACGCTGGCAGAAGTCTCCGCTATTAGTAAGGCTGTCAGTGCCGCGGTAGCTACCAATGTGGAAGCTGATGTCAAAGTGCAGCTCGACAGACTGGCAGGACTTAGGAATGAGACAAACGTAGAAGCCGCGAAGGTCCGAGGTTTGACCGATTTTCGCCCGGAAGTGCATGAAAGTGACTTGGGTTTGGCGGTCGAACGTGTCTTAGACGCGATCTTGGCCGCCCTGCAAAGTTATCAGCGGGCGCTTACGGATGCCATTCCTGCGGTTGGTGACGGTGTCGTGATTACTGAAACGGAGTTGAAGCTTGGTATGCGGATTATGGGCAAGTTAGCGGCGTTGAAAGCGTATTTTCCCGCACGCTCAGAGTTAAGGGCCGACGAACCGAGAGGCAGGCTGGCGCAGATGATTGCCGCGCAGACAGAAGTCGAAAAGAAATTCCGTCAACTCCAAGAGGCCTATGTGAGTGGATTGCGTAACCGGCTCAAGGGTGCCTACGATACCCTTGCGACCGAAGTTCATGATCTTATGACCACCGAGGGTTTTGACGTCGATGAGCACAGCGCTCAGATTAAGGATGAACAACTCTCACAGATTGCATTCATACGTGCCCTTCCTATATATGGAAATGCCGCACGAAGCGTAAACGTCGCCCATCAAGAGGGAACCGCGGCCATTCGCACTGCTTTTGACAAGCGCCGTACGGTTCTCGAAAAGGAAGCCGAGATCAGAAGGTACTATGATCAATTGGAGGCACTCTCCAGGCAGGCAGAGTCGTTCACGGAAGCGTCGTATGAACAGGCTCTTCAACACAAGTCGTTGATCGATGACGCGGCAAAAGCCGTCGATACGGCGGATCGAACAGATTTGATGACGGACATGATCAACGGCGCCGGCACTCTCGTTGAAGGCATTCGCGATGTGCTGGATGAAGCCTTAAAGGCAATCGTCGATGCGCAAATGCGCGAGGTCGAACAGTTCGGCATTGATGGAATAACACGGCCCAAGACGAAGGTTGATTCTGATGCTCTGGGTGACGTCATTGCTCAAGCTCGCGAGCAGTTTCAAGCCCGAGTCAGAGTTCTTATGGGCTATGTGGAGCAGTACGGGATGGAAGAACTTGAGCCGGGAAGTAAGACCGATGCAGACAGCTTGGCAGAGAGAGTCAGCGTCGCGCGGGATGCCTTTGATGCGCGCGCAAGCCTGCTCATGGCCGAAGCTATCAAATACGGACTTGGTGATACGCGTCCTGAGACGAAGGCTGCGGCGGATGCCTTGGTTCGAGAGATCGAAAGGGCGCAGGTAGCTTTTGACGAAATCGTGAACGGCCTGGTAGCCGAAGCCATTAAATACGAACTCGATGACACGCGTCCTCAAACGATGGACGCAGCGGATGCATTGGCCGAGCGGATCGAAACGGCAAAAGCGGCCCATGCAACACGCGTTGACGGTCTGAAGGCAGATGCTGCTAGGTACGGTGTTTCCGTGACTTCCAACCCGGAGACGAAGTCGGATGCGGATACACTTGCCGGCCAGATTCAGTCGGCGAAAGCCGCCCATGAGTCGCGTGTCGAGCAGTTGATGATTGATGCAGGGCACTATGGAATGACGGCTGAGCGCCCGACGACGAAACAAGCTGCCGATGAACTCGCTTCAGCGATTGAAGATGAACGCGGACTTCTAGAACAGCGAGTTGACGGCCTGATGGCTGATGCGGGGCGCTATGGGATGACGCTCGGGCGTCCGACGACAAAGCAGGGCGCCGATGAACTCGCTCAAGCGATTGAAAATGCACGTGCACTTCTGGAGCAGCGCGTTAACGGACTGATGACTGATGCAAGCGAGTATGGCATGAGTCCCGAAAGGCCGTCCACAAAGGCGGCTGCGGACGTTTTGGAAACAGAAATCGTTCACAATACGGAACTTGTCGCCGCGATTAGGGAGCAGGGAGACCGCGCAAAAGCGGCGTTGGTCGCGTTCGAACCGCGAATTACTGCCATGACCGCTCAAGAAGGTTATTTCGAACTCGCAGCCGAGATGAAGCCCCTTTTAGAGTCATTACAAGCAGCGTTTGATCAGCGTCGGGATGACCCCATCTTTCCGGCAAAACTGGAAGCAATTGAAGATGAAGTGGCCGATGAAGGGGCCAGAATTTCAGCACTCTATAATGCAAGGGCTGCCGCGATTTTGTCTAGCTTGGGAGAAGAGCCCGAATCGGCAGAACTGGTCGAGGAACCGGCCGACGAAGCCTCTGCGGCTATTCATACGATCATCGCAGGTTTTGACAAGGGAGCCCTTGCGGAGATTGAGGCCATCCGCAGTGCTATCGAACGAGCCGCGGGTGAGAACATTGAAGCTGATGTCAGCGAACGACTCACGTCTCTCACGCAGTTGTGGGATATAACAGGGAGGAGGGCGGCTGAGGTTCGTGAGACGGACGGGTATAGCGAAGCGGCTCATGGAACATCTCTTACAGAGGCCGTGGGCCGTGTTAAGACGGCTATTAACGCCGCAGTCAAAGCTTATCAGCAGGCGCTGATTGCAGGAATCAGACAGGGTGATACGCCAGACGTCGATCTGAGACCGGCGGATCTGCTAAGAGCCGCGCGGGTGGTGAAAAGAGAAAAGCAACTACAGCGAGAGTTCAGTCAATTTTTACCCAAGGATCGTTCGGAGTTACGGACTGACGCTGAAGATTTACTCGGTGAGATGCTCGCAGAGCAGGACGAGGCCGATGCGGTGTTTCAGTCGCTGCAGGAGAGATTTGTGGCGGGTGTTCAGGGGCGTATGATCCAAAGTTACAACGCTCTTCGTGACGCTATGGCGGAACCCGATGATTTTTCAGCAAAAAACCAAACTGCTGCAACCCGCGGCCTTCAAGAGCAGTTCTTAGCGGAGATCCTGCAAATCCGGGCCCTTCCTATATACGGTCAAGCGCGTGATGCCGTTCGTGCCGGTCACAAAGAAAAGGCTAACGAAGTCGAGCAGGCCTATGCCGCAGCAAAGCAAGACTTTACCGAGCGGGTCGAAACCCTCCAATCCCAAGCGGCTGAATTTGAATTACGAACTGAGAACCCAACGACAGTCGCAGGTGAGAAAGCGTTGGAGCAGCAGATTATGGCCGCACGGCAGGAATTGGAAACACGTATTGACAGTTTAATGGAGGAAGCCGGCCGTTATAAGATTACGCCGGAGAGACCGACAACGCTTGCTCAGGCAAATCAGCTGACCGATCAAATTGATCAGCTCAATCGTGAACTCGGTAATCGCGTATCCGGTTTGATGGACGAAGCCGCGAAGTATGGATTGGTACCGGAACTGCCGACGACACCCGAAGCCGCGGATAGTTTAGAAACAGAGCTTGAGACGGCACGGGGACTTCTGGAGGAGCGTGTCGATCAACTCATGGCAGAATCCGCGCGTTACGGGGTTACGCCTGCAAGGCCTGAGGATAAGAAGGGTGCCGACGAGCTTGAAGCGAATGTGACGCGTGCCGGTCAACAGTTTGCTTACAACGTCTCAATGCTTATGGAAGCAGCTTGGAGTTACGGTGTGAAAGCCGAAGAGCCGTCTGATTTTGAAGCCTATAACGCGCTTGGCGAAGCCGTGGAGAAAGCCAAACAGGCTCTCAAAGACCGCGTTGACGGCCTTATGGCTGACGCGGACAAATACGGGATGACCCCGGAGCGTCCGGCGACGAAGCAAGATGCCGATGCTCTGGCCGCAGAGCTTGAGACAGCACGCGGACTTCTGGAACAGCGTGTTGACGGCCTTATGGCTGACGCCGCGAAGTATGGAGTAACGGCCGTGGAACGGCCGGCGACAAAGGTTGAAGCGGATACCCTGGAAGAACAGATCGAGGCAGCCAAACAATCAGCGGCCGCGGTCGCTACCGCCATTAGTGAATTGGCAGCACCTTTTACGACGCAGGTGTCGGCCATTGCCGCACTCATTAACGATGCTGTTATCGCAAACCTCGAAGCGGATGTTGCAGAACAGTTGAGCGTACTTGCTCAGGTGCTTGAGACGGTTAGGACTCAAGCCGCAGAAATCAGAGAGAGGGCTGGATACAACGCGGACGAACACAGCACATCACTCGATGCGGCGGTTGAAGTCGTCAGGACAGCAGTCGGCGAAGCGGTGCGGCAGTATCAGACAAGTCTCATTGAAGGCATTCGTCAAACCGGCACCGAATCGAGTGCTCTGAAGCCCGAAGACTTACAGCGCGCTTCCAGGCTAAATGCACATGAACAAGAGCTTCATAGTAACTTTGGCGCCCTAATTCCGGAGGCGCAGTCGGCGGGGACGGCACTGGACGCCGTTCAGAATCGTTATGTTGAAGGTTTGCAGAGCCGCATCACGGATGCTCTCGGGGTACTGTATACGAGTGTTGATACCGTAACGCCGGCAGACTTTACGGCTACCTTTTACCGCGAAGCGGCAGATGCAGAGGCGCCCGGCGGTAAGCGCATGGAATCCACGCTGCAAGATCAGATCAAAGGCATCATGCAGCCGTTCTTTGGCGAAATCGGGACGCTCACCGAATTACCCATCGTGGTTCAAGCGGCCACGCGGGAAGGTGCGGTATCGCAAACCATAAAAACCGAAGTCGGAAGAATTACGGACCGCTTCAATGATGTTAGACTCGGCTTATTTGACGCAGGCGAACCCAAAGTGCCGGGCGCTGCCGAGTTCGCAGACCGGGTCACCGATCTCATGGCTGCCGCTCAGAGGTATAAACTCGAAGACGTCACCGAGCCCACCGATGAAGCGCAAGCCGCGTCGCTAGAGGCGCGGATCAATGATGCCAAGGCAGCCTTAGCCAATAGCCTCGATGAATTTGTGGGTGAACTGAACGAGGCCGCCGAACGTCTCGTGGATTGGGTATTGCATTTTACGCCGACCATCATTCAGGGTGAGGAAGCGAATATTCGGGAAGCATTATCGCAGTGGGAACAAAACCGGGCGACTAAGCTTTTGGAACTAGGCAGAGCCCTGAGCGAAGACAATGACAGCGTGACGAAGGTGCGTGAAGCGGTCGCGGTGTCAAACGATACGCTGGCTATCGCGGAGATGGCAGCGACTATCAATCTGCGGCTTGGCGGCGTTCTGGATAAAATTCTTTATGCGGATGAATACGAAGTCTTGAAAGAGTTCGGCCTCGATGCCGCGCTCAAGCACGCCGTCAATTTCGGTGTCGTCACACTCAATCAAGAAAACGAACACTACGGCCGTTTTCGCGAAAACGTGGTACGGCATATCAACAAGATCGGCGAGGCCTATCGTTATCGTCTTACGTCACTTGCTCCCGAGGAGGTGCAAGCCGCTCTGAAGAAGGAGTCCGCCGTGGACGCGAAGGCGGCAGAAGAGCAGCCGCCTGCGGCAAAAAAATCCGTCAAAACCCGCCGCCAATTCTGGCTAATACTGTTCTTGGGAATCTTTCTCTTTTTGGGTATTCTCGCCAGTCGCTTGGGAGGTCAACCGGCTGACAAGCTGCCGTCGACTCCGCCGGCTTTGGAATTAAAAGTGGACGAGATGCAGGTCCCTGCGGGTGCGCAGCGGGCCGCGGTTCAGGCCGCAGTCCAGGCTCCCCAAGCGGCAGAAGAGCAGGGCCCGGTCCGCGCGCTTACAGCAGACGAGACGCGCGTGATTGAAATTGCGGAGCGGCACGGCATCACGATCACACCGGCTGAATTCGTCAAGATGATACAAATTTTCAAAGAAAGTCAGTCCAAGGACCCCGATTACCAGATCAAGCACGAGAAGCCATTTGCAGGAACGGAGTATCTTGCCGATTATGCGAAAGTGATCTTCGGAGAAGGCGAGGGTTTTTCGCTCGAAGGGGAAGAGACTTTTGATGCCGATGATTTTGCGGCAAAGATGCTCGCGCCGTGGATGATGATCTACGGCGTGGATTACACGCGGGGTTCCTGGCAACAGCGTGACTTTATCGGCTCCCTTCAATATGCTCAGAAGATAACCCAGGAGGCGCTCAGCAAAATGGTCAATGACGGTTACATTACCGAAGACGAGGATCTGCCGGATCTTTGGCGCGGTCTAGGCTTCTTGAATGTTATCGACTATGACGAGTGGGTCGTCTTGGACGATGGGTGGAGCAAGGTTCCGAAGGTGAAGTATAAGAGTTATATGGGTTTTATGATGATGACGGCGCTTATTGAGTTTCAGCACCGCGTCTGGGAACATCATGGGCATCCGGAACTCTTTCCGAGATCCGGGCATCACTGGTATCAGCCACAGAATTTTTACGAGGTGCTCAGACGGTCTCTGAACAACAAGAACTTTATGTATGTTCCGGGCCCTGACAAGATTATGTCGCCCTACTTTAAAGATATGGGTGCTTATAAGTTTGAGAACGCGATCGCAACACAATTTAAGCGCATCTTTTATGAAACCGCGAACGCGAAATACTGGTATGACACGCTGATTCCGGCAGAAATAGAACAGCGCGGAGTGCTCGGCGGTAATTTCCCCGAACTCTGGGTTCACCGAGACCAAGGCCGTAAACCCTATACTTTGCCCCGCTATACGACGCCTTATCCGAATCTTCAGATGCGCATGCAGGGTGATCCTGCGGGCACGTACCGCTTGAATATCGTCGACGCCGAAAACGTGTCAAAGGCCATTTTCTTTCAGATACTGGCCGAGCGGGCTTTCTGGCCGGAAGGGGCGACGGACATGAAGACGGTTCTCGGGCGCTATCCGGACGCTCTCCATTACCGAGTACTCATGCGCCTGAAAGAAATCCGCGATGCCGGTTTTATTGATGCGTATTACAAGCCGGCAGATGATCCGAGGATCCGTCAGATTATGCTCGATACGCTGGCGGGCAAGTACGCGAGTCTCGTCAGGGAAAAAGCCGGGACCGGTACGACAATAGATGCCCCGGAGATTCCGGCGGACTACATTCTAGGTATTGATTTTGCCAATAAGCTGCAGCGGGATGCCATTCGCCTCCAAGCCCAGGCCGAGCGCACCCATGACAGTCGCGGCAGAGATCCTTATTCTGTCCTGCGGCACTGGACGAGAAAGCTTGCCGTAGAGACTGCCTTCGGGCTTGATTTTGGCCGGCATTATGCCGGAGGCGTGGTTGAGATGGCGGAAAACGGCCTAGCCAGTGTCGATCAACTGCAGCAGCGGTATGAGGAGCGCGAGCAGATTCAGGAGGCGCTTGAAATGCTCTGGGGCCGGGAACTGAATCGCAACGGCCGCCGTGATTATGGCGTTATTAACGGTTCGAACGGGGTTCGCAAGCGTTTGGAAATCCCGATGGATTACTGGAATCTTGTTTTGATTCTCTCGTCCGTGCCTCAGGGGGAAGAAGCTAATCTTCGCCCGGACATCCAGAAACTGGTCCAAAATCTCTTTTCGGCAATGACACAACATCCTATGTGGGCAAATGGTTTTAACTTTGATGACGAGAGAACCGGTTCCATTCAAGTTGGAGCGGTCATTGGAACGACCACGAATCTTCTCATCGATGGTTGGAAAGATCCCGCCGGCAGATTGCAGGCCATCACGGCACTTTTTCAGGATGAGAAGCCCTATGCGGTAGTCGATGCCGCCGGCGACCCCCTGATGCGGGACGGTCAGGCCGTCGAGCGCACGAAGCGCGAAGTGACTCTCCGGTACGGGGTTCGCATGCACCACATGTGGCATGGTGAGGCACGTCCGTCGGAGGCGGAAATGCAGAATATCATCGCGAGCTTCAAGACGGACCCGCTTACGGTCAAGAAATACGGCCCCGAGATTATTGCCATGGCCGAGCATTTCGTGAAGTCGAAGACAGATTGGCCGACGACTCAGAAAAATCAGGAGAAGGTGACGACTCGTTTGGAAACGGGTGTGCAGGCCCGCTCCGAGCTGCGAGCCGAGACGAATACCGACGTCGCTTTCCTCGAAGCCATTGAGCAGCAGGTTACGGCGACGGCCGAGTTTGTGACACATCTTGATAAAGCGGCAAGCGACGCGGCGTATTTGGCAGCCCGACAGGGCTTGTCCGCTTTGAATGAGGCGGTGAGGCAAGAGTTCGACAAAGTGGCGACGGATTTGTGGGGAGCTGAGTTCCAGGATCTGACAATCGTGAGAAAAAGCGAAATTGATCAGGCATTGAGTGCCGCCGTGTCGGAAGCTCAAAGGTTGACTGAGGAGTTCAAGGCCGCTTATGACCTTAGTAATCTCGATGCCCCCGATGTTCTGACTGATTATAGGAGGGTTCGGGTGGAAATCGCTGAGACATCTAATATTTTAGATACTGCGATCGAGGTGAGAGTGAGCTTGGCATCGGTTTGGTTCAGCATCGACCAGAACAAGGATAACAGCGACTGGGTGCTGAGCCAGAAGGATGCGATCAATGAAGCGCTAGACGCCAGTGCCGTTCACGATACCAATAGAGCGAATACAGAGCTTGAAATCTACAAGCGTTTCATCCATCAAATAGAAACGGACCGCCGGGCAATCGCCGATTATTACGCGGCGGCATTGAAGCGCCACGATATCGGTGATGAACTAAGGAGCAGAATCGAGCGTGCCACGGCGAAGGCCGGTCAGTTGGGGATCGACGTGCCGGTTATGGAGAATGAGCCGGCTGTTAAGGATTTTGAAGGCAAGGTGGCGCTTGAGGATGCCGCGTTCAGCGCACTTGTGCTGAGATTGATCGCAAAGGCCGGCGACTTGGGCATAGACGTCCCGGAATTAAGTCGTATTCAACAGGCTAGAGAGTTTGAAGAAGTTCTTCGGCAGGTGCAGATAGTATTTAACCGCCGTGTCGTCGCCCTGGAGCAGACGGCCGGCCGCCTGGGAGTTCCGGTTCCTCAATTGAATACTGTGGCCCAGGCCGACGAGTTTGCGAAGATTATTGAGCAAGCCGCCGAGGAATTCCGTCGTCGAGTTGCGCCCGTTATTGAACAGGCACGAAAGATCGGCATGGAGGTGCGCGAAATTACTACACCGGAAGAACTCGACCATTTCGGGAAACGATTAGCACAAACGAGAGCCGATTTGGATAGACGTATTGCGGCCGTCACCGCTCGGGCCGGCCGATTGGGCATCGATATGCCGGCGTTAGATACCCTGGAACAGGTTTCGGCCTTCGAATCACGAGTGGAACAGGCGCGGATTCGCGAGCTTACAACCGTGAAAGTCCAAACGGCTAGTGTTCCCGCCGTGTACCGAACCGCTCAGAATCGCAAACCCGATGTCAGCCCCAATAATGAAGATACCGTTCTCGCGGACGCCGACCGCGGCCTGATCATTGTTGCCGACGGCATGGGGGGATACGGCGACGGTGATTTCGCATCACAGCATGTCGTGGGAGTCCTTGACCGGGAGATCAGCGCCGAGAAGGTGAACAGTGCCACAACGCCCGGAGAAGTGATGACGATCTTGGAGGCAGCGGTTCAGACCGCGAATATAAGTCTCGGCGAAGCCAAAGCGGCGAAACGCGGGATCAACCCGAATGCGGGCACGACGCTCTCCGTTGTTGTTCTTTGGGAATACCCCGAAACTCGCGACGAGCGGGATCCCTTAAAAAAGCGATTTGCGGCCATCGGTCTTAACATCGGCGACGGTTCGGTGGTTGCCGTACAGCCGGATGGCACGCAGCTACTTATCGGGAGGGCTCAGTCCGTAGCGCCTCTGGAAGAAAAAATCAAGACGCCGCTAATCTTAGATTACTACCTCGGGCTGCGCAGGCGTACGCTTGACTCGATCACGGGTCGCAGAAAATCGGAGGTATTTGATGAGAGTATAGGTCCCGATTTCGAAAAGAACGGTGTGATTCGTGATCACCACCGCATCATGACGGATCTGAAACCCGGTACCCGGGTGTTTGCCTTTACCGACGGTATCAGCGATAACCTGCCTTTTGACCGCAGGCTTTTGCGGAAACAACTGGGCAAGGCATTAACGGAGGCCGTGATCACGATTTTCGGAAAGGCGCGGAAGGTGCCGGGTCTCACCGAAATTTTTCAGGGAGTGCAGGAGTTGTCGCTAACCGGTACCCTTAAGACCTTAAGCGATGCTGCGCGTGCCGTCGCGGCGTCGGGCGACACGTTTCATAAAGACGACGATACCTCAATTGCCGGAGCTGAAGTTCCGGGACGTGAAGCGGCTTTGGCCGCCACCCCTAAATGGAAGAAACTGGCGTCGAGAATTGGTGCCGCGTTCCGTGGGTCCGGCATCGTGACTGTCGGTGTGCAGTTGGTGTCGACGCCCGAGATACAGCGTGAACAGTTGGCCAAGGACGAAAAGACAAAAGAGAAGAAGCAAGAGAAAAAAAGGCAGCCGGCTCCGAAGCAAGAAACGGTAGTCAAGCAAGCCGCTCCGGCCAAAGCAGAGCCCACAGAGAAACAACCGACAAAGGTGGCCCCCCCGGTTCGGCAGCAACCCGCCGGGGCGCCTACGGCCGATGAGGCAGCCGCTGAGATGCAAACACTCCAGACAGAGCTGGATGGACTGGCGCAGGGTATTGAAAAATTTAATCGTGCGCAGATCAAAGAATTTAGGCGCAGGAATGCAGAGATTTGGGAACGGGTACAATTTCTGCAAAAAATCATCGACGCCGCAAATAGGAAGAGATCTGAATTGCGACTTAATGAGGCGGATGCACCAAGCGCCCTTGATGAGTTGCGTAAAACTGTTGTCGGGCAAATGGCAGCTGCGGCTGCGGCCTTTGAAGACGGGGGCAGGGCCTATGAGCTCAACCGGGTACGTGCTGCTCTTCAGGATATTCGCCTGGATTTTCAGGATGCACTGCAGTCTGTCGAGGCGACCATGGACCGTGTGCTCGAAGCAAAAATCACACGCGTTGAAGCAGCTTCGGTCGTGCCGGGGATCACCGCGTCTCTTGATCAAGTGTTTGTCGCGACGCAGCAATCCCTTACGGATTTGAAGGCTGCTCTTACCGATTCCGCACAATATGGGTTCTTGCAGCTGGGTAAGCATGAGTCAGTCGGAGCCGTCTTCAGCGACTTCGAGGCTTCGCTCAAAGACGATGACAGAATCACTCGGATTCAGACGAAGATGGGCCGCATTCCCGCAGCAATCCCGAATTTGCCGGATACGCTTGCTCAAGGCGGAGAGGCCGCGGCAGACCAGATCGCCAAACCCACGCCGGCCGAAGTGCACTTGCCGCTGGCACGCGCGCCAACTCGCAGGCATCCCCGCTTTCGAAGTCTAGTCCGAGGCATAATCTACGCCGGCGTACTTGCTCTCGCTTCGCTCTTCATGAGTTTTACAATTCCGGGTGAGGTATTAGCACCTCGACCTTTAATCCCCAGTGTTTTAGACAGTACTGTCACGGTAGTCGTCGAAGAAAATATCGCAAAAGAACCCGTCGAAGTTAAGGCAGCTGAGACAAAGGTTGTGGTGCAAGATACGGCTGTCCGTCCCGACGTGAAACCGGCTCCGCCGGTCGAGTCGGCCGAAGCGCCTATTCTCCCGCCGATCGTTCTTGTTGATGAAGTAGATCGTGCGCGCGTATGGGGCAGTTCCCCGGTTGTAAGCCTTGCGGATGTTTCACTGAAAAATGTCACGGGCACACTGAAGGGTCTGTCTTTAGAGCAAAAAATCTATGTGGCTGCTAATTATCCCGACATGGTCGGCCAGATCCGCCGTACTTCTTCATACCAGGCCCCTAGTGTGCGTCACATTACCTCAGACCAGCTCACGGTTGCCGAGACTGCAGAGTTCAATAAGTTACGTCCGCTCATCATCGACTTCCTGCGCCGTGCTTCGGTTCCCCGCACGCTTGGGGATATCGCTGACGACGAAAAGGCAGAGCTTGCCGAGTCGGGTTTTGATCTTGAAACAGGTGTGATTACCCCTGAATTGCGCGCGGCACTCGAGAAGATGGGGATTTTTACAGATGCGCGTCGGCACTATACCACCCTAGACTGGTATCGGCAGGTACTGAAACCTTATTTCGCTAAGTCTGAGTTTACGGCCGAGTGGAGTCAGAAGTTTCTGGAAGCCCTGGCGTGGAACATCGATTACACGAAGACTTTCCTTGATCGTAAGCTTCCCGCGGTGGGACAGCGTGTTTACGAAAAGCATGATTGGGCTGCAAAGTACGGCCTCTGGTACGAAACACACAGTGACGGGGCCATCTATGAAATGCGGAAAAATGATTTTAACAGGCATACGATCAGCGACATTAACGATCTGTTTACGTGGAGACAGGAATCTGTCGAGATGCTGCTGCCATTTACCGCGCGTCAGTCGATCGCAGATTATTGGCAAACGAACCCGTGGAATGCATCCCGCCAGGCGAATAATCTCGGGAAGATGACCTGGTCCGAACTGCTAGGAACGGCTTGGGCACGCGCTGCCGGTGAAGTCTTTTTCCGCCGTAATGGGGGTAATGAAGAAAATGTGCACCTGCATATTCTCCAGACCATGAATGCTGATAAATATAACAGAGCGCAGATTCATGAAGCCGGATTCATTCAGGCCCAGAGAACGGTAGAAGATTTGACGAGGCAATTGGCTGAGGCGACGACCGACGAGGCGAAGGCTGATTTAGATTCACGACTGTTGATTGCGAGACGAGCGCTTCAACGCGAACGGAATTGGATCCACAGTATTGTTACCCCGGGACAGCTATATTACACCCCACGCGATTGGTACCGGAATCTGGCGGTGGAAGATCGCCGCGACATTCGCAATGCCGAACTCGTCCTGCAGGATGCCATTTATGCCGGGCACGGACTCGCTGAGATGCGTGCCTGGCCTATCGAAATGCGAGTTTATGTACCGCCCTTTATTAAGGCAAGCGAGATTCCCGATTATCCCGAATATCCGCGTACCGGTCTGGCCCCGTCGCCGCCGAGTTTTCAGCCGTATATCCGCCCGCTCGACCGCTTCAGCGGGGTCCGTCCAGCCGGTGCCGCATATGGGAGCCAGCAAGCCGATATCGCCGCGGTGCACCAAAGAATTTCGCAGATGGGGCAGGCCTTTCAACAGGAAATAGCAGTCGTTAAGGATATGATTGCGCAGGAATCGTATGAACGCGCTCTTGCCGATTTCCTCATTAACCGCCGGATCAATCAAATGGATTTCAAGATCAACCTCGTTGAGCGCAACAGTATTATCCGTGATGCGGATCTCAGAAAACTTATTCTGACTGTGGAGCAGTCGCTCAGCCGTCGCATTGACAAGCTCGAAGATAAAGACCGGATGGCCAAACAGTTTGCGCGCATCTATCTGGATTGGATCGTCAAAAATCCCGAGGCCTTCTTCCTCCTCGTCGAAGATAAGGGCCGCGACATGGATTTGGCCACGCTCCTCAGTTCACCGCGTTTGCAGCGCGCCGTCGACCTTACGACCGGCCTTCTCGAACAGGGTTATATTCAACAGCTTATGCGGCACGAACTCGGAGAGGTCCTTGTGGATGACTTCTTGGCCTCGCACCGTTCGGGTGACATTCATAAGAAGATCACTCTCGGCCGTGACAATGTCCTCGTCCACGGCGGCGAGTACGTGCATAACATCGCGGCCAATCTGTATTTTCACTTTCCGAATCTCCCGCTTGAAATGCGCGCCCTGAAATCCGGCGCTTTGGCCAAGTATATGAACGACATGATGGGGATCAGAACGGAGCTCGGCAAGGGCCGCGTTACCCCGGACCTTGTATCGAACTACAGCGCGGGCATTCGCCCTTCGGTTGCGGGCAATCTGTACTTGGAGACTGCCGATATCATGCGCAACCTCACAATGGGGTACACTCTGGCGCAGGTGGGTTCGGCCATCAAGAACGGCTACGTGACCCCGGATGAAATTAAACAGTTCGTGGCTATTCAAGCAGCCATCGTGGAATTGGCCGACGAGCTACGCGGCGGCCGCAGGCTTCGTCTCTTCGTCGATAACCGCGATTCCGGATTTCTAACAGCGCAGGCCAATAGTGTGATCCGCAGTAATCAAGATGCCAATTTTGCGATTGCTATTTTGTCCCTTATGACCGAACCAGAGATCCAGACACAAGCCCTTGAAATCTACAATCTGCATGCTTCCAAGCCGATTACCAACTTTAACTTTGACGATCCCGTACACGGACCCGTACAGATCGGATTTCTTCGCGACTGGGCCACTCAGGTTGTGTTCAACCAAGGAAGCAGCAAACTCAACTACACTCAGGGTTTTGATCGCTGGAAGGAAACGATCGCTAAGCTGGACCTTGCCGCTATTCGCAAGACGGCCATCGATTATCAGAACGGACTCGTTCAGTACAGCCCGGCAGGGCAAGAGCGCGTACAGCTTCCGGCTGACACAGCGTTTGAAGATTTTCCGCGAGAGGCGCTGGCGCTGTACAGCTCCATTATCCGGACCTCAATCGAAAACAACTTAGCCATCAACTTCCCCGATCAGCGTGAATTGGGGACGAAAGCGAATCTTGGGCTAGAGCTTAAGCGTACCAATCACATCATCGCAGTTATGACCAATACTGAATTACGGCCTTCAGTGGAAGCTGCCATTGCCCTGACCCCAAAATTCTATCCTGCCCTTTTTGGAGACGCAATCGAATTACCCAAGGATGTTTCCATTAAAGCCTATGGTGAAGATCCGGAACTTCAGGGCCTCGTCAACGGCCTCTTGATGCTTACCTTCGACCCGCAGAAGGATCAGGAGACCGCGGTCGTAACGCGTGAGGCGATTGAAGTTGTGCGACAAATTATCAAGATCCGTGAGAACGACACGGATGATGTCATCCTTAAACAGATTCAAGACAAGGCCTTCCAGAGTGTGATGTTGGTCGATAACCCCGGGCAATTGCTGGCATGGCAGAATAACCAGGCATCTTATGATGCCGCGCTTGCTGAGTTCGTGAAGCGCTTGTCCAGCAAACGGGAATATCAAGGAGCCTATATGTATCATTGGCGCCAACACGTGAAGGACGCCGCACGCTCCGAGCTTCGCACCGAGAGTGAGATGTCTCCGTTGGAGGCGTTGCGTCGAAGCGTCGTCAGCGGCATGGCAGATGCTGCCGCGAGCTTTCAGAACCTGGGACGTGCCTATGAACTCAACCAAGTTCGTGCGGCGGCCCAGGACATCCGTCTCGACCTGGATGAAGCCGCCGGAACCATTGAAGAGACCGTCGATCTTATCCTGAATAACGGCATGACACGCGCCGAAGCCGCCGAAGCCGTTCCGGAGTTAACTCCGGCGATGCTCGCGGCAGTCGATGCGGCTGATCACGCCATGCAGAAGTTGAAGGCCGATGTGGCGGACAGCCATCAATTCGGATTCATCGCGGGCGGAAAGCTTCCCGAAGTGGAAGCGGCCCTTGCCGGTGTCGATTCGTTTGTTGGGGAGATTACGAGTACTACGGTTCCGCGTATTACGGAAAAAATGAAGCGTCTCGCAGCGGTGATACCGACATTGCCGGAAACGCGCGCAGGAGATGCGGCTGCGGTTACGGCGGATGTCGTGACTGCCGACAGTGAATCCGGTGCCGATAGCGTTATCGAAGCTCCCGCAACAACCATTGCTCCGGCAGTCAAATTATTGCCCCGTGATGCCGGTGTGACAATTCCTGACGATGATGCAGGCAAGAGGAAACTGCTAGGGGAGTTAAAGTTGACGATTGAAAGTCGTTTTAAGGAAGCGTTCGGGAAACGGACCTCGACGCGCATACGTGATCTTTCCGAAGCGATCGATACATTCCTTTACATACGGGCATTGCTAGTGGTTTATGACGAGCTGCTGACTCATTTTGGTGACACACGCTCTCTCGAAAGCTCTGCCGGCATGCGCAATCGCGTTGATAGTCATATCATCGCCACCGCGAGGAATCTCCGCACAGCCACTCGTACGGCCATGGAGTCAAATCAAGAAACGTCCATGTGGAACGGCTATCGCGGCTTGGTGAAAGCGGAGCTTGATATCAGGCCTATTGTGGAAGGAATTGCGGACCACGGCCTTACGGCCGCATTGTCGGTCATCATGTCACTTGAAGGCGGGGTCGACGCATATGTCCTTAAGAAACTCCACACGCAACTTCAGACATTCATTCGCGCAAGCGATATGAGAGAGTATTTGGACAAAGCGAGACAATTTCTGGCGGAAGCCGAGCGAATGAAAAAGTTGTTGACGCTCAACGGCCGCGTACCTCTCCGTCCCGGCTTTGTTGAACGGTTTACAAGAATGGAAAGTCTCATTATCAATAGGACAGACCGCATCTCCGGCGTGGAAACGCCTGCCGGAGCGGATGAGGCCGATGATACTTTGGCTGATCTCGCGGCAGCGAGTGAAACGGTTGCTACGGGTGGCGACGAGATTCCGATGCTCCCTGAAATGCCGCCATTGCCTGAGCGTATTGCTGCCGGCTTTTTTACAGTTGTCTACTGGCTGGCTGTTGCCGTGGCTGTTTTGGGCGTTCTCCATATCAGTATTGGAGGCTTTGCTTTTGCCGGTCTGTCCGTTGTCATGCTGCCTGTTGCCGTTATCCTTACCATTTTTAAGTATTTCCTTTATGAGCAGCAGTTTCCGAGTGCCGATAGGAAGCGGTTCCTCGTTCGCCGTCTCGCGATTGTCGGCGTCCTGGTTGCCGTGCTGGCGCTGAAGACTTTCATTGTCAACCGCCTGGGGCGTGAGCCTGCGGCACCCGAACCCAGCGAGCCGGCGCGTGTTGTTCAGCCGGTTGAACCCGGTGAAGCTCCCGATGCCCCGAAGGTGGTTATACCGGTTAAACCTGTAGAGAAGAAGCCGGTCGCGCCCGTGGAGGCGCCGAAGCCGCGTGCCGTGGTACCCGCTCCGGGTGACGGAATGGCGCCAATGGCGCGTCCCTTAGTGATTGTGCCTCCGGGTATTGCCGAGATTGATCCGGCGCTCCTGGCCAGAAATGACGGCCGGCGTGAGCTGGTTGTACCCGGTGTGGACGTGGCTGTGCGCAGCGAGACCGTGCAGCAGACCTCGCGTCCGGGGCGAGGGAATCAGCCCTATAAAATAAGCCATGTTGCCCATGCGGGGCTGACGGATCAGGATCTCATCGAAATCAACCTGTGGCGTAGACTGCTAAGCCGGTGGGGAGCGATAAAAGCTCCCGGGCAGAAACAGTTTGGCTTTCCGACGGCGCTTTCTTACCAAAGTACGAGCGATCCAGTGGTACTACGCCGTACCGAATTGCTACCGGCTTCGGCGCTCAAATATACGGCTTTTCATACCAACGACGCCACGAAGAATATCACAGACGAAGTCGACACGCAGCAGCAGTTCTGGAAAAGGCTGACAAAGATCATGAGAATTGACAGTGATCTGCCGGAGCACCGCGCATTGAGGATCACGTTTTTAAACCGTCTCATTGCAAACATGACAGTCGCAAGAACGCGGCTTTCCCTGGTGAGCGATTCGGTTTTGCTCAACCGTGAGAGATCTCGCGAAGTCAACCTGAGCGATATGGATAATGACGACCTAGAGGGCCTTCTTAACGGTCAGTGGTATGTCCAAAACCCGGGTGTGAGGTTTAGCCGCCTCACTCAGTTTGGTTATGCCCTTCACCTTTCGGTGGCAGATATAGCACTTGGAAATATCGATATCTCAGCCGCGGCCATTGTTCCCAAGATCGGGTCGATCGAAGATGACCGCCTTATCGCCGACCTGGTTCCGTGGTGGGATATATCCGGCGCCCATACAGCCTATACGGCTAATCTGAATACGGCCCAGACAAAGGCGATGTTGAGCATGGCAACGCGGTTTAAATATCCTACGACGGCGCACGCCAACGTGGAGAGGTCTCTTCGCTATTTCTTATTGCAGGAGGCACGACTCGTGGTTGCTTCACGCATGATTCACCCGTCATTCGATTTCGACCTCTACGGACGCCTTGAAGGGGCCAATGCCCTGGTGATTGATCACGAATTGGGCAGCGCTTACTCCGGGCGCGCACCTCATATCCTGCCGGGGACCGAGGCAATGTATGCTTTGGCCTTTTATATTCCGCAGAATCCACATGAAGTTCTCACGACGCATGCGGTGAATTTCCGCTCCGCGATTGCGAGTTTGAGCGAAAGACTGCAGCTGGTCCAACTGCCGACGGCAAAGGGCCGTTTTGTCGGGGTGCCGCTTAACCCTCGCACTCAGGCAAAACCGTCAGCCGGAATCTATACAATTGATCCCTCCATTAGCGTTTATGCTCAGGACACATCCTCGTTGACGGAAGTCACATTAGCCGACTGGCAGAGAAAACGGAACGAGCTGGACCGTAAAGATATCGCTGCAGGCCGCAGACCGGGAGCAACTACAGTGACCCGCATTATGCAGACGACTCAGTTTTTCCGCGAGATCAGCCATGGCACACCGGAAGTTGCGGCTCGCCAGTCTCAGGCGATGGCAAAACTGCGCGGTCAACTGGCCGAAATCGGGCAGAAGGATCCTAAGTTGGACCGCTCGACGGGATGGTTCGTCATTGCCAACCCACAATCGCTGCCGCGCAATGTAGCGCTCGATACGGACCAGGTCGTGGTGCCTGCCCTGGACCAATTGAGTAAAATGCTCTTCAACTTTTCGTTCCGCTCGCATTACTATGCCAACAACTTGGAAGCGCTCGGCAAAGATTACCGGCTGCAAATGGATCTTGAGAAGGAGTTTCGCGAGGTTTACGAATGGACTTATGGGAAAGAGTTCTTTGAATTGGCCGACGGAAGCCCCGGTTATTATTACCTTTTTCTGAACGGTAACGCGAAAGACTTTTTTGCGATCAACCGCGGTCCCAACGGCAAAGGTCAGGTAACCATGGATCGCGCCAAGATCCGCGAATTTCTCCTCTGGGCCAACAAGATGGTCAATCGCGGAACCCTGCCGTATGCGTTTCACCGTCATATTAATCTCAAGGTCCAGATGATGTTGTCTATTACGGAACGGAGCGGCCGCGGATATCAGGAGCTTGCGGGTGCAGCAGCCACACAACTGCAGAGCGGCAGTCTGCCGGCCAAATCGAATGCAGCTGACTTCGAGTTTGATTTGGCCTTAGCGCCGAACGCTTTGCTGGCACAATATGCGGCCGACATCGCGCAGTGGACTTCACAGATGGCGCTCGATTACGATGTGAACGTGCGCATGCCCTGGATGGCTTACGCACGGACTAACGGTATTCCGATTAAAGACGATGACCCGGGAGTTTTGACTCAGGGGCCCAGTCTGCAGACGCGCCTGCGTGTGGTTAAAGCACTGACTCATCGTACAAACCGTGACCTGCCGACAAGCCCGATCGAAATCTTCTTCACTGAGCCCGGAAGTCCGAGGCCGATACTTCTTTCCGATCCGGAGTGGATCGATCAGGGGATCGTCACCAAGATCATGGACGACCTCGTGGCCAAGGGTTATGACGCAGACAGCATTATCCAGATCATCTTAGCGGCGGCGGAGCTCAAGAATTATGATGCCGTACGCCAATATGCCTTGTGGCGTCAAGGGGACATGCGTGACTGGAGCAAAGTCGGCCAGCGCGATAAGAGATGGCTCTTCGAGCCGCTCAGAGATGGGACCTTACGCGTCTCTGACAGACAGTTGGTGAAACTCATTGAAAACTCATCGTTCCTTATGGGAATCCTGCTTACGACGGCTGAAGACGCATTGATTCATGCGGAAGTCACTGAGACCGCCAAAGACACCATCGCGGGCGCCGTCAAGAAGTATGTCCAGAATGTCCTGCGCGCTAAGATGGAGTTCATTGCAAATGTCCCGAATCAGCCACAAAGCCTCCTCGATCGGACAATCGAACTCAGCAATATCCTCAATCAGCTTGAGCCGGTCCGGCCGAGTGTTCCCGCAAATACAAGCGAACGGAACCTGAGCCCTGAAGACCAGGGGCGTCTGCAGTCCGATCTCTTCCGCTACACGCTGCGCGGTTCAACCGGGGCGATTTTGGAGGATCGTGTACGTGCTTATATGGAAGACTACACTGCCGACGAAAACCGCAATGCCCTTATCCGAATGATTGTTGATGACCAGAAGAAGGGCGCGGACGCGAAATACAAGCTGTCGTTCACGAATATATCTACAGGAAAAATCGAGGAGAAGCATATCGCGGACTGGGGATTGATTTATTTGAGACCCGATGTCCCGGTGGGGCTCGGTTTTATTTCCGCCGAGGCGGTGCGTTCGACATTTTTCAGGGATCTTATGATTTTCGACCAGAAGCTCTTCGGCGAATTGACCAAGCATGCCGAACTCGTGGATCTGCTGAGCACTAGAACTATTGATTCGGCAAAAGAGACTGAGATGATGCGGAAGCTGGGCGTGCTGGCGCGTTTTGAGAAGTTCAAGGCGAAGTTTACGGATAACACGGCATATCATTCTTTATATTGGAATGTCCTGATGGAAGTGATCAAGAAGGCGCATGCCGAGGACTTTAAGCCTATTGTCCCGGGTGCTGCTCCCGGTGCGGCACGCTCCGAGCTCCGTGACGGCAATATTCTTAAGGCAGCAGCAAAAAGTCTGCTGAGCCTTGGCAGAACTATTCTACTGGTGGCAATGCTAGCACTCGGAGTTGTGGTTGCTCGTGCCGGACCCTTTCCCAATTTGGCGGCGGTTGCGACACAGACAATGGGGCAGGTAGGGGCTCCGGCTGGCGCAGGGCCTGGTTCATCCTACAATGCGTTTCGGCAAAGAGCCAGGAACCGGTCACGCGGTGATTATCAGCCGGGCGGGACATTGGCCGCCCCCACCACCGATCAGCACAAGTACCAGACGCTTATTCGAGAGAATGAGGCCGCTCTCGGCATCGTCCAGGTAGTCGATGCCAATCAGTCGATCCGCTATCTGCCGCATGGTCAGGTAGGCCATAGGAACGTGATGGCGGCCAGCGCCAATGGGACGCCCTTTCAGGTGAAGAACCTCGCCGATGTTCCCGAACTTACGCAAACGACGGGTGTGGCGGGTATCGAGTATCGTCGCCGCAATACCTTTACCGGTGAAACGCCGACGCGTTTCGTGATCATGGCCGACGGTGTTTACCTGCGTCCGATGGTTCCGAAGACCGATATGGGCGGTACGCTTCGCTTTGGATTGCAGGGCACTACGAGCGGCCCCGAGTCGTTTCCGAGAATCGTCAATGCGAATATACAGGCGCAACCGAATTCTGATGTTGTCGTCCTAACGTTGGATATCGAGAATGAGAAGTTTACAGGTGTCATTGAACTCAAGATCACCTTTAATGACCGGGGTTGGAGTGAGGGCGAAGCGACGATGAACATTGAGGCGACACAAGAGTACTTCATAAGACGAGATGTCGCCGCGCATGAAGTGGGCCTCGTCGGTTTTGCAACTAGCATGACGCGCCGCGCCAACGGCCCGCAATTGGGCTTTCATGACAGTGATACCGTACTGGGTTCGCATCGAGCAGACGGGCAGATCCGTTCCACCCGCATTGATCTTACCAATCCGGCTGATCCGACGACCCAGAGGTTGCATCCCGAGAATACCGATCTCACACAAATCATCGTCGGACAGGCGAACCGCGACCCCGCACAGATGCAGTGGCGGAAATACCGCGTGCCGGACGTGACCATGACGATGGGCGCCCAGTCGGCTCCCCTCGATGGACTGGTTTACAGTTTTAACGGGGTACCGCCCGGTTTAGACCTTACGGCGAATGTTTTCACTCAGGCGGATGTCGATCGTTTGCCGGATAACGTGAACGCATTGGCGACGAACCGCGATGCGCTTACGGCCGGGTCGACTATCAGTTCGCGTATGACGATCGTGGTTTCCCGCGATACGGTCAAGGCGCCGCCCAGTGTTGACGGAGTCGATGTCGTACGCGAAGCCTTTCGTGAATGGCAGCGCCGCAAGGCCGATGAGGCCCGGTTTCCCTCACGGGAAGCCAATGCAGAGAATCTGACTGATCCTGCAGACCCGTTTAATCAACAGTTGGAACAATTCCGCAGGAATATGCCGATGGATGCCGCGGCGACCGCATTCGTCGAGGCCTTCGTACGCACAAACCGGTTGACCCTGACCAAGTTTGATCATGTTCTCGATACCTTTTACGTGATTCAGGGGTTGAAGGGTGATACGACCCGGTTTCCTATTGCGCCTGTAAATAAGGATGATACGAATGATCCCTTTTATCAGCAGCTCAACCGCTTTCGCCAGAGTCTCGCTTTTGACGGGAACGCACGTGGCTGGGTGGAGAGTTGGACGCGTGGCCTGGTGCAGTCAAAATTCGATTTCGGGACCCCGCAGGAAAGCGGCCGCGGCAAACGCGTCGCTGAACTTATTGCGACCGTGGGACTCGAGCCTGCGGCCAGAGAGGCCAATGATTTCTGGCAGGCAGTTGCCACAGGTCTCGGCGGTACTTACCCCGCCATCAGCGGCCGGAATATCGAGAGTATGGACGAAGATTCCCGCGGCCGCCTTATCGTATTCCTACAGCAGGGTGCCGCGAAAGGCTGGACAACCTGGGTGGATGAAGCCAAGCACATTCGTGAATATATCTCTGTACCGGCAAACGTGGACCTGGCGCTCACCGACGCGGATGCCCTTTACCGCGCGCTTCTGCGGGATCAGGCCAAGTTTCCGAAACTTACGCGTGACGCCGTGCTGAAAAACGAAGGCGAAGCGCAGGCCTTCTTTATGGCTTGGACCTATGCGCAGATCAGTGAGCCGAGCTATATGGAATCTTTGAATCTGCCTCCGGCGGACAGAAAGATTGAGTCCTGGAGTAAGGATTTGACGGTGATGCTCACCAATGACGCTACGCGATTGCGCATCATTCGTGATGCCTTTATTCTGGATTTGGCCATGAACGGTCAGCATTCTGATTTGGATAGTGCCGATGCCGCCAAAAAGCTCGCGGCAGAAACCGAACTCGCCGATTATGGTCGGCGTATGCCGGAGTCCGCGGCGATTCAGGGTTCGGTCATCGGCTGGGGCCGTACGGTTCTGGAAAGAGGCGGCTATGTCAAGATGGGCGGCCGAGCCGATATGATGGCCGAGGTGCTACTCATTGAAGAATTTAAGGACAAAGTCTCAAGATTTATCAGTGTGATTTATGACCGCCCTGCCAATTTGGACCGCGCTCAGGATCGCGGCGTCTTATATGGGTTGGCCGAGGCCATTGCAATCTCGTATCAGAGCGGGGATCCCAATAAGCAAATCGGGGATGAAACAAGAAAGCTCATCCTTGATAAGATTGATGAGATGACGCGCATTGCGCCTGCATTTATCGGCCGCGACGCTGCCGACCCGGCCTTGACCAAATCAAAACTCGGCGCGCTCTACAAACAACTAACCGGCAGGGATATGAGCTTTGCCAACCGTCATGCGATGAGCTGGTTGAACGGGGAACTCGCCTACATGGTGGGATTGATCGGCCGCGATCAGGGCGATATCGGTTCGCGCAACAGGTGGCACAATATTGCGCCGGCGGAGCGCGGAGCCCATTGGGAAAATGAAATCAAGCGTCGGCATGACATTTTGACCAAGGCAGGCGACCCTGCCATTCAAGCCGAGGTCTCGAAAATCCTGGAGCTGTTGACGCAACAACCGGGCCGCAAATTAGACATCATCAATAATCCGGTCGATCTCGGCTTCCTGGTCAACTGGGTGACCGAAAAGGAACAGCTCGGCTGGGACAGCCGCGAGGCAAAAGGCCTCTTCGACAGTTACGTTTACCTCATTGACGGCGCTGATTTTAAGGACTATTTGACACGGCTCGGTATTGTAACGGACTATCGCGCGGAGTTGACGCGAAGCTTTGCCGAAGTCGTCAAACAGGCGAAGGGCGAACAGGCCGACCCCAACCAGATCCAAATATTCTACGAGCTGACTGGTCAGATCTCCTTCTTTGCCCGTTATGAAAGGGCTGCGCTCCGGGTGAAACTTGAAACTTCGGTTCGGACCTTGGAGGCTTTGATTACCCATTATGGTTCACCGGAAGAAGTAAAAAAAGGACTTCGCGAACTCTTCTCGCAATTGAAATTTACCCGGATACCTGTTGTGAAGCCCGAAGAGCTCGACCTTTCGAACGCCAACGGCCGGACGACCACAATCGCTCAGCCGGCCGAAAATTACTATGAACTCCGAGAAAAGATGTATCTCCTGTCACAGATGGGCCGGTACCGCGATCTGCGCTTTCTCCAGGAGGACGCTAAAGTCCCCGTATTTGCCGATCCGAACAACGCGGGCGAATTCAATCTGCAAAGAGAGCAGGAGAAGTTTGAAACCGTTTTTCTCGTGAACATGCTTGCTGGTTTTTCAAACATGCGGGATACGCACGGCGGCGATGTCTCCACCTGGCTTAGCGACTTTGACCGAATCTTGAAGGCATTAGTCGCTTATCCGATCAAGTATGAGAACCGCGATCCGATCTCCAAGTACAAGTTTAACCAATTCCTCCTCAAGCTCAGGAGTGAGGGCTATGACTTTGAAGACAGTGAGGCAAATCGTGCGATCTATCAGCGCGTTTTTGACCAATATCAATTGATGGGTCTTGCGAGCTGGTGGTTCGATCTCATGCTGGAAAAAAACGAAAATATCTCCGTCGACGAAGTCGTCCAGCGGATTGAGCGCAAAAAAGTCATCTGGACGCTGTACGAAAACTATTGGCGTAAACCCGGTTACATCATGGCGATGACCTCGGCCGAAGTGTCCTTCTTGGAGCGCTTACAGCGTACCCCTGCCGAGTACGAAGATTTCTTTAAGATGACGGCACAATTTCAGAGGTGGGTGAATCCGCCCGCCGCCGACCGTACCGGCGGACCGTACCTTGACCGGAACCTGTATGTGGATAACTTGATCTACTGGTATTTTTCGCCGGGCATGTATTACGAAGAAAGCGTTTTCCCGCTTCGCGGCGGTCTTTCCAAACTCTTAAATCATGCGACCTCCTGGTTCTCAGATGATCCGATTCCAGCAAACCTGATTCCCGCTTGGCGCATGCGTATGACCATGCAGTATGTCTTACCCCGCGACAGTAACGTGAACCGCTATCACTTAGCGATGAATGCGGAGAACGAGACGATGGCCTTCGTGCGTTGGCACGGTCAGCGCCAATTGCTCCGCATCATGGACGATAGCTCGATGACCTACTGGCGCGGAGTTTACAGGAGCTTAGCGCAGCCCCGCTTTCAAGTGCCGGGCATGAGCGTTCAGGAACAGCGTAAAGTAAACTTCAAGAACCTCACTTTTATGGGGCATGAAATCAGCGAAGAAGTCCGCACGATTGCGCAGGGCGGCCGCCTGCCGCTGACTGACAATATGTTCGAAAATGCGGATAGCCGCGATGATTATATTATTTTGAGGCTCCTGACCCGCCGCGACCGCCGCTTTTTGACATACGCGGAGGATCAACAGACCGATGTGGTCAAATTCATTCAGACGCTTGAGGCGGACAAGGTCGATAATATTACTCTGCCGAATTCGCTTACCGGTGATTATGCCGCGTGGGTTGCCCTGTTGGAAGCCAACATGGCGAAGAGCGGCCGCTTCCCGCCGCCGTCGGATCCCGAATATCAGCGCGTCTTGAAGCGGGTCATTAAAGCGATTCTGCTCGATACCGATACGATCGTTGAAGAAGTGCGGCGCGAATTCGATCACTTCCTGGACGTGGAAGCGACGCTTAGCTTCATCACCGAACAGCGGATCAACGGGGAACTTCATAAGATCCTCGGCGTCGAGGACACGCTGACTCGATATTTTGTGGATGTCTTTCTGGAAGCCGACGATGCCAAAGTGCAGCTCGATGAGAATGACCGTGATGATCGCGGACGCCTTCTCGCGCCCTCGCAACTTATTGATGCCTGGATTAAGGCCTATGGTTTGGAGAACACAATTGTCGATAAGCCCCGGACCCTGGCTGACGGCACGGTAATCGGCGGCCGCGACCGCTGGGCACAGGTTTTGACGGATCAGTCGATGATGCCGGTTGAGGTGAAGCGTGTTTTCAACGATCTCGCCAAGATTCGGGCGGCATGGAAAGCGGCCGGGATTGAACGCGACGACACTCAGGACGGCGTTATCGAAGAGATGCTGGCGCTGATCAGCCGTATCAGCCGCGTCGGTCTGGACCAGTTCAATCTGATCGAACCGAGGGTGAAGACCGAATATGAAAGGTCGGAAGAATACAAGAAGAGGAAGCGCTTGGTTGAGGAGATGTTGGCCTCGGACTTGGGTGACGATGCCACGCAGCAACGGTTCGTGCAGAAGACTTTAGAAGATCAGAAAACGGATTGGAGTAATCGTGAAGCCGTCAGCAGGGCATTCAGCGAAATCGAGGAAGACAGGTCCATCACCGAACGCTCGCGCGCCTGGGAGATTGCACATTGGATGGTTCTGATCTTTGCGCTTGCACTCGGGCTTTATACGGTATGGGCACACTATATCGGTTTTAGACAGCGCAAGGACCGCACGGTTCGATACGTCGGAGATAAGATCATTTCGGACCGCCTGGCCGCACAGAGGGGCGTCTTTGAGCACAAGCGGGAAGCCAGCGTCGTGGGAATCAGCAGTGCGGCGGGTGCGATGGCCGCGCCTATTGCCCTGGGTCTGAATCCTCTTATCGGTGTTGCCGTTGCCTTGGCGGGCGCGGCGCTCTACTTCACGGTTCGCATGGTCCGTGAGCGCAATGTACGCGAGAGCGAACGCAGTCTTCTTAAACAGATCATCTATGATAACGGCGATGCCTTTGTGGGTTCTGCAATTGTGACCGGGATTATTTTGACTGCGCTTAGTGCCATGGGATTTGGTCCGTGGCTCGGAATTGTCGCGGCATTCGTTTCTTCCTCGATATACGCAGCCTACTACATTATGAAGGTCAGTAAGGAACGGTTGCCGGAACCGGGTGAGGCCGTCTCCAAGGGGTTTCTGCCGCTTGATTTTTCAAACGGCTGGTACTTCACCAAGGTGTTTGGCTTCGCCGGACTCATGGGTTATCACTACGCTTATGCCCACCTTATGGGAACGTCCGCCGCCTTTTGGTCGGTACTCATGATCACAGCCTTTACTTATCTGGGTATTACGACCGGTCATATCATCCAGGACCGTCTCATTACTCAGAAGCCGCGCCGTGTCACCGGTAATGAAGATCTGACTGCGGCCGAAGCTGCCGAAGAACATACGCTGGCCGGTGCTGAAGCAGATATCATTGACGTGGCCTTGGGTCAGGTCTACGACGAACTTGTGGATAACAGAGGCTATAAATTTGCCGAAGATGCCCGCCCGCGTTATGAGGCCGGCCGCTCGGAACTCAGAGCCGGCGCTGCTCCTCTTCATGATTATCCGGCAATGACTGCCGAGGAGTTCGTGGATATCGTGATTCACTCATCGAAAGACCATTACCGTCATGTACTGGCGGAGGTGGCCCGCCTTTCGGGTACGGCCGTCAGTTCCATCAGTGCTTTGGTCGGCAGCCCGGCTTTTCGCACCGTGGTTCAATCGTTGAGCGATAAGGAATTACATCTCTTACGAGCCCGTCTGGAAGTGCTCAGCGCCGGGCTGAGACAAAGGCGCCGAGTCCTGACCTTCGATATGATGGATGACGAGGCCAAGCAGAGGGACGGCGTTCCGGACGGCTCACAGATGTCCATTTACATTATTACCATGAATACGGGCAAGAATTTCGGTTATCTCGGTGCCCAGAAGGCCGACGAAAGCTTCGAGGCCTCGACCGGTATTGTCGGAAACCTCGAAAAGAGTGCCCGCGCCAATCCGGGCTTTAATATTCCGCTTATCATGCACCAAACCGGGGATCCGAAACCCAATCCCAAAAACCAGGATCCGCCGGATCTGGAAAAAGATGATGAGATCCTTGATCAGGTAGTCAAAATGCATGCTATGCACACAACTTCAGTGGAGCGCTTCGGGCAGAAGCGGCGCACAGTCTACTTTAAAACCGCTGATCCGATAGCCCTCGCCGAAGAAAACGACGGCCGCAAACTTTACCGCTTCACAGAGGCGATGAGGCTGCTCGGCGAAGGTAAGATTATCCCCGAAGAGACCGGTGAGACGGGCGTGAGACGGAACTTGGAGTGGAAAGTCTTCCTGCAGGGCGGTTTTCGCGGAGCGCTTGCGCTTGTGATAGGCAGTATCGCCAACCTATGGCTCGGCTGGGGAGCAGCGCTTCCCATCGGAATCGCGCTTGCGACTATCGCTATTACCACTTTCTGGTTCATGTGGACTTCCGGTACGACAACCCGTGAAGCGATTCAAAAGGATAAACTTGGAAATGTGGTTGCGGATGTCGCGGGGATTACCTTCAATAGCGGTACGTTGCCGGTGACTTCCATACCCCTGGGCTCGGCCACTGTGGACAGAACCCTTCATAATATTGCTTTCGGCGCGACCGTTACAGTACGACGCGACGGAACAAACGTCATCGTAGAATTCGATGTCAGCGGTAGTAAGGCTGACCGCGAAGTGCGCTGGCTGGCATCGGCTGTCAGAACCACTACGAATGAAGGGATCGTTGGAAAGTCTGTCTCGCGAGGGGACGGTACCGTTTCGATAACGCTCGAAAATGTGCCGGATGATAATTTCAGTTTGTCCATACAGGGCCGCGATGATGTGCCGAGGACCTTACATGTTTCGCCCGAAATGAAAATAAGTACGCCTACTCAGGAAATTATTTACGGAGACCTGTCGCATTTGGGTTTCAGAAATGTGGAAGGCGAGACCACGGCCATCGAGAGAGGGCATCCGAAGCTTTATATCAGCACTGCCGCCCGCGGCAGATTTGAGCAGTTTATCGGCGTGGGGGCCACCCAGTACAAGGGCATTGAAGTTGTCTATGGCTACGAAAAAAGAATCGAACTCGACCTGAAAAGCCCCGACCGCCTCTGGGCCCATTACATTCTCGACGACAAAAACATTGCCGGGATGCTCGAAGAGGAGGCCATTGTCTGGATGGCCGATAGGCTGGCTCTTGAGACGACGATCGATCCGGAGTTCGTCGAAGAGGCACGTCTCGCCGGTGCGGCGCATGCGGTGAATCACCCCGGTGAAGCGGACCCCTACCTGACAGAGTTGGAAAGACTTCGGCAGGAAATCGCCGATCACTACGAGGTTTCGAGGGCGGAGTTTCAATCGCTGCTTGAGAGGCACAATCCCGCGTATCTCTCGGTGCGCTACGGTGCCCGTGAAATGGCCGAGCATCCTTGGGCGACGATGGGACAGCCTATCTATCGTATCTCCGGAAAGTACCAGACCCTCTTCACCCGTATGAATGGTGAAGCCGCCGTCATCGGGGCCTTTTATGCCGCGGCGCAGGAAAAATTCTCCAAGAACCGCGCCAACTTTACGGGTAAAGGCCCTGTTATTATCGACAACTGGAACCGCGGTATGCGCGAGATGCCGCAGCGCCTGGCCCTTGCCTTTGCTAAAGGAAGTTTGGGCGGATTATTCTTTGGCGGACTGCTGGCGCTTGTGATCGGGCAACTCGCCGGCGGCGTAGGCGTGGGTGTCTTTGGTTTCGGTATGCTGCTTGGTTACTTCCTCGGAGGCGCGCTGCTCGGAAATTTTGAAATGCGTCATCATGGCGGTGCCTTTGCTGTACTCTACCTGCTGGAACTCTCTCACGATTACGCGGAAGGCAGCGCGGCAGGCGGTTACATTCTGAAGAACTCTTTGGTGCAGGAAGCGGCCGTCTCCAACTTAAAAGAGGAGTTGGCCCGCGCCGTGGCACGCTGGTTTCAGGGTGTGATTCCTTATGTTCGCCATCAGATGGGGCCGGGGTACACACTCCTCGACCGCTGGCAGATGTTTCTGGCCCAAAAAATGTATGCCAACGACATCGTGCTTCTCAACTGGATGGTCGGCGGATTTCTTGCTCTGACCGTTTCCGGTTTTTCCGACAGGATTTTCCCGATCGGCCGTCTGCAGGAGTTCAGCAACTATATTACCCTGTCGCATATTTGGTGGCATGTTTCGCCGTTGGCTGTAGGCATCGGCGCATCTCTTATTTCATTGGTATACACCGCATATCAGTGGTTCGATGCCAACCGCAAAGGCGATAGGGAATTCCTGAATCGTATGCGGGAGAATCTGCCTGAAATCAAAGCGCCGTCTGATCGGAAACATCCGCTGGATCTGATTCGATGGAATATTTTCAAAGAACCTGATTTGGAGAGGAGTTTTATCCCGCAGCTTCGCGACAGAGCGTTGGTAGAGGCCCCGCTCTTTAAGCCGTTGATCCTGCTCGCATTCATTTGGGCGCTCGGCGGACTGGCCCCGTTGGCGGGAGTGGCCTTCTTTTCGTGGGTGCCGCTGCTGGGCGGCGCTCCTTATCTTGCGACCCTGCCGCTGGCTTACAAGACCTTTCTGATTTTGGCCTTTGCCCTATTATGGCGCTCAGTTTACCGGGGCAAGTTTAATTTTGAAAATGCACCCTTTAAGATCCTGGCGACCGGGTTTGCCATGTATGCGATGTTTCAGGTTCCCGTCGTGATGGCGCTATTCTTTATCGCTATCTTTCTTATGATCTACTACGCGATGTTCCGCGGTGCCCAAAAAGGAGACTCGGCCGGGTATGCCGACGGGCGCACACGTAACTTCCTGCTTTCGATTTCGACCTTGATCGCGCTGATCCGCCCCCAGTTGACGGCGGCGAATTTTCCCGAGAACTTCCTGCGCGTCGGGGCCGGTGGAGAACCGCTGCGTACTTCCACGGGCCCGCTTGGTGACGGAACTGAGCCCTATATTACCGCGGATGAGGCTGCGACTAGCGCCGTGCATCAAAGGCTCTATGACTTGCAGGAACGCATGCACGGCGTCGAACACGGGCGTAGGCAAACCCGCCTGCGCTGGGCCATTGCCTTAGGGGTGCTCGGTATCGGCGCCATGTTCTTCGGAACAGTATTTGATGCCGTTATTCTCGGTAGCTTAGGGATCGTGGCAATCGCGGCATTCATCGTTGCCTTTATGGCCGTATATATTATCCACCGCTCCACGGGCAGGTATATCCCGGTCATGTACATCTTTACCGGCATTTTGGCGACCTCCGCGCTTATGGGCGCGGCGGCGGTATGGTTCCCGGCCTATTTTGGATTTTTCGGCGCTTGGCTTGCCGGCGCCATTACCTATCTGTTTCCGGTGCTGGAGCCGGTCATTGAGAGCCTAACGGCCTTTTTTGCCTCAGACAGCCCTCAAGCCTGGGCCGCGATCTCGGCATTGCAATTCTGGATCACCGTATACCTGATCGGTACTGCCGCGACCATGGCCAAAATTCTTAGAGAGGCCCTGCCTTGGGCCAGTTTTACAGCCGTCAAATCGGCAAGCTCGAGCCTCTCGACTTATGATGCCGCTTCCTTAGCGAAAGTATCGTTCTTTCTGTTGCTCGGTGTCGTGGCCGGTGCGGTTTTGACCTGGTCGCATCACTGGGTTTTGGTGTGGGGCATCAGTTTTGTGGCCAGCTGGGGGCTTGGTGATACCGCAATTTGGTATTCCTCAAAGCCACTTGTGTGGATGGCCAAAACAACGGCAGGAAAACTTGCCATTTATGTGCTCCGCAAATACACTCCGTCAAGGATCCGTAAGCACCTGGGCGCTGTCGCTAAGATGGAATCATTCGGCACGAGCAGTGCGGCGTTTGACGATCTGTTTACGAAAGGGCGCGCCGGTGCCGGTGACCGCTTCGAAAAGGTGGTCTGGGATGACGTGAAACAGTTTGTCATCGATGTGAGGATCGCTGCAACCACCGATCCTGCGCCGGGGGAACGTGACACGAATGCCCTGAAGGAAATCCGCGACATTCCGACACTGCAAAACAACAAGTGGGGAACGACCGAACCCGAATGGCGCGCTAACATCGATAAGAGAATCAGGGAATTCTCAGACCTTATGAATCGATATGTGACCGAGCCGGATAACCCCGACAGCGCCGATGATCTTATCTGGCGGGCCATGCTGGTGGCTTATGAAGCGGCCGTGGTGAGTGCCGGTGATCGCGTCATGGAAGGAGCGCAGAACATTGCCGACCGTACCCGAAAAAAATGGAGTGAAGTTGTGGAAGATGGTGAGGATGATGCGGTGAAACGTGTGATCATTCTCGAGATTCTCGAGGACAAGGACGGCCACAAATCACTTTTCCGCCCCATGGACCTAAGGATTATTTTCAAACAGTTCCTGTTCTTTTTTACCGGCCCTGCAATTGCGGTCTGGCTGCTCTTCTTTGCGAGCAATTTACAACTGGCGCTTATCACCGTGGGCGGGTCGGTTGCCGCTGCCCTTTTTATAACATTCCTGTTTGCGCTCTTCGGCCTGCGCGGAGCCCCGAGCTTCTTCAGCTCGATTGATCTTCTCCTGAAAAGCGACTGGGACGAATCAACCGCGGCGTTAAAAAAGGCCGTAGCGGGACATGTGAGCGGCAAGAAGGTTTCCTCTTTCCTCGGCATGTTCGGGGATGTCACGACCTTTCTCCTGACCTGGGCTTTCACGGTGGGAAAGATCGTCGGCCTCTTTGCCTTGGGGATGGTTGTGGTTGGAACCGCGGTTTATCTTTTGGCGGGGCTCGATAATTTCTTCATGCCGCAGGACAACCCTCTTGTCATCTTTATCCGGCACTATTCGGTGACTGTCATTGCCGCGCTCGTGCTGCCGTCACTCCTCGGTCATTTCCTGGCAATCCTGCTCAAGCCGATGAACATGGCGGCTCAGAACCTCGCGATGGTTGATGACTTCTTCGGCAATAAGGCCTTTGGCGATAACATTGTGATTATTCCGAAGTTCTGGAAGTTTCCTGCACTTCAGTTGAGTAAGGCCCGTTCAGCCGGGCTCTTCAAGTTCGCGCTTACGGCGGCGAGCATCGGCATCTACGGGCTTGCGATCTATGCACTTTTTGCCGGCGGTTTCACAGTTGCGGCGGGTATCCTTGCCGGAATTCTTGTGCTTAACGTTGTGGTGTTTCGTGCTGCGGTGGCGATCGCGAAAAAGGCTTATTTGTCCGGCGGCGAGGCGAGCCCCTGGACTTTTCTTGACCGGATTGATCCTATCAGCTGGGTTGCCGTCCTGCTGTACGGGATCTACCGGGCGGCCGCACGTATTTGGGGACGAATTTTTGGCAGGGCAGATAATAGCCCGCCCAATGTCGGACCTCCTATACGTCCGGACCGCCCGGAACCTGATGACGGAGCTGATGGTGCTGCCGCGCCTGAGGTTGCCGAAGATAGTGCTGCGGATGCCGACGGCGAAACCGACCGGTCGGAATTGCGTACTCTGCAGGAAAACGAAGCGGCAGTCGCAGCTTTGGTTGATGAGAACCGGGGCCGCTCGCTCGATACGATTAAGAGGCAGGAGTTTATGTCTCTTCTGGCAGAGCGCCATGATCTCGTGCGTGGGGACCTTCGCCGCGCGCTGGAATCATTGCCAGCGTCACATAGCTTCGGGGCCTTATTGGAAACATATGCGCGTTTCATTCCGCTGCAGCAGTTAGAGAAAATCAAGGGAAGTGCCGCCTGGAAACAAGCTTCCGGCGAACACATGAATCAATGGGCTCACTATCTGGCTATCGTTGAGAACCTTGAGATCCTGGTTCGCCTGAGCCAATATGATGCGATCGTTGAAACGGGCGCGGCCGAAGAATTGGGCCGGCTGTGGGAGCAGAGGAACGCTGACGTTGTGAGCGATGGCGTTCGCGAGACCTTCAATTACGAAATGTGGCAGGTCTCTCGCGCAACGCGGCGTATCTACAGCGATCCAAGTAGGCGCAAGCTTTTCCAGGATTTCTTGGCGTTGCATGATTATGCAAAACTTGTGGACGTGGCGCATCACTATGAGTTGGGTGCGAAGCTCGCCGGTGATCTGCACGAGAAGCTGGGCGTGTATGACCGCGGTACGATCGACTATCTGCAGAAAATGATCGTGTACCATACTGTTTATGGTGACCAGAGTCTTGGTGAAGGGGTGCCCCATAAGTTTGCCGCGTTCTTGGGTGCATTGCAGAGCGAAAAAGGGGATGCCGCCGTCCGGGATGCCTTAGATTTTCAGTTGGTCCTCCATGTCGTGGATATTGCCTCGGTCGGTGACGGAAAACTGGTGCCCAGTCAGTTGAGTTTCTTCAACGAGAGTTTCAGAGAGCTGGAGTCGGTGCGCCGCTTAACGGCAGACATTGCACGCAAGCGGGTCGCGCAGCAGCTCGGATTGGTTATCGCCGACGAAGCCTCACGCGGCGTGCTTGCCGCTGAAGTTGCTGATCTTCTAGTTCACAATTCGGGCACAAAGACGCTTGAGTTTCTCGAGCAGGTGGCGGCGCATAAGGACTACTATATTACGAGCCGCTTTAAGGCGGACAGGCAGCCGGAAACCCTCGCCGCGTGGAATATCCTACGCGCCAGGATTTGGCATAAACTGCAGGAACAGTTCGAATATAAGGCCGAAAGCTTTGGGAACTCCGATGACACGGCGGCGACTCAGATCGAAAGCACGCTTGAGTTTATCGGCCTCGATAGTGTGGCAAAAGGCAAGATTACGATTAATGAAGATCGCACTCAGGTAACGGTTGAATATAAGAATGGTGACAGAAACGGCAGCCTCATCGTACCGATTCAGGTCACCAATGGTGAAGTTACGATCGACACACGGGGGATTGGCATTACCGAGCGCTCTGAATTACGCAGTGCACCTGCAGCGGCTGCCGCGCCTATTGATAGGCTCACGGCAGCTCTGGATGAAACGCAGGCTGTGCGACTCAATGCCATTTTGGAAACATTACGCAGCAACGAGAACAGAGAATTTTCAACCTTCTTTGTGAACTCTTTGCTAAAGAATTTTACGCAGTTCACAGATATTCGTCCCGATGTCGCTAATATAGGTGAGGAAGGTCATATTGTGATCAAGTACAAAAAAACTCAGCACAATGTCGCCTTCATCCAAGAGCTTGTCAATAAGGCGAACACGGAAACGCCGGACTCGAAGGTCGCAATCCTCGTGGAGAGCGTGAGCGACGCGGTCGAGATCAGCAGCACGGTCGAAGGCAAATACGAGATCGTGATCCTCGCAAGCAGCGAGCCGATCGCCGCCAGTCTCAGGGCGCAGGTTGAGGGTCGTTTCGCTGTCTTTGTCGGAGATACGGCAGGATTTGTCGGCAGTCTTGAGGAGGAGTCGGCTGCAGCAAACACCATTCAGATTTTTGCGGCATCCCTGAAGGGCAAAGACGCAGCATCCCTGAAGGCCAAAGATTTGGCTTTGATTCAAGCGGCCCTGCTCGGCGCGGTGCCTCTATCACAAGGGACTATCCTCGTGATCGGTGCCAATGACCGGAGAATCAGTGACAATGCTCGCATGATCACAGTTTCGGAAATTATCCAAGCGACTTACGCGGCGGCTCTCGAACTCGCGCAATCCGCGTAACGCGACCTGGACCCTTTGAGCGAAGACGGTACAGCCTTTACATCGTACGTTCCCCCGGCGAGGTAGAGGTCATCTTTACCGGCCGTCTTCGCTCAATCTTTTTGTAGGCGGCTTTTCCCTCCTGTTGGCCGGGTCCGCCAGGTAATGCGGGATGTTATATATCCGATAGAATCATTGCTATGAATTGATTGATAATGATAAATCACAGCCTGTCTGGGTTTGACAAAGCCAAATTCACCAGGTATCTTTTCATAACAAATTTCTTTTAAAAATATCTCACTAAGTCATAAAGGGCTCTCTCTTAAGAGATTATGGATAATACAAAGAAGACGACCTACTCAGAGACACTCATGACCAGGCGTAGCATACGTTTGACTGCCATGGCGGTGAGCTTTGTCTTCACCTGGACTACGGTTCTCGGGAGCACGCCGGCTTATGCGCAAGCGATTCATGCGAATCCGTTGGCGAGCATCGGTGAAGTATCAGGTCTGGGCGATTATCTGCCGGCCCTGGACATTCCCGCAGATCTGGGTCAGGTCCGCGAGTATTACCAGCCTTCACAGTATGCCGGTTCCGGAAAACCTTTCGTCATTCATTTGCAGGACGCTCACGCCAATCCCGATGCCCAGCAGAGCATTAAGAAGATCCTGAGCTGGCTCAAGGATCACCAGGAAGCCGAAGGGAAGTCCTTAACCGTTGCTCTCGAAGGGGCCGACGACACGATTCACCCCGAGTATCTGGACATGTTTCCCGAATATCCCGAGGTAAACCAGGCCATCGTCGACGACCTGGCATCCAAAGGGGAACTTACCGGCGCCGAACTCTTTGCCTGGGAACAGTATCGTTCCGGTGCTGATCAGGGCACGGTTCGCTATGTCGGTGTGGAAGATGCTGATGTCTACCGTGAAAATCTCAGCACTTACCGTGATGTTCTATTCCGCCAGGATGAAATCAATGCACTCCTCGAGGTTACCCGCGAGAACCTGGAACTGGCGCAGTCACGCGTGCTTAACCCGGAGCTGCGCAAATTTATCCGCGAAAGACAACGCCGCAAACTCGGCGATTATGGCAACGACAATTCGGCACCGCAGTTACTGGCCTATCTCAATTTTCTCTCCGGCAGAGTCTTTGAAGAATTGCAAATCGACCTGAACAATCGCTTCGAGCAAATCCGCTTCCCGCATTTTGTCCGCGCTTTAGTGCTCGGCGAACTGGAAAAAGTCATCGATATTGCGAAGGCGCAGATAGAAACTGAAAAAGTCTTCGAGAAGCTTGAGGGTGTTGCGAAGACGGCTAAGGAAAAGGAATTGGTGGATGCCTTTCGGCATCTCCAGACTCATAAGGCCGCAAGACATGTCGCAGAAGAAACCTGGAGTTTTGCTCGAGCCAAGAGACTTGATCTAAACGCTTACCGTGAATTCTGGAAGTCCATCGGCGCGACCATTCTCCGGCAGGAAGTCGAAGCGACCGAGCTTTTCGGCGAAATGGCCCAGCTGGAAACCTGGCTTATCGATAAATTAGCAGGTAGAGACGCGGAAAAGGAACTCATCGAGATCCTGGACCGGTTCATCATGCTCGAAAAGCTTGTCGGCCTCAAGCTGACGCGCGATGACTATAAAACAGTTGTACCCAACCACGGGGCCATTCTCGAATCCGTTCTGGGCGGGCGTACCGAACGCCTCATCGAAGAGCACGGCAACGGCATTAAGCCCGAAGCCGCTACGGACCGCTTCGCGAGGCATGCGGCCATCGAAACATTTGCGGCGTCGGCCTTAAGCTTTTATAAGCAGGCTGAGGAACGCGACCGGATTCTCATCGAGAAAACGCTGGCAGCGACTTCTGAAAACGATATTACCGTTCTTATTACCGGCGGCTTTCATACCTCGGGTCTGGCCGAAGTCATGAAAGAAGAAAACATCGGCTATGCCGTAGTGCAGCCTCGCATCAGGCAGTCGGATGGGGGGAGGCTTTACCACCAAGTACTGCGCGAAGAGAATGCCGATCTGTCGGCCTACTTTGAAGAGTCTTTTCTTTCGGTGCAGGAAGCGCTGTACCTAAAATCTGTTTTGACTGTCGGCGTCGTGAACCTCTGGGAGAAGTACGAAATGCCGCATTCCGAAATCGGCGGCGTCATTGCCCGGGCAATCAATGGGCATGAAATTCTAAGCGAGACGCTCGATGCGCAGGCCAAAACGGCTGCGGGCGGATCCGCCATGGAATTGCGTCCTTCTATAGAAGACCGCCCCGCGAGCGCAAGTATGGACGACGGAGTTCCCGTCGAGGGCCGCGCCATCGTTGTGGCCTTGAGAACATTGGCCAGAGAGGCGTTCACGCGGGTTTATGCCGGCAGGCAAGCTGCGGCTGACCGCCGATCCGTTCAGCCGATTGTGATTACCTTTGTTCCTGCCGGAGTGGAAACGATTGTCCGTACGAGTGCCTATGAGCCCCCTGATCGCTCCGAGCTCCGGACGGAAGAAAAAATTTCGCGCCGTGAACTTTTTCGCAGAGCCGGCGATGCTGCAAAGTTGGCGGTGGCTGCCAAGGTGGCAGCTGCTATTACTTTTGTCGGGGCTTTAACTCCCGGATTGGCGGCCGGCCAAGATTTAGAACAATTGGGCCGGGAATTGCGGGTGCTGATCGGTGATGCCCGCCGTACGGTTGACCGCAGAACAGCGATTCGGAATTTGTTTACCGAGCGCCGTACGGGTAATCGCGGTTTAACGGGAAGCAGCCTTGTCTACCGAGCTGAAGCCGGCCAGGTTTTAACTACGGCCGAACATTATCGCCTGACTCAGGAAAGCCCCTCAGGATTTATCCAGGCCTTCAATCAGGACCGCGCGGAAGCCGTCATCAGCCGTGCGCTCGTCATTAAAGAAATGAGAGACGCCAGAGCGACGCGTGAGCCGAATTTGACCGGCGACCGTCTGGGCCGTGAATTCTTTTTTCGCAATGCCGTCATGGCTATCGCGGAACACGTCATTACCGAGGAAAAGTTTGAATTCCCCGAAGAAAGACCCGGGCGACCGGGCGAGGTGAATATCCTGACGCAGTTGGATATTTATGACATCGTCGAGACCGCCGAACCTCTCATGCGCGATAGCGCGCCGCAGTACTTTCTGAATACGCGAGAGCCGGAATATCAGTTCATCCGCCTCCTGATAAAGTTGAAACTTTTGCGACGCCCCGACTTTCCCACATTTGTTTCGAAGCTCAGAGATTATCGCGACCTGACGAAAGCGACGCAGGAAGAGCGTGAAGACGCGGCCCAGGGTGACTTAGTTCATATCATTGCCACTAATCTTGGCCTTAACCTGCCGTTACGCTACAAACTCAAGGAAGACGGGACCTTCGAATTGGATGAGGAGGGTAAACGCATCCCCGAGGATTATCAGCCCGTCAAACTTTACGAAACCGGTGACGGACGCGCCATGCGGGACCGTTGGGTTAAAGATGACGGAAGCGGCAGAGGCGCCAACGTAGATATCACCGTTGGTGAGGTCATTGCCATTCTATCCGTACAGAAGGCCACCTATGACGTGGCCGGTCCGGTGTTCCAACAGATTCTCAATCGGATAAATTCTTATGTGAAAGACACATTGACTGCTCGGGACCGCAGAACCTTAGAAATTGATCTGGACACCTTTGACACTGTGAGCCTGTTTGAAAATCCCGTGGGTGACGGCGAAGTCGGGTATATCGTTAATGAAACCAACCGTCTGCAGGCAGAGATTCGCAATGCGGCCCGCGAGGCACTGATCACCAATGATGCACAGCCCTATGTGACGGCACGTGACAATTACATCCGGCACATAAGCAATATTCCGCTTATCCTGGAGCGCTCACTTCTGGAGCAGAACCCGAAATTCGCCGAACTCTTAAAGAAGACCGCCGCATTTCCGCTCAATAAGAATCTTGCAGCTGATTTCGCCTCGCGTAACGTTGAAATCGGCAGGCATCCCGATATTCTTCGCCGCGAGCGAATCCTAAGATCGATCGGTCTCTTGCGCTCGGAACTGCGTCTTTCCGAAGAGAACCAAGACCGACTTACTTTGGCCGGAACGGCGGGCTCAGGACTACTCTTTCTAGCTGTTGGGCTATTTGCGACATGGTTTGCCGTGCAGCCCGCATTACCGCCAACATCACCGAGCTCCCTTTTGAAACTCGACCGGCCCCTAGTGGAGCGTGGACAATTTTTCGATGACCCCGATCAGCCGATCCAGCCTGTCCAAGCGCCCGTATATGAGCCCCGCATCTCCCTGAGACCGGAAGATTTAATTACTTCGCCGGCAGAATTAGAAGCCCAAGCCGCGAGAAATCGTGCGGCGGTTGATGCGCTCGCAGACAGACAGCGGGAACTTTCAGATCTTTTAACTCAAAGAGAAAAGGCTATCCGCACCGGCGAGCAAGTGGTCGTTGGACACCTTCCCGCCCGCTCCGAATTGCGGAGCAAGTTGGACAGCTTTATGCTCGCGGCCGCAAAGGTGCTTTATGGACCGCAGACACCGCGGCCCCAGGGTGTCAGTGACTCCGATCGGCTGGCACAGATCGCTTACTGGCATTACGCCGCTGGCCCGCTTTCAGGCCTGGACCGCTTTATGCTCAGGGCCGCACAGGTTCTCTACGGTCCTCGCAGCCGCTCCGAATTGCGGGAAGTGACGGTGGGTGAAGCTCGCCGGATTGCAATCAATGTGGTGCGAAGTTTTATAGACGGCTCGGCAGAACGGCGGTTTCCCGGTGTAGAGCTTAGCGTCCGTGACAATGGGGTGCTTTTCCCGAACGGCCCCATTAATTTCGCGCTCATAAAGTCGCCTAGCGAAGTGCTGCGTCTCTTGGAGGCCAACCCTAATTCAATGCTCACTTTTAGAGACACCCAGGTGTTTTCAAACGACGGGGAGCATATTCCTCAGAGTCCCTTGACACTGTTTTTGACCGCAACGAATAGTGAGGCGCCTGATCAGGAGGGACTCGAAACCGCGGTCGATGGCTTACAACACTTTGATCCTGAATTGTTAGATCTTCTGCATGATTTACGGAGACTGCCGGATCCCGAGCAGTTCGCACAGCCGCGGCCGGAACCCCATGTCCCCATTCTTGTCCCCGCCTTATTTGCAGCGTTCTTTGTCGGCCTGCTGGCTGTAGCCGCATTCCGGTTACTTCCATTAGATACACAGCTTACAACGGACGAGGCCGTGCCGGCAGTAAATGCGGTAGAAGAGTCGAGGCACGAGAGTAAGCTCGCCGCCATTCGAGCACTTGGCAAAGCATTGACTTCCGAACGCCAAGCGGCGATTGAGGAGCTTCAGGGGTTGTTGTCCGAAGAATACAGCATTCAATCGATGTATGTGCGTTCAAGACGAACGGATGAGCAAGGTTATCGCGACAGTCAAGAACGTTTCACCGCCATCCAGGCCGCCCTTACAAGCCTTGGTGTCCGCTCCGAATTGCGGAGTGCGGTTGCACCCGACTTCAGTGAAGCCAATGTTTTGAATGATCTTGTCGATCTTTATACGCGTAATGCGCTGGTCAGTGACGTGCCGGCAGAGGCGAAGAGTCGATTAACGGATGTGACGCGCGCCCACTATCTGGAAGTGGCCCGTTTGGCCGACGACAGGGTTAAGGTGGCAGAGCGTTTTAAACAGCTTGGTTTCGATTCCGAAAAGACGGCCGCTCTTGTAAGGAAGGCAATCGAGCAGCTCAATCATTTTCTCGATGGCTTTGCGACTGAGCAGACTTACACGAATTTGACAGAGCTTATGCAGCGCCAGGAAAAAAAGAGTTCCGAATTTTTAACAAGACTCCTGGTTTTTGCAGGCATACCGACGGTGATCGGTCCGCTGAGCGGTTTTCTGGCAGCCGTGCGCATTGCGAGTGCAGCCGTGGGCGCCGTACTTACCGTGCCTTATTGGATTGCCGGGATTTCCGCATTTTTAACTGTTACTGGTGTCATCGCTTTTGTGATCGGTCTACACAGATTTAGTGTTAAAAATGCCGATGATCTTGCGGCTCGCAAAGCCCTTAGACGAGAGCTTGTCAGTCAGAACCTAGATGTCGACAGGTCTGAGTTGCGGTATGAGGTGACCGAAGAGGTCGAGGAATGGGCGCGGCAGTTGGCCGAGCTCAAACATGTGATTTCGCTGGATCAGCCGAAGGAAATCGATATGCGCCGCGGCGGATTGTTGCCGCTCCTGATCAAGCACCGCATTATTCACTCCGTGACGACCAACAATAACAGCAATTTTGACTATATCGATGAGATTCAAAAGCTTGCCAAGGCTGCGGGCCGTAAGAATCCGCTAACCGAAGCGATTGAGGATATCTTGAGAAAGACTGCGGCGCTTCGTGGGGCTGACAAGCGGGGCGAAGTCGTCAAGCTCGCCTATGAAAAGCTCATCAACAGTTTTGTGGCGAAGATAGCACTCGCACTCCTACCTATATATGAAGAGTCACAGGGCCGTCACGGTTTTGTCAGCACGGAACTTCCGACCGAGATTGTGACAGCGGAGGGCCCGGATGAAGCTGCCTTGGTTGCGGCGATTGTAGCGGCCGGTCAAAAGAGACTCGCGGCAACTCGCAGAGAAATTGCCTTGCTCGGCGGCAAAGAGACTCAGCGCAATATTTTCCTTAAGATTCCGGCGACGAGCATTGGCTTGAAGGCCGGTGAAGAGCTCCAAGCCTTGGGGTACAACGTCAACTATACCTTGGTGGCAACGGGCGAGCAGTACGAAGCGACGGTGGTGGCGCACAAGAACGGTGTCAGGAGATTCGTTGAATCGTATATCACAGCCAATGGACAGACTTCTGCCGATGAGTTGGCTCGGCTAATTCCTCAGAGCGTTTCGAGTGACTTCGTCAGTCGTGACGACCGGAATGTGGCTCCCTTGCTCGAGGATGAAAGTTTTAATGCAATCATTGCCCATATTGAAAAGGTGCGCGATTCACTCGATCAATCCACGCAGAGTGAGCGACATGCGCATCTGGTGAATCAGATCGCAAACTATCGAAGACTTCAGCTTCTTACGGCGGATCAACGATTAACAGATGATGATTATCAACAGGCAATCGCATTATTCCGTGAATTACGTCTTAACGGTCCCGAGCGCGTTGTCAACACGACGAAGGCGGCTTTGGCTTTCGCCCAAGCCAATATCGGCGGCATTTGGAAGCAGCACTTTGAGAAGGATGGCGAGTGGAATTCATTTGTCGCTCGGCACTTTTCGGATTACAGCCTAACCGGTAATACGCTGGACCTTCTGAGTCAGCAGGTTTACTGGGCCAGTACCGGCGTGAAGGTCGATGGGAAGTATCAGACCGACGCCTTTTATCTAAAAGGTGTTGTGGAGAAATATACCACTAACACAACCCCGCGCGACGTGATCGTTGCTATTCTCGAAAGCGGCAAGGCGCCCTTCGAACCGCAATTGATCACAAGTTTGGATAGGGAAAATGCCAGGGATGCCCTCGATAAACTTGCCGCTCTCGGTGTCGAGCTCGGATATATCAAAAACGTAATCATTTTCCCCGAAGGCCTCGAGCAGTTTCAAGGCAGCGATACTAAGAGTTATGCGTTAATTGCGGCGAACTATGATCGCGCAGCCGCTAACTTCGAACGTGAAAGCACGAAGGTCCTTCAAGAATCGGGCTTGCCGACCATTCCGGGTGAAGCGCTTTCCTACACACTTGATGCCTTAAAGATTACGAAGACAGCAGCCGCGAGAACCGTCACATTTGAGCACTTTATACTGGAAAGCACCTTCACCGACGGCAAAAAAGGCGGCAACACGCGCCACGTCTTCTCGGGTTACGGAATGACGCCATGGGTCATGGATAAAGAAGGCAATGACTTGCAGCGTGACCACAAGGCCGTCCTTGCCGAAATGGAATACGGGTTCGACTCGAAGGGCGTTGCCTACCGCGACGGTGTGTTGAACGGAAACGCCTACAATCAACGGAAGACAAAGACGAAAATCGCCGAACAGCTGAAGAAATACGGGACGCCGACGGTCGAGTCCTTTCCCGAACTGACGGTGGCCTCCGACTATCTTAGTGCTCTAGGGAAACAAGTAAGTCCCATACCGACAGTGGTGGTTTACGACAGCGATGATATCGTGACTTTTGGCGCCGCGCTTCTTGTCGAAGATGGCGAACGGAAAATAGTGTTTGAAAGGGCCTTTGTCAATGAGATTGATGCCAAGGGAAATCCTTATCAGATGCTGACCCGCACTTTTGTCTACCTTTTAAACGCCGACACGCATGAGCAGAACAGGATCGTTGAATATGACTACGCAAGATCTGTAGACGCTGACGTGAGTTCTAAACAGCGTGTCAATATCGAGACGGTTTACCAAAATCTTGTCCTGGACAACATCAAAGAGGACGGCTCTCCCGAAGACGCGGCCATGGCGAGCGAGATCAAACGTAAGCTGCAGGAGTCTTTGTGGGAGATCGGCGTTCACTTTCTCAACGGAGATATCAGCAATGACCTGAGCAAGCAGCGGCTCCGGTGGCATGAGCTTCCTGCAGGAGAAAACGATAAAGTCGATTTTGGATACGATTTTGTACCGCCTTTTACCGAGAACAATGAAAACACCGGAGATGTGAGCGTTGGAATCATTGCCACCATGGCCTATCCGCTTCATGTGGGCCAGTACGAACCGGCATTTCGCATGATGGCGCAGAACAAATTGGATGTGATGGGTTTCTTCCTGCATGGCGTGGACTACCGTAAGGCGGGTACGGGATCGCCGCAGGTATTCGCGGAAAGACGGGAAACCGTTAGGAAGTTCGTTGAGCTCTCGGGCGGCCTGATTGAGTATTCCACGATTGAGGAACAATCCGAATTGGACGGGGAGTCCAAGACACAGAAATTCATCCCCTTAAACGCTGGGCGCCGAGGCAAGTTGAAGATTCTTTATCTTGCCAGCGGTGACCACGCGCATATTTTCGCACCTAATTTTAAAGAGCTCCAAAAGACTGGGGATTATGTCCCTACTTATGACGGGGCGGATCCGCGACGCGACGTTGTGATTAAATGGGAGCAGTGGAAAGCCGAGAATGCCCAACTGTTGGTAGACTCCGGTATCGAAGTCGTCAGCGTGGTCCCGACCTTTAACATTCGCGAATTTTTTGAAATGCTTCCGCTGCCGTTAGAGTCCGAGGATCTGCTGGCCGCCTATAATGAGGGCCGCTTCATCATGCTTGACCACGTAAATCTTTTAGGGACCTCCTCGACAGACATTCGAAACTTTTTCTCAGGCGCGGCAGCAGGGCATATCGCTTATTTACCGACTTTTGCTGCCGACGATATCGCCAAGAGCGGTAAGTTGCGGGGTTGGATTATTCAACTGCCGGATGTCATCGACCGTTTGGCGGCACTCGGCGCACCGGCCGATGCGAACGAGAAGGACATTCAGTTGTTCAGCCGCTGGATACATCGTGAAATCGATAACGGCGTTACCCCCACAGTTGAAGAGCTGTCCGATATTTTTCGTAAAGAAGCGGATAAACCGCTCGACCCAGAGGTGGCCAGCAAAGCGCTTGCCGCAGTTCTCGATCACCCTCTCAATGAAAGTGCTCCGTGGAAATCTGTGGTGGAATTCCGCTCCGAATTGCGGGATGAGACGCATTTCGCACTTAATGTATTGGGCCTGAAGATAGCATCTGATATTACTGGCGACGACACACTCATTATTACGCCGTTGGCCGCGATGGAGGAATATCAGACATTTCCGCCGGATACAGCAAAAACTCGAGTACTGGATAGCGCCATCGGCTCAGAAATTGACGATGGTATTTACGTCGCCGTCGGCCGTAAAGGGCCGGGGGATGCTGCGGAGAGTATTACCGAGACATCGTTTTCTTTTATTGCCAAGATCGGCTACCCGGACCTGTCTAAAATTCAGGATGGGGAATTGGCAGAGCGTGCTCGTCAGGTCTTAGAAACAGATAGAAAATGGATGTTCCTGCAGTTCGAACCCGATCTTTTGGCAGAACTGGTTGCCGCAGGTTTGCCTCGGCGCGAAGTTGAGCTTTGGGTGAACCGGGATAAGGTTGTCGAGGACGGAGCTTTCGCAGCTCAGTTTGCCGAGAGCTTTGAGAAGCTATCACAGGTTTTAGGACCGAACCGAACCACTTATGTTTACGGAAAAAGCACGATTGAGACAGTTGACTTTAAGTATTTCGATGGCAGTTTTCACAAGTTGACGGTCGTAACCCGCTCCGAATTACGCAGTGTGGATGACATCATTAACTTCTTGAAGGGCGCGGCGCACCCTTCGATTCTTTCAATTCCGCAGGGCGTGGAACCGCTTCACGAATTGCTGGAGTCTTTCATTCCCTCGAGATTGCTGGAGCCGTCGAGACATTTGCGTGTGATTGAGCCGGATGACAGGAGCAGAACGGTTATGGATGCGCTGGAGGTACGGTTGACGCAGGGAGTCCTCCCGCAGGGCGAAATGCTTCTTGCGACGCTGCGCATCAGCGATGGCCGAATCGACGGAGGATCCGGTAATCTTCTGTCCTTAGACTTTGGCGTGCGTTCCGATTTTAGTGGCGAGGCCATTCAGTGGATCGAGGCGGTTGAAGAAGTCGAAGCCGCGGTGAGGGCATTCGGTGCGAGAGCCGGATACAGCACGCTGTCCAGCCGCGGTGTGAATTTTAGTCTGCTCGAAGATGCTGACGTTTTTCGTGTCCGGAACCGTGAGATTCCTCGGGCGGTTATCAGCAGCGTCCGAATTGTAGACGGCAACATTGTAATTTCAATCGATGGCGACCCTATCCCGCTAGAAGCCGAGACCGCCGGTGCCGTGGAACTCGATCTTAAAGATATTATTTCTATTGAACCGTCTGAGGACGGATATGTCGTTATCATTCGCGTGGGACAGACCCATAAAGTTCTTAATGCAACGGACATTGACGGGATCATCCGAGCCGCCGAGGAGGCTCGCCTAGCACGCCTTGAGAAACCCGTCAGCAGGGCTCTGAGTGCCGGATTGCGGTTTCAGGAGCTCGTGGCAGCGCATCGCGCTGAGACAAGCGCCTTATTAAGTTCTCTCTTACCATTGGCACTGGTTCGCAGTGACAGAAGCGTTGAAGTTTATGACCCCACATCGCCGTATGCGCAGGCCCGTCTTGAGGGTTGGTACGTGGTGCTACGCCAGGGTGATACGGTAGTGCTGGAGGTTAACGTTGATGATGTAGGTCCGGCTGCGGATAGCCCGCATCCTGTTCTATTTACAAGCGTTGAATCTCCTTTTGATTTTGCAGGCGAACCACTAACTTATGAGCAGGCAGTCAAGATCGTTGTGGCAAAATTAGGCCATCTCGCGTCGCGTAGTAATTACCGGGTCCTGAACGTGACAAGCGATCTCTTGAGCAGGCCCTACGATATTCGATTAGACCGCTCCGAATTGCGCACAGAAAGACATGAGCAATTCTTGAATACGTCACTACGCGCTTTCGTGGACTATCTGGGGCTCAAGGCTTTGGATGAGGAACTCTTGGTAACCGGAGTTGCGTCAGAGATTACGCCGCGTGTCAGCTTGTCCTCGAGACGCTTGGATACTCTTTATGACGTGATTGGTCCGAACAAGCCCGTCGCAAAGCTGCGGGGCTCGCAGAGCTTCAAGCGCAGTTTTGATCTCTATCTTGAGAAGCTTGACGATAGTGTTGACGACACCTCCAAGTTGGTTATTGCATTGCCGGACACCGAGTATCAGCTTCGCGTCGTAACCCAAAACAGGGTGGAGCCTGTGCCCTCCATTTTCGGGTCGAATGCGGGCAGTATTCGCGAACAGATCAAATTCTTTTCCGTCATCAACCGGCTTACGCAAGTCGGCAAAGGCGACCTTTTTACAAAGCATCTCGGCGATGAAAATGCGCCCTATTTTGACGTGCTGCGCAAAGTGCGTGAGATCTACATGAATGAGAACGGACGGGGGACTAATGATCAAATTATTCTGAATGATAGCACACTAACGTTTGGATTGTTTGAAGGTCGCCTCTCGCAGGCCCTCAAGACCAGCGCGGGTTTTGATGGGGTTGATGCGAAAGCAGTCATTAAGCAGCTGAAGGTAGCCGTCGACCGTTTCATCGACTTGAATGACCTGGCCGTGGAACTCCTTATTTCTGCACTTGAACGGGGCGATGTTTCACGCGAGGACGCGAAAATCTTACTTTTCCTGCAGCAGCTGGGCGCGGGAGTGGTCAGCGAAGAAGTGGTGCGCGGGATCAAGGAAGGCGCCGTGGTTCGCAATTACGGCAAGTATCAGTTTGGTTTCCAGTACAACCCCGGCCGTGCGAAGCGCGGCGGGACATTCGCAACGCGTACGATCGGAAGCCTACCCGAGACAATCCTTTCGCGCCCCTATATTGACGATTACTTTCCGCTTCAACGCTTTCTTCCGTATATAGGCCCTGACGGCGTGCTGTGGCGTGAACAGGCCAATCCTTATCCGCATCAGCCAAACAGCATGAATGCGGTTCACGACCATATTGCATTGCAAGTGGCTCAGGTAGAAGACATTGAGAGCCGTCTTCTGAATCTCAAGACCAACGTACCGGCCGGGGAACGTACTCGCTTTCGTGACTTTCTGAATGTGGCTTTCTCCGGCTTCACGATTCCGCATTTGCATTATCAGGGATATCTCAAGCAATCGAATGCTGAAAAAGCCTTGGCGCAGCCTGATGCACTTGAAGAACTTCACGTTGACGATAAAGGGGTGAAGTACTCCCAAGTCAATGATAAGGCCTTTAAGAAAAATCAAGGTTTCCCGCTCCGCTCGACCCTGGTTGTTGAAGGATCCGACGCCCTAGCTACAGCAGAAGGCGTGATTAAGATTTTGTCACAAGCCAACGAAGATGGCTCGCTTGTGCTGACGCCCAACAGCAAATTCACCTACAATTTGTTACTCACTTATGATGGTGCGAACTTCCGGGTCTTCATTTTTACGAAGAAAATTTTCAAGAATCCCTTTATCTCCGATCCGAATCATCCGGCCGCGCTCTATGAGCCGGACCTTCTCGTCTACACGAACGAAAACGATAAGCGCAGCGAAGTTAGTCAGCTCAAAAGCCTCATTGCCACCGCACAGAAAAGTAAAAGCCAGGAAATTATTACTGATTTGACGGCGCTGGGAGTGAAGCAAGCCATTATCGATCAAGCCTCCGCAGGTGCTCATAGAAACGTGGTCGGAGGCCTCATCGCATACGGTTTTGAAACAGGTTTGATCCTTTTTTCGGGACGACCCGCAGGTGTCGAAGTGACCGATAGCCTCATCTTTGGGGATCCGTCTCAAGGAGCCGCCTTCGCGCGTATTAAAGCAGATATCAGTTTGCAGGATCACGTGATTCGGCAGGTTTTTCAGCAGATCCGTTACGGCGGATTTAAGGAACTTGCCGACACGATCCGCAGTGGTTTTCAACGCTCCGAGTTACGCGCGCAGAGTTGGAAAGCCGGAGGCGGTAGGATTGCCATTCGGGTCGGTAACAGAACAGAGTATGTGCGACCGAACTCGAGAGAAGTTGCCCGGGTGCTTCGTGATCTTGGCGGAAATGCGCATGTAGACGGCACAGGGAAAGTCTCCGTTCAATCGGGCAACCGGCGCAGCTCGGTGAGCCCCGATGATACGCGCGGCATAGAAGACGCCACGCGCTCCGAATTGCGGAGTGCTTTTGATTATGACGAGGCGATTCGCGACATTACAAATCCGTCCAAGGAGACTCGGGCCGCGGCGCTTTCGAGGCTGAATGGCTGGGCCACGCAAGCCGGATTGCAATCGCATCTTAGAGACACCGTCTTGGACGCTTCCCTGACTGCGGAAGAACATCGCAGCAATGCGCTTGAGGCCCACGGACAAACGCTGGATACGGGAATTGATATTCTTTATGCGGCCAGCCAGAGCTTGAACCGGGTCATCGAAGATGACGAGAAACCGGAACTTCTGGCCTTGATTACCGAGGTAGCGCGGGTCGGCCGGACTGTAGCCGAAAGGATCATCAGTAGAGTGAATGAATACGACGCGACTGAGTCGGCCCAACTTAAAGCCGATCTTTATGAGCCTCTCAGGCAACGAATCGAGGCGATCGCCGATAAGCTGCCTCGAAGGCCGGCAACCGCTTACGATGCTGTTACCTATGGTCTTCTCCACCGGATTGAAGATCTGAAACCGGGTATTACGCTGACCGTTCAGCAACCCGAAGGCACGAATGTCGTGGACCCGAAAGCCGATACCGCAACGAATGCAGGCGATACGACTACTTTGGAAGGCGATGCCGGCCGCTCGGAATTGCGTGATTCGCGGTCGGATAATCCGGTGGCGCAATTGCGGCCTATTGACGCGACGCGAGGAGTTTCGACGGCTGCGGCGAACCGCAGCGCACAGCAACTGACGACAAATGTCGTGCTGGCCGTCGCCTTGAGCGCACAGCTTGTTGCGATTGCCGAAGAAAGTGCCGGGCTTTATCAGACAGTGCAAAATCTGGCCGGTGAACTCAATATTTCGGAACTGGAAGCGCTGGCCTTGTTGCTGCGAACGATCAACGGCAGTGCTTTCGAAAATCGTGAAAAAGCAAACCTGGTGCTGGATACCGCGAAGGCGGCGCTCGGACCGTTTGCCGATCTTTTGGAAGGCCATACCGATAGCGCCGTTCATCTCTTAGAGTCGCCGACCGGCACCGAGATCGAAGATGACACCACCTTGATCCTGCTGGCAGTGATGTTGATGGCTAATCCTCAAGATCGTTTTAGTCTTTTCCTGCCTACGGATGCGGACGAGCGCAAGTTCGGCGCGGCATTGAGGCAGACTTTGACGAATCTCGGAGCGACCGCAAAACTTGCCGATCAGGTCCATCTTGAAGTGCTGGCAAGCTCGAGTACGCTCGAACTCGTCAGGCAGGTGCGCCGCGCCGCCGGAGGCCGGAATAAGAATGATGAAACGGCATTGATCGGGGAATCCGATGAGCTGGAGCGCGTGGGTTATTCGAATGTGGCGCGCGTCGATAAGGGGCAGGTTCTCCCGCTGGCTACGGCCCTGCTGATCACGGCCGACTTGCTCCGCGGCTCACTGCTCAATAAACGCACGATTATTCAGCTCGAAATCGAAATGAAGCGCCAGGGCTATACCGCAGAAGTCATTACCTACGTTACGACCATGATTCAAGCCGTACGCCGTTTGGCCGTCGCTGCCTAACAAAAGTATCATTATTGGCATTATCCCGAACTTCCGGGCGCAAAGGGGAGGTGGCTATTTCAGTCACTTCCCCTTAATCTTTTCACCTAACCCTTTGATATAATTAGCCTTGTGCATCTTGTAAAATTGATAAAGCATGCTATCGTTTTTTATAGGGACTAATCGCGTATGAATGATACAACGAGCCGTAGTCAATTTAGAGCGTCACTGGTTGTCTTTATGGTGTCTCTCCTATTCAGCTTCCTGGCATGGGACAGCTACTTTAATTCCGAAAACCCCCTCGACCGAAGCCTTTTTAGTCACTTTATTCTCGCCATGGGATTGCTCTTTTCGGTATCCGTCGGGCTTCTGGTGCGCTCCCTGGAATTGCGCCATGACGAATTAAAGGTGGAACTGAGAGAGAAGGTCAACGAGCTTCTCGATAAGACCCGTGAATTACAGCAGGCCGAGGTCAAGTCGACAGCCATGTACGAATTGTGCTTTCCGCTCTTTTCATCGGACGGCTTGAAGAGTCTGCTAGACAAAGCCATGGAATTGACGGGCACTCTCTTTAATGCCGACGAAGGTTCTCTTATGTTGATCGATTCGAAGAATAAACTCTATATCGCCGCCGGGCGCGGTATCAGCATGGAGACTTCGCGTAAGGTTCATCTGGATGTCGGTGAACGTGTTGCCGGTCTGGCCGTTCAGCAGAAGCGCGAGTTTCTCATCAACGGGGGACTTGAAAATTACATGCTCTTCCGCGGCATTGAAGGAAATCCGCTTATTCGGTCCTCTCTGGTATGTCCTATCAGTTTCGGCGAGCAAGTGCTCGGTGTCTTGAATATGAACCGGACCGCAACCCGCGACAAGTTTACGGCGCATGATGTCAAGAAGGCGAGTGTCTTTGCTACGCTTGTCGGGCATGCCATTTACATTGAGCGCATGCGGGTCGCGCTCTCAGAGAAGTCCCAAGAACTCAAGTCATCATCCCACCCCTCGCGTCCGTAAGGCCCTTATCCTAAATTAAGGTTTGTTGTGCTATACTCCGCCGTACGGCGGAGGAGATTCGATTGAAGAAGATACGATTTGCCATAGCACAAATGAACCCGACAGTCGGAGATTATGCCGGCAATGTCCGCAAAATCCTGGCGTGGGTTCGGCGCGCCCAGCAGCGAAAAGCCGATATCATTGTCTTCCCGGAACTGGCGCTTTCGGGCTATCCGGTATGGGACCTTGCCAATAAGGCGGGTTTTGTCTCCGAGGGTTTAAAGCATCTCGACCGTATTGCCCTCGCGACAAAAGGGAAGAAGACCGCCGTAGTTTTGGGTTTTGTCGAGCCTGCGGCCAAGCAGCCGCCCGGAGCCAATCATCACCCAGCCCGCAGCTATAATGCGCTGGCCTGGCTTGAGGGAGGCAAGATCAAGGCCAAGCAGCATAAGCGTCTGCTCCCGACTTATGACGTCTTCTTAGAAGAATTATTTTTTGAGTCCGGCAAAGCCAGTAAAGTCATCCCATGGCGCCTCGGTCGTGTGGGCCCGACGATCTGTGAAGACCTGTGGGATCAGGGCTACGCGCACAAACCGGTCAGTGACCTTGTCTCGCAAAGAGCGCAGCTCATCATTAATATCTCGGCATCCCCTTATTACCGCGGTGTTGCCGGCGTTCGCGACAGCCTGTTGAAGCGGCATGCCGTCCGATCCCGCTGCCCGCTACTCTATGTGAACCAGGTTGGCGGCCAGGACGACCTGATCTTTGACGGCCGCAGCGTCTTCGTGGATTCCAAGGGGCGCGTTCTATTTCGGGCGAAACCGTTCAAGGAAGAATTGTGTTTCTTTGATTGGGAATCTCCGCGTCCTGAAGAACAGGGTATTGTTTTGCCGCCTATTAATGAGCCCGCTGAGATGTATGAGGCGCTGTGCTTGGGCATTTCAGACTATTGCAGCAAGAACGGCTTTCGCAAGGTCGTCATTGGTTTGAGCGGAGGTATTGATTCCGCCGTGGTGGCAGCGTTGGCCGTCGATGCTCTCGGGAAAGATGCGGTATTGGGTGTGACCATGCCGAGTGGTTTTTCATCCCGCGGCAGTTGGAAGGACTCCGAGGAGCTGGCCAAGAGGCTGGGGATTGAGTTCCGCAACTACCCGATTCGGGGTAAATATGATTACTTGGTGAAGGCCTACGACGCACAGCGCAGCGGCCGAAAAGCTAAGGGGAAAAAGAAGATCACACTGGCTATGGAAAATCTACAGGCCAGAATTCGCGGGCTTGAACTGATGTATCTGTCGAACGACGAGGGGCGCTTGCTGTTATCCACCGGGAATAAATCGGAATTGGCGATGGGCTATTGTACGCTGTATGGGGACATGGCCGGGGGGCTTTGCGTTCTCGGAGACGTTTATAAGAGCGATGTGTACCGGCTGGCATGGTACCGCAACCGCGATAAGGAGGTCATTCCGGACGTGATTATCAGGAAGCCGCCCTCGGCGGAACTGAGGCCCGACCAGAAGGACGAAGATTCCTTGCCTCCGTATGATTTGCTGGATGAGGTTCTGTATCAATATATAGAAGAGAACCGCAGCCGGGATGAGATTCAGGAAATGGTTAGGCCGCGCGGCATTTCGGCAGCCACGGTTAAGGATGCTATTCGCAGGGTGGATCACAACGAATACAAGCGCCGGCAGACACCGCCTATCCTGCGGGTAACCCAAAAGGCCTGGTTTGGCCGCCGCATGCCCATCACGAATCGTTTTGACCGTTAACTTCCTATGAATACGGTTGGCATCCCGCGCGAAGTTAAGACCGGCGAACGGCGTGTCGGTCTTACGCCGCAGGGAGTCAGTGAACTCAAAGGGCATGGGCTGCGCGTTGTTGTCGAGCGCGGAGCGGGTGCCGGGTCAGGTTATTCCGATCGAGATTACGTTGCGGCGGGTGCTGAGCTTGCGCGGGATGCCGCTGCCGTATACGGTACCTGTGACTTGATTCAGAAGGTCAAGGAGCCGATCGCTCAGGAGTTTCATCTGCTGCGCGAAGGGCAGGTTCTCTTTTGCTTTCTCCATTTGGCGTCGCCTGAGCAATGCGATTTAGTCCGCGCCCTAGAAGCGGCACGAGTCACAGCAATTGCGTTTGAGACGCTCGAGGTCGGTGATAAAAGGCCGCTTCTGGCACCGATGAGTGAGGTTGCCGGTGCATTGGCCGTGGCTTACGGCGCTTATTTTCGAAGTTGCAACCTATTTGCGGCAGAGTCACTGCATTTACCGGATGATTTTAGACAGCAAATGCAGGCTATTGCTGATGTCTATCCGAATCCGCCCGAAGGTTTGTCTCTCGGCAGGGTGATGATCTTCGGCGGGGGTGTGGCCGGCATAAAGGCTATGGAATTCGCACAAGCACTCGGCGGTGAGGTCACGGTTATAGAAAAGAACGCGGCGAAACGCGAGGCTATCCCGGCGACCGCATTGGCTCCGGAGGAAATCACTCAGGCTTTGCTCGCGGAAAGCGAAATGCTGCTTGGGTGCGTCCATCAGACGGGGGCACGTGCCCTGCATGTGCTTGATGAACAAATGTTCCGGGCCATGAGTCGGCTGCGACCTAAGCTGATCATGGATGTCGCCATTGACCAGGGGGGGAATTTCCCCGAGTCTCACTCAACGACTTATGATGAGCCCCTTTATCGAGATTCTCTAGGCAACATTCGCTTTGCGGTTGCCAATATTCCGGCCTATTGCGGAAGGGGGGCCTCCGATGCTCTTACTGCCGCGTCCGTCTCTTACACCGAGGCCATGGCAGTTAATTTTGAGGAAGCGCTGCAAAAGTTTCCGGAGTTAAGATCTGCGGTCAATGTCCGGGGCGGAAAGCTCCTGGATCTGAAAATCAGGGAGGCACACAAAAAATGAAAAAGACGAATGTAAAGACTCGTTACGGAAGTTTCACTTTGGAAGCATCGGAGCAGGGATTGTATCGGCTTCGCTTTCCGCGATCGGCGAAGGCCAAGAGGCCGGCCGGTTCGCATCATTCGCAAAGTCTTGCGCAAGCCGCTGGAATCCTGCGGAAGTATGTGCATGGGAGTCCCGCTTCGTTCAAACGGGTACCCGTCGATCTTTCAGGCTATACCCCATTTGAGAAAAAGGTGCTGCGGACATTGGCGAAAGTCCGTCCGGGAGATCGCATCAGCTATCAGGAGCTCGCAAAAAGGGCAGGATATCCCCGGGCCAGCAGGGCTGTAGGGTCGGTAATGCGAAAAAACCGTCTTCCGATCATCCTCCCTTGCCACCGGGTGGTTCGCTCAGGCGGTGCTCTTGGCGGTTACTCAGGCGGAATGGCGTGGAAAAGGAAGCTCCTGGCAATTGAAGCCGGTGAGGCGACCTGATATACTAGAAACCTATGGAGGTATTAAATCAGCTTGCAGCCTAAACGTATTGCCCTTCTTGCTCGGCAGGCCGCCGAAGACAAACAGGCCGTAGACCCCGTTATCCTTGATGTAGGGAAGCTCACCAGCGCCGCTAACTACTTCTTCATTGCCCACGGGAATTCCGATCGGCAGGTCCGCGCGATTGCCGAGCATATTGTGGAAACCCTGAAAAAGAAGAAGGAGAGGCCCTGGCATGTTGAGGGGCTGACAACCGGTGAATGGGTGCTGTTGGACTACGGTGCGGTGCTGGTCCACGTCTTCTATCGGGAAACCCGCTCTTTTTACAGTTTGGAAACCCTCTGGGGTGACTCCGCCAAGGTGAAGTAAGTGGGACAAGACCTCCTAGATAATCTCATCGACCAGACAGTCGTTGACTATTGTAAACGCAAGGGTGTCGATGTACCGGAGTCTTTTGGTTTCGAAATTATCGTCACGCGTGATCCCTCGCACGGTGACTTTGCTTCCAATGTTGCTTTTAAGCTCGCCAAACTCGTCCATGAAAAGCCTGCCCTTATAGCCGACGAACTCGTACTTATCATGGAAGAAGGCAAGGCCCTGCCCAAGGCTGAGGCCATTGACCGCTTTCAGGTTGCCGGCGGCGGGTTCATTAATTTCTATATGGCGAAGGGTTCGGTGGCTGAGGTCCTTCTGGAAGTGATCCGTAAGGGCAAGGAATTTGGCAAATCTGATTTCGGTAAGGGCGTGAAAGTCTTATTAGAATTTGTCAGTGCGAACCCGACCGGTCCGTTAACGATTGCGCACGGCCGGCAGGCAGCCATCGGAGATTCCTTGGCGCGCATCCTCTGCAAAAGCGGGCATGAGGTCATTACTGAATACTATCTCAACGACGGCGGCCGGCAGATGGGACTTCTCGGAGCGAGCTTATGGGCGCGGTACGGTCAGGAACTGGGTATGGACAAGGCGCTGCCCGAGGACGGATATCAGGGCGCTTATCTCGTGGACCTTGCCAAGAAGCTCATCGCGGAGAAAAATGATTCACTCTTGAAGGAGACTGAGGAAAAGGCCGTGGAGGTTTGCCGGGTTTATGCGATGGAGGCCATGATGGCAGACATCCGTGCGGATCTTAAGACAATGCGGGTATCCTTCGACAGTTATTACAGTGAGCAGACTCTCTATAAGAAAGGGCACGTTACGAAGGCTCTCGATTATCTGTCAGAAAAGAAGCAGCTCTTTGAAGAGGACGGAGCACTGTGGTTTCGATCCACCGATTACGGTGATGACAAAGACCGCGTGGTCAGGAAATCCTCGGGCGATTTTACTTACCTGGCGCCGGATATCGCTTATCACCGGCAGAAGTTTGAACGCGGTTGCAATCGTCTCATCAACCTCTGGGGGCCTGATCATCACGGATACATCGCCCGCCTTAAGGCGGCATGCCAGGCCCTCGGCTATGACGCGAGCCAAGTCGAAATTCGCATCGTGCAATTGACGACTTTGTACCGAAAGGGCGAGCCGGTGCGCATGTCCACAAGGGCCGGGGAGTTTGTCACGCTTCGCGAACTTTACGAGGAGGTCGGTGTAGACGCCACGCGCTTTTTCTTTATCATGCGCAGGGTGGAAAGCCATCTGGATTTTGATCTGGATCTGGCGCGCCAGAAATCACAGGATAACCCCGTCTACTATCTTCAATATGCCCATGCGCGTATCTCGGGCATACTCAGAAATGCCGAGCAGCCCGTACCCGCTAAGGCGGACCTCAAGCTCCTGAGCAGCGAAGAGGAAACAAACCTTATTAAGGTGATATCCGAATACCCTAAGGCCGTGGTCTCAGCGAGTGAGTTCATGGAACCCTACCGGGTGGCCGATTATTTGCGTGACCTGGCCGTCAAGTTTCACAAGTTTTATTCTCTGCACCGTGTTTTGGGCGATGACCCCGAAGTGACAAAAGCGAGACTGCTCTTGTCGGAGGCGACGCGCATTGTCCTGAAAGGCGGCCTCGAAGTACTGGGTATTTCACAGCCCGAGTCGATGTGAAGCCACTCGTCCTTTTTTTAGTCGGCCCGACAGGGGTCGGGAAATCCGCTTTAGCCGTGACTCTCGCAAGCCGTATAGGCGGCGAAATTGTTTCAGCCGATTCCATGCAGGTCTATCGCGGAATGTCCATCGGTACTGCGAAACCGCTCCGTCGAGATCGCCGGCAGGTTCCGCATCATCTCATCGATGTGCGGTCGCCGGGGAACCCCTTTTCCGTGTATGAGTACCAACGCCTTGCTCTGAAAAAAATCAGCAGTATCAGCAAGCGGGGCAAGGTGCCGATCGTCGTAGGGGGCACCGGTCTCTATATCCGATCTCTTCTCGAAGGGCTATCGGGTCAACCGGGTGCGGATCCAAAGTTCCGTGCGCGTCTGGAAAAGGAGATCAGGACCGGAGGATTAAAGAAAGCCTATGCGCGTTTAATACGGAAGGATGCCTGTGCGGCAGAAAGAATCAAACCGAGCGACAAAAGGAGAATCATAAGGGCTTTGGAGATTGCGGAGCTGTCGGGCAAGAAACCCTCTTACTGGCGGGGGCGGGGCAGGCCCCTTACCGCGCTCGGTTTTGAGCCGCGCGTTATCGGCATTACGCAAGAACGATCACAGCTCTACGCGAGTATCAATGCCCGCGTTGACCGTATGTTCCGGGCTGGTTTGCTTGCCGAGGTGAGACGACTGGCGCAGGGGCGTTTATCCAGAACGGCGTCGCAGGCTGTGGGTTACAAGGAGCTGTTGCCGCATGTGAGAAACAACAGAACCGCGGATCGTGTTAAAGTTCGGGAGGCGCGCGAACTGATCAAGCGTAATTCGCGAAGACTTGCCAAACGGCAATGGACATGGTTCAAGAAGGAAAAGGGGATTGTTTGGATGACATGGACAAGCGATATGCGGCCGGATGTGTTCTGTGGCGAGATCCTGAAGACGGCCCATGTCTAATATTAAAGCGTATCTCGTAATCGTACAGATCGGAAAGAAGCCACGCCATTACCTCGATGAAAGCCTGGAAGAGATCACTGAACTAGCGCGGTCCTGTGAGCGCGAAGTCGTGGGTTTCTCCAAAGCAGTTCTCCCCGAGCCAAGTCCGAGTCATTTGATACGCAAAGGGAAAATGGAAGAAGTCCGCACCGCGGCCAAAGCGGCCGGCGCCAAATTTCTGATTTTTAATGTCGACCTGAGCCCGGGCCAGGCACGCAACATCGAGACGGATTGCAAGATTACTCCCGTAGACCGTACGGGTTTAATCCTGGACATATTTGCCAAGCGGGCCCAGTCCCGAGAAGGAAAGTTGCAAGTGGAATTGGCGCGGCTCAATTACATCCTACCGCGCTTGATGGGTTTGGGCTTGAAGATGTCGCGTCTCGGCGGCGGTATCGGGACAAGAGGACCGGGTGAGCAGGAACTAGAATGGGATCGCCGAAAGATTCGGAAGAGAATTGCGCGCGTGAAGGATGAACTGGAAAAGGTCGAAAAGCACCGGGCCCTGATCCGTTTGAGCCGAAAAAAAAAGCATTTTACGACAGTCGCATTGGTGGGTTACACCAACGCGGGTAAATCTACGCTCATGAATGCCCTGACCGGAGCCGGGGCCTATGTGGAAGACAAACTTTTTGCGACGCTGGATCCGATGACGAGGCTGCAGTCGGTCAACGGTCAAAGCAATATTCTCTTTATTGACACCGTGGGTCTTATTAAGGACTTGCCGCATGGCCTTGTGAAGGCATTTCACGCGACCCTGGAAGAGGTGACTGAGGCAGATATGCTGATTCATGTGCTTGATGCGGCGAGTCCCCATGCGGAGCAGCAGAAAGCGGCTGTTGATGAAGTTCTTCAGGAAATCAACGCTGCTGAGAAAATAAGCGTCCTGGTTCTCAATAAGGCTGACTTGCTCTCGGATGATGAAAAGCGCCGCGCTGAAGGCATCTGGGCTCACGGGATGCTCATATCAGCCAAGAGCAGTCTGGGTATGAATGGGCTTATTGTGAAGCTGGAGGGCATTATTCAGGACCTAAGAACTGCCTCAAATCACTCCCCATTGGCCGATTTTGGCCACTCCTCCTCTTAGAAAATCTGCACCGTAATATCTGTAAGTCCTTACAGATATTACTTATTAAATCAATATATAACTTATTCATTAAATAGTAGTCATTAAGAGTCATAAATATTATCTGTTATTTATGTAATGAGCTAATATGCTATAAATTATTAATAGATGCAGTTGACATTTATTTTGTCACTAGGTAAACTTGTTTCTAGAGCCGTTAATTTACTCCTTTTAATAAGACATAACTTGTTGTGACAAAAGGTCCTTAATTGGTTCCTATGACCATTAAGACGAGTGTCCGAATAGCACGGGAAATAAGTCTCCCGCGTAAGTTCTCGCTTTTGGAAAGTGTGTGTACAAGTGCAACGCGTTTCCAATTCATGCGTGAGGTGCTTTAAAGTATGTACGAAGCATGGCACATAGGCAGCAAACCTTGGTTTATCAAAGCGATAGCGATTGTCGTTGTCGTTACCTTCCTTTCTACTTCTGTTGACGCCAATCTCGCATACGCAAATAACCCCACGGCGCCCGCAACACCCGTCGTAGCTCTTCCTGGCGGTGCAGAAGACAAACAGGATCTTAGCGACATTCACTACATGCAGGGTTTTGATGAAGGTCCGCTAAGCCGTCCATCGCAAGAAACGATATCTCCCGAAGCGGTCGATGACCGGAAGTATGAAGACGTAGAATTACCCGAGTCACAACTCAAGATCTTTATGGAGATAACGCCGCTTTCCGAAAAGGCTCGCAGGCAAGGTAAGTTGGAAGCGCTCGAAAACAAGAACGACGGCACCACGACGTTTTACAATGACGAGACAGGGGCTTATTTTACGGTAAGCAATAGTACTTCCGACATTTTCGAGATCGGCGATTTCACGAATGCCAATTATCCCGATGAGATAGAACAGAGAATCTTTAACCGCATGACGGACGAGCAGGGCCGCAATATCGTGCGTATCGAGACCGTGTCGCTTGACGAAAATAAGTTCGATACGTTTCACGACTATTCGGAGAACGCGGACGGGAATCTCGAAAACCTGATGGCCTCGGGCATTGTTGTCAAAGACGGCGGAGCGGGAAGCTTTGTCAGAGTGACCGGCTACGACTATGAAAACGAACTGGTTACCTGGGAAGATCCCTTAAATGCCTCAGCTTGGGATGTCCATGAGATGACCGAGTATGGAGAAAAGGGCCGTCTCCTGGAGCACAATACCGACGAGGTTTCCGTTACGTTTCGCTACGATGACGTGAAGCAGGAAATGCACTTTATCGATCGTATGACCAATACGAATTATATTTATGCCCTGATGGACGGCGAAAAGCCGGGCGCGCTTCTTCGAGCCGAAACCCTGGGGAAGGACGGCCTTGAGGTCAAAGACGGTTTTAATGTTGAGTTGACGCATAGAAGACAAAAGGGGAAAGATTTAGAAACCTATCGCTTCAGCAAAGCCGATGATCCGAATTTCGTGGTCGAACGTTTGCGGCTCGAAGGCGGCGGTGTCGGACCTCTGGTGTACTTTGAAATGCGGGACGATAAGGAACAGTACCAGCAGGAATTTGTATACGGCGAAGACGGTAAGAGTCTGACTGTGATGGATTACGCCCGCGGAAGGTTCGTGCGCTTTGATGACCTTGCGGATGCGATCTGGACCGGTGAGGGGTTTTTGGATACCTCCTCGCCGTTGACGGAGTCGGGCATCATACGCAACGCAACGATTCCGCAGTTAGAGATAACCATGACTCGCGAAGGTGAGAGTTTTGTGGTCCGCGAACAAGACGGATCCATTTTAACTTACACCGCAGAACCCAGAAATACTTTGGGGAATCTCATCCGGCTGCGGGGACCCCCGGAGAATGTTGATCAACCCGTCGACTTTGTTTTTAAGTACGATCCCGTGATGGAGACGCGGACTTCTTTTAATCTATCCACTCAAACCTACTTCACAGCAACCTACCAAAATGAGCAGCTCGGATCACTTATAAATCGCGGAACCTTCACTCTCTCACCTGACGGCTCTATTCAAGAGGAGAAGGTTGTCGAAACATACGGTGAGCTCGAGAAAATTCAAGACAAAGAGGAGGAGAAATTAGAATTCGTCTATACCTATGACGGCCACGAGTCACGGTCCATGGAGTATGCCCTTACGCTCCTGATGCAGGAGAACGTGAGCGTCGGTGTCGTAGTTGAAAGTTTTAAATCGGCTGACATTGCGTCTCTGCTGGAAGCCGAGGAAGAAGTCATGATCGGTGTTTACAAGGGGCAATATGTCTTTGCAAAGAGCGGCGACCCGCAGGAGATTTTCTTGTGGGATCCGGCTCTGGAGCTCACGAAGGATTTTGAGCTCCTAGCGCATATTCAACCGGTCGGTAAGGACGCAACTCGCCCTGTGTCGAAACAGGACGGGCCCAGCGAGCTGGACTTTGCTCAGGCTGATAAGACGAACCTTGAAGCGGTCATTACCTCGCAGGGGGTTTTCTGGTACAACCGCTCCGGGGTGAAAGAGCATCAGGAAGATTTTGAGACGTTCGTAGCGCGTATGGCTACGGCCAAAGAGAAATCGGCAGTAAGGGGCGAGAAAGGCGAATATTTGGCCAATATGCAGTTAGGCCAGTTTGTCGCTTCGATGGATATCGTCAGGGAAGCCGCTCCCATGGAGGTCCATACGTTTCGTTCCGGCGCACCGACGGCAGAGCAAGTGCAGGCGTTTCAGAAGGCTGAGGCGGCTCTTTTCGACCACCTCGGTACAGCGGTGCCGGCCTCAAAGTTTCTCCGCATGAGTGCGGATGTGAATGGGGCTGATCCCTTTTACCATGTCACTTTGCGGTACGGGAACACAGACTATACGTATTTGAATGTCGACCGCACGGCCGCGCCTCCGGCGCCTGCGCCGGATTCCACCGCGGGTATATCAGTCCTCGAAGAGGCTTGGTCTTGGGCCACGAGCGACTTGCAGGATGACCTGACCGTGCAAGGCCGCAACTTTCGCCGCATTGGGCTTGTTAAAAAGGGGGATTCGCCTGAAACCTATGAGGTGACCCTGCGTTACCCGCATCGTGATTACCGCTATACCGTAGATATCGACGGCGATACGGTCACGCGTGTTACGGAGCTCCTGACGGCCGAAGAGGAAGCGCTCTTCTGGGCGGAACAGGATCTTGAAGATGATCTCAGTGTCGACCGCGACGAATTCGAACGCCGAAGCGTGACCAAGATTGGGACCGACACCTATGAAGTCGTCCTGCGCTATCCCGACTTTGACTATAAGTACACAATCGACGTTCTGAGCGATAGTTTCACCGCTTTGCGGGTTGACACGGCGCTCACTCCGGAGGAAGAGGCTTATTTCTGGGCCGAGGCTGACCTCGAGAGGGAACTCGAAACCGACCGCGATAACTTCACTGAGACGAGTGTGACGAATACAGGGCCGAATACCTATGACGTGATAATCGAATTTTTTGGCAAGGCCTTTCATTATACGGTGGATGTCAGCACAAACACGGCGATTCTAACCGAATCGGTCAGCAGAAACGTCAAGAAGGATACAACCGCAAATGAAACGACGGTCAGCTTCAATATTGGTAATGAGACCATCAAGGTTGACGTCTATGACGGGACGCAGACCGGTGAGCAAACCAATACTCTGGCTCAGAAGTCGAGCACCGCGCAGGATTACTCCACTACCGACCGCGTGACAGCCGTGGATCTGCTTGAGGACCGCTACATTACCTACTTTTATGACAGCGTTGACCGTGAACGCCAGGAGCCGCTCGCGGCAGGTTTTATCGACGAAAACGGGAATCGGGTTCAGGACACGTACTATGAATACCTCCCGGGTGATGTCGTTCGAGTTGTGAGGCAGAAGGACGGAGAGGATGACGAGTACACCGACTATGAGTACGATCCCCTGGCTTTTACTCTTAATGAGGGGAAGCCCCTCAGTGCGGGTACTCTCATCGGAGACAATGTCAACAACCCGAATGAGACGACGATCTATGACTACGCCGTCAATCCTGGTAACGTCCGGGTGGTGAAGAAAAAGGCCGGTGAAGACGATGAGTACACCGATTTTGCCTTCAATGAAACCGACGATCGAATTGAAGAGCCGCTTGATTCAGGAACGCTCATCGGCGATGTCATCACTGCCACGAATCCTACTACTCTTTATGACTACACGGCGCGGCCCGGCGATGTGCGCGTAATCGAAAAGAAGGACGGCGAAGACGACGCGTATACTGATTTTACCTTTGACGAAACGACGCGTGTTATCGGGCAGCCTCTCGAATCCGGGACTCTCATCGGGGACAGCCCGACCAACACCGATCCTGGTACGATCTATGACTATGCCGTTAACCCCGGTCATGTGCGTGTGATCACCAAGAAGGCCGGGGAGGACGACGAGTACACCGATTTTGTCGTGGACCCTAATTCAAAAGAGATTCTCGAACCCGTCGAGTCGGGCACTTTGATCGGCGATGTCATCACGGCTACGAACCCGACTACGGTTTATGACTATGACGTCCGCGCCGGTCATGTGCGCGTGATCGAGAAAAAAGCCGGTGAAGACGACGAGTATACCGATTTTGTCTATGATGCTAACAAACACGAGATCCAGGAACCCGTGGATGCGGGAACGCTCGCCGGTGATGTGATCACGAATAAGAACATCGCGACCATCTACGACTATGTTGTTCGGCCCGGAGATGTCAGGGTTGTGGATTTTATTGCCGGAGAGGACGATCGCTATGCGGACTTTGCGTTCAATGAGACGACTCGCGACATCGAGGAGCCGCTGGAATCGGGCACGCTTATCGGGGACGTCATCACGAATACGAATCAGGAGGTCTATTACGATTATGCCGTGAATCCGGGGCATGTCCGGGTTGTCACGAGGAAGGCCGGCGACGACGAGTATACGGATATGGTGTTTAATTCTGTGACTCGTCAGATTGAAGAACCGGTCGAAGCGGGTACGCTTACCGGAGATGTGATTACCAATACAGTTGTGACGCGCACCTATGACTACGCCGTGCGGGCTGGTTATGTCCGGGTCATCGAGAAGAAGGGCGGCGAGGACGATGAATTTACGGACTACGTCTTCAACGAAGACACGCGCCAGATCGAGGAGCCGGATCAGGCCGGTACTCTGATCGGTGATGTCGTCACTGCAACCAATGTTACGACGACTTATGACTACACCGTAAATCCCGGCTATGTTCGCGTGGTTGAAATCAACGCGACCGGGGACGACCGCTATACCGACTACGAATATGATGCCGTGAACAAGACCATCGGCAGAGCCGTCGAGGGCGGTACCCTGATTGCAGACGCCATCAACAATACTAACGTGACCACACTTTATGACTATGTCGTCAATCCGGGCCACGTCCGGGTCATTAATAAGAAGAGCGGTGACGATGAATATACGGATTTCGTATTTGACTCCGATACGAACCGGATCCTTGAACCCGTGGAGGGCGGGACGCTCATCGGTGACGTGGTGACGAATACCAATGCCACGACCCTATACGATTATGTGGTCAATCCGGGCGAGGTTCGCGTAATTACCGTGAAGGCCGGCGAAGACGACGAGTATACCGATTATGCGTTCAATGCGACCTCAAGGAAGATAGAGAAGCCTCTCGAAGGGGGGACGCTCATCGGTGACAATGTCAATAATCCCTCTCGCAATACTACCTATGACGACTCAGTTGCCGGCAAGATGACCATCCTGAATGAGGATGAAAATACCTACACGACCTATGAGTACGATAACAGCGAACACACCTTCGGCCGTATCTTGGCGCAGGGTACCTGGAGCGGTAGCGTCGGAAGTCCGGTACTGAACCCGCAGGTCACGTATTCTTATGCTGGGAATATCCGCATTGAAATCGACGTCGTCAACGGCACGCAGCGCCACTATCAGATTTTTCCTGACCGTGAAGAACTCATTAAATATGTTGCCGCCGACGGCACCGAGACAAACCTTTCTAACGGTCTCATCCAAGATATCCGCGACAATGTCGGCAGCCCGATCCGCACCTACAATTACAGCATTACTCCGGCCGCGGGCGAACCGACGGCGACTCGTCTCGACAGCATCAACTGGACGGGCAAAGGCAGTGCACAAAGCATTACTCAAAACATTGACGGTCGTCTGAGTCGTAAGCTTTACGATTCCGGTGTTATCGAGAACGATATCGTATGGCCGACCGGCGAGGACGACGGCAATGTGACCGATGCGTTGGGCGTTCCGGAAATCGTGAACCGCGAGAGCGACCTGACTACGATCTATTTCAATACCGGGGTTGTTCAGCGTTTTCGCCTCGATCCCTCCGACGGCGCGGGTGAGGTGCTCGACCAGGTCATCAACCTCAAGGGGCGGATTCAGACGATGGTCTACCAGCAGTCAGACATCACACCGGCCTCGCCTTGTTGGGCATACGCGGACACAGATGCGAAAGGCGGGGCCGATTGTGCCGAGCTGAACAGCGGTTCGGGTTTCATTGTCTATAAAAAGAACGGTGTTGGTACACTGATGGACGGTCCAAACGGTACGGGTAACGAGATTATTGACTTCGTGGTCGACTGGGACGGCAAGGTGCGCCGTTATCATTATGACGATGATGTCCCGCCGGCTATTTCGGTGCTGATTGATCCGGCAAACGCAGACCTTGATCGCGTCGTCGAAGAAGAGTCGCTGACTGAGAACCGAACGGCAAGTGAAATCTTCTATCAAAACGGCGGCGATCAGATTAATTACATCTTTACCTACGATAATGACGGCATCAAGGTGTTGCAGCGCGACGAATATTTCTATGACGATGCCGTGATGCCGCATCCCGACCGCGTCAAACAGTATGACGTCAGCCAGGAGGCCGATCCTTCTATTATAGGGAGCGGGTTTCTTGAGAGTACGCTGACTTACCGGAACTCTCCGATTTTCCCGGATGAGAACGAGCCGCAGATTCAGACCATCGAAAACCACAAGACCGGCCGTATCAGCACCTACAACTACACAATTGAAGGCTATGTCGACTACGTGGAAGAACATGACGCCCTCAATATCCTGCGGTCGCGTACCCAATACCAGAAGGGCGTCTTTTTTAACGATTTAGTGCGCCAGGTTGTCACTTACCGCGACGATCCGGCGAGCGGGGATCCGCTTGTGGTGCTTCCTAATGAACAACAAGTCTTTGACTATGATTCCGTAAGCGGCCGGCTTGCAAAAATTTCCACATACGATGTTTTTGGCGCAACAGCAGACGATCCTGGCACCTCGGCTTCACCGCTGGCAATGGTCGACGACCGTCTTATATCCGAAATCCTTTTCGAGGACGACTTACCGCAGATCGAGTTTCGTTATGGGTACGACGCCTCAGCGGTGCGTCAGGACATTTCCTATTCGATTACGCGCTATGCCCCGAGTTCACGGAAGCCAGCCTACCTTGACGAGCACAAGATCACGGGACCGGCACATATGACTGCGGCGGACATCGCAAACTACCTTGTTTTGAATCCTAGCGATACCACTCAGGATGCCATTGATGCTCTGTTGCCGACAAAAACCGATTACGAGCACCGGAACCGTACTTACTTTGATGCCGATGGCAACCGCGCGGCTTATAGCGTTCAAATCAATGCCGCCGGCCGGCCTGTTCGACTGAATGTTTTCACTTATGACGATGGGGGTGACGGAGACCTGCGGCAGATTGACGAGTACGACATCGTCGGCGATTCCAACTTTGCGACGCTGCCGGTCAGCGAAAGCGTTGTCGTCATTCCGACCGATCCGACGAAGTTAAAGTCGACCGTCTATTTTCACGAAAACGGGGAGCGCACGGAGTTCAGCGTGACGTACCGTTATGTCGGGATCACACGTTATATTGACGACTATACCATCTTCAGCTATGCGCAGGATGAGCGCACGCTGATCTATACCGACGGCTATGACGTGCAGGGGGCGAGCGATATTACCTGGGCGCTTGTTCAGAACGAAATCACGACGAATGCCGCGGTGGATACGATTCGCGAGGCCCTTGTGGCGCTGCTTGCGGGCGCCACCGATGACTTCATCGGCTCTCGGAGTTTCGTTAATGAAGACCAGGAGCCCGTCCTTTCGCTGAGTATCAGTCGGTTAGGTGAAGTCGAAGAGGTTTCGAGCTTCCAAGTAAATCCCGCGACCCGGGAGCTCGCCTGGGTTGACACGCATATGCTTACGGATCAGGTCGTGGGCCCCGGTATTGACCTTGCTAGCTTCAATCCGCTCGTGATGATAAGTCCTGCCGCGGTAAGTGGTCTTTACAATGCGGGTCTTTATCGTAGCCGGACGTTTATCGAAGACGGTGATCCTGCAATGAGTCTTGGTATCAATGCGGCTCAGGACGTCACCGTCGTTTCGACATTTAAGGTGGATCCGCTCACGAGCCGGACCCTGTGGATCGACAATCACAAAATGATTGACCAGAATACGGCCGCCGGTTTTCAATATATGCCTTTCGATCCGGCGTCGACCGGTACTATGACATCCCGGTCACAGCTTGAGGTCTCCGGCATTTATGAGCTGACGACTTACGATAGCCGTACCTTCGTCGATGCCGATGGTGTCGCGCGGGGTTCTCTGAGCGGTGACGGGCGGTCACTTAGCAAATTTAACTATGACGCGAATCTCGATTTGGAATCCATCGACCAATATGAAGCCGAGCCAAGAATTCCACTCACGCCTTCGTCGCCGGCTGCTATGCCTGCGGTGCCGGGGCCGGGTTTTACGTTTACCAGCCGTGTCTACCTCAATGTGTTGACGGGAGCCGCGCTCGGCAGTTTAAGTTGGGACGGCAAGAGCCTGAGCGTCTTTAATCTCGAAGCCGGAGACGAAGATGAAGATGGTGATCGTTTTGAGAGCAAGAGCATTGACCAGTTCGACGTTTTCCCGCCGTTACTGCCGCTTGCCGCTACGTGGAGCACGGCGTGGGCGGCTGCCGGAACCTTTAGCAGCCGTGTCTTTTTGGATTATGCGGCGAGTGACGAGTTCCAAGGTACTGCTTTGGGCTCACTGTCCTGGGACGGCAAGAGCCTGAGCGTGTTTAATCTGGAAGGCGAAGCCGGCATTGCCGATGACGGGGACCAGAATCTAAAGGAAGTGGCGAGCATTGATCAGTTCGACAAGAGCCTGGCGCCTGCGGCGATGGCACTGACATGGAACACGACATGGGTGGTGGCGGGAGAATTCACGAGCCGAGTCTTCCTGGACTACACGGCGACAAATGATTTCGAGGGGACAGCGCTCGGGAGCTTGAGCTGGGACGGCAAGAGCCTGAGCGTATTTAATCTGGAAGATGCAGGAACCGACGACGGCGATCAAAATCAAAAAGAAGTTGTAAGTATTGACCAATATGACATGAGTACCGCACCATTGTCGCTTGCCATCGGTTGGAATACTTCCTGGCTTGCACCCGCAAATTTTACGAGTCGTGTTTTTCTCGACTATGCAGCGACAGACGAATTCGAGGGGACAGCTTTGGGGAGCCTGTCGTGGGACGGCAAGAGCCTGAGCGTATTCAATCTCGAAGGCGAGGCGGGCATTGCCGATGACGGCGATCAAAATCTGCATGAAGTCGCAAGCATTGACCAGTATGACAAGAGTATAACGCCGGCTGCGCTCGCTCTGACGTGGAATACGACATGGGTGGCGGCAAGTGAATTCACGAGCCGTGTCTTCCTGGACTACACGGCGACAGATGATCTCGAAGGGACAGCCTTAGGCTCTCTCTCCTGGGACGGCAAGAGCCTGAGCGTATTCAATCTTGAAGGCGAGCCGGGCATTGCCGATGACGGAGATCAGAATCTGCATGAAGTCGCAAGCATTGACCAGTATGACAAGAGCGCTTCTCCGGCGAGTTTCGCCCTCACTTGGAACACGGCATGGGTGGTTGCGGCTGAATTTACCAGCCGCGTCTTTCTTGATTATACCGCGACAGATGAATTCGAGGGCACAGCGCTTGGAAGCTTGAGCTGGGACGGTAAGAGTTTGAGCGTATTCAATCTCGAAGGCGAAGCCGGTGTTCCTGATGACGGCGACCAGAACTTCAAAGAAGTTGCAAGCATTGACCAGTATGACAAGAGTATAACGCCGGCTGCACTCGCCCTGATGTGGAATACGACATGGGTGGTGGCGGGAGAATTCACGAGCCGAGTCTTCCTGGACTACACGGCGACAAATGATCTCGAAGGAACGGCTTTGGGATCTCTTTCCTGGGATGGCAAGAGCCTGAGCGTATTCAATCTTGAAGGCGAAGCCGGCGTTCCCGATGACGGGGACCAGAATTTTCACGAGGTCGCAAGCATTGACCAGTATGACAAAAGCATCTCGCCCGCAACGATGGCCCTGGTATGGAACACGGCCTGGCCTGTAGCCGGGCAATTCACGAGTCGTGTCTTCTTGAATTATACGGTTACGGATAAGTTCGAGGGTACGGCTCTGGGGTCTCTCTCGTGGGACGGCAAGAGCTTGAGTGTCTTTAATCTGGAAGGCGAAGCGGGTATTCCCGATGACGGCGACCAGAATTCAAATGAAGTCGCAAGTATCGACCAGTACGACAAGGGCACGCTTCCGGGCGTTATGGCGATCGCGTGGAACACGTCGTGGGTCGTGCCCGCAGAATTTACCAGCCGCGTGTTTCTCGATTATACGGCGACGGATGAGTTTGAAGGTACGGCGCTTGGGTCCCTCAGTTGGGACGGCAAAAGTCTGAGTGTTTTTAATCTGGAAGGCGAAGCCGGTGTTTCGGATGACGGCGATCAGAACCGGAAGGAAGTCGCAAGCATTGACCAGTATGACAAGAGTGCTGTGCCGGTTGCGCTGGCACTGACCTGGAATACGGCCTGGATCGTGCCTGCTGAATTTACCAGCCGCGTATTCCTTGATTACACGGTTACAGGTGAGTTTGAAGGGACGGCGCTCGGGAGCTTGAGCTGGGACGGAAAGAGCCTCAGTGTATTCAATCTTGAAGGAGAAGCGGGCGTTCCCGATGACGGGGATCAGAATCTGCATGAAGTGACGAGCATTGACCAGTTCGATAAAGGCGCTTTGCCGGCGGCAATGGTGCTTGTTTGGAACACGGCGTGGCTGGTGCCTGCTGAATTTACCAGCCGCGTCTTTCTCGATTATACGGCGACGGACGGTTTCGAAGGCACGGCGCTTGGAAGCCTAAGTTGGGATGGTAAAGGCCTGAGCGTATTTAACCTTGAAGGCCGCGCTGGAATCCCGGACGACGGTGACCAGAACTTCCGTGAAGTGGCGAGCATTGATCAGTACGACAAAGCGTCATTGCCGGCTGTTATGGCGCTTACATGGAGTACCTCTTGGCCGGTGGCAACTGAATTTTCAAGCCGAGTATTCCTTGACTATGCGGCAACCGACCAATTTGAAGGGAGTGCACTCGGAAGTTTGAGCTGGGACGGAAAAAGCCTCAGTGTATTTAACCTGGAAGGTGAAGGGGCCGGCGGCCCGGACGACGGCGACCAGAATAAGCGCGAAGTGACGAGCATTGACCAATATGATAAGGCTTCAACTCCGGCAGTCATGGCTGCCCTGTGGAACACAGGCTGGGAGATAGCGGCGGAGTTTACGAGCCGAGTTTTCCTCGATTACACCGCCGCAAACGAATTCGAAGGGTCTGCTCTAGGATCTCTTTCCTGGGACGGCAAAAGCTTGAGTGTCTTTAATTTGGAAGGTGAGCTTGCCGGCGGTCCGGATGACGGTGATCAGAACCAGCGAGAAGTGACGACTATCGACCAGTACGACAAAGCCACGACGCCTGCAGTGTTGGCGACGGTGTGGAATACGGCTTGGCCCGTAGCTTCGGAGTTCACGAGCCGTGTCTTCTTGGATTACACGGCGACCGACGGGTTTGAAGGGACGGCGCTGGGCTCTTTGAGCTGGGACGGCAAAAGCCTCAGTGTATTCAACCTGGAAGGTGAAGCCTCGGGCGGTCCGGATGACGGCGACCAAAATAAACGGGAAGTGACCAGCATCGATCAATACGACAAGGCAGCGGCGCCGGCGGTGATGGCCGCGGTGTGGAATACCGGTTGGGCCGTTGCGTCAGATTTTACGAGCCGTGTATTTCTGGATTATACATCCAGCGGCGCATTTGAGGGGACAGCGCTTGGCTCTTTGAGCTGGGATGGGAAGAGCCTAAGCGTTTTTAATTTGGAAGGCCAGCCCGGAGGAGGCCCCGATGACGGCGACCAGAACAAACGGGAAGTGACCAGCATCGATCAATACGACAAGGCTGCTACAACGGCAGGAATGGCCGCGGTATGGAATGCGGGATGGACGCTGGCCGGTGAATTCACGAGCCGTGTGTTTCTTGACTATGCCGTGACGAATGAGTTCGAAGGGACGGCGTTAGGGAGTTTGAGCTGGGACGGCAAGAGCCTGAGTATTTTTAACCTGGAAGGGGAAGCGGCGGGTGGTCCTGACGACAGCGACCAGAACAATCGGGAAGTCACAAGCATCGATCAATATGACAAGTCATCATCTCCTGCCGCGATGGCTGCGGTGTGGGATACCGCTTGGCCGGTGGCAACTGAATTTTCAAGCCGAGTATTCCTCGATTATGCGGTTAGTACTGAATTTGAAGGTACGGCGCTGGGAAGCCTGAGCTGGGACGGCAAGAGCTTGAGTGTTTTTAATCTGGAAGGCGAGCCTGCCGGCGGTCCGGACGACGGCGACCAAAATGAGCGTGAAGTAACGAGTATTGATCAATTCGATAAAGCCGCGGCACCCGCGGGTATGGCGCTGATATGGAATACCGGTTGGATGGTGCCTGCCGAACATACGAGTCGCGTGTTCCTTGCCTATGCGGCGACCGACGCATTTGAGGGAACGGCCTTGGGTTCCCTGAGCTGGGACGGGAAAAGTCTCAGCGTATTTAATCTTGAAGGTCAGCCTGCAGGCGGCCCTGATGACGGCGATCAAAACAAACGTGAAGTGACAAGTATTGATCAGTACGACAAGGCGGCTGCTCCTGCAGCGATGGCTGCGCTTTGGAATACCGGTTGGACGGCGACGGGTGAATTCACAAGCCGTGTGTTTCTCGATTATGCTGCGACTGATGAGTTCGAAGGAACGGCGCTCGGCAGTCTCTCCTGGGACGGCAGGAGCCTGAGTGTCTTCAACCTCGAAGGTGAGCCCGCCGGTGCCGCCGATGACAGCGACCAAAATAAGCGCGAAGTCACGAGTATCGACCAGTATGACAAGGCCTCTGCCCCTGCCGCTATGGCCGCAGTGTGGAATACCGGTTGGGAAGTTGCCGCTGAGTTTGGAAGCCGAGTCTTTCTGAATTATGGAGCTGCTAATGAGTTTGAAGGAACGGCTCTGGGTTCCTTGACCTGGGACGGCAAGAGCCTGAGTGTCTTCAATCTGGAAGGTCAAGCGGCCGGAGGTCCGGACGATGGCGATCAAAATAAACGTGAAGTGACAAGTATCGACCAGTACGACAAGGCGTCGGCTCCCGCGAGCATGGCAGCGGCATGGAATGCCGGCTGGGCCGTCGCGGGTGAATTTACGAGCCGTGTTTTTCTCGATTATGCGAGGGTTGATCAATTCGAAGGAACGGCGATAGGGAGTCTCTCCTGGGACGGTAAGAGTCTAAGTGTTTTTAACTTGGAAGGTGAAGCAGCCGGAGGTCCGGACGACGGCGATCAAAATAAGCGTGAAGTGACGTCGATCGACCAGTATGACAAAGCCGCTGTGCCGGCCGGCATGGCTTTGTCATGGAATGCAGGCTGGGCCGTTGCCACCGAGTTTACAAGCCGTGTTTTTCTGGATTACGCCGCGACAGACCAGTTCGAAGGATCGGCGCTGGGAAGTCTCTCCTGGGACGGCAAGAGCCTGAGTGCTTTTAATCTAGAGGGTGAGGCTGCAGGAGGTCCGGATGATGGCGATCAGAATAAGCGTGAAGTCACAAGTATCGATCAATACGACAAGGCGACGACTCCCGCCGGAATGGCGCTTGTCTGGAACACGGCATGGGAAGTGCCGAGTGAATTCACAAGCCGCGTCTTCTTGAATTACGCCGTATCCGACCAGTTCGAAGGAACGGCGCTAGGGAGTCTCTCCTGGGACGGTAAGAGCCTGAGTATTTTTAATCTGGAGGGCGGAGCCGGCGGCGGACCGGATGACGGCGATCAAAACAAGCGTGAAGTCACAAGCATCGACCAATACGACAAAGCGAACGCTCCCGGCACTATGACTGCCGCATGGAATGCCGGCTGGGCTGTCGCGTCGGAATTCACGAGCCGCGTTTTCCTCGATTATGCGAGGGTTGATCAATTCGAAGGAACGGCGATAGGGAGTCTCTCCTGGGACGGTAAGAGTCTAAGTGTTTTTAACTTGGAAGGTGAAGCGGCCGGCGGATCCGATGACGGCGATCAAAATAAACGCGAAGTGACGAGCATTGACCAGTACGACAAGGCGTCGGCGCCGGCGAGTCTCGCTGCCGTATGGAATACCGCGTGGGAAGTTGCTGTTGAATTTACAAGTCGTGTGTTTCTTGACTATGCGGTCAGCGATCAGTTCGAAGGAACGGCGCTGGGGAGTTTGAGTTGGGACGGCAAGAGCATAAGCCTCTTTAATTTAGAAGGCGAAGCAGCAGGCGGTCCGGACGACGGCGATCAGAACAAGCGTGAAGTGACGAGTATTGACCAGTATGACAAAAGCGGCACGCCCGCCGTGATGGGGTTGACGTGGAACACGGCGTGGGCAGTTTCAGCGGAATTTACGAGCCGCGTGTTCTTGGATTATACGGCCTCGGATGCGTTCGAAGGCACGGCGCTCGGAAGCTTGAGCTGGGACGGCAAGAGTCTGAGCGTCTTTAATCTGGAAGGCGAAGCAGCGGGCGGCCCGGATGACGGCGACCAGAATAAACGTGAAGTGACTTCAATAGATCAGTACGACAAGGCGACCGTACCCGCCTCCATGGCACTGGTTTGGAATGCGGGTTGGGCCGTGGCAACGGAATTTACGAGCCGCGTCTTTCTTGACTATGCGGTTTCGGATGAGTTTGAAGGAACGGCACTGGGTTCATTGAGCTGGGACGGTAAGAGCCTGAGCGTCTTTAATCTTGAAGGCGAAGCGGGAGCCGGTCCTGACGACGGCGATCAGAATAAACGCGAAGTGACGAGTATCGACCAGTATGACAAAGCCGCGGCACCTGCCTCAATGGCCGCAGTCTGGAATACGTCATGGATTGTTTCTGTGGAATTCACGAGTCGTGTCTATCTCGACTATGGCGCGTCGGATCAGTTCGAAGGCACGGCGTTGGGGTCCTTAAGCTGGGATGGTAAGAGCTTGAGCGTTTTTAACTTGGAAGGCGAAGGGGCGGGCGGACCGGACGACGGCGACCAGAACCAACGCGAAGTGACGAGTATTGATCAGTATGACTTGAGTGCCAGTCCCGAAAGCGCCGCCTCAGCCACATGGAGTACGGGCTGGCTCGCGGCGCATGCCGGTGATTTTTCAAGCCGTGTTTTTCTAAGCTACGCTGTGACAGACGAGTTTGAGGGTTCGGCACTGGGAAGCTTAAGCTGGGATGGCAAGAGCCTGAGTGTCTTTAACCTGGAAGGTGAAGCGGCCGGTGCCCCTGACGACGGCGACCAGAATAAGCGTGAAGTGACGAGTATCGACCAGTATGACAAGGCTGCGGCTCCGGCCGCGATGGCGGCTGTGTGGAATGCCGGCTGGGAAGTTGCTTCCGAATTCACGAGCCGTGTCTTTCTTGATTATGCGGTCAGCACTGAATTTGAGGGGGCGGCACTGGGGTCTCTTTCATGGGACGGCAAAAGTTTGAGTGTCTTCAATCTGGAAGGGGAAGCCGGCGCCGGCCCGGATGACGGCGATCAGAACAAACGCGAAGTCACAAACATCGACCAGTACGACAAAGCGGGCGCTCCTGCCGGAATGGCCCTGACGTGGAGCACCGCGTGGGTGGTGCCGGCAGAATTCACAAGCCGTGTCTTTCTTGATTATACCGTTGCGAGTGAATTTGAGGGCACGGCGCTGGGGTCTTTGTCCTGGGACGGTAAAAGCCTGAGTGTATTTAACCTTGAAGGGGAAGCTTCGGGCGGTCCTGATGACGGCGATCAGAATAAACGCGAAGTGACGAGTATCGACCAGTATGACAAGGCGGCGGTTCCGGTCGCGATGGCGGCAGTGTGGAGTACGGGTTGGGCAGTTGCCTCGGAATTCTCCAGCCGTGTTTTCCTCGACTACGCAGTGAGTACTGAGTTTGAAGGCACGGCGCTGGGGTCTTTGTCCTGGGACGGTAAGAGTCTCAGTGCGTTTAACTTAGAAGGCGAAGCCGCCGGGGGTCCTGATGATGGGGATCAGAATAAACGCGAAGTGACAAGTATTGACCAATATGACAAAGCTGCGTCTCCTGCCGCGATGGCCCTTGTGTGGAATGCGGGTTGGATCCTCGCGCCGGAATTCAGCAGCCGTGTTTTTCTAAATTACGCGGCATCTGACGAATTTGAAGGGACGGCGCTCGGCTCTTTGAGTTGGGACGGCAAGACTTTGAGTGTCTTTAACCTCGAGGGCGCAGCAGGCGCCGGTCCCGATGACGGTGACCAGAACAAGCGTGAAGTGACAAGTATCGACCAGTATGACAAGGCGGCTGCCCCGATCGGAATGGCGTCTGTTTGGAGCACGGGTTGGATCGTGGCGTCAGAGTTCACGAGCCGTGTTTTCCTTGATTATGCGGTGAGCACGCAATTTGAAGGGACGGCGTTAGGGAGTTTGAGCTGGGACGGCAAGAGCCTGAGTGTTTTTAACCTGGAAGGCGAAGCGGCCGGCGGTCCTGATGACGGCGACCAGAACAAGCGGGAAGTGACGTCGATTGACCAGTATGACAAGGCCTCCGCCCCCGTCGCAATGGCGGCTGTGTGGAATGCGGGTTGGGAAGTCGGAACTGAATTTACGAGTCGAGTATTTTTGGACTATGCGGTGAGCACGCAATTTGAAGGGACGGCGTTAGGGAGTTTGAGCTGGGACGGCAAAAGCCTGAGCGTGTTTA
>JAUYMS010000042.1 GCA_030698625.1 Candidatus Omnitrophota bacterium | reverse complement strand
GGCAAGACTTTGATGGGCAGGATAGGCCAAGAAATCCGTAGCGTTTCGGACAGACTTGTTTTTACCGCGTAGCGTGTGCTGTCGGAGTGTTTCCTGTCCGCCGTTCGGGGATAGAATGAAAAATACTTTCGAGCAGACATCTAAGGGACTACGAGGTAAGATATAAGTCATTTGTTTGAAATGTCTTACATGGTTTTACCTCCCCGATAACCAAATTCAAGATTCCTCGCAGCTTACCCATATAGGTAGAATTAGATCATAAGATATCAAATGTTAGTTTTGAGAGTCTATTGTGATCCCAAGATAGCGATGTTAGGATTTACTACAAGGGGATGATATGAGACAACTTTCGTCACAAAGGGGTCTTACGCTAATTGAACTCATGATCAGTATGGGCATATTGCTGATCACAGTTCTGCTGGCCTTTTATGTCCTTACTACGTCTCAGCAAATGGCTGAGCACGCGCGCGGACGGTTAAGCGCGCTCAATGCAGCCCGCTCGGTGATGGAAGCTATCAAGGACACATCCATAGATGGAATTGCCGAAATCGTCTTAGCTGATTTCGTGCCCGATGAATTACAGAATGCGGCGGTGACGATTGCGACGAATCCGACGCCTGTGGCGGCGGATGATCCGATTGCGACCGTGACGGTGACGGTCGCATGGACGGGACCCAATAACCGTGATATGGCGTTGGCGATATCAACGATGAAGAGCCGATAAGGTGAGACCGTGAAACAGAAAGCCTATAGAGGACGAAAACATGATTCGGGTTTTACATTGGTGGAAATGGTATTGTCCGTCGCTCTCTTTTCGATGGTTCTTGTAGCTCTTTACGCGACCTTGGATATGGCGCGTGTCATTTTTAATACCGGAAGTGCCTATTCGCAAGTGACGCAAAGCGTGATGCAAACCCTTCGTTTTATCAGTCGTGAAATTGGTCAGACCAGTCCGAATCTTGTCCCGGTCCACTTCGAATTAGAAGCCGATGATGACGGCAACAGCATTGTGCGATTCCAGATTCCGGTAGATTGGGATAACGATGGCGACGCCATAGAAGGGACGCTTGATCCGGACGTAGAATGGGGTGCGTATGACGATGCGGGGCAGACACGCGCTTGCCACGCGGATACGCCGGGCACTCCGGAGTGCGATGAGCCGGATCACGCGGAAATACTCGATCGCTGGGTACGTTATCGCGTGATCGAAGGACCCACCGAGGACGATGGGGACGAACAATTAGTCCGCGAAGTTCTCGACGCAGACAAGAATCTGATCGAGGGGTCCGCGTCTGTCGTGTCGAACAATGTTGCCGCATTCAATGTGGGGCGTGACGGCGAATCTGTTCAGATGACATTGACGGTCACTGTCGCGCATGAGACTGCTCGGGACGGCGGAACCCGGAATGTGGATTCCACATTTACCAGCAGGACGTTGTTGAGGAACGCGGTTAACTAAAGCAAATAATCGGAGGTGGACATCATGATATTGCCTATGCTCAGGAATGAGAAGGGGATTGTGATACTGACGGTTTACATGGCGTCGGCCTTTATTTTTGCGATTTCGGGTGCGTCTTATGCAAAGGCACTCTATGAGATGAAGCAGGTAGAGCGGCAGGTGAACCGATACCGCAGCGAGGCGGCAGCCGAAGCAGGTATTCAATCGGCCCTGGCGCAAATGAGCAATAACGCCTTTACGGGTTTTATCGATACGAATGCCTTTGCCGAGGCGAATTTTTCGGATGTCTTTGGGGACAATGTGGGTGCCTTTGATGTGCAAATCGATTATCCCGATGAGGCCGACTGGGTCACCGTGAATGCTGCGGGTACCGTGGGTGGGGAACTTGTTGAGCTCGAGGCCCGGGTCTTTCTTGACTCGAATCTCTCCAAATACCTTGTCTATGCGAGTACTTCCAATTTCGGCTCCGGAACGAATGCTCAATATGGGAATCCGGACAATTCCACAGACAAGGACGGGAACCCGCTTTATCCTTTCGGTGTGCCCGCCAATGAAGACGACCGCGCCGGGATGTACTTTACCGGAAGGTGGACTGCCTCGGGCAGCAATGTGACCTTGTATGGGGATGCTCACGCCGAAGGCGACTCTGGCACCGCCTATGGGATCTCCGGAAGTAGCACGACCCATATCTACGGAGACGCCTACACGTCGGATTTTGCGCAGAATGAAAGCGGTGACGTCACCAATGACGGCATATCGGGTAGTGTCTCTATAGGAGACGGTTTTGAAGACGATAGCGACCGTAATAAAGACGGAATTATCAACGGCAGCGATTATGCAGATCACCATGATTTAACTGCGAGCGGGAGCGGTGATGCCCATGCGAAAGAAACACTCGTGGAGTTGGACTTTGGTTTTTACGCCGAAAATAATTCTACGCCGGGGTTTGCAGGCGCTACGGCAAAAGATCGTTATCTGCAGCTTGAGGTCGTAGATGGGACAGAACAGACCCGTGTGGTGGAGTACTCCGATAGTGCCTACGCGGCCGACGGTGTTGTCGGAGAATACACGCTGCCTTCCCGAGCCATCGTTTATGTTAAAGGGGATATTTTTGTGAAGGGAGAGATCTCGGGCCGCGTGACATTTGTTTCTTCCGATGATATTAAGTTCCAAGACAATGTGACCTATGGCGGCGGCAGTTACGCCGATCCCTATCACTCGACGGCTTTTCTCGCGAAGGACCAAATCTTTTTACGCGGAAATGATATCGAGGTTAGCGGTATCCTCTATGCGGAGAATGCAGGCGGGGCAAGTCTGGCTTTTGATGCCCGATACGCCGCCGATGGCACTTATGACCCAGGCAGCAAGGAGCGCTTGCGGCTGTATGGAAACCGCATTATTAACGGCTCGACAAACCTGAGCTACTATGGCGACCGGGTTTATGCCTATGACAAGAACTTGAAGTACTACCGGCCCCCCGGAATTCCCGTGAAACCGGTCGTGCGTACCGTAAGAGAAATCACCAACTAAGGATTTTTGCGTGACAAAGACAATTCGCTTGCTACTCAGTTGCTTGATCCTAAACCTCGTATTTTTTACCGGGTGCTCAAAAAAGGGTGAGCCTCTCGCGCCTGAACCTATAGTCAAAGATGAAAGCGCGCGTCCGGTCCTCCATCAAAATGCACGATTCGAACCAAGGTTCATCAAACCCGTCGTAAATCAAAAAAGCACTTTTGTCGAATCCCCTGATGATCACGAGGTCATTCCGGAAGAAGATCTTGAAGTATTCGCTTCCCCCTATGACTAGGCTTTTCCCTTGCCCGGCCTTTCTCTTCCTGATACTTCATTTTGTTCCGCCGGTTTATGCAGAGCCTGTTCGTGATCTGCGTGTCGGCGTTGCCGTAACCGCCGAATATAAAAAAATTCCCGAGTGGAAAGAAAAGTTCCGCAAGCGTCTCACGTACACCTCCAAGATTTTTGAAGCGGAATTCAAGATTCGAATCAAAGAAACAGTTTATTGGACATGGAAACCTCCGGCCGGAACAAAAGACTCAGGGTTGCTGCTCGAAGATCTGATAGGGCGATATTCGCTCGCAGAACGACAAGTAGACGTCATCATCGGGTTGGATGCCCTAGGGAAAATGACGGAGAACCTCAATATTAAGGACCTCCACGTCTTGGGCAGAGCGCGCCCATTTTCTGGCTATATGGTGATCCGATATCCGAACCATACGCTGTTTAAGATACAGGAAGATACCGTCATGGCGCATGAATTGGGCCATGTGTTCGGCGCCACGCACACGAACCGGCCCGACAGCATTATGAATCCTTATGTGGACCGTCAGATCCCGACGGCCTTTGACCCCGAGAATAGAGGCATCCTTAGCATGACACGCAGTATGAATTTTCAAGCGGGAGCCGGGGAACTAGGGCCTCAAGCTATGCAACGCCTGCTCGGATCGTATGTGAAGCTACAAGCGACGCGGCAGCCGTTTGAGTTTTATTATGCGTTGGCGACGCTTTATCTCAAGCTGGATCAGCGGCAGAATGCGCTTACGACATTGAAAGAGGCGGCGCGCATGGAGGCCGACAACCCACGTGTCCATTACGATCTGGGCATCCTTTATTCAAAAATGGGTGACTTGAACAAGTCGGCGGAATCCTTCAGCCGTGCGGCAGCCAATCTGAATCTTCCTAGCCAAAAGGAGTATCGGGCTTCGGCTCTGAACCTTTTGGGAGGGGTTTATTTTTCGCAGCAGAATTTGGACGGCGCTTACTATGCGTGGAATCGTGCTCTGGCAATAGAACCCGATAATGTCGACTACAAAGTCAACCTTGCCACGGTGCAAATGAAGCGGGGAAAATTGGATGCATCGATTCGCACCTTTCAGTCCGCCCTCAAGCAGTTGGGCCCAAATGCCAAAATTTTAAGTAACCTTGGTTATGCTATGCAGCTTAAGGGGCAGCACCCGGAAGCCCTCCGCTATCTGAAAGAGGCTCTCGCTGCCCGTTTAAAACAAGACCAAAAGGGCGTGCTCAGTTCGCTCGACGAGATTCAGCCCGCTGAGATTTACAGCCGAATGGGAGCCGTGTTCATGGAGATGAATGATACGGAACAGGCGGTCAAACACTTCGCTATGGCCTGTCAGGAGCAACCGGGTGCGGATTGCCATAAGAAAATAGGGGAGATCTACTACCAGCAGGGACGCTATGATGATGCTATCGCCCACATGATGCAGTCTCGGAAGTATTTTAAAGAAGATCCGTCTGTTTACGCTATCATGGGAGTGGCTGTGGCAAAAAAAGGTGACGTTGCCAATGCCATTTCGCTCTTTCAAGAAGGCCTGGGATATGTACAGGATAACAAGACTGCATCCCAGTTCCACAAGAATCTGGGGCATCTCTACATGCAGATCGGCCAATACGATGGCGCGACCCGCGAATTTCAGTATGCCGTCTCGAAGGATTGGAAAAATAGGGATGGGCACCTGGGCCTTGCCTTGGTGAGTATCCAGACGAACCGTTTTTATGATGCGCGCGCATCGTTGAAGAATGTTCTGAAAATGAGTCCGAAACATCAGCAGGCCAAGGAGCTACTGGCTCGCACGGATGCGCGAATTAATGAACTTGAGAACCAGGAAGTGGGCATCACAGGTTCTTCCTCATCACGCTATTAGGGGAAACGTCTTTGCCTTCCATTACGTTTCGTAACCGCTTCGGCCTTATTGTCGCCCTCTTGGGCATGGCCGTAGGAACGGGAAATATATGGCGTTTTCCGAGGGTCATGGCTGCCAATGGCGGAGGCGCCTTCCTGATTCCCTGGCTCCTCTTTCTTTTCCTCTGGTCTGTTCCTCTCCTCATGGTGGAGTTTGCCTGCGGCCAGAAGTTGAGACGCGGAGTCATGTCCTGTTTTGCCGCTCTTTCGGGAGGTAAGTATACCTGGCTTGGGGCCTTTGTCGTTATTTGCACGCTGGGTATCATGTTTTACTATAGCGTTGTGACCGGTTGGTGCCTTTTCTACGCGGCGGGTTCGGTCTCCGGCGATCTCCTCAAGGTTCCGGCGAATGTGTATTGGAATTCATTCCTCAACTCGGGATATTGGCCGTTGGTTTTTCATGCGTTGGCGGTCTTGGCTACCACGTTGGTGATCGTTCGAGGCGTTCGTCACGGCATTGAGACGGTTAGCTGTGCGCTCATCCCGCTTCTCTTCCTTATCTTGATATTGTTGGCAGCGTATGCGTTCACCTTGCCTGGAAGGGTGCCGGGACTCGAGTTTATTTTTAATGCGGATTTTTCAAAACTGACCCACTACCGCGTCTGGCTCGAAGCGCTGACCCAGTCGGCATGGTCAACGGGTGCCGGCTGGGGTATTGCGCTGACTTATGCCTGCTATGCGCGCGATAATGACGATCCCGTCTCGACTCCTTTTACGACCGGACTCGGTAACAATTCCATCGAGCTGTTAGCCGTGCTGGTTATTGTCCCCACACTATTCAGCTTCTTCCCTCTGAACGAAGTGCTTGAATTGACCTCTTCCGGAAATACGGGTCTTACGTTCATAGCACTGCCCGGCTTATTTCAACAGATCCCGGCGGGCCGGGTGTTTGCGATCCTGTTTTTTGCTTGTCTTTTTTTTGCCGCATTTACTTCGTTGATTTCGATGTTTGAATTGGGCGTCTGTTTTTTTATGGATCTAGGGCTAACACGCAAGCGTGCGATTACCTGCGTAGCTATTTTAAGTTTGCTCATCGGAACCCCTTCAGCCTTGCGGCAAAGTTTTTTTGATAATCAAGACTGGGTGTGGGGCATCGGACTGCTCCTGAGCGGATTCTTTTTTGCGGTTCTGATGCGCCATGTCGGGATGGAAAGAATCTGCAGGGACTTATTGCCGCTTAGACCCGGTTTCGAGCGTGGTATTTTTCGAGTCTTGGTATTTTGGGTTATCCCGTTGGAATTTTTTGTGCTTATCGCCTGGTGGTTTTACCAGTCGGTGACTTGGGACCCTGATCGCTGGTGGCATCCGTTCGCCGGCCTGACAATAGGGGCCTGTCTTTTTCAATGGGGTATTCTCATAGTCGTCTTGCTTTTCTTGAACAAGAGGTTGTCCTCGCGCCTTGAGGTTTCTCAAACGTGAACACTGAAAGTTTAATTTTCATGATTGTGATCTGTGCCGTCGTATGGGGCGGATTTCTCTTCTTTTTTTGGAGATGTCTGAAGAAACCCTGAGGGGTTCAGATGCTTGCCGGCAACGCCGATATAAACAGAAATCAAACGCACCCGGAGGAACCATGAAACGATCCAATAAAAACGTACTTATTCCGCTCATTATCATGATGACTCTTGTTGTGACGGCTTCGCCGACCACTGCCTTTGCTCAGGAGAAAAAGGATATGTGGGTCAAACTGGGCCGAGGGGTTGGCAATGTCCTTTTCTTTTTCTGGGAGCCCCTTCATCAGATTGAGGAAATGGCCAAAACCGAACGTTGGCCCATTGCCATAGCGGGGGGTTTCCCCAAGGGCATCCTGATGGCAGGAGTTCGTTTGCTGGTAGGAGTTTACGAGATAGCGACCTTTCCCATACCAATACCCTCGGGATACCAAGCCATCATGGAACCGGAGTTCATTATTCCCCCGGCATAAGCCAGCCCGAATTTTGCTTCTCTCACCTGAATAATTTGCGCTTCTAAGGCGTCCTATCTATAATCCTAGCCTTATGGTTAAAGACCCGGATGGAGATCTCGTACGTCAGTCGCAACGCGGCAATAAGCGCGCCTACGGCGAGCTTGTAAACCGTTACTATGAAATGGTTTATACGCTAGCCTTCGGTGTTCTAAGGGAGCGGGAGGCATCACGTGATGTGGCCCAGAATGTCTTTATGAAGGTCTTCGGTGAAATCTCAAAGTTTCAGCGGAACTCCAAGTTCAAGACCTGGCTCTATCGTATAGCGGTCAATGCGGCCATCGATGAAGGCCGCAAGCGCAAGCCGGTCATTTCGCTTGATAAAACTGACCACGCCGATGACGAATCCGGCAAGCCCATGGATGTGGTTGCCTCCGGTCCCGGACCGCGGGAGTGTGCCTCTCAATCCGAACTTCGCGAAGCCGTTGCCGCAGCCCTGGCTGAGATGTCGGAAGAGCACCGGGCCGTGCTGACTCTGCGCGAATGGCAAGGGCTGAGTTACGATGAGATTGCCGAGGCTCTAGACATATCCGTTGGGACGGTCATGTCGAGGTTGTTTTATGCGAGAAAGAAATTAGCAGAAATCTTAGGAATGCAGCATGAGGAATACCAGAAATGAAAGAATATGAACATGATTCCAAGCTGACGGCAATCTACCGGGATTGGTTTGCAAGTGAGATCTCGGATGAGGAAATCGCACGTGAAAAGCGGGCTTTTATTGCCGCGCATTTCTCGGAGGCGCCGGTAGCAGTTCTGCAACCGGTGATGATGGTTCCAGCCATGTGTCTGTTTGCCTTTTTTGCCTGGTTTGGACTGCAGTTTATGCGCCTGCCCGAGGCGCCTCACGCTGCTAAGGCCCTTACGCAAGACCGTAAATGGCAGGAACCTGCAGAAGTAAGACGCTTAACGAGTGAGGTCGGTCCGACCTTGGTCTACCAGAAGTCCTATCAGGAAAAACCAATCACAATCATATGGGTGTTCCAGACAATACCGTAAATAGGCCCGGGAGGAGTTGTTTATGAGAAAGCTTTATATCACGATTCTGGCGTCATGGTTACTGGGAGTCGCTGTGGGAACAGGTTCTGCCCAGGCGGCTGAGCGTGCGCAACCGCTCATCGTGACCATTATTACGGCTTCGGACCAGGGGGAAGATTTCGACCTGGACAATGACGGGTACCGAGATCAGCTGATTGAATTATTCAAATTCACTTCCTACAAACAGGTCGATCAACAGCGCGTCTATCTGGCCCGGTCCGAGCGGTCTAAGATGGAGCTGCCGGACGGGTATGAGCTCGTTTTGACCTTTCAGGGCGAGGATTCGGGGCGTTTAATGCTTCAGGCAGTCATTCGTAAGGGGCGGGCCCAGTATATGGATACGGTCATTATGCTGCCCAAGCCGGGGGTGACCTTTCTGGGGGGGCCCAGGGTGGGAGAAAAAACCCTGATAATAGTATTGGAAATGAGCTTTTAAAATGAATAAAATACGACTTCATTTCGTCCTAATAGCGAAATGCGATATAGAACGCCCGAAAAAGGAGAGTGAGTAAACATGAAGCTGAATGGAAGATTTTTTACAGTATTTGCGTTATCGTTTATCGCCCTGACATTCTTTGCTGCCGGTAACAATGCAATGGCCGCAAAGAGCCTCGTTGTCGCGGACTTCGATACTGGGGATAAGCCTAATAACATCGGGGGAGACTTCGGTGCATGGGATAAGGACCCCAATGACGAAAGCCAAGGCACGCAGCTGGCCTTTGAGCCCGACGATGCACTGGGGGATCCTGCCGGATATTCTATCCGCTTGGATTACGACGTGGATTCGCCCAATCCGGCCTATAATGGTTTCTGGATGAAGCTCAACGGCGAAGATGCGAGCAAGTTCAATACCATCAATTTTTACCTTAGAGGTGAAGTTAGTACGGGTTTCACGAAGAGGGTAAAGATTGAATTGAAGGATATGTCCAATCGCCCCTCGCCCTATATTGTGACCGGGGTGACGGAGCAGTGGCAGAAGTTCTCGATTCCTTTTGAGAAATTCCGTCGAGTCAATGATTGGGCCAGCATGAACGAGTTTGTCGTCGTTTTCGACGACATCAACTCGAATCCGAAGGCCGGTACGGTTTTTATTGACCACATTAGCTTTTCAAGCGAATAAGGCCTTCGTTTCTAAATCTGGTTGACTGTAGAGAGCGGTAAGAGGGAAATTTCCCCCTTTCCGCTCTCTGCATTTCTAGGCTTATGAAAAGAGCTTGCGAGATAATTATACTGGTGTTGATACTGGCCGGCGCAGGTTGTGCGACGGCAGGTATGATGGGGTCACAGCGCGTCCCTTTGCCGCCGGAGTATGACCAAAAGGTCCTTCTGTTGGTCGACGATAACTATGTAGAATATCAGGCAACTCGCCCGGGCTACGACATTGGTGATCTCCAGTCTTTCCACTCGCAACACACCTTCCCCATGACTGTTGAAGATGCGTTCAAAGAGATATTCGGTAAAGTTGAGGTTCTTAGGTCCTCACCTCAGATTGAAATCGGCTCACCCGATGTTCCTGCCATCTTTGAAGTGAGAATTATGGATTTAGGCCACGACACCTATATCGAGGCAGATAGCTATCGAGCCAATATTACCGTGGCTGTGGCGATGAAAAGCCCTAGGGGCAAGATTTTCTGGCAGGAAGCGTTTCGGGGTGACGGGTACATACGCGTTGACCCTCAATTCTCCTCCCACTTGGGACCGCAGGATGCTGTAGTGGCTGCCGTCCGTGATGTTATGGACCAGATTAAAACGGCTCTCCGTCGTTCTCCCGACGTCAGTAATCAGCTAAAATATTATCAGGCCATTGATGCCGAACGGCAAGGGACGGAGATCAAAGTATGAGGACATTTCTAGTACTCTTGGCGGGACTAACGTTTCTGGTAACGCCTTTGCCCGCTCATGCCCAGGAAGCCCTTCAAGCCCCGGACTTCTCACAGATCGACCTCGCGGGCAACTCGCATACGCTCGGCAAATATCACGGCCGACCGCTCATCCTCTATTTCTGGGCATCTTGGTGTCCCGCATGCATGCGTGACCTTGAGGCCATCAAGAAGGTCTATCCTGATGTCAAAGCGCAAGGCGTCGGCTTTTTGAGCGTGAGTTTGGATAGCAACCGCAAGCGTCTAGAGGCTTTCGTGGGAAAACGGAATATTCCATATCCTGTGCTCCATGACGGAAAGAAATGGGATAGCGAAATGGTGGAGCTGTTCAAAGTTCAAGGCACCCCAACGTTTGTCATCATTGACGGGTACGGCAAGATTATTCATCAAGGATCATGGGCTGAGCAGATTTGGGAAATGCTTCCCAATCTCTAATTTTTTTTACCTTTTTTGACCTCGATTTTTTCCTTCTCACATCCTATTCCCCCAGCATTTTTTAAAGCGCTCCATCTAAGCTTTTATAAAACTTTATGTTGCTATAAATTGTTATAAATCAACGACTTACATTTGACAAGCGACAACTCATCAAGTACGCTTACCAATGCCGGTCGAGGAGGTATTTCTTGCCAGAGAATAGCGCACAGGAAGGTGAGAGTTTGGAAACGGGGCGGGCCCCACAAATCATCGACCAAGACCTCGTCAATTCCCTCCAGTTCATCAAAGGGATCGCAGAGTCTCAACTTGAGAGCTTCCGCCGCGATCAAGGCGACAGCGAAAAAGAGAAATTAGAACAAGCAGAGGCTGCGCTCTCCAAGACTTTAGAGCAGGTAAGCAAAGTTATTGAGATGATCCACTACTTCAAGTCGATCATTGCCGTTGACATTCGGGGCTCAGGCAGGACTGACGAGGCCTCTTTGCATGAGTCCGTCAATCAGATCCTGCGCGCAATGAACTACGAATTTCCCTTTAAGAATGTGACCATTCTGAAGATCCTACCGCACGATCTGCCGGTGATGCAAGTAACGCGGGCTCACTTGGACATGATTCTGTTTCAGCTGATTTACCGTGCTCGGCAGTCCATAAAGAGTGGTTCGGGCATTATCACGATTGAAGCCCAGGAAAAAACAATATTGTCTCCAGAAAACTCCGATGCCTCGCGGATTGAGATAAGAGTCAGTGATACCGGGCCTCCCATAGAGCAGAAAGAGATGCCCTATCTCTTTGATCCCTTTGTGCGGACACGTGATTCCAGCGCCGGGCTGGGGCTTTATCTGGTCAAACGGCTTGTCGACCTCAATAAGGGGCATGTCCGCGTAGCAACTGCACCCACCTCGACTTCTTTTTTCGTCGATTTCCCCAGCGCAGCCTAGCCTAGTCTATCCTCGTCAACGCATTGTCTCTTCAGGAGATGCGTTAACCACAGCCATTTAGAAAACCTTTTCAAATAGAATTTATTAATAAACACCCAAATATAGATTGCATGTCAGGGGCTGAGGAGTAGAATATTTATTGCCCTTAAATACCCAATTTTATTCAATTTTGCATAGAGTATTTGCTTTCATTGTTTTTCAAGAGCTAGCAATTTCACATCGGTGACAGGATGACAAAGAGCACCCAGATATCGCGAAAATCTAGAAAACTCATGACTTTCACCGAGGTGCAGGCCTATCTCGGAGTTAAGAGTCGGAAAACATTGCTTAAGTACATCATGAGCGGCGAACTAGCGGCGTTCAAGCTGGGAGGGACGCGTTGGCGTCTTCTGAGAGCCGACGTGGATCAGTTCCTAAAGAAGGAGCAGTGGCAGAGTTTGGTGGCCGTTCAGTGAGAACCCGGATATTGCCGATAATACAGATGAGCTCTGTCAGATGTCGGCGCAGCCAAAAAACAGATAATGGAGCATAGGAGACAAGGCGTGGAACCCATTCGAATTCAAGTACGTAAGGTTATCCGAGCCAAAAAATGGAAAATCCTGAGGCTCCTCTCGCGGGTCGAGGATTTTCAGCAGTTCCTGCCGCATATCCGTGAATGCCGCGTTCTCGAAAAGAAGACGAAAGCGGCGGTGACCTATTGGCAGGCCGAGATTGAGGGAATACCGCTCAGTTGGATCGAAGAGGATACCTTCGATTTTGCGAATTTCACGATCCATTTCAAGTTAATCAAAGGCGACCTCGAGTCCTTGGAGGGTAAGTGGACGATCAAGGACCACCCCGACGGGGGATCCGAAGTGGTCGTTGATGCCGCCATACGGATTGGCATACCGGTAATCGAGCAGATTATCGGTGATACCTTGCAACTAAAATTCACCCATAATTTTGAGCAGATTCTCTCCGGGATGAGTGAAATGCTTAGCATGAAGCGGTATAAAAATATCCACTCGCGAGCCATAAGTGACATCAAGGGCTTTGGTATCATCGCGCACCCCTATAATCTCCAGCACCTCATAAGATTTTTCAAGCATCACAAACCGGATTTCAAACTGCCGTCGCAGGATTTTCTCGTGCAGATGTTTGCGCTAACGCCGCCCTACCGATTTTTTGATATCAAGGAATTCCGGTCGAAAACAGGCAAGAAGACGCACGGCTATTTCATCATGTGCCCCATCATTCCCGACATGCTGCATGTCGACGCGGAGAAGGTCTTGCAGAAGGTGATCGAGTCCTGCAAGGTTGCAGAGGATCTCGGCGTGGGGATTTGTGCGCTCGGAGGGTTTGCCTCGATTGCCGGCGAGAGTTTTGGCCGCAAACTAACCAGTAAAGTCAATGTTCCGATGACAACGGGGAATACACTCACGGTTGCGTTAACGCTCGAAGGGATTTACAAGGCAGCGCGTCTCATGAATATCGATTTGGAAAGCGCCCGCGTTGCGATCATCGGAGGCGCCGGAGATATCGGCGGGGCATGCGCCCGCATTCTTTCCGAACAGGTCAGTGAGATTACCATTACGGGCCGCAGCGAAAAGAACCTGATGGATGCTGAGCGCATCCTTTCATACTACGGCCGTGCGCGAATTAAGACCAGCCATGATAACAATCAGGTCCTTCGGGGTGCAGATATCGTTATTGCGGCGGCGAGTGTCTCAAGTTCCATCATCGACTTTAGCAATTTTAAGCCGGGTGCCGTGATTTGCGATGTTGGTTATCCTAAGAATATTTCCTATACGGCATGCGATCGTAAGGACATATTCATTTTCTCGGGAGGCATTACGGCACTTCCCACAGAAATCGACCTCGGGTATGACACGGGACTTCCGAGCCCGAATGTTCTGTACGGCTGCTTTGCCGAAGCCATTGTCCTGGATCTCGAAGAGAGGTATGAAAATTTTTCGTGGGGCCGTGGGAGTATTACCAAGGAGAAAGTCGAGTATATCCTGGGGCTTGCCCGGAAACACGGATTTGACTTAGCCCCATTTTTTTGGGGAAATAATTTGGTTAAGGATGAAGAAGTGGTTGCGATTTCGAAAAGCCGTGAAGGTCAACGAGTGTAATGCGCCGGTCGGGTATGAGCGATATGCTTGATAGGCTTGGGGGTGTCCGGGATGTCCTCCGGATGACTTCGGGGGAAGTCTTTCGTAAGCATAATGATTACCTCAACCCTATCGTTACGATGATTGTCCGGTTTCTTGGAATGAACCGCCGTTTTGTCGAGGCGCGAGGGATTCATCTCAAGGACGACAGCGGCAGGAAATATTTGGATTTTCTTTCGGGTTTTGGGGCATTAAACCTCGGCCATGAGCCGCCCGAAGTGTTGCAGGCCTTGCGGTTGGTCGAAGAGAGTCCGAATATCATGCAGGCGTCACTGAATCCTTTCGCTGCGAAATTGGCCGAGTATCTGGCTGAAGTGACCCCGGGCGATTTGTCGCGCAGTTTTTTTTGCAATAGCGGGGCCGAGGCCGTTGAGGCGGCTTTGAAGCTTGCGCGCGCTGCGACCGGACGAAGGATGCTTTTATTTGCCGAAGGCGCATACCACGGTAAGACTTTCGGGGCACTCTCCGTGTCGGGCCGGGAAAAGTACAAGAAGCCTTTCGCGCCGCTTCTGCCGGATACGCAGGCGGTGCCCTACGGTGATCTCGAGGCCCTGCGTAAAAGCCTATCAAATAAAACCGCAGCGGCTTTTATTGTGGAACCGATACAAGGCGAGAACGGTGTTCTTGTTCCCCCTGACGGCTACCTGAAAGGTGCTGAAGAGCTCTGCCGTGAATTCGGGACCTTGCTTCTCGTCGATGAGGTTCAGACGGGTGTGGGGCGGACGGGGAAGCTGTTTGCCTGTGAACACGAAGGCGTGGAGCCGGACGTGCTCATTCTTAGTAAAGCACTTGGCGGCGGTGTGATGCCGATAGGCGCGATGGTCACTACGGACATTATTTGGAAGAAAGCCTATGGGTCGCTTGAAACAGGCCTGCTCCACTCTTCTACGTTTGGCGGAAACAGCCGCGCTTGCGCGTGTGGAATTGCCACGCTAAGAGCGGTTCTTTCAAAGAACTTACCGGCTAAGGCGGCAGCGGCAGGCAGAGTTCTATTGAAAAAAGCGAGAGCGCTTACAAAGCGTTCGACGTTGCTTAGGGAAGTCAGGGGTAAGGGATTACTCTTGGGGCTTGTGTTTGTCAGAGTCAAAGGAAAATCGCCTCTCATGGAAGGGGCCATCACTCTTTGGGTGGCGCGGCAGATGTTTTTGCGGCACGGTATCGTGATGGCTTTTACCCTGAATAATCTCGACGTTCTGCGGATTGCGCCGCCTCTGAATATTACGCAAAAACACATCGAGTACTTTATTGATAGTTTGAGTGATGTCCTGAAATCAGCCGAGAAATTGAGAGCACTTCTACTGGTGGGAAAGGAAGAACAAACCTATGCATAATGTATTGATCAAAGATGATATCAGCGTGGTTACCCTGGAATCTTCCGGAGAGATGGCAGCTTACTTTCGTTTCGCGGAAAAAGTTTATCAGAAGAACCCTGTATGGGTTCCTCAGATACTTTCAGATGCCAAGCGATTTCTGAGGGGTGAGGGAAAGTTCTTCAGCCATTGCAAACAGCGGGTGTTTGCCGCCAAAAGGGGGAAAACAATTGTTGCGGCTTTAGAAGCTTTTTACGATGCGAACTACGAAGCCGAGTGGCACGAGAAGGCGGGTTTCCTAGGTTTTTTCGAGGCGATGGCTGATTGCGAAGATGCCGTTCGAGCCTTGGTGGAGAAGGCTGAAGAATTTCTTCGGGCCCAGGGTGCGGAGATCATTTATGCCCCTTTTAACGGGATGCTTGCCAATCCCGTAGGCCTGCTGGCGAATGCCTATGAAGAATCGCCGCTGTTTCTTATGCCCTATAACCCTGCGTATTATCATGACTATATGAAGACGGCGGGCTATTGGCCGGAAAAATATCTGGCGGCGTACACGATGGATCTTCAGAGTGATACTGTTCGTCAGGTGATCACTGATGTCCTAAAGGCGGCGAAACCCTCCGATGTTCGAATCCGCCGTTTCGACAAGAAACGCTTTCGCGAAGAAGGGTATCTTTTGGCGAAACTGTATTCGCAGACCTTCAAGGAGCACTGGGGCTATTCACCGCAAAAAGAGGATGAGTTTTTCGAAATATTGGAACCTTTCAAACCGGTGCTCGACGCGGATCTTGTTTGGTTCGCTGAAGCGGCAGGGGAAGCGGTCGGGTTTACGATTTGTGTCCCCGACTTCAATCCCGCAGTTCTTAAAGTAAACGGCGACGCAGAGCGGTTTTGGGGGATTCCGTTTCTTTACCATCTGAGCAAGGTGCGTCACGGCAGGCTTATTGCCATCGGCGTAAGTCCCGACCGTCGTGAGAAAGGAATCGGTTCCATGATTATGGCGCATGCCTATAACGCCATGATTCAAAAGGGGTATAGCACGTGCGAGTATTCCTGGGTTCTCGAGGACAATATTTCGTCACATCAACTCGCGCAAAAATTCCACGGCGAGGCGTATAAGGACTATATCGTCTATGCCAAAAGGTTGACGTAAACTTAAAAAAGATGATTTGGAAAACTCCCAATTTGCTCGTGAGCGACCTTTGGCAGTGGGCGTACTACGAGTGGAACCCTTATGCGTTTGCCTTTCTCATTGCTTCTGTCCTTATGCTCCTTCTGGGCGCCTATATTGCGGTGCACGGCGGAAAGACAAGCCAGAAGTGGACCTTCCTAGGAATTTGCGGGACATTTTTTATATGGCTATGGGGTACCTTCCTTGTTTATTCGGTGAGGCGCGCTGACCTCGCATTGTTTTACATCTATATCGCCTATGCCGGCGGCAGTTTCATCTCTGTGAGTCTGTATGCGTACGCGGCCGTCTGGCTTGGCAGGGTTCGCGAACACCGTCCGTGGATTATTGCCGGCTATCTCGGCGGCGCCGTTTTGCTGGCGCTGATTGTCTCGACGGATTGGATTGTCTACCGCGTAGAGCCTTTTTTCTGGGGTTATCACTCGCAGATGACTCCCCTGGGCGGCGGTATCTTCCTGTCTTTCTTCTTTACGTATCTCGTATTGTTCTTCATCACCCTTTATCAGGGATGGCGCAGCGAGGCGAATCCTGTGGCAAAGAGGCAGGTACGACTCGTGGGTGTTGCTTTCCTGATTGCCACAGTGGGCTCTTCAGACCTTTTGCCGTGTTACGGCGTTGAGGTGTTCCCCCTCGGCGGTTTGACGATGTTTATTGCCGTCTTTGCCCTGGGATATACGATCATCCGCTATAAGCTGTTGGATATTGAAACGGTCATTCACAAGACCCTCATGTGGTTAGGAAGCACCGTTTTTGCGCTAATACCGTTTGCCGCGCTCATCTACGCAACACGCACTTGGTCAGAGAGCCTCTCGGCTGCTGCGGCCACAAGTTACTATTTGGTTCTCTCAATCGCGTTTTATTTCTATTTTCAGGCTTTGCAGCCGTATCTTAATCATGTCTTTCGCCGTCGCCATGCCAACCTGCAGGCGGCCGTCAACGAATTCTCCTCCGAGTTGGTCCACCTCAAAGATTTGAGCCACTTGCTGAGACGCTTTGTGAGAATGTTACGCCGGACCGTTTATACGCAGCAGACAGCGGTGTATCTCAAAGATGAGAACAGCGGAGATTTTGTGCCGACCATTGCCAAAGGCCTGCGCCATCCGCAAACACTTTCGGGGGATCATCCGCTTGTGGCTTGGATGGAAGAACGTAATGAAGTCCTCGTGACCGCGTTGGTACAAGATGATCCTGCTGCGCGGGATTTTAAGGTTGAAATGGTCAAGTGTTTCAATGATCTACAAGCCATGGTGGTTGTGCCTTTCGCTCTCGGCGGGAAACTGGTCGGTTTTGTCTGTTTGGGCAAAAGAGAAAATCTGAGGAAATACGGAGCGTCGGAAGTCTTTTTTCTCTCACAAATCAAATCACCGGTGACCATTGCTCTTTCCAACTCGATGCAGTTCGATCACGTTTCCAAACTCTACAAGCAGGTGCAGGCGCAAAACGACCGGCTAAAGGAACTCGACCGCCTCAAGAGTGAGTTTTTGGCGAATACCTCTCATGAATTGAGGACGCCGTTGCACGGGATCCTTGGACTCGTGGAAGCGTTGTTGGATGGTGCCGACGGCGATATCAACGATAGGCAAAGCCGTCACCTTAAGATGATCGTTCAGAGCGGATCCAACTTGAAGGAGCTGATCAACAATCTTCTGGAACTCTCTAGGTTGGAGTCGGGGCAGGCGAAACTGGAAGTTAAGCCCTTTAATGTTTTGAACGTGGTGGATGCTGCTATTGCTTTGATGGAAGGGCTGGCGCTTAAGAAGAATATCCGGCTCGGATACTCCCATGAAGGATCGCTTCCGGACGTGTATGGGGACCCGGAAAAGATCCAGCGGGTCCTTATAAATCTACTGGGGAATGCGCTGAAGTTTACAGAGGCCGGAGAAGTGACGGTGTGCGTGTCTGACGAAGAGGATCGCTTGCGCATTAGCGTGCAGGATACGGGCGTGGGGATTGCTCCGGAGGATCAGCGAATCATTTTTGACCGGTTTCGCCAGGCCGACGGCAGTTCGACTCGTGCCTATGAAGGAACGGGGCTGGGTCTCTCGATTACCCGTGAGATTGTAAAGCTGCACGGAAGTGACGTCGGGCTTCGTAGTGAAGTCGGGCAGGGAAGCGAGTTCTTTTTTTATCTCCCGAAATCTACTTTCAATGTCGCGGAAGTTCATAAGATGCAGCTGGAACAACCCACAGCATCCGCAGCCCGAGACGGTACCCCAAAGACCACTTTCGAGGGCAGCAGCGACAGGGTCTACACCCTAGAGAAGGACAAGGAGTTTCAGGAGGCGATTCGTGGTGACGGCGAGCGCATTCTCATCATCGACGACAATGCGGTCAATCGCGAAGTGGCTAAGACACGGCTGGAAATTAATAATTACAGGGTAATTGAAGCGGCCGACGGTGTTGAGGGGCTGCACACGGTTGAAAATGAAAAACCCGACTTGATTGTGCTGGACCTCATGATGCCGCGTATGTCCGGCTATGAGTTCTGTAAAAAATTAAGAGAACGCTATACTGCCGATGAATTGCCTGTAATTATGCTGACGGCAAAAACAGAAATGGGCGATAAGGTTTACGGTTTGCAAATCGGGGCCAATGATTATGTTTCGAAACCGTTCAATAAAGAGGAATTGTTGGCGCGTGTTGGGGTGTTGTTGAAGATACGGGCCATGAATCGAGAATTGAGGAAGTGGAATACGGAACTGGAAGAAAGGGTCGAGGAGAGAACGGATGAGTTGATCAAGACGCAGGGGCAATTGATTCAAGCCGAGAAACTGGCCACGATCGGTATTCTCGCCGGCGGTGTCGCGCATGAAATCAACAATCCCCTTACGGCCGTTTTGACAAATGCACAGATTCTCAAGATGACCGCAAACAGTGAAGATCAGGAATCCCTCGACCTTATCGAGCAGGGCGCCAAGCGTTGTCAGACGATCATAAAAAAACTCATGAAGTATGCGAGAAAGTCTCCCCAAGAGCCGGCGATGGAGCGCGTGGACATTAACCGCGTGGCGGAGAGCACAAGAGATATGCTCTCTTATCAATTCAAACAGGATAACGTGGACATTAGCTTGCACCTGGAGAGCGTTCCCATGATTCAGGGCAATGCCAACGAGTTGGAGCAGGTTTTAACGAATTTGTTAGTGAATTCCCGGGATGCCATACGCGAAGCGGGACGTGCGGGCGAGATCCACATTTATTCAACGGCAGGTAACGGACGGGTTGAAGTGCGTGTCAGCGATAATGGGACCGGGATCAAAGAGGAATACCAGAAAAAGATTTTCGACCCGTTCTATACGGGTAAAGATGTAGGGGCTGGCACGGGACTGGGCCTTGCCGTCAGCCAAAGTATTGTCCAGCGACATCAGGGTGAAATTAGCGTGCAGTCCGACGAGGGCAAAGGCACGACTTTTACGATCTGGTTTCCGACGGAAGAGCCGCATTTAGCAATTGCTTAGAAATACGATACCAAAGTCAGGGAGACTTAATCTCATGGAAAAAAAAATATTGGTTATTGATGATGAAGAAATTTTGACGCGGACTTTTAATATTTTGCTGGAAAAGAACGGTTATCAGGTCTATACCGCCAAACACGGGGATGATGCGCAGGCGATGGCGGAGGAAGAGAAGTTTGATCTGATTCTCTGTGACATCCGAATGCCGGGTATGAACGGTGTGGATATCATGAGGGCTATTCGCGGCAACGAAGAGTCCTCTCAGAACCGAGATGTTCCGGTGATATTTATTACCGGATATGCAGATGCAAATATTGAGTCAGAGGCACAGGAACTGGGCCCGCTCGCGTATATCCACAAGCCTTTTGATAATGCGGAAATCTTAAAGACCATTAAGGAGGCGCTCATCGCATGACGACAAACCCCAAAACCCATAGCGCGGAAAGTAATCTGCGGACTCGAGTGCGCGACTACACGGCCCGCATGGTACAGATCGAAGATTATTTGGCTAAACAGCCGGGAGAGTGGGGGCGCTTCCAGAGCGAGTTTAATCAGGAAATCAATCAAGTTTTTCGCGACCTAATGACCTACGAGAAGGAATGCCTCGAAACGGGGGAAGAACAAAAGGTGTATAAGTTGAAACGCCTATTCGTGAACCGCTTCCGCGATGGGTTTTCCAAAGGAGAATACATTCAATGGAGTTTAGAAAAACCCTACGGCTATGCCGGTGATTACAAAATCATCGATGATATCTATCGTAATTCACCGACGACTCAGGGCGTGGAGCGCCTGTTTGATAATTACTTCATGATGTCGACGATCTCCAACGCGGTCCGCAATCGTAAAAGTGATTGTAAGAGGATAATGACGGATCTTATCAGCCGTCACACCGGTGAGTTGATAAAACTCATGAATTTGGCCTCCGGCCCTTGTCGCGACGTCTTAGAGATTCTTTCGGATCCGGCCGTTCGGAACAAGAACGTCGCATTCCAGTGCGCCGATCAGGATCTTCACGCTATCGACTATGCATCGAAGTTGCTGAATCACGATCCCCGTGTAAAATTTGTACGGCAAAATGCGGTGAGGATCGCTCTTAAAAAAGATATCGAGAGCGCCATGGAAGGCGGTTACGATGCTATTTATACCATGGGTCTGTTCGACTATTTGGACAGCCGCGTTTCGGTTAAGCTTATTCAGAATTTGCGAAAGCTGTTGAAGCCGGGCGGAATCCTGGTGATTTGGGATGTGCGCGATAAATTCAGTAATCCTTCCGTGCACTTCATGGAGTGGGTCGGCGACTGGAACCTGACTTATCGCGATGATGACGAGTTCCGGAGTTTCTTTGTGCAGAGTGGTTTTCGCCCCGAAGATTTGGAAGTCGGATTCGAACAGCAGGGTATTATTCAGTACGTCATCGGAACAAAACGTTAATAAGGATTTAGCGTGATCCAATTATTCTGCGGGTGGACCGGGCTGATTAACTTTTTGGCATGTGCCACGCTCGCCCTCATTGTCCTTTTTAAGAATCGCCGGGGCAAGATCAACTTGATTTTTGCCCTATGGTCCTTTAGCGTCGCTTTTTGGTCACTCGGATATTTTGCCTGGCTTTTTACGCCCGAGCACGAAGCTGCTCTTTTATGGTCGCGCGTATTGATGGGAGGTGCGATCGTGATTCCTACGGCTTACCTCCACTTTGCCCTGGTTTACCTGAACCTCGACAATAAGCACCGTCTCCTAATTGCCATCAGTTATGTTTTTATGGGGGTTTATCTCATTCTGAATTTTACCCCTCTCTTCATTCAGAGCGTTGAGCCGCGCCACTGGTTCCAGTGGTGGCCGGTACCCGGCCCGCTTTACCACCCCTTTCAGATATTCTTTATCATTGCGGTGGCCTATGCCCAGTTCCTGCTTTTTCGCCGGTCCCAGACGGCCGGAACGGAAGTGGAGCGCAAGCAGTTCCGGATCGTTGCCTGGGGAACGTTTATCGGCTACTTAGGTGGGAGTACGAACTTTTTTCTTTGGTACAACATCCCGGTGCCGCCGGTCTTTAACTTTTTGGTGACCTGCTATGTCGCTTTTGTCGCGTATGCCATTGTCTATTATAAGTTGTGGGACATCGAGTTTATTATCCGTAAAACAATTGTTTTTACGGGGATCCTGGGACTCTTCCTCTTTGCTTTTCTCTGCAGTACTTATATATTGAACCTCTTCATCAGCAAGTATGTGGGAATCCAATCCGACAACATTGCCGCGCTTATCGCATTTGCGATCGGTATTGTCAGCTACCGGTCCGTAGAGGCATTTCTAATCAATCTGACGGACCGCTATCTCTTCCAAAAGAAGTACGATTATCAAAAGTTCCTCAAAGATGCAACGCGCGGTATTTCAAAGATCGAAAGTCTCGGGCATCTTCTCAATCTCGTGGTGCATTTCATTACGATGAAGATGCGCGTAAAGTGCGCTGCGGTTCTTACGCGCAACAAAGACACGGCTGAATTCTGTCTCGTTTATCAGCGCGGATTTGACAAGCGATACCTCGACTACCGCCTGAAGGATATGGATCCGCTTATCCTTTATCTTGCCAGAGAAAAAGAAGGTGTGGAGCTCGAACACATTAAGGGATATATCGGTGCGGGGAATAGGAAGACAGTCAAAGGAGAGTCTCCGCATGTGTACGACTTTCATGCCATAAAGAGCAGGATGGAGGAACTTCGGGCCGCATGTCTGGTCCCCAGCTTTCTGGGCAAGGAGCTACGGAATATTTTGGTCCTGGGCGAGAAGAAGTCCGGGAATTTTTTCAGTACCGGAGATATCAATGTCCTTTTTACCCTGGCGCAGGAATCCGCCATTGCCATCGAAAATGCGAGGCTTTATGACGAGGCCATCAAGAAGACTCAGGAACTCGGGGAAATCAATTCTCAACTCGAATATGCCAAGAATCTTCTCGTGAAGGCGTTGAGGGATACCGAAGTCGCCAATAAGCAGCTGCAAGATACACAGGCGCAGTTAATTCACGAGCAGAAAATGGCAACGCTCGGCCGCCTGGCGGCCTCAGTCGGCCACGAAGTCAACAACCCACTGACCATTCTTTCTATGAATGTTTCCCGCGTTCTTCTGAAGTTCCGGAAGAATTCAGATCTCAAGGTGGGCGAAATTCTCGATACTTTTGATAAGATGGAGCAGAATATCGGCCGTATCAAAGCCGTCGTGAATACGCTTACGGGGCTCCTCAAGAAGTCGGAAAAAGGAAAATTCGAGCCGCTTTCCCTCAAGCTGATCCTTGAGGAGACCCTGCCGCTCGTGCAATTCCAGACGTATCTGGATAATCTCACAGGGACGGAAGTGGAATTTGATGTGCCCGGTCACCTGCCGCTGGTTCGCGGTGATCTTGAGCGGCTGCAGGAGGTTTTTCTCAATCTCTTCATCAACGCTTACCATGCGATGGAAGGCAAGCGCAAGAGACGTATCCGCGTTCATGCGGAAGAAGAACCCGAGCAAGCGCACATGGTCCTCATCCACTTCGAAGATAACGGGTGCGGTATGACCGAAGAAGTCATGAAGAAAATATTCAATTACAGTTTCACGACCAAACCTCCGGGCCGGGGCTCCGGTATGGGGCTTTATATGTGCAAATATATATTAGAGCTGCATGGCGGCGACATCAAGGTAAGCAGTAAGATCGGACAGGGAACCACCTTTACTTTGTCCCTTCCGGCTTGCAGCGATACCGCTGCGACTAAGGGCGAAGGACAACAAGCCAAGTCGGGTTAACGATTGTGTGGAAAAGGTAGGTGAGTCAGTGGCGGTCACAAAACTCCTCATTGTGGATGACGAAGAAGGCATCGTTGAAGAGGTTAAGGATTTCTTTCTCGAAGAGGGCTTCGAGGTCGCGACAGCCGATACCGGTAAGGGCGGGATGGATTGCATTAAGACCATGAAACCGGATATTGTTCTGCTCGACATCAAGCTGCCGGATATTTCAGGTCTGCAGGTTTTGAAAATGTGCAAAGAGATTTCCCCGAATACGAAGGTGATCGTGAACACCGGCTATGTCGATCAGTCAATAATCGATGAAGCGGAAAAGCTCGGCCGTGATGCTTTTCTGCAAAAGCCGTTCAATCTATTGCTTCTCAAGGAGGAAGTCGACCGACTCCTGGCATTGTGAATCATGAGTACTCAAACGATCAAATTACTGCTTGTCGAAGATAACGTCTCGCTGACGGAAATTCTCCTGAAGATTTTCAAACAGCAGGAGCATCCGCGCTTTAACGTGACGCATGCAGGTACGCTAAAGGAGACGATTGAAAAACTCTGTGATGATCCGCCGGACGTTGTTCTGCTGGATTTAGGACTTCCTGACAGCCGTGGGCTGAACACTTTTACGCAGGTCCACGGGTCCAGCCCCAAGATTCCGGTGGTGGTCATGACTGCGGCCGACGACGAGAGAATGACTGTGGAAGCAATCCGAAGCGGGGCGCAGGATTATCTCGTGAAGGGATCTTTTGACGCGAAGGTGCTTCCCCGCATCTTGGGATTTGCCATCGAGCGTAAGCGGGCCCAGCAGGATGTTCAGCTGGCCGAGGAGAAATATCGCACGATCTTCGAAAATTCGGCTGTCGCCATCTTTGTTGCTGATGCCGACGAGCGCGTTGTTTCCTGGAACAAATTCGCCGAAGACCTTCTGGGCATGAGTGCGGACGATCTGCAGAGCAAACCCGTCAAGGCGCTTTATCCCGAGGAAGACTGGAAGAAAATTCGGTCCTATGAGATCAGGAAGAAGGGGAACCCCCATCATATTGAAGCTCAGATGATTCGAAAGAACGGTTCGGTCATTGATGTCGAGGTGTCAATCACGGTCTTGAAAGATGCGGAGGGAAAGATTACGGGCTCCATCGGCATCACCAAAGACATTACGGAGAGGAAGATGGCACAACGGGCCTTAGAGTTTGCCGAAGACCGATACCGAACCATTTTTGAAAACTCAGCGGTTGCGATTACGGTAACCGATGCCGAGGAGCGCATCGTTTCATGGAACAAGTTTGCCGAAAACCTGCTCGGCATGAGTCACGCAGACCTCGATCATAAGCCGGTCAATGAGCTCTATCCTGAGGAAGAATGGAAACGGATTCGGGCGATGAACGTTCGGCAGAAAGGCATTGAGCATAACCTGGAAACCAAGGTTGTTAAGAAAAATGGCGAGATGATCGACATCAGCATATCTATCAGTATTTTGAGGGACTCGGAAGGGCGGATTACAGGGTCGATCGGCATCATGAAGGACATTACTCAAGGGAAGAGATTGGAAAAGCAGGTTCAGCAGGCTCAGAAGATGGAGGCCGTGGGGCGTCTTGCCGGAGGGGTGGCGCATGATTTTAACAACCTTCTGACGGTCATTCGGTTTTACAGTGAATTTCTTATTCTGGATCTCGAGGAAGGCGACGGCCGCCGGCGGGAAGCCCTGCAGATTAAGAAGGCAGCGGACCGTGCGGCAGAGCTGACACAACAGCTGCTGGCCTTTAGCCGCAGGCAGGTGGTTGAGCCGAAGATCATTAACCTCAACGACATTATTTTAGGTATGGAAAAAATGCTTCAGCGCCTAATCGGCGAGAATGTGGAGCTGAAGATTATCCGCGACAGTAACCTCAGTTACATCAAAGCCGATCCGGGGCAAATAGAACAAATCATCGTGAATCTTTCTGTTAATGCGCATGATGCCATGCCGCAGGGCGGCCGCCTCGTTATCGAGACCGGTAACCAGACCATCGATAATGAAAAGGCAGATCAGTACGGCATAAAGGCAGGCGATTATACTTGCCTCCGCGTGCGTGATTCCGGGATCGGTATGAGTGAAGAGCTCAAAGTTCATATCTTTGAGCCTTTTTTTACCACCAAGGAGAAAGGGAAAGGCACGGGGCTCGGGTTGGCAACCTGCTATGGGATCGCAAAGCAGAATGGCGGCCATATTGAGTTGACGAGCGCGGTCGACGAAGGGACGACCTTTGATATCTACCTTCCCGCCGTTCGGGACGCGGTTCCCGAACCTGCGAAGACCGACGATGGGGGGCCTCTTGCTCAAGGAACAGAAACTGTTGTTTTGGTTGAAGATCAAACGCCGGTGAGGAATGTCATTCGCAAGGCCCTCTTGAAGCAGGGGTACAAGGTGTATGAAGCCACAAACGGGGAAGAGGGATTGGCTGTTTTCGAAAACCACAAAGGTGAAGAAATCGACCTTCTCATGACAGATGTGATCATGCCTGTGATGGGGGGTAAGGAAATGTACGATCAACTTAAATCAATGTATCCCAGCATGAAGGTTCTATTTATGTCGGGATATGCCGACGACGAATTGGTGCGCCGTGAGATCCGCGAAACCGGCTTGGCGTTCATTCAGAAGCCGTTTTCCCTGCAAAAACTCGCTCAAAAGGTTCGCGAAGTTATCGATCAAAAGACCGCTGATAAAAAGTAAATTATGAAATTTATAATTCGAATTTTATTGATAGGTGTGTCGGCGTGCGGGGCTTTGATCCCGAGTGCACGTGCCGAAGATACTGCGGCGCATCCTGTGACGCTGACTCTTTCCGGCGATGTCATGCTGGGGCGAGGCGTCAGCGAGAATCTTGACCGCACGGGCCCGTCTTACCCTTTAGGCAATGTGGCGCCGATCCTCGAAAAAGCAGATCTGGCGCTTGTAAATCTTGAGAGCGTCCTGGCGTCCGGAGGTGAGAAGTGGACAAATCCGCCGCGGGGGTTTTACTTTCGCGCGGATCCGACGGCTGTCGAAGTTTTGACTCAAGCCGGTGTCGACGGCGTCACTTTGGCCAATAACCATATCCTGGACTTTGGTTATAGCGGGTTAGCTGAAACCTTTACGACCTTACGCCGGGCAGGCATACGGTGGGCGGGTGCCGGTTCCAGCGTCGTCGAGGCCAGAAAACCGGCCCTGTTTCAGGCCGGCAAACTGTCCGTGGCACTCCTTGCGGCAACCGATAATGCCCCCGAATATCGTGCCGGAACCAAGAACCCCGGGGTATGGTATTTGCGTATCCCGCCTACGCCGGAGTTCTATGACGGTCTCCGTGTTCAGATTAATGAACTTCGCCAGGCGGGTGTGGATTTAATCATCTTTTCCTTGCACTGGGGGCCGAATATGAGGGAACAGCCCCTGCCCAGCCACGTGGATCTTGCCCATGGGCTCATTGATGCCGGGGTCGACATCGTACACGGTCACAGTGCCCATGTTTTTCAAGGGATTGAGCTTTATAATGAGGGGATCATCTTCTATGATACAGGAGACCTGGTCGACGATTATTTCGTGACGCATGCCATAGACGAGCAGTTTCTTTACCGTGTTTCTGTTGAAGAGGGAAAATTTTCCAAAATAGAGCTTATCCCCGTTAAGATCCAGAGTAATCAGGTCAACTTGGCTGACGGCGAAACGAGTTTGCGTGCAGTGAACCGGATGCGGGATCGTTCGGCTCCTTTTGGCACTGAGATTCGGTTTAACGAGGGGCTCGGTATTATTAATTTAAAGCAGGATGACAAGGATAAGGAATAAACGAGATGTTGCCTGAATCATCAAAACATCGCGATCCATGGAAACTCCGCCCGTGTGATATGACACGAACGGGTCTGAGGAAGTCCTTTACCTACAACCTTTGCTTTGACCGTGCCAAGGACCGGTACACGACCACTTCGCATGATGCTTTTATGGCGATGGCGTTGGCGGTGCGCGACCGCATCGTGGAGCGCTGGATCCAGACTCAGCAGACTTATCACAAAGAAAATAGAAAGCGTGTTTATTATCTGTCGATGGAGTTTCTCATCGGCCGACTTCTTGGCAATAACCTTATTAATCTCGATCTATGGGATAAGGCGCGCGAGGCCGTCAAGGCCTTTGACCTGGACATTGAAGAGATCTGTAATGAAGAACTGGATGCGGGGCTCGGAAACGGCGGCTTGGGACGTTTGGCAGCTTGTTTTCTCGATTCCATGGCCACGCTTGGAATCCCGGCTCACGGCTACGGCATTCGCTATGACTACGGTATCTTTAAGCAGCGCATCGTAAACGGCTATCAGGTCGAGTTCCCCGACGAATGGTTGAAGTCGGGAAACCCCTGGGAATTTGCGCGCCCCGAGTATGCGGTGACGGTAAGGTTTTACGGGAATACACGCATAGCGCACGACAAAGGCGGTAGATTGATTGCGGAATGGGAGAATACCCAGGATGTGATCGCAATGCCCTATGATGTCCCCGTACCGGGCTATCAGAACGACACGGTGAATACCCTTCGCTTGTGGTCAGCGCGGAGTTCGGAAGAATTTGACTTGGAGTACTTTAATGACGGCGATTACGAAAAGGCGGTTTATAAGAAGATGTTTTCGGAGAACATCTCCAAGGTACTCTACCCGAATGATTCCAGTTCTGCGGGGCGCGAATTACGGTTAAAGCAGGAGTATTTTTTTACAGCGGCCTCAGTTGCGGACATCATTCGCCGGTTTAAATCCGAAAATGAGGATCTGAAAAATATTCCGGATAAAGTTGCGATACAGCTTAATGATACGCATCCGGCCCTGGCTGTCGCGGAGTTCATGCGAATCCTAATTGACGATGAAGCTCTTGATTGGGACACGGCTTGGGATCTTACCGTCAGGACTTTTGCTTATACGAATCATACGGTCATGCCGGAAGCCCTTGAGTGCTGGTCGGTCCACGTCTTTGAAAGGTTGTTGCCGCGTCACATGCAAATCATTTACGAGATCAATGCCCGATTCTTGAGAGAGGTGGCGAATCAATTCCCGGGCGATACCGATCGACTAAGGCGTATGTCGATTATCGCAGAAGGTGAACCAAAGCAGATTCGCATGGGCTATTTGGCCATCATAGGCTCGCACTCGGTCAATGGTGTATCGGCATTGCACTCTTTGCTAATCACACAGGGATTTTTTAGTGATTTTCACACCTTCGCACCGGAGAAGTTCAATAATAAGACTAACGGCATCACGCACCGCCGATGGCTTTTAAAGGCCAACCCGGCCTTGTCACGGTTGATAAGCGATGCGATCGGCAAGCGTTGGATTAAGGACCTGGACGACATTAAAAGGTTGGAACCATATCATAAAGATGCCGCCTTTCGCGAAAAATGGATGAAGGTTAAGAAACAAAATAAGAGGGTGCTGGCCGGACTTATCCGGGAGATGACCGGAGTTCGGGTGGATGAGCACTCTCTTTTTGACGTTCAGGTCAAAAGAATTCACGAATATAAGCGCCAGGTGTTATTCGCTTTTTATATCATCTCGGAGTACTTGAAAATCAAGCACAATCCGAGAAGCCATAACGTCAGCCGAACGTTTATTTTTGGCGGAAAGGCTGCGCCGGGTTACGCCATGGCAAAGCTTGTTATCAAGTTTATTACGAGCATCGCCGGCGTGATCAACCAAGACAGGTCTTGTCACGAAAAGCTCAAAGTTTTGTTTCTGGAGAATTACCGCGTTTCTCTTGCCGAAAAGATCTTTCCCGCAAGCGATCTCTCAGAGCAGATTTCCACGGCAGGAAAGGAGGCCTCGGGTACGGGTTGCATGAAATTTATGATGAACGGGGCCCTGACCATCGGTACCCAGGACGGCGCCAATATCGAGATGGCCGAAGCGGCGGGAAGCGAAAACATGTTTATGTTTGGGTTGAGTTCCGAGGAGGTTAAGGGGATGTCTGCTGCGGGGTACAATCCTCGCGAGATTATCCAGAAGTCGCCCGTCCTCGAAGAGATTTTTCAAATGGTCGAAGCGGATTTCTTTTCTCCTATGGAGCAGGGCATCTTTAGGCCCCTGATTGAGAATCTGAAATCCTTCGACCGGTATTTCGTTTGTGCCGATTTCGAGGCGTATTGTCAGGCACAAGCGGCTGTTTCTAAGAATTATCTGGATGTTCAAGATTGGACACAAAAGGCAATTCTCAACGTGTCGCGTTCGGGTAAGTTCTCAAGCGACCGCACGATCGCTGAATATGCTCAAGATATCTGGGGGCTAGAGTGCGGCGAATTTAAAAAACAAGGAGGCAACAGAAAGCCATGATCAAAAAGGCAATGGTTGTGATCGCGTGCGGGGTGATGTTGTTAACGGTTCAATCAGCGAAGGCGTGGTCTCAAGTAGGTGCGGCAGTCAACGAGTCACTATCCATGGCAGACTGGTACGACCAGAAAGCCGAAGCCGAGGCTAGAGCCATCTCTCAATATGAAAAGATACGGGAAGCGCTGGTTCGTGAGAAGGACAGCGACGGCCTTAAGGAGTATGCTAAATGGGTCGACGAAATGGAACAGGTTTATAAGAGTATCATCGATCGTGCGCAGGCTGAGAAGATGCGATACGAACGGCTCAAGCACCGGCATCTCAATCAGCTTCAGGTGCTGCGAGCAATTGCGGCTTCTGCTTAGGGGTTCTATGGGGCGACGGATCCTAATCGTTGAAGACGAAACGGATATTTGCGAGATCCTGAAGGAGGTTCTCGTGGAGGGCGGTTATGACGTCGATGTCGTTCATTCCGGTGAGGAGGGCCTAGAATATCTTACTAATGTGCCCTACGATGCCCTCATCGTCGATGTGCGTCTTAGCGGTTCCACATCCGGGATCGACATCATCAAAACCTACAGGGCCGTTCAGAACCGCCCCAAAATCATTGTTATGTCGGCGACGGCGAAGCGGTTTCTCGGCCCCACGCTTGAGGATCATGCCGTAAGCGATCTCGTCGATAAAGTGTTAGAAAAACCGGGCGATTTAAATCCTGAAAGATTTGTAAATGAAATTAACATTGTGCTCGGACGCTAAGGAGGAGAGTTTTTGATGGGTGACAAACCGACTACCATACTTATTGTCGATGATGATAAGACCGTCATCGAACAGCTCGTGACCCATTTCCGTCGTCGCAATTACGAACCGATCGCTACGGCCAATCCGGCCATTGTAAAACAGACGCTTGAGGCCTTTGAGGTTCACCTCATACTTCTCGATTTGCGTATGGAACGCTTAAACGGGTATGAGGTGCTTCAAAACCTTCGTGCCAACAACGTTAAGACGCCGGTCCTTATCATTACGGCTTATTTTCAAGATGAACGTGAACGCCTGGAGCAGGTAGGGATTACGGCCGAAGATGTCATTGAAAAGCCTTTTCGGGATTTCTCGAAAATCGAGGCCAGTATTAACAGAAAGCTTAATCGTATTGTCGCTCCCAGTGAAGTCGGCAGTGATTATGAGGATGAGATTTACTATGATAACCGCACCAAGGTGGTGCTCGTGGACGACGAGGATGAAATTAACGAGATTCTGGCCGAAATTCTTCGGGAAAGAAAGTATGAAGTCATAACCTTCCGCGACGGCCAGGCGGCCCTTGATTTCTTTAGGGTAGACAAGGATACATGCCAGATCGCCGTTGTAGACATGTCGCTTCCCAAGATCCCGGGGCACAAATTGATCGAAGAGGTGAAGAAATTCAACAAGATGATCAGGTTTATCCCGGTCTCCGCCAAGTATGTAGACGAGATGAAGGAGAAACTCCGCAGCGTGGGTTTCGATTCGGCGGCGTTAGTTACAAAACCTTTTGATCTTCCGACATTAATTGAGCAGATAAAAGTGATGGCAACCGAAGCCAATACCCTCGGCACCGGCAGTTAACGCTAAAAATGTATCGAAGGGCAGGCGGCCATAAAGCCTTTCACCTGATTGTTTGCGGCATTTCTCAGGACATATCCCAGACTCCCGTCGAAGTAAATCGATTCTCCCTTTAATATTGGCAGGGCACTGCGCCGTTTCCCGACCGTTACCTCCATTTCCCCCTCCTCCACATAAATGCCGATCATGCTTGGATCCTTACGTTCCCACCCGCGCTTGATAAGAGTGCCCTTGCCGGCAATGAAGAGTTCGCCGCAGAAGAATCGGTGCTCAATGCCTGGGGGAACCGCTGAGTAAATCTTGATTCCATGATAAGTGCTAAAATCGATCATCGCGCGTGTTGTCGCTGTGGCCACCGAAAAGGGCTTTTGTGATCTCTCCTGCGACCAGAGGAGAAACTTTTCAAGCGATACGCCTACGCCTCCGAGGAGATCCTCAATCTTTTCCCAATAAACTACAGACGAACCCTTTTTGAGGCGCATCATCTTTGCGACTTGTTCATGATCGAGGGTATCCGTAAGATCCGCGAGATGTTGTACCGAAATTGGCCGTCCAGGACGGTCGGAGCGATGCCGACGTAATTGCTCGATTCCTTGAGATATGCGGATCGAGCCAGGACGTTTCTCAGAAGACGAAGTTGTCTGACCGATCATGGAGAAGTTCGGAAAGCGGGTCACGAGATAGATGATCGCGCCCTGATCTTCATCATCGTTGCGAATGTCGTGGGGGAAAAATCCGTCGAGGGCAAAGCCCTGATTGCTTGTAACCTCAGCTATTTTTGAACCGCATGTGACTTTGACATTGAATCCGCCTGACACAAATCCGATTACTGCGTGATGACCGGGTAAACGCAGATTCCTAATGGAGCGCTTGGGCGGCAAATTGATGCGGCATAAAAAAAAGTCTTTCTTGCTTGCAATAGGGGCGGAGATGGGGGTTAGGTCGAAATCCTTAAAACGGAGTCGCAGACTCTGATGCCATTCTTCCGGTGCGCGTTTTCTCTTGCGAATGCCTGTAATCGCAGATGGAGCCGTTTTCTTCTGGATGAAACAATTTGCGGGATCTCGTTCTTGCCCGGCCAGAATCAAGCTGTCAGCGCTCAGACCCAGAACCTTAGCGCACCGCTCGAGGTTGTCGACTGTCGTCGCCTGCTGATGATCGTTCTCGATGGATTTTAGCGTCGATTCGTGGATACCGACTAGACGCGAGAAATCCTTTTGTGCTATGCCCTTGTCTACGCGAATTTCCTTGATGACCGAACCGACTAATGGGCGCCGCAGTGCAGGAAACCCGGGCAAGCTGGCACGATATTTTTCCCAGATCTGCTTGTACATGAATCTCCCTTAAACAGGTCTTAACTTCATAAGCTTAGCCGGATTTATAGAGGTTGTCAAATATCGATAAAAATATAGTAAAAACTATCTAATATGGAGACCTTGTTATGCTGAACCTCGGGTGCTATGGTTCCCATAAGTAAGAAATTAAGGGGGATAAAGCGATGAAGGCAGAGAGGACAATAGATGTTAATTATCGAGAAAAAAGTAATAAAGATGAACCAGACAAAACTTACATAAGTGAGAGCCCAGAAGGCTTGATTCGTATCGTGTCGCAGCAAGCTCCGATTACCCAGCGGCTTCAGTCCATGCAGGAACACCACAATGCCAACCATGCGCTTTCATATTTTTCTCTGATCGCGCATTTTGCCCTGAGCGGAAAGGAGGGATGGCTCGATGCGCGCAAGGCCCTAAGAATTATAGAGCATCTGAGCTGTCTGCAGGAATTCGTCGCCGATGAGGCACAAGCACATTCCCGGATCATAGACCGCTTGATTGCCGTTTTGCGCTGCGACCTTCCCACGAATTCCAAATCCTGGATACGGTTCTTTCATCGCTACCGTGATTTGATTCAGGCGTTTGCGAGATATTATTGCCAGGAGACATGTTTCCCGGCAGGGGCATTTGGTAAGCTCAGCGACTTGGCTATCGGCCGGCAGTATCTCAGATCTTGGTGGTGGAAAATGAAAGTTCGTCGGTATATCAAAGGGAGGTAAACGAGCATCATGGGACAGCTTCAGCACAATGTGCTCAACATATTCTACGTGATCAAGGGTATGGCGGAGGCGCATCTAGCCCAGGTCGATGAGGGGTATTTTGACAATCGTGAGGAGCGGCTCATTCACGCCGAGAAGATCCTTAAAAGCGCCTACCTGAAGGCCCGGCAGGGGTTGAAAATCACGAAACGTATTCGACAGGTTGTGAGCGGAATGGCTCATGAGGACAATTCCCTCCAATCTGAGGCGGGACTCAAGGAAACCTGGAGCCGGGTCAGGCGCATTCTTCAACGAGAATTTCCTTTTGACTCTATTGAGATACTGGATCGAATCCCGGACGATTTTCCAGCCATATGCTGTGAAGGGGGTGAATTTCAGGAGATTCTGTATCACCTCTGCAAGAATGCACTGCAGGCCATTGCCTTCAACGGGAAACTAATTCTACGCGCGCAAATCGCCTGCTCCGCAGAAGGCGAGCATCGTGCTACGATCACACTCGCCGATACCGGTCCCGGGATAGAGACGGCCGCTTTGCGGTGCCTCTTCCGGCCTTTTTTTAGCACCAAACCCGCAGAAGAAGGAAGCGGTCTTGGCCTTTACCTGACCCAAGGCCTTGTGAGCAAAAATCGCGGTCGCATTGCTGTTTCCAGCTTCCGGGGTTCCGGTACGACCATCGCATTAGAGTTTCGCATCAAGCCCGCCATTTGAGGTTTGCAATCGTAAGTTACGGCGATTACAATGGTTACTTGGAGGTGAAGTTTGTCACGTGGCACTCTATATGCGCTCACAATAACCGCACTCGTCGTTATTATTCCTGTCATTCGTCTCGATGCTGCCAATCGGGAGAGTCCAAGCCGAGCCCAGGTCCTGAAGCTCTATTTTGAGGGCGATCCCACGGCACATGAGGACCTTTTCCGCAGTTATTTGGCCGACCACCCGGAAGACAATGAAATATGGGGCCTTCTGGGCAGCGCCCTCGCGGCTCAGGGACGCTATGAGGATGGCGAAGAGATCTACCGCAAGCTCTTGGAGCGCGCCCCCGACAATGTCTCAGCCAAGCGTGAGCTTGTCAGTACGCTCATCTATCAAGGTAAGATGAGCGACGCCTATGCCCTGAACGAGGAACTTCTCGAGACGCTGGGGGATTCCTGGACAGATATCTATACTAAGGCAAATCTCCTGATGTTCGAGCGCAAGTTGGTGCGGGCCCAGGTAGAACTAGAAAAACTGATTAAGCTGCAACCCAACCTCCTGAAGCCGCGTACCGAGCTTTGCGGAATTTACCTGACGCTCGGTGAGTATAAGAAGTGCGGCCCCGTTATCCTGGATTATGGTGTCGACGATATAGAAGATGTCGAATACTGCATTCTAAGAGCCACTTACCATATGAAGCGTATGAATTATGACGAAGCCGGTGTGTGGATCGAAAAGGCTCTGAGTCTTGTCCCCGGTCATCCTGAGATTGTCACGATGCAGTATGTTAACGATGTTCATTTGGGCCGCGTGCTCTTGGGTGAAGTGCGGAGAAGGGAAGATGGGATCAAGAGCTCGCTGCGTGAACACTACCGCCGCACAGCGCTCATGATGGAAGCCGGAAATTTTTTGCAGGCGAAAGAAAAGCTTCGATGGCTTATGCACTACTACCCGGATGACCTGGAGCTGCAGCTCTCGATTGCGCTTATCGACGGCGAGTTGGGCGAGTTGGATAAAGCCATCGATGCGATCGAAGAAATAACGCATGTAAAGACCGACAAGATCACTGTGGTAGAGACGGCCCAACAGGCATACAAAGACTATGTCCGTCAGCGCGAATTCGAAAGAAAGACTAAAACCGGAGAGTGGAAGGATGCAGAAGTCCTCGAGTCGCGCTATTTCAAATTAAAGACGAATGTCGGGGATCCTTACCGCACGGAGTTTTTGGCGAGTCTGGATGAGTATGTCGATGATTTGACCAAGATCCTCACGCCCATCTTCGGTGAAAAGGTCATCGCGCAGCCTAAAGCCGATCTCAATATTTATGCCGACAAGATATCCTTTGTCCGCGATTCTTATGATTACTACTTTTCGGATGCCGTTTTTTTCTCTGGGGTATTCGTCAGGGAGAAGAATACACTCTATTATCACTTCACCGAGGAACTCAAGACCGGCGGCATCATCCACGAAATCGCACATTGGGTGATGGCCGATCTGATGATTCGTGCTCCAGCGTGGCTGGATGAAGGGGTGGCCGACTATGTGAGCATGAAGCTTTCCGGGATTGATTTCTTGGAAAACAGACTTGCCGGGAAGACCTATATGTCCGAACTCTATCGGTTCGGGAAACTGCCGGATCTGGATCGAGTTATCAAGACGCGCGATTATCAACCGCGGTCCTATGTGCTATGGCGAAACGCCGCCCAATTCTTTTTCGAGTATGAAAACGGGAAATACATCCCTCGATTGCGAAAGTATATCGAAATGCTCACGAATGAGTCCTTCAGTGTCGATGCCTTCGGAGAGGCCTTCGAAGATGTTATGGAAGAACTTAACGAGGACTGGGTGGAATTTGCCCGGCAAAAGGTGCGGTTATGATCCGCGGCTTGAGCTTTCGCAGGTCTTGCGATTTGAAGCAGTTTCTGGCATTATCTCAGCGTAAGGGGCAAGGTTGATATTATGAGTGAACCCGTTAAAAGAATACTGTTTGTAGATGATGAGCGAACCATTTGTAAGATCATGGTTTCTCGTCTAAAGAAGAGCAATTTTGACGTTATGGCGGTTGAAAGCGGTGCGGAGATGCTCGAAAAGGCCAAAGACGTTAAACCCGATTTGGTTATTCTTGATCACCTGATGCCCGGTATGACGGGTCTTGAGGCTTGCCATAAATTAAAGATGAATCAGGAAACCAAGGAGATTCCGGTAATTATGTTTACAGGGCATCACAAGGTTGCGTTTGAAGAAGAATGCTTGAACGCGGGTGCCGTCGGCGTGATTTATAAGCCTGATGTCGGCGGGCTATTGCAGTTGGCTAAGGATGTTTTTGCCGGCAGGGAAGTCGATCCTGCGGTTGAAGAAGAGGATCTGTGAAGATAAGAGCATTCGTGATGATGGGTTTCTTGCTCGTGCTGACGAATGCTTTGACCGCGACAATTATCTCCCGCCAAATTGGTTCTGCAAGAAATGAAACGCAACAGACATCCTTACAGGATGCTCCCTCCGATAAAATCGAAGATGTCCTGCGAGAGCTGTTCGATAATATGAGCAGCTGGAAAAATCTCCGACAGAATGACAAGATTTATGCCGTGGACCAAACCCTGGGACTTTTTCGTGATCGCGAAAATGCAGCCATCCTCAATTCCGCGAACTTTTATGCGGCCAAGATCGATGCCCTTCTTGAGGGGAATCCTCCCATGGAGGCGTTTGCTCTCTATACCATGGTCAAGATTGCGGCTGTCATGGAGTACGACTACTACAACGGGGAAGACAAAGAGACGGTCGCTCAAGAAGTTCTCGGGCCGCAGCTCTACGAGATCAATAAGCGCCTCCGAGCCCAGGCGGCTATCTAAGCCGCCCAGACCATTCAGCGCTGACATTAATGGCTACAAAATGCTACATTTTTGTCAAGTTTTGCCTTTGGAAGCCACTTTGTGAGTAAGAAGGCCCCCCATATTTAGGCACGAATATTGCTGAGAATAGTTCTGGATGGTTAAGTAAAGTTAGCTTCCTACGAACTTTTTTTGTTATAATGCTTTCCCCTGTAACACCTGGAATTTCACAGCTATAAGAGGAACAGGATCTCGCAATGCGTTCGGTTGGCGAAAAAAGGACGAGTCGACGTGTCTCTTCAAAGAAGGCGACCGCACGCCGTAAGGCTTCGGGCGCGTCTAAGAAGTCGTCCAATCGTGTAACTACGGGCAGGCCGCGGAGAAAGCGGAGTGTCGTAACGCAGGCTTTTAGGAAGATTCGCAGAGCCCCTCTTTCAGCTAAAAAGTCAGCAGCAAGGAAGTCGAAAAAGGCTATTACCCACGCGCCCTCTCCGAAATCCGAACCGGTTCAAGAGTTACAAGCGCCATCCTACATGCCGATACCGGAACGGGAACTGCCGGGCGGTTATGGTGACAATCACATTTACTTGATGGTTCGCGACCCTCATTGGATGTTTTCCTATTGGGAGATTCAGCGTGATCACGAAGAACGGGCGTTGGCTCAACTGGATGCAAGGCGGGAGCAGGTCAAATCCGTTCTTCGAGTTTACGACATTACCAACCCCTCCGAAGACGCTTCCTTCTGTGATTTACCGCTTTTTGGACTTGCCCGCCAGTGGTATATCGAAGTTGAACCCGGGCGCGGTTATGTCGTTGAGATCGGCTTATTGCATGAGGACGGACGCTTTGTTGCTCTCGCACGTTCTAATGAAGTGACCGTGCCTCGTGACTCCATGTCGGATGAGCTTGATGAGCGTTGGATGGGGATTGATTTCGATAAGATGTATGCTCTTTCGGGCGGATTTGCAGTGGGGCAGAGTTCCCTTGATTTGCGTCGCCAGATGGAGCAGCGGTTGAGCGGCGCCATTACCTCCGGATCCGGGGCATCCCATGTATCCAGCATCTCCAGCCCCATAAAGAAGCAGGAGCGCGGCTTCTGGTTTCATCTTGATTGTGAACTTATTGTCTACGGTGCTACTGAGCCCGACGCAAAGGTCACGCTTCAGGGACAGGACATTAAGCTGCGTCCCGACGGAACCTTTTCGATGCGTTTTGCCCTTCCTGACGGGAAGATTGTCCTTGATGCTACTGCGACTTCTGCCGACGATAAGGAAGAACGGACGATTGTTCCTAAGGTTGAAAGAAATACGGATCGCCCTGCGCCATATTTGAAACCGGAGGCGCCTAAGTAAGTTATGGAAAAGGGTCTCCTTTCAATCGTTCTTCATGCCCATTTACCCTTTGTTCGCCACCCCGAGCACGAATATTTCTTGGAAGAGAACTGGCTCTATGAGGCCATTTCCGAGACCTATATTCCGCTGATTCATATGTTTGAGGGGCTTGAGCGCGACGGCGTGCCCTTTCGTCTCACGATGTCGTTGACGCCGACCCTGATCTCCATGCTGAAAGACCCGTTGTTGCAGGAACGGTACGTGCGTCACCTGGATAGGTTGATCGAACTTGCGGGCAAGGAAATCGATCGGACACGTTTTGAACCGGCATATCATGACACCGCACTTCATTACTATTATCAGTTTACACAGGCCCGCGACACCTTTGTTAATCGCTATTACCGTGACTTGATATGGGCCTTTAAAAGATTTCAGGATCGCGGGTATTTGGAAATTCTTACTTGCGGCGCGACTCATGGGTTTTTGCCGCTGGTCAACCGCACGCCGGGAGCGGTGCGCGGTCAGATTCAAACCGCGGTGAAACAGTATGAGAAAGTGTTTGGCAGAAAACCCGTGGGAATATGGCTGCCGGAATGCGGGTATGTTCCAGGCGTAGACCGGTACCTAAAAAGCGCGGGTATCCGTTACTTTTTAGTCGATACGCACGGTATTCTGCACGCGTCTCCGCGCCCGAAATTCGGCGTATTTGCTCCGATCTATTGTAATTCAAGCGTGGCCGCTTTCGGTCGCGACTTCGAGTCTTCGAAGCAGGTTTGGTCGGCGGAAGAGGGCTATCCGGGAGACTACGACTACAGAGAGTACTACCGCGATATTGGATTCGACCTCGATTTTGAATATATTAAACCCTATATTGCTCCCGACGGTTTAAGAGTCAGCACCGGATTTAAGTATCACCGCATCACAGGTGCGGGTGACCATAAGGAAACCTATTCGCGTGCCCGCGCTTTGGAAAAAGCCGCAACTCATGCGGGCAATTTCCTGTTCAATCGCCAGAAACAGGTGGAATGTCTTTATGAATTCATGGGAAGGAAGCCCATCGTGGTTGCCCCCTACGACGCAGAGCTTTACGGCCATTGGTGGTATGAGGGGCCGGATTTTTTGAATTTTCTCATAAGAAAGATCGCCTATGACCAGGATACGATTCGGTTGGCAACGCCGCTCGACTACCTCAAACAGTTTCCGGTCAACCAGGTTTCGACTCCGTCGATGTCGAGTTGGGGCTGGAAAGGATATTCAGAGACCTGGCTTTCCGGCGCCAATGAGTGGATCTATCCGCACTTGCACAAGGCAAGCTTGAGGATGGGGGAGTTGGCGAACCGTTTTTTGAATCAGAATGGCATCGTGGAACGGTCTTTGAACCAGGCTGCCCGTGAGCTTTTACTGGCCCAATCGAGCGATTGGGCCTTTATCATGCATACGGGAACCATGGTGCCTTATGCTGTTAAGCGTACTAAGAACCATTTGCTGAATTTTACACGGATCTACGAAGACCTTATCAACAACAGTGTTGATGAGGGCTGGTTGAAGGAGCTTGAAGATAAGGACAATATCTTTCCCGAAGTCGATTACCGCGTTTTTTGTGACCAATAGTTCTAAGAGAAAGGAGAAATGAACCATGAGCGAACAAGATTATGCAATCGGTGATGTCGCAGGAAAAATTTACAGGGCCTTAGAGAATCAGGGTGCAAAACCGTCTTCCACGGTGCAGAAGGAAGTAGGCGTATCCGATGCTTCGCTTTTTAACCAGGCTCTCGGATGGCTGGCGCGTGAAGAAAAGATCAGCCTAGCTCGCTCCGGCCGCTCTGTGAAGGTATCTCTGCGGGAATCTAACGGCTAACGTTTGATTGTTGCCAAGATTCCGACAATTTCAAATAAATCCCACCCGTAGATCTCTCCGGCGACTGCGCTGTTTTTTTAGGAGCATGTCTTGAAGCCTGTCTATGTCTGTCTGCATGGCCATTTCTATCAACCTCCCAGAGAAAACGCCTGGGTAGAAATTATCGAGCGACAAGAAAGCGCCAAGCCTTTCCACGATTGGAACGAGCGTATTTATAGTGAATGCTATGTCGCCAATTCTCGCGCTCGCATCTTCAACGATGCCGGTAAGATTGTTGATATCGTCAATAATTTCGAGAAGATGAGTTTCAATATCGGCCCCACCCTGATGTCCTGGCTCGAGGATAAACACCCCAAAACATATCAACGCGTCGTGGAAGCCGATCGTGTCAGCGCCGACGCTCACCATGGCCACGGTAATGCAATTGCGCAGGTTTATAACCACATGATTATGCCGTTGGCGAATGGCCGGGACAGAGTTACCCAAGTGCGCTGGGGGATTGCCGATTTCCGGCACCGTTTCGGCCGTGCCCCCGAAGGTATCTGGTTGCCCGAAACCGCTTGCAATGACGAAACGCTCGAAGTTCTTGTTGATGAAGGATTGAAGTTTACCATTCTCTCACCGCATCAGGCCAAAGCGGTAAGCCTGGACGGTAAGGATGAAATCGAGTGGCACGACGTTTCCACGGGAGGTATTGACCCTCGCCAGGCCTATCGCTATAAGCTTAAGAATGATCCTAACCGGTCTATCAGTTTATTTTTTTATGACGGACCGATATCGCATGCGGTGGGGTTTGAAAATATTCTCTCAGATGCGAAGCAGTTCATGGATCGAATCGAGGGAGCCGTTGCTAAAAATGCGACTTCGACACAATTTATTCACGTGGCTACTGACGGGGAGACCTACGGCCACCATAAGGCCTTCGGCGAGCAAGCTCTTGCGTACTTCCTCAGCGTGGAGGCTCCCGAGCGGGGTTACCATGTATCCAACTATGGGGCATTCCTGGCCCGACATCCGCCAAAAAATACGGTAAAGCTCAAAGAGGGCGAGGATGGCGAAGGGACGGCCTGGAGTTGCGCACACGGCGTCAAGCGGTGGAAGGATGATTGCGGGTGTGCCACCGGGGCGCGTGCGGGGTGGAATCAAAAGTGGCGTAAACCGCTCAGGGATTCTCTGAATAGTTTGCGCGATCGACTCGCCAAGCTCTATGAAAGCGGCGGTTCGGAATATCTTGGTGATGTTTGGAAGGCGCGCGATGAATATATCGAAGTTATTCTCGATAGGAGTGAAGCGACAATCGAGAGTTTCCTCGGCAGACATCAGAAGAAAAAGCTCAATCCGGATGAGCGCAGTGTCTGCTTGAAGCTCCTTGAAATGCAGCGGCACTCGATGCTCATGTATACAAGCTGCGGCTGGTTTTTTTCCGATATCTCCGGGATTGAAACCATCCAGATACTCCAGTATGCGGCGAGGGCGATGCAATTGGCCCACGAAGTGAGCGGGATCGATTATGAGGCCGATTTTCTTGCCTTCCTTGAAAAGGCGGAAAGCAACCTAAGGCTTTGGGGTAGCGGCCGAGATGTCTACGAATCCCTAGTCAGGCCGTCTGTGGCCTCACTCGAACACATTGTCAGCTACTATGCGATCGGTTCCCTTTTCAAGGACTACTATCCGTCCGAGGACAGTCTTGATAATCGTTGTGCTTATCTCAATGTTTCGAACATCCGCCGCGAGACGCTCGGCGAAATGACCGTCCAACTGGGGCGTGCACGAATCCATTCTCGAGTTACGCTCGAGGAGAAAAGTTTAATCTTTTTCGTGATCCAAATGGGGCTCCATGATTTTCGCTGCTACGTAAAGTCGGACACCGGAGGAGAATGCTTTGAGGCTATCGAGAAGGATATCTTTACAGGCATTGACCATGCTGCGGCCCTTGAATTACTCGAGAAAGTTGATGCGCAATTCGGTGAGAATCACTTCAGGTTGAAGGATCTGTTGTTGGAAGACCGGATGAAGATCATCTCCTTGGTGACGCGGGAACAGATGGAAAAGGTAAGCCAATTCTACGAAACAATCTATGACGAAAACCGCCGTATGAATATGATGTACCGGTCAATACGTCTCCCCATTCCGCCCGAGTTTCGCTACGTTGCGGAGCATGTGCTCGGTAAGCGTTTCATGGGTGCGGTGCGCAAAATTGCCGTCGATGGGTTTAATCTGAAGAAGGTCGATTCCGCTTTCGAGATCGTGGAGGCGGCTAACAAGTTTCATATCAATATGGACAAGACTTCGGCTGCGTTGTTCCTAAGTGAGGAGTTGGGAAATCGCATGAAGACTTTCGTGGAGGAGCCTCGGGCCGATCTCGTTACTGAGTGTTTGAATATCCACGGCCTGGCTGAGAGGTTGGGCATTTCCCTCAGGCAGCGCCAGGCACAGGACGATCTCTTTTTTCTTCTGAAGAGGTGGCGTTCCGGTGCTCAGAGTATTCCCGAATGGATATTCTCCAGCTATGATCATTTTCTGAAACTCATGGATGTAATGCAGTTGGCCACCGAAGATTTCCGCAAGCTTTTTTCGCCCTCACACACCGTCTAACCAGTGAAAATTCCCCGCGTTCGTTCCGTAATCCTCGCATGTTTCTTTGTGTCGGGTTTATGCGGCCTCGTCTATGAGATCGCCTGGCTGAAAGTGATGTCACTGGTGTTTGGCAATACTACTTTTGCAACCAGCACGGTTTTGTCCAGTTATATGGCGGGGCTTGGTCTTGGCGCGTTGTACTTCGGCAAGAAAATTGATGCCAAGGGGGAGCCGGTCGCAACCTACGGGTTGCTGGAAGCCGGTGTCGGATTCTATGCCTTGATTACTCCTTTGATATGGAAACTGATCGACGGTCTTAATATCGTTTTTTATCACGGCGTCGATCCTGAATTCATGCAGGCGAGCCTGTTCAAATTTATTGTGGCCTTTACCGTCCTCTTTATCCCTTCTTTCCTGATGGGGGGCACCCTGCCCGTTGTTTCGAAGTTCTTTGTGCGTCAGAAAAGGGATACCGCAAGATATGTCGGGCTTTTGTATGCCTTGAATACTCTGGGCGCGGTCATCGGTGTCTTGTTCAGCGGCTTCTATGCTATTTATGCTCTGGGGCTGTGGCAGACGGTCCTACTGACAGGGGCTATAAACTTTATGATCTACGGGGTCTGCTGCTACTATGCGCCTGAGGCCGCAGCTGTTGATGACGAAGCCCAATCGCAGGCAAGTCCGCCCGCCGCGGGACAGCAGAGCGTAAAAGCACCGGTGCTGCTCTGTCTCTTCAGTTTATCAGGGGCGGTCTCGATGATCTACGAAGTCGGCTGGACAAGGGTTATGGCGACGGTTCTCGGTAGTTCCGTTTACGCCTTTTCGGTGATGCTGGCTACCTTTCTCCTGGGAATAGCCTTGGGAAGTTTCCTGTTCAGCGTTTTTTCCAAACGATTTAAAGCCGATTTGATGACCTTCTCCGCTTTGCAAATGCTTACGGCTCTCTCATCGCTTATCGGTATCAATTTCTTTGACGATATTCCTTATTTTTTCATACAGCTCTTCGTTTGGGCTCGAGGGAATTCGCTTGTTCTTGAGTTTGGCAGATTTTTGCTCTGCTCGGCGGTCATGTTTATGCCTACGCTGATGATTGGAGCGGCCTTTACATGCTTTATCCATATCTACCGCCGAACGGCAGCTATCGGAACCGAAGTCGGCGCGGCGTACTTTTTTAATACGATAGGCGCAATCCTGGGCTCGGCCCTGACGGGTTTTTTGATCATCCCCGCGATCGGAATTCAGAAGACTTTACTGACCGCGGGACTTATTAATGCCGGGGTGGGTGTCACTGCCTTTTTCTTGCATCGCCCTAACTTTGTTTGGAAGCGACTGGCTGCCGGAACATCATTGTTTCTTGCGGTTGGGATTGCCGTTTCGCTTGTGAAACCTTGGAATCTTTCGGTGATGGACTCGAGTGATTCCGTGACCAAACCGTGGAAAAGTGTTGGCCTGAGCCATGAGGAATTTCAGAGGAACTTTCTCAACAGAGGAACACTGTTCCATAAAGATGGCCCGAGCGCTACCGTGTCCGTTACGCGCGCTAGGGACAATATCGCGCTGACTGTCAACGGAAAGACGGATGCCTCAGACGGTGATGCCTTGACGCAATATTATTTGGGGCATCTTCCCATGCTCCTTCACCCCAATCCGAAAAAGGTATTGATCATCGGTTTGGGCAGCGCGTCGACGCTTGCGGCTGCGGCATCCCATCCGGCGGAAGTTTTGCATGTGGTCGAATTGGAACCCGCCGTGGTAGAGGCGTCCGAGTTCTTCCTCTTCATGAATCGAAACGTGCTCAGAGATCCGCGTGTGAAGCTTTTTGTCAACGACGGGCGCAATGCCCTTCTTGTCAGGCCCGATCTTTATGACATTATTATCTCGGAGCCGTCAAACCCCTGGATGGCGGGCGTCGCAAATCTTTTTTCTTTGGAAAACTTCCAAACAATGAGCAGCCGCCTGAAGCCGGGAGGGGTTGCGTGCCAGTGGCTACACGCTTATAACATGGGGTCTGAGGACATTGCGACGATTGTTAGAACTTTCAGCGAGGCTTTCGCTCATGTTCAGCTCTGGCGATCCGACTACCCGGACTTAATGCTAATCGGCCGCAATGAAAAACGGCCGGTCGACTTCGCCCGCATTCAGGGAGGCTATGAAAATCCTCAGCTTGTCGAAGATTTAGGGCCCTACGGCCTGCGAACGCCCGGCAATTTCTTAGCGACGTTTTGGCTTGATGATACCGAGCTGCGGCTGCTCAGTCGGGAGGCGCCCATACATCGTGATAACCGACCCATTTTGGAATACTCAGCCCCGCGACATCTTTACGAGAAAACCGGCAAAATGAATTTCGAATGGTTGAATCGTGCCAGAACAAAGGTTTTCCCACCCATGGAAAACATCAACCCGCCGCCGGAGAAAAATGTCGCTCTGTTGCATGAGGTTGCTAAGGGATACGCTTCAGGCAAATTTTACCAGATGGCACGGCGCGTGCTGAACATGGCTGTCGAGACCAATCCGGACCATCCGGGAAACCTAGAGGTGGCAGGTATTCTGCATTATCTTACGGATAATAAACTTGAAGCAGCCAGACATCTGACGCAGGCTGTTCAGGCGAACCCAGAGTCCGCGGATGGTAATTACTACCTCGGTAAAGTTCTTATGGAACAAGGAGACTCGCAGAGTGCCGTGGGATACCTTCGCAGGGCTGTAGAACTGACGGAACGCGAAAGACACCTCCAGGCTTTCGCCGATGCTCTTTTTAAGGCACATCAACTTCCGGAAGCTCTGAAAGTTTATGAGGAAATTATCAGGTCGAAGGGAAGGCATTTTGGATCTTTGGAAAGGATCGTAAGTATCCAAGTATCGATCGGCAGTGATGAGGAAAAGCTCGCATCTGTTCGCAGGTTTGTGAAGAGCTACCCGCTCCATCCGACGGCTTATCTGGAATTGGGCTGGGTCTCTGAGAAGCAGGAAAAATATGAGGTCGCGGCAGAAGCGTTTCGCAGTTTTATCCGTCTGTATCCAAACAGCTCGTCGGGTTATATTAATCTAGCACGGATATATGACAAAATGGGCAGGGGGGATGAGATGCGCAATGCTATGCGTGAGGCTGTCCGCATTGAGCCGGAGCTTCTAAAGAATTCGACGATGGAAGAAATTATCCATGCCTGAGTACCGCGCAGATGCAAAAATCGCAATTGCGGGCACGGGGGCTGCGGGCCTTGCGGCGGCCCACTTACTGGGACAGCGTTACGACGTAACGCTCTATGAAAAAAACGCGTACCTTGGAGGGCACACCAATACGATCGTCATCGAGCATGGTCCCGATGCCGGGACCCCTGTTGATACGGGGTTCATTGTCTATAATGATCGCAATTACCCTACATTTATACGTTTTCTGTCCCGCTTGGGGATTACGGGCAGTCCGAGTGATATGTCTTTTAGTTTTAGTTCGAGGCGCGACGGCATCGAGTATTCAAGCTATGTCCCGAACGGTCTTTTTGCCCAGAAGCGCAATATGCTGCGCCCGTCTTTTTACCGCATGATTGCCGATATCCTTCGCTTTAATTCTGAGTCTCAGCGCGATTTGAAGGCCGGGCTGCTCGGACGGACCACGTTGGGGACCTACCTGGAAAAGGGAAACTTTTCGAAGCAGTTTATGGACTGGTATCTCATTCCGATGGGTGCCGCGATCTGGTCAACACCTTGCGATGAGATGTTGGATTTTCCCGCAGAAACCTTCCTCCGTTTTTTTGACAATCACGGTTTACTGGCGCTTAAGGAAAGGCCCCGCTGGATGTACGTACCCGGGGGAAGCCACACGTATGTGCGAGCTGTTCGCGAGCAATTTTCGGGGAGGATGTACACGAATGCGAATGTCTCTCGCGTGCGTAGGGCGCTCGACAAGGTTTATGTTGCCGTAGACGGAAAAGCGGAAAATGCCTATGATTATGTTGTCATTGCAATGCATGCCGATGAGGCCTTGAATGTACTGGCCGATCCGTCGCGGGACGAAAGGCGACTTTTGGGGGCGTGGCGTTATACGAAAAATCAGGCGGTTCTGCACTCTGACGTCAGCGCTATGCCCAAAGCGCCTCGCGCGTGGGCCTCTTGGAACTATATTCGTGAGGACGAATTGCCGGGAGCGCCCGTTTCGCTGACGTATCACATGAATCGTCTTCAGAATTTACAAACGATCAATCCCTATTTTGTGTCGCTCAATCGCCACGATGCCCTGGCGGAAGAAAGGGTCCTGCGAAGAATCGATTATGAGCATCCCTGTTATACGAATGATTCGGTTCGCACCCAAGACGAGCTCTCTGTTCTAAATGGAGCAGCGCGAACTTTTTTTTGCGGGAGTTATTTTGGCTATGGATTTCATGAAGATGCAGTCCTGTCAGGGGTGCGTGTCGCGGAACACTTCGGGGTTAGCTTATGAACTCACGCATCTATCGCGGTACTTTGATGCATGCGCGTCTACAACCGGTGCAGCATAAGTTTGAGTACCCCAGCTATTTCTACGTGTTCGATCTAGACGAACTGCCGATTCTCGCTGAGGGCGTGCGGCTATTTTCCTATAATCACTTCGGCGTTGTGTCTCTTTACGATAAAGACTATCTTGACCGAGGGCCGGGTACTACAAAAGAGAAACTGCTCCGATTTCTCGAAGCGCATGATTGTGCGCGAGGTATTGCCCGCGTAGAACTTGTCACCTGTGCCCGTTTTCTGGGAACGATTTTTAACCCGGCAAGTTTCTATTATTGCTATACTTCAGGCGGAAAGTTAGGCTGTGCCGTTGCCGAAGTGAGCAATACGTTTGGCGAGACACACCTCTATATCTTAAAGGATAATTTTTCGGCCAAAGACGGCCATTACCGAGCGCCAAAGGTTTTCCACGTCTCGCCCTTCTTTGACAGGGCGGGAGAGTACGAATTTAAACTCTCGTCGTTGGGCGCTGAGGCAGATCTTCAGGTCAACTTGTTTCGAGAGGGACACGCTGCATTGGTTTCACGCTGGTGGGGGAACGCCGTCCCAATTACGACGGCAAATCTTGTCGGGACTCTCCTCCGCTACCCGATGACGGCCGTCATGACGTTACCACGCATCCATATCCAGGCGGCCAAACTTTTTTACGGTAAAAAAATTAGTGTGTTCAAGAAACCCCCGGTAGATAACCCTATGACCATACGAACCGCGCTCCCCAACTTTTTACAGCGTATTGCTATGCGAATTGTTCTACGCTATCTTTCGAAGATCAGGCGAGGATCCCTTACGCTTACGTACCCGGATGGCCGCTCGGAAACATGGGGCGGCAGTGAAGCGGGCAAGAAAGCGGTTATTCGAATCCGGGACTATAATTTTTTCTGCCGTATTGTGCGGGATGGCGGCATCGGTTTTGGTGAAGGGTATGTAGAACAGGATTGGGACTCATCCGACGTGACGGCGGTGATTGGACTGCTGGTTGATAATAAACCTTATCTTGAGAGGAAGGTCTCCCTCCTGGAGGAGCTCGGCGCAAGGCTTAATCGCTGGCGGCATTTGAGGCATGGAAATACCGTTCGAGGTAGTAAAAGAAACATTGAAGCGCATTATGATTTAAGCAATAATTTCTATGAGCTCTTTCTGGATAAGAGCATGACGTATTCTTGCGGTCAATTCGAAAAAGAGGGGGGGGACTTGGCTGCGGCCCAGAAAAATAAAATTCGGTCTATCTTGCGAAAGGCAAGGATCTCAGAGCAAGATCACGTGCTTGAGATCGGATGCGGATGGGGTGCCTTTGCTATTGAGGCGGTACGCACGACCGGGTGCCGGGTTACGGGAATCACCCTCTCCAAAGAACAGCTCGCGTTTGCGCGCAAACGGATTGACGAGGCCGGGTACAGCGACCGCATTGATATTCAACTCTGCGACTACCGGCATGTCCGGGGCAAGTTTGACCGCATTGTATCCATTGAAATGTTGGAAGCCGTAGGCCGGGAGCATTTAGGCAAATTATTTAAGCGCTTCGACGAGTTGCTCAAACCCGACGGCGTTGTGGTGCTCCAGGTGATTACCATCCCCGATCAGCGTTACGATTCCTACAGGAGGGGTTGCGACTGGATTCAAAAGTATATTTTCCCCGGGGGACATCTCCCGTCGCTTTCAGCGCTCTGCCGAGCAATGACTCAATCTTCTTCCTTTTATGTCGAAGAGTTGGATAATATAGGCCCCCATTACGCGCGGACACTTGCCCTGTGGCGGGAGCGCTTGCTGGAACAAAAGACACAGGCGGAGGCGCTCGGTTTCTCCCGTAAGACCCTGCGGGTGTGGCAGTATTATTTTTCATATTGCGAGGCCGCATTCGAAGCGAGGCACTTGAACGATCTTCAGTTGGTACTATCGCGAACCGGTAACCGCTCCTTAGACAGGAAACCGGAAGCAGCAGTGCGCGTGGAATCGCTACCCATTTGAGTCCCCGGCCGAAAGAGGAGACTATTGAGTTTTGGGGAAATGTCCCTTTTGTGTTGATGCACGCGGGGTGTCTGCTTGCCTTTGTTACGGGTATGAGCGGTGCGGCTATCGTTGTATTTCTGGTAACCCTGCTACCGCGGATGTTCGGGCTAACGGCGGGTTATCATCGGTATTTCTCACATCGCTCGTTTAAAACATCACGGATATTCCAGTTTATACTGGCTTTTCTCGGAGCCTGTTCCTTGCAGAAGGATGCTCTGTGGTGGGCCGCGCATCATCGGAATCATCATCGCTATGCGGATACCGAACTGGATCCGCATTCGCCCATCATTCATGGTTTCTTCTGGTCCCATGTGGGATGGTTCATGACAAAGAAGCACGCAAACCTTCATCCCGACCCTCACGTGGCCGACTTTGCGGTATACCCGGAACTGCGGTATCTGAATCGCAATCAAAAAATCCCGGCCTTATTCTTTTTTTCCGTAGTGGCAGTTCTCGGAATTTGTCTCGAACGTTTTGCGCCGGATATCGGATTAACGGCTGGTCAGGTAATCGTCTGGGGATTTTTTATCAGTACGGTCTTTCTTTTCCACGTGACCTTTGCGGTGAATTCTTTCAGCCATTTGTTTGGATCAAAACGTTTTGCGAATAAAGATGATGGTCGTAATAATATCTGGGTTGCCCTTTTAACGATGGGCGAGGGCTGGCACAATAATCATCACAGATGCCCGTCTTCGGAACGGCAGGGATTTTATTGGTGGGAGATTGACGTGACCCATTATGTGTTGACGGCCCTATCGTGGATAGGGGTTGTTTGGGATCTGAGAAGGCCGCCACAGGATATCTATGAGGAAGCGCGGGCGGTATCCAAGCATGCAATCGCAGCGGCGCTGGTTCTCATGGTTCTACTTACACCCGCACAGGTTTTTGCCGCTTCCGCTGCCGAAGGGCAGTGTCTTAATAACTCTTGCTTTGAAAGCACGACAGCCGTAGCCGGCAATGCCTTGCCGTTGCGGGGAATAGGATTACTGGAGTTTCTCACGTTGGACGTGTATACCGCGGCTTTATATCTTCCTGCGGATGTGGCCGCACAGGATCAGGTCCTCGGAGAAGTACCTATGTCGCTAGTTATTGAATACCATCGCGGTTTAAAACAGCCGCAATTTGTAAAGGCAGCCGACCGGGCGCTTGGAAAGAACCCTACCGTCAACCTGCAGGCAATTCGAGACCGTCTTCGAATCATTAATGATGCCTATGAGGATGTCGAAAAGGGCGATCGCTATGAATTGCGCTATGAACCGGAACGCGGAACCTCGCTGCTCTTAAACGGCGTGGAAAAGGCGATAGTCCCGGGCGAAGATTTTGCGCGTGCCTATTTCGGCATCTGGGTGTCTGAATGGGCCTTGAGCGGTAAGTTGCGTGACAAGCTGCTTTCACAAGCCAGTCCTAAGGGATAAGGAGGTCAAAGTGGGATTTGCTATTGGTGGTCTGATCCAGGCTCTGTTTATTACGCTCCCTATAATGGCAGCGTTGTGGTTTGTCTCGGTGCGCATCAAGAAGGCGAGTATCGTCGACCCTGTATGGGCCGGTCTCATAGCCCTTCTGGCGATTTTTTTTGGCACTTTGGGCGAGGGTTATGAGTGGCGCAGGTTTTTTGTTACGGTTATGGGGGTTTTTTGGGGGATGCGATTGGGTTTTTTTATCTTATTTAAGCGAGTCGCCGGAAAAGGTGAGGACCCGCGATACGCGGAGCTTTTAAATAAATGGGGTGAAGAGAAAGAAAGGAAACTGCTTATCTTTTTTCTCCTTCAGGGTGCCGTGGCGGCGCTTTTATCGCTTCCTTTTATTATCGCCTCGCATAATGTGCGTCCGGGGCTTGTGTTTTTTGAGGGCCTCGGTTTTGTCCTGTGGGTGGCGGCCTTCGCGGGAGAGAGCATTGCCGACTTGCAGCTCGAGAATTTCAAATCGAATCCTGAAAACAAAGGGAAGACGTGTCGCGAAGGGTTGTGGTTCTATTCGCGTCATCCGAACTATTTCTTTGAATTTCTTATCTGGTGCGCCTTATTTATCTATTCTTTGGGATCTCCGTTCGGCATCCTGGTTATTGCCTGCCCCGCACTTATTCTGCACTTCCTCTTTAATGTAACCGGTATTCCGAAGGCAGAGGAACAAGCTATTCGGTCGAGGGGAGATGAGTATCTTCGTTATCAAAGATCGACCAACATGTTTATTCCGTGGTTTCCCAGAGACGAAGACCCCGCTTCAGCCTCGAAGGCCTGACCCATGTGGTATGAAGGCCTTCTCACACATGGATTCATCCCTGATTTTCTGATTCGCATCGGCATACGAAGACAACTTAGGGAAAAGTTGCGGCAGGAATCACTGGGGGGAGTCCCCGCCCAACTCGACCGCCGTTCCACCCTTCTTGATGAACTAAGACATAGCCCTATCGCCATAGCGACCGCCGAGGCCAATGCGCAGCACTACGAAGTGCCGGCTGAATTTTTTAGACTTGTCTTGGGCGGGAGGTTGAAATACAGCTGCGGTTACTGGGAGGAAGGGGATGTTGATCTCGATGCGTCCGAGGAAGCGATGCTCGGTCTCTGTGCTGACCGTGCCCGGATAAAGGATGGCTATGACATTCTGGACCTCGGCTGTGGTTGGGGCTCACTGACCCTGTTCCTTGCCGAAAAATTCCCCGACAGCTGCATTACGGGAGTATCCAATTCCCGTACCCAAAAGATGTGGATTGAAACGGAAGCGAAGCGGCGAAACCTTAAGAATGTTAAGATCATCACTGCCGATATGAATACGTTTTCAAGTGACTGCGAATATGACCGAATTTTCTCGATTGAGATGTTCGAGCATATGCGCAACTACGAACAACTGTTTCATAAGGTATCCTCATGGTTGAAGAACGACGGACTGCTTTTTGTCCATGTTTTTTGTCATAAGACATTTCCTTATCTCTACCCTATGGAAGACGACGGCAATTGGATGGCCCGACACTTCTTTACGGGAGGCACCATGCCTTCGGAAGACTTGTTCCTGGAGTTTCAGGAGGATGTCCGCTTGCGAGACCTTTGGCAGGTCTCGGGCAGTCATTACGAAAAGACCTGTAAGGCGTGGCTCGAGAAAATGGATTCGTGCAGACGGGAAATAGAACCCCTTTTTCAGCAGACTTACGGAAAAGAGGCAAAGAAGTGGTGGGCTTATTGGCGTGTATTTTTTATGGCTTGTGCGGAACTTTTTGGATATCACGAGGGGGCGGAGTGGTATGTGGCCCATTATCTCTTTGAAAAGCAGCCGCAACCGACTCAGATAAATGTCTGAGAGGGGAATCTGATGGCAATTTTAAGTAAGGGGCAGCGGTTTTGGATTCGTTTGATGATCCTGGCCATACTCCTTAGCTTGGCCTATTACCTTAACACGCAGGGAATTTTGCCCAAGGTCCTGGACTGGATTGATGACTTCGGCCCTTGGGGGCCGGTCGTGTTTATGGGCGTCTATATCCTTACCTGTATCTTTTTTGTTCCTTCATTTGTTTTTACCTTTTCGGCGGGCATTCTCTTTGGCGTTCTCAAAGGATTGGCCTTTAGTCTGCTGGCCCATGGCATAGGATCTACAGCGGCGCTCTTGACCGGCCGATATCTGGCGCGCGGATGGGTCGAGCGTATCTACGCGAGGAACGAAAAGTTTGAGCTAATGGATAAGACAATTGAAAAGAAAGGCTGGCGTGTTGTTTTACTTGCCCGTCTCACCCCCATTTTCCCCTTTCTGATCGGAAACTATATCATCGGCCTCACTCGAATTCCGGCATTTCATTATTTTCTGGCCACAGTCATCGGGTCTATTCCCTCAGCCGCAGTTTACGTCTACTTGGGGTCGATTACCGGAAGTCTTGCCGCCATGAATGCGCAGGGCCGCCAGCGGACTCCTCTGGAGTGGGCGCTTCTCATCGGCGGGATGGTTGCGGCGATTATATTGGTTCTTTACCTAAGGCGCATTGCCCGAAATGCCTTGAGCCGGGATATGAGCAAATGAACCTTTCTGCAAAACCGCGCCCCTATGCCCTGGCCTTTATCGCGGTGGCAGGCCTGCTCGCCGTTGCCATGCCCCTTTTAAGCCTGGACTTCGGTATTACTTGGGACGACTGGGCGCAGTCCTATTACGGTCGGTTGGTTCTGCGGTTTTTCTTAAGCGGCGGAGCCGATCGGGAGGTTATGGGTTTTAAGGATCTATATCTTTACGGCGGCTTCTTTGATGTTGTCGCCACCGTTATCTACGGCGCGGTCTTTGATTCGATTCATGCGGTTGCTCAGCTGCAGTTGCAGGATGACCTTGCCGTGGCGTGGATTTTTGAAACGCGCCATTGTATCAATGCGCTGTTCGGCTTTTTGGCCATCCTGTTCGCGGGTTTGGCGGCAAGACACCTTGCGGGCTGGCGTGCAGGATTTTTTGCGATGATATTTCTGGCGATTTCACCGCGCTTTTTGGGGCATGCGATGAATAATCCCAAAGACATCCCATTTGCCATGGGGTACATGCTATTTTTGTATCTCCTGATAAAATTCACAGATCAATTTCCGCGACCCAGGATTTCAACCTCGGTTGGCTTGGCCGTTGCTATTGCGGTAACCCTGGGTGTCCGGATTGGCGGCGTTCTCTTGCTGGCTTACCTATGGGTATTCGGTTTGTGGAGCTGTTACAAGTATAGGCGCGAGGTGTCATGGCCGCGATGTTTCGTGGTGCTGGGCGCTGTTACCACCGGCGGCTATTTCGGGGGGCTGCTTTTCTGGCCCTACGGTTTAGTGTCGCCGTTGATTCATCCCTGGCTTGCGATGCAAAAAATGGCTCACTTTACGAATGCGGGCGATACCCTTTTGTTTGAAGGCAGGAAGATACTCGCCTCAGAAATCCCGTGGTACTACATACCCAAGTGGATTGCGATCTCAAGCCCGATCCTTATTTTGCTTGGGCTCATTCTACTCGGTGCCGTATTGATTCATATGTTCAAACACTTGAAGCCGACTTCGCTCACAGTACTGCTCGTCGGGTCCGTCTTTCCGGTGGTCTGGATCATAGTCCAGAAATCTCAACTCTATAATGGCTGGAGGCATGTGCTTTTTATCTACCCGCCGCTGGTGGTTCTTATTGCGGCGGCATGGGATCGACTATTTGAAATCCTTAAGACCCGTAATCTCAAAATTGCCCTTTGTGTTTTTCTGGGAATTCTCTGCCTGGAACCCGTGGCATGGATGATGCGTAATCACCCGTACCAGGCAACGTATTTCAATGCCCTCGTCGGCGATGTGAAAGGGGCGGTCGGCTATTATGAAACCGATTACTGGGGGAACAGTTTGAGGGCATGCTCGGAGTGCTTAGCGGACCACTATCGCGAATCGGGTATGACGCGCCCGATAGCGGTGCATGCCGATGGCAGCATGATGTCGAGTTTCTATTACCTCAAAAGGGAATTGGGGAACAGATTTATTCCGTATAAACCTGCCATCAGGCGCGGCCTGAATGTTCCGCTTGATTACTATATTATGCTGCCGTCGCGCTGGGAGCCGTCCGTGCTGCAAAGAGGGGGCTGGCCGCCGGCATCGGGTTTTTGTGAGGCTCGGGCAGGAGGTGCGGCATTATGCACGGTATTCAAGAGCCCGCCCTCCGGGATGGCCAACCCTTTGAGTCCCGATTAAACGATGCATTGTCTCCTTTGCAACAGCGACAGTCCCGATCTGTGTTGGGAGAAGACCGATCCCCATCATGGGAAAAAGGCTTACTGGAAATGCCCGCATTGTAGTTTGGTGTTTCTTGATGTTGTTTGCCGTCTCAAAGAGAAGGACGAGAAAGCTCGATATGACCTGCACGAAAATGATCCCGCGGATTCCGGCTATCGGAATTTTATCAATAAGTTGCTGGATCCTCTCCGCGAAAAACTTAAACCGGGTTTCAGAGGTCTTGATTTCGGATGCGGGCCCGGACCCGCATTGGGAAAGATGCTCGAGGGTGCGGGGATGACCGTCGAGGTTTATGACCCTTTTTATTTCCCAGACAAGAAACCACTCGAAACATCTTACGATTTTATTACCTGCACGGAGGTCGTAGAGCATTTTTACTCACCGCGAAACGAGTTCTTGCTGCTGAATCGTCTGTTGAAACCCGATGGAAGTCACCTTGCGGTGATGACTGAGATGCTGGATGATGAAACCGATTTCGGGAAATGGTGGTATCAAAGTGAGCCGACCCACGTGTGTTTCTACGAGAGAAAGACGTTTCTTTGGATCGCCGAGTGGCTCGGCTGGCAGACTGAATTTCCTCATAAGAACGTAGTCCTGTATTTCAAAGGAGAGGAGACGATATGCGATTCACTTTGATTCTTAAAGTTATTTTGGGGGTTCTGGTTTTAGTGTTTTTGGGACGGGGCTCGGTCAGAGCTGCTGAGACCATAGCCGTTTACGACAGCAGTCAGGAGAAGCTCGTGCAAGTTGAGAAAATTGAAAAGAGCGAAGACGAATGGAGAAAGATTCTTGACCCCAAGGTCTTTCATATAACGCGCGAGCACGGAACGGAGATGGCCTATACGGGTGAGTACAATAAGTATGGCGAAAACGGGATCTACCGGTGCATTGCTTGCGGCACAGAGCTCTTTCGTTCTGCCGTGAAGTATGATTCGCATACAGGATGGCCTAGCTTCTGGGAGCCGATCGCGGAGCAGAATATCGGTTTTTCGATTGACCGTAGTTTTTTTGCGAAGCGCATCGAAGTGCATTGCGCCCGATGCGGATCGCATTTGGGTCATGTTTTTGAAGACGGACCCCACCCGACGGGCAAGCGCTATTGTATGAATTCGCTTGCGCTTCAGTTTGTAAAATCGGCGAAGTAAGTGGATAGACAGGTCGCGTGCGGGTTTCATGTTTTAGCCTCTGGGGACGCGTCTGGCATCTTCGAGCAGATTGCGGATCTCAAAGACCTGTGCCCCGAACTCCTTCGCGACGGTAATGTAGCCGGCGCAATCTTCATATCTCTCGCTTAATAGGGCTTCCCGGAGGTAGAGAAGCGCCGTCAACTTGACGGGGTCTCTGAGAAACCTTGGGAATCCTCGAACCTTTATTGCGTTACCTATTTGTGCCATGACAGCACCTCCTTTTTTGTGATTCCTGACTGAAATAAAAAAAGCCCATGACAACAATTTCATGTCATGGGCTTAACTTATTTCGGGATAAAGACTTAAACTAGATCAACTCAGGCCGAAATCCTCCTCACGCCCACGACATCATGCTCTGGACAATGAATCCAGAGCGCTGCCATCGTAGCAGTACGTTTTAAAAAATAGAGTCGCGTAAGTCGGATTTTCATTTTTTATCTCGCTTCAGAAGCAGAATGATACCACAGGTGCGAGGCGGCGTAAATGGGGGGGACTCATCTTTTTTTCTGCCAAGTCGCTAACCCTATATATGACAGGACATTGGAGAGGTTTATTTTACCGGATGACCATGTCTTTCGACCGCTTGATGCAATTGCCTCGAGAATAGTCCCATGGGCAGCTAACTTTACTATGAGGGGAGGTATCTGTGGGGTTTATCAAATCGCTCATCAAATTATTGGGTTTTCTGTCTATCATTTTCGGACCGGCGTGCCTCGGAATGGTCTTGATGCCCCATTCCTATGCGGTGTCCCCGAACTCCGGCATGGCCGCGCCTCAAGGTCTTTATTTCTATGGGAGCCTCGAGACAGAACCGCGAAGTTTTCTCGGGCGCATGTACGCTAATACGAAGGACAATCTCTATAATTTGAATAAAGACAGCGAGCTCGTTATGCTCATTCCCGCTATGTTCAAAGAACAAGTGAGCCAGATTACCGCGGGTTTTAGGCGCTTGTCGACGGATTGAAGACCCCTTTTACTTCTGGCAGACAACGGTTATAATACTACACAACACTTCGGCGGCGTCCGTTCCGCCGATTTTTTTTGGTAACCCATAAAATATCTGATTGCAGAGCATGGCCGTCCTATTACAACTGAATAATATCCGCAAGGAATACGGCGCACGAGCTATCCTCGAAGACGCATCCGCGTCCTTCAATGAGTTTCAGAAGATCGGCGTCGTGGGCCGAAATGGGGCCGGAAAATCCACCCTTTGCCGTATCATTATCGGCCAGGAAGAGCCGGACGGCGGGACACTCACCTTTAACAATGCGATGCGTTTGAGCTATCTTGAACAGCATGATCCCTATAAACCCCAAGACAATGTGTTGGATTTTCTTATGCGTTATACGGGTAAGGAAGAGTGGGAATGCGGTGAAGTTGCGGGCCGCTTTCAGCTTAAGAGCCAGTCCCTGGCGGCGAAGATCGGGGAGTTGGCCGGGGGGTATCAGACGAGAGTCAAGCTTACGGCGATGCTTTTACGCGATCCCAACTTTCTGATTTTGGACGAACCTTCGAACTACCTTGATCTCAGCACCCTTATTCTTTTAGAGAATTTCCTGCAAGAGTTCAACGGCGGCTACCTCATCGTTTCGCATGATCGCGAATTCTTAAAGAGAACCTGTGAGCATACGCTTGAGGTCGAGCACGGCGGGGTTTTTCTTTATCCGGGTAATATCGAGGAGTATTTTGAGTTCAAGGAAGAGCAGCTCCGACAGAAGTTGGCTCATAACAAGACCGTCGAAAAGAAGAGGGATCAGCTGCAGGATTTTATAGACCGCTTTCGGGCCAAAGCGTCAACGGCTACGCGGGCCAAATCGAAGATGAAGCAGCTCTCAAAACTTAAAACGATTGAGATTGCACATGCAACAGCCGCCGTACGCATTACGATCCCACCGGTAGAGAAGAAGGGGGGTGTTGCTCTGTCCTGTTCCGATCTGGAAATTGGTTATGAGGATAAGCGCGTGGCATCCGGAATTCATCTCGATATTGATCGGGGTTCGCACGTGGCGGTGCTTGGTGATAACGGACAGGGAAAGACCACCTTCCTGCGTACGATCGCGGGCAATCTCAAGGCGCGGACCGGCAGTTACAAATGGGGCACTGCCCTAGAGGTGGGTTATTATGCGCAGCACGTTTTCTCTACGCTACATCCGGATGATGATGTCTACGGCCACTTACAACGCGAGGCGGCCGAAGACGTAAAGAGGCAGGATATCCTGGATATGGCCGCTGCTTTTTTGTTTCAAGGTGACGACGTGAGAAAGAAGACCGCTGTCCTGAGCGGGGGGGAGCGGGCAAGGCTTTGTTTGGCAGGGCTGTTGTTGTCTGAAAAGCAAGTTCTGCTTCTTGATGAGCCCACCAACCACCTGGACTTTGAAACCGTTGAGGCACTTGGGAAGGCGCTCGGCGGCTATGAAGGAACGATTTTCTTTATCAGTCACGATCGCACATTCGTGAATCTGATCGCAACCACTGTGATTGACATCAAGGATGGGAAGATTAAGCGCTATCCGGGCACTTATGAAGATTATGTTTATCACCTTGAGTGCGCGGCCCGCGGGGAGGAACCCGGGGAGCTTTCGAAGAGGGAATCAGTCACGAGCGAAAACGGCACGGCGAGTAGAAAGAAGGAAACGGATCCCGAGAAGCAGCAGGATATTGCGAGGAGGAAGAAGGCTAAATCTGACTTCGCCAAGCTCAAACGGAAGATTAACCAGGCAGAACACCGAATAGAGCACTGGACTAAGGAGCGGGATGCCCTCTTTGAAGAGTCGAGGAACAATCCCTTCCATTATTCTCGGAAGCGTAGGGACAGGTCAAAGCAGCTGACAATCTGGATTGAAGAGGAAGAGGCCGGGTGGCTCCGGATGCTTGAAGATCTGGACCGCTTAAAAAAGCAGCTTGCACAGCGATAATTTGCATTTGCATGATTGCAAACTGACGTGTAGTGTTTATTTAAGGCGATAAATGCCACTATACAGGAAATCCGTCAATATGAAGAAAGGAAATCAGTCATGAAGCGTTATTGGATTTATGCGGGGTTGCTTATGTCTATATCTGTGGGTGCTTTTGCACTGCCTCAGGCGCAGAGCGGAAACGTGAAGTCAAACCATCTGGTTAATGAAGCCCACCGGTTCTATAGCCAGGGTAATGATAGGGAGGCCATAAAACATCTCAATAAGGCTCTGAAGATAGATGCGGACAATGACGAAGCATTTCTGGCGCTCGGCGAAATCTACGCGGCCCAGGATCAGTTGGGGAAAGCGGAGAAAAATTACCGTAAGGCCCTCAAGCTCAAACCCAATGACTCGCGGATTTACAACAGTCTTGCGACGCTAGCGATGAGAATGGGAGAACCCGAGCGTGCTCTGCAGTACCTGATGACAGCCATTCAAAAAGATCCCGAGAATGCCACGGCACATTATAATTTGGCCGATTTTGCGCTTGCATCGAAGCAGTACGAGATCGCTTTTAATTTCTATAGAAAAGTTTTGGCGCTAGATCCCGATTATGAACCGGCAAAGGCAAAGCTTGCGAAGCTTGCCAGCCTCGTCAAAGCCTCCCAAGACAGCCGAGAGGGTGGCTAGCTCTTATCGCAACCAGTTTACGGCTCCCGCGCCAGCCAGTACCACCACGATCTTGCAAATAGGGTATTTCTTCACAGTAGCCTCCGTCGCTTCTCCTTAATTATCAGCATTTTCGGGTGCTGTTGTAATCGAATTCCTGAGTGGCAGGATGCCCGTGGGGGTGATAAACTACACGCGCTGTGACCGAGAAGAAGACGAAAAAGCAAAAAACCCCCTTTGAATCCATCACTTGCCGGTCCCTTACCCCTCAGGCAGTGATCTGTACATGATAATTTCACGGAACATGATTCTGTGGGGGCTCGGGTTTTCCTTCCTGCTATCGGTTCCTTTCATGGCCGGCGGTATGCTGGTTTGGTACGGTCGTTCCGATAACGTTGTTTTGTCCCACCGACTGATTCGCCAGGTGATCGTCACCGACGAGATGGTCATCTTCGATGTTTCTTACCATGCCCGCAACGCGAAAAATAGGCCTGTGACGGCTCAGGTTGAGACGGCCATAGGTCAGGGAGAGATCACGGGCTTTCTAAAAAGCGGCGGGAACAAGGCGCTGAAGTTCTATAAGAAACAGGCATCCGTAATTCATTTAGAGCCGTTGGAGGAAAAGGACATCTCTACTCAGCTTAAGGTGCCGGTACAAATCTATGCCGAGCAGTTGTCGACAGATCGAGATGTGGTGCCGCAGGTCCGAGTTGTGGAAACAGATAATTTTGATGATCTCAATGAGGCGATCTCAGAGCTTCCGGGTATTGAGGCCGAAGCCTCTTAAGGAGAAAGTGATTATGACGCATGCATTAAGACTTTATGAGCCCGGCGCTCCCGATGTCATGAAGTGGGAAGAGGTAGATGTTGGTAAACCTTCCAAAGGGGAGCTCAGGTTACGGCACACTGCTGTAGGCCTCAACTATATTGACACTTACCACCGTAGCGGACTGTACCCCCTAGCCCTGCCGGCGATACTAGGATTGGAGGCGGCTGGAGTGATTGAAGAGATGGGGCCGGGTGTCGGTGGTTTTAAGGTCGGAGACCGCGTGGCCTATGGCACGGGGCCTGCCGGTGCTTACTCTGAAGCGCGTATTATACCCGCCTCTCAGGTGGTTAAGATCGGTAGGGGAATTTCAGACGAGGTGGCTGCGGCCATCATGCTCAAGGGGATGACGGTAGAATACCTTTTTTGCCGGACTTATCCGCTCAGGAAGGGGCAGACCATCCTTTTCCACGCCGCGGCAGGAGGAGTCGGCTTGATCGCCTGTCAGTGGGCAAAACATCTCGGGTGTACGGTCATCGGTACGGTTGGCAGTTCCGAGAAGGCAGAACTCGCCAGACAACACGGCTGCGCTCACACCATCCTGTACCGTGAGGAAAATATTGTCGATCGGGTTATGGAAATCACAAAGGGAAAAGGAGTTCCTATCGTGTACGACTCGGTAGGGAAGGATACCTTCTTGCAGAGCATAGAGTGTTTGCATCGGCGAGGTGTTCTTGTGAGCTTTGGGCAAGCATCGGGGGCAATACCGGACGTAAATCTGCAGGTCTTTGCCCCGAAAAGTCTCTATCTTACTCGGCCGATGCTGTTCGGCTATACCGCGACAAGAGAGGAACTCGAACTCAGTGCCAAGCGTCTTTTTGGGGTCATCCAGAAGGGAATTGTTAAGGTAAGGATAGGACAGCGGTATCCGTTGAAGGAGGCCGTGGGTGCTCATCAGGATCTGGAAGCCAGGAAACTTACGGGATCGACCGTCTTTATTCCCTGATATAATATAAACCCTTGATATTAGATATAACGTGATTATCAAACTGAACGGGAGGTTGGAATGAGCGGAATTCAGAATATGCCGTATGTCAAAGACGAAACACCGGGCAAAAAGGCATGGTGCTCGTGTGGTGAGTCAGAGAACCAGCCCTATTGCGATGGGAGTCACTCGCGGAAGAATACGGGCAAGTCGCCCGTTATTGTCGAGATCACAGAGGCGAAAAAAGTTGCTTGGTGTGGTTGCCGGCAGACTAAAAACCCTCCGTACTGCGATGGGACACACAGTTCGCTTTAATTCAGGTGCGCGGCTGGCCGTCGCGTGGTGGATTTTGGTTGCAGTTACTTTGCACTCACCGCCGTGTGGATGGACTCAAACTTACACCATTGACCGCCATCACAGCACCGTATCGTTCGAGATACGGCATTTTTTTGCCAGGCTGGAGGGCGCGTTCCGCGGCTTTGAAGGTACGATTGAACATGTCCCGGGTGAATCTGCGCAATGGGCTGTGGACGCGACGATTCGGGTCGCAAGCATTCACACAAAACACCCGCCACGCGATGAACACCTATTGTCCGGCGAGTTTTTTGATGAAGAGACATTCCCTGCGATTACCTTCAAGAGTTCGGGCGTTGAGGATGCCGGTGAGGGTAATTATCGTTTGAAAGGGCTTTTGACGATGCATGGGGTGGAAAAGCCGGTAAAACTCGACATGAAGTATTTGGGAACCGATCAAGACCCTTGGGGTAACGATCGCGCCCGTTTTACGGCTACGGGAGTTCTCAAGCGAAGCGACTTCGGAATCGACTGGAATGTGGCTTGGAAGAACGGTGCTTGGCTCTTGAGCGAAGAGGTTGTCGTGAAACTTGACATTCAGGCTTTGCCTGTTATTGAGGTGCAGGGATGAAGTGGATTATTTTAATCGTCGGAGGAGCGGCGGGAACGGGTGCGCGTTATATTCTCTCAGGGGCCGTCCAGCATATATTTGGCGCGTCTTTCCCGTATGGGACGGCAGCCGTCAATATGGCAGGATGCTTTATCGTCGGAGTCTTAGCCGTTCTCGCTGAGGATAAGGCTTTGCTTGGTCCGCATGCTAGGATCTTTCTCATGGTAGGATTTTGCGGCGCTTTTACAACATTTTCCACCTTCATCCTTGAGACCTCGCATCTTATCCGAGGAGGCGAGACCTTGCACGCTTTCTGGAATGTGACGGGAAGTGTAATCATTGGCTTTCTCTTACTGCGCTTAGGTGTTCTCGCGGGAGAAGCCCTCTAGGGAGAAAAATCATATGAAGACAATTGGTGAACAGCAGATTTTAAGAATCTTCATCGGTGAATCAGATAGTTGGGAAGGCAAGCCGCTTTACGAGGCGCTCGTGAGCTTGGCACGCAAGGAAGGCCTGGCAGGAGCTACCGCTTTCAAGGGCTTTATGGGGTTTGGGTGCAAGAGCCACATGCATACGACAAAGCTCCTGCGTCTGTCCGAAGATTTACCTATTGTGGTTGAAATTGTGGATGCCGAAGAAAAGATAACGCGCTTTTTACCCCATCTCGATGGGATGGTTCGCGAAGGCTTAGTAACGCTCGAGAAAGTAAACGTCATCCTCTACCGTGCCACGGAGAAAAAATCCTCATCTTGAAGACTTCTATGCGGGGAGAACTCTGCGAAGCGGTATTTGTCGATGACGTGACGCTCATGGTATTGAAAAGGAATGTGGTACTGTGATTATTCTACGCTGGCTTTTATGTGGGGCGCTGGCTTCCGCGTTTCTGATCTTCTCTCTCTTTAATGCTTGGGTTGTTTGGAGGGAAGTGGCACTCAAGCGCGGGATCGGCTTGACCTTTGCACCGCTGATGGGCGGACTTATGGGGCTTGTAGCGCTTTTCGTTTGCCCTTTAGAAGGGGTATTAGCTTTTTTCTGGGTACCGCTCATCTTAGACGTTGGAACGGTTCCCTATCTTTTATACTGCATGCTAACGAGTGCTCAACTGAGAAGATACTGGTAATCCTATGCAAAAGACTGCGACACAGATTCATGCTTATGCTGCCTTAGAACAAAGAGCTTCGCTCAGTAAATTTGATTATGAACCGGGTGTTTTGGGATCATGGGATATTGAAATCGCGATTACCCATTGCGGCATATGCCATAGCGATTTGCACCTGGTAAAGAACGATTGGGGTTTCAGCACCTATCCTTTGGTGCCGGGCCATGAAGTCGTAGGGACAATCGCCCAGAGGGGGCCGGAAGTGAATCAGTTTGAAGACGGCCAGCGTGTTGGTGTCGGCTGGCAGTGCGGATCTTGCTGGTCTTGCGAGTATTGCGACCGGGGCGAAGAACAATTGTGCTCACAGAATCAGGCGACCTGTGTCGGGCGATTCGGGGGGTATGCCGATCGAATTCGATTAGACAGCCGTTTTGCCTTTGCAATACCGGATAATCTGTCCTCGGAAGGGGCGGCGCCGCTATTATGCGGAGGCATCACGGTTTTTTCTCCGCTGCGTCAGTATCATGTAACATCCAATATGAAGGTCGGTGTTGTGGGCATTGGCGGCCTCGGGCACCTCGCTGTTAAGTACGCGCGTGCTTTCGGATGTGAAGTGACAGCCTTCTCTTCGTCCGCTTCTAAAGAAGCAGAAGTGAAGAGGCTAGGTGCTCATCGATTTATTTTGAGCAGGGATGCGAAACAGATGGAATCGGCGAAGGGATCACTGGATTTCATTATTTCTACGGTCAATGTCAGTTTGGACTGGCAGAGTTATCTCGTCGCGTAACGTCCGCTTGGGTCACTCTGTATTGTTGGGGTTCCGCCGGAGCCAATGAGTATTTCCGCGCTGCCGCTTGTCCTTGGGCAGAAAACAATATGCGGGAGCATGATTGGAAGCAGGACGAGAATTCGTGAGATGCTGGAGTTTTCGGCACGCCACTCTATAGAGGCGGAAGTAGAGGTCGTGGCCCTTAAGGATGTGAATCAAGCTTTCGAAAAAGTTGCTCAGAATAAGGCGCGCTATCGCATCGTACTTAAAACCTAGGCCAACCCAAGCCGCTGGTCTTATTTGGTCGTAAGGTGTATAATAATAACAACTTGTGGAAGAGGGTGAGCTATGAATCGTAATGTATTTCTTAGTGGCGCATTAATCGCGGCATTCTTTCTATTTCCTGCCGGCAACGTATTTTCAGACGGGAAGACCCTGCCTTGGGACAAACCCTCAGATAGCTCAGCGGGTGACTCTGCGGACAACCAGGCGGCTCGCAGACTTGGTGGGCAAAGCGTTAAGGGCATTATCGAAGACAGCGCGGGGGCCGAGTCGGATATTGTGACCGTTCCTCAGCTTACCGGTGAGCCTGGTGAGCGGGGAGCTGGTGCGCCCTCGGAAGGGATAACGCGTCCTTCCGGCTACAACGAATTTCAAGGCCGGACCGCGACGCCGATTCGTTCTTACGGTCCACAGGCGGTTGCTGCTCAAGACGCATCGGCACAGGCCGGTGTTATGGGTCTTGCAAGCCGCTTGCGCGAAGTTTATAAGACGCCAAGCGTTAATACTCAGCCCGTTCGACAGCGGGATATAAAGGCGATCTCGCCGATCGGATCAAAAAATACGGCCCGGGAGCTTCACTCACCACAGCTTGGCTATGTTTCCGCACCCGGCCAGTCATCCGTAATCGAGCGTAATAAAAGTAGGGCAGACGCTGCACAGGAGAATGAAGGCGGCCCCACCCCCGAAGACTTTCAGTCGCCGCTGTCTGGTGCGTCCCGCGATTACAGTAGGGATGACAGATAAGACTCGGGCCCCATGAGCGCCACGGCTTTTAAGCTTGAAGCGTTTGAATGCCAACGTTGTAATCGATGCTGTCAGCAGCCCGGCCGGGTGGCGCTCACCGATGAAGACGTAGACAGGCTTGCCGACTTTTTTGGTCTTACCCCGTATGCATTCACAGAAGACTACTGCGACCTCCAGGGACGGCACCGGCTTGTCCTGAAGAAGAGGGAAGATGAGTCTTGTGTCTTTCTTGCTGTAAATGGCTGTACGGTTCATTCCGCAAAGCCGCAACAGTGCCTGGATTTTCCGAAGAAGTGGCGAACGGAAAAGAGCTATTCGTACTGCGAAGGGTTGAAACGGCTATGGCCAAAAGCGTAGGTTTTATGTCCCCTGAGCATGTTCTGGGCACGATTTATGGCAAGTCGTCTCTCGCGCTTAAAATGTCGGAAAAAAGACGGGATGAGGTCATTGCTGCCGCTATTTTCACCAGCTTTCGAAATCAGGAATTCGGCACTAACTTTAAGCTTCCGGCCGATTACGAGAAAATCCACCATGCGGAGGATGCCCGAGGCATTGATATTGTTGTAGCAAGTGATAACGGACGACTGAAGAAACTGCAGATCAAGGGTATTTATATCAGCCGCGCCATAAGAAGGCGGCGGCGGCATGAGACGACGGGTGCCGCACGGGTCCTCGGCAGAAAATCGCAGAGACAGATTCAGCGTGACTCCTTAGAACTTGCTCAAGTGATGAAAGTAGCGTTGGAAAGGATCACCCAGGATTACAGCGGCCTTTTTTTAATTATCTACGTAAACGCCGATCTCGCGACTCAAACAAGCCTTGAAATAGCTATGCGCAAGAGCGCAAAACGCGTAGAGAAATTGCAAGCCCAAGAAATTTGGTTCCTACGAAATATACCTGTGCGCGCGATCAGGGGGAAGGCTAGTCGGATTAATTGTTTTACTTATGAATTGCTCAAGGTCAAACCCGACAGACATACTTATGTGTTCTCATTTGCTTTATAGAGCAAGCCGCCTGTTTTTCGCGGTTCTGTGTCTTTTGTTTGCCACAAATCCGTTTGCTGCGGCGGAGCGGTGGCTCAATGTGGGTGGTGAAAACGCATTTCTGGCCTGGTCGGATTATTATGTGGATACGGATAGCGTAGAACGCGAAGGCGATATTCTCCGCTTTCGGTATCGTACGGCAAAAAAGTCAACGCGAGAGGCAGCAGATGCTTTTGCAACCATGGATTATCTGATTTCCATGGACTGCGGCAAAGAGGAAAGCATGATTCTGGAGATGTCTGAAGACAGCCCAAAGCTCCTGAGACTCGACACACCGTACAAAATGGGCTACTTCATCAAACCAAAGGTTTACTCCCACCTATGTAATGCCTGAGTACTCGCCTGTTCGTCGTAAAGGTTCTCAGTGAGTGTCCGATACCTAATGCAGGTACTTAAATTTACCAAGGGAGGGTGTGTCAGTGAAAAAGATTTTTGCTATTACGTTGGTGGTGTTTGTGGCTTGCCTTGCGGTCCAGGTTCCGGCTATGGCAGCGAGCCCGTGGACTGAAGAGGCAGACTATTATGCGAAATCAGTGAGCAAGCTGCAGTTCGGCTTAAAGAATGTGGTTTTCGGATGGTCCGAGATATTTACCCAGACGACAGCCGCTGCGGCTGAAGATCGGCCTCAGATAGAAGGGTTTGGCGAAGGGCTTTGGAATGCCATCGTTTATACGGCATTGGGAGCTGTTCATGTAGTGACTTTTCCTATTCCGCTTGATGTTCCGATTCCCAATAACGGAGTCGATCTTTAATAGAGCAACCGCGACCGTTTAAAAAATCAGATACCGACAAAGGAGAGCTGCGGCTCTCCTTTGTCATTTAGACCAGATGTCTTGTGGCTCTTTTGCCGTGTCCTGGCTGCCACGAGCGGGTAACGTCTCTTAAGCCATTCTACGGCCCCCTGCATCATCTGGGGCCATTCTGCCTGCCGCTTGTTGATAAAGTCACTTAGTGCAACCGGCGTCCAGCGGTAAGTCTTCGCTAGCTGATCTAACGGCAGGAGATTGTCGAAAAAGAATTTTTTAAAACATGTGCCGACGGGAAGATGGGCCTCGAGCTCTCGCACATCCAAATGCATCGGGAGCCCCAAATGGCCGCGGGCAAAGACGTAGGGTGTCGCGGGTTTTATGGATTTGAATGCCAGGTTGCGGTAAAGGTGCTCATGGTTAGGGTGCACCGTTACGACGAGATCCGTAACGTCGGCGATTTGGCGCGCATAATCCAGCAAAGTCTTGAACAGCCAGAAGGAACCCGCGAGGCGATGCGCGTAGGTAAGCGGGGGAGTGCCCTCACGAAAGGCGTTTGGGTCAAGGGCAAGGAGGCTTGCCTCTGCAACGCGTCGCCCCTGAAAGCGTAGCTGGCCGGTCACTTCGGGGGCCGTGTGGTCCATGGGAAGTCCACAGGGTGAATCCACAAAGAGGGACAACGTCCCAATGAGATGCTTTTGCTGCTTCAGAATAAAAGTGCGTGAAGTGGGAAGCAAGCTGTATGAAGTATAGTACATCTTCGACGCGTGTTTAGCGCAGTAGCCCCGCGCCAGATACTCTCGATACATCAACCGATACGCGGCCTTGTGCTCCGTGAGCGTTGTAACGGGCAGCGCGACAAGATTGGATCCTGCTGACTTGACGACAAACTCACACATGCGGTCGCCCATGTAGAATAGCAACTTCTCGTTGTTCGGAGTTCCTCGAAGGTTTTCAAATTGTATGCCGCATTCCAGCCCCTTTTTCCACACAACCTTCCCGTCCACACGCCTGCGGCGGCTGCCTTGCTCTGACTTGAGCGAGAGGTGCACGCGGCTTCCCTTAGCGGGCGCTTCGCGCAGGGAAATGCGTATGCCGGTATCTGAAAGATCAAGTGCCTTTGCGCGCTTCCAAAGGCCGCGTTTCGCCTCTTTTAGGGAACGGACAGCCACGGATGTCGGCTTGCGTCGGTATTTCCTCTTTTCAATATGGGAGAATTTATTTTCCATCGATCGCTAAGTATATGGGAAAAAGACCGGAATACAATACTATTGCGGGCGGCTTGAAAAAATATCTCGGAAGAAATGGAATGACGAAATAAATGTACACTCGCGCAGAAAATGTTGCGAATTTTCAACACCTCCTGCGAGGAATTATTTAGGCAGCGGGAGTTCCGCGGAAGGCGTCCGGCGAAGGAATGAGGGAGTCCAATGCGGCAAGCGCACTTCCGTCATGGGCCTCAGTAAATTTTAATGCCTGGTTTGCAACGTCGTCAGCGGCGCCGGACAACTGAGCCTCATTATTGAGATCGAGCTTGACGGCGTCGGCAACTTTAAGGATTTCTTTTACTTCGGGAATGGTAAGGGCTTCATCAATTTGTCCGAGACGGATCATTGCCGCCTTGGCCCTCTTCGCCATGGTGATTGCATAGGTGGCGCCTTCGGTGGCTTTAGAAAGACCGCGCAGGGCATATGCGAGGTCGAGGGCCTGACCGGTAACGTACATGACGCGTTTGCGTTCGGGTGTAGCCATTACATTGTCCACACCGCCGGAAAACCAGACATTATGGCGCACTTCTCCCTGAGACCAGGACACAAGTTCAAACTTACTTCCGGCGGGGTGTCCCCCCATGTTTACGAGTTTTTCGTCGGGCACGGTATGACAGTTGTAGCAATTGGAGGCCCAGGCGTGCAGATTTCTCGGACGAATCATACCCGCGGCTTCGGAATCGGCAAGTCGCTTGGCGCGGTGATCAGCAGACTCTGTGTCCTTATCGGCTCCCGGGCCATAGTCACTGTGGACGTTGATCCAATCCTTTCCGGCCCCGTGACAAGATTCACAGGAAATACCCGACACGGGCTTAGATTTTCCCGTATCCGTTAGCATCGTCGTAAAATGGCAGCTGAGACACAAGGGCTCGGTTTTGATGCGTTGAATGCCCAATTTATCGGCTATTTCACGGGCCGCGTCACTTCGAGGCATATCCCGAAACGTGGTGGCGTGATGCATCCCTTCCCAGACTCGAAAGGTGTCTGCATGACATTCCGCACAGGATTCCGGGCCGGTAATTTTTTCGTTATCGGCGATGGGATCCCACATCTGCGCGGCTGTCGCAGGACTCGCAAAAAATATTATGGCAGATAACAGTGCGGTAAAGAGACGCATATGATTATCCTTTCGTTTGACTGATATGAAATAGCAATACGGTATGGGCTGTCTAGAATACAAGTAGAATTTCCGAACGTCCCCCGTAACCGCGTTTGCGGTTTTCTTGCAGAGAGGCGAAGGCTTCAAACTGAAGTTGGACATGCTGACCTAATTTCTGCTGCAACTGAAAACCAGCGCCCCAAACGCCTGTGCCGCGTCCGCCATAATCCTTGCGGAAAGAGGTCTCCAAGACAAGGTTGGTGTGGTGATCATTCCAGAAGGCCTGATAACCAGTTGCCGCGCCAAAGACATCTTGAGCGGCCCCGCCGATCTCGCCGCGATAATCGCCGAGATTCGGTGATGCAAAGAGAATGCCGAGTGGGGCTAGGGGACCGCCAAGAATAGGTTCGCGGCCTGCCTGCGTGTAATTGCCAAAGGCTATGAAGGGGTTGAAATAGACAACGTCGTCTGAAGAATGCGGAGTCCAGGATATTTCTCCCGTCAGCAGCTGGCCCGAGCCTGTCTGCGGCGTCGTAGAATCTTCGGCATATGATCCCAGCCAGCGGAACGTTGTATTGAAGGCACCCATGCGCTGAATTGACGAGACCCCGGTATAGAAGGCATCACCGCCGTTGGTCTTATTATCCGAAATGAAGATACCGTCGATGTTAATAGTGCTCTTGTGGAAATCAGCTGAATTGAATAAACCAAAGACATCGGCTTCCGGACTACGGCGGTTTGGCGGTGTGATGCCGCCGCCGCGGTCATTGCCTTTCCAGGCCCACATACCGGTTATGCGCAAATTGGAGATACCGATGGCGGGAATACGTATATTGTTACGCACGATTGCCAAGGCATCCATGTCGTCATTGAGCATAATGCCATCTTGAAAGTTGAGGTTCTGACGGCCGACAGAAAAGCCGAAATCCATGGGCCGCATGCCCTCGGGATCTAAAAAGGGAAAGAGACTACCCATATCACCTTCCATGAAAAGGGCACGCAAATTCAAGTTGAATTCCTGGCGGAAGCCCTCGTCATTATTGGGATCTTCGAGATCAAAGCGCGTAAACTGATCAAAGCGGTTCTTATCGAGTGGGCGGAATGAAACCAAAATTCTTTCGGTTCCCGTCAGCTGCAAGGAAGTATACGTGTCCAAGCGATGGACCCATTCCGATGTCCGGCTATCCGCGTTGACCTCGAAAGAGTGTAGGGCGGTACGGTAAATCATGTAACTCCAAAGACGCGGCTGCCAAACGGCTCCCGTAGGTAATTCAAAACCCGGGAAGAGATTACCGGAATCCAGAAACGGATCTCCGAGTTCCAAATGGAGTTTGGGGCGGGGCGGTATCTTGTCAACTCCCTGAAAAGGAACCGGCACATCAGAGAGCCGGCTAGCACCCTTCGTCTGCCCCAACGGGTAAAAGGGGTCGTACCAATTAGAATGGAGTTCTTTAAATTCACTTCCGCCGTGCTCCATTCCGCCATGTTCGCCTCCGGCCCAACCTAAGCGGGGCAGAGGGACGGAAACAAGCATCGCCGCTGCGATAAAACAACACAGAACCTTGTAATAAGCGGAATGTCCTTTACAGGGCGACATTAATGACAATATCCTTTTCCCATAGTATTTCTTTTTGGGAGGTTATCGGCGACTTCGCGGGCGCTCATCCCGTAGTCAAACCCGACCCATTGAATGGCTTCGACAAGATTGACCGGCACCATCGCATTCCACAACTTGACATTCGCCTTATAAGGACTTTTCCCGGTAAGGGCTTTGGCCTTCACCTTATACATCGCCCAGCGGCGACCATCGGGCTGAATCCCCTTATGATGATTGCGTTCGGTAAACGGCTCGCCCGTGATCACTAAAGACTGCGGTGCGGGCAGCACGCGCGGAAGGGACGTAAGAGGGTAGGGAATAGGGATAACGCGTTCGCGCTCTGACCCGCGTATGTTGGAGACCACAAACTTCGATTGCAGCGTGAATAGATGCGTATCGAGAGGTACTCGGCCGGTTCGCACATACGAAGAATGGTCGTCGCGATAATCTCCGTTAGGATCCAGGTCGCCCGACCGAAATACGACAGTTCCGGCGCTGTCGGTGACCGTTACATCAAGCCAAACCGGCCGCTCACCCGTGAACCCGGTGGGTACGTTGTGGCCATTGGTCAAGTTTTTCACCTCTACCTTAAACTTGATGCCTGAAGACGTCGCTTTCTTGATTATGATCTCGCCGAGGCCGTACCCATTGCGCAAGGCCTCTAACCGTCGTTCGCGCGCCCATGCCAGGAGTTCGAACTGATCGTTGAGGATTGCGCGAGCGTCATAGCGGTCGTCAAGGGCCTGCCAGCGGTCGGGAAATTTGAAATCGCGCGGGACTTTATTTTCAAAAGAATCAGTACCCCAGCCGGCCTTGTGATCAAATCGCAGCCACTCTTCCAAGGTCGCCATCTCCTGAGCTTTGGTGTTGTGAGGAAAGATGCCGGGGTGAATGATGGAATAATCGGGACCGGCAAAAAAATGATTTGTAAGTTTTCTGGATTCGGTAGGAACGCCGCCCACGACCGCAGCCGGTCCGAAATCATAACCCGAGACCACACCTTGAACTTTGCCCATATGGCAATCCTGACAGCTAATGCCCTTCCGCGCCGCGGGGGACATGCGGTATTCACTGAAGGCCTCTTCCAGACGGAAGCCATTGAAAAGCGTCACGTCATGGCATGAGCCGCAGAACGTTGATGTGGAGATGGGCGCAAAGAACTTAACTTCGTCGTGAATTTTCCGGCCGGGCTGGTTCGGATCGGTTACGACTTTGAACTTGGGGTCCCTCAGAACCTCAGAAAGAATCTTGTTGCCACCAGGACCATAGATGGGCTCGGTCAGGCCGCCCTCAACAAGGCCGATGCGGCCGCTGACTTTATCATATTTCTTATTAATACGGTGACAGACGGTACAAGTAATCCCCTCACGGGATGTCGGGTGGCGCTCAAGATTCGACATGCGGGGATTCTCGCCTAAGTTTGCTCCGACCTGGCTATGGCAGCGCAAACAAAAATCGCCGTTGCTACCGCTCGCCAACACGTTAATCGTGTTGTTGAGTGCCATGTAGATCGGACTGAGCTGTGAATACGAGTGTGAAGAAACCGACCATTCGCGATACTGCTTGGCGTGACAAGTGGCGCAGGTTGCGGCCGACGGATAACGATTCTCGGCAAAGAGCTCCTCGTGCGCCTTGCGAGCGTCATCTAAATCTGTGGCGTCGGCAGTGTCTCTTCCACTCTTCCGTTCACCTAGAAGGTCCTCGTCGCTTGTATCCCCCAATAAGTCGGCGTAGGCGACAGGCATAGAGGAAACAGCGGATAAGGCAAGGAGCGAAGTGACGAGGAGACCTCGAAGAGTGGGAATGGGAAAAGGCTGTGAGTCGAACTAGAATCTCAGGAACTGCCGAGCAAAGCTTTTATGCATCATGTACTGGCGTTTTCCGCTGGCTTTACAAGTTCCTCAGTTAAAAGAATAGAGCGGCAAGAGAAATGTTGCAAACGCGTTCATTATACGACATCGGTATATTCCGACAACAATTATTATTTGAGAGGGAAGCGACTTAATAAAGGGGCGAAGGAAATTCCCACTCTTTGTTGTTTTCGGTCGCTTCTATCGCTTTGTGAACGTTAAAATGCAGTCAATGCCCCGTAAAAAGGGCGTTGCCGGGCTGTCAATAGAGGTAGTATACTCCTAGAATCTTGATGCCCCAGGAAATAGCCCTAAATTTATTCACCTTACAAGCCCCTCTCAGCGCGGAAACCCTGAGCAATATCCGTCTGACAGCGGAAAGCCGGGGAGCGGAATTCGACGTGAGGCACATGACCTTTCGATATTCAGAGAAATTTCCTTATGCCCCGGGCCAGAGTGTGGGGGTGCTTGCCGAAGGTACGGACCCCGCCACGGGAAAGCCCCACAAGTTGCGTTTGTATTCCGTTGCTTCAGATAGCCCCGGTGACGACGGAGATCAGCAGACCCTCTCGCTCTGTGTGGTGCGTCATTTCCGCCGTGATACGCCGGGGCAGGTTCAGACTCCGGGTGTCGCCAGCAATTATCTATGCGATCTCGAGCCAGGGCATAAAGTCAACCTAACCGGCCCCGTTGGGCGTAATTTCGTTCTCCCGCCGGATGCTGTAGGCCGTGATCTTGTGCTTGTGGCAACAGGTACGGGGATTGCACCGTATCGCGGCATGTTGAAGCAGCTCTTTGCTAACGGGTACAAAGGACAGGTGTGGCTTTTTTTCGGCGTGAAGTATGGAGATACGGGCTTTTATAATGAAGAGTTCGAATCTTATCGAAAACATAAAAATTTTCATTACCATAGGGCCGTAAGCCGGGAAGAGATCAATCCTGTTCCCGATGAGGTTCCGACGCGGGACGACAGAATGTATGTTCAGGTCAAGATGGCGCTTCAAGCTGATGATCTTAAGCCGGTACTCACGAACCCGCGGAGCATGATTTTTATATGCGGTCTAAAAGGGATGGAGGCGGGGATCCTCCCCGTTCTCGATAAAATGGGCGCCGAGGCGGGTGTTGAGGGGTCATTAGTCAAAAAAATGAAGTCCGAAAAACGTTTGAAGATAGAGGTCTATTAGTCATGGCAGAAGGAAACCCGCATCAGGGCAAAAAGATTCTTGTCGCCGACGACCAACAGGAGATTCGCGACGTCGTTATTGAGGTTTTAAAAGAGAGCGGTTATGAAGCTGTCGGGGCGATAAACGGCAAAGACGCCGTCGACAAGGCTCGGGCGATCAAGCCGCACCTCATACTCATGGATGTAACCATGCCGGAAATGGACGGGCTTGAGGCATTGCAGGCGATAAAGTCAGACGAGACCTTAAAGCATATCCCGGTTATTATGATGACCGGGGCTCAGAAACCCGAGGATGTCAGCAGGGCTATGGAACTCATGGCAGAGCGATATATCCCAAAACCTTTTGAGATTGACCAACTTCTTGCCGATGTTGAAAGAACACTGGCGGTTCATTATTCCGAGTAATAACAAGAGGAGTTAGCTGTGGCGCACATTATTGTGATTGATGATAATACGGATATTCGCGAGATACTCGGAACCTTTCTGACTGAAAGTGGCTATGAGGTAACTCTGGCCGCCGACGGAAAACAAGGTGTAGATCGGTTCCGGGAAAAGGCGGCAGATCTCGTTATTACGGATCTTCTCATGCCTGAGCAGGAGGGTGTTGAGACCATTCGCATCCTGAGGAAGGAGGCTCCCAACCTCCGCATTATCGCAATGTCGGGCGGAGCCAAACTCATCCCTGTGGATTATCTAGACTTGGCGCGGAAGCTGGGAGCTAATCGTGTTTTTCAGAAGCCCTTTGATATCCAAGAACTCCTCAAAGCGATCGAGGACTTGCTAGCCAAGTGATGGTACGAAAAACGAAACAACAGACCCTGAAGACTACGACGGTCACGATCTATATCCTTCTATTTCTGGGGCTCGGCACCTACTTTATGCCGCTTCTGCAGGTGAAACTGGCGCCGCTTGGGACAAAGAGCTGGAGCCTTCAGCAGATCCTCGAACCCCTTCCCCAAAAAATCTTCGGCGGCGGCAAAAAAAAATCCTTCAAGGTTGATTACGATTTTACGGACTTACTGGAGAAGGTCTTGCCGCGGGATAAGAAGTCCAATGAGCTCACGCGGTTATCCCCAACCTTTATTTTGGGCGCCTTGATTCCGGTCGCGCTAATCGTTACCTACCTCTCCTTGATCGGAGGCCTTTTCTTGGCGGCTTTCGGCAGGGGCAGTCCGCTGGTCTACACCTCTCTGATCGGACTTATCGGCGCGGCTTACTCGATGTTCGGGGTTTATTATTTGGGGCAGGCTGCGGTGAAGGGTTTTGATGCAGCTGTTGAGAGGGCAGGCGAAGGGGTTCTTGGTTTTGTGACAAGGAACTTTGTTCAGGAAGCCGCCATTCAACCGGATGCAGGCTTGTTTGTTTTACTTGTTGCGACGCTGGCCATTTTTGCCGTTGGTATTTATCGCAATAATAATGCCTGATTTCCATGTCTAAGTTTCTTCGATGGGTGTTTGCGGGTGCGCTCTTGACGGGGCTCGCCGGGTGTGCGCATAAGCCGCTTTTGTCAGGGGCTTCGGGCTTTTATCTTGTCGATGAGGGGTTCTATCGAGGTCCGCGGCCGATGGAAGACGAGTGGAGCGAGCTCACGAAGCTTGGTGTAAAGACGGTCATCAGTCTCGAAGAAGATGCGGCAAGAGTTGCCGAGGAGCGGGGCATCGTCGAGGGCTTGGGAATGCACTTTTCTTCCTTGCCTATGAGCCTGTACGAAAGGCCGGCAGACAGTACCGTTATTCAATTTTTGGAAACTGTGTTGAATCGTGGAGCACAGCCGGTTTTTCTTCATTGCGAAAGCGGTAAGGATAAAACCGGTACTTTGGTTGCAGTGTATCGAGTCGCGGTCCAGGGCTGGGGGCCTAAAGAAGGTTATCATGAAGCCAAGCGTTTCGGGTTTTGGCCGTACCGCGGTGATGCCGAACTGAAAAAGTTCATCCACCAGCTTAAGGACAAGAAGATCTTCGTTGAAAAGGCTCAAGAACGCCGATGAGGCCTATGCGCAACGTTACGATTACCCGGATCGGTTTTTGTCTCCTCATGCTTCAAAGCTCATCGGCCTATGCCTTGTCTGCCCGCCACCATCTTTATAATATGGGGCGAAGCCTTGTGCGGGTCGTCGCGGCCCCTTTAGAGGGTGTTGTCGTTAAGGGGCCTAAGAATATAGCGCATACCTACGAGTATGAGGTTTGGGGGTCGTGAAGAGGAGTCGAAGCGAGGGCAGTGGAAATACCGTCTTTTTGCGTTGTGGCGGGCGCCGGGGGATCAGTTAAAAGGCATGATAGACGGGGTCGTGGAATCTGCTGAGTCCGGCGGGAACATGCTCAAGGAATTTCTTTCTATCTTTTTTAGTGATTAAAGCGGAGGCGCGTTAATGACGTTTCGCTCGCGTGCGCGGGTTTTTTTATTCGTGACGGTTCTCGGTGCGCTTCCCGGTTTTACGGCCTGGGCACACGGCGGGCACGAAGAATGTCACGAAAACCTCGCCCATCATATTGAGATCCATGTGACCCGAGAGCCGGCAAAACACGAACGTGGTACAATTATAGAAATGTTACCCGCTCTCAAAACATTGCAAAAAACGGTGTCCCTCTAATGGCTAGGAAAATTCTCGTCGCCGACGATGAAGAGAAACTGCGCATTGTGATTAAGGAACGCCTGGAACACGCCGGCTATGATGTGGAAATGGCTGTCGACGGCAAAGACGCGCTCCATAAGGTTAAGAAATTTAATCCCGATGTGATAGTGCTTGATGTGATGATGCCGGAACTTGACGGATTTCAGGTTCTGGAGCATCTCAAAAAGGATAAGCACACCATGCACATTCCCGTTATTATGCTGACAGCGCTTAACCAAAGCGATAACGTTCAGAAGGGCATGGAGCATCTTGCGCACCGCTATATCACGAAGCCTTTCAATTCCCAGGATTTCCTCCACGAAATCGACCGCTGTTTTACCGAGATAGGCGATTCCTCAGCGGGGGACTAATGTGCGCCGGTGACGGGGTCAATCGATGAATAACAAAAAAAGCATTTTTATACTGGTTAGTTTTTCCATGCCTCTGCTTTTACTCAGCGCGCCGTTGGGGCAGACGCAGGATCCGGAAGTCTATCGCCAGCAGGCCAATGCCGACGCTCTGGCCGCAACGACGATCTTGACCCAGGCCGAGCAGCTGTTGCAGGGTAATATGACCCGCGCGAGAGCCGAGTCCGCAGTTGCGCTTTATGCGCGTGCCGGAAAACTTTTTGAAAAGGCGGCGGGTGTATACGAGAATCTGGGCCCGCAGTATTCCCGACCTGAAGATGCAACGAATGCCCGGCAGGCGATGGATCTCTGCATGCGGCGTATCCATGAAATCAAACAGCGGGTTCGTTAATTCATTCCCTTTCCTTCTATCGCCATGACTACGTTTAGTGATAAAATAAACCCGTGAGAATGTGGCTATTATTGATTTTATGCGTCATCGCAGCGGGATGTGTAGCTCGTGTGGGCGCTACACCAGGCGTGGGGACATTAACATCGAGACGGGGGGATGAGAATATCGTGAAAGTTAAGATTGAGACATCTGTAGGAGACATTTATGCGGAGCTCTTTGCCGAGGAAGCGCCGAAGACTGTGGACAATTTCGTCAAACTGGTGAACAAGGGTTTTTATGACGGCATCCTATTTCACCGGGTCATACCGGGTTTCATGATTCAGACCGGAGATCCTACAGGGACGGGAATGGGAGGCCCCGGCTACAAGTTCGATGATGAATTCTCATCGGCTTTGCGACACGACAAGCCGGGCATATTATCCATGGCAAATTCAGGACCCAATACGAACGGGAGCCAGTTTTTTATTACAGATGCTCCCACGCCCTGGCTCGATAACCGGCATTCTGTTTTTGGGCAGGTGACGGAAGGCATGGATGTCGTAAAAAAGATTGCCCGGGCGCATGCTGCAAATGATAAGCCTCTGGAGACCATCGCCATGAAAAAAGTGACTATTTCATCTGATTGATACCATGGTTTTGCGGCGCACGCCATGGCTTCTACCCTTGGCCCTCCTCCTTGTTTTGCCGTCGATTTATGCAGAGACCTTCACGAGTGGTGCGCGTCGAACAAATTTATTGGAACTCTACACCTCCGAAGGCTGCAGCAGTTGTCCTCGCGCGGACCAATGGGTGAGTGGTTTAACCGAAGCCCCGGATCTTTGGAGTTCTTATGTTCCCGTGGTGTTTCACGTGGGTTATTGGGATTACCTGGGATGGAAAGACCGTTTCGCATCTCCTGCGTTTACGGAGCGCCAGCGTGTCTATGCGCGCCTTTGGCAAGAGCCTTCTATTTACACTCCTTGTTTTGCCGTGGCGGGCAGGCCCTGGCCCCGCTGGTTCCGATCTAAGACTGTGCCGAAATCAGATAATAAGGAAGTCGGTGTGCTCGCAGTGAAGGCGGAGGATGAAGGCCGATATGAGGTTGCGTTTACTCCTGCAGAGCAGGGCAAAGAGTGGCGCGCTTACGGCGCGCTTCTCGGATTTGATTTAAGTTCTGATGTTCGGGCGGGGGAGAACCGAGGGCGAAATTTGAATCATCAGTTTGTTGTCCTCAGTTATGAATCCGGTATTATGAAGCCTCACGCGGATAAATTGGCGGCTACCGTAACACTTAAGGCTCCGTCCGATGTCGAATCAAAGCGCTACGCGGTGGCAACGTGGGTCACAAAAGGAAACGACCCGACACCCGTTCAGGCGACGGGGGGGTACCTGCCTTAGGCCTATGGGGACTCCCGGATTTCTGACAGAATTTATTCTCGTTTTGATCACGGCAACCATTGTCGCTGTTACCTTCGAGCGCCTGCGCCTCCCCAGTATCCTTGGATTTCTTATTGCCGGTGTTATTGTCGGGCCCCATGGATTTGGGATCTTGACGGATTCAGGGCGTATTCACCAAATGGCGGAACTCGGCGTAATGTTGCTCATGCTCACGATCGGCCTGGAATTTTCGATGGACCGTATGCGTGGCTTAAAGAATTTAGCGGTTTTCGGGGGCACGCTGCAGATCTTATTGTCGATTTTAGTCGGTTTTGCCTTTGCGTGGTGGCGGGACCGTCCGCTGTATGACGGATTTTTTTTCGGCTCGGTAATCGCTCTGAGTTCTACGGCCATCGTCCTGAAATTCCTCATTGATCGCGGTGAACTTGATACGCAATACGGTCGTATTGCTGTGGCGATTCTTCTCTTTCAGGATATCGCGGTAGTGCCGCTACTGATTTTTACAACCGGCCTGGGCCAGCCATCGTCACTTGCGATTACTTTAGGTATGGCACTTGTGAAGACGCTGATCTTACTGGCGGCCGTTGTGCTGTTCTCACGGTTTTTACTGCCGCGTATGATGCACCGTTTGGCGGTGACGCGTAACCGGGAAATTGTTTTTTTGACCGCGGTCGTGGTATGCCTCGGAACGGCCTGGTTGAGCGAATTTTTGGGTCTGTCCTTGGCGATCGGGGCTTTTTTCGCGGGTTTCATGTTTGCGAACACAGATTTCAGGAGTTCTCTCATCGGTGACATAACACCCTTTCGTTATATCTTCGTGAGTGTCTTTTTTGTTTCAATCGGCCTGCTGTTTGATATCCATTTTGCGTTGGAAAACGCGTTTGTCGTATCCGTTACGGTCGGGTTGGTTTTGCTCGTTAACTTTGTCCTCATGACGGTGCTCATCACGTGTTTCGGCATGGCCCCGCGAGTCGCACTTGCGGCGGGAATTTTGCTGTCGCAAATCGGTGAATTTTCGCTTCTTCTGTTGGAGGCAGGCAGGGCCTCGGGGGGCATTGACCTCTATCTGTATCATGTACTCCTGTCGACGGCCTTTCTGACCATGCTTATGACGCCGGTGCTTTTCAAGTTAGTTCCGCTGGTCTTATCGCTTTCGGAAAGGATCGGTTTCTTCGGAACTCCTCCGGCGGATTGGAAAATCCCACCTTCGGCCCTGCCGGCCGTAAATGACCATGTGATCCTTTGCGGTTTCGGTCCTTCGGGGCAGGATCTGGCGCTGACTTTCCTCGAAGAAAACATCCCCTTCGTTCTGGTGGAGCTCAATCATAGCAAGGTCCAGGAGGCCAGGAAGAAACGCATATCGGTTATATACGGTGACGCGGCGAATCGTGAGGTCATGAAGCGAGCGGGGATAGAGCGGGCCCGTGCAGTGGTTGTGAGTTTTCCGGATATCATAGGTATGGTGCAGGTGATCCGCGTTATTCAACAACTGAATTCTCAAGTCATGCTTGCCGTGCGCACACGGTACGAAACAGAAATGCCGCGGCTTTATGAGTTGGGTGCGGATATGGTGGTGATGGAGGAATGGGAAGCCAGCTACGAACTCAGCCGGCTTGTGATGCGGCATCTCAAGATCCCGGAAGAGCGTATCGGAAAACATTTGGAACGCATTCGAGCCCGAAAAGAACTTGCCTTGGAAAATGCGATTCTGAAGCAGACATTGGATCGGCCTTCGTAAAATGAACTTGCGAAATATCCTTTTGACAACCGCCCTAGGGCTCGCAGGTTGTGTGGCCCTTTTTGGGTGGGATATCCATGCTCCCGGGTTGCTCTCTAACCATTTCTATGAGACCGTGCAGCCGGCTCCTGCCCGCATCGCGCTCTATATTCCGAAAGAAGTGATGACCTATGTCTCACAGGAACGCGGCGGCCGTTTGGCTGATCCCCAAACTTACCATGTCGGCGAGGCCATTACGCCCATGCTGATTGAAGCCTTTCAGCGGGCATTTGATGAGTTCCTATATATGGAAGCGGAGCCCACGCAGGCGATTATGAAGCGCTATGCCATTGCGCATGTCGCGGCGATTCGCATTAAAGACTTCGGTAATCAGGTGACCTTGAAGGGGCAGGCCGTCACGCTTCTCACTGAAGTGGAACTCTATGATTCGGAGCTGGAGTTTGTGGCACGCCTCGAGGCCCGAGGCACAAGCGATGCCCAGAAGGTCTTTGCCAAAAAAGGGGGCCCTGAAGTTAATTTGAATGCAGCGATCGAGAATAACGTCATAGCCATTGTGCAACATTTGCAAGATACTTTGGGGGTATAAAGATGGCGAAGACTTATCTCGTGGTTCTGATGGTGTTTGCGCTTCTCGGGCGGCAGTCAGCGCCGCTGAATGCCGCCGATTCGTCTGAGGTTATCGAAGAATCTAATGCGGATGTGCGTGTCAGAAATCATCCGAAGACCGGCAATCCTTATGTCACCATCGTCGACACTCGAGAACCTGATCTCGACCGGATTCCAAAGCCGGAATTGGGCCCCCTCGTAAGACCGGACTATCGAATGTTGGATCCCGATGTAAGACCGAGTGACGTGGGATACCAAGGCCCTGTCAGTGATCGCAAGAAGGTCTATATCTTGGCGGCTTCCTTGGCGGCGGCGGGAACAGCTGCGGGGGCTATCGGTTTGGCGACGGCGCCCGTCGCAACGGGTGCCGCGTCGGCGGGCGGGGCGGGGACTTTCGCGGCTGCGGGTTCGGCAGTGACTGCGGGCACCATCTCGACGGCTCTCATTCAGTCACGACCCGATCGCGAAAAGGATGACTATAGTCACGAATCGGAATCCCGCCTTATCGAGGCCCGCTCGAGTCTCGCCTGAGTCAGCTTATCGGCCTCGAAATTCACACCCTTGCCGCTTTGAGCCGATCTCTCGAAGACATCAAGTAGATGGCCGCTAATCTTCCGAATCCAGGGCATCGCGTCTTCCTCTTTAAGAATATCTTTAACGTAGATATTGATAACGCCCCCGGCATTAATAATGTAATCGGGGGCGTAAAGAATACCCTGGTCCCGTAATAGCTGATCGTGTTTTTCCATATCGGCGAGCTGGTTGTTTGCGCCGCCTGCAATGATCGAACATTGTAGCCTCTTTATCGTATTATCATTAATGATGCCGCCCATGGCGCAGGGGGAGAAGACCTCACAGGGCATATCATAGATTTCATCGGGGGGCACTGCTTTCGCATCCAGCTTTTCAGCGACTTCTTTTAGTAGGTCGGGATTCGTGTCCGAGACGATAAGTTTTACGCCTTCACTATGCAGGCGACGCGCTAGCGCGAGTCCCACATGGCCGATTCCCTGTATGGCGACGGTCACTCCGGCGAGATTGAGCTGCTTCAATTTGAATTGAAAGCAGGCGCGTATTCCGGCAAAGATACCTTCGGCAGTCCAAGGCGAGGGGTCGCCGCTGCCCCCCATGGTTTCAGGGAGCCCCGTCATGTATATTGTTTCCTTGGCAACAGCAATGAGATCCTCAGTCGTAATCCCAAGATCTTTGGCCGCGATGTAGCGCCCCTTAAATTCATTTATGAATCTTCCCATGGCATAGAGTCGTTCGGGACTTTTATCGGCGGCAGGATCGCCGAGGATCACGGCCTTGCCGCCGCCGAGTTTAAGGTCAGAGGCGGCCGACTTATAAGTCATTGCTTGCGCAAGAAGTGTGACATCCCGTAATGCGTCAGCGGTAGTTGCGTAGGGATGCATACGAATACCGCCCAAGGCGGGCCCGAGCCGGGTATTATGAACAGCAATAATAGCGTGGAGTCCTGAGGCTTGATCTTCGCAGACTAGTATTTCTTCAAAGCCGGATTTGGCAATCTTTTCAATCTTCATAGGGGAATAACCTTTTACGAGATACGGTCAAAAAGACCACGATCTTTAATGGTCTTTATTTGAAATCAAGTCGAGCAATAAATAACATGTGAGGTCAAGTTTACTCAAAGGACTTGCTGTCCAGGGTTGATTCTGCTATACTTAGCAACTTTCGCAATTATTTGCAAAAGCTGGTAGTTGTTCTGAAAGGGGGAAAGTCTAAAACATGGATACAAACACAGGAATTGTGAAATGGGTTTTACTGCAAACAAAATACTAAGACTGTCCTTATCCCTTACACTACTCTTCTATTCACTGCCGCTTTCATTCCAATCCACCGCTTACGCTGATTTAATATTAGGCCCAACAGGTGTTCCGCAGCCGACCGTCGATCCCAGCAAGGACCCGGGTGTATCCGACCCCGAAGTTCCTTCGGGTGCCGGCACTGAGGAAGGGCCTTTGTCACCGCCTCAGGTCAATGGAGAAGTCGGATCGACGATCGTCTCCAAATTGCCCGGCAATCCGGAGCTGACATTACACAAGTACAATTCTCAGGCGGGCAAAGAGAACTTACCGGGATACGCCACGTTTAAACCTTTCAGCGAAAGTTTCTTTTCTTATCGCTATGATCTGGGTGCCGGCGCAGGCGCCACGGTCGATGCCGAGATCAGTGTCGGCGCGAATTCCACGATGGACCTAAGCGGCGGGCCTCTCCTCATTCGTTTGAAACGCGAAAACTTTGACATCACCACCGACGGCGTGGATGAACTCACCATCCTCTTTATTGATTCTACGGGCAATCAAGCATCGCGGCGGCTCGTTTTGTCTGATACCTATCTTACCTACAGCATTGATTTGAGCGAGGATTCGAATTTTAATGAAGGCGCGGTGACCTGCATGGTCTTGCGGCAGACCTTTGCCGACATAGACCCGACGACGTATCAGCAGGACCGGCGCGGCGAGATTTTTGTGCACATCGGCGGGGTTGATGTGCCGATGATGGCAGGCGGTGTGACGGCCTTCAGCGAAGGGCTGCTAAGCGAGTTTCCTCAAGGAACCACGGCCAGTCCCGGGGCCTATATCCGCGGAGCAGGCTCGGTGCCTGGTTTCATTACCTTCGATGACCAACCGGACGGCATTCGGGGTTTTCGTTATGACGTCGGTGGATCAGCGGGGGCTACCGTAACTGCCGAGATCGTGCCTGCGTCCAATGAATACTTTGATTTTGGGGGTACCCTGGTCATGGCCCTGAAGAATAACGGGAACGATGCCGATGCGCGCTTGCGGGTCAGAGATAAAGATGGTAACGAACAAATCTATGAGATGAATCTCTCGGATGTGTTTCTCAATTTCTATATTACCTTTGTTGACGACGGTCTATTTGATAAGACGCAGATCGCAGAAGTCATTATTGAGATCGACCGCGGCCTCTCGCCGAACCGGCTCGGTCGTATTGACTATTATCTTCCGGAGCCTTCCGGGCCGGATCCCTTCACAGCGTTAAAAACGACGGTCGATGCGGCTGTGACGAATCATGAGGGTGCAACGGAACTCCAGTTCACGCCGATCCAGGACGCCCAAAAGTACCGGATTCAGGTAGCCACAGATTCCGGTTTCACCAACATTATCCACGAGGGATTCCCGGGCACTTCGCCCGAGACGATCCCTTCTACGGACGCTCTGACGGACGGAACCTATTATGTGCGCGTTCTCGGTTCTAAAGATCCCCTCATCGAGGTGGGGCCGCTCAGTCAGTGGTCGGACACCTTCTCGTTTGATGTCATTCGGAATGCCTTTATTGTGTCGAAGCCGACAGTTAATGGCGCCGGTCCTGTATCAGGCGGCCGAGATATCGGTTTTTCAGGGGTCAGCGGTGCCGTGATCTATCAAGTGCAGGTGGCCACAGACCCGGCCTTCAACGACATTGTCCATGATGGATTTCCGGCGGGAACTTCAGAAGTCGCGCCTGTGACGGATGCGGGGCAGTATTATGTGCGAGTACGAGCCTCTGCGAATAACAGTTTTGACACCGGCCCGAGAAGCCTCTGGTCGGATACCTTTAACTTTGCCATTGATGCGCCCCCGGCGTCTCTTCAGCCCGACCCTACATTGACGGGACGTGCTATCACCGAGTTTCCGGCGGGTACCGACGGCGGGCCCTTCACCTTTCCGATCTTTCCTGCAGGCACCGATGCGACGTCAACGACGGCAGGAACCGCTCGTGGTATGCAAATCAATTATGATACCGGCACACCGGGTTGGGCAGCCGGGGCCTTTTCTTTCGACAATTTCACGACGGGTTTCGTGGGATCTAGCAATTTTAGCGGCTTTACCAACCTCGTACTCGGTATGTTCGGAGATCATGGCACCGTTAAGCTCGAGCTCGAAGATATTTTTGGAGCGAAGTCTTCAGTGTTACTAGGCGGCATTGTTCCCGGCGAGGAGAAGATTTGGAAAGTTCCGATGTCTTCTTTTACCGGGATTGATCTAACCAAACTGCGGTTCGTTATTCTGGTGGTGGAAGGGGATAACATTGACGGCAGTTTGACTGTTAATCGCATCAAACCGGACGTTGTTATTACTCCTTCGACAACGTTAACGACGGCGGATCTTCCCGGCCTTCCGAACGGCCAGATCGGCGCGCCCGGAATAACCTCAGTCGGTCCCGGCGGCAACGCCACCGACAAGGCCACTGCCACGCCGCGAGGCGTACTCTTTGAATACAATACAGGGAGTGCCGGTTGGGCAGGCGGCGGATTTAGTTACGATGATTTTACGACGAATCCCGCCCAAGAAACGGGCGATTGGAGCGGATTACAATCGGTAGCCTTTGGTCTTCAGGACCTGTCGGGTACCAACAGCCGCGTTAAAGTCGAAGTGCTCGACTCAAGCGGGGACCGATCGGTCCTCTACTTGGAGGGTGTAGATCCTGACAAAGAGCAGGTTTTTGAGATTCCCATCTCGGCCCTCGGCGGTATTGACCTTAGTAAAGTTCGAATTATTTACTTTATCGTAGAAGGCCCGCAGGAAGTGGGGTCGCTGCAGATAAATTACCTGCCGGATCTCGATGTCTATCCCTCCGACACGCTGGGCTTGGATGATCTTGTGGATTTCCGCGCCGGTTCGCCGACAGGCTTTATCCAAGGCGTATCTCCCGGTGGAGATGCAAGTTCCAACTTGGCGGATTACCAGGGCCGCGGCACGACCCTGGCCTATAATACGGGGACGCAGGGATGGACGGGCGGAGGCTATACCTTTGCGCCCGGGTCTAAACGTTTTGATACCCTCTCAAAATTTACCGTGGGTCTCATGGGGGATGTCAGCCGCGTTAAACTCGAACTTATCGACAATCAGGGCAAGAAGGCCTCGGTTCATCTGAATGGAATTCGTTCCGATATCGAGCAGGTGTGGGAGATCGATCCGGTGAAGTTTGCGGGCATCGATTTGGCAAATGTTCAGCTTATGTTCTTCATCGTTGAAGGGAATGGGCAGCAGGGGAACCTGCATTTTACAAACGTTCCCGTGGCCGTGCCTTCCGGATGGGAACTCGCGCCGTCGAACAGTGATTTTGCTTTCAAAGTTGATGTGGTCGTAATATCGGGCCCGAATGACCGCTACACCTTGCAGTTGTTGGACACCTCGGGACCGTCGCTCAACATCATTGACCTTCTGACTATCGAGGTTCCGAAAGGCGGGCCTTCCCCGTTTTCGCCGCTTCATGACGTATCTCCGGACGGCAAATGGGCCGTCTACAGCACCAAGACCTCCGGGCCGCAAGGTGACACTTATGACCTCTATATAAAAGACCTCGCATCTGCGGACCTTTTCACCGCTACGGCCCAGAGCGCCGGCGAATTGCTCAAGGGTATCGATTTCGCAGACGGCAAGATATTGCTCCTGCAGGAGTCGAGCGATTTCACGGGTACGGTGCTGGCAGCAACCACAACTTTTGATCCGGCGACAAAGGTGACCACGCTTGGCGGATTTAAGTTGCTCACACAGGGTGCCAGCGTTTATATCGATGACGGGGAACCGATTCTTGTCCATACAGAATACCTGGGTGGTACTCCTGAGGTGTTTGTTTATGATACCTCCAACGGTACGAGGAATATGACCCTCTTGCATGCCGAGGAGTTAGCCCCGGTTGTCGGCACGAATCCGCCGTTTGAGACGACGTTCGCGGATGCGCACGTGATCACGACAGGCCGTCTGGTGGTAACCGTAGCGATGAAGACCGCCTCTTACAACAAAACCATTCTCATTGACCCCAACACGGGACAGAAACTCGTATTGACCGGGGCGGCCACACAAGTCCGCTATATAGGGAATTTTGCGAGTTATGTCCTTCTCAAGGCAGACGGCACCAGCAGTCCGGTCACCGTTGACCTCAGCACATTCACGATCGTCTAATAAGATTTAAAGATTAAGGGGCGCGAAACCGTGGCGTGATACGTTTTCGCTAATGGTGCGCTCAATGAAGAATTCCCGCAGGTATTCGGCACTTCCCGCCTTAGTTCCCGTTCCTGAAAGGTTGTAACCCCCGAAAGGCTGTCGCTGAACGATAGCGCCGGTTGTGGGCCGGTTGACGTAGAAATTCCCGCATTCAAACTCTTGCTTGGCTCTTTCGATGTGTGAGGGGGTGCGGCTGAAGAGGCCTCCGGTCAGTGCAAAGTCGGAATCGTTGGCGAGGTTCAAGGCCTCCTCAAAATTCTTTGCTCGTATGACCGCAAGAATAGGGCCGAAGAGCTCATCCCGCAGAAGCCGTGAATTTGCAGGGAGGTCGGCAATGATTGCCGGCGGCACATAGTAACCGGCGGCGAGGTTTGAGACATCCGCTTTGAAAAGCACCTTGCCCTTGACGGTTGCTTCTTCGATCGCGCTTAGAATTCTCTGGCGCGCTTGCTCGTCGATGACCGGCCCGCAAAGCGTCCGCGGGTCGGCGGGATCTCCGACGGGAAAACTTCCCGCAGCTTGAATTAATCGCTTGATGAAAGCGTCGTAGACGTCATCGAGAACGATCAACCGGGAGAGGGCGGAACACTTTTGCCCGGCATAACCGAATGCCGAGTAGAGGATATCGGGAATCGCCTGATCAAAATCGGCGGTCTCATCGACGATGGCAGCATTCTTTCCGCCCATCTCGATGACTGTCTTTTTCACATGTCGCTGTAATGGGTTACGTAAATTAGACCGGGCCACAATTTGGAGTCCGACTTCTCTTGAGCCGGTAAAGGCCACCACCGAAACGCGAGGGTCATCAGCCATTAATGAACCGATCTCTTCACCAACGCCGCTCAGGTAATGAAGCACTCCGGGCGGAACCCCGGCTTCGCGAAACGCCTCAAATACTTTCCACGCCGTAAGGGGCGATTGCTCGGCCGGCTTGAGTAAAACCGGATTGCCGGTGACTAAAGCTGCCGCGCTCATGCCGGTTAAAATCGCAATCGGAAAATTCCACGGTGCGATCACCGCGGTCACGCCGCGCGGCCGCGGCCGGGTGAAGTTGACCTCGTCGGCGAGCGTCTCTGTCGGATGGTCCTGCATGAGTTTCTCTGCGGAGTATGCGTAGTAGTTAAGAAAATCAATCGCCTCCTTCACATCGGCATCCGCTTCGCGATAGGGCTTGCCCACCTCCAACACTTCCAGGGCCGCCATTTCGTAGCGGTGGTCCCGCATCCACTCCGCAGTGCGCCGCAGATAATTAGCGCGCACATGAACGGGTGTATTTGCCCACGATCGGAATTTATCGAGGCTGACGCGAATGGCTTGATCGACATCCGAGGCATCGGCGTTTGAGGCGCTGGCAACCTTTGTGACGCCGTCAATCGGCGAAATAATCTGGGTGCGGACCTTTTTCTGTTTCGACTTTCCGTTGACAACGATGGGAAGCTTGGGATTTCTCAGCGTAAGGATGACTTCCTCCAGATTGTCCGAAAAATCCTGCCTGATCTTATGGTTGAAAAAACGCAGGGAAGGGCAGGGGTGGTAATGATTATTTTTCTCGGGTGGGCCCTCAGTGTCGTTTTGATCAATCATGGCGAGTGGGGCTCTTAACAATTCCCCTACGGCGGACTCGTCGTGAACGCTGCGTCTGACGAACGATTGCGATGAAACGTTTTCAAGGAGTCGCCGAACCAGATACGCCATGCCCCAGACAGGGTCGCCGATCGGAGTGTACATACGGGGTGCGTAATTCATTTCTCTGAGAACGTGCATCAAGGGTTCGCCCATTCCGTAGAGTAATTGAAATTCAAGGTTTTCGTCGCCGATGCCCTTGGCCTTGGCGCATGTTATTGCATGTGCGATTGACCGCACGTTATGGGTTGCCAGGGCTAAGTTTACGTGCGGGGCCTCGTCCAGGATGCGGACCGTGAGTTTTTCGAACATGGCGTCGGTCTCGTCTTTGCGCAGGAACACGGGGATCGGCCAGCTGCGCTCCTTGGCCTTCATGATCTCCTGATCCCAATAGGCACCCCGCACGAGCCGAATCGTAAGCGGTTTTGCCAATGTCTTTGCCCACGAGAGAATGCCGTCGAGACAGTCTTCAGCGTCGCGCAGATAAGCCTGCAAGACGATTCCGAGAGCTATGCCCGGAGCAAATTCATCTTCGTGTAAAAGGTCGCGCACAATCTTGAGCGTCAGATCGCGCATTTCAAACTCTTCCATATCGATGTGAATGAACACCTGTTGCTCCGTGCCCAGCCGCACCAGCTCTCGCAAGCGCCAACGGATACGCTCGCTGGTTCCATTCGGATCAATGGGATCAAAGAGGGGATCGAGAGCTGAAAGTTTCACCGAGACATTCTGTTTTTTAAAGCCCCACTTCTTCTTGCCGAGCGTACGGATCAGCGACTGATAGCGCTGAAAACAGATCTCTGCCTCGGCCTCGCTCATGGTTTTCTCGCCGAGCAGGTCGATGGAACTCGTGACGCCTTCACGATCCAGATCATCCAGAATTTTCTCGAGGTCCTTTTCGTTTGCGGCGGCAACGAAGAATTTCGATAGCTTCATGAACATGGCATGCGTGACACCGTGTACGGCGCCTCGAGTCAGTAGTCCCGGATGAGTCAAGACCAGCCCGGCGCGTATCGCCTGCGGCAGGCGGTGCTCGGAAAGGGGAAAATATTCCCGGATATGCTGCAGTACCGACTTCGAAGACTTTAATTGGGGAAAGACATCGATAAAACGAAAAGTACGGTTTTTGAGCTCTTCGTTGGCCATGCACCAGTCCAAAAGGGCATTTTCCCAACGATGCTTCTTAGCAAATTTCACTTCCTCGCGCCGCGCTAGCTCGAGGACTTTTCTGCCGACTGTCTGGATTTGATTCTCTTGTGACATGCCTATAGGTAAGGGGTTAGATGACGGCATTCAATTTTTGCACCCTGCCTGTCAATGTTAGTTGATGTTATACCGCAAGCGCTCAAAATTTGAAGAGTCTCCAAGCGCCGGGTAGCCTTTATCAACTCTTTTATTCCCATGGACTTAGGCTTATTACCAAGTAATCAGCCGAGGGCAATATTCTATCTTGAAATGCAACTTATGAAAAGCAAAACCAAAAAATGGATAGCCATGCTGACTGCGATTTTGTTTCTTGCACAGGATATCGGTATGGCAGCGCCCAACCTGAATATCCTTCACGCGAATAGTGTTAGGGAGATTTCCGTGCCGCAGGGATTTCAACTACAACTGCCTGCCGAGCTTGGCGCCGTGCAGAATCTTGTCTCGGGAACCGGCCCGACCCTCATTCACCTCCAGACAGCTCATGGCAATTACGAGGCGCAAAAGAAAGTTCAGGCGATTCTCCATCACCTGCATTCCGCTTACGATGTGGAGCTGATTCTCCTCGAGGGGAGTGCGCTTAAGCTGAACGCGGACTTGTTGCGTCTTGTGCCTGAACGCATGGACGTTACGATGGAAATTCTGGATGAACTTACAAAAAAGGCCCTTGTGAAAGGGCCTGAACTGTTTCTGGCGGAAGCGGAAGGTGTCGAAGCATTCGGTATCGAAAACCTTGATGCCTATCTGAACAACGCAAAAGCGTTCGCCGATGTCCATTCTCAGAGGGAAAAGACAGACGGGTTTCTGCGCCGCTTCGATATGCAGATGGACCGCCTGGCTAGCGAGCGCCTGAGCAAGGACCTGCGGCACTTCCTCAAGGAGGAGGAAAGGTTCGAGTCGCGACGTTTCGCGATGACGGACTGGCTCGATTACCTTCAGGTACAAGCCCTCGCTCATCTCGAGCTGAATATTAGCGACCCCGTGCATCAGCTCGATTGGCCGATGCTTTCGCGTTTATTCAAGCTTCGAGAGTTTGAAACCCAAATGGATTCCGCCGCTTTCGAAAAAGAGCGGGAGGTATTTCTGCGGCTCCTTAGGACCGCCCCAAAAGGGCTTCTTGGGGAAGTCCAGAAACTGCTCAAAGGCGATCTGAGCAGCCACGAATTGCCGGATCCGGAAACCGGCCTTCTCTTCGAGAGCATGATGACCTACCTGCCGCAGAACTTTGACTTTCGCAGGTACCCGAATCTGACCCGCTTTATAGGGCATCTCATCCTCCGAAGCGAGCTCGATAGCGAGCGGCTCTTCGCAGAACTCGACGCACTTGCGGACAAGATTACATCTGTTTTGGCGGAGACGGACGAGGTCAGGGGCCTCTTGGGTCTGCTCAAGAAGTACCGGCTGCTCAAAAGGCTTTTTGCGCTGGAACTCCTGCCGACCGACGAGAATGCGGTTGCTGAGGCCCGCCCTTCGGCGCTCGTGAACGAATCAAGCGGATTCGCGGCGGACGGCTCGAGACTTTCGTGGAAGGCCGGTGCAATTACCGAGATCGACGCGCTCTATGAGAAGGCCGCGGAGTTTTACCGGTGGGTGAGAATCCGTGACGAGCGCATGCTGCAGAATATCGATCGCCGGCTTCGCGAGCATCCCGAGAAGAAGGCCGTTGTGATCACCGGAGGGTTCCATACAGGACCGTTCAAGAAATTCTTCCGGGATAAGAATTATAATTACGCACTGATAGCCCCGAACATAAGTCACTTTGACGGCCAAGAAGCCTATGTGCGGTCAGTCCTCGATCACCAGTTCGGTGAAAACTCCACGATGGAGTCCGTTGCCTTTCTTGCTTTCACACAGAACGCCTTGAAAACGCAGGGTGTTCACGACCTCGGCCGCCTTGCAGGGGATGTGACCCAATTTGCCAGAGCCCTTTTGTCCCGTCACCGCATTGACGCAGCAACTTTCCAGAGCCAATTTCTGCGTGCGCGCTCCGCTCCGGATCTCGTTAAGCCCGTGCGCTCGGAATTAAGATCAGACGATGAAAAGTATCTGACCGAAGATGAGTATCGAGCCGAACTCATTGGGTATGTGCGAAAGAAAGCGGATATCGACCGCTTGTTTATTAAGCCGAATGATCACTGGGTTCAAATGGTGAAAACGAAACTAGCCTGGTTGTCCGTCGAGGCCGCACAGAAGCAGGGGCTGTCGTTCAACGAGGTTGTTAGCCGCCACTTGGCAATCACGGATTTGCTGGGAGATATCCCTAAGACCGACAGGATTACCACGGGCCCGTACGCCAAGGTCTTTGAGGTTGCCTTGGACTACGTGTTTTTCAAACACCTGAACCGCGAGGCCCTAGGAGGCGGTGATGTCGTAAAACCGGCAGAGGATACTGTGCCGGAGAAGTCGTATATTTCGGAACGCGTAGACAGGCTCTACGCGAGGAAGGGTCGCCTCAAGCGTATCAAATGGGACCGCATGCTGTATGAGCGATTCGGAGAGACCCGGTATTTCTTCATGCCGCGCGTGGATGTCATGGCCGAACCCTCCGAGCGGATTTCAGCGGAGGAAATTGAACGTTACATTGCCGTCATACGCGGCTCAGTTCCCGCACTTGCGACAGGAGACGATTCGCGGTCCGAACTGAGGACGGGGAGCCGTGAAGTAACTCTGAGCCTGGAGAAGCGCGGTGCCTTCCAGAACGCAATCTACCTGAACCCGGTAAAAAACGTTTACGCGCACCTGTCGGTTAAGGATACGCGTACAACAGGGGGCAACCGGGTGACACTGCGCGGATTCTTGCGGGACGGTTTTGAAGGCTTTCATGCAGATGCGATCGGGAATCCGGGCCTCGATATTTCCATTACCCGAAATGTGCGCGCTGCCAATACCCGCCATAGGAACCGGAATTTTCGCGGGGTGGAATTCGACGTTCGTGTGCGGGGTCTGGTGCCCGGTGAAGGCGGTGATTCGTTCCAACTGGCGATGATTGAGCTCCATTCCGGAAATACGATCCGGGATATGATGCGCTCGGCAGGCGCCGCGGCGGTGGACCCCACAGCTCGCCAGCGAATTGAAGAAATGAAGAGACTCGGTGAGTCTGCCTATCCAATATTTGCCACCAAAAATCCGCAGTCAGTGACACACCGCGGCCGCAACCGGCGGGTCGTGGCTTTATCAAACCGTATCCAGCAAGCTTACGATATTCGCATGGAATTGATTTACCCGGAATCAGTCAAGGCAGAGCAGTCAGAAGGGGCCATCCCGGTAGTGACTTTCTATCCCCCGAAAAACGCAAAGGAAATGCGATTTACCGTCCGTCTTCTTTCAACACATCCCCCATTGTCCCGGTATACCCGCAAGCAGCTCTTCCGGCCGTCGGTCCTTGAACATAGGGATCGTCTTCGCCGAGAGGTCGAGACATGGGAGCGCGGGACGTTTTCCGAAACTGAGATTCTTAACCACCGCGCCCGGGTCGAGGCATACAAGCAGCTTCTTGTGGAGCTCAAAGCCGATCCGCGGAACCGGGGCGTTCAAAAGAGAATGGATGACTTGGAGCGCGAGATCGCATCCCGTGAAGGATTTCGTTCCGGTGCGCGCACGGTGCACCTCTTGGAAACCGGTGAGTTTCGTGGACTCGCGGTGTTGAAGTTGTATACGTTTGAACAGGCGATGCGGGACATCGAATTCTTGGCGACGCCCGAGGTGGCCCTGGCCGGGTCCTGGCAATACCTTACTTACTTTGGGAGGGACACGATTCTTACCGCGCGGCTCCTACGCGATTATGTGCAGCCCAAGGTTTTCGAGAACCTGCTTCAGTCTGTGCTCGACCGTGTGAATCCGGAAGGTTACGTAGCGCACGACGAGGATCTTCGTGAGAAACGGGGCTCCGCAAAGCGGCTTGGGTACCGCATGATGGACGGCGAGTTCCTGCTCATGGCGCTGGCTTGGGAATTTATGACCCCGCCTGCGGATGCAGATGCCGCTGCCCGGAAACGCTTCTTCGCGTCACGAAAACATTTTTGGGAAAGACAAAGTTCGATGAGACCGGACGGTCACAAGGTTTTAAACCGGCGGATTTTCTCGCGGGTGGTACGTTACGTACTCGATGCCGCGCGAGAGCGGAACGTCATGGGGTTGAAACATGTGGATCCGGTAACGGGCATGGGTGATCCCACGGGTAATTGGCGTGACGCAATCGATTCTCTCGGGCGGGCCATGTATCCCGGCGACGTCAACTTCGAGTGGGTGCCGGTAGCATTGCATTCGGTCCGACGCCTGGACGCTGCCTTTGCCGAGGCCGGTCTCGTTTCGCCCGTCCCGCGCGGTTATGACGTCTCCGCGCTTGTAAAAAAATGGCAAGCCAAACGCAACGACTTTCTCGTGTCGTTTAAGGACAAGGCCTCGCGCATTGCGGCACTTAATCGCTGGTACGAATACAAACTGACAAAGGGAGGCCGAGAGACGGACCTCGCGCTGTTTTATATTATGCGCGCCCTCTATCCCCATGACACGGAGCGACAGCGTCTGGAGTTTTTGAGTTGGCGTCACCGCATCAAGAAAACGGAAACCAAACCGCTCTGGCAGGCAGGCTCCGCCGCACCCGAACGTATCGACATAGAGGAAACTAAGCAACTGATGGCATTATTCACGCGGGCGCTCGAAGACGATAAGTTGTTTGTGGACCATTTTCGCTTTCTTGCCTTGGCCAAAGACCGGAATGAAAAAAGCCTGGCCGTGGTCAACGGCGATTACTCGACCTTCGCGCCCTTTAATCGTGAGCTCACCCTCGAGGAGCTCGCCCTTGTCCTCGGTCCGGTGATGACGCCGGTGGAACACGGCGGGCTGTTCGTGGAAGGTGTGGGCATCCTTACCGCGAATCCTATGCTTTCAGAACCTTTTAACACGGCACCCGTACGCTTTCAGGAGGGCGAGGGGCCGGCTGTTATATGGGATATTTTGAACGGCACGGGCTACCACGGCATGGTCATGTGGCCCGCCATGGTCAACATCATGACGGCAGGTCTCATCAAGCAGGCGGAGTGGCAGCTTGCCCAGGGAACGCAGTCGACCAAGGAAAGGGCCAGGTACCTGATCGGAGCGATCGGCCTGATTCGAGGCGCCCTCAACCAGTCAGGGACGCTCAAGGGCCATGAGGTCGTGGCGGTACACCCCGATCCCGAAACCGGCTATGCATCGGCCGAACCGTATGTCGATACGATCGAATCCAATGCCATGCAGCTCTGGAATGCGGCCTCGGAAATTACGGTACAGATGAAACTCGAGAAACTTGTGCGCTTGATGGATGCGGCTTTCAGGCCCGGAGAGGATATCCGAGGCTGGTGGGAGGCCGCCCGGCTCGGCGACCCCGAAGTGGCACGCGACGTCCGGCAATGGGTGAACCGCCTGATCGATCGCACCGCAGCACGCTCGGAACTCAGGGAATCAACGCGAACCTTTTATTATCCTGCGGGCGATTTCAACGTCACGTTGACAAATTCCAACGACAACCTGGCGCGCACTTCTGCCGGCGTCATTTCAGCAGGACTCTCCATGCTCAACCGCAATCTGGCAGAAGGCAATGGAGAAGAGCTGCCGAGAATCTTTTTGACCCCTGCCGACGAACGGTGGATCGGTTCGGACGGCAGTAACTTAACGCAATTCTATTTTGCGGTATTCGCCAACTGGAACTTCCATGATCGAAAAACCATTATCGTGGTAAAAAATCAGGAGGAGAAAGACCGAGTTTATGACTATTTGCGGCTGAGTAACCCCTATTACTTGCCGAAAGTTGCCGGCTACGAATACGGCGATGAAGTGTACGAACGGTTTTTGCGTGAAGGCGTCGCGATCGGGGACCGGGGAATCATCGACGGCAAACTCCGGATGATCCGGCCGGAAGAGAATATGGTCGATTTTGTCGTCTTGGACGAATCCGGCACTGCGAATATAGGTGACGTATCCATTACTTTCAATGACGTAGACGGAACCTATGAGATCAAGGATTCAGGAGACTTGAACGGCGGGCCCGTAATACTTCAAGCGAGGGGTCTGCGGGAGATCGGTGTTGAGATCGATACAGCGGAGCCTCTCATAGAGAAACCCGATTTTGGTGCGACGTTCCTCGGGACAAGCAGCGGCATGGATTTCGACGGGCTGACCAGCAATCAGATCGTGTGGGCGGGGAAAAGGGCGACTCTCATCGACGCCGGATCGGCCACGGTCGCGTTGCTTGAATCTCTGGCGATTAAGCCTGCGGATATCGACAATTTTATTATTACGCACATGTATGAAGATCATGTCTCGGGTGCGCTGCAATTTCTCACTTGGATGAAACGGGCAGGCAAAGATTTGAACCTCGTGATGGAGGCCGGTCTTGCCGATTTTTTTATAGAACTCTCAGAAGTTCTACTGAACGGTAGTTTCCAAAGTGAGTTTCCGAACGTAACTCTCGTTCGCACAAAATTCGAAGAGAAAGTGGAGCTTGGAAACTCCTCTGATCCGATGCGATTGACGCTGCTTTCGGCCTTTCACGGTTCGCCGACTCCGAGCATGCGTTTTGACTATCGTGAGAAGACTATAAGTGTATCAAGCGATACCGCCATGGCACCCGCCGTGCTGGACGCCTTGTCCACACCGGGCCTTCCCGGAATTCGGGACGAGGTTAAAGCGGACCTGGTTCGTTTGACCGGTTACGAACCGGGAGACGTCGTGTTCGACAAGGCTCACGCTGAGAGACTGCAGAACGCCCTGTTCGATCACAACGAATGGGGCAACAAGCCCAACCTCGTTATCTTTGAAGCCGGTTTGAAAACGCCCCAGAAGCTTGACGCTTTAAGCAATCACACCTATGCCGGTGACCTGAGCATTTATCCCGAAGAAGACCAGAAGTTGATTCGTACTCATCATGCGGCGGGTCTTCCTGCGGGTGATTTCCCGGTCACTCATGCCGTGCCGCTTAAAACCGTCGCCTTTTCCATTGTTCGCTCTGAACTAAGGGCTGCTTCGGAGCCTTATGCGGTTGATGTCCGGATCAAATCATGGAGTCAACGTGCCGCGAAAACCCTTGCGGTTGAAATAGTGCGTGAGGCTATCGAAGATTTGCTTCGGCAGGCCGATTTTGTTGAGCGCAATATGGCACGTATTTTTGATGGAGCTCGCAAGATTGAAGACGTCCTAAGGATTGAAGCTGAAGCCATTCAGGAAGGCCGCGCCGTTAAGGGCGAGGGAATCTTTCTGGTGGACATCCGTCTTCGCAGCGGGGAACAGGGCCGTTTTGTCCTGGTGGTGCCGAAAAGCCTCGGGCACAGTCCGGCAGTGGCTCAAATTTACGATAATCTCCGGGTCTTGCACGGCCTCAGGGCGGACTATGTCGCGAAGCCTTATGAATTAGGCCGCGCGCGCGGTCTTGACATGTTTTCGCTTGAGTATCTCGAAGACGTTGTCGAAATCAACGGTGCCGACGAAACCGGCCTTCTCCGGAATCCCTACCCTGCCCAGACTTCCTGGATGGCGACACAGCAATCAAGCCTCATGAAACGGCAAATGATTAAGATTCTCACGGTCTATTACGAGCTAAACGGTAAAAAAGCGATCGGTAGTGAGGACGTGAAGGGCGGTATCGACGGTTTCGAGAATGGTGCCAGTCTCGAATCGGGGGACTGGGTTGCCAACAATACCGACGACGCATTGCATTTGATTACGGCGCGCACCTTCAAGGCCCTGGAGACCGCGGACTTCGTGTTTTCGCTCTTGAGCCACGAAGAGGACGTCTATAGCAAGCGCCGCAAGCGTGATATCGATCCGCTGTGGTTTCGCGACATACGCATTTATGATCGCCAACAAGTTTACGGCGGTATCGAAGATGCGCTCGTGGAAATTTATGGCGAGAGCGGGAAAGCGCTGGCTCAGGAATGGATTCGCCGGTTTGAAGGCAAATATGAAACCCCGCAATATTTCGGTGACGGCTCTTTCGGAACGGTCGAAGGGAATCGCCTGCCGCTGACCTATGCCTCCGATGCGCAACTCGCCGCAATGGGCGTCGAGCAGGCGGTAGTGGAGCTCGCGGGCGAGTTTGGTACCGCGACCTTTAATGATTCCGGCGGCCGGCCCGTCAATATCCGGTTCCACCGCTACGCCCCGCGCCTTTCAAATCGATTAGCCACGGTCGTTCGCAACAGCAAAGTGCGGTCGGAATTGCGCTCGGATGATGATACGCAAATATTCTACAAGGGCATCAAATACGAGGTTGACGTCGAGGGTAAGATTCGCTATGAGGAAAACGGCGAGCTTGTGCCCGAGGAAGAGGTGCAGCGGTTGTTGCGTGAGGAAGACGAGGAGTTTATCGAACAGTTGGAAAAGGCGGCGCGTATTCGGGCGCGAGGGGAACAGCTGTTAGTTGACGAAGCAGAAAAAGTATTCAGGACTGACGAGTCGGTTTATGACTCCATTACCGTGACACAGTTGATGCCCTCCGACTATGACGAGCCGGATCAAGTGAATGTGAAGATTCAACAGGCACTCGACCGCTATGCGAAGGCCTTCCCCATTGCTGAGAATCGCCGCAGCTTTCGGGTTGAGGTGGAGCCGGATGAAGATCTCGGCCAGAGTATCAACATTATCCCCAATGAGGAGTCGGACGGCAGCCTCGTCGATCAGGCCGCCTCGAGAAATTTATTTCGGGCCTTTCGCTTTTATCTGCAGGGCCTGCTCGGCAGCGAACGGGATTTGGATATTCTCTATGAGTTCGAAAAGTCCCAACTGCGGTTTCAGGTAGGTGACGACAAGTTTTTCGAGCCTAGGGATATCCTCCGCGACATCAAAGACGCGCGGAAGACGATTTCTGAGGAGGCGAGAACCTATCTGTTCGATAACGGAGCGAGGAAATTCCTACGGTATCTCGATGATGATCTTCTGGCTGACTTTAAACTGGCAGTCACGCACTACTTTTATGAATATGGGCAAACCCCCGGTCTGGTCATGGCCCGGTATTTCAATCTCCTGTACCTGATTGAGAATGACGAGTCTGTCCAGAAGCGCATTGAAGGTTTCCGCTCACTCCGTGAGTATCTTAAATTTTTTAATATCTTCATCGGTCGCTACCGGGTACTTCACACAGGAGAGAAGCGGTTCGAAAAGGAAAAGCTGCCGGTGCCGCGCTTGACGGTTACCGATGAGGATATGGAGGTTTCGGAGGCTGAGGATTTAGACGCGTTCACAGACGAGGTGGGCCGCCGCGGTGAGGAAGATAAAGTGCTTATGTTTAAGCAGGCTTTTGAGAGACATTCGCACGGCAGGCAATTGCAGGGGGCAAAGCGCGCGGTTCGCTACTTTGTGGTGATCGGTTACAAAGGGAAAGTTTACATGACCTATAAGAGCATTTCCCATTCTCAGATTGCGGAGGAGGGACAAGCCGGCCAGTGGAAGCGTCTCGAAGGATTCATGGTCGATGGAGGAGGACATCCTTACTGGATCGTCAAGACTCTGAACGAGGCCGGTGACGATCTTCATCCAACGCTGGCGGGGCAAATCCAGAAGCGTATTACGAACGGAGACATAGCGACGGTTCCGGCATCGGGTTGGGATGATGTCAGAGATTGGGTCTTTAAGCTCGATCTTGCCGTGAATGCAAACGGAGAATTCGTGAGGTTGCGCGATACTGCCCGGGGCACAGGCATCACACCGACCGGTCTTGAGTTGCATAAGCGCCGTTATGCCGTTCCTTGGTGGTTCGCACAGGCGCGTGAGCAGCACGACCTGCAGGAAGCGGAGATTCTGGTGGGTCGTGTTGCAAATCCCAGAATTCAGGAGCGCAGTTCGGTTGTGCGCGAAGGGCGGTTTAAGCTTTCAAGTGTTGCTCTAACGGTTCAGGAATTGGAAAGCGGTGAGGTTGAAATTGTCGAAGATGAAGGGACCCGCCATTATGTTGGGAAATTTCCCGCCGACCCGGCCCTGCATGTTGGCTATCGTGAAGAGCAGGAATCGGCCAGGGTGACTGTGGGCCGCTACACGGACCGCGATATCGTCATGTATCAAGGCGATGTCTCGCGGGATCATGCGGCCGTAAGAATTGTCGGGCACAAACTCTTGATCGGCGACATAGGGACCCATCAACGGGGGTCTTCTAACGGGACCCTTGTCTGGATAGCGGGGAGCGGTTGGTATGGACCGATTGATTACATCAGGCCTTCTTCGGATAGGTGGGTGGAGCTACCACTTTACCGGGTTGAGGTCAAAGCGGCTGCGAAACCGGTAGTAGAGGCGCTGCCTGCCGACGAACCGGAGTTACCTCTGCGTGAACTGATTAACAGTGCCCGTGAAGATCTCGCCCTTGTAGACATCTCTATTTACCTGCCGAGCCGTGCCGGCGGTTCCGGCACGATGACCTATGTCACCACGGTGCCGGAGTGGTATGCCGAGAACGGAATCGAAAGCGCGGTTGTTTCGACAGCGCTCAAGGGTACGAAGCCGGAAGAGTTTCCCTTTGATGTGTCTCTGATCGAACTCGACGAGGTGCCGCTTTTCGACGCCCACCCTACGATGCCGAAGACCGTGGCCTTCAAAGATATGAGTGAAGAACAGTTAGAGGCTTACGCTTTGGCCGCTGTTAAAGTCGTCAGAGAACGTGTTGCCGCCATCCTCGAACGTTCGCCCGATAAGAAGATTGTCTTAAATGCGCATCACGGGGGTGTTCTTGCTTTGGCCGCTGCGTCCGTGGCAGAGGAGATCAACAATAAGTCGGAAGAAAAGAAGATCTTCTTTGGCATCCACGGTCACAACATGGAGATTATTTTTGACGAAGATTTTCCCGAGCACGTTAAACATGTCTTCAGAAAAGCCGTGGGACTTGCCGACTACTTCGTCGCGATTACACCGGATCACGCCGAAAAGGCAAAGGCTTTATACGGATTGCCCGATGAGAAAATTATTGTCATTCCGCACGGAGTGGACACGGAATTCTTCGACCCGGACAAGCTCGCCGGGGCGCAAAAACTGCCGAAAGCCCTCCTGGAAATCGATCGCCCGAAATCGGATGTCCTGCTCTATGTAGGCCGCATGGTCGAGGGGAAGGGCGTTGTCGAGACAATCGACGGGTTTGAGACCTATGCCCGGACCGCGGGGCGGGATACCTACCTGGTCCTGGCGGGGGCGGGTGGCGGGAAATATCAACGTAAGGTCCGGGCCCGGATCCGGCGCCTGCCGGAAGCGCTCCGGGACAAAGTGATTTTCCTCGGGTTTGTACCGCAGACCAAATTGCCTCAGCTCTATGGTTTCGCGGACGCGCTCATCCATATGTCGGAAGACGAGGTGCTGACACGTGTGATCCTTGAAGCCTGGGCGATGGGCAAGCCCGTGATCGCGACCGACATTCCCGGTATTCGTGCTTCGTTTGATCCGCGCTACGCCGAACGGCCTTTTCCGATTTCTGATCTCGGCATGCTCGTCAATGCCGACCGCAGAGATTTTGATGTTGCTATGGGAATAAAAAATGTGTTGTCTCGGGCTGAGGCCGGGCAATTCAACTCGCGCATTATGCGTAACCATGTAATCGCCAATTTCTCTAAAGACCGCACCCTTCGGAATAATCTGGAACTTTACCACAAAACCGCCGGAACAATGCCCGAGCGCTCTGAGTTAAGAACCGAACAGCAGGACGAGCTCTTGCCCGACAAACCGGTTGCGGAACCACCGCTAAGGGTTGCACCGATCAAGGCCTTTAAAGACTATCCTGCTCCGGCCAAGTGGTGGCTGCGGTTCTACCGCATTTTTGTCCGGTACTTTGTCCGGCTTACAGGCATTGAAAATTTGCCTGAGGGCGACAATTATATTATCGCCGCCAACCACATCAGCACGCTGGACGGCCTTGTTCTGGTCACGGAACTCTACCTGCGCACGGGGCGGCTGCCGCTTTTTGTTGCCCGGCCCTCGGAAGTAGGGAAACTTCAGCAGGTCTTGATCCGCAAAGGACTGGCCATTGAAGTGGACGAAAATGTCCGGTGGGAAGGGGTGGCGGGCCTCGAGTTTCCTGCAGATCAGGTCGCAGCCATCCTCAAAGATTATCCCCAAAAACCGCACTTTATCGCGTCCCTGCATGCGGGATCGCAGGTGTACGACTTGCGTAAGCCCGACATGATCCGAGAAGCCGGAATCCTGCCCGGCGATGCCCTGACAATGACGCTGCTGGGCAATGGGGCTGAACGGGCGATGAGGGACATCCTCTTGTTGCTCAGGGCCGAAAGCCTCTCGGGCAAACAGCTCCAGGAGGCAGTTGCCGGGCCGAGCGGAACCTTTGACAAAGTTCAAGCCGCGGTTCGCGCGGGAGAAAGTCTGGCCTTCTTTCCTTTGGGTCGCGCCGAGATACAACCCGGTGCCATGATCGACGAATGGAAGCGCGACTGGCACGGGACATTCGCGCGCATTGCCGTAAACGAAGGACGGTTTGTGATTCCGACCCAAATTTCAGGCGAGACTCGTATCGTTACTTTCTTTGCCAGGTGGCGTGCCGCTCGGGCAAGGTACGTGCTCGCGAAGAGGAAGTATAAGATAAAGGCGAAGAAAGGCAGGGCGGCCGGTGAAGACCGGCATGAACTCGACAAGCGCAGCAAAGTGTTGCGGGAAAAACGCGGTGAATTTTTCAGCCAACTTTTTTCCAGACTTTCGCCGCTTTCCCTGAGAATTCATCTGGGAAGGCCGATTGATCCCCGGGGCAGGGAGGCCGAAGAGGTGTTTGAGGAAACCGTAGAACAGATCGCCGAGGGTCTGACCGGCGCAACTATCAACGGCATAACGTTTGAGCCACGCAGCGCCGAACCCGCGGCCGTGGCGGTCACCGACTACAACGAGTTGAGAGAACATCTTCGCCGTCTACGCGACCAAAAAGGCAGGCCGGTCGAAGTCTTGGTCGGAGTCGGTACGCAGGGGGGCATTGACTTGGCCCTGCGGGGACCGCTTGCGACCTGGACGGAAGTCGACTGGGCAAGGCGCGCGCTGCAGGAAGGGCTGGCGAAATATTATGTGTACGTCCCGGCCGGTGCCGGGCGATTCGGAAAAAAGCCGCCGAGAGTCTGGACGCTGTCAGCAGAGTCGCGATTCTTCAAGCCGCGTGTTGTGACACTGCGCCGGAAATATTGGACTGCCGCATTTGAGGCGCTCCTAGGTGCTGAAACATTTGTGGCGGTTCACGAACGGGCCTTCCTTAAATCCGGACCTTCCTGGGCTTGGTCCCGGACTTGGCCCTTTCTTAGCCGCATCGCTCCCCCTCGTGTTCTGTCCGAAAATCTTGGACAGCATACCGACCGCCTTCGCCGGCTCTTCGAGGCCTATGATTTGAAACTTAGCGATGATGCCGTCTATCTCAAACCGGAGGAATCCTTTGCTCCCGCCGAATACGCGGAAGCGCTTTCCGCACACCTGCATGACTTGGCGCGTACCATCAGTGATTTAAGGTATTTGCGCAGAGCCCGCCGTGAAATGGACCGGGCCGGCGCTCTCACTGTGGACGAAGTACTCGACCGGCAGGCATTCCGCATCTACAGTCGTTTCGCTCCGCGGCCCGATTCGCACCCGACCTCGGCTGAGGCCATGCTCGCCCGACTCGAACCGGGCACTGTCATAGATGTCAGGGCCCCCGACCGCGATGCCGCGCAACTATTTATTTTCACGGGCCGGACTCTGAAAGGCAGCGCAGCCGAAGGCGAGGAAGAAGTCCTGCATTTTGCGCCTTATGTGCCATACGGTTCATCGCCCGCACCGCATCTGCCCGTCGCGCAGTCACGTCTGACCGACGTTTTCGAACCATCCCGAACCGTCATCCTGCCGTCTACATCTTTGTTCCAGGCCCGTGGGCCGTCCCCGATTGAGATTTCTGATGGGTCGCAGCGCTCTGAGTTAAGAGTCGAATGGCAGAGGGATCTTTTAGCGGACCACCGGTTGCTGTACCGGACATCGCAGGAGATCCTAGCGGGATTGACCGCTCCTATGGCACCGTCTCAGGCGCGCGTCATACAGGTTAATTTGGGCCGGCGGCAGGTTGGCCCGAATATCTACTTCAATTTTGGAGCTCACCTTTCCGGAAAAGTTCAATTCCTGAACCAACACATCGCTGACGGCGACTTTTTCGTACGCACCATGGTCAGCCCTGATTTGCGAAACGTTCTCTTTATCGGCTACCGCCACAACAGCGACCACGTCATTCTTATGTCCAAGGGCGGCGCGACGGAAACGCTTGCGATACCTTCGACGGGCCGGATTTCGCTGAAGACCTTGACAAAGCAACCCTTGAGCAAGGTCTTCATGAAAAATGTGCTTAGGAACTACTACGATAACGCGGATAACAGGTTGTCCTACTTGCGCGCACAGTTGACGAGGGAAATTAATGTGCGCACGGTGGGCGATAGTGCGCGCCATATTATTTATCCCGACGCGAGATTAAATTTTGTCCTTCCGAATTTCGGCCGCGATAAGTGGACGAATTTGAGGCCCGTACGTGTCGGCGAGTCGGGCCCGACCGGCCAGCATCCGACGGCGCTTCTGATGAAAACGACCACCGAAGACTTCCCCGATCTCCTGGCAAAAACGGTGATCCCAAACTACCTTTTCGTTCCGGTGCTGGATGAGGTGCGAGTTTACGATGAAAAGAGGCTTCTCGCGATCCACTCGGAGAACAAGGTGCGTGAGTATGACGAGCGCGGGCGTGAGACGGTTCGCGAACGGACGGCGGAGCTAGGTGCGAAGCAAATTTCCGTGAGTTTTGGTTCCGTATTGGCACGCTCACCTTATGCTGTCGCCAACGACATTCGTATCGCATTTTGGCGCTTACGCGATGAGGCGTCCCGCGTGGAGCGCGTCATTGATCTTCGCGAGGGACTCACGCGCCGTATTTTTAAGGTAAGCGGCCTTTCCAGCGAATTGATGCGTGATTTTCGTTCCGTGCTCGACGGCAAGGCCTTTGCGCGCTTCGACAAGCAGCTCGGAGAACTCGTCCGCGCCATGCGCTACGGTCGCGAGGAGTATGCAACTCACTTAAAGCAGACCTTTGAACTTGTCCGCAAGGAATTAGCGCTAAGTGTGGATCCCCGCGCCAGGACGATGTCGGCATTCTTAGAACAGCACGGCAGAGAGATTGTCGGCATCGCAATGCCGACCCGCCGCGAACTCTCAGAGGTGGCGATTTCCCCTGAAACCAATCTGCAATCCGAAGAGCTTCGTAAGAAGAGGGAAATCGTGGAGATGATCGAAGAGCTCAACGTTCTCCTTTCCGACGAGGATGTGTTGCCAAAGGAATTGTACGGAGAGCAGAGCTTATATGCTTTTATGATTTTTCGTCGCCTCGCAGGCATCGAATACGACGACTCGATGCACGAAGGCGTTCTCGAACCTATTGTCCGTCAGATGCTGAAGATTGCCACTGCTTACCCGGAACTATATCCCGACGGGCATCTACCGCCCGAAAGCCTACAGGCCACAACGCATCCGAGGCACGTGCATAATCGCGTGCGCTTTATCAAGCATCTGCGTATGGCTTCAGAGGGATACGGCGGTGAGGATACGGCGATTACGATTCATCCGTTCCTGAGGTACATGCTCACCATGCTCGGTTTGCGTATGGAAGTCCCCGAGCTTGCGCGAGAGGCGGTACTCTTGAGCGGGCACTTCAAGGGGTTAACAAGAGATGAACGCATTGCGCTCGTCAACAGCCTCTTTGAGCGTGTCCTGGTGGAGCGGGGCCGCATTCCCGTGCGCAGGGTCGTCGTGGAGGCCCTGGGGAATTTGGGGGCAGACCTCGATGAGGAAAACCGGAACCGAATGATCAGCAAGCTGAAGCTGGTCTATGAAGAACCGGAGGCGGATCCTATCGTGCAGTATGCGATCCTCAAGGCACTTGCACGCTTGGATGACTTTACGATTATCGAAAGACTTCTCTATCAGGAAGATCCTACGGTGAACCGTGGGCTTCTCATCCGTGCTCTTCGGGAATTGGGAGAAGTGCGAACGCCTCAGGTTTTTGATTTTCTGGTCAAAGCGATTGATTTCACTGAAGACGACGGGCTGGTACACGCGGCATTGCGTGCTATGCGTGAGCAACGAAGCGGTGCAGCCGTTGAATTCCTGACGCGCGTTACTTTCGGTGACGATAAAGTAATGCGCGATTATGCATTGGGTGAATTATCAAAAGCAGATTTCCGTGCAGCGGGTGTTTTGGCGGTCCACAATTTAAATGCAGATCCGGCGCGATTTGCTCAAACACAGCTGGATGATGCTATCGTCGAGTCCGTTCACGTCATCACAAACTTTCTAAGGGCCTATCAGAGTGAAAGGCTGACGCCGAAGGAAGAGGATCTCGCTGTCAGCATTCTGGAGGCTTTGGCGAAATTCGAAAGTCCCGAGCCGCTCCTGGAAATCAATCCTGATATCTATGTTGTCTTGATCCGTTGGGCGGACTATGTTTCGAAGACCGAACGCTCCGTAGATGTCCGCATGGCGGCGCAGAAGGCCTTCGATCGTCTCAGCGCCCCGTTGGATACGGTAGAAAACAGAGACACCCTTCACATCCGTACGGCGGCGCGGTATCTAAATCACCTCTCGAAGCGTGATTTGCGCGACGATCAGATCGCTCTCGTGGTTGAGGCGATGGAGACATTGGCTGAATATTCGGATCCGATACGCATGTTAGAGGTAAGTCCCGATGTACTCTATACGCTGACCGTGTATTACGATCATCCTGTTGCCAGAATCCGGCACGCAGCCCGCCGCGCCTTCGAGGCCATCGGGGATCCGATTATCGAGAAAACAATTTCCTTGGATGAGACACTGCCGCTCGAGGGCATGCCTTCCCTCGGTATGATTCAAGCGGCTTTTCCCACTGAAGAGGAGCTTGATGCCGTCGATGATGAGGCGCTTACCGAAAGGTTTCTGGCGACAAAGCGGCAGATCATCGCGAATCTGAAATCAATCGAACAAAAAATTCGTGACGGGGTGATTCAGCCCTATGCGACTCTTCGCGTTCACGAGGGGCAGGCCATGTCGGCTTCCAAGCCACAATCGCAGGTTCATCTGGGCGTCTTTGGCGGTACCTTTGACCCCACGCACTGGGGACACGTTGCTTTTGCGCTTCGTGTCATGGATGAGTTGAACCTCGACGGCATCGTCTTTTTCCCCATGGGCGACATTGAGGGATACAAAGAAGCGAAGTCTCCCGCGGGAAACCGTTATTTTATGGCCCATCAAACGGCGGATCTCTTCCGTCCGCTTTTCCACTCTTCGCCCCTGGGGGTCAGTCACCCTGAGTGGGGATCGGCAACCCTCGGACTGAACCTCTTTGAACTCAACCCCGGTGTTTCGTTGGAACTCTCCGTGCTGGCTGCCAGCGATTCGCTCGAGAGCAGTGCGCGGAACGTGCAAAGAGCGCTCACGGAAATCAATTTGTCCTGGGATAACTTTCAAAAAGTGTCACTGGTAACGACCGAACGGCGTGATTTTCCTTTGGCGGAGGCAGCGACAACGCTTGAAATTACTCAGAGGAGAGGGGAAGTCTCTCGAGGTGTGGTTGCCGGTATCTCGCATGATTTGCCCGTCTATGTGGTCGGCAGGGAAACCGGCGGCATCAGTTCGACGGAGGTGCGCGATAATCCCAAGGCGAAGATCTTTGTTCCCCGCACGGTTGCCGAACATATGACCCGACGGAAGTTGTATCCGTTTCCGGCCGCACCTGCGCGCGGACCGACATCCGACCTGGACAGGTTGCTGTCAAAACTAAATCGCACCGCGTTCTTAACAGAGCGAGAGGCGATATTCCGGGAAATTCGTGAATTGGCCGGAATTGAGTCCGTCAATGTTGTTTTAAAAACCCCTCACGGCCCGCGTCGCGAACTCACCGTGCCTTGGTCGGAGCATCCGGGACTGAGAAGTGCCGTTGTTGAACGGCTTGCCCACTTCTCCTTTAATCTTCTTATCGATAATCACAGTACGTCTCTCCAGGTTGAAGTGACTCATGGTAGGGATACAGAAAAGCAGATCACGGCCGGCATTGAGGCGCATCTTCACCGGACCCATACGGACCGTCTTAGTTTTGCTATGCCTGAAGTGAGTCCGGTTAATGTTCAAGCGGCAAGCGACGCGGATGAAGGTCCGCGAAAGGTGAAGCAGGAACAGCAGCTTCCGGGATTGATAGAACCCTATCCTGAGGGCCTGTTTATCGGCGTCGATGTTGGTGCTTATTCCATTAAACTAGCCGCTCTTAAGGACGGCCGGATTGTTCGTGAAGAGGTCCAACGTCATAAAGGCATAATCGGTGGTGCGGTCTTTGTTGGGGAGGTTGCCGATGTGGTTCAAAAGTTTGTTGAGAGCTTCGGGGAAGAGCCTAAGCGCGTGGTTGTTTTGCTCCCAGGGCAGAATGACGGGTATGAAAATCGTAACTTTGGCTTTCTCGACCGCTTTTGGACAGACGACGATCGTCAACGTGCCCGAGGTCTTTACGATAAGCTCAAAGAATTTCTGGGAGATGTCCCCCTAAATCTTTTTAATGACGTGCAGGGTGTCGCGGCCGGTATTGTTAAGGAAAATCCCACAATCTTCGAGCCCGGAACGGGGACCGCAAATGTTTTGTGGTGGGGTACGGGAGTCGGCCGGGCCGTTATCCGAAACGGATCCGTTGTGCTTGATTCTGTCTATCGCGGCATGACGCTCACGGGGCAGACCAGCCCAATCGGAAAAATGGCCGGACGTCCCGAACACATTCAGTATTTTGCGGGTACTCCCATCCTTCAACAGCGGGCCAAAGCTTTGGGTTTTGAAGCCGAATTTGAAGGGCTCTCGATCGAGCCCCTGATGACTGCCGCTGTGCTCGGTTGGGCAAAGAGGGAAAAGGGTTCGCCGCTGACAAACGATGAAGTCATTGCCGCCCGGCTCATGGATAAGGCGGCCGAGGCCATGGCTGAACATATTATCGAATCGACGCGAATCAACGGAATTGCAATGTGGGTCCTTGGCGGAGGTAATCTGCAGGGAGATTTTGGCGCAACCTTTCACGAAAAGATCGGTGGCCAGATTCGGCGAAAGGATTCGGATTCTTCGTACACCCTCAAGGCGTCGGATCACGGACGCGAACTCGGCGCACGCGGAGCCGCTTATACCGCAGCCGCGCTGGAACAAACACAGGGGCGGTATTTTATTGCCATGCGGTCTGAACTTCGCGTAGACGACGATCAGGTGCCGGAGCCGGGAGTATCGCGCGATGGAACCAGAGCGGCGGGGCGGCAATGGGTATTTGCCTCGGCAGTGATTGCCGCGGCGGCTGCCGCACTTACTGCGGCCCAGATCGCGGGCCTGTGGCTGCCCCTTACGGCTCTCGGAGTCATTATCACCGGATTCGCCATCCTTTCTGCCGAAGCGCGGCTCAATCGCTGGCTTTATCAAAAGGTTTCCCAGCACTACATGAATTTGGGGCGGCCGATTCCGGTCGCGTCCTGGATCGACCGCTGGCGCAGAGCTCCCGGTTTTATCGCGGTTCCGGAAGAAGACGGACTTATCTCCGATTTTAATTTAGCATTGAAGGGACCGTTGTCTTTCCGCGAGTCCTGGCTGTTTCTCCTAATAAAAATAGGGTCGCGGATTCACGTCACGCTGGAATCTCGTTTGCTGCGCAGCAAGGTGACGAGTTTAAACTTTATTCGCTTTAATCTGCTAACCCTAACAAAAATCTTGAGTTTTCCATTTGCGATGGCCGCGGCGGCCCTCGAGAGTGTGGTTTCTTCTAATGAATCCCGCAATAGGCCGACCGGAGAATCCCATTGGTATCCGATGATGCCACGTGAACGATTACGCGAGCGTCAAGATGAGAAGAAAATGCTGCCGGAGATCCAGGCATTCGATCGCGGCGTTATCGAGCTTGCCGGCCGGACCCTCACTGAGAACGGCGCTTCCGGGATTTTTATCATGGTCCCGACGTATCGCTATTCGCCGAATACAAAGAATGTGGTGAGTAACATCGCCGAAGGCATTCAAAAACATTACCCGGGACGCAAGGCCACAATTCTTTTAACCGGGGAATCCGAGAGGGCGACGGAATTTGCCGACATGCTGGAAGAATCACAGTCGCGCGTCCCTGAGAACGAAGATGTCCACGTGGTCGGGCACGTTAAGCCTGACCGGTTTCGCGGTAAAGGATGGTCCTTGCGCGCGGGGCTACTGATGGCACGGATACTGTTTCCGAAAGAGGCCGACCGGCCCGGCGTTTTCCTGATTCTGGATGATGATATTCGCAATACGACCCCTGAGTGGATCCCTGCGTTCCTGGAGCCGCTCTATCAAGACAAGGACCTCACGGTGTCAAGTTACAGCGCGCGCAAGTACGAAGATGACGACCGCTCTTTGAAGGACCATTTCGTGACGCCGTTTTTTAGTGCTTGGGTCGGGAAGCGACTGCTCGAAGCTGAAGGGGAGTATGGAATACGCCAAGGCGCGCTCCTCGATGCCCTGCTCGATGATTACTCCATTTGGAGTTATGCCTTTCCAGAGTTCTTTTTTATTCCCAAAGCGACGAAACTCGGCAAGCAGATGCAGGGAATCAACATCAAGGTCAAGGAGCACGATTGGGTGCCGCATCCGTACAACCGTTTCCCCAATTATGTGCAAGCTTTCTTTGATTTTACGCTGCGTCAGCCGTGGCTGGCCGATCAAGACGAGTTGACGGAGGTTGTCCGTCATGACATCGAAGGGATCCGGACCGAAGAATTTATCAACATTGAGCCGGAACGCTTCCTGGAGAATTTCCGTTTCGAATTTCCCCAAGAAAGGGAGACCTACGAGGGCCTTGTGCCGGCGGCAACCTTCCAAAAACTCTCTGCCCTGGCTGCGGAGGGGTCTTCCTTTGAAAGCGCGGGGCGTTTTTCAGCCCGGGAATGGGCAGAAGTCGTGTTTCTGTTTCTCGAAGCCTATCGTGACTCGCATCCGGACAGGAGGCGGGGACTCGCTCCGGCGCTGACACCGCTCTTGAAGCTTCGTATCGCTTCCTTTACTCACGAGGTTCAAAGTGAAAATTTACCTTTCGCCGAAGTCAAGCGTAGGCTCAATCTTCAAACCGACGAATTTGTCCGGCGCCGTGATATTTTTCTCGTGCATGAGTATGAAAAGTCGCTAAGCCGATTTCGCGGGGCCAAGACGATAGGCAAGAAACATCAAGCAATTGCGCATCTCGGGTTGTCTATGGCCCGTAAGGATCTCATCACCGTGCGTCTGACCATTCGCCATACGCAGGGCAGCTTGGGGCAGGAGGAAGTCGTGGTTCCTCGGCGTCTTTTCACGGATGCTAATCAGGAGCTTCTGGATTATTTTGGCGGTTTATTGGCGTATCAGGCAGAATTGCGGGGCATGCGTGCGGTGGACGTTGAATTGAGCGGTGATCTCGATATTTCGGAAGATAGTTTAAGGACTGCCATCAGGACGCATTTTGAAAGCGTCTACCAAACGCCGGCCTATCACGCCAATTTCAGTCAGCCCGTGGCTTGGGGGGCCGATGCCGTACAGGGAACGGAGGGATATGATTACAAACCTAAAAAGCCGTCACGGTCGAAGGATGGCATCGCGATCGGTGTCGACCTTAGCGCCGATAGCATTCGCGTGCTGGCTTTTGACGGCGAAGAACCGATCTACACTCAGGAAATTTCCGTAAGACGGTTGGAAGGCCGAATCGGAGAAGGCGTTCGCACCGTACTTCTTGATACAGCCCGTCATATCGGAATTTCTGATCGTGAACTCCAGTCGATGGCGATTACGGTAGGTGTGCCGGGACTGGTTCATCCGGAAGGCATCATTTTAGACCTTCCCCAACTTGGGCGGGATCATCCGGATGCCCAGGAATCCCTCGAAGAATTGAAAAGCGAATATCCGCACCTGACTTTTGAAAACTCCGCCAATCTAGCCGGGCTCTATCAGGGCCGCGACATTGCGCATGGTTTGTTTGTTCAGACAACCTTCCGTACGGGGCTGGGGTTGTCCATTCTCAACGACGGGGAGTTGATCGCCTCACCGCTGGAAGCACATTTGAAATATGACTTTTCCGGCGATTCCGACTTCTGCCGCTGCGGTTTGCAGGGTGACCTTTATACGGTTTCATCGCCGATCGGGATGATCGAATCCCTGCAAAAAAGGCTGGCCGCCGAGAGTGGCGCTAATCCCTTACCGGAGCGTATCCGCAAGAACATTCAGGAGATGAAAACTGCCGCGGATGTGCCGCGAATCATCCGTCAGCTTGAAGAGTTGCTGGAGAATCCCTCCGAGGCGGTTCGTGATTATACGAGGCAAATTTTTGTCGAAATGGGGCGGGGTCTCGGAAGTTTATATGCGGAAATCGCACGTGTTTACGACGAAGATAAATTAACGGTTCACCGCGCCGGGTGGATTAGCCGGGATCTTGTACACGACGCCGTCAGCGCCGGTATTCAGGACTATCTTACAAATGAGGCTCCGCAGGTGGCCATTGAGGATCTGTCCGGAAAGATTCCATCGAGTAACATAAGCGACTCATGGCATGGGGCGGCCGCAGCTGCGCTTTTGGGTTCGCGCATCCAGCTTGGCGCGGAGATCCAAGTGGTAGTTACCGAGAAGATACCCAGAAAAATGTTGGTCACTGGGGGTACGGGCGTTCTCGGGAACGGCTTAGTGAAACATTTCTTGGCCGAAGGACATGACGTGCAAGTCCTGGTCCGAACGGACTCCCCGCGGGCTGAGAACCTGCCGGAGCATGAGAATCTGAAGCGCGTCGACGGCGATCTTTTATCCAATGCGTCTCTGTCAAGGCTGACGGAGGACAATGACATCGTCTATCTGGCGGGCGCCATGACGGAAAAGACCGCGCAACGCGCCGAAGACGAGGCCGTTGTGATAGCGGTTAACGGCTTCAGTGCGGATCGTGTGGTGCGCTTGCGCGATCGTGCAGGCAGAACGGAAAAATCACGCGTTGTCTTTATCTCAAGTCAGGTGGTCTATTGGACGGGCGGGCAGATTACAGCCGTTCTCGACGAAAGCATGATCCCCGTTCCTCCTAAGGAGGTCAACGACTGGATCAATCAAGTCATCGCCGAATATGAAGCGCGGCAGGAAGAGTTTGACGCAGATGATGATTTGCATGAAACCCTCGTGAAGTGGCTTGAACAATTTATACGCAGCCATCCCATTCCGGCTGAAGTTTATCCTTACAAACTCGCAAAGATGATAGGTGAGCGGCTGCTCGAAAAGCGTGACAACGTTGTTATTGTGAGACCCACCAGCTTCTTCGGCAAGAAAGATACGTCTTCGAACCATCCTATTCCGGAAGCGATTCGCCCGATTTTTAAGGGGTATCAAGGGCGTTTTGCCGGGTATACAAGAGATTACGTGCATTTGTCGGATGCAGTGGCGGTTCTGGAAGAAATTTCTCAGCTCCCAAAAATTATTCGAGGCGAACACGACATCATTAATATTGCCAGCGGTTACAACTATGCCCCGGCAGATGTGTTGCGGGCGGTGAAGATGTTGCGCGTACTCTCAGAAGAAGAAACGAGCCGCCTATCAGTAGACCCGCCCTCAAAGGTGATGAATCCGCCGGTTTTCGACAATCGCCGGGCGCTGGCACTGCTCGGAGCACGGGGGCCGCACCGCTTCCGCCGCTTAGAGGAAGGGCTACGCGAACAACTCGAAGAGCTACGGCGCGTCGAAACCGGACAGCGCTCGGAACTTCGTGCCGTGACTTTCCGTGACCGCTTTTTTGAGGCGCAGTCGATCGCCGTCCAACGGACCCTTTTTGAGAAGAATATTCTCATGGAAAACCATCCAACGAGCGTATTCCTCAACGGGTTGTTGCAGCGGCTTATCCGTACGCACGAGGCACGTGTTGCCGTTATCGATGACAAAGAGGAGAACGCCTTTGCCTCCGCTGCCGGTCAGATCTATATCACGACGGGCATGTTAAAGATTCTTGATACCGAGGAGGAAGTGTTGGCTGTTCTCATGCATGAACTCAGGCACATCGAGAGGTCGCATAGGTTTAAACGCGGGGATCTCGACCCCTTTGACATTTATGGCTTCGGTATCTGGAGGCTTAATGAATTTGAAGCCGACTTGGCGATGTTGTGGGAGCTCAATCAGAGGGGAGTGAATCCGATCGGGGCGCTTACGTTCAAACGAAAATGGAGTGCGCGCGTTGCACAGAAAAGTGCAGAAGAGCAAGCAAAAGGTGACGAGGCTATGCCGACAGGAGCTGTCGGTCTTGATCCGGTGCACGGTTCCATGGAGATGCGCTACTCCAACCTGCGCGAGTTCGTCCGCTTCATTCATCTAGACAAATTGAGCCATGATGTTCATCCCATTGATTGGGATGCCCTCCGGATCGACGATACGATCCCCAGCGAAATTCCCGAAGGATTTGTGGAAGATCTTGTGAAGGCTGAGCCGGCGCGGTTCTGGAACCAGTTTGGACATTTGGTGCGGCACTTGTCCCGTGATCAATGGACAGAGGCGGTGCTGACATTTCTGCGCAACCAGAACCTGGGATTTGATGAGGAGGGTGAGAACGTGCTGCTGTTGATGCTGCATGACATTGTCCTGCATCGCTCGGAAGGGTTCCTGTTTCCCGGCGATGACGAGGTCTACGAAGTAACCCGCGAAGAATTCGTCGAATATTTTACTCCGGAGCGCGTTGCGAGGATGATGGAAGCCCGGATCTTTGAACGCATAGGGTTGCCGCTCGCTCCGGAGGAATTGCTTGGCTTAAGCGAGCAGGCGATGCGTTCCGCCATGGACGGAAAAAAATACGAAGAGTTCAAGGAGGCATTCCCGGCTCTCGCAAAGCTGCGCCAGAAGGCCGCGGAGGCCTATGAGCAGCGCTTCGGCGATGCCCGGGAGTTCCTTATTTCGTGGGATACCCGCCTGATGGGTGTTTATGTGCGGACGCAGCTGATTCACGGGAAGGCCGCTTATCAAATCGGCGATGTCGAAGTCATGACACGGTGGTCGGACACCCCGAAGATTGAGCGGATGGTTATGTTCCAGGACGAGATCCCGTTTGACGCCGTAGATACAAATGAGATTAAGACTTTCATGACCGAAATGAGTGTGAACTTAATTGATGCCGAACGATTCATGGAGCGCATTTTGATAAGTCTTGATGTCCGCAAAATTATGTCGGCCCAAATCAACTACGAAGTGGACGACAAGGAAGTGCAAAAGCTTCGCTCCAATATGCGCATTCTCATGAATGCGACGACGCAGCACATGGTCTCGCAGTTGGACCGCAGAGAGCTTACGGTCATGGAGAGAGCGGACATGATTCTTGCTCTGGGCGCTAATGTGACGCGGCTTGCCGGTGATGCGGGTGAAAGAATGGCGCAGCTCCGTGAACGCTCAAGGCGCCGTCCCGGTCAGGGCGGTGTGACGTTTGATTGGGGACTGTTTGCGCAAGAGGCAACGACCGAATTTTCCAGCCGCTTTGAGAAGATCATGGAAGAGGTCAACGCCATGAGTGCCGATGATCTGCGGCAGGCGTTGCTTGATTGGTATGGGAGCTTAGATCCGACGACGGACCGGGAAAAAAGAATGAGAGAACTCTCAGAGTTTCTTTATGGGTATCTGGAGGCTAAAAACCATTGGTCCATTCGATTCTCCGCTAGGAAAAACGACAAATGGCGCCAGTTTTACATGCCGGAAATGAAGAAGGTTATTTTGCTTGATCTCTTCAGGCAGCCCTTTCGCCGCGAGTTTGTATCGACGCTGAATCGCAGGCTGTCGACCGAAAAAACGGGGGTCTTAAACCAAGTCGACGAGTTGATGGCTTGGCTCGAGGACGCCATCGCAAGAAGAAATCGGGCCCAAATCGGAGAATCTTGGACAATCGGTCTTGAAGAGCGCTCGCGGCTCAGCTCAGTTTTGAAAGGCGTTAAGCAGAAGACGCTGAGCCGCATGGCTCACCTGTCGGAGCAGGGGGAAACGGAGGCTATGCTTGTCGAGGCCATCCGCGTGGTCAACCAATGGGGCATTGCCTTTGTCAACATGCCCCGGCTGGAATACGAAAAGGATTGGCGCCGGATTTCCACGAGCCTTATGGCACAACTGCGGCAGAAAAAAGACTATCCCCAGACGCCGGAAGACTTCGAGGGCCTCCTGGCCGTGTCGTTGCTCTCTCAGGAGAGCTTTTCGGCGATGAGCCTGGCGACGATTGCCTTCCGGGAGATGATCAAGCGTTCCAAGGACTTCGACGAGGCCGCTGCCTACCTGCAAAAGTACAGCTATCTGCCGCGCACCATCTTGCGTGAAGGGCTTTATGTCTTATCCGAGGAGAAAACCAAGTCCCATGAAGACATGGAAGTCATGAAGAAATGGTTTTGGGAACAGGTAGACCGTCTTTTGGAGACCGGCAGTGATGTGATGCTTCTCGAAATTGCCCACACGCTCGTGCGGTTTATCAAACCGGGAGATCGCCTTCCTTTCTTTTTAGAGGCCATCTCCACGCGCCAGAGTGACGAAGGCTTTAAGAAATATATGGCCCGCAAATGGTGGCGGGCCTTCACCAGTGAGACCATGGAATTGAGCAATATCGAGAGCGTTGCTCATCTCGCTTACTACGGGGAATTAAAAGCCCGTACACCGACCTTAGGCAGGGCCGATTCGAAAGAGCAAGAAGAGGCGGAAGAAAATGCGTCACGCTTGGACAGCGCAAATTTCGAGGCGGCCGACATGATCCGCGACATTCGCTACCTGAGCATGATCTTCTTCGATGAATTTTACCCGGCGCTCTACCGGTTGGACACGGTCGTGATCTACCTCATGATTCGTTCCATTATGCTGGACGGCGAAAACGCACTCCTTTATTCCAAGAAGGCAAAGCGCTCCCTAGTGCAGCACTTCATCAACCAGTATGTGGAGGTCGGCAAAGCGAAGAAGGCCCGGCAGGTGGCCAACGACATTACCGAGACCATCGCCACGGACATGGATGCACAGGACATCTTTTATTTCCTGGGTCCGGCACTCTCACAGGTCTCGCTGCAGGTTCCGAAGGACCGCTATCCCAATGACGGAATCGAAGACATGCTGTTTCGGGATTATGTCAAGCATCTGGAAACCAAGGGGTTTGAGCATATTGCCGACGAAGCCCAATTTCCGGAAACCCACCGCCTTATCCGTACCCGCATTCGAACCTTTATTACGGGAGTGCGCGGACAGCTCAGACGAACCGAAGACGGTGTCGGGCTCAATGTCTTTTTCCCCCGGGACGTTCCCTATGTGCACTTTGAGGACGCCGCCATGGAGAAGATGGCGGATATGAATCTCGTCACGGAACGCAAGTCTTTCAGCGAAAAAGTGAGTCCGATCGAACTCGCCGTCGAGGTGTCTAAACACGCCGGGTCCCTTGCGGTTACGCTCTTGCAGCTTGCCGGGATGTATTTCGAACTTTCGAATGATGATCAAGAAAAGATCGCCGATGTCTTCGATGCCGTGCGCGGTATGAATAAACTGCAGGCCTACATGATACTCGAAGAAGAAGCGAAGAAGAACCCCAAGTATGCGCCTCTATTCAAAGGGATTATGGAATGGGGAGAATACGTGGGCGGCGGTTCCATCGTGACCGTGTTTCGAAATGTCGATGAAGACGGCAACGAATGGGCGGACGGGATTACGAACCCGAATGCCGCGTATCGCGCCGGTGAACTCCACCAGTTCGGGCATCAACTCCTGGACGGGCTCATCAAACGCGGCAAAAAGAGAGGCGCCGAGGAGGTCAAGTTCTATGAGTTTCTGAAGATCCTTCTCGATAAGGCCAAAACGCGTGTCGAGTCTGAAATCGATGATCCTGATTATCATGCGAAGAACAAAGAGTTCTCGGCGCAGACACACCATGATTCTCAGAGAGCAGATAAGTTTCGTCCGGCCAACGGCCTGCCTCAGAAACTGTTCGTCCCCGGAGTGCAGGAAACTCATACCGCGCTTTTGCGGCGGGAAAAATTCGTGCACGGAACCTCGTTTAATGAGTTCCTGACCAAAGTATCAAAAGGAGAGACAACTGTGACAGCCGCAGACCAGGCCTCGGCCAAAGGGGTTGTATCCGTGCTGGTGCAAAACTTCTTTTACCAGCTTTTTGAAACGGGTATCGTTCACTCCGATATTCACCCGGGTCAGTTCCTGCAGATGGAAGGGGATTGGATCGCCTACCTCGATCGGAAAAACCTGCAGGTCCTTGACGATATTGATCGCGAACTTATCCGCTCGGTCATTTTGAACCCGCTTCTCGAGAATTCGGATGCGGCATACAATCAGGTGATTACCCATCTCCTCGGCGGCGAGCAGCCGGCCAAGGCGGCGACGCTGAAACACGAGATTATCAACCGCTATCGCAGGAAGGATATCGGCGGGAGCTTATCCGCCATCATTTTCCATATCGAAAGTTCGGGCATAGAAATCCCCATGAAATGGGTTTATGTTGCCAAGAATTTTAAGGCTTTGAACCGGATGGCCCGGATGGCGGACTTCGGCAATTTTCTGGATGCCTTTGTTTATAAACCAGGTGCCGCATCGGAAACGTTTACGCTGATGCGAGGCTTAGAGACCGTACCCCAGGCGCTGCCCCGTACCGCCGAGTGGCTTGAGGCGGAGCTCGGACCCGACTGGGTTTCGCAGTTAATCGAGTTTGCGAGCCTTGTTCGCTCGGAGCTTCGGAGCCCCGATTTATCGGATCTTAGTGATGGCTATGATGGGCCCGTCTACCGGCTTCGATCCCTGCGGGCACTTATCGAAGATGTTATCCCGGAGCGAGAGACTATCCTCGAGGTAGTCAATAAGTGGACACCGGCTATTGCGGTGCTCGGAGGCGCGAGGGTACCGCCGGATCATCCGTACTACAAGCTTGGGGTAAAACTGGGGAAGATGCTCTACAAAAAAGGGATACCGCCGCGCACAGGCGCGGGGCCGGGCGAGATGGAAGCACCGATGCTCGGCTATCTGCAAGCCAAGAAGCTTTATGAAATGACTCTATTCTTTACCAGCTTATTTAATGTGATGACCGGGATCGTCCTATTTATTCTGAGCCCGTCTTTTATTTCCGTCTTCGGATGGATGGTCCCAAGCCTTATTCCGGCAACGTTGTTTGTCCTCTTGATTCCGGCGCTTATTCTTTACGTCAAGTACAGGACCTTGCCGACACAGGGGATTCGTATTCTTCTGCCCTGGGAACAGACCACGAATCCTTACACCCAAATCGTAAAGAGCTATGAACGCTTTGTGACTCGCAAGATCGCCCTGCATGAAAATATCCTGGGGTCCATCTTTCTTCCCGGCGGAGTTGGGACCCATGATGAACTCTTCGAATTTTGGCGTCGCCGGCGTCCCGTGGCCCTTCTCGGGAAGGATTTTTGGCAGCCGCTCATGGACGAATTCTTTGCGACGATCGAAAGAGAAGGTATCTCCGAGCAGCTGGGTTACCGGTCCGATCCTCCGCTGATTACGGACGACCCCGAAGAGGCGGTTAATTTTATTTTGGCGGAAGCAAAAACGAATCCGCCTCATCGGACCACGCAGCGCGAGGTCGAAAAGATCAATGAAGAGATCAAGCAAGGTCTTCAAACCTTAAGCCGGCAGAAGCGGGTTGTGATGATGGCGGGCCGGCCTCATCGGGAAAATGGAAAACTGAATATCGCGGAAAAGATTGCTAGTTATGTTTCCGAGCTCGACGAAGTATTCATACGGGGTGCCAGTACGGGCCGTCTCTATAATCGTCTGAGGGACCGCTCCAAGCAACAAGGCTGGTCTGACAAGTTTCAAGCTGTCCTGCACGATGCCTCCGAGAATCACCAATTGAGAGAATTTTTAGCTGCGGACAAAGAATTTTTCGGCGATCGGCACATTATTGTCGATGACGAATCCAACCATCAACTTTTGATGACCTACAATGCTTACGCGTATGTCTTTCTGCCGGGTGCGGTGGGGACTTTCAACCGGCTTTTCGACATCGTTCAACTCATGCAGACGGCTAAAGTGACCAAGCGGCCGATTCTCCTAGTCGGGCGTTCATTTTGGGAGCCTTACCTTAAGGAGTTTGAGACACGGCTGCTCCGCCGCGAAGACGGATTGCAATTCATAGCGCCAAAAGATATGCAGCTCTTCCGCATCGTGGATGAGGACAATCTTGGAGAAACGTTGGAGTATTTGGAGGAAGAAATCCTTTTTCAACGTTTTGAGGAATCCATTCGGGAAGCCAAGGCCAAGAAGCAACTACTCGATTTTGATGAAGCCTATTACGGCCGCTTACATAGAGAGGGTTCAAGCATTGATCTCAAGGCGCCGCGACGCATCGAACGGGCAAAGAAGTCCGTTCATAGCTTTGGTTTTCTTCCCGATACTTCTCAGGCGAAGCTCATGTATTCCGACGCCGCAAACCTGCGCGAAGCTGAAGCCCTTGCGCACTACCTGACGCATGAAAAGCGGTTCTCCAAGAAGCTAATCGGCAGGCTGATGCGCTTCTATAGAGGCTCGGAATTTATCGGTTCGGAAAGTGAGCTTGTTGCTCCGCAGCCAAAAGACCTTATAGATAGGGGGGTGCCTAAGGTCTTTGTGGATTTCTTTGTGGCGCGAGGGCTCGATCTCGCGGATGGACTCTTTCTGTCTGCACTTGTGGACGCAGCCGAAATTTATGCAAAAAAAATCATTCGAGAGCGTTCTGAGCTTCGGGCCGAGGATTGGCCGGGTGCCCTGAAACGAGCCATAGCGGCTAATGACCCCGACGAGTTTTCAGGACTGCTTGCCAACCTCAGAGAGGCCTTGCCGGATTCGGCACAAGCGCTTATTGAAGAGGCCTTTTGGCCGGAGACGAGAGGGCTCCTAGACTCACTCGCCAAAGCGTTCGATGCTCAGCGTATTGCAACGCTCAAGATCATTGTCGCGGGACTTTCTGAATTCGAACCTACGCTTGCCAATATCGCACGTGTCAGATTCGTTATCACCGAGGACCTTCCTCAACATGCACGTACCGACACCGGAGTTGGAAAACTTGCCGCAGAGATTCTGAGGGCGCTATGGGAGAGGTTTATTGTCATGCCGCTTCCTTATAAACCGCAACCCTTGCCGGAGGGCCTCAGTGAAACCATGCAGGAACCGGGAATGATTATCGGCAAAAGAATAGAACTGATTCGGGAGGCGCGGGGAAAGAAGAAGGGAGAAACCGCGAGTGCGGCTGGCATACCGAGCAACACTTATTCTCCGGTGGAGCGTCGCGACGCCTTGCCCACAAAATCGGGCACTGTCTTAAAGCTGGGCGAGGCGCTGCTCGTGGACCCGATCGCGTTTATTACGGGAATCGAGGACCTCGATGAAGCGCTCCGCGACCTTCCGTTATCGGAAAGGATCTATGATCTGAGAGTTCGCCTCGGAATGACGCAGCTCGATATGGTTTATACGCTCCGAGAAGCCGGCTTTGTCTTTACCGACAGACATGGTGTTCCTATACAAGATGAAGAACGCATTAAGGAAATGGGGCCAACCGTGGCGCAATGGGAAAAAGGGGCCATCCCATCGCCTGAGACATGGGGCATTATTGCGCAGGTCCTGAAATACCCGCCGCTATTTGAAGGCGTTGTCTGGAAGGGTGGAACAAGTTTTACGGGTAATGTGCAGACGGAGCGGCCAAAGCCTAAGTCCAAGAAAAAGAAGAAGAAGACCGCGAAGAGCACAAAGGCATTCTTACCGACAACCGAAATTGAAAAGGCTGATTCAAGGGAACCGGCACCTGCGGTAGAGCACGAAGTTGTCGAAGAATTTGAGGAACTGGTTTTTGACGATACGACAGAGGAGCTCGTGCCTGAAAGCGAAGTAAAGAAAAGGCAGGAACCGAGCGGCGAGACCCCTGACGATTCCGAGCGGTCCGAGCTGCGATCAGACTATGTCGTTCCTGACATTAAGAAGATGCTCGCGGAACGTAACATCGGGACTTTCCATGAACACTTGCTCGGCAGCAACCCGCATCAATCGACGGTGCCGGACGATGAGACGTTGCTCGACACGTTGGGCATCAAGGAGGGGGACAAGGTTCTTACAATCGCCGGTTATCTCGGCGACTGGGCCGCGGAGCTCAGCCGCCGCGGGGCCGACGTTGTCTATACGGATATCAATCCGGGGATCGTTGAATGGGTTCGTGACAATCGAGCGGGAAATTTTAACTTTGCCGCGGGAGAAGATTTGTCCGCGAGATTTCGTGTCGGGGACCCTCTTAAGGAACCCGTTGCAAAGGGCGATGTCGACTGGACATTCAGTTATGAGCCCCTGCCTCTTGATCCGGACGAGTGGCCGATTCTCATGCTCCGCTCTCTGCTTAACCGGAAGGGGCTGATCATGGTTAGTTCCGTCGGTGAAAGCGACGGAACCGGCAGTCAGCTGACAGAATTTGCCAAAATCTACGGATTGGGCGGCAAGATCTCGATCGATGAATTTAATTTGGTCGAATCTTATCCGGAGAATGATTTTGAAAAAAGAATCGCCTATGTACGAGCGAGTTCGGGGGGGCCGAATTCCTCTCCGGAGCTCAGCTTTAGAAACGGCAACCCATATACGATCTTTACGCTGAGGACGAATCCGGAGCTTCGTGCCAAAGCCGAACTCGATATCGCCGTGATGGAGGCATTACAGTCCTTTGGTGGCAGGGGGTTTGAGGCCATGCTGGACCATGTCGCCGATCAAGGATTCGATCTCGATGCGGAAGCTTTGCGTGATAGTGTTCAGCGCCTCACAAGATTTTCCCATCTCCTGTCTGAAGAGTACCGCAAACCCGTCCAGGCGGAAACACAAGTTCCCGCGTTCATCGACATCCTGAAAAGCGAATTTGCGGATAAGAAAAAACTCCGCATATTGGATGTGGCTACGGGGAAGGGAGAGTTCTTGATTAGGCTTAAGGCATTGCTGGAGGCCGACGGAACCTTTGAGTTCGAGCTCGTCGGGAATAATTCGGGCTTTGATTTTGAGAACCGCCTTAAACTGGATGCCTACGGCATTGAGACCGTGCCGGGCAGGATCGAAGAGGTCATTGAGACCGGTCAGCTCGGAGAGGAACCGTTCGACCTTGTCTTTCTTAACGCTACCGATGGGGTCGATCTCAGGACGGAAAGCGTCCGCCGCCTGATGAGCACTGTTGCGCCCGGCGGAATGCTCTCATGGAGATTTATGCGCGGCTTCAATATGGGGGAGAACCTTTCCAGGTATCTGTTGCTTGAGGCCATTGATTTGGGCCTCCCGTATTCCGTCATGAACGGAGCCCCTGAAGGTATGCCGGTCGGCGCGGCACAGTTTTCAGAATTGGTGCCGCCCATTTTCATTAAGCATTCGGGTCAGCAGTTCGCTCATCCTTATCTGCAGCGCCGGGCCGACGAACATGCTGCCGAGGAATTCGATTTCGACGACGACCCTTACCGCTCCGAACTACGGTCAATGAGCCAGATGATGATTCAGGCACAGAAGCCGACTTATGCTCAGAAGCAGCTCATGAAAACTCTCCAACTGCAGATTCAGAAAATGGAAGAGGAAGATCCTGTTCCTCCCAATGCCGCGAAAGGATTACGGGCTCTGCAAACGGCGGATCGTATTCTTAAAGAGCGGGGGGCCGTCGGCATCGTGATCGGCAGCATAGCGCCCGACTTATGGAATCAACGGGTCCAGGCGAAGGACCTGCTCAGACACAAAGATGTGGATGTTGTAGTTTTAAGCCCTGAATTTAAGCTGCGGGACGATTTTGAAGGGGGCATTGACTGGTGGCTGCCCGAGCAGAAAACACTAAAAGTGCGGTCAGCAGGAACCGTTTCTATGTCGGATATCCCTACCGAGTTTTGGGTGAACGCTAACGACATTTATTTAAGGGCGGGGATCGAATACGATGTAGCCGATGTTCAGCCGGGACTTTATCTGCCCTCGCGTGACTTCCTGATCGATTACACGGGACGCGTTGTCATGAACTCTATCAACCCGCGTGCTGTGGACATCGATGGCGACGTGATCGAAAAATTCTGGGAAAAGCTGGATCGTGATCTGAGAAAGGGCTTATCAGGCATCTGGCGCGAAAATTTCAATAAGCGGTCCAGGGTTCTGGACGCAGGTATCAGAGTATTCGAAAAATTCGATTTTGAAGTGGGAGTAGCCATTGCGCGGGATTTCATTGACGTCGGCAGGCGGGATTATGAACCGGTTCTAGAGCAGCTCTTAGGGCAAGGCGAGATCCCTGACGGTTCCGAGCGCTCGGAATTGAGAGTTGCAGACGAACTTCTCACGGCTCAAGGCGAACGGATCTTTCATGGGCCGCGCGCGCAGATTCTGCCGAGAAGACTGGAAGAGCATTCTACCGAAGCTCTGGTGACCCTGTTGTCGGGGCTCCTGAATCGTGCTGTTTACTCGGAGCGTGCCGGAATTATGCCGCAAACGACCGAAAGCACGATCCTCACAAAACTGGGTCAAGGCCGCGTGGTCATGACGCCGCGCTTCAACGAGAAAATGCAGCAGCAGGTCGCCGACATGGGCCAGGTCCTTATCGACTCGGTTTGGATTGAACGGCTTATTGAGAAGAGTCCGCGAACACTGTACCTGCTTTTCCGGGCCTTGGATCAATTCGAGAAGCAGCATCCGGGGGCGAAACCCCTGGTGGGAATTCTGGGGAGCGACGATATTCTGGAACGCGTCTTGAAACGGGCATTTTTGAAGCGTGATAACGGGATTCACTGGCAGGAGGAACAGGATGCGGGCGATCTTTTCACGCTACCGCGGTTGAATACGCTCGTCAATGTTGTCGCGGTTGAACATGTGGCTTCTTATGTGGGCGAAAGCGAAGCGGGTGTGGCCACGCTTCTTTCGGATAGAAATGTGCTGCCTGAAAATATCGGGACGGCCGCCAATTTTATTGTGGATCCGCAGGCCGCCGATCGCGGTGACTTCGAGGGCTTGGCTTTTCTGGCGGTAGCCCTTCTCGAACCTGCCAAACTTATTCGCGGCGTTAAAGACCCGCTTGAGCAAGCGGCTCTGCTGGACCAGCACATTGAAGACATCTTCCCCAATGCCAGATCTAAGGGTGACGCGTACCTTGTCGACCTCGGCAAGTACATCGAGGAGAGTCTAATCCGCGAAGAGCTCATCGACATAAGTGCGTAATACAAACCTATGGAATAACACCTTGGCGGCCGTATAATAACCCAAGAGGGGGGGACGGTATGCTTAAAACGCTCAATTCCATAGGTCCTTTGATTGCGAATGCGGGGTTGGTCGTCGCATTGGTCTCCGGAGTCATCCGGCTCATGGGGTATGCCTATATAGGAACCTACGAGACAATCAGTTTCTTTGTCCTGGGTCTCGGTCTGATGGTTGCTGCCTGTGCGATTAAGCTCTACGGGAAAGATTAACCACGTCTCCGTATGCTGAACGAAGATGCACTGCGTTATATCGGCCGCCGGTACCGTTCCGAATCGGCAAAAGCGATCGCCAAGAACCTTGGGATAAGCAAAAAGAAGGTCGCCGCTGCTATCCGGGACTTGGAGACAGGGCCTCAGTCGTCGCCGGAAAAGGGGCGTCCCGCTGCACCGCCGCTGAAGTGGATCCTTTTCGACCTAGCGGTTCTGTTTCTTATCGCGCTCACCGTTCGTCTCGCGTATCACTTTCAGATTAATGCCTTCCCGTATTTGAATATTCCCACTGTCGATGCCCAGGGCTACATCAAATGGGCGGCCGACCTGGCATCGGGGAATTGGCTGGGCACGGAGGCATTCTTTCAAGCCCCTGGGTACCCCTACTTTTTAGGCGCGCTATTTTCAATTTTCGGTGTAAGCATTCAAGCGGCTCAAGTGGCTCAGCAGGTTCTTGGGGCATTGACATGCCTTGTCCTGTACATGACGGCGTATCATTTATTCGGAAGAGCGACGGCGATTGTTACGGGCCTTTTTGCTGCGGGCTACGGTATTCTCGTTTGCTATGCGGGATTCTTAATTAAGCCGACGTTAGAGATCTTTCTTTTGGCCGTATTTCTGTGGCTCATCGCGAGGCAGTCGGAAAAAGTCAGCTGGTGGGCATCTTTTCTGGCGGGCCTGCTGCTGATGATCGCGACGCTGATTATCGCGAACTTGATCCTGCTTGCGCCGTTCGCATTGCTGTGGCTGGTTTGGACGGGGCCTGCCCGGGAGCGCCGGAATCGATTGATAGCCGTTGTGTTTTTCGGGTTGGGTGCGGCAGCGGCACTTGTGCCGGTAACTCTTCGTAACTATCAGGTGAGTGGGGATGTCGTTATGGTCTCCTCCCAGGGCGGCATGAACCTCTATATAGGAAATAATCCCGAGGCCGACGGCACCTATAAGCCGCTCTATAACAAACAGGCCAATCTCACAACGGAAGCGCGCTACAATCGCCAACTTGCCGAGCAGGCGGTCGGCCGGTCTCTCAAGCCTTCAGAGGTTTCACAGTACTGGGCGGGCAAAGCCATTGACTTTGTCTTACAGAATCCGGGCCGCTTTTTTTGGCTGGAACTGCGCAAACTCCATCTCTTTTGGAATGCTTACGAAGTACCGGATACGGAGAGTTATTATTTTTATCAGCGGTTCTCGTCTGTGCTGAAGTGGTTACCCGTGCGATTTGGGTGGATTGCGGTACTCGGTTTGGTCGGCCTGGTCCTGACGTGGAGAGATCCTCGCGCTAGACTCCTGCATTGGTTGGTGCTGGGTGTGCTGGTCATTACGCTGCCTTTTTTTGTTCTGGCGCGCTACCGGCTTCCCGTTGTATTGCCGCTCATCATTCTGGCGGCTCATGCAAGCGTACGTGCGGCTCAAATGATACGCCGGCAGGATATGCGCGGCATGCTGGTATTCGGTTGTGTCGCGGCTGTCTTTGCCGCAGGTGTTTTTTCGCCCTTTCCGATGCCCCTTTACAAGAAGGCCGAGATCAGTACAGCACTTTATAATTTGGGGGCCCTGATGCATGAAAAGGGCAGAACGGATGAGGCTCTGAACTTTTATCGCAACGCCGCGGCGGCTTTTGATAAGAACCCTTTACCCCGAGCCCGCCTCATGGAGTTCGCTTTTCAGAAAGGCGATATGGACGAGGCGAAGTCATTAGCCGAAGAGATCCTTCGCATTCACACTGAGCAACCGGATGCCTGGGCGGTTCTGGGGGATATCCTCGTTAAGGAAGGAAAAATGGACCAGGCCCGGAATGCCTATGAGAAATCCCTGGCAATCGACGCCGGGCATGAGCGGGCGGGGCGCGGGATTACGACTCTGACTTAGTTACCCCGAGTACTTCTCCATCAATTGCTGATGTTCTGCGATCTTCTGTTGCTGTTCGCCGGCGGCCCTTTGTGCCTGATCCATATAATTTTGTAATCCGCCGGTCTGAGGTTTCGGCGCCTGCTGCAGCTCGCGGAGAGTTTCCTTCCATGTCGTCACGAGACTGAGATCTTCGTGATGCGTGATAAACGGCCTTTTCGCATCGCGGATCATGAGCTCGCTGATTTCGTCAGACCCTAGGCGGCTTTCGTCGATCAGCGTATTCGCCTCAATTTCTTCCCGGGGCAAAATGATATGACCGCCCTCAAAGCGGAGTTTGATATATTCGTCGGTCTCGTTCACGATTTCGCCGACGATACTCTGCCCGTTAATGAGATCGATTTTACGCATTTCTTTGGGAGTGTAGTTCTGCAAATAGTCAGGGATGGCTTCGAGGTGTAATCGATATCCCATCGACCACCCGGTGAGACATGCTAGGGTGACTACCGATATAAATAAAAAAGTATTCCTAAACATGAATTTCCTTCGATGTTATTTACAGTAAAAAGTATAGCATAAGCGTAAATTCAAGCTTTTCTCCACGCGCTCACGAAGACCCTGAGATGGGTCATCATTTCGGGTCTTTTTCTCGGATCCCGCAGAATATAGGCGGGGTGGTAAAGGACCATGATTCGGGCTCCGGGAAATTGATGGGCCTCAAAAAAAACGCCTGCCTGGCTTTTCATGGAAACGTTCTTTTTCTCAGGGAAAAGGTGTTTGAGGGCCGTTGCCCCGAGCAGTAATAAAAAGCGAGGTTTGACTAGTGCCAACTGTGTCTTCAGATAAGGGCTGCAGGCGTTGACTTCTTCCTGCTTCGGGGCCCGGTTTCCGGGAGGGCGGCATTTGACGACATTAATAATGAGGCTGTGCTCGTCGGTATTGAAATCAAACTCCCCGAGCATTCCGTCGAGGAGTTTTCCGGCCCTTCCCACAAAGGCCTTTCCTTGCAGGTCTTCGTTTTCACCGGGGCCTTCGCCGATCATGACAACGTCGGCATTCGGATTCCCACGGTCGACGACGATATGAGTGCGATGATTAGCGAGCTCGCATTTGCGGCACGCCGAATCGATCAGGGCGTGCTTGAAGTCGTCATACGATTTGATATCGAGAATTTTATTTTGCAAGATAGCCTCATTTTAATCTTGATTCCCCGAGCCGCAAGCCCTTTGTACGGCTTTTTATGCGTAGACCGAACGCGCAATGCTATGATAAATTGAGTCCGGTACCCGGAGGAAATGTTATGGATAAGAGCGGCTATTACGAATGCCCTGTATGCCGGAAAGAAATGAAACGCGACCTGCTCATGTTTCTGAATCATGCGAACCAGCATATTATTGAGGCCATCAAGCAGGAGCATCCCGACTGGGTCTCTTCTGACGGTGTCTGCGGTAAGTGCATGGAGTATTACAAGAAACAACTAGCGGGCGGCTGATGAAGTTGTATCTCATGCGCCATGGGGAAGCCGTTAGCGATCATGTCGATCCCCAACGGCCGCTTAGCGAGCGGGGCCGGGCCCAGACGGCCAGCGTCGCTGCGTACCTGCGTCAGACTGGGATCAAACTCCAAGAGGTATGGCATAGTACCGAGTTGCGCGCCAAAGAAACGGCCGAGGGGTTAGTTAGGGTGATGGAGCTCCCATTATCCTGCCAAGAGAAGAAGGGGCTTGCGCCGAATGATCCAGCAGGCCCTGTTGCCGATCTTCTGCAAGAATACGCCATACACCACCCCGACGGTTCCATCATGCTGGTCAGTCATTTGCCTTTTTTGCCTAACCTTGTAGAGATTCTTCTATCCACAGAGACTCAGCGCGGCAGCGTGCGCTTTGGTGAGGCCGGCACTCTGTGTTTGGGTTGCGGGGCCGACGATACATGGTCGTTGGACTGGGCGATTGAGCCGGAGGAAGTGCGATGAGCAAAGAAAGGCAGCAAGCAAAAAAAATCCAAGAGAAAATGGCTAAGCTGGCGGGCGAATTTAAAGATAAGGGCGGAGATCCGCATGCTTTTCTGAAGAAAATGGATGACCTTACACGTGAGTATTATCGTGCTAAGCATCCCGAACTCGCGGGCTAACAATATGCGCAGACGCGATTTTATTAAAAGAGGACTGCAATTCGCAGCCGGTGCCTGGCTTTCTCTCGTAGCCAAGAGCTCCCCGACCTGGGCCCAGATCGCCAATGCGGCATTGCCGAGCCTGCCACCCGCTGTCGCGGCAGGTCAGATTCCGACTCGCAAATTAGGAAAAACGGGATTCTCTGCAACTCTCTTCGGGCTGGGCGGCGAAGGTATTTTGCGCACGTATGGGCGTTTTCGGGAAGCGGTGCCGGTTATCGAAGAGGCCATCGAGCGCGGTGTTAACTATTTTGACACTGCGCCCGCCTATGCCAATAGCCAAGACTATTACGGGCAGGTCTTTAAGAATGCTCCTTCCAAGCGGGATGGAATTTTTCTGGCTTCGAAAACGCATGAACGCAGCTACGAAGGTTCCATGAAGCTTCTGACAGACAGTCTTCGCCGTTTGCATACGGATCACCTGGATCTCTGGCAACTGCATGATCTGAGAACAGAATCGGATATCGATCAGATTTTTTCCAAGGACGGGGCGATTCGAGCCGTCGAGGAAGCCAAGAAGAAGAATCTTATTCGATTTGTAGGTTTCACCGGCCATCATGACCCGGCGATTCTAAGTGCGGTGAGCGACAGGTATGAGTTTGACACGGTGCTTGTCGCTTTAAATGCCGCCGACAAACACTCACTATCTTTTATGCAGGATTTCCTGCCCAAAGCCGTCGACAGGGGGCTGGGCATTATCGGTATGAAGGTGTATAGCCACGGGAGGATTTTAGGCCAAGGTTTGTTGACGCAGGAGGAGGCATTTCGGTATGCCGTGAGCCTCCCCGTATCTCACGTTATCATCGGCTGTGACAATATTGAGCAGGTGAGGGGAAATGCGGCTGCGGCCAGTGCGTTTCAGCCCTTGAGCGGTGAGGAAATGTTGCAGTTGGAGAAGCGTACTGCGGCGCAGGATGCCGCTCTGACCTACTACAAAAAACCCCGCACCTTTTGAGGGTGCGGGGTTTTTGTGAGCAGCGAATTCGTTAGAAATCGACGCCGTTTTGAGGAAGCGGAACGTCGAGGGATGTGATCGGGAAAGTTACGATGTGGAGCAAACCGCCAACGGTGTAAAAGGCAGCGTTCCAGATCCCTTGTCCGATACCCACCAGAACGTTCTCATCTGCATCGAGGGTCGCTTTCGGCTCAGTGAGAATCTCGGTCCAACCACCAAGCGCATTCTTGATGCCGAATTCGAGTTTGCCCATAGCCTTATCGCCATACGAGGACTCCATGGTCCAGGGGCTGCCGGCAAATGCTACGGCTGGTAGGACCGCAATGGCCACGAGTACGACCAACATCCGTGTAAATTTTTTCATTTAAAGTACCCCCCTTATTTTGAATGTTCTGTTCAGCTGCCGCCCAATGAGCTTGGGTAAGATTTCTGCAAGCCGTTTGATCCATATACTCTTTCGTCAAGCGATGCCACTTCCTTAATTTGGAATACGCCCTATTTTAGGGAAGAGGCTTAGACTTCTAATATAACTAATATTCCTATCACTTCTCTAGCGGATTTAAATCAAGTTTAATCATGCATAAAGGGATGTGATAGTAACTTACCAGCAATAGGTTAAAACTTATTAAAAGATATGATTAAGTTCTGTAATTTTAATCACCAAGCTTCAATTCATAGGGTATACTTTTTTTTAAGGGGAGTTTGAGCAACCTTTGCAAAGGCAGGCAACTTTAAATGGGAGGATTTGGTTTAATACTGTTCTTGTTTGTCGCGCTCATCTGTCTGGTGATGGTTGTCCAGATAGCCCGCGGTGGTATTCGTGTTCAGAAGGACTCCCAAAAGGCAAAGGGTTCGGGGGCCTATCTTAATTCCGTCCAGTCCGAGCTAAAGAAGCTCGCCATTCCTTCATCCAAATCCCAGCAATTGAACAATACGATTACGAAGATTGTCATGGAAGAGGTCCGCAATCAGACCTTCGTCGTCAAACAGGAAATGGCCAAGACCTACCGCAGTCTCATCACTCAGAGCGAACAGGCGATCAAGAAATTAGAGAAGAAGTATGAGACCGTGCAAGAAGACTATGTTCACCTTGGCAAAGAAAAGAAGAAAACCGAAAAGGTAGTGCGCTCCATGTCTGAAGGAAGGATCGTCGTCAACGAGAAAGGCGAAGCCGTTGCCGTTAACGATGCCGCAGAAAAACTACTCGGATTAAAACGGCGTGAGATTATCGGAAAACCGATCAGGCAGAGCAAAAGTGAGAACGCCGTTATTTCATTCGTGGATGATGCCTCTCAGACAGGCGACAACCCTGAGGTCTCCAGTCAGGATGAAGATGCCGTAAGGATGGTGCGAGAACGTAGTGCCGTTATCGAAACAGAAAAGGGCGATACGCGCGGTATGTTGTCGGCGCTGCCGCACACCATGACACAGAAGGAAATAGAGCATTACCAGATGAAATTCATGGCCAACATTTCGCATGAGCTTCGCTCACCGCTTTACTGCGTCTATAAGTCGCTGTATGTCATTTGCGAAGAGTTGATGTCCGCCTCCGATGAGCAAAAAAAATATATCGGTATCGCGCACCGGAATATTAAACGTTTAGAGATGATGATCAATCAGATCCTGGACTACTCGAAGCTAAAGTCGAATCACGTCGCGATTCATTGCGAACCGGTGAGCATGGACATGCTCTTTGATGATGTCATGGGATCGCTCGGTGTTTGGGCAAAAGACAAGGGGATAGCGGTTGCCAGAGAGGTGGACCCGAGTGTTTCGCTGATTATGGGCGACCGTGAGCGGTTGGATGAGGTCCTGATGAACCTGGTGTCGAACGCGCTGAAATTCACTCCCAACGGAGGCAAGATTCATCTCCGGGCTACGGTTTGCCGGTCGAAACCCAGAGCCGTGGCGAGCGACGGCAGCTTTGTCCAGATCAGCGTTGAGGATTCGGGCATCGGTATCAAGGAAAAGGATCTCCCCGTCATTTTTCAGCAGTTTCGTGTAGGCAGCCAAGCCCCTCTTGAGCATCACAAGGGCACCGGACTCGGCCTCTCCATTTGCAAAGAGATTGTAGAACGCCACGGCGGGTGCCTGTGGGCCGATAGCCGGGAAGGCGAAGGAGCCCGTTTCCATTTTATCGTCCCGCAACAAATCGCAGGTCAGAATTAATCCCCCCTTGAGTTTTTCCTAAACGGTCTTTATCATACGGTTCATGAACTTTATTCCTCTAGCCATTCCCGATGTCATTCTCATAGAGCCGAAAATCTACGGCGATTCCCGCGGCTATTTTTATGAGGCCTATCGTGAAGATGAATTCAAAAAGAACGGAATCCTTGCGCGGTTTATACAGGACAATCAGAGTCGCTCTGCACGCGGGGTCTTGCGGGGCCTCCATTTCCAGACGGCTCCCAAGGCGCAGGGAAAGCTGATTCGTGTTATTCGGGGAGAAATTTTTGACGTGGCAGTGGATATCCGCCGGGGCTCTAAGACTTATGGTGATTTTGTGACCGAAAATCTAAGCGGAGATAACAAGAAAATGCTCTACGTCCCGGAAGGGTTTGCCCATGGATTTTGTACGCTTGAAGACGACACCGAAGTTTTTTACAAGTGTACGGATGTCTATTCGCGGGAACACGAACGGGGCGTGCGGTGGAATGATCCTGCGTTGGCTATTCCCTGGCCCAAGCTCAACGGCGAATACACTCTGTCTCCGAAGGATCAGAAGTACCCCTCTCTAAAGGATCTGTCGTCCGCGCTTTCTTTCTAATACCCATTTCTTGCTACGCTGAGGTTGAGAATCTTCTGTATCATTTGCGGGTAGGGGACGCCTCCCTTACGGGCAGACACCGCAAAATCCTCACACTCGGAGAGAATAGGATTAGGGTTGGCCTCAATGAAGACAATCTCGTCTTCGCTGGTCAGGCGCAGATCAAAACGCGCATAACCGCGGATGCAAAGTAAACGATAGATCTTCCTGCAGAGCTTTTTGATTTTTTCCTCTGTCCCCTCTGTCAAGCCGCCGGCAAACTGATTTCGGATGCCCCAGCGTTTCCGGTAAGCCTTATCCCATTTGGCCTTGTAACTTGCGAATTTCGGTTCGTCCTCGGGCACCTGTGAGAATTTCATTTCACGGATGGGGAAGACGCGAAGCTGTTTGTTACCGAGCACGCTTACGTAGAGCTCTCTTCCGTCAATGTACTCCTCTGCGATGGCGTCCTGTCCCATGGTTTCGTGGATGAATCTTACGCGCTCGATGAACTGATCGTCATTCTCTACAAACGATGCCTGCGAAATTCCGAGGGAGGCTTCTTCGCTCAAGGGTTTAATAAAGATGGGAAAGTGCAGGCGGCTCGGCCTGTGAACCGGTTTTCCGTGGTGAAGTATGACGAAAGCCGGGACGCGTATTTTATGATAGCTGAGAATCTTCTTGGAAATTCCCTTATTCTTGCTCAGAGTCAGGCCGGTGGTTCCGGAGCCCGTGAACGGCACTCCGAGAAGCTCGAAGAAAGAAGCGATGTCCCTGTCATAGGCGGCTTCTCCCTTGAAGCGCTCGACCAGGTTAAATATGATATTGGGGCAATACCGGCGGATCTTTTCAGTGATGACGTCGGTGCTGTCAAAGACACCGAGAAGATCGCAATCATGGCCGAGCGTCCTTAGGGCCTTCAAGACGTCGTTCTCGGTTTCCCAGTCCTCGGTTCTGAGCTCCTTGGAGAAGTCTTGGTCAATTTTGGTGGGCCCCGTAGAATTGCACACGACCAGGACCCTTTCTTTTCCGCTCTTTTTCATTTCGACCGTTTGAACGTCCCTGTGTGAAGGTAAGTGGTTACGAGCGACGTAATAAAGGAGCTCACTTCAAAATCCAAATGACCATTTTCTTTTCGGATGTATAGATTAAGTCCGCGACACCGATAAATCAAGTCTCTCATTAATTGATCGATGGTATATTTTTTTTCTTTAGTCCAAAAGGCGACGGAACGCAATATTTTTTCATGCGATCGTGTCAAATAGCGGTATGCCTTCGTATCGGAACGCTCATCCGGGTCATCCGTAAATAGTGCTTTTAAATCGTTATCGTAAAAATCCGGATAAGATTCTTGGCATTGTTTCTTCTTATTTCGGTAATAGGTTTTAAGCTTTATCCTGAGCCCCGAGTACTCGTCCGGATTGAAATGCGGACGAACCCGCGGGCTTTTCCCCATGATAGATTTCATGAGTTTGTCGACATACTCCAACTTTCCGAATGCTTTCCAGCCGCGATAACGCCTTTTCCAATTGAGCCCCGGGGTCAGCCAGACAGCGAATGTCTCCGCAAAGTCTTCGTCGGGATGACTTTGGGCATACCAGTTTTCCAGGTGTTGAACGTAGGAGTGACTGTAAGGCCGCGGTTTGTAAGTATCGGGATATTCCTTGGATGCGAGACCGAACAGTCTGCGCCAGCGCTTTTTTTTGTAAAGACCGTAGGCATAGGAATAGGCATGTCCTGCTTCATGGCGGATGAGCTTCATGAAGGTTGCGCGCGTGCCTCCCTCGACTTCCAAAATGATCTTCTGCTCAAGTTTGCGAAGTCGCGGATGGGCCAGAAAGAAAGGGATGCCGATCGCGGGAACCCCGACGGGCGCAAACCATTCGTCGGCAAGAAAACAGGGCGGCCGGAAAACGAGCCCCTTTTGGTCCAATTCGTGGTACAACTTTTGAATGAGCGGGCTGAAGACGGATTGGCTTATTTGAAGCCCAAGGTCCGATATGCGCTTTTCCAGGAGGTCTTCTTCTTTGATCCGGAATGAAGGTTTTGTTTCCACGGGGTTATTATATCAAAATCTTCTTATTTCACCACGGTGTCGAGCAGGGGGCCGATGGTCGCTGAGATTACAAGATCAGCCATGCCGTCCAGCGGTGTGGGATCGCGGTTGACGATCACGAGCGGCTTTCCGGCCGATTTGGCAGCTCTCGGGATCGAAGCCGCCGGCTCAACGATCAGTGTGGATCCCACGGCGAGGAAAAGGTCCGAGCGCCTTGCCCAGTCGAAGGCCTTATCGATGACATCCGGGTCCAGGGCCTGACCGAAAGAGATCGTGTTGGGTTTAAGCAATCCGCCGCAATCTTTGCATAGCGGAATGTCCTCGCCGCCGGCGAGCCGCGCGAAGACGGGATCAAAGGGAATGACGCAGTTGCAGTCTAAGCAGATCGCCTCGCGGTTTGTGCCGTGAATCTCAAGGATATGTTTGTTTCCCGCCATTTGATGCAGTCCGTCGATATTCTGAGTGATAACACCGAGGAGTTTTCCTTTTTGCTCAAGTTTCGCAATGGCCGTGTGCCCGATATTGGGCTTGGCTCGGCGCATCTCGGTGTACATCTCCTTTTTTCTCAGCCAGTATTCCCGACGCTTCTCTTCGTCCGTCAAAAATTCCCGGATCGTGACGGGCTGATAGCGCTGCCACAAGCCGCCTTGTGAGCGGTAATCGGAGACCCCGCTTTCGGTCGACATCCCGGCCCCCGTAAAAATTACGATTTGATCGCTTGCAGCGATCAAATGCTTTAACGCCGTTTCAGGGGACGTATTCTTATCCATGAGTTTCAGTGAGAAAGGATTGGTATCCTTCCCGAAAAGTCGGAAACCGGAAGGAATAACCCAGGCTTTTTAATTTATTGTTCCGGTAACGCTTGGGTCGGGCAGACGTTTTTAAATGAAGGTGCTTATCAAAATCGCGAAGGCCCAGATGCGGTGCCAGCCACTTGCACAATTCGGACTGCAGCACGGGCTCGTCATCCACTCCCAAATAGATCTGTCCGGTCTCGGCTTTGTTAAGCAATACCGGGATGGCATGGACAATATCCTCCAGGTGTATCATGTTCAGATATCGATCATCACCCGGTTCCGGCCACCGGCCTTCACGAAGCGGTACGATACGATTCCGGCCGGGGCCGTAGATCCCCGATAGGCGGAATACCGCGGACGGGAAACCGGAGTGCAGGACTAGCTCTTCGGCCTGCAGAAGGATTTTTGCCCGCTCCGTATTAGGCTGAGGGGCGCTCGACTCATCCAGCCAGCCTTCCATTGCGGTACCGTACACACCGGTGCTGGATAAGTAGAGAATCAGAAAAGGGGGAGGCTGTTTTTGGCGGGCTTTGAGCAGATTGCCGATACCCTCAAGGTAAATTTTCCGGTAGCTCTCTGCGTCTCGGTTGTCAGGTGCAGCACAAATAATAATAAAGTGCGCTTGCGGCAGCGCGTCGAGGGTTTCGGGTTTTGTTAGATCGGCGATAACCGGCACTGCCCCCGAACACTCGATTCTCTCTTTGTATTTTGCGCTGCGGGCTACCGCCCACACGCGCTGATTCTTGCGGCGGAAATGTTCCGTCACTGCACATCCGGTATAGCCGGCGCCTACAATTAGCATGTGGTACATAGAATAGAACCCTTACCATCCTCTGAGGTAGGGCTTATAATACACACAAGAGGTGATGACATGAAAATCATTTTGGCTGGCGGTACGGGTTTTATCGGGAAAAGTTTGCTTGAGGCTTTGCTCCGGGAAGACCATCGGGTCGTTCTGCTTACACGCACCCCGGGGCATCCGGAAAATTCTGACCCCGACCGGGTTGCGACCGTGACCTGGGATGCAAAAAGAGCAGGCGCTTGGGCAAAAGAAGTGGATGGTGCCGGAGCCGTAATCAACTTGACCGGCGAGTCCATTGCAGCCAAACGATGGTCGCGTGCACAAAAGGAGCGCATTGTTCAGAGCCGTGTCGGGAGTGTCGCCGCACTCGCGCAGGCCATAGAGCGAGCCCGCAGTAAACCCGCTGTCTTTATCAATGCGTCTGCGGTGGGGTATTACGGTAACGTCGATCATGAAGCGGCCGGTGAAGAACGGCCCAAGGGCGAAGGTTTTCTCGCAGATACGTGTCAGCAATGGGAAGCCGAAACCGTCGGGGTCGCTAAATTTGGGATTCGCGTTGTCCTGCTTCGGTTGGGGGTGGTGCTTGAGCAGGGCGGAGGTGCGATGGCGAAAATCGTTCCGCCTTTCCGATTTTTCTTAGGGGGGCCGCTCGGATCGGGAAAGCAGTGGTTTCCTTGGGTTCATCGCGACGATGTCGTAGGCGCCGTTTTGTTTGCCCTCGAACATCCCGAACTGGCCGGTCCCGTAAACGTCACGGCCCCGGAGATGGTCAACATGAAGGATTTTTGCGGCACCCTGGGCCGGGTGATGAATCGCCCATCCTGGGCGCCTGTGCCGGCCTTCATGCTTAAGCTCATGCTGGGAGAGATGTCAGATATGCTCCTGACGGGACAGCGCGCGGTGCCCGAGAAATTGAAACGTGCCGCTTACCCTTTTAAACATCCGCAACTTCGAGAGGCCCTGGAATCTATTTTGAATGCGGGCACATCCAAATGACATTTCCTAAAAAGCTCGAAAGAAAAACAATCTACAAGAGCTCATGGGTCAACCTCCATGTCGACCGTGTGGAAATGCCCGGCGGGCGAATTGTCGATGAACACCACGTTGTCGATTATCCCAAAGAAGGAGTTGGCGTACTGGTGCTTGATCAGGAGGAACGCATACTCATGATTCGGTCCTATCGTTATATTATCGATAGCATCGAGTGGGAAATCCCTGCCGGCAGTGTGGAGAAGGGGGAGTCGGTGATCCAGACGGGTCGGCGTGAGGTCTTGGAAGAATCCGGCTATGAGACTCAGGATGCGGAAAGTCTGTTTGCCTACTACCCGTCGATCGGCATCAGCAATCAAATGTTTCATATAATCAAGTGCCGCGCCGGCAAGCGCGTAGGGTTACACGATGTTGCTGAAGTCGCTGAAGTGAAGTGGTTATTGCAGGGTGAAGTGAAGCAATTGATCGATGAAAATAAGATCAATGACGGACTGTCTCTGACGGCCCTACTCTGGTTTTTCCGGCACGCCTCCGGCTAAGGCGCAAGCCGTTCACGGCGCCATCTGTCTGTCTTAATCTTCGTATAACGCAGTCTGTCGTGGAATCTTCCCGGTCTTTCCTGCCAGAACTCCATCCGCTTCGGGGCTAAGCGGTAGCCGCCCCAGTGCGCGGGGCAGGGTACGCTGCGTCCGAAAAATTTCTTCTTGACCGCATCCATGCGTTTGTCCATGGCTTTACGGCTTCGAACGACGCTGCTTTGGTCCGATGCCCATGCGCCCAACTGATAGTCCCGGGGCCGCGTTGCAAAGTAGGCCTCAGACTCCGCGCGCGCGACTTTTTTTACGCGGCCGTCAATACGGACTTGTCTGCCCAAAATCGCCCAATGAAACAGCAGGCTCGCATTTGCCGATCTCTTGAGCTCGCGTGCTTTCTGGCTTCTATAATTGGTGAAAAATATGAACCCACGGGAGTCATGACTTTTCAATAAAACGGTTCGCGTCGCCGCCCTGCCGCCTGCCGCGACAGTCGCAAGAGTCATTGCATTTGCTTTATAGATGCCGCTGTGCTCCGCTCGCCGGAACCACTTTCCGAAAAGGACTACCGGATCCAGTCCCGCAGCGGCTTCGCTAAGAGGCGACTTTTTTAATGCTTTCATACGGACCTCATAACATAACTTACAAAATGAAATAGATAGGGGGAGATACTATCAAAACACGCCCTTTTTTCAACGAATTTGAGCAAAGACTCGCTCTTTTTTTGCTATAATAGGCGGCGATATGGGAACTATGGCACTCGTTATATTGGCGTCTGTCATCGGGATTTGCTTGGTCATTCTGTTTCTGCTGACACAGCGAACTGCCGATCCCCGGAAGCTTACCCCTACCTCAAGTGATCCTGAAACTGCCAAGATCCTAAAGGCCGTCCATAGCGAGCTCAGTAAACTGAAAATCAGCGGAATCAACCTCGGCAAGGCAAGCGAAGCCGTCGGGCGCTTTGTGAGCAACGAGATTAGCCGCAATACGGACCAGATCGAAAAGAGACTTGCCGGTGCCTACAAAGATGTCATCAGCTCTAAAGATAAAACCCTTAAGACGTTGGAGCAAAAAGTTGAGGAGGTCTCGGCGGATTTCCGGGTTCTTGGCCGCGAAAAGAAGCAAACGGAGTCCGTTGTTCGCTCTCTTTCCGAGGGCGTGATTGTTGTCAATGCGAAAGGGGAAACCCTGATGCTGAACGCAACGGCCGAGAAAATGCTGGGGGTTAAGAAGGAAGAGGTGCTGGGTAAGCCCATCGGTGCTACGCAGAAGGAGGGCCAGGTCATATCCTTTGCGCACCGGATGGAAGCATCGGAATCAGCCGCGATTGATCTCCTAAGCAATGATCCTAAGGCCGAAAAACTCATCAGAGAGAGCAGTGCCGTCATTGAAACTGAATCAGGCCAGACCATGGGGATGTTCTCGGTTGTCCCGGAAGTTACCGGGAAAAAGGAGCTTGAGGACTATAAGACCGAGTTTCTTGCCAGTGTGACGCATGAACTGCGGGCACCGCTGATTTGCATTCAGAAGTCCTTAGCAGCTTTGGACGGCGAACTCACAGCTTTAAGTGAGGACCAACGTAGTTGTCTTTCAATCGCGACGCGTAATGCCGTGCGCTTGGAAAAGCTAGTCAACAGCATCCTCGATTTTTCCAGGCTTGAGGCGGGGGCCGTGCGGCTCCATACAGAGCCCTTTCGGTTAGTGGAGCTTATCCATGACACTGTCACCAGCTTTAAAATCTGGGCAAAGGACAAAGGGATTCGCTTGAGTGTGGATATTCACGATGAAACCCTCATGGTCGAAGCTGATCGCGAGCGTCTCCAACAAGTGCTCGTCAATCTGGTCGGAAACGCCTTTAAATTTACGCCTAAGGGCGGTGCGGTGACGCTAAGCACACTGTTCTATAAGGACCCGGCACTCGCGCAAGGCACGAGAACGGAGTTTGTGCAGATTGCGGTCATGGACAACGGCGCCGGCATTTCCGAAAAAGATCAGAAGCGGATCTTCGAAAAGTTTGCCATGGGGAGCAGTGTCCCGCTTGAGAATCAACAGGGGACAGGGCTTGGCTTGGCGATCGCTAAAGAGATTGTGGAACGCCACGGCGGCCGTATCTGGGTGGAAAGTGAGCCGGGTAAAGGCAGTTCTTTTCGATTCGTGATTCCCCAGTTAACTCAAACTCTTGTCGCGTGAAATTATTTGTACAGACGAAACCGAACGCGAAGCAAGTTCGAGTTGTTGAGGTTGATCCGACGCACTTCCGAGTGTGGGTGAAAGCATCCCCCAACGAAGGCCGCGCTAACAAGGCCGTTCTTGAAGCCCTCAGTGGACATCTCGATCTTCCAAAGTCCTGCCTGACGCTCGTATCGGGGCATCGCTCAAAAGAAAAAGTGGTCGAAGTCACAGCGTAGTATGCTAAGCTTTTTTGTGATAGGACATGGGGATGAGCAAAAAAATACTTATTGTTGATGACGAGCAGGATATCAAGACAGTTCTCGAGGACTGGTTGACGCAAAATCAGTACGAAGTCTTTACGGCGAGCAACGGTGCGGAAGCCTATGAGACGATCATCCGCGAGATTCCGGACTTGGTTATCATGGATGTGTTGATGCCGGAAATGACGGGCTATCAGGTCTTTGAAAAATTGAAGGGGCAGGGCGACCATGTCCTTAACATTCCCATCATTATTATGTCGGGCCGTCCCAAAATGAAAGATTTCTTTACGGACTGGAAGAAGTATGCGTTTATCCCAAAGCCCTTTTCTCTGGATGATATCCTCTTAAAAGTGCGTGAGTTTCTGGGTGAAATTGATGCGGAAAAGTTACCGGTTTCTGCGGGCCCTGAAGCTGCGACAAAGCCGGCAGAAGCTTGTTCGAGCGAGAATCAGCGATACCACGTTGTTTTTTTCGGCTGGAGCGACGATCACCGGGATAAGATGAAGTCAAGCCGCATTGCGCATCAATTTATTCCGCTATTCACCCTAGACGAGAAGGAAGCCTTCGGCCAAGCTATCAGGACGCACCCGGCATGTGTTTTGGCTCAATGTGATCCGGCATCCGAGGGCTGGGCCGCCGCATTAAACCTGCGCAACCGGCTCATGGGCATGCCGACCGTTCAGCCGATACCCTTTTATGTTCTCTGTGAGGAAAAGAATCTTGAGCGCGCGGCGCAGGACCTTGCCCTTTCCCAGATCCTATCCTACAAAAATGAGGAAGAGTTGTTCGAAAAGTCAGCCGTGTTCTTGGAGCGGTTTCTTTAACGACTTAGTTTAGTACGCCTTCTGATCATTGCGATTTGCCCACAACTCGAAAAGCTTCAACGTCTCTCGCCGAAGCAAACCCCCGCTGGTTTCGACGGGGGATTTCCCCAGGCTTTTGAGCTTGCGATTCGAGACCGCTAATGGGTGCATCCCTGTAGTTGCGGCCGCAGCGGCAAGAGGTATTCTCCGCCCGGAGAAATTCTTCGCGGAGGACTCCACTGACTTACGGGGACCCCGCCGTCGATAACGGAGCTAAAGCTCCTATCGACGGTCTCCCCTAGTAAGTTAGCTGCGTCCTCAGTCTTCAGAATTTCTCTTATTGGGCTCCGAATACCTCTTACCGCAACGGCCCCCAAAAGGGACCCCTGTCGCTGAGGCAGGCCAAAGCTGGGTGAAAGCGAGGTTGTCAGAAACATGCGGAGGATTTCTCGGGCCGTATCAGCGGGTATCAAAGTCAACGGTTCTCGGCAAGACTTTGATGGGCAGGATAGGCCGAGAAATCCGTAGCGTTTCGGACAACCTCGCTTTCACCTCGCGCCGTGAGGTATTCGGAGTCCTCTGCGAAGAATTTCTCCGGGCGGAGAATACCTCTTGCTGCGACGGTCGCAGCTACAGGAATTCACCCACCGCTAATTCGTAAATTGCATTTTGAGCAGAGAATGTGTAAACTCTGCCCAGAGCACATGTTTTGAGGATTCCTGAGCCCCGCTGGAGGAGTTGATGACAAAGCGCGCACCCAGAAGTAAGTCGTGTACGATATGCGGGACGTCATTTACCCCCTCCGGCGACGAGATTTTTTGCCAGCGTTGCGGCGGAGAACCCGATAAGGCCAAAGAGGAAAAAGAGCCTGAGCCTGCTAAGCCCGCAGCCGTTGAAGAGCCCGCCATTGTCGGCTCAAAGAAGATCCTCATTGTTGACGATGAACCGGCCATTGTTTTGCTTCTAAAGTCGCGTCTTTCAAAAATGAACTATGCGGTTGTTACGGCAAGTAATGGTCGGGAAGGTCTAGCGGTGGCTCGGACGGAGAAACCGAACCTAATTATAACGGATGTCTTAATGCCCGAGATGACGGGGTATCAGCTGGTTGAGCATCTCAGGGATGATGCGGATATCGGCGAAATCCCGGTGATTGTAATGTCGGCAAAGCACAGCATGAAGGAATTTTTCCCCAGTTGGGCGATCCTGACGTTTTTGGCGAAACCCTTTGAGCCGGAAATCATGATGGAAAGGGTTGTAGAGGCCATCGGGACTTCTGACGCTGCGCCTGCTGCCAGTGCCCCGCAACCGACCCAGCGCAGTTCGGGAAAGACGGTTATCGTCACGGCCGTAGAGGAGTTCCTACTCGAAAAAGTGAAGCAGCACCTTGAGGGGAACGGGTATAGGGTTCTCAACGGAGTTAACGAAGCAGGAACTATTCAGAAGGCGAAGGAAATCAGACCCGACATGGTTCTGGCACAGTATTGGGAAGATACGACTACCCTGGATGTCGGTAAAATCTATCAGGCATTTAATACGGATCCGGAGATGAAAAGCATACGCTTCGCGACCTTTGCCGCGGATCACTTGGGGCTTGATGCGGTCAAAGTTGTTAACCCATCAAAGGTGCTCATCTATCAACAAAGCGATGATTTAGTCAAGCTCATCGACGAGCATATGCAGCGAAAGGCCTAATCCGTGGCGAACAAAAAAATTTCCAAGAATTGCATGACGTGCGGCTCGTCGTTTGAGCCGCGATCTCCCGCTGAGATGTTCTGCTCGCGGTGCAACGCCCAGGCCGGCGGCGAAGAAGAACCTAAGGACGCCGCGTCAACAGGGGCACAGAAGGCTGTCGCATCCGAGGGCGGCCAAGCGGAGTCTGTGCCGGCAGGCAACCATCAAAAAATCCTGCTCATCGAAGACGACGCTAGTTATGCTCATTTGATGGAGTTTGATCTCAGGAAACACGGCTATGAGGTTACGCGCGCCGACAACGGTCGCGAAGGGTTTGATAGGGTCAAAGCGGAAAAGCCGGATCTCATCCTTATGGATGTGCTTATGCCGGAAATGACAGGCTACGAGCTGTTGGCAAAACTCAAGGTTGAGGTCGAAGGGATGGATAAGATACCCGTCATTGTCATGTCAGCCCGAAAGAGTTTTAAGGATTATTTTCCGGATTGGGCCGTCTTTGCCTTTCTGGATAAGGCGGTTTCATCTAACGTCCTTTTAACCAAAGTGGCAGAGGCACTCGGTAATGACGCCCCTCCTTTACCCGTTGAGGAAACGGCGCAGCCGTCCGGAGCGCAGGAAGCTAACTCCGCCGCTCGGGGAAAGTTAGCCGTGGTTGTTGCCGCTGAAGATTTTATACTTGAAAGTGCCAAAAAGCATCTGGAGTCATTGGGTTTCTCGGTCATCAACGGTGTCAACGAGAGCGGGGTATTGAAGCTGGCTAAGGAAAAGAAACCCGAATTGATCTTAGGCCAGTTTTGGGAAGATACAACCGTGCTGGATATCGCGGGACTGTATCGAGACCTTTACGCCGACGAAGCCACTAAGAAGATCCTTTTTGGTGCGATATGTCCGGAGCATCTGGGTATTGATGCCGTAAAGTCCCTGGGTAGGAATAATGTCCTGATATATAGTGATAGCAAGAAGTTGATTCAAGAGATTGACGAGTACCTGAAGGTTTCGGCATAGAGGCATCGGCTGCTTTGAAGGCAATTCTGCTTATCTCACACGGAAGTCGGGCCCATGAAACCCAAGAAGAGGTTCTGCGCCTGGTAAAGTCGCTGCGCGAAGAAGCGGGTTATCCGATTCTGGAGCATGCCTTCCTCGACATCGAGTCACCGAGTGTTCCCGAGGCTGTCGCTTCCTGTGTCAATCAGGGAGCTGCGGAAATTGTTGTGCTGCTCAATTTCCTTAATTCCGGAAAGCACATTTTGAATGATATTCCTCATCTGATTCGCGAGGCCCGAGAGAAATATCCGCAGGTGGCGTTTAAAGTACCGCCGCATATCGGCGCACACCCCCAGATGCCGACGCTTTTCTTGGATTTAATCAAACAGACACAATAATCAATTATGGGAGACAGCTATGGCAAAACTCAAAGAGGGCGTGAAGGCGCCGCAATTTAATCTTCAGTCCAGTAACGGGGAAAAGGTTGCTTTGAAGGATTTTAAGGGCAAGAAAAGGGTGGTTCTCTATTTTTACCCCAAGGATAACACCCCAGGATGTACGGTGGAGGCCTGCGAGTTTAGGGACGACAGGAGCAAGATCGAAAAAGCGGGAGCGGTCATCCTTGGTGTCAGCCCCGATGGACTGAGTGACCATGAAAAGTTTGTTAAGAAATTCAAGCTTCCTTTTCTGCTGTTAAGTGACGAAAATAAAAAAATTTGCCGCGCTTACGGGGTCTGGGTAAAAAAGAGTATGTACGGCAGGTCCTATATGGGAGTTGCGCGCTCGACGTTTGTGATCGGTAAAAAAGGGAAGATCGAGAAGATCTATTCGAAAGTAAAGCCCGAGGGGCATAGCGACGAAATTTTAGATTTCCTAAGGAGTGAACATGCATGAAAACGAGGGATACCTTGGAAGAACGAATCTATAACTTCAGCTCGGGACCCGCAGCTCTGCCTCTTTCGGTTTTAGAGAAGGTTCGGGAGGAATTACTCAACTTTCAGAATACGGGAATGTCCGTTATGGAGATCAGCCACCGCTCTAAGCACTTTGAAGGTGTGTTGGACCGTGCTGAGGGAGGCCTTCGCCGCCTTCTCGGAATTAGTGACGATTACGCGGTCTTGTTTCTGTCGGGGGGCGCGCGGCTGCAGTTCTCGATGATTCCGATGAACCTTTATGCGAAGGGAAAACCGGTTGACGTCATCAATACGGGCATATGGACTCAGGCGGCAATTATGGAGTTGGAACGGTTAACTGAATATCGGTTGGCCGCGTCGCTTGAGAAGGAAAACTTCAAGCGCCTTCCCCGGCTCGAAGAAATCGATTTGAGTCCCAATGCTTCCTATGTCTATATAGCTTCCAACAATACCATATATGGAACTCAGTGGCATGAGTTTCCCGACACCGGAGCCGTTCCGTTGGTTGCGGATATGACGTCTGATATTCTGTCACGACGTATTGATATCTCAAAGTTTGGTCTTGTCTTCGCAAGCGCACAGAAGAATTTAGGACCGGCCGGTGTGACGGTCGTTATTATACGCAAGGATTTGGCGGAGAAGGCGAAAGACACGATTGGCACCACTCTGCAATACCGGACCCATATTAAGCACCGCTCTCTTTACAACACGCCCCCTGTTTTTCCGATTTATGTGGCGGCGCTTGTGACAGAGTGGACGGAGGCACAAGGGGGGATGGCCGCCCTTGAGATCCGGAACGAGGAAAAAGCGAAGAGGCTCTATGAGGCTATCGACGTAAATGATTTCTATTACAGCCCTATCGAGAAGGCCGACCGGTCTGTGATGAACGTTGTTTTTCGAATTCGCGGTGATCGCGAAGACTTAGAAAAGCAGTTTGTCGGCGAGGCCTTGAAGGCGGGATTGGGCGGTTTGGAGGGGCATCGTTCCATAGGAGGTTTGCGCGCCTCCATCTACAATGCCCAAACGCTGGAAGGGGTTAATGCGCTGATTGGTTTTATGAAAGAGTTTGCTTCGCGTAACGGGTAGCGGTTACCCGAGTCCGTAAGTGCGGTAGACGACGGTCAGAAGTGTCCCCAGCCACCCGTAGAGGATGGCCTTTCCCAGGACACCCATCCTGGCACCTAAAAAATCTCTTGTCGCCGTAAATCCCAAAGTAAAAAACACGCAGATGGGTCCCATGACCGATAAGCAATAAAATGCTTTTGTCTGGGAAAAAATCGGAACGCGCATGGTGGCATACGCGACGAACCAGATAAAGGTATAGGCAATAGTCGCCAGAAACGTGAGCGTCCAACGCCGCCTGATTTCTCCGGCTCCGAGACCTTGGCGCAGGCAGGCGGTAAATCCCAGGAGGATCATGAGTGTCGCAGGCACCGCGAGCGGGTAAGTTGCCGTCATCAAATCAAAACGCCACCACCCAAGTTGCAGGGCTTCGTCGAGCTGCGCGAGACCGCCCAGATTGCCGTCTCCCCAGAACGTGGAATACATGCCGTCCCAAAAGGACAGGAACGCCGAGAAATAGGGGCGGACAAGGGCCGCGCCGAAATTAAGGTAATAAGCCGGCATGTGATAGCCGGGGTCCTGCCACCACAACTGATCCTTTAGTCCCCAGTTTACAATAACCGGCCTGCCGTATTCAGCAATGTTTCGGGCGAAATACCATCCGGTGATGCAGACAATCGGTACGATGAGCGCCGTCAAGTATTTCAAGGTGTCCCGGGCGGGAGACTTTTCAATGAGTGTTTTCTTGACTCCAAGGAAAAGGGCGATAACCGGGATCGCTGCCAGAGACGTGAACTTGGTAAGCACGGCCAGACCGAGCAGGGCGCCGATAAATAGCGCTTCTCCGAGGAGGGCACGTTCGCGCATGAGCATATGTGCCGTGACTACGATTGCGGCCCCCACCAGAAAAGATTGTAGCGGTTCGTTGCCGGGATACGCTGACAAATACACGTTCATCGGTGTTGCCGCCGCCGCAGCCACCGTCAGAAGAATTTTTCCGGAGTTATCGGTGAAGATACACCGCGCAAGGGCCCAACACAGGAAAATATGCCCGAGACCGCAAACAAAGGGTATAAAACGGTAAGCCGCGCTTATAACTGCCGGTGTCCCGGAGAAGATTTTTACGGCGCCGAGACAAAGGGACGTAAGTAAATAGTAGAGGGGCGGGTGGAAGGTCGACCACCCCTCGTGGGCCAGCGGCAGTCTGCCCTTCTCAAGAATAAAATCGACATACCCGATATGACCACCGGAATCAAAACCAATACGCATAGGAAGCTCTGTCCATACTCGCACATAAAGCCAGCCCCATATCAGCGTAACGCCCGCAAGCAGACAGACCGGCCCCCAGCGTATCAGCTCCTTCAAGCGTAATTGCGGCCCAAGAATGAAAAAAAGCGAAAAGACTGCCATTAAGGTGCCGAGTAATTTGCCGTGACGGACTAGTGCGGCCGCCGCTGTCGGATAAGCCGTCTTGGCGTCCGGCAGCGATTTCTCGGAAACTTTTACGGCACGCGCCGGCGGACGATTCCCCTGGGTAACGGCCCAGGTTTCATCACTTTGCAGCGGCGGTGTAACGGCCCGGCTTCTCAATTGAAACATGTGGGGCCCGAGAGGATTATCGATTTCCACAACGATTAGATTTCGACCCGGAACAAGTTGCCGGCCGACGACAATGGGGCCTGATTTCTTCCAATTGCCCTCGCGCCATTTACGCTGCCAAACAGTCTTCCCGTTAACGGTCAGTTTTACGTGCCCCGGAGCCCTGAGTTCGAGTTCGGCCGTGTCTTCGAAGCCTTCCACGGAGATTGATTTAGAAAAGACGGTTGGGGTCAGTACCTGACGCGGAAGGGTGTGCGGGGCTTCGGGGTAGCGAATCCACTCGGCACCTGAACGATGCGTCAGGACGGATATTTCGGAGGAGTGAAAGATCTGTACAACGGGTAGCAGCAACGATAGAAAAAATCCCGCCAAGAGGATGCCCCATTGCCATCGAGAAAAATTAGAAGGACAACTCACCGGCTGTTCCCGCCGCGGAATCAGTTTTTCCCGCGATTTTTTAGGTAGGCAAGGACGTCTTTGATGGAAACAATGCTCAACGGCGTACCGTCGGCTGCCAGAACAGGAACGTGCCGGAATCCCCCCATGGCCATTTTGTTAATTACGAAGGCAATGGGATCGTCGGCAGTGACGAATTCGGGATTGGGAGTCATGACGCTCTCGACTTTCATCTTTTTCGGATCTTTGTCGCGATTGGCAACCTTGAAGAGGATGTCTCTGTCACTGACGATCCCCACTAATTTTTTGTCTTTATAGATAACCATGCATCTCTTCTGTTTTTCCTGCATGACGCGAATGATATCTCCGACCGAATCGGTTGTGCTTGCAACGAGCAGATCCGCGCCGGTTAAAAGAGCGGAGACGGGATCCGTCATCATGGCGTTCTGAATCTTGTCACCTTTCTTGGGACGCGGAAGGTCGCTTGTCATGAGTGAAGCAAAGCACTGTTCGCAACGATCATTGCCCAGCAGATTGGCGTGGCCGCAGGAAGGGCATTTCAGGCCTGTTTGCATATCAATTCACCGTCCATGTGTTATCGCCGTGAATGAGTTTTTTTAGGTCACCGGGGCCTAGTTTTTTTATGGCGGTTTTGACCTGACCGTTTAGTAAATCATCGTAAGTCGGTCTTTCAAGGGCCCGAAAAACACCGAAGGGCACCGGCATTTCGGGGTGATCCATCTGAGTTAGCATATAGGCGTAGCTTGGATCCGCTGTTTTTTCATTGTGGCTCATGAGTATCACCGGAAGCTGGTCGAGTTCCTGGTTATCAATGTCGACGATCTCCGGTTTCATGCCAACCAAGCGAATGCCGCGGTTTTTTTCTTTGCCGTAGATGAGCGGTTTCCCGTCTTCAAGGTAGATCATTCGGTCGTCTCGGTTGTCGCGGCCGGTAACCGGCACGAATGCCTTGTCATTAAAGATGTTGCAGTTCTGGTAAACCTCGACAAACGAGGTGCCTTTGTGATCCATAGCTCGTTTGAAAGTCTCACTCATATGAATAGGGTCGTTGTCCAGAGTCCGTGCGACAAAGGTCGCTTCTGAGGCCAGCGCGACGCAGAGAGCGTTGATAGGGTGGTCGATGGATCCCATCGGGCTGGATTTCGTCACCTTACCCATCTCCGAAGTGGGGGAATACTGCCCCTTGGTAAGTCCATACGTCCTATTGTTGACGAGCAAGATATTAAGATTCATGTTCCGGCGCATGCAATGCAGTAAGTGATTGCCGCCGATGCTCAGGCCGTCACCGTCTCCGGTAATGACCCAGATGGAAAGATCGGGGTTGACGCAACGAAGACCGCTCGCAATCGTCGGAGCCCGGCCGTGCACGGTATGGAAACCGTAGGTGTTCATGTAATACGGAAAACGGCTTGAGCAGCCGATGCCAGAGATAAAGACGTGATTTTCGCGCTTGATATCAAATTTCGCGAGGGTGCGCTGCATCGTGGCCAAAATGGCATAATCACCGCATCCTGGACACCAGCGGATCTCTTGGCCGGAAACGAAGTCATTCTTTGTGAAGGGAATTTTTTTTGTGTCTATCGAACTCATAAGACGCTCCGGATATGTTCCACGACTTCTGTCACTTTGAACGGATGGCCCTGAACCTTGTGCATGCCGACGGCATTAACTCCGGGGAAATGGTAGCGTATCAACATCAATAATTGTCCCATATTTAGTTCTGGGATCAAGACCTTTTCGAAATTCCCGAGAATGCTCCCGAGGTTTTTCGGGAAAGGGTTCAGGTACTTCAGTTGCGCATGGGAAATTTTGATGCCCTGACTTTCCAATTCCGTACGTGCTTGGTAGAGGGGCCCGTAAGTTCCTCCCCAGCCAAGGACAAGCAGCTTTCCCTTTGCCGGGCCGTCTACGGTTAACTCAGGAATACTGTCAGCAATGCGCCGGATCTTCTTGGCGCGGAGATTGATCATCTTCTGATTATTCTCCGGATCGTAACTCACATTCCCCGTAATGTCCGCTTTGGCCAGGCCTCCGATACGATGTTCTAGGCCGGGTGTTCCGGGTTTTGCCCACGGACGGGCGAGTGTTTTAGGGTCGCGCGTGTACGGCATAAAAGGGCCGTCGGAATTTGTCGGATGAGTGACCTTGATCTTGGGAAGCGCTTCAATCTCGGGTAATTGCCAAGGTTCCGCGGCGTTGGCAATATTGCCATCCGAAAGCAGGACCACGGGGGTCATGTATTCTATGGCGATGCGGACAGCTTCAATGGCCATCAGAAAACAGTCGGCCGGTGTTATCGGCGCCACCACGGCAATGGGGGACTCTCCGTTACGGCCAAAAAGAACCTGCAGGAGATCCGCCTGTTCCGTTTTTGTGGGCATGCCCGTACTCGGACCCCCGCGTTGTACGTTAACCACCACAAGCGGGAGTTCTGCCATGATTGCCAGGTTTATCATTTCCGACTTAAGACACAATCCGGGACCGCTCGTACCCGTCATACCGACCTCACCGCCGAAAGACGCCCCGACTGCGGCGCCGCAGGCCGCGATCTCATCTTCGGCCTGAAAGGTTTTTACGCCGAAGTTTTTATGGCGCGCAAGCTCATGCAAAATGTTGCTTGCCGGAGTAATGGGATAAGAACCGTAAAAGAGGGTCTTGTTTGCCAGATTACACGCTGCGACAAGACCGATCGCGGTAGCCTCATTGCCGGTAATTTTGCGGTAAACGCCCGCTTCGAGTTTGGCTCGTTTGATATGAAACTGAATCGGCATCGCTTCGCTGACATCGGCGAAGGTGTATCCGGCTTTCAAGGCGGTGATGTTTGCCTCTACGATCTCAGGACGTTTTGCGAATTTTTTTCGCACCCACTCGACGGTGTGATCCCTATCTCGGTCATAGAGCCAGAACATAATACCGAGGGCGAAGAAGTTCTTGCAGCGCTCTACCTCGGTAAGTTTAAGGGGAAGATCCTTCAGCGCATTTTTCGTCAGCACCGAAAGGGGAACGCGCAAGACCCGATAATCCTTTAGGGTGTCATCATCAAGCGGATTCGCCTTCCACCCGGCCTTTACCAGGCTGGCTTCCGTGAACACCGATTCATTGACGATGATCATGCCGTCCTTTTTGATGTTCGTGAGGTTAACCCGAAGGGCTGCCGGATTCATGGCCACGAGCACATCGGCTAAGTCACCGGGCGTAAAGATGATGGAATCCGAAAATTGTATTTGAAAACTGCTGACGCCGGGCAGGGTTCCGACCGGAGCACGGATCTCAGCGGGATAGTCCGGCAATGTGGCAAAGTCATTGCCCATGAGAGCCGCGGTGTCGGTGAATTGGTCTCCGGTCAGCTGCATTCCGTCGCCGGAATCACCCGCAAATCTGACCGTAATGGCTGTTGCCGATTTAACTTCTTTTCCCACAGCGAGCTTTTGTTTATCCACCTTCTGGAGTCTCCATGATTTGGCCGGGGACCGGAGGCAAGTTATAGACTTCTGTCGGATAAAAAGCCGCGAGAAATCGAATCAAAGTTCTTACGGAAAGGATTCCTACCAACTCTCCATTGTCATTGACGAGAGGCACATGGTAAAAGCGTTTGTCGCCCATGAGATCCATCGCCGCGCCTACAGAATCTTGCGGCGTGAGCACGAAAGGATCGGGCGTCATAAACTCGCTTACGGGCGAGTTTAAGTCTACGTCCTTATTTAAGACTTTCATGACGACGTCACGTTCGGTAAAGATGCCGACTACTCTGTTGCTCTCGGCGATGACGGCATAGCCTGACTGCTTTTCTTGCATGATTTGAATAACCGACTGAACAGGCATTTCGGGGCGGGCCTGGACAAGCTTTGGATTGACAACCTGAAAAATCTTCTTCTCTTTGAGTAGGGCATCAACCGATTTGGTAGTCATAGCATTTCTCCCGCTCAGATGTCGAAGACGGTGTAGTCTAACTTGTTACAGTGGGCGATGTTGGAGTGTCCTCACCCCAGCTGAAGACTGTCTTTTATATTTGGCTCGATTATAGCATAAAGAATACCATCTGATACATCTTAATGTATGGTTCTCATTCTATTTACGGCCTCCGAGTAGGGCTCTGTACCGCCTCCCTAAGATAAAGGTTGAATCCGTCGGCATTGGTTTATAAGCTTACCATTCACTTCATTACCGACAGGAGGCGTGAAGTCCGGTGCGCAAGTTGTCCCATATCGAACTTTTACAAAGACAGGCGGATCAGAAGCGTTTCCCCCTACCGTTCTCGATTGTGCTCAACGACATTCGAAGTCTCTATAATGTCGGCTCGATTTTTCGCACAGCCGACGGCATCGGTATCGCTAAAATCTGGCTGTGCGGGATTACGGGGTGTCCGCCCGATACTCAAATTTCGAAGACGGCCCTCGGCGCGGAGAACACCGTTGCGTGGAAATATCAGCGCTATGCGATGGATGCGTTGCGTCTTGAAAAGGAGCAAGGGGCAGAAATCGTTTTGCTTGAGCAGCTGGCCGAAAGTATTCCTTATCATGAGTTTCGCCCGCGGCGTCCGGTGTGCCTTGTTTTGGGTAATGAAATTACGGGGGTTTCAGAGGAACTCCTTGAGCTTTGTGACCGTGCCGTCGAAATTCCGATGGCGGGTTTGAAGAACTCTTTGAACGTTACCGTCGCGTTTGGTATTGTGGCGTATCACTTTAGGAATTCTCTCGCGGCAGGAATGTCCTCGGAGGCTGTTCAAGCATCATGATGCGACGGATCGTTGAGTTTTCGGTAAACAATTCTCTCTTTGTCAATCTCCTGTCCCTTTTCCTCGTGATCGCAGGCGTGATCTCTCTTCTCGCTATGCAGCGCGAAGCCTTTCCAAATATCAGTTATGATGTCGTCAGCGTGCGAACGGACTACCCTGGGGCTCCGCCCGAAGAGGTCGAGAAGCTTGTTACCATTGAGCTTGAAGACGAACTTAAGGAGGTCAGCGGCATTGATGAGATGACCTCTATTTCGACGGAGAACATCTCGATCATTGTTCTGCAGATCGATCCGGCGGAAAAGGACAAGACCAAGATCGTCACCGATATCCAGCGTGCCGTGGACCGCGTCGATGACCTTCCCGAAGACGCCGAGGACTCCGAAGTTGAAGCGCTGCAGACCAAGGACATCCCGGTGATCAATGTCTCTTTGTCGGGAGACTTTGACGAACTGGAACTGCAAAGGCTGGCGCGGCTGCTCGAATTGCGCTTTCTGGATTTGCGGGATGTGGCGCGCATCGAAAGACTCGGGTGGCGTGATCGAGAAATCTGGGTGGAAGTCACCCCCAAGATCGTCGACGATTACAAATTGTCGCTGGAAGACGTTGTCCTGGCCCTGCGCAACCAGAACCTGAACGTCCCCGGCGGTACTCTCCACGCCAAGGAGGGTGATTATTTAGTCAGGACCATCGGCGAATTCAAAACTGCCGACGACATCCGCAAAGTGATTATTCGTGCCAATGATCTGGGAAACTGGATTCGCGTCTCTGATGTGGCCGAAGTCCGGGACACATTCGAAGACGATGACGTCATTGAGAAGACCTTCGGCAAGCCGGCGATCACGCTCACAGTGGTCAAAAAAGAAAATGGCGATATTATCCGGCTCGTCAAGCAGATCAAAGAAACGGCGGAACTCTTCAAGAAGGATCATGAGAAGCTGCAGGTGAGCTACTTTGACGATTACTCCTTTTATGTCAAGCGCAGGCTGAACGTGTTGAAGAATAACGGCGCCATCGGAATTATCCTGGTTGTCTTCAGTCTGCTGGTCTTTCTTTCCCGCCGGACAGCCGTCATGACTGCGCTCGGAATCCCGGTAGCCGTCATGACCGCTTTTTTCGGCATGTATGCGTTCGGATTGACTATCAACCTGATTACCATGTTTGCCTTGATCATGGTCTTGGGGATGGTCGTCGACGACGCCATTATTATTGCCGAGAATGTGTACCGCCATCGCGAGATGGGGCTCTCAGCGCGCGAGGCGACAATTCAGGGTACTAGTCAGGTCGCCAAACCGGTGATAACGACGGTGTTGACCACCATTGCCGCTTTCATCCCCATCTTATTCATGAGCGGCATTATCGGGAAGTACATTGCCGTTATTCCCGTGATCGTGATCATCACGCTGTCGGCGTCTCTGTTTGAATGTTTCGTTATCCTCCCGAGTCATTTGACTGATTTTGGCGGGAGTATGCGGGGGAAAGGAAAGTCCGAGAGCCCTTGGTTTATTAAGATGCGTGAGCGTTATCTGGCGATGTTGAAATGGGTGATCAGCCACCGCTATAAGGCGGTGATGGCCTTTGTGTGTGTGTTTGTCGGTTCTTTGCTCCTGTTTTTTGCGGGCATGCGGTTTATTCTGTTCCCACAGGGTATGATCGAGGAATTTTTTATTCGGGCGAAAGCCCCCATAGGAACGTCTCTGGAAGAAATGGATAAAAGGCTTGCGAATTTTGGAGACCTCATCAAGAAAATGCCGGATACGGAGCTCGAAAATTTCGTAACCCAAGTCGGCATGATGCGGGAAGGCCCGGACGATCCGTATACCGACCGGGGATCTCACCTCGGGCAGGTGCATGTGTTCTTGACTCCTGAAAGCAGGGCCCGAGGAAGGCGCAAGGCCGACGACATCATTGCCGAACTGCGTGAAAAGTCGAAGGCCTTTGAAGATATCTTTGATGAGGTTACGTTCGAAAAGGTGCGCGCGGGACCGCCTGTAGGTAAGCCGGTTGCCATACGACTCCGAGGGGACGACTTAGACCTTTTAGATGAAGCCGCTTCAGTCTTTAAACGGTTTCTTTCGGGGATCCCCGGCCTCAAGGATGTTCGGGACGACTACGATATCGGGAAAACGGAGCTGCGGGTTATTGTCGACGAAGAGAAGGCGACCAAGGCCTATTTGACGGTGCGCGACGTGGCTAATGCTGTCCGGCGCGGAATCGAAGGGGGTGAGGCGACGAAGATTCGCAAGACGGACGAGGAAATCGAAGTCATCGTTAAATACCCCGACAATGAAACGACTTCGAAAGAGGTTTTTGACCGGGCCCTGGTGCCGAATCGGCTGGGGAACTTAGTGCCCCTGATGAAGATTGCGACGCTTGAAGAGGCTGTCGGCGTCAACGCCATCAAGCACTTTGACCGTAAACGCATGGTCAATGTGACCGCGGATCTCGATGAGAAACAGATTACGCCGATCGAGGTGGAGGGGAAGGTGAGGGCCTACTATAAAACGGAAATACAAAAACGTTATCCGAGCATTACTATGAGTTTCGGCGGAGAGCAGGAAGAGACTAAGGAATCGCTCCACGATTTTATCCGCGCGCTCTTTCTATCGCTTTTCTTTATCTTCATTATCCTGGCAGCCAATTTTAATTCCATCGTGCGGCCGCTGATCGTCATGTCGGCCATTCCCTTTGGCATCGTAGGGGTTATTGTCACGTTTTTTCTGCACGGCCAGCCTTTAAGCTTTATGGCCCTTCTCGGCACGATCGGTTTGAGCGGGGTCGTCGTCAATGACTCCATCGTATTGGTCGATTTCATCCACGCCCAACGCAAGGAACAGGGGTTGGGGCGCATGGAGTCCATCATTGAGGCCGGAAAACTACGCTTGCGTCCCGTCATCCTTACGAGCGTGACTACCGTTTTCGGTTTGATGCCGGTCGCGTATGGGATCGGGGGCAGTGACCCCTTTATCAAACCGATGGCGCTCGCCATCAGTTATGGCATTGCGTTTGCCACGGTTTTAACACTCCTGTTGGTGCCCTGTCTGTATTCCATCGCCGATGACGTTACCGACCAACTGGGGCGGTTGCGTGTGCGTCTCGGTTGGGTCAAGGTGTCAGAGGGCGGTTCATCGCAGCAGTGAAGCCGCTTCTTGTGATCAAAAATGTCACTCACGAGGGGCCCGGTTTATTAGAAGGAATTCTCAGAGACCGCGTTATGACCCACGAGGTCGTCGACCTCGCGCGAGGTGAGAAATTTCCGGCGCCTGCAAATTATCGAGGTCTTGTGGTTCTGGGCGGTCCCGACAGTGCTAATGATCGAACGGAAAAGATGGCAACCGAGTTAATGCGGACTCGTGAGTGCATTGATCAAGAAATTCCTTATCTGGGCATTTGCTTAGGACTGCAGGTCCTGGTGAAAGCGGCAGGAGGCGGAGTGGTCAAGAGCCCGCTCAAAGAAGTCGGATTTCGCGAGCCTGACGGCAAACGTTTTAAAGTTGACTTGACCGGCGAGGGGAAAGCGGACCCTTTATTTGACGGCCTCTCTGACGGTTTTGAGGTGTTTCAGCTGCACGGTGAAACGGTGCGGTTGACCGAAAGCATGACACTGTTGGCCGGCGGCAGGCATTGTCGTGACCAAGTGGTCCGAGTGGGTACGAATGCCTATGGAATTCAATGTCATTTTGAACTGACGCGTGAAATGCTAGAAGTGTGGGCGAGTACGGACAAGGACCTCCGCGTCCTAGACAAACAAAAGCTCCTGGCGGATTTCGACGCATTCTCAGAGATCTACACTAAAACAGGTAAACGACTGCTTGAAAACTTTCTGGATAAGGTGATCCCATGACGACGACGGACAAAATCTTCATCGCGGCGGTAATTCTCCTTCTTGATATCGTATTTTTTGTCATTCCAATGGCCACTATTTTTGCCGCCTATATCCTCTTTTGCCGGCCTCTGTGGTTCCGTGACTTTATGCTCAATTTATACGCGGACAAGTAGACAGCCATCTCTCTTCATTGTTTTTGAATGCTAGCCCATGCTAGATCAAAAACTCCCCCGATTTGAAGCTGCCCGATCGACCGGGTAGTCTTTACCAACTCCTTTATTTACGTCCATTTAGGCAAATTTCACAGGGTTCCGTTCAGGCGGAACAGAGGGGAATTTTCTACGATGTTAAAAATCACAACATGGCTGACGGCAATTATTTTCTTCGCTAGTAACTTTGTTGCAGCGCCGCAAAGTTATGCCGCCGCTATGGTTTACGCGCAAGCCGAAGTCCGTGTTTCCCCGAACTTTCAACTCGAAATCCCCGCGGAGCTCGGAACAGTCGACAGGTTCCATCTCGGCAACGGCCCCACACTGATTCACGTTCAAACGGCTCACGGTAACTACGAAGCGCAGAAGAATATCCAAACGATTCTTCATCATCTCAAAACGGCCTATGACATCAATACTGTTTTTGTGGAGGGAACGGCCTTCAAGCTTGAGCCCGAGATCTTGAGAATCTTCCCCGACGATTCGGCCCTGACAAAGTCTATTGCGGATCATTTAGCCAAACAGGCGCTTATAAAGGCGCCGGAACTCTTTCTTATCGACGAACCCCAAGCGGAAGGTTACGGCATTGAAACCCTTTCGACTTATCTTGCCAACCGTGACGCCTTTCGAACCGTACTTAAAGCAAGGGAGGAAAGTTCGGAGTTCGTGCAGGGCATGGACAGTCAGATCCGGTATCTGTCGGGACATTTTTTAAATGTACAACTTCGCCAGTTTCTCAAACAGCTGGCAGCTCATGATGAGGGATTTCTGTCCCTTCCCGACTGGCTGGAGCTTCTGAGAGCGCAGGCGAAAGAGCAGCTTCGCCTAGACTTAACGGACCCGGCACTGCAGATCGACTGGCCCCAGCTTTTGAGGATCTTTAAATTGCGGGAATTCGAATCCAAGATCGACATGACAGAGTTCCCCGTAGAACGGGACCGCTTTTTGGCGGATGTCAGGAGGCTTGTGATTCGTGCCGACCGCCGTCCTGTTGTTGACGAAGTCGAGAGCCTTCTGAGCATGGGGTTGACCCAGCACCATTTGCCCGAGCCCCAGACGGGCAATCTCATCGAGAGTTTGGTCGCGCTTCTTCCGCCCAACTTTAATTATGAGGCCTATCCGAATGTGAAATTCTTTGTGGGGCATCTCCTGCTCCAAAGCGAACTCAAGGCAGACCGGTTGATGGCAGAGACCGAGCGGCTCATCGGCCGGCTATCCGACACCCTTGCCGTCTCGCCTGAAGAAAAGTCCTTAGTCCGGCTGCTCACAGATTACAGGTTGCTGCAGAAGCTGTTTCGCCTGGAGCTTACCCCGGCAGAATATGATGCGATCATGCTGAACGGCGGCGAGGGGAGCGCGATCCGGCCTTCAGCCGTTGCCGCTCGTTTTCTTTCGCTGAACGCGGATAAGCGTGTTCGCGAAGCACGTTTTGACAGCCTCGACAGGCTCGACGCGCTTTTCAAAAAAGCGATGGAGTTTTATCGCCTGGTGAAAAAGCGTGATGCCGAGATGACTGAGAACATTGCCCGGCGCATGCAAGAACTCGAACTCGAAAAGGCGGTCGTCATCACCGGAGGTTTCCACCAGGAGCCTTTCCGTGAATTTTTCGAAGACAGCGGTTATAGCTATGCAGTGGTTTCTCCGAAAATCGGGCTCGGCGAAGCCGAAGACGGCCAGAAAGCCTATGTCGCTGCCGTTCTGCAGGACGCGTCTAATATCTTCACAAGATCCACGATGGAAACCGCTTCCTTGGCGCACGGCCTGGCGCAGCGCAAGCAATTGTTCGACAACCTTCGCTGGCTCTATGGGGCCGAAGTCGGAACGATTCTCTCAGTGATCGCGCCCCTACTGCCTGACCGCCCGGGTCTTGCTGCGCAGCTCAATGCGAGCGCCCATGCGAGTACCGCTGCCGGAGATCCGATCTACCGCGTGCGTCCGCGGCAAACCGCGACCGGCGAAACCGTTGTCGACGTTGTCTTGTATCCGGAAGCACTAGGCGAAACAAGTGCGCGCGAACGCATGACCGTGCCCGTGCCAAGCGTTGACGCTCCTCACCGCTCCGAACTACGGGCCGGTGAAGTGGCGTCTAACTATGCATGGCCGATCGAAGCGGCTGATGCCGGAGCCATTGTTAAGGCGATTGATGCCGAGCTTGAGTTTGTGCGTGTGTTGGGAGAAAGCGAGCGAGGTGAGGTCTATCTGGTGAAAGATGCCGCGGGCGGGGAAAAGGCTTTGAAAGTCCCCATCGGGTACAAGGTTCGGACCGGCTACGGCTTCCGTGAAGCGGAAGAGATCAACCGTATTTTGACTGAAAATATTGTGCACTTACTGGAAAAAGATCAGGTCTTAGGAGCTGCCATGGAGTCTACGGGGTATGTGCCCAAGATCGAGCGGCTTTACCGTTTTAATGCAATGTTTGGAAATGAACGTGTTCGGGCAGCGGCAATGCTCATGGAATACGTGGACGGCCAGCCGGTCTCAGAGGCTTTGGCGAAACCGGCAGACTTCGATGCGAAAAACTTTTCGCGCCGATTCGCGGAGTTTGTGCTGGAACTCGGCCGACAGAAGTTGACGGTGGGTATATTCGGCCGGCGGGTGAAGCATTTCAAGCCGGATAGTTTTCGTATCACACCTTCCGGGGAACTGAAACTCGTGGACATGGGAACCCTTGTGGCCCCGGAGCCGACGCACATGGGGATCATCCCCGAGAATATCGAAGCGGCCCATGATGTGGTCTACGGCACTATGCGCGTCTCCATCATCCGGGGCATTGTACAAATGTTTAAAAGGGCCAATGCGGCGAGCGCTGTCGGTTATGATCTGCAGCGGATCGAGCAAGAGATTGATGACGGAGTCAGTGAAGTCCTCCCCGCACGGTCAGAATTACGGGCCGGTTACGGAGATCGTTTTGATTTTGAAAAGGATAAGACCAGGGAAGTGGTCGGCGGCCGGCTGGAAAAAGTGGAGGAGCGCCGGCGCAGAAACGAACCCGATTTTGATAGGGATGCCTTCGTTGATCAAGTTGCCGGCCAAACCAATCGGTATATACGTGAGCTGAGCCGATTGAATTTTTCGGCTTTGCGTCAGGCCGCCATTGACCGCTTGCGCAACGAAGACCAACGGCGGCGGCAGGGCTACGGGCGATTCTCCGCATTTGCTTATAAGACCCTGACGGATATGTTGCAGACCTTGACGGCCAGAGAGACATCGCTTGATCGATCTGCTCAGAGTTATCGCAACGTTAGCTGGAGCCAAAAGCAGGAAGCTCTCGTGCGTGAACTCCTCGCAGAGGCACGCGCCTATCACGAGATGGACTTTCGTTTTTATCAGAAGAAGCGTTCGGAGCTTAGAGTAGACGAGGCCGCTGCGAAAGGGACGGCCCGTGCATTGCGCGAAAAGGCGCAAAGGCTGACCGCGGAAATGGCCAAAGCCCGCGAGCATTATACGTTGGCCTCATTTGGCGTGCGGCGTCTTGAGGAACCGAGTATTTGGCACCTCCTTGCGGCGGTATCGCTTCCCGCTATTTTCTTATTGGGAAGGGCCTTGCAGATGATCGCCTGGCCGGTTTGGATCGATGTGGTTATGAGTGCTGTAGGACTCGGTTTATCCGGTTTGTGGTATTTGACCGGTACCATCCTCCAAAGACGCGTGGGGCGCAGAATGGCCGAGCTGAACAAGGAGCGCAAGCGCGTGCGGGAAGAGATCATGGCCCTTTACGACAGCCGCCTTGTTTCGCGGCCGGGCGATGCGACCGCGGCCTTGAACGTCCGTGCCCATCAGCAGGTTGAGAATTTTTCCGAGCGAAACGCCGATTTTAGAGATCGAGTCGTTGCGGTGTACAACCGCACGCCGGTTCCCGGCATTTATTTTCCCGTAGGAGAGCGTGAAGCATTTCACCTTGAGGTAGAAATGCTTACGCTTGAGCTCGAGGAGCTGATACTGGATGCGGCAGAGTTTCTCGAAAGTGAGGGGGAGCCGCCATTTCGTGCGGGCGATCTGCTGCGCTCCGGCGAGGGTAATTTTGCTTTTGCCATGGAGAGGTACCATACTCTGGTATCTCGAAGCACCGACCTATACCCCGATTTTGCCGACGTGCACCCGCAAGCCTACGGCGCGAGTCGTCAAGCGCGTTCCGAATTAAGAATGAAATACGATACACCGGATAAGCGCTATTTCGTGGGACAGAGTAAGGTGCGCTTAATGGGCGGGTACTACCTGCAGAAGCCGGAGGGCGCCATCTACAGGGACGGCGAAGGAGAAAAGAAAACTCTCGAACTTGAATCGGGAGACCGGAACGCCGCGCAAATGCTCAAGACCTCGGCGCGCAAGTGGAAGCAGATCGCCCGGGCGGCCGGTGATCGCCAGATGCAGGCGCGGATTGAGACATTTGAGAGCACGACGACGGTCATCGGTAAGGACATGCACACCTATTTCTATTTTTCCGATCTCGAAACCAAATTTGCCGAACCCAGCCGTTTGTCACTCAGACGCCGGGCAATCTATATCTCCAAAAAGCTGCTCGACTATCTTGAGCCCGACAATGAGCTCCACCAGGTTATCGTGGCGCTTTACCTGAACCGGGCGCAATATGTCATTGACCTCTTTCACGACCTGCATGAGGAAGGTTATACGGCACAGGTCCGTCACGACCGCATCCGTGCCGAGGTAGCCAAGGAGGATTTCAAAGACAAGAGTGTTCTCTTTGAGGGGATTACGGATAAGCAGATAGACGCGGTTCTTAGCCCTCTGGTCATAGAAGATCAGGTTACGGCTGAAGAGGATGCCCGGCGGGTGTTGGCTGAGGAACCGGGCATTGTGGCTTATGCTGACGGGTTGGAAGCCGCCATACAGAAGGTTCGGCGTGGCGCGGAAGACTACGCGAACCATGCGGATCTTTTGACCCGTGAGAATTTCGGGAATGCGGCTCACAAACTCGAGGTCTGGGGCGTGGCCTATGACAGTATGGGGCACTCCAAAAAGGCCGAGCACTTTTACCGCAGGGCACGCCGTATGCTGCACCACGCACAGCGAACCGATTCCGGGAGTATGATCCTTCCGTACAGGATTCAGGAGGAAATTGTCTATCTTCTACTGCGAGCGGGTCTGATTGAGGAGTTCTTTGTTGAGTTCAAACGCTTGATGTCGGCCAAAGGTTTTCCGAAACGCGTGGTTCCGACTCCCCCTGCCGCGCTGCAGAGTCAGTTGGAGGAATTCTGGCAGGACTGGCTGCCGGCATGGACACAAACGGCAATCCCCAACATTCTTTACACCTTGCACGTGTACGCATCCCTGTACGAAGGCCAACCGAAAGAACAGCGCATTCATGACATTCGAAGAGCGGTTGTGGAGATTAGCGAGAACTATCTTCGTAAAAGGGCCCTGGCGGCCTCGCGCGAGACCACGACTTTTGATACGGTCATGCGCGGCAACGAATCCCCGCGACTCGGCCGCTTTAGGCTGCCTTTGTCGAACTCCTTTAGAAATATCTATTTTCGCTGGGAAAGGACTCGTGCCGAAAATCACGTCTCTGTCCGCATCGAGGGCAATGCGAGAACGTCTAAGAGCGACGCGGAAGTGTCGGTGGGCTCCTTGAGCCTGGAGCTTCGCGGGGAAAAGGCAGCGGTATCGACCAACGATGTTGACCTGACAGCTCGCGGTGAGGACAGGTATATCGGACTTACGCGCACATTCCTGATCCTTGCGATGCGGCTGGCCAAAGCCAACGGGGCCGAAGTGCTCGAGCTCCATGTACCCGCTGAGACACGCATTCCCCGTGAATTTGAAAATATGGGCCTGCAAAAAGTTCGTGACGGACTTTGGCAATATGATGATTTGCAGGGAACAGTTCTTGAGGACTTTCCCGATATTCGACTGGATCAGAAATGGAAGTTCCGGTGGGATCCGAAAAAGGAACGCTCCGAATTGCGAGCCGAGCGCTCTGAGCTTCCGCCCGGCACTCGTTTCAACCCTTGGTATCAGTGGAGGAAGTGGTTTCTCACTAATAAGGGGGAGGTCCGTGCCGCGATGATTGCTTCGCGAATCGGTGAGGAGACCACTGAGCGTATCATCGAACGGACCGCACGGCTTGCTTTTTTCACACAATGGATTCCGGCCTTGCGGGAAATCCTGCTCGACGAGGCTCGGTTGGCGCATGAGGCAGGCGACATCGCCCAGCAGCGAAGGCTTCTCTATAACGCACAGAGTTACACGACGCAGAAAATTGGGCGGAGTCACGAAGTCGAGGGCGCCCATCGCGGGATCTATAAAAAGGGCCGCGTGGCCGAATATGAAGAGGCAGGCCGAGTGCCGCCTGAGATCGAAGAGATTACCCACCCGAGTTATCCCGGTTATCTCTTTCTCCCTCCGCATCGAGATCCGGGGCAAAAGGTTCCCGTTGTGATCCTGCTCCATGGTTTAACGCATACCCATGAGCAGGCGGAGTTAGACCCGATCGAAATGGAAATGATAGATCGCGGCTTTGCGGTGTTTAGACTGAGTTTTCCCGGACACGGCGATCACGACACGCCGCTCGAGGGCCCCGAGCACCTGGTGCGCTTCGTGGAAGCCGCCATTGGTTTTCTGCAGGGGCGTCCGGAGATCGAAGCCCAAAATATTGCGATGTTCGGATACAGCTTTGGGGGTTATGCGGCATTGCGCGCTCTGGCGAATTCAGACTTCGTGGCGAAAAATGTGCGGGCAACAGCGACGATCAATGCTCCTGCCCGAGCCACCTTTACTTCTTCGCGGAATATCTGGCATATGGATGCCTATGCCGGGAATGTGCTTGGGATGGAACCCGGGGGCGCTGATATTAGCGGCCGCTTAAGACGGCATCTTCGGCTCATGGTTGAGTTGAACAAGTACGGTTTTTCCATCGACGACTTCAGCCGGCTGAAAGCAAAAGAACACCCCACACTCCTGTTTTTTGGCGACAAAGATTGGATTACACATCAGACCGACCGCGACCTCATGACGCAATTCGCAAGTGAGACGGGGTCGCCGCTGGTTATGCTCGAAGGGGAAGGCCATCACCCGGCGCCTGAGGCCGTGCTTCGGGTTGCGCGCGAAGCGGCAGACCACTTCCAAGCCTCCTTTTCCCAGCGCTCTGAACTCAGGACGGAGGCAAAGAATACGGATGTCCTGAGGCTCCGGACAGAAAAAATGGGGAAGGGGATGGCGACGGTAAAAAGACCGGAACTTCTCAATTTCTACTTAGCGTTTGACGCTTATTATGGCGACGACCTCAAAGGAAAGCGCGGTCTTGAAATCGGTTCGGTCAAAGGTGCCGATCAGCTTCAGGCGGCACTTAAAGCTCGGGGTGCCGAGATGGATGAGATCACACGTCTCGATTCCGAAGGGGAGTCTCGGATGGGAGAAGCGCTCTATGACGAACTCCTGGGCCGTTCCAATATGGTGCTTGAAGAAAGTGAACAATATGACTTTGTGTATTTTGACGGAGAAGCGGTGCGGGAGGGCGGGATGATGCCGGGAGATGAGAGGAACGGGACGACCGCATTTTCGGTCCGGTATGGGGCCCTTCGCGACTTGATCAAAGATGACGGAGTCCTTTTTGTGACGGTGCCTGAAGGCGGGGCGGCCGAGGGCAAACAGTCGGCGTGGCTGCGCTACATGGGTTTTGAGCAAATTAAAGTGATAGGAAATCTGCCCGGACAGCTTCTGCTGGCGTTTCGTAAAGGGACACCAAGCGACAGTGAGATGACCCAGGATTTTCTCAAGCATGTCATAAATCATCGCATGCAGGCAAAACTAAAATCCGCCAGAGAGGCAAATTTGCGGCCCGGACACGAACTTCTCCACATTGCCGTCAGAGAATATTTCCCGGGGGGTGTGGAGGGGAAGAAAGCCGTTCATGTGGGGGATCGTGAAGAGTCCGCGGCTCTCAATTTAGATTTCAGAAAGCGGGGTATGACGATTGACAGCATTCCGGCAGTTGATCCGCTGGGGAGTTCGTACAACCCCTTTGCTTTGGCCGATGCCCTGTTGGAATACAAGGATGAATTGGATCTGATTTATATGGACGGCATGGAGGTTAAAAGAAGCGGCCTCATGCTCGGAGTGCAGCAAAACCGCGTCGCGAGCTTCAGCACGTTTTACGCGACGGCCCATAATGCCCTCCGCGAGGGAGGGGTCCTTATCACGGATATCCCGGTCCGCGAGATCGATGACAATAAACAGTTTGCCTGGCTTAATTACATGGGTTTTGAAAAGATAAGAACGGCAACCGACCGCCGCAGACGCCGCGCCTATGTTTACCGTAAGGGGCCGCGCGGAACGACGGATCCCACGAAGCGTGACTTTGCACGCGTTGACGGGGCCTATGCGCAGCACATCGCCTCTGAAAGTGACGAGCAGCGTGCGGCATGGGAAAAAGGCGCAGCGGCGCTTATGCGCGTTTCAACCGAAGGAAAGTTAGCGAAGCAGGCCGGGTTCTTCTACTTCCTGGGTAATTTTGTATACAAACACGCCCTCATTCAATATGCGATGGGCCGTTATCCAGGCATTCATGAAAAAAGTCTGCACGACTTTATTAACGCGGCCGACCCTTCAGTGCGGGAACTGTGGTTAGGTCATCACAAACTTTATAACTCTTTCACGGAGCTGGCGAAGGGGGCCGGAGATTTTGATCCGAACGCCTTTTATGCGACGCGTGACACGCGTAAATATCTCATGTTTCTTATGATCGGGGCCCTGTACACGGAAGGCCATGAGAGCGCCATTAAAGCGTTGCTGCACCCGTCGTTTGACGGCCTGGATTATGAGCCGGAGGGAACCTCGATGGAACCGATCTTTGAACCGCATACCGGCCCGCCCATGCGCCGTAGGCAGCTACTTGCCGTAGGCACCTTGCTGGATGCTCATCCGAAAGCACGCGCGAAACTGGGAGAGATCCTTTTTGAAGGCAACCGCCTCTCACCTGACCAGCTCATGGCCATTACAACGGCGTCTAAGGGACAGCGGGAGTATGCCACCAGCGCGACTCCGCATAAGTTCCCTTTTATTATCGACGAACGGTACGCGACCTGGGGTGACTCGATATTGGATATGGTTGTTCTATCGCTTTTAGTCGATATGTGGCGAGCCGATGATGTGCCCGATGAGTGGAAACAGTACGATGTCTTCCGGCATCTGCACGGCATTATCGCCTCCAACCGCCTTTTGGCGAGTGTGATGATGGCCGCGCTTGCAGATGTCCACTCCCAGTTGGTGACCGAGGGCGAAGATTATCACTCGACTCTCTTTGAAGCCCTGGTGGCGCATGTCTACAAAGCGGCCGGTGGTGAAAACGGTGCGGGGTTGGAACAAACCAAGAAGTTTGTCGTACACATGCTGAACCGGCATCTCGGAAACGGCCGTGACGAGCGGGTCGTGAAGCGGTTCCTCAGGCAGTACATGCTATCGACCAAGCAGGAGGACGCGGCGCCGGCCGGCCCGGACCCGGCCGAACATCGCTACTTGTTGGGCCCGACTACCGAAGGCGGAAAAGCCGGCCTCAATATCGAAAGGGCCGACGAGTGGTTTCAGACAGCCGTGGATGTCTCTACAGCCATTGATGTTTCGTATGAATTGCAACACGATCCGCGTCAACGGCTTAAAATCCTCAGAAAGGCCATGGGCCACCTTGGCAAGGCGGAAAAGTTCGCCCTAAAAAGCGCAGAGGCACCCAAGAAGGGAAAAAAGAGAACTCGAGCTCGAAAAGCATTGGACGACATCACCGAGCAGACCGGTATCGGAATAAACAAACCAGGCGAGCCTGAGCAAAGATCCAAGTACGCCGGTGTGATGGCCAAAATCCTAAGCGCTCAAGGCACCAACTACCTGAGGCAGGCGAACGTCGAAGTGGAATTGGGTAATCTTCGTAAGGCCGAAGATCTCTATGAGCGGGCCATCAAAAAGCAGGAAGCGGCGCTTACCTATACGGCCGACGACCGCATCGCAACAGCGCAGAAAACCTCCGCCCATGCGGCGCTCGGGAATGCTTATCGTTTAGGCGGGGATGCCGCGGCAGAGGTCTTGGACTGGTGGGACGCCCACCGGTATTACCGATTGGCGATTCTCCAGCACGAGCAAGCGCGCGAACTGGATCCTGAAAACCCCGTTCATGCCCGGGAGAGCAAAGCGACTCGCGCCCGCTTAGGATGGAGCTTTTTATTTGAAGCCATCCAACTTTACTACAGTGACGATGTCCCTGTGGATGTGTTGGTAGAGCGCCTTCTCGATACGGAAGCGGCTGACGATTTCCTCCGATCTTTCGAGGATGAGAAGGATCGTTCTGAGCTGAGGGCGACGGCGTCCGCCGACAATGTGCACGACATCACGATCGATCGTGATGTCGTTGAACAGTGGGTAGGCCGATTCCGCTGGCACGTCGCGGAGCAGAAAGGGCAAACAAAGATCGTTCACCCGTACCCCTTTTCCATAGGAACCTTGGCAGAATTTGCCTTGGGGCTGGACAAGTTACTGGATTTCCCCGTGATGAAGCGGTTGGGAGGCCGGATTTTTATGTCAGGTCTCAATGTGGATACGCAAAATCCAAACCCAAGCGAACGGCTTGTGCGCGGGTCGTTTGCCGGAATTCCCCAAGTGTTGAAAGAGGCACGCCTTCTGCGCGTAAAATCAAAAAAGTTCGCGCGATACGATGGCCAAGGTAACTTCGATCTGGCTGCAGACATGGTTATTCCCTTTGTCGGCGCTATTCATAGGGAGGATGGTACTGAACTCACCGAAGAGGAGATGGCTTCCGTCGGGCTGGAGTGGGTTAGAGACAGCGAGAATGCCTATGTGCATTTGCCGCTGCTTCAGACGGCCGTCAAACCGACTCGGCAGGGGACCGTCTTAATGCCGAAGAATAAAATCAAGATGATCGTCAACGACGGGAAGATGAAAATTCTTGCGACGGCGCAGGATTATGAGGCCTTTATCGGGGAGGAAATGGGTCAGGCGGCAGATGCGGCGCTTGCCGAGATTAAAGAACAGACGAGGTCGGGCGTAGCTGGGGTCAGTAAGACGGAGTTCGGAGACCGCCTTATTCCCGGTTTGGAAATGTACGATGAGGTTTACCGCGCTCTTTACATGATTGCGCTTTTTAATTTCGCGCGTCAGCTTGGGCACAAATTAGCGTTTGAAGTCATTGCCCTACAGTACAAAGGGATTGGCGGAAAATATACGATGCATACCGCGCCTCTTGCGGATGTGATAGCCGGTACAGCGGCTCCGCAGTTGGTGCTTGCCGACGCGGGGCACGAGCAGGTCGACGGAACCGGAGTCAGCGTGGTTCAAGATCCGCGCTTAGAAGGGAAAAGCGGTGTCTTTCTCACGTCTTATCAACACTCGAATGTGGCCATAGGAGGTTCGAGCCTTGAGGAAGAAGCGGCCGTTCGTCACGACAAACTCCTTCTCGAAAACGGCGCTTATCTATCGGCCATTACCATCGCCGCCGAAGAGATTTTGAGCCGGGAAGATCTCTCGCGTTTGGGCGTGAGCGAAAAACTGGAACCTTTATATGCTTCGGTGCGTGTCATCGTCGATGACACCCGTTCGCTTTCAGACATTATGGTGGGGGGTATGCAAAATTATCTTGTCGATGAAATTGATCCCGATCTCGATAAGGCGCGAGACAATTACCTAAGTGACTTGAGTGAGATGTTGGCTCTCAATATTGCGGCGGTATTGAAGTCGCATCTGACGATCAAGTATGTGGACATGGCAACGCATGTTAAGTCCGGATTTACGCGTAATGTGAGTCCCGCGGGTCTTCTTAAAGACACAGGCGACTTAGTTCCGATCACAATTCCACAAGATGCGCTTATCCTTATCCGCTCTCTATTCACGGGACTTTTTGTGGTTGCCGAAGCGACCGGCCTTAAGCGCGAGGATTACAGAAAAGGCCCGCATTTTAAGACCGTGATTGAAACGTTAATCAAGAGCTTGGGGGGCAGTGAGGCACAGATAGCGGCGGCATTGGACAAGGCCGAGGGACTGCGGCAGGAACTGGTCGCGACCGAGAGCGGCTACAAGACTAAGCGCTTGCTCTCGGCCCTTATGCGCACGGCCTTCGACCAGTGGGCTGATGTTCAAGGCATTTCCACCCGAGAGACGGAGTGGATCTTTCAAGGTAAATTGGAACTGGTTGACGACATGCTTGACATCGCAGAACCGCGGTTCGGGCTTCTCTTTAAAGGACGGCCCGAGATTGCAGGGCTCGAGGTTAATAACTTGGCGGATGTCCATAAACCTTCCGAGGGATTTACCCGGGTGTTAAGCAACGGTGACTTCGGTGATATCGCGGCCCTCTTCGGCCGAAAAGGGCAGGACATCGGATTCATAACGGAAAATATTGGCATCCTGCGCACGCAACTAGGCGGCGATGATCTTAGATACGTGGCGGGTTCGGCGGTGCGGGGCATTCAGGCAGATGATTTTGTCACACTGATCCATACGATTCTTGTCCCGGATGTCAGTGACATTTCGGCTGAAGAGCTGCCAGCCTACAAGAAAATTTCACGGGCCGTCATTTTGGACCACATTGCCATGTTCATCGCAATGTTCCTGGAGAGTAGGGCCGGACAAGCCGGTGACGAAGCGGCGCGCGCGCTGCTCGAAGAGTGGTATGGCCGCATTGCGCTCTCTGAGCCTGAGATGCAAAGGCTTCATGGGCTGTTTAGCCGTTCAGCGGCAGCTCTGCGCCACGTTGCCGACAATGAGTTTGCGATTGCCCAGGATTTTTCGCCTAAATTCGCTTTGTTTGTCGATCCGGATTCTGTCTATAACGAGATGGCGGTTGAATTCACAGACAGTGATCGAGACTTTTTTGGCCGGCTTTTTGGCTACCTGGGAAGGCGCTATGATGAAGACGGACATGCCTTCGTATTGCCGAGAAAAGCCGCCGCGATTGCCGGCACTGACCGCTCCGAGCTGCGCGAAGTAGAGGTGACTGACGAAACATTATTTGCGGCGCTGAATTCGGGCGATCAGCAGAAATTCAAGGCTCTGACGCGTCAGGCTGAGCGCGACGGATTTCGCTGGGCGCTGATACCGGCGGAAGACTCCCCGGAAAAGTGGCAAAAAGCAGCCGGCGATACAAAGGTATGGAATTACGAGGAGCATGAGAAATTATTCCACTATCTCACGGCCGAAATTCATTTTGCGTCCAAGCAGGTGGTTCGAGAAGCGCAGCAGGTGGTTGACGCGTCCATCGTTGCCGCGGCAACGGGCGGCGGCGGTTTGGTCTTCATGCGGGAAGTGGCCTCGGACAAAAAGGCGGAAGTGGAGGTCGTTAGCGTGCCCGTTAGGCGAAATGTGGTGCCGGAGATTTATTTTATGATGGGGGATTACTACCCGCTGGGATCGCGGTTTGGCCGCACGTCTCGCTATGGAATTCCGAATATTGCCCGAATAGCAGGTTTAGGCGTGAGATCAGAACGCCTGCACGGTGGGTCCTACAGTACCGTGGAAAGAAAATTCTATCCGGATGGCCGTGTGCTTATTGAAAAAAGAGCGAATACGGCCAAAGACAAAGGCAAGCTGCGCCGCGAAGCCGAGTTTATCCGGCGACTGCAGAGTGAGGGTGATAAGCGCGGCGAATGGTTCCCCAAGCTCCTCAGGATCCATGACGATGGAGAGGATACTGTCGTCGAGATGGAGGACATCCCGTGGCCGAATCTGACCCGAGTCATCGAACACAGTGTGCTGAGCCCGGAACTCAGTTTGGCAAATCGAACGCCCTTTGAGATGGCCGTGGATATTTATCGGAACTTGTTGCCCGATCTCTATCTTAAAAAAGTGGCGGATACTCCCGAAGATTTTGTCGATCAAAAGCACTTTGAGAAACTGGATGAACGGTGGGCGGAAGCCGCTCGTGATTCGGAAGTGGCCCGGCGTCTTCTGGCGGCCCCTTATCTCGAGATCCGGAAGCGAAAGGTCAATCGGTACAACGGCATGACGTCTCCTTTGCAGAAGCAGTATCGCCCCAACCTTCCGACCACGAAGAGGGTGTTGGAGCTCCTGTCCTCGCTTCATCCCATGCGATTTGTCCCGCCTTATCTGTCGGAACAGATGGGCGATCTCCACTTCGGGAACATCCTGATCGATCGCTTCCACTATGCGATTACCGGAGAAATCTCCCGTATGAAGTTTGTGGATCCCAAATGGATGGCCGAAGGGAATGACCCGCTCTACGATTTTGCCAAACTCCTTCATAACCAAGAGGGCCGTTATGACCTGGCCTTGAATCATTCCCACGCCTACCATTTTGAGATTGAGCTGCCCGGAACCGAAGGGGGCGCCGCCGTATTGTCGGAATATCATGATCTCAGTGATGCGAACACCGCCAATATGCTCAGCAACATCAAAGAGTTTTCTGCCGCTTTTCGTGTTTTCATGCGCGACGATACCGTCAAAGATGAACTCTTTCCTTTTGAAGTGAACGGCTTTTGGAAGGATAGGTTACTTTTCACCCATGCCACTTTGCTGGCGGGACTGTTGCCGTATCACGTCGTGGGCGACGAGAGGGAGTGGAAGATGAGCGTGATCTACGAGCAGGCGGTTCAGGCGGTGTATGAGGTCGTTCACCGCTTTTTCGAGATGGGCATTCTGGACTCCACTCCGGAGCTCCGTGACATCTGGTCAAAGATTGAAACAACCCGCTTTGACGAAACGAGTTTCAGTCAGGCGATTGAAGAGTTAGAGACCTATCTGGCCGACCGCTCCGAATTAAGAACCAAGCGCGTAGCCGTTATTGGCGCCTCGAGTTTTGTCGGCAGCGAAATAGACAAGGCCGCGCGCAAAGTTTACGCGAATGTGAGCGGCACCGCATACAGCCGCGTGGGTGACGTTTTCGCGGCGCTCGATGTGAAGGATGAGGCGGCCGTGCGGCGATTCATCGCTGAATTCCGGCCCGACGTGATTGTCTATGCGGCCGGAGAACCTACCGCCGAGGGGGCGGAAGCCGATCGCGCCAAGGCCTATGCGCTCAATGTGACGGCCGTTGAGACTGTCCGCAGATATTTCGACGGCCCGCTCATTTATCTGTCCAGCAATTATGTCTTCGAAGGAGGCAACGCTCCGTATGGCGCAGACGCCGAACCCCGGCCGCTCAATTATTATGGGGAAACGAAGGCTGCCGGAGAGAAGCTTGTGCTCGAGCATCCCAAGGGCGCGGTCGTGAGGCTGGGTATCGGTTACGGTGAAGCCGCCATCCAGAAAAATTTCATTAAACAAGTCGTCGATTTCCTGGATTCGGATGATGAGAGCGCATCTCTCGTGTTGGATAACGAACAGGTGCGCCATCCGACCTCGGTGCGGGATGTGGCCAGTCTGACCCTAGACATTATTCAAGGGAACAAGACCGGTATCCATCAGATTAACGGAGCGGAATCGCTGACCAAGTATGAGTGGGCACGTCTCATTGCCGAAGTTTACTATGAAATCTATCCCAACCGCGCCAAGGAGACGGATAAGATCGGCATGGCTCAAGTGAAGGCCGATTCCCCGGGCATCGGAAAGCCGAGAAACGCTCACATGATCAACTCTCGTGTCCCGACACCGTTGGTTGATGCTGTTCGTGCCATTATTCCCAAATTATCCGTTCATGATACAGACAGATCGGAATTGCGCGCGGAGGGGCCCAGGCGTTCGCCTGTCGTAACGGTTTCACCGGAGGCGCTTATCACCCTGAAGAAGTTTCGCGAATTTCTGATGTCGCGTCTTCTGGTTCAGACCCTCGGGCCCGAAGGCGCTCGGGATCTGCTCAGTCAGGTGCTCGGCAAAAAGGTGTTTGCTGTTACGGCCGGAATTTTTCCGGAGCGTGTCGAAAGTGCGATTGAAAAAGCCGGCGGTAAGTACATGGCAGCCGTGAATTATCCTGAACGCGTTCAGGCTGATCATCCCGGCCTTGCCGAATCCGGGACCGGCCGTGTCATTTTAGATCCGGATTGGATGCAGGCCTTACTGGATTCCCCGCGCGCACTTTATGTCTTTTTGGAGGCGCTTGATGAGTTTCATGCCCAGTCGCAGAGCAGCGAGCCCTTCGTGGCCGTGATGGCCAACCCCGCGCTTTATGCGGAAATTCGCCGCAGGCTGACGAATCGTAATGCGGAAATCGGGCTCGGCATGGTCAAGACCATGGCACTGCGCCGTAGCGGCGGTCTCCTTTCACGTCTTGATAAGCTCATCGAGGTTGTCTCTTACGAGGGCTCCGTCGCGGAGGCGATGAATTCCTATATCAAGGCCCATGATTATGCGGTAGCGGCGTTCCTGGCCGATGACGTGCAATACCTGAGCGATATCATCGGCTCGGCGAATTTTGTTTTGAATCCGGATGAGGTGCACGAAACCGACCGTCAGGCTGCGGCGCTTATGATCCCCGAAATATTAAAGGCGGCCGAACTCATTCGCGGCGTCAGCGATCCCATAAAACAGCGCGAAATTCTGATCCGGCAATTGCCGATGATCCTACCGGGCGTCTCTTCAAGCCGGGGAGCCTTTATCATCAACCTAGCGGAATACGTCGAAGAACTCCGCTCACAAAAGGCCGTTGAGATTTATGCCTAACGAAGAAGAGGAAGAAGAACCCGAGAGCCTTCGCAAGAAATGGGAAGCCGAAGAATCCCGGCCTCTTGCCGATATTTCATGCCGTCATTGCGGCCAGCCGATTAAGGAAAATAGCTTTTCCTGCCTCTATTGCGGCGAACGGGTTTTTGATGATTCCGGGCCGATCGGAAAGCTTGCGAAATGGATCAAGGACGGAAGGCTTATCCTTATTATCCTCATGATCCTCATGGGGATGCTCGCTTTTACGCTCCTCTAGAAAATTGTAAATCGATCGCTGACGAGGTATATTCTATTATAGGAAGAAGTAGATTAATGAACGAGGAGTGCCTCATGGCACGAATGGCCTACGCAGTGCTGATAGCTATGATAGTTGTTGCTGCCGGTTGCTCGCGCATTGATCGCAAGGGTGTTATAAGCCAAGAACTTCCGCTAACGTTAGATGATTTGGTCGAGATTAGAGCTGGGGAGCAAAATCACAGGCGGGTCTTAGAGGAATACCAGATCTACGATAGCCCGAAGTTTGAAACTTATCTCAATGCGATTGCGTCGAGCATCGCTGCTGTTTCTACGCGACCCCACCTGCCCTATCACGTAATTCTTCTCGATAGTGATGATGTGAACATATTCGGCGGCCCCGGAGGCTATATCTACATGACGCGGGGCATGGTTAACTTTGTCCGCTCCGAGTCGGAGCTGGCCGGTATTATAGCCCATGAAATTGGGCATATTTCCTACTACGAGTACTCGCATATTCCCAAGCATGACAAGATGAAGAAGGCCTACGACGCTTTGTCTAAAGGTACCGAACTGGCCCGCAACAGTATCGGAACCTACGGAACGGCCGCTTATTACGCCGTAAAATACACCGGCAAGGCGGCTCCCTATATTGGCCGACAGTTTGGAAAGGACGCCGAGATTCACGCCGATGAAAAGGCCGTTGAATACCTTGTCGCGGCCGGTTACGACCCCAGAGGTTTCAAGGCCTTTGTGGAACGGTTAACACAGATTGAAATGGACGACGTGAGCCGGTTCGTCGTCTTTATGAATACGCATCCGCCGTTTCAGGATCGCCGCACGGTTCTCGAGGGGATCGTTGAAGATGACGGCGAGGAGCCGGCAATGATTGACTTTAAGCAGGATATGCTGAGCGAAGTGCGCCAGATAACGGTAAATTCCTCCGATTCCATTGTTTTTGCCCCCCAGATGGGAGTCCATCAAGCCCATCCGATGGAAATGAATGAAAGCCTGCACGAGGATGATAAGAAGATTCCGGCCGCGCAAAAGAGAGTCAGCTGGTTCTAAAGTTGCTTGTCACTGATACCGTAGTTCGCTATTATCCCTCTAACTTATGAAGATATCCGATATTTACCGCCAGCAGGAACAGACCTTTTCTTTCGAGTTTTTTCCGCCAAAGACGGATGAGGGGGAGAAGAAGCTCTTCGAAACAGTCCACCTTCTCAAGGGCCTGTTTCCGTCCTTTGTCTCGGTGACCTATGGTGCCATGGGCACGACGCGTGACAATACCATCCGCATAGTTTCTGTGATTAAGGAGGAAATCGGCATCGAAGCCGCGGCGCATCTGACCTGCGTCGGGCAGACCCGGGACGAAATCGAAGGGGTGCTCGGCGCGCTTTGGGAGCAAGGGATTGAGAATATCGTGGCCTTGCGCGGCGACCCGCCGAAAGGCGAAACGGAATTTAAGCCGGTTCCCGGAGGGTTCCGCTATGCCAGTGAGTTGGTGGAGTTTATCCGCAAGCACCCTACGTTTTCTGATTCTTTTTCCCTGGCCGTTGCCGGTTATCCGGAATGCCACGTAGAATGCCGCGACAAAAAAAAGGATTTGGAACATTTGAAGATTAAGGTGGGGCAGGGTGCGGACGTTATCATTACTCAGCTCTTTTTCGATAACGATGATTATTTTTCTTTTGTGGACCGAGTGCGCGAGGCCGGAATCGACCTGCCGATTGTTCCGGGAATCATGCCGGTGACGCATGGGCCGCAGATTAAGAAGTTTGCGGAAATGTGCGGGGCCAAGATCCCTCCCGCGATGAGGGATGCCATAGGGCGGTATGGCGATGACCAGGATTCGGTGCAGTCTTACGGAATTGAGCATGCCTCGAAGCAATGTGAAAAACTTCTCAAAGAAGGGGCTCCGGGGATTCATTTTTATACCCTAAACAAGTCGCAAGCCACGACGGAGATTTACCGCAACCTGGGAGCGGCAAGGCCTAAGTGAGTCCGTATTGATGCAATGGCGTATCGGAGAGATTCTAGTTCGTGAAAAACTCATCAACTGGGTCCAGTTGGAAGAGGCCCTCGATGAGCAGAGTCACACCCGCGAGTTGACTGGGATGATTCTGGTAAGGAAGGGCTTCATCTCGTGGGGATTGCTTTACCGCAGTTTGGCCAGACAAAACCGCATGCGCTTTGTGGATCTGGAGAGGACTCATATCAATCCGGAAGCCTTGGCTAAGGTTCCTGCGACGATGGCGAGGAAGTTGGGGATTTTGCCCGTGGAGATTCGTGACGACGTCTTGACGATCGCCGTTCCGGGGCCCTTCCATGTGTGGGCAGACAATGAACTCAAGGAGACGGCCGGTATAGCGAAGGTTTGTGCGGTGCTCGCGCTGCCCCGCGATATAGAGAGAGCTATAAAGCTGCATTACCCTACAGGGCAGCCCGAGAAAATCGTCAGTCGCTAAGGAGACTATGGACCAGGTTAGACTATTCACTTTAGAAGAAGCCAACGGAACACTGCCCGTCCTCTCGCAGCTTATCCGTAAGCTGCAGGCCCTCAGGGAGAAGATCTCCCGGCTTGAGGTGGAGGTGGATCTGTTGGAGATCGTATCCGAGCAGGATGAGAAGGAGCCCAGTCCGGCAGTTAATCAGAAGCTTTCAGCCTATCAGGAAGAGGTGAATATCTTCTATGAGGTACTGGATCAGGTGCATGCCCTCGGCTGCTTTCTCAAGGACATTGATGCGGGCCTGGTCGACTTTTACAGTAACCATGCCGGCCAGGTCGTCTACCTCTGTTGGAAGCTCGGAGAGAAAGAAATCGGCTTTTGGCATGAAATCGGCAAGGGTTTTACCTCCCGCCAACCCCTCGAAGAACCCCCCAAATAGTGCTTGTGGGTCTTACGGATTTTGCTATAATATCTAGCCAATTCAGCATGGCCCTGAGCTGTTCTTAAGCCGCTAATACTCAACGAGTTAGCTCTTTTGCGCGTAATCACATAAAAAACTCTATCGCGTTTAAAAGGAGAAGAAAGGATAATTTTGTCAAAAGTTACCATTAAGCAGTTTCTTGAAGCAGGTGTCCATTTCGGGCATCAGACCCACCGCTGGAATCCCAAGATGCAAAAGTATATCTTCGGGGCGCGTAACGGCATTCATATCATCAACCTCGAAATCACTCTGTCTTGCCTTCAAAATGTCCTGGTTTTAATGAAGAAATTTGGAAGCGAAGGTAAGGAAGTTCTGTTCGTGGGTACCAAGAAGCAGGCGCAGGACTCGATCCGCGAAGCGGCCAATGGCTGCGAGATGCCTTATGTCAATGAACGCTGGCTCGGCGGCATGCTTACGAACTTCGATACCATCCGTAAGTCCCTCGGAAAGCTCGAAAGTATCGATAAGATGGAGGAAGAGGGCGGTTTTCGATTTATTACAAAAAAGGAGGGCGGGAGGCTTCGCAAGCAGCGCGAGAAGTTGAACAAAAACTTAATGGGCATACGCAACATGAGGCGATTGCCCGCTGCTATTTTTGTGGTCGACTCGATTAAAGAAGATATCGCTATTCGTGAGGCTCACAAACTCGGCATCCCCGTTATTGCCATCTTAGACAGCAATTCCGATCCGGATTTGGTGGATCATCCCATCCCCGGCAACGATGACGCGATTCGCGCCGTGAAGCTGTTTTGCGACACGCTTGCCGAAGCGATTCGTGACGGGCGTATGGAGTATAAAAAGATTGTCGCTGAGGAAGAAGCCGAGCGCGCTAAAGAGGAAGCCGAAGCCGCAATAGTAGCGGCTGAGGAAGCGGCGGCAAAGGCTGCTGACGACGAAGCCAAGAAAATCGAAGCGGCAGAAAAGGTTGCGACTGCGGCGGCCGTTCAAGCTCCGTCTGCGGTATCCGAGACACCCGAGGCCCCTAAAGCGAGACCCGCCAAAAAAGAGCCCAGCAAAACGAGTACTTAAAAGAGGAATTCAAACCGTGAGTATGAGTACGGAAAATAGCGAAAAGCAGAATCTTGTTAAGTTGCGCGAGTTGACCGGCGCGGGCATGATGGAGTGCAAGAAGGCCCTGACCGAAGCCAAGGGAGACCTCAAGGAGGCCCAGAGCGTTATCCGTAAGAAGGGGCTCGATATCGCGAAAAAGAAGTCGACCCGAGAGGCCAAAGAGGGACAGATTACGACTTATATTCACGGCGGCGGTAAGCTTGGCGTCCTTGTGGAGATTAATTGTGAAACTGACTTTGCGGCAAAGAACGAACTTTTTCAGGGCTTTATTCGCGATATTGCCATGCACATTGCCGCGGCGCATCCGCTTTATGTGAGCCAGGACAATATTCCCACAGATGAGTTGAATAAAGAGAAAGAGGCTTTTGAGGCGGAAGTCGCCGGAAAGCCCGAGAATGTGCGGGAGAAGATTATCCAGGGGAAACTCTCCAAGCGTTTCGAGGATATCTGCCTTCTGAACCAGAAGTTTGTGAAAGACGATTCCCGGACGGTTCAGGAATATCTGACCGAAACCATCGCCAAGATCGGCGAGAACATCATAATCCGCCGCTTCATCCGTTTTGAAGTCGGCGGCAGTAATTAACGCCTTCCCTCATGGCCAAGCAAAAGCCGCAGCGTAAAAAACCCGTCTACAAGCGCATTCTGCTAAAACTTTCAGGGGAAGCCCTGCAGGGGAAACTCGGCTACGGGGTAGACCCCGAAGTTGCGACCTCCATTGCCGAGCAAATCAAAGAGATTTTTGATCTGAAGATAGATGTCGCCTGCGTCATCGGGGCGGGGAACATCTTTCGCGGGCTGCAGGCATCGCAGGCGGGCATGGACCGCTCGACGGCCGACTATATCGGTATGCTGGCGACGATTATCAATTCGATGGTTCTTCAGGATGCACTCGAAAAAATCGGTGTCCCGACCAGGGTACAGTCCGCCATTGACGTACAGGAGCTCGCGGAGCCCTACATCCGCCGCCGCGCGATACGCCATCTCGAGAAGCGCCGTGTCATTATTTTTGCGGGAGGAACAGGCAATCCGTATTTTACGACGGATACCGCGGCGACGCTTCGTGCGATTGAAATCGGAGCAGACGTGATCCTCAAGGCGACAAAAGTCGACGGGGTTTACACGAGCGATCCCGTTAAAAACAAGAACGCCAAGAAATTCAAAAGTCTTCATTACATTGACGTGCTCCGCAAACGGCTGAAGGTGATGGATTCCACAGCCATATCGCTTTGCATGGATAACAAACTCCCGTTGATTGTCTTTAATTTAACGAAGCACGGTAATATCCGGCGGGTGGTCACAGGGGAAAATATCGGAACCCGGGTTCATTAATTTTCAATTCGGAGGGTATTATGGTAGAAACGATGGATGTCAAAAAAGTAGTCAGTGAGATGGAAAAAAAGATGGCGAAGGCGCTTGAGGTCACCAAAAAGGAGTTTCAGAATATCCGTACGGGCCGTGCCTCAATTGCGCTGGTTGAGGGGATTCAGGTGAACTATTATGATACACCGACCCCGCTTAAGAATATGTCAAATATCTCCACGCCTGATCCGAAGACGATCGCAATTACGCCGTGGGACCCCGGAGTCATTCCCGAGATTGAGCGCGCCATTCTGATGGCGGATCTCGGCCTGACGCCGATCAATGACGGTAAAGTGCTGCGCATTCAGCTGCCGGCGCTTACCGAAGAGCGGCGTGACGAATTGGGCAAGGTCGTCAGGAAAGCGGCCGAAGAGGGGCGTGTCTCGGTGCGGAATTCGCGGCATGAAGCGATTGAGCAGGTCCGGAAGCTCGAGAAAGACAAGTCGCTGCCGGAAGATTTGTCGCATGTCGCACAGAAAGACATTCAGAAAATCACCGATAAGTTCATCGGCGAGGTGGACTCGGCCCTGAAACAGAAGGAAACAGAAATCCATTCGATCTAGGTGTTGAGCCCGTAGCTCAGTTGGCAGAGCATCGCCCTTTTAAGGCGGTTGTCGATGGTTCGAATCCATCCGGGCTCACGTTTTTTTTCTCCGATAAGTTCCCCCCAAGTGAGCATTGACCCACAGCTTTAAGTTCTTTCCATACTGAACTAGCACCGTATAGCACTATGTTATACGCGTGCTCATCTTATTTGACACACCCCGAAACGGCGGGTATCTTTTATCGATTTTGTCTAAATAAAAAAAGGGATGGATTATACCCAGTATGGTTTTCGAATTTAGAAAGTCAGGAGTCCTGAGACTATCCGCTTTAGTTGTCGCATTTAATATGTTTGTGACAACGGTGGCATGGTCTGCGCCTACGCTGCCGGCGCTCATGCCGCCGAGCGACCTTGAGGCGCGTATGATGTCCGGACTCCATCCGGAGTCCCCCTTCCTCGATATACTCGGTGCCCTTCCCGGAGAAATAGGGTATGTCCAAAATGTCGTGGGCTCCGAGCAGGAGCAACTGCCCTTCGTAGTCCATATCCGTGATATGCATGCCAATCCCGAGGCCCAGCAAAACATCTTCTATATATTGAAACATCTCGCTCAGAATGCGAAAGCAACAGGGGCTTCCCTGCAGGTTGCCGTTGAAGGGGCTAGCGGGGAGCTTCATCCTGAGTATTTTGACTTTTTCCCGGAGTACCCCGAAGCGGGTGAGCGCGTGGTTCAGGAGCTTTTGAATCAAGGCGAGCTTACCGGTGCGGAACTGTTTGCTTGGCGGCGCTATCGCGATGCCAAAGTAGAGGGCGGCACCGATATCCCCGTATTCGGAGTTGAGAAGCCGGAGCTATACCGCAAGAACCTGTCGGCCTATCGGGCACTCGAACGAGCCGGCGATGCTATCGAAAAATCTTTGCTGTGGTTAAACGCGGAGCTCGAGACGGAACGCTCCAAACTCGACAGCATGGCCTTAAGAGATTTTCTCAAAGAGCGGGCCCGGCGCAAACAGGGGAAGTTCGGTCCCGGCCGCTCCTTGGGTGAACCAAACTGGCTAGCCTATCTGGATTATATTCGCGGCCAAGTCCGTAAAACGTTAAACGTTGATCTCGAGAATCCCATTGAACAACTGCGGTTTCCTAACCTGATTCGAATGCTCGCCCTTCAGGAAACGGAGACCTTTCTGGACGGCCGGCGCGCAAGCCGCGAGTGGCAGACACTCTTGGACGAGTTATGGACCAACTCTACGGATCGCAATGATGATGAACTCTTTGAAGAGCTGCGGCGGTTCGGAGTGCGGCATGGCTATCTGCAGGCGGAGCACGGGGACTCTAAAGACAAAGCGGCGCTCGGTTCCTTCTATCCGCGAATGCTGCTCGAACGCGTGTATCTTTTGGCGAAACAGCGCGGGCTGGATCTCGGCCGTTTCTCACAGTTTTTCCTAACCTTCAGGGTTTTCGTTTACCGGTCTGAGATTAATGCGGTGGATCTTATGCAGGAAGTCGAGCGCCTGGAGGCCGTGCTGATTGATCGCTTTGCTCAAACGGAAAGAGATAAGGGTTTTGTGCGAAAGCGCGGGGATCTTGACCTCGTGGAGAAGCTGCTCAGGCGGGAATTGACAAGGGATGAATGGAACGAGATACGGAGCCGTTCGGCGGCCGTGAAAGATTTATGGGTTGAATCCGAGAAGCGCGACAAGCTGGGACGTGCACGACTCTGGAGCCGGGCACACGAATTTTATGACAGCGCGTGGCTTCGTGATGAATTCATGCTTACTCATGCCCTGGAATCGGTCGCCGCAACCCGGCAGAAGGGCACAGACAGATCGCGTGCCGTGCTGGTTATCGTCGCCGGAGGGTTTCATACCGAAGGCTTGCGCGCGGCTTTGGAAGATGCCGGTGCCGGCTATGCGATTGTCAGTCCGAATGGTGCCGGTTACGATCATGGGGATTTGTACCGCGAAGTCATGTCCGGCAGGCACGCGGACCTTAAAGGTTATTTTGAAGGAAAGTATCCGTTTGAGACCAGGCAAGAGGCCCTGTTGTTCAAAGGGCTTCTCGAGTGGGCCGCTCCCGTTTTGACGGGGCACTATGGTTTGAAAACAGCGCGCGCCGCTCATCGCATGATGACCGCTCTGTCCGCGCATCCGGTATTCTCAAAAATTGCGCAGGCAGCAGATTTTACCTTTGATCAAGGGACTGCCATGGTGCACTTGAATAGGAGCGCCAAGCAGGCCGCTCGCGATACGGACCAGGAAACCCTGGTCGCAAATCTCTTGTCGGCATCTGCCGGTTTTAACCGCTTCGTCGAAGGTCATCGGGGCCGGTCGGAGCTTCGGTTTTTGGAGTCCGACGAAGCGCTCATGGCGCAATTTGAAGCGCTGGAACAGGCTTTTTATGCGAAGGACGATCTCAAGTTTTGGGAAATTGCACATGACCTTGAATCGCAGGGGATTCGCTGGGCGGTCGTAGCGGCCCCTGATTCTATTGACGGCTGGGAAGGGACTCCGCCCGAGATCTTTGCTGCATCCGAGCGTGACCGCATCACTCAGGCCATTGTCAAAGACCTGAGATCTCACGGTCCCGAAATCGCCTATCGCATGCGGCGTGCGGTCGATACGCTCATAGTGGACGGAGCTATGGATTCTAAAGGTATTCTATTTACGCGCGATGTCACTGTGTATGACAGCCCTTATGTGGAGATAGCTCGTGCCGGCGACCATCCGGGCGCTTATGGTGTGATGTATATGCTAAGCACAGGGGCCATGGAAAAGATGAACACCGGAGCCCGCCGGGTCCGTCAGATTTGGATTCCGCAAGAACCGGACTATGAATTGGAACTTCCCGCAAGACAGAAGTTGCACGGAGGTTCCTACAGTACGGTCACACGTATCATCGAGCCCGACGATGCAGAAGGTTTTAGAACCCTCATCGAAAAGCGGGCCGATCCCCGCGAGGACGGGGGAAAGCTGTTGGCCGAAGCGCGATTGATCGCGGAACTCTACGAAAGCGGCGATCCGCGGGCAAAGTGGTATCCGAGTATTTACAACATTGAAGACAGTCCGGAAGCAACCGTTGTCCTCATGGAAGACATTTTCTTTCAAGGCATGCCGTCCATGAATCTCACCAGGTTACTTGATGTCAACTATGTGCCGCGGGCCGGCACCGACGCCTTAGAGTTGGGCGACATGGCGTTGCTGCGGTCACTCAGCCGGTTTGCCCCGTCGATCAAATCACCGTTCCAGATGGCTTTGGAAACCTATGAGCGGCTCATGCCCGATTTTTATTTGCGGCGACAGAGCGTGACACCTCCGGATTTTCTCGACCGCTATCATTTTCGGGACAAACTCGATAATCGCTTCGCCGAGGCCCGGGCGAAGTCGGAGAAGATCGACCGCCTGTTTGCCGCACCCTATATTAAGTTAGCGCTCATGAACCGGGAACCCACGCTTAGTCCGAATTTGCCTGTTATGCTTGAAGTCCTGCGTCTGATAACGCCGCTTTTCCCTCAAATATTTCTGCCGCCGTATCTGTCGCAGCAGCACGGAGACCTGCATTTCGGAAATATCCTCGCCGATCCTTTTGACTTTATCGGACGGGGCGATTTAGGCGAATTTAAACTCGTAGACCCCAAAAACATTCCCGAAGGCAATGACCCGCTCTACGACTTTGCGAAGCTCATGCACAATCTCTACGGCGGCTATGATTTGGTGGTGACGCATTATAAGAGATATCACTATGAGATTCACGTTGATGAAGACGCGGCTCAGCCGGCAACGCTGCAGGAATACTTTGATTCCGAGGAAGATAACGAAGAGATGGCCACAAAAAAGTGGATCGGCATTATGGAGGAATTCAGAGAGGACTTTGCGCGATTTCTGGCAGACCCGGAGAGCAACCCGTTTCCTTTTGAAGAGCACCCCGTCTTTTGGCGCTTGCGGCTTTTGTTCACTCATGCAACCTTACTGGCCAGTCAGATACCCTTCTACATAAAGCCGGACGAAGACCCGCATCTCTGGAAAGCAGGTATTCTGTATGCTCGGTCAGTCGAGGAGTTCGAAAAAGTGATTGATCTCATTGATGATTTTGGATTGTTAGATAGTTTAGATGCTCTCGGGCTCGGGGTCGGCAACCTTTGGCACGGCGTCAAAGAAGCCAAAAAAGAAGGGGATCCGCAGAAATTTCAACGCAGTGTCGAGGCTTTGGAGGCATGGGTTTATGACCCCAAGAATCGGGAGTTCCTCGGCCGCTTGGCCGAAGACGTAGGACAGCGACTGAGCCGCGAGAACGTCAACGATTCTGAGCGCTCGGAATTGCGGGCCGGTGAAGGCCCGTCCGTTAAGTTTCTTTCCAAACCTCGCGTAAATCGCGAAGAAGACCGCGGTGTTCTTGAAATTGATTTCCGCCTCGACCGGCCCGAAGACTTTGCGAACCTGAACTTCTTCGTGCATTGGGGCTCCTATAGTGATCCGGCTTACCGCTGGACCGATGATGAAGTGACACCGGAGAATATCACCGACAATGGCGACGGCACGTACACATTGACCGGGGAAGTCCGGCCCGGGCGCGCGGGTCTATTTGGTCTGACGGTTTATGTCGAGGATTTCCAAACCGGAACCGTTCTATGGCAAGGCAACGGCCGGGAAGACGACGCGGAACTGGTGATTGATGGGCCTGTGGTACCTTTCGGAGAAGGCAATAAGGTGGCCGATGCGGACCGAGAAGCGGAAAAGAATCGTCTCCGCGGCGTGATACGCGGTAGTATTTCTGATTATGACGATTACATCAGTACCATGCACCGCTTGGTCCGCGACGACAAGGTGCGGGGGACGGGTAAATTAGTTTTTGAGGCGGTGCAGGATGATGAAGCTCTTCTCGTTCGCCTTTTTGAGCATCATGCCCGTTTGCGTACAGACCTTGCGACGGATTCCGAGACCGAACGGGATCGCAAGCTTCCAGCCTATCTTGCCGTAGAAACGCTCGGTGTCGGTGAGGTAGTTTTTGTTTCTCCTGAGGCGTCCCACGCGATTGCCGGCGGCCTCGCCAAGGTGATGGAAGGGCTGAGCCGCGCGTTGGTGCGAAGCGGCATTTCCGTGACCGTCATCACAACTTTGTATGAAAAAGAACTTCCGAAACACCACGAAAGTGCCGAGACTGTATTGCGCGACGGATTTCGAATCCATGATGAAGTCATTCGACTGGCCCCCGACCCTGTCGGCGAGGTAACAATCCCTTTCGGTCCGACCTATCGGTCAGGCACCCATATCACGGGCATTACGGATGACAAGGTCCGAACTTTCGCCAGGATCATTAAGGCCAAGGTCTATGAGGCCAATGACGGGGGCGTCCGTTATTTATTTCTGCGTCACCGCCGTTTGGGCGACGAGCTTTACCCGCAGGTGTCACACTCCGAAGAGCTTAAACGCACGATCTTTCTTTCCCGGGGCAGCCTTGAAATTCTCAAGGACCGCAGCATCGGCGTGGATGCGCACGTCATTTCAGCGCACGACTGGATGGCAAGTCTCATCCCCTTGTTTTTCCGCAGGGGACCCCGCTACAATAGAGACCCCTATTTGCAACAAGCCGAAACGATGTTCACGATTCATAATTACCCCCCTCATTTTCAGAAACGCATTTATACCAACGAAGGTGATATCGATTTGTGGCCGTTCTTGAACCTTCCCAATGAATACGAAGAACAGGGACGGCAGCGCATGACCTATGATCTGGTTAAGGATCCGAATGACCCGGACCACATGAATCTTGTGGCCTCGACGTTTGCCCAGGTTACGCAAGCCCTGACGACGATGAGTAAACTTTATGCCGAGCAGATGCTGACACCGGAAGGCGGGGAGGGGCTCGACAAGAACCTTCGCGAATATTCAGACCGCCTTTTTGGCATCAGTAACGGTATCGATCAACCCGCTTTTCGGCGGATTCTCTGGGGTCTTTCAGGAAGGGCGCCGGAGGACTTCAGTAACGAGGCGTATCTTCGTGATTTACCGGCAGCCAAGGCCGAAACGAAACGCCGCGTTCAAAAAAAATACGGGCTCGAGGAACGTGACGACGCGATCCTGCTGTCCATGGTGGGAAGACTCTCCGATCAAAAGGGCCTGCCGCTTCTGACTGAAACGGATGAAAGCGGAGAAACCGTGCTGGAAAAGATACTTAAAAAAGATGAACGCATTCAAATTTTCATTGCAGGACCGGCGGCATTGAGTCAACGCGACGCCAGCGGAACGATCATAAAGCAGGGCGATGCTACGGCCGACGCCTTGTATCAAATTCTGCCGGAATTAACGCGCCGGTATCCGGGCCGCATCTACGGGCAGTTCACATTTGTGCCGATTCAAGCGGCTTGGGAAGTCATGACGGGCAGTGATTTCTTCCTCATGCCTTCGCGCTATGAGCCGGGCGGAATTACTCAGATGGAGGCCCTGGCCGGAGGAGCCCTAGTCATCGGCCGAGGCGTTGGCGGCTTGGCGGCGACGCTCAATGATTACGACGAGGAGACGGACAAGGGTGATGCTTTTCTGTTTTACGACTATACGGGTGACGCCTTGCTCCAAGCGGTCACCCGGGCCGTGGCGATCAAAAAAAGGAACGGGTCACGATGGGACAGCCTGACCGTTCAGGCGGCACAAGCCAAACATGACTGGAGTGACCGGACGCCGTTTTATTTGCCGGTTTACCAGCTTGTCGCCGGCATGACCGGACCGGACGGTTTTCTTACGAAACGGGCACATTTGTCGCCTGAAATAAGCAATTTTATTAATGAAAGCAAACGTGTTTTGGATTCGTCCCGTCCCGATGTTGCTGTTGAACCTGACCGCTCGGAACTACGTGCAGCGGCGCCTTCGGAGATTTCAACCACTCACGAATTCGGCCTCGATGTAAGACGCCGGTACCGAAATACTCGTTTTGACGGAGTTCCGGGCTTCGATCCGGCGGGCCGAGAAACCGCTGTGGAAGTCGCCGCGAGGCTCGGGTCTGTGTTCTCCGAAGCCGGTATCGCTGTGCGGCTGCCGGAGCGCGTTGCCGTCGTTGATAAAGACGGCCGGCGAATTACGGCACGTCAAACAGCCGCCCGCGCATGGTTCGAGGACCGTTTGGTAGAACTGATTCTTGGTATCGAGACCGCAGGAATTACATCCGAAGATTTGCAGGCATTTTCTGACTTGATCTCCGAACAACTGGGTTTCAAACCAACGACAGCATTTACGCCCGAGAAGGGGAATGCGGTGCATGTGCAGTTGCCGCAAGCGCCTGAGAATTACACGAGCTTTGTCCCGGTGCTCGCCGTTGTTTATAACACGGCCGGTGCGCTTCGTCTGAACATTGAAGGCATCACTGAGGATCAGGCCCAAAGGGTCCAAAAAGGTATTTTGGACGAAGCCAAGCGGTTGGGACTTGCTTTACACGACGGGCAGTTTGAAGTCGTGGCGACGGTGACGAACAGGAAATTGGTTTCGGTTCCGAAGCGCCGTTTCGGCACCGGTGAGCGCCACGGCGTGCTCGACCGAAATGATTTTCCGCATTGGAGGCGCGGCCTGACGCGTTTTCGATATTCCGCGGATGCTTTACTGCGCGCAGAGGTGTTGGCCGCATACATTACGACCGCGGCCGTTTCCCTGCACAGACAATTAGCCGAGTCGCCCGATATTCTGGACCCCTCACAGCTGGCCCCCGACGCATTCGGCTTCGTCATGGCCGCCATTTCGACTTATCTTGCCGCACAGGAAGAATTGCGCACAGCCGCGTAATTCTGTATAATCTCCCCTCGGTTGTCAGGTCCCCATCGTCTAGCTAGGTCTAGGACACTAGATTTTCATTCTAGTAACAGGGGTTCAAATCCCCTTGGGGACGCCAATCATGTCTATCTCTGCGCGACAGAGATAGATTTTAAGGCCTTGGTTCGCAAAACGAGCCAAGGCCTTCTTCATCTCGCGACGTTTCAAAGGCTTAGGGCAAGCGTGAGTTTCAGCCTTTTGCCAAGTCGTTCTGGTTTCAAAACCACATCTCCAGACAAGGCCATTTCTCGTGTGCAATCTCCGATTCCTCTCTAAAGTGAACATTATTTTTGCGAACTGGTTTTGATCCCTTATGGCGCAAATCTCAGAGATGTCTGATCCAAAAATCAGCCCACAACCAGCTTATGATCGGATGATTGGTTTTTGTGGAGCGTCTATCTCTGGTTTACGCGGAGAGGGTTTCGCTTGAAAGCAGTTTTTTCCAAGCGCTGATCTGCTGCTGCCAGTCGATTTCAACAGAGAGGGGACGAATCGTTCTTTCTCCGATTCGCTCGATTTGCAGGCGGTCGCCATTAATGATTTCTTCTTGGATCTTGGGGCAGAGATAGAGCAGATTTGTGATTTGGTCGAGGCGGGTTTTGCTCACGCCGAGCCATCCTGCCAGTTGGTTCAAGTCTTTGGCTTGGCCTTTGTCGAGCATTTGCTGGATCTGATGAGCGAGCAAGAGCTGCCTTCTAATGGGAGGTTCCTGTTCAAGGTTTGGCTCGCCTGTGGTTCTCAAGCGGCTTTTCAGTGCTGCCAACGGGAGGTCGAATTCATGCTTGTGCGAGTCATGGGTCAATTCGATATACAGTTTTCCTTTTTGGCCATCATAATTGATCTGCCGCACAAGCGAGCGCAAAGCGGTGATTTGCTCTTCGAGATTCAAAGCTTTCCACCGTTCTTTTTCAAGCCGCTCATCGCTTGAAATATACCGCAGAATATCCAGACATTTATTTTCAATCACTGAGGCACTTACGCTTTTGATAGGGCAGTCTTTCCTGTTTCTTTTGAGCGCGGTGAGGCATGTGTAATAGCGGTAGGCGTTGTTCTTCTTTTTGGCGTAACCATGACACATGCTGGCGTGACAACAAGCACATCGAAACAGACGGCTCAGAATGCCATCAAATTTTTTGTTCTTTGAAACGCCGCGCTCGCGCTTATTTAGCTTCAACAATACTTGCGCTTGATTGTAAACTTCTTCTGAAAGAAAAGCTTCATGCTCGCCGGGGTAGACTTTTCCTTCGTAGCTCACGCCGCAGACAAGACGATGATCACCAAGGATGCGCTCAATATTCCGCTGGATCAATTAATAGCTAGGATCAAAGAAATTCCGAGAAATAAGCCAATCGTGACAATCTGCCGCTCTGGCAAACGATCTGGGCAAGCCTCAGTTCTACTCAAGAAGGACGGTGTGCTGAATGTGGCAAGCCTTAAAAGAGGTATGATTGCCTGGCATGAGCAATTTCCTATCGGATTAGAAAAAATCAAATTGGGGAAAATTAAAAGTTAAAATAAAATATCTTTTTTTTGTGTCATTAATCTATTACAAAACTCGGCTAACGCAGAGGGCACAAGCACGCTTCCTTTAGCATTTCCATTTCACGGAGCCAATGGTACGATTTGTTCCGATCAAAGGTTTCTGAATAGTTCAAATTGAAAATGGTTGGGGACGCCAGACGTTGATTTCGCGTATCCCACTCAAAGGTTCTATGATAACCTGCAGGAGGGGAAGCGGGGCGAAACCTGGGGCGGCACCGGGAGAGGAAGAGTCTTACGCCGCGATGATCCCCGGTATTTTACGTATATGATACTCATTAGAGTTGTGCTCGGGGTGAGTTGCATCGGTGGGGCGCTTTTTTCATAAAGAAAGGGTGAAATATGAGTCAAACAACCGTGATAAATGGAATTGCTTATGGTCCTCTGGCGTGTTTGGTTGGGACTTGGAAGGGTGATAAAGGGATGGACGTGGCTCCTGAACCGGAGGGGAAAGAAGAAAATCCCTATTACGAGACCATTCTTTTCGAAGCCATCGGTGATGTAAAAAACGCCGAGGAGCAGGCTTTGTCGGTGCTTCGCTATCATCAGGTTGTCAGCAAAAAATCAAATCAAAAAGTTTTTCATAATGAAACAGGTTACTGGATGTGGGATGCGTCAACCGCGAACGGCCGGGTTTACGCATAAAATTTCGGTAGAGGGCAATCAAATGGCTTATGCCGAAACCACTATGCTGGAAATTTACGGCAGGTCATTCGAACATACCGATCAGAACACATTGACGCGTTGTTCTTAGATAGCTGAACGGGCTTCTTTGAGTGTTTCAACTGCCCTGAGCCACTGGTATAATTGGTCCCAATTGAAACTACTTTGGAACGCTATTCATTTGATCCTTTTTGAGCCGGAGTGTGGTATATTTTTGTTATGAAATCGCGCGTTCTTCAACAAGATTACGACGACCTTATCAAACTGAATTGCTCCCTTTCTCCGGAAGAGAGGTTGTTGGCATTTTATCGTCATTCGCAGCTTGTGATCCAATTCTCAATAGCGGGAAAAGAAAAAAAGTCAAAAGCATGAGAACGACGGCTTCCGGTCAGTCGGCTTTACTTCTCCTCGATGTGATTTCCGTGTTGAATAAGCGGCATATCGACTATGCGATTATCGGAGCCTTTGCGGCCTCCTTTTATGGTATGGTTCGAGCCAGTCTGGATGCGGATGCCGTGATTTCGGTTCAGACCACCCAGGAAGCCCTTGATCTCGGCAGAGATCTGAGTGCCCGGGGCTTAAGGTTTGACCACCGCAGAGGCGATTCTGAGGATCCGATTACCGCGGTCATCAACATTCAAGATGATTTTCATAATCGTGTGGACCTCCTGATCGGAATCCGCGGCATGGAGCAAGAAGCATTCCGTCGTGTTCAGGAGGCAAGGTTCATGGATTGCCAAGTGAAGATCGTTAGCCGGGAAGATTTTATTGCAATGAAGATTTTCGCCGGTTCTCCCAAAGATACGCAGGACATTATCGGCGTGCTGAAAGTGTCAGGCGAGAAAATCGATCAAGGCCTTCTTGCGAAACTAGCGACTCAATATGGCAGCGACTGTAGTGTAAGATTAAAATCGCTACTAAAAGAATATCCTCCGCGTAACTCCTAATAAGCTCGACATCCCTCATTATAATGAAACCCGTCAAATTGACACGTTCCCAACAAGCCGGACTGACCGAAATGCTGGACGGCAGCGATAATGTTTTCCTGACCGGCGGCCCCGGCACGGGCAAAAGTTTTCTTATTGCCGAGTATTTGACGAGAAGCCGCGAGGAGATCCCGGTCGTGGCGAGTACCGGTGCGGCCGCTATCTTGATCGGCGGCCGGACCTTCCACAGTTTCTTCGGTTTGGGAATTATGCAGGGCGGCCCTGAATTCGTTGTGCAGAAGGCCTTGAAAAACAAGCGTTTAAAGAGACGGATTGCGGAAACGAAGACGCTTGTCATTGATGAGGTTTCGATGCTTTCGAGTGAGAGCCTGGATTGTGCGGAGAAAATCGCAAGGGCCGCAAGAAAGTCCAAATTACCGTGGGGCGGTATCCGGATCATTGCGGTCGGGGATTTTGCCCAGCTCCCGCCGATCAGCCGCGGCCGGGAACGGGAGTGGTGTTTTTTGTCCGAGGCCTGGCGTCAGGCGAAGTTCAAGAAGGTCATTCTTATCGAAGTGAAGCGTACAACGGATGTAGCCTTTTTGCAGATTCTTGGGGATGTCCGGCTCGGCAAGACGACCGAAAGGGTCGAGGCCTTTTTGCAGGAACGGCTTATTACGGACGAAGAACTTGAAAGTGATGTGCCTCATGTATTTCCCCGCCGCGCCGAAACCAGTGCCTTTAACCGGGCAAGGCTAAGTGAAATTAAACACCCCATGCGGTGTTACCCCACCGAGTACGGCGGACGGGACATTTACGTGACACGGCTTAAGCGGGATGCGCCGGTTCCCGAGATCCTCGAACTTAAGAAAAGTGCGCTTGTGATGATGCGGATGAATGATCCCAAACAGCGGTACGTGAACGGAACCGTCGGCACGATTGAAGAGTTGTTCGAAGACGCGTTGTGCATCAGGGTGGGGAAGAAGGTTATTGATGTGGAACCTTTTACATTTACGGTCCTGGATGATGAGGGAGTGGAAGCCGCCTTCGCGACTAATTTCCCCGTGACTTTGGCTTATGCCAGCACCATTCACAAGATGCAGGGCACAACGCTCGATCGCATGCACGTGAGTCTGCGTTCTCTTTGGGAACCCGGGCAGGCTTATGTGGCGCTCAGCCGGGCGCGCAGCGGCAAGGGCATTACTTTAATGGGTTGGGATCCTTCTTCCATTCGTGCTGATGCGGTCGTTCAGCAATTCTACGAACAAATTTGACCCTATTTTCTACCCTAGACAGGGATTGAGGAACTGATGATTCCCCGGATTTTAATCAGCAAGGCAGCAACACCCGACGGAGGAAAAGAGATTTGCCTCTACAAGCATGATGAGGATTACTCTATCACCGTGGGGAATGCGGAGCTCATGAGCAGTCGGGCTCACGGGTCTGAAGAAGCGCTGGCTGAGCTTGCCTGCAAAAGAATTGAAAATCAAGAAAAGCCGCGCGTTCTGATTGGAGGGCTGGGCATGGGTTTCACCCTCAGAGCAGCGCTCGACCGACTCCCGGTCAAAGCGCAGGTTGTGGTGGCGGAGCTCGTGCCGGCTGTGGTGAGATGGAACCGGGGGCCGCTCGCAGGTTTGGCGGGCCGTCCGCTGAGCGACAAACGCGTGAGCATTCGTGAAGCCGATGCGGCTGAAATGATTCAGGCAGGGCCGGCGCGCTACAATGCCATCATGCTTGATGTTGACAATGGTCCCGGCGCGGTGACTCGGACGGATAATGACTGGTTCTATAGTTTGAAGGGGCTCTATGCAATCTTTGCTGCCTTGCGTCCGAAAGGCGTGCTTGCCACATGGTCGGCCGGCCCGGATGCAGCGTTTACTGCCCGTATGAACAAGGTCGGATTTACGGTAGACGAGGTTCGTGTGCGGGCGCATTCCAGCGGTAAAGGCGGGCACCATATCATTTGGATCGCGAGAAAGACAGGAAGCAAATCCAAAAAAAAGATTAACCTCTGCCGCCGGCAAAACGGTTCTTGAAATTAGCTGATTATATTATATGCTGAACGGCCATGAGACCCTTTTTTTCGTTAGCGACTAATCAGATCGGCTCCCATTCTGCGGACCACAGCCCGTCTGTGCGCACCTGGATTGCCTACGGCGGACTGGCCCTTTTTCTTGCGGTTAACGCCGTCTACATGAAATTCACCTACATGCATGTCTTCTTCGACCCGAATGACCACGGCGGGTTTCTCGACATGGCCTGGCGAATCCTGCGCGGCCAGAAGATTTACGTGGATTTCTTGTATCACAACGGTCCCTTCTTTCCGTACACCATGGCCTTTTTTATGACGGTCTTTGGTTTCGGTAAGACGGCGATTCTGGCGCATCTGCTGTTGACAAGCTCGCTCAATACGATTCTCACTTTCTTTATTCTGCGGAAGCACACCCCTTTAGTTGTCACGCTCGTGCTTACCGCACTTGCCATGGTGAGCTTTCACTGGGCCTACCCCTTTCCGAATTACACGCACGATGCGTTTGTCTGGGGACTGCTGGGGGTTTTGGTGCTGTCTTCGCGGATGCCCCTTCAGGGAGCTACAACCGCATTCGGCAGCGGTCTTCTGTGCGGTCTGATTGCCGTGGCCGCTTTTATGACTAAGTTTAATATCGGCGCTATTTACGGGCTCACGTTCATTCTTGTCCTGATCAGTTCTGCCGAGCGGTTTTCAGGGATCAAGGGCTTTGTCACGGGAGCCGTGCTGATGCTGCTGGTGAGTTGGATTTTCATTGGGGACGTAAACGGTTTTCTCAACTATAACATTCTGCCTTTTATGCGGGGCGCCGTGATTGCGGAACGAAGCTCCGCTCTCTGGGCGTCACTGCCGGATTGGGCCGAGCGGCACTATTGGCTGGTCGCGGTTGTCGTGCTCGCAGGGGTTTGGACTCATCTGCTGAAAATGTCTCAATGGATCGTGCTTTTTCTCGGTGCTGTGATGTGCGCAATGTTCACCCACCGCACGAACTCCCTGAGTCCGCTCATCATTCTTCCCAACGTTTTGGGCTTTATCCTCTTTTACCGTCTTTCCGTTGCGGCCATGCCGGGTATTCGAGCCCTCATTTTTCGCACCATGTTCGGAGCGCTTGTGATTATCACGGGGGTTCAGATCATTCCCTTTGCCCGGTATATCGCGACGGATATTTTTCACGACAATGTGGGGAAGTCGACACTGATCCTGGAAGGGTATCCCGGTTCTGCCGATCCTGAAACGCTGGCAAAGGTGACCGAACATAAAGATTGGGTGAGTAAAGAGATTCGGAATTATCCGATCATCTCAAACTACGTGCTGAAGTCAGAGCCGCTGGCCGGGTGGTTGTGCAATCAGGAGTGGGGAGAGCCGCTTGACGGGATTGTCAGCGCAATCAAAAAGCACGTCCCTGGAGATCAAACCGTGCTCGTGCTTTCTACAATGCAGCTTATTTATCCGCTGACCGGACGCGACAGTTTTCGCGGTATGACCTTCCACTTTAACCTTCCCGGCGTGCCGGAACTCGATGTTCAGGCGCCGCGAGTCCGGGCGGCCATTGTCGAGCATCCGCCCGATTGGATCGTGACTCACCGCGATGTGAGCGTCTTCCCGATAAACGCGCTGGTGCACTACCTGCAGCTTACGGATTATATTAATAACAACTACGCACGCGTGAACGACGAGTGGGGAAGCTTCGGAATGCTCAGGCGGATTCAGAAGCAATAGGTTTCAGAACTCCATCTTCTTCAGCGCGGCCCGGCCGAGTTTGATCGGATAAACCCCTGCCAGAATGCTGCCCATCGCAACGGTCACAAAAATGAGGGCATGCGGATCGCTTGTCAGCATGAGGAATAGGCCGATCACCGCCAGATACGTGAGATGCACGACGAGAAGCAACGACCCGCCGAACCCCGAAATAATCTCATTCGGATTATCGGATTTAAAATTCGGAAAGATAGCGCCGAATCCCACCGACATTCCCGTCAGCGCAAAGCAGACGAAGAACCCCAACCCTGCTGTGAAGAGGATGCGGCTCATGGGGATTTTGAGCATCCAACCCGAAAGAAAAATGAGCGGCAGTGTGAGCAGGGTCGAGATGGTGATGCCGAGCGCCAGTTTTTCCAGCAGAAGATCCGAGAATCGTACCGGAGACAAATCGATGATCCAGAAGCGGCTTCCCTCAAGGGAGATCATCGGGAAGACAAATCTCATGTTGAAACTCGATAAGACAATGTAAGTCCCGATCGTGTTCAGAACAAAAACCACATTTTTCCAAAAGGTTTGGAGCACATGAAATTCCAAATTACGCAGGTTCATGAAATAGAGGAGCAGCAGCCCGAAGAAAATGATCAGCTGAGACCACTCGGCCGGATCCCGTGCGAAGGTCTTAAGATCCTTTTCGAGAAAGGCCATGACGGGGCGGGGAGGCCATTTCAAGCCGTCGATAGCGCGCTCGAAACCCTTCCGCAGCTTTATGCGGCGGGCTGTTTCGCCTGAGCCGTGGTCCTGAAACCGGAGATAGATTTTAGAGTAGAGCTGTGTCGCGACCGAGTAAGAAGGGATGAGAAAAAACAGGGCATTGGAGAGGAGCAGGGAAAAATAGAACAGTCCGTCCTGCCAGCCCATGAGGGCGCGGGATTCTGCCGTGGCCAGTGAGAGAATACCTCGCGATGCCCAGCATGAGGGGAGCGCCGGATTTTTTGCGAAGGACAGATGCGGGAGATAGCCCGACATGATCCCCGCAATCGAACCCTGTTCTTTGATCAGGCTCGGTTGAGCTCGAACAAAGAGGAAGACAATAAAAGTGACGGCGAGTGCAAGCGCCAGCCTGCGGCGCCTGCGGTTGGGCAAAAACCAGATAATGAGCGTGGATAAAAGGGTGCCGAGACTTCCGGTAAGTACGACAAAGGGTATGAAGAAGGCAAAACACAGGACGGGAAAGAAAAGACCGGCCCCCTTATGGATTCCGTAGGCCGTCACAAAGGGAAGGGCAACAAAGAGAAAGGCCCAAGAACTGTACCACAAGGACTCGGCCAGTTTCAGGAAGTAGATTTCGTTCCACTCCACGGGTGTCGATGCCAGAAGCGGAATCTCGCGCGAGCGGAATAGAGACGTGTAGGAAGAAACCGACGAAGAAATAAGCAGCATGACGAAAAGAGAGAACGTGAAAAGGTAAAAAGTTTCGTCGATGAGGATCGGGCCGAAGGGTTCCTGCGCTCTAAAAAAGCGAAAGCTGAAGTGAAAAAAGAAATAGAGGCCCGCGGCCGCGGCAACAAAAAAGACCGCGAGGACCATGAACTCAAAGCGCGAACGCTTCTTGAGGCTGCGAAAAGCATTCGTGATTAAGGTGACTTTCAGCCCGGCGAGCGTACCCAGGTGGTCCATGCCTATTCCTTTTGGGAACGAATCTCTTCGGTTTCGACAAGTTTGATGAACATGTTTTCCAGATTTTCCCGCGACTGATATTTCTTCTGCAAGTCCTTGATCGATCCAAGCGCAATCAACTCGCCCTCGTGGATAATTCCGATACGATCCGCAAGTTCCTCGGCGAGATACAGGGCGTGAGTGGACAGGATGATCGTCATGCCTTCGGCCGCTTTTCTGCGTATGAAGTCTTTGAAACTTTTAATGCTCATGGGGTCAAGGCCCACCATCGGTTCATCCAGGATGAATACCTTGGGTTGGTGGACGAGCGCGGAGGCGAGTACGGCCTTTTGGCGCATGCCGTGCGAGAATTCCTCGATGAGGACATCCTGCACATGAGACAGAGAAAAGAACTCCAAGAGCATGGTCCCTTCTTCTTCGATCACTTTCGGATGCATCGAATAGAGTTTGCCTACGAAACGGAGCAGTTCCCACGGTGTTAGTTTTTCGTAGACATAGGGCGTGTCGGGAACGAAGCTCACGAGGCCTTTTGCTTTAACACGCTCAGCGGCGAAATCGTATCCGCCGATGCGGATTTGCCCTCCCGTGGGTTTGAGAAGCCCGACGAGCATCTTGAGACTGGAGGTTTTCCCCGCGCCGTTCGGGCCGACAAGCGCAAAAATCTCACCCATGTTGATTTCGAGATCCAATCCCTTGACGGCAACCTTATTGCCGTAGCATTTCTTGATCCCTATAAACTCTACCATTGCGGCCATAGAAGTCCTCCGTAAGTCGCCGTGCTATTTTGCCTCTAAGATGATTAGATCAATCTGCCCTATTTTTCCCACGAGGTTGAGCTGTTCCCTGAGCCCGCCGATGACGAGCGGGATATGGGTAACGTCGACCGGGGCCTGGTTAAAGGTCGGATCCAAGCTGACCCACTGCCCGACATACACCATGGGCCAGACATGGTAATAGAAACGTCCCTGTTGGTAAACGAGGCCTGCAACCATCTTTGCCGGGATACCGAGTGAGCGCGCCATCGCTGTGTAAAGGACGGTGTATTCATTACAATCCCCTTTACGAATTGCGTAAACCTGTTTTGCCGACGGCAAGCCGACCGTCGGAGTGGGGGAGACATAGTCATGCACCCACTCCATGAGTTTGATGCTCGCCGCAAGCGCAGAGGTTTCTCCCGCGACGACTTCGCGTGCTTTCTCGGCGAGTTCCTTGTCGTCGGACTGGACCATGTCTGTGGGTTTCAAAAAGGGAAGTGCATCCTCGGGGACATCGGGAACGGGCCAGTCAGCCGAAGTTATTTTAGCCAGGACAGGTTTTGTGACGATGATGATTCTTTCGGTTTTCTGGAATTTGATATTTACCTTCAAAACCCCCAAGGCCGCAGGGTCTTCAATCAACTCATTAGACGGAATGGAATACAGGTTCGGCAGATCGGCCAGGGCGTGGCGGTTTTCCCGAATCGTGTCGAAGATCTTCCAGGGCTCCTCTTTGATCAGGGTGAGTCCTGTCGGGCTTTCCTGCTTGAGGACGACGCCCTCCGGCGTACACCATGTTTTGGTTTCCAGGCCGTCCTTCTCCATGAGGACGATAAAAACCTCTTTTTCCTCGCCCTGGTGGGATAGGGTTGTTTTCTTGCCCACGCGGAACTGAATGGTCTCAAAGCCCATCATAAGCGGGTTCCAGACCTGCAGCCGGCCCGTTTTGCCCGGCTTCAGGTTTTCTGGGGTCCATAAAACATTGAGGGCCTCGGAGAAGAACACCGGCCCGCTCACCGGGACGGATGTCCGGGTAGCCTCCTGCTCCTTTCCTTCGATCACCATGATGATGCTTTCGGCTTTCCGCTCGCCCTGCATGCGGGTCCAATAATCCCCGCTCCTGATCGTGATATCAAAGCCTTTGAGCTCAAGCCTTTGGTTGAGGAAGGACTTCCCCTTGACTTGCATTTCCCGCTCTTTTCCCAGAAAAAGGAAGGTTAAGTAGAGATTATGACGGAGTTCGTAGGCCTCCTCATCCAGCTTTTCCAGGGCATTCAAGCTAAACCCGATAAGCCGCTGGCCCAGGTAGACCCCGTGATACTCCTTGCGCAGGTTTCCGCTTTGGAGGGGCATGACTTCATAGGCGGAGATGAGCGGGGCAAAGGCGAAGAATTCTCGTTGGATGAGCAGTGTCATCATGACCAGCCAGAAAGCCGTTGTCGCCACTAGAAAAATGGACCGAATCATCACCTAGATCCTAATCTGCTATCCACTGAATTTCAATCGTCTTAAGCAAGCGTTTTCTGAAGAGAGAAGGGCCATTTTTGGGCTTTACCCCTTCGGCTGCTTATGTTAGTTTAACTCGAATCGCCACCCTATAAAGGAGAATTCATCTATGGCCAGGAAAAAAGAGGATCTCGAAGAAAAGATACTTGATGTCGACGCGAGTATGCAGGGGACCATCGCGTTCAAGGATCCCGTAAATCTTCGAATTAACGGTAGCTTTGAAGGCAGGTTAGATGCCCGCGGCAGCCTTACCATCGGTGAAAATGCCAGGGTGAAGGCGAATATTACCGGAGACCGGATCATTGTCGCCGGTAAAGTAACCGGGAATATCACGGCTACGGATACCGTTTCGGTCATTGCCCCGGCTGTTGTGAAGGGGAATATCACTACGCCTCGGCTCAGTGTGACCGAGGGTGCGGTGATTGAAGGGCAGCTTGCGATGCTTTATGCGACTTCCGGCGGACCCCAAAATGACGTTACGATGACCTTAAAGGACGTTGCCCAGTATCTGGAAGTGGAGTCTAAAGTCGTTGAAGAGTGGGCCAATAATAATAAGATCCCCGCTCAAAGCGAGAATGGGAATTGGGTTTTTGCGAAGACAGCTGTAGACCGGTGGATTCAGGAAGAGAATACCAAGTAGCCTGCCCCCCGTGCCTCTCGCACTTGTGCTATACTTAAATATCATTAGGCAGAGGTACGCGTATGAACAACATGCTCACCCTGGAGGAAGTTAAGTCCTACCTTGCGATTCAGAACGAGGTAGTTGAGAAGTACATCAAGTCAGGGCGTCTTACGGCTTATAAAATCGGCGGCACTTACATTCGTTTCCGCAAAGAAGAGGTCCTGGTGCTGCGGCAGGAAGCATCCCCCAAGAAGCGCTCTTCAAAATCCCAGACGTTGTTCTCCCGCATCGGTGATTTCTGGCGCTTCAATAATTTCTACATCCTTTCAATACTCATCATCATTGGAATCGTCGTCTTCGTCATCCGAACGTGACAGATAGGCTGGCCGTGCAGCTTCGGCAGGGTGTTGATATCGTGAGTGTGGAACGAATCAAAGAGATGATTCGCCGGCAGTCGCACGCATTTACCCGCCGCGTGTTTACGGCAAAGGAACGCGCCTATTGTGAACCGAAGCGCGCTAAGGAACAGCATTATGCCGCCCGGTTTGCCGCCAAAGAGGCCTTTATTAAGGCGGCGCAGCTTCCGGGACGGGTCAAGTTTTCTCTGAAGGATATTGAAGTTAGAAACCGGAGCACCGGCAAACCTTATATCTACCTTACACGCAGGGCAGAAAAGCTTTTTGGCCTCCCCAAACAATACCGCACAGAACTTTCCCTTTCACACGAGCGTGACCACGCCGTCGCGACTGTCCTCCTGATTTTTCCGTGAGCTGCACTTTGATCGTCAACGCCGACGATTGTAATCAGACCGACGGCGTCACTCGCGGCATTTTGGAAGGGGTCGACCGGGGAATCGTTTCCAGCACAACCTTCCTGGTTAATTTTCCCGTACGAGCGGAGAATATTCGAAAACTAAAGAAGTATAAGGGCCTGGGTATAGGGCTTCATCTCAATATTACGCGCGGAACGCCCGTATCCAAACCCGCAGGCGTGCGCAGCCTGCTCGACGGTACGGGGCATTTTAAGAGGATTTATGCCGACAAGGCGCGGCGTGTGCCGACGGCCGCGCATGTGCACAAAGAGTATTGCAGCCAGGTCCGCAGTTTTCAGAAGATTTTCGGGCGCCTGCCGACACATTTAGACACCCATCATCAGGTGCACGATCACCCTTTCTTTTTTGAGGCACTGCGGGGGGTTGCCGCCCATTTTAAGTTACCGGTGCGCCGTTCGCGGCTTTTGCTGCAGCCGTTTTTTGCCGGGCGCCTCTCGCAGTCGGGCGTAAGGTATCCCGATTATCTTTTTGGGTATTTACTGCCCTCGGGGCATTGGCGATTGTCGTCTTTGGAAGGGCTCTTGGAGAATCTTCCGGAAGGCATAAGCGAAATCATGTGCCATCCCGGCCGCTCGGATGCCGGCCTCAGAGCGATTAGTTCATTTACCGTAGGGCGTGAACGGGAATTGGCCGCATTTGTGCATCCGCGAATCCTCCGGATCGTTAAGACCCGGCAGATTCGCCTCAGCCATTACGGGTTGTGTTATAATTAGGCTGGCTATGAACATTATCTACACAAATGATGACGGCATTCAAGCCGACGGGATTCGAGCCTTGGTCAAGAATGTCCCGGAGGGCATTGTCGCCATTGTAGTGGCGCCTGCCAGTGAGCGCTCCGCTTCCAGCCATTCCATTTCACTCGGTCAGAAACTTCGAATCGAGGAGTTTGAAGAAGACGGAATTCTGCATTTCAGGGTTCACGGGACACCCGTCGATTGCATTAAGTTCGCCGTTTCCGAGCTCGAGGACTTCCATCCCGATCTTATCGTTTCCGGAATTAATCAGGGTGCCAACACGGGCGTAAGTGTTTATTACTCCGGAACAATTTCGGCAGCCCGCGAAGGAGTGATTAACCGAATCCCGGCAATTGCCGTATCCTTGTGCAGCAAGGAGTCACGAGACTTTGAGGGCAGTGTGGCCATTACGAACCGCGTCATCCAGGCCTATATCGACAGGGTTTTCCCGGGTGATATCCTCGTGAATATCAACGTGCCGCCGCTGCCGAAGCGGAAGATTAAGGGGATCAAGATAACAAAACAGGCCGCCTCCAGGTTCGTTGAGGAATTCGTGACTCATGAGCGTCATGACAGAAAACGTGTCTACTCCCTTGCCGGCGAAATTGAAGTTTTTGATAAGGACGGCAAAAGTGACGAGGAGGCCGTTAGCGAAGGGTTCATTTCTATCACGCCTCTAAAACTCGATCTGACAGATTATGGTGTAATGTCGGTCTTCGAAAACTGGGTAGGGAAAAAATGAGTCGTAAGGTTTATAGTAATTTCATTGCAGGAAAGTGGAGTCAGGCAGAGGGCAAGGGTAAGTTCGAAAACCGCAATCCTGCCGACTTCCGGGATGTGATCGGGGTATTCCCGCTTTCGACAACAGTGGAGGTCGATAAAGCCGTCCATGCCGCAGCCAAAGCGTACGACGGCTGGCGTTTGACGCCGGCTCCGAAACGCGCCTCAATTATCGCCAAGACCGGCGAGCTTCTGCTCAAACACAAAGAGGAACTCGCGCGTCTCATGACCCGCGAGATGGGGAAGGTTCTCAAGGAAACGCGCGGCGATGTGCAGGAGGGCGTCGACATGGCCGCCTATGTCGCCGGCGAGGGCCGCCGGTTGCTGGGTGAGACGACGACCAGTGAGCTTAAAAACAAACTTGCCATGACCCTGCGTATGCCGATCGGCGTCTGCGGCATGATTACGCCCTGGAATTTTCCGATCGCAATTCCCACCTGGAAGATTTTCCCGGCCCTTATTTGCGGGAATACCGTTGTGTTCAAACCCGCCGAAGACACTCCGGCGAGCGCCGTTCGCTTCGTGGAAATTCTGGAGCAGGCGGGTCTTCCCACGGGCGTCGTCAACCTGATTCACGGCGGGCCGGCAGCCGGTCAGGCTCTCGTCCGTCATCCGGAAGTGCGCGTTGTCTCGTTTACGGGTTCCTGTGAAGTGGGGCGCGAAGTTGCGAGTAACTGCGGCCGCATGCTGAAGCGCTGTTCCCTCGAAATGGGCGGCAAGAATGCTCAAATCGTGATGGGGGACGCCGACCTGGACCTGGCCTTGGAAGGCGCGCTGTGGGGCGCTTTCGGCACGACAGGCCAGCGGTGCACCGCTACGAGCAGAATTTATCTCCATCATAAAATCTACGCTTCGTTTGTGAAATCCTTTGTGCGGCAGGCTAAAAAGATCCGCGTCGGCAACGGCCTTCGCAGCAACGTACAGATGGGGCCGCTCATCAATGAAGCGCAGCGGAACCGGGTGCACGAATACGTCAAGATCGGAGTCGGTGAGGGGGCCAAGCTGGAATGCGGCGGGCGTATCGCAAAAGGGCCGGGCCTTAAAAACGGGTTCTTCTATGTGCCGACCGTCTTTACTCATGCCCATTCCGAAATGCGGATTATTCGTGAGGAAATCTTCGGGCCGGTTGTCAGCCTCATGAAAGTTAAGAGCCTCGACGAAGCGGTGACCGAAGTCAATAAATCCGCCTACGGTCTTTCGTCCTCCATTTACTCCAATGATATCGCAAACGCCATGAAGGCTGTGCGGGATATTGAGGCGGGTATTACTTATGTGAACGGGCCGACGATCGGGGCAGAAGTTCATTTGCCTTTCGGGGGTGTTAAAAACACCGGCAACGGACACCGTGAGGCAGGAAAAACGGCTTTGGATATTTTCAGCGAGTGGAAAAGCGTCTATATTGATTTCAGCGGCAAGCTACAGAAAGCGCAGATAGACACCGATTAAATATATGATGGACCGAATTCGCATTAAAAAACCTCTCCCCGGGCCTAAAGCGCGGAAGTTGATCAAACGCGACGAAGCCATTCTCTCTCCTTCCATGACGCGCTCCTATCCTTTTGTGGCCAAACGCGGCAAAGGCGCCTGGATGGAGGATGTTGACGGAAACATCTTCCTCGATTTTACTGCCGGGATTGCCGTTACGGCCGCGGGGCATTGTCACCCGCAAGTGACCAAAGCGGTTCAGAAACAGGCCGCTACGTTACTGCATATGTCGGGGACGGATTTCTACTACGAACCCCAGGTCACGCTTGCCGAGAAGCTTGCCAAGGCCGCCCCCATTAAGGGGAAGAAGCGCGTCTTTTTTACCAATTCAGGAACCGAGTCGGTTGAGGCGGCCTTCAAACTCGCACGCTACAAAACAAAGCGGCAGAGAGTGATCTCCTTCTTCGGGGCTTTTCACGGCCGCACGATGGGGTCGCTTTCCCTGACGGCCAGCAAGGCCATTCAGAAAGAAAAATTCGGGCCGCTGGTTCCGGGTGTGACTCATGTCGGCTACGGGTATTGCTATCGCTGCCCTTATAATCTGACTTATCCCGAATGTAAAATCGATTGTGTCGATTACATTGAGCACACGCTTTTTAAAAAGACTGTTCCGCCCGAAGAAGTCGCTGCCATCATTGTCGAACCGATTCAGGGGGAGGGCGGGTACGTTGTTCCGCCGCCCGATTATCACGAGCGGTTAGCGGCCCTTGCCAAACGGCACGGCATTCTTCTGATTTGCGATGAAGTCCAGGCAGGTATGGGGCGTACGGGAAAGATGTTTGCGATCGAACACTGGAACGTTCAGCCGGATATCATCACCATGGCAAAAGGCATTGCCTCAGGCCTGCCGCTCGGCGCCGTGATCGCGCGTGCCGACATTATGGACTGGGAACCGGGAGCTCACGCGAATACCTTCGGCGGCAATCCGGTGGCTTGTGCGGCCGCCATTGAGACCATGAATCTTCTCGAGAACGGCATGCTCAAAAATGTTCAGGTCGTCGGCGCGTATCTATTCAAGAAGCTTCAGACGCTGGCCCGGAAGTATCCGGTGATAGGAGATGTCCGCGGCAAAGGGCTCATGGTGGGCATCGAACTCGTCAAGGACCGCACGACGAAGGAACCCGTTCCGAAATACCGTGACAAAATTATTGAAGGTGCCTTCATGAAGGGATTATTGTTGTTGGGCTGCGGGGAAACGGGGATTAGGTTTTCGCCGCCGCTGGTGATTACGAAGAAGCAGGTGGATATTGCAGTGCAGATCGTCGAGGAATGTCTCGCCTAATTATTTCGCCACCGACCCGTCCAGGGTCTCGAAGATAATCGTCACAAGATTATGACATTTAGGGCATTTGATCTGTTTAAAGGCCTGGATATTCTCGTGCTTGGGCCGGTACATAATGGACAGAATCCGCGTCACGAAGGCCGCTTCATTGCCCGCCCATTGGCAGCTGGAACAGGTATACAAAGGTTTCAACGGGTTCTCCAGTCCTAAAGTGCTGCGTTGCCGAAACTGCTGTGTATAAAGACCATCGGCCGCCGAAATCAAAACTTTAAGATTATGGTTTGGGCGCCAAAATGCCGCTTTATGTTTAACTTGAAAGGCCGATACTTATACCCGGCATCAGAAATAGGACGCATGGTCTTATTAATCAAAAGGGAGGAAATTCTATGAAGAAAATCAGCGTGTTATTGTTAATACTCAGTTTGGCGTTTGTAGCGACACCGGCACTAGCCGGGGAGCACGGCGGCGAACATGGCGGAAGCAACATGTATCTCGACCAGATGCAGACCACTCTCGTGCGGGGCATCAAGAACGTCGTGGGTGCGGTCGCCGAAGTTCCGATGACCATTCAGGAATATCATGAAGGCACCGGACGCCCCGTGATTCGTCACCTCGCGGGAACCGTTGACGGACTGTTTCGCATGGTCGTCCGTTTCGGCAGCGGTGCGTGGGATCTCGTAGCCGCGTTAATACCGGGCCATCAGGACGGCATGCCGGTCGACCCCGAAACTCTGTTTTAGTTTAGTCGTAATCTCCAAGTACAAAAAAGGCCAGTCCGTAACAGGACCGGCCTTTTTTGTTTCCTTGCCCCTCTCGAAAAATTGAATTATTATAGCGCTCCCTTCATTACTCGGGCCGGTAGCTCAGCTGGGAGAGCGCCACAATGGCATTGTGGAGGTCAGGGGTTCGATCCCCCTCCGGTCCAGCCATTTTCTCAAATTTCCCACCCTCCGTTTTATCCCCATTAAATAGTTGGCGACTGCCTGAGGCGCTTGATCTAAGTCTAGCTATAACAAAGGCTTAGGTTAGCGTCATCCCTAAAAATAATTCACTCCTGCCTTTGAAGCTCCCACCCTCATCAGGTAATCTTTACGAGGTAGAAAAATAGCGTGTTATAGCGTGATATAGCTCCCCACGGGAGGAGCGTGCATAGACAACTCTATGTGCGTCGTCCGCCCTACGTGGAGATTCTATCTCATTATGAAAAGGGAAAAGAAAGGAAGCGAATGCGAAGCAGGTTTCTAAAAACGATAGCGCTCATTGTGGCGGCTAATTTTGCCCTAACCACGGTGGCGTGGTCTGCGCCGGCTCCGTTTATGGTCGAGGTGAGTCCGACGCCCGCGCCTGCATTAAAGGAAGTGCAGAACCTTGCCTTCGTCGAGCAGCTCAGTATTCCGGAATCTTTGGGCCACATTGAAGAAACTTATCTTCCAGAAAAAAGCCTCCGTGCTGTCGACTTCCCGACCATCGTGCATATTCAGGATGCGCATTCCAGTTACGAGGCCCAAAAGAATATCCAGGAGATCCTCAGCTATCTTTCTAAGAACCACGAGATGAACCTTCTTTTCCTGGAAGGTGCAAGCGGCCCGCTCGATCGGGATTCGATGCGTTTCTTCGCCGACGACCGATTAAATTACAAGATCGCAGACCGCCTGGCCGCGCAGGCCGAGGTTGGCGGCGCCGAACTCTATTTGATGAAGGCCGGCGGTGCGGCAACGGCCCACGGTGTTGAAGACGAACGTGTCTATTATGAGAACCTTCTGAACTACCGGCGCGTCCTGGAAAAGAAAGACACGAACGAGGCATTTCTGGCGCAGGTGAAGGGGGCGATGGACGTGCTGGGTTCCCATTATTTCAACCCCGAGCTCAGAGCCTTTCTCAAAGAGTGGATGTTGTATCAGGATTCTCGCTCAGAGTTGCTGCGGCACTTGAATGCCCTGGGGAAGGCCGCGGAAAGGCACCTCGATATTGATTTCCGGGATGTCAGCAATCAGCGTGAGTGGCCGCATCTGATCCGCTTCTTCAAGTTGCGGGAGCTTGAGGGAAGTGCCGATGTCACGGCGACGAGAGAGGAAAAGGAAAAATTTCTCATACGGCTTCGCTCGCATAAGGCGGGCGCGGAATTTGCGCCGGCCTTTGAGAAGTTTGAGGTATCGGTCACGGGGGAATTGAGCTGGGCCCATGAAGCATCTGAAAATCCCAGACTGTTCCTGGAACGATTCTATCAGGCCATGGGAACCTCGGGATTTCGCTTCAGGGAGTATCCCCAGTTCGCCGATGCCTTGGCGACTTTCACCTTGCGGCATGAAATGGATGTCTACGATCTGTTCAGTGAAACGAAACATTTGACGCAGTTGGTGCTCGAGAAACTCGCGAAGGAAGAGTCAGAAAAAGTCTTGGCCGAGCATTATCAGGATTATCTCCTTCTCCGTAATTTGTTCACGCTGGAACTGACGGCGGACGAATTCCGGCGCGTAAAAACCAATGCTTTGCGCCTGCGTCCTTCGGCCTATGCGGGCCGTCTTGACAAACTTAAAAACTCGAAGACGCGTTTCGCTATTACGAGCCTCAAAGAATTGGACGCGGCCTTTGATCTGGCAATACGTTTCTACGAAGGCACCTTTAAGCGCGATGAAATCATGATGAATCGAGCGCTCGATGCCATGCGGCAAGCCGGCGAAGTGAAGGCCGTCATGATCACCGGCGGTTTTCATGCCGAAGGGCTTGCGCGCCAATTTCGTGAAGCGGGGATCGCCTATGCGCGGGTGTCGCCCAGGATTTCAGCAGTGCAGGAGCAGGAGGGCGAAAACTATGTGAATGCGCTCATGACCCCCATCGAAACACCCTCTCTGCAAAACTCCAAAATCAAAAGTGCTTTGTATATGCGTGCCGCAGCCGGAGACGGGCGTTTTATTACCGCGCTCACATCCAGGTTAGCGGCATCGCTCAATATGAGCGTGGCTGAAGCCGCGTTGCTCGATCATGCGCAGTTTGAAGCGAGACTTGGGGGCCTAGGCGAGGCAGAGGCGCAGGAGCTCAGGCTTCTGCATCTGAAGGCGCTCGTGGGGATCTATCAGGAGGTCAGGAAGTCACAGGCAATCACACGCGTGCTTGCCGAGCAGGTGGAGCTCTCCCTGACGGATTCGATTCAATATTTGATTGAGATGGCGGCGCGCTCGTCGAAAACAGGACTTGAGGTTGAGATGCATGCTGACGGGCAGTTTTACGATATGCGCGGACCGTTACTGGAAGCCATCGGCGGCAGGCTGGCCATTCCGGTTACCACAAAGACCATTCAGATCGTAAAACCCGTTGCCAACTTCAACGGAACAAAGCTTGTCCTAGGCGGCCGCGTGCGCTCGGAACTTAGAGCCGTGCGGGAATTGGGCGCGGCTCAACTGGACAAGGGCAGGGTAACGGTGACGGGAATGCAGGGCTTCCGATTCAGGCATCCCGAGCAGTACCGCGAGCGGATGGTCAGTCACTTGGCAAAGGCTTTGAGCAGCCGAAAATTCATTTTGGAATCATTGCAGGCAGTTTATCCCGAGCTTCAGATCCCGGTGGCGCAGTCAGTGCAGGATGTTAAAGTCGTAATTGTTAAACAGACTGCGGGCAGCATGCGCGATTTTATTACGCTCTCCGTCGATGTCGACGGCACCCTGTATGAACTGGGTGTCTATGCGGGTGCCTTTATCGACGACCAGGCAGAGGTTGCCTTCGATTTGGGACGCCAGGGAAAGGCTCCCCGCGCTGGGGTTTTTGTGCGGGCAGATCTGCCGGGCAGGGAAACAACTTACGGAGTGATGTCTTCACAAGTGATTCACGGCCACACCCTTTTCTCACTGCTCCGACGGGGGCGTTGGGAAGAGGCCGTGGCGGCCCTCCTAAAAGTAAAGAGAGACTTTCCCGGTCTGCGCGAAGCGCTCAAGAATTTTTCAAACATTATGCGCGAGGACGAAACCGGAGACCCCTACGTCATTGACTCCGGCGGCTATTCCCGGGGAGAGATCGAACGCGGATTCATTGCGCTGGCATTTGAAGAGTTGACGCGATCCGGTCAGCCCTTTGATCCTGCCGAAGCCGCGCGCGCTATAGTACGCAGCGGCCAAGAGATTTACGGGCCCCAGGGTTCGCTCGAACTGGTTCGTGTCCTCGACGATGAATTGCAGTATATGGAGATGGATCTGCAAGCGGATCAATTTGCGGCCGTCCTTGAATTGGGCGCGCCCGGGTCTGCCGTATTCATGCGGGTACTCAAGGAAGAGATTACTAGACTCCGCTCGGAACTGCGGGCGGATGAGCCGGCACATATGCGGACCGCGTTTGCTCTCTCGCAGAATCACCCCTGGCTTCGCGCCGAGCTGGAACACCCACAAGCCCTTTTCGAGTTTGATCGGGCGTTGAGCCTGGCGTACCGGAAGTTGACAGAGATCGCCGGGCTTGATGACGAAGAGATTATCCGTATTGTGGGTGAAGCGCTCGAAGGTGCGAGAGACGCGATCGACGATGAGAGCACTGTTCCCGAAGCCGTGGTTCGTCTTGCCGCTGACTCGCAGCTGGTTTTTGTCATCGAATCGAAGGCGGAACTGCCGCTGTCGGTCACTGCGGACGACAAGGCCAAGCTGGACAACGCGATGGTTGCTTTTACGGTTCAGGCCGGCATTTACGAGTTCTCCGATCTCGCCACGATCCTGCAGGAGCTTCGTGGAGCTATTCTCGATCCGACTTACGGGCCTACTGAGCTGGCGCAGACGATTCGTGATTTGAAGCATTTTGATCAAATAGAAATCAACGAAGCCGCCTATCTCAGAGTTACGGAGAGGGTGCGGGATATGCAGCTCGTCACTCGTTACCCCGAGGGCAACACGGAAGCCGGCGATCGCTCAGACGACGACATCACGGCCGTGCTCGAATATATCCGCCAGGCCGAAGCCCTTGTCGTGCCGGCCGGGCGCTCGGAGCTGCGTGCTGACGAAATGGAAATGTGGACGGGGGCGCTTAGATCTAATGACGCGCGCGTTCAGGAACAGGCGGCTGAGGTGCTGCCGACTTACGGCGAGGCCGCGGCCCCGGGTCTCAAACGCCTGCTTCGCAGCAAAGACCACCGCGTTCGGCTGCGAGCTGTGCAAGTCCTGGGCAATATCAGCGCTTCCGTACCGGGCCTGCGCAGTTATCTCAACACCGTCATGCGGGGAGACGAGGCCCTCGCGGTGCGCGGAGCCGCCGCCGATGTTCTGCTTTCTGCCGGAGATTTGGATCGGGAATTTGGTGAGGGTTACCGGAGTATTGCGCTCGGATTTCGTTACGCCTTGGCGAGCGAGATGGAAAGTCTTGTGTCCCTTGGCCGGGCCGCGCTTCCCGCATTGATCGTGATGCTGCGGGAAGAGACGCCTTCGCGGCGGGTGATCGCGGCGGACGCACTCACCGCGCTCGGCACCGCAGGCCGTGACGCCCTGCCTGAACTCGTGGCGCTCATCAAGGATGACGAATTTGCCCGTGTCCGCGCGAGCGCGGCCGAGGCCTATCGTGCCGTCGCGGGCGAGAACAATCTCAACAGCGACGAAAAAGATATCCTTGGGGCCTATGCGCTTCTTCGCGACGCGCATGAAAATTTACAGGATCTCGAAAATCTGCGGCAGAGAGCGATTCCGGCGCTTCGTGCCGCCCTTGAAGACGAGAACGACGATATCGCGGCCGCAGCGGCCAAAGTGCTCGGACGTGTGGACCAGGATACGCGCCGCACTCAGTCCCAATTGGCCGCCGCCCTGCTTGCCCATGAATCGGAAAAGGTTCGCGGTGCAGCCTCCGGGGCGCTGTCGGCCATGGGGTTTCTGATTCAACACCGCGATGCCGGGCCGGCGTCAGCGGACAAAATTAACGTCGGACTTTACGGCGCTTTATCCGAGGACCACCTGGCTCTCCTGGAACGGGCTGTGCTGCGCCCGGATGCGAATTTTTATATGCTTGTGGCGCCCGGCACGGTTGGGGTCGAGCCGGTCGGTGCGGCGAATTATCCGCTGGCCCGTGATTATGCTTTTACGTTTCAGAACGGACGGCCCACAATCGTCGCCTTCGAGGAACCCGTGGCGCTTGACCATGTGGCTGATTTTTCTCAGGATGAGGATGACACGATCCGTTCGTTGGACGTTCGAACCGGGGAAGACGGCCTCTTCCGTCACTATGAGGACAAGGATATTGCGGCTCTGCTTCTGCGTGAAGCGGGGGTGTCCGTTCCGGACACGGTTTCGGTTTTTCTAGGCGATCGCTCCATCCCTGCCGTGGCCCGGCGCCGTCTAAGTGCCTCCGAAGGGCCCGAAGCGACCGTGCATTTTCTGGAACGTACGGATGACGATCTGTTCGAATGGGTCAAACTTCTCCTGTCCGAATTCCTGCTCAAACATCCTGAGGCGGTCCTCAAGCCGGCCGGCGGCCGGGCCGGAGAGGATGTGCGGTTTTTCAACGCGGAGAATCTTGACCTCATAAGCGGGCACGGTCTGGCCCTGCTGTTGGCAAACGAGGGCATTGTCCTGCAGGAAAGAAAGACGCCCCCGCTGGTCCGGCAGGACGGCACCGTCAAAGACTGGAATCTCCGTGTCTTTGTCACGCGCGACCCGAACGGAAATCCCGTGATCACCGATATCGTGGTGCGCCTGGACCGTGAAGGCGGCCCCGTGAATATCAGCTTGGGGGCCGAAGCCATAACGCTGGAAGCGTTGGCGGATCTGCTCGGGATCACGGCCGGCGAGGCCGCGCAAATCCGCGCCGCAGCCGAGGCACAGGCCTTAAAGGCCTATCCGGTTATCGAACAGGCGATGCGCGAGGACAATTTACTTCGTGAGGGCTGGCACGCGACGGATTTTATGGGCGTCGACATTATTGTGACGCGCGAAGACGGCATCTTTCATCCCCATGTCATTGAAGTGAACGGCCAGGATTCGGGAGGCGTGTGGGATCTCGATTATTTTCTGCGTGCACGCGCTTGGTCCGGCGATGTTACGGCCGAGGCTCGTATTGGCCGCTCGGTTGAGGCCTGGATTGACGTGATGATCGAGCAGGGCCGCGAAAACAGAGAGAGGAAAGAAGACGCGCAGGCACAGGCCGGCCGCTCGGAGCTGCGTGCTGCGGAATTGACCTATTCCGCAATGGAGGTTCTGGGGGCGCTGGAACTCGGCGAGCTCGAGGCGCTGGGGGACCGCATTACCGGCCGCCGCACAGTAGACGTCGACGGGGTCGAGGCCGAAATCCTGACACTCAAGGTACCGGAAGAAACGGAAGTCTTTGCCGAAACCGGGCTGCCGAAAGGGCATTCCATTCTTCGTGCCGAACTGAGTGATGCCGCTGAATTCGATATTGTCGTTCGCGAAGGCCGCGTGATCGGTATCTTTCCGGCAACAGGCGGCGGTGATTACTTTGACCTGAGCGCGGTTCATTTCGATGTGCCGTTGCCGGGCGCCTCAGGCGCTCGCGAGAAGTGGCTGGCATTCAAGCACCAATGGGATGTTGATCAAACCATATTGCAGAATTACTTGCGCGAAACAAAAGCCGAGCGCGCCGCGGAACTGCTTCCCAAACAGAACAGCAATCAATTCAGCATCGCAAAGGCCTCGCGGGACGGATACCTTGTCCGCACGGACCAGCTGTTTACTCCGCGTGAAATACCGGAGTTTCTCGACGAACTGACCGGCATTGATGAAGAGTTTCACAAGATTGTCATCCCTGTTTTCCCGCTCGTCTACGCGCCGGGAGGGTACACGGTTGCTGACCCGAAGTACTATAGACAACTTTATCAGCAGGCGCTGGCTCTCTATAAGGATGTGCCCGCAGAGACCCTGCGGGATCTCGAAACCCTGATCGTCGGTCCCGGAACGGGAATTAATGCCTGGCTCATCTGGCTGGCTACGGGGCAGAAGCGGTTTCATTTCCTGGGCGTCAACCCTCTTGAAGTCGCCAATACGCGCGTGCTGTCGCGCATGCTCGGCATCGAAGCTGAAGCTAAGGTACATGACAATGTTGTGACAGCAGACGGCGAGCTTGCCTTCCCCGGTATGCGCTTTGATCTCGTGGAGTGGAATCTGCCGCGGCTGATGCTGCGTGCGAAACGGCCGTCTAAGTTCTATAGCTACTCCAATCTCGCCGACCCCGATATCGGCGGTGTTGCGATCAGGCGTCTTGCCGCGGCTTCGCCGCGTCTGCTTTCGAATGTCCCTCATGCGCGTGTGATCGTATGGAACGAAAGTTTTATGGAGAAGGACGGTGCAAAAAAACTTTATGAAGTGACCATCCGTATCTTCGAGAGGGAAGGGTTTGCGGCGAAGGACCATACCGACTACGGTGCCTTGGACGAAGCCGGAACTTCTTTCGGCTTTTACACTCTCCGGTTGGCAGAAAACGACAGTGAGGAATTCGGGGCGCGCGTCGCTTCAATCGAAACCGATGTCGCTGTTACGGATACTTATGCGGACGGAAGCATTACGGAACGGCGAAACGGAAGCAATGAAGTTGTTTGGGTGACGATGGAGACTGCTCATGGCCCGGCACATCTTATCCGTCCACCGGGAGCCTCACGGGGTTTCTATGAAGTTTGGTATCACGGCAAACGGGTGGATGAGCCCCGCGCGGGCGATAGCTACGGCGTCATCCTCCTGGAACTGCAAGGTGAACTTGACGGGAGTGATGCCGTGGAAGTCTTCAACATGTACCTAAAGCCTAAATACCAGGGCGAAGGGATTGCGACAGCCATCCTGACATGGGCGGGCCAGCGGGCGCTGGATCTGAATCGCAATCAGTTGAGAATCAATTGGACGGTAAACCCCAATATGCTGAGCGCCATGGCCCGGGTCCTTGAAGCCGAAGGGCGCACCCTCGAAGTGGAAGTGTACCGTGACAATTGGGTTCAAGTGACCCCCGAAGAACTCCTGCCGCGTATCGGACAGATCGCGATCCGCGACAGGCAGGACACCTACGCGATCAACGTTGATCCGTCGGGAAATCTCAAGACCGAATGGTCTCGGCTCGGTGAGGCCGACGGCACTCCGAAAGTATTTGAGTTCCAGGAACTCTTCGAGGGCACGAAGTCGATGGCGCCGACACTCGAAGTGACTGACGACGGCCTTTCGATCCGGGTTCGCGACCCTGAATACCGCGACAAAAACGGACTACCGCTTTCTTACGAACTGGAATTCATCAGGAAGGCAACCCTTCGCGGCACGCCGAAGCAGGTGCGTTCCGCACTGCGGGAGGAGTATGTCGAATGGCGGATGCCGCGTGAGGACGGCGAGCAGAGGGCGCCGTTTCTGCGCTACTTGCGTGAATCTCTCGAGAGCTATGACGGGGCGCCGCTCACTTTCGAATTATGGGGCGGGTTGGCTTCGAATGTGCTTCTGCAGTTGGCGGATGTCTCGGGGATGTGGTTCACGGTCAATGACCTCGATATTTTCTTTTATCTGGACGATGAAGGGGAGCTGCGTGATGTCTCAAACGACGATATCGCAAACCTGGTTAGGCGGGTCGGTGATGACCTTGGTGTTCAAGTCGACGGAACGCCTGTTTTTGAAGATCAGGAGGGATTTAAACGGAAGAGGCGGGAAACACGCACGGGGGATTTGCAGCTGAATGAGACATTGATTCGTTACGACCGCAAGACTGATGAGTTCGTCATCAACATGCCCGCGCGGGCACGGGAAGCCCTCGATCGCGGTGAGATCACTTTCACAGACAGCTCGGATATCACCGAGGCGGATACCCTGCGTGATAAGATCGTGGTCAATATCGGCTCCGCCGTTCGGCTAAATCGTGTCGCGGGATTAAACCTTGCTCAGAGTGCCCGCACCGAACTTAAAACGAACATTGCCCGTTTTATGGCAATGCCCGCCGGGGCCGGGCGCGTGACCGAACAGGCCCTGTACACCGACTCGGTGCTCAACGCGACGAAACGAATCGCGGCGATTACACCCGGCAGTACTTCGAAGGCGCTTGATCTTGCCTTGGGGCACGATGTGTTGGAACTGGCTCGAACATCCCTCAAGCTTAAACCCCGGGGGCACAAGTATCGCAACGCCCTGCTTTCTCAAGCCCAGCAGACTGCCCAGAAATACCTGGGTGTTGAAACGGAACGCACGCGCCAGCTCGTAGCGCGTTATTCTCAACCGGACAGCCTTCCGGCCGGGCTCCGTCCGAAGTCACGGCTCCCGGAAGGGTCGCTTAAGCCGGCTGCAGACAGCGACTTCGTTATTCTCGATATTCCTCTAGCTGTCGCAGAAGCACGCTCGCCGATCATTCGCGAAATGCGCGAATTTCTGGAATCGTATGAATCCTCACCCTCGAATTGGGATACCGAAAACGGCACACTCGCCATGGAGTTCTGGGGCGGGACAGCCATTAACGTGCTCCTGCAGCTCGCGGGTCTTACCGGCCTTTGGTACACCATTCATGACCTGGACATTTCCGTGTACGCTCAGAAAGGGGGGCGGCCGCAGAATATTTCCATGCTTGAGCATGGCCGTGTGGCGGCGAAGATCGCGAGAGACTTCGGGCTGAAAGTGGATGCGGCTTCAGCCTGGCGCAGTCGTGATTCGCTTCGCGATTGGCTGCAGGATGACAGCAACGGCTATCTCGCCATCAACCGCATGACCCTTTACTTAAATCGCCAAACAGGAACGCTTCAGATCGAAATTCCCAAAGACGTGCTAACTGCCTTAGAAGAAGGCGAACTCACGGTACGGCAGATGTCTAAACGTGTGGATGTTGACGAGGTGGAGGAACGAATCATCAAGAATATCGGCAGCATGGTGCGGCTCCGGCAGGTGACAGGGCTCAAGCCCTCGGAAGAGGCCATTGAAATGTTGCGGGCGATGATCCTTGAGTGGAATAAGCCGGGGCGAAATAAATCAGAAAAACTGGGCCTCTATGATCGCATGGCGGTTGATTCTGCCCGGCGCATGGCGCCCCTATTCGGGGGCCGCGCCGGCGAAGCGCTCAAGGCAGTGCTCAGCGACGAAGCGCTCGATATGGCGAGACAGTTACTGCATGTCAGGAAAAAAGGCGGGAACCACTTCAGCCGCATTTTGCCGCTTGCTGAAGAAGGCGTGCAGGAATATATGGGTGAAGACACTGGTGAAGCCGCGAACGTGCTCGATCGCTTTTCTCTCCCGGGTCCTTCCCGCGAGCTCATTCCGAACGGCGCGGCAGCCAATGTGGATTATGGGCAAAACGTGGGGCAGCTTCGCCGGTGGGTGCGCTCCGAACTCCGGTCCGAGCCGATTGAAGAACACAAGGTCGTCAATAGCCTCGCAGAGTTCAACCGGGTTGTCAGGGCTTGGCAGAGGCAGAAGGATGGAATCAATAAAGTGAGGCTCTTCACACCTGAGAAGTCACAAGTAAGCGATTTGGATTTTGTCCAAGGCAGAACCGAAGAACCCATGGCCTGGATTCATAGTATTAGTCCTCGCGTGGGAATTGATTACGAGTCCGCATTCCCTTATTTGCTGACCCTCACTCAGAGACCCCTTGTCACCGATGAAGTCGACACGATTGAGAACCTGCTGACCGTTGAGTTCAACTATGAAGGGCCGGAGACCTTCTTTGATGAAATGCCTTTTGAGGCAAGCTGGGAACCTTACGCGGTCTTACCCGATAGCCGGCACCCGCAGCATGTCAACTACGTGCAGGATAAGATTCTGGTCGTCAGTGTTAAGGACATGGATCTTCTCACGGAAGGCTGGCTCAAGTCCTATTTACCGCGATCCATACGCTCTCCGAAGATATACGTTCTGGTCGATCGGTTAGATCAAAATCTAAAACGCAGAATCGGTCTCGCTAAGCTTATCGACGGGGTCATGGTGATGCACAGCACTCAGGATGACGCCGACAAGTGGGGCCGGAACACGCGCGGCGGCAAGGGCATTCCTATAATCTCGTTGGTGGCGAAAGGCAAACAACCGAAGATTAAACCGGGCGACTTCTACAATTTTGACTGGGATTCGAAGACTTTATGGCGCATCAACCCCGCGCGCTCCGAGTTGAGACCGGAGGATGTCTTCTTTATATTAGCAGCGGGTCTGCCGATCGCCGCCGTCCTTCTCCATATCCTGCTCAGGCGCATAGGCGGTGCGATCACGAACCTCTGGATGGGCTTGCTCGAATGGCGGATTAATGTGTATCCGACCGGCGTTCATCGCTGGAAGCTAGGTCAAATATTGCAAGCGGCCCGCGATTATAATTACGATTATAGCGGAATAGGTGCCACATCACAGCTTGAGCATCCGGTTTTTGAAAGAATAGAGGCTGCCTTTGACCGTTATTTGGAAACGATCCGGGAGCACCGCACTTGGTTCAATAATAAGACGAAGCTGCGGCTCCTTGCCGAAATTCCCGAAGATCATCCCTTCCGCGACAAGGCACACGCCTTCCTTGGGGAGATTGCACGCAGTCCCGACAAACGCAGCGGCGTCCGAAAACTCGCGCGTTCTTTACACTCCGGCATGAAGTCACGCTCCGAGCTGCGCACTGCCGTTGTGCCGCCTAAAGAGGAGATTGCTGCCTCGGCCAGGAAATACGGCCGGCCGGTTTCGGATGTCTTTCAGTCTGCGGTGGAATCCGGCACAAGAGTTATTGCCTTTGGTGACATGCACCGTGCGAAGACCCTATTCCTATACCGGGAACTCATCGGCAATCTTATCAAGGCCAGCCCCTTCACTCATTTCGCTATTGAGGCAGCTCCTGCGATGAAACCGGCATTCGATCTGCTGCTGCAAAAATGGGCGGCATCGGGGATCCAAGATGTTAGAGATTATCTGGCCGGGAATTACGATATCATCGAGGAGCTCCGAAACATCATTCCTGCGAAATTTCAGTCCAAGGATGGAAATAATTACCCTGACAAGACCGCATTGGATGAATTGGGGGTAGTATTGACGCTCGATTCCCGGTTATTCGACCTGGGTTCCTTTCTGGAGATGCTCAAGGCTGTTTATGAAAAAGGGATTTCGATTGAGCCGATCGATGAGAAAAGTAAGGGCGGCTTCGTGCGGAGGACCCTGCGCGATTACTACACCGCAAAAAGGATCAAACGGCTGCTTGATCAAAATGCAAATAACAGGGTCCTTGTCTACTTGGGCGAGCTGCACGTGGTAAAGAAGCACCCGAAAAGAGATGGGATTGCGATGATTGTTGGCATTCTGATGCTAGACCTCTGGTCCTTGCTTCCGGGGGTAGGAGAATACTTAACGAGATGGTTAGGCGAGGCAAATTACTATGCATTTGGTTACGAATCTTCGTCGTCATATGGTTTGGGCCTTAGAGAGAGTTATATCCATCGCGCCTTGGGCTGGGACGATCCCCTGCGACATCGTGATTTTGCGGTGGCGGACTTAGATGAGGAAGACAATGCGATAGGCCGTTTGCCGTATTATGAATTGAGTGGAGCAACGACTTTAGCGGAAATGTTCGATGCCACAATTTATGTCAATGATGAAGATCTTCGAATCATGGATTTTTCGCGCTCCGAACTGCGCACTGACGGCGGCATCAGCGCCGCCGAGGAGGCGATTGCGTCAAACAATATTCAAGCCATGTATGACAGCATTGCGAAATCCGAAGGCCCGGACATCGTGATCGTTGTTTCTTCGAATGCCGCCGAACAACGGTTTTGGGAGGAAAGACTGCAAAGCACTAAAGGTAAAGTGATTGGCGAAAACACAGAAGTCTTTTCGGTTGTGGAAAGCTATGGAGTTTCGAAACCGGCAGGGAACGGACTGGGTTCCCTGGTCGCTTATCAAAGTGCGCAGCAAATAAGTGAGGCGCAAACCGGGAAAACCTGGGAACAGCTTTTAGAGTCTATTCGCCGGACACGAAAACGAGAGCCGGTTATCGCGATGTACCATACGGCGGGATTCGGCAGCCGGATCTGGCCGATTACCGGCGCCGAAGGCGGTTCCAAGAGCAAGATTGCAATGCCGCGGCATGTGATATCGGGTGATGAGACGATGCCGCTAACCCTTTTAGAATCCGTTATCTTCCAAACCTCCATATTCGCACGCAATCGCGGCGGAAGGCTCCTTGTTTTTTGGGGAGATCAGGTCTTTGTCCCCACAGTCTCGCACGAGACACTAAGTCAAGCCGCCGAATTGCCGCTGGAAATCCTTTCGCTGGTCGGGGACTTCGATATTGAAGAATTGGTCGATAAATACGGATTGATCGCGTTAGGAAAAGAAGGGGATGCATGGCATGCCACGCGAATCATGGAGAAGCCGAAGAGCGCCGAAAGCGGCAGGGAGTTTGTTGCCAGGCACAGCGAGGTCGACGCTATCGGCAAGAGTCTCGGGTCATTTACGGCAAGTCTGGAATTTTGGGACGGACTCATGGAGAGTTATAAGCGGGAACTGAATGAAACGGATCCCAAAAAACAAGATCAGAATTCTGCAAATACCGATCAGGATTGGTGGGTGCCGCTTACGAGACTTGATTTCCTTCTCAAGCAAAAAGAGCGGAATGCCGCCGGCTTTTCTTCTTTAAGAACCTTCCGGCAATTTATAAGGCGGCAGGGAATTGCCGCGGATGAGGTCAGTAATAAAATGATCAATCTCTTTTGGAAACAGCATCGTGATTCCGCTCAGCCGCTCATGCGGGTCATTGACGTGGGAAGTCATGCCCTTTGGTGGGATTTCGGCAATGTCGCGACGGAAGAGGATCTTTCGGAAGGAGTCTTTCGGCATAATATGCTTGTCTTACTTGAGGATTCTGCCGAGGGGCGCCTGGCGCGGCAGTTCTGGGATGTACCCGAACCGGAAACCGGGACGCTCTTTGATGGGAACCTCCGTTTGGAAAATGCCGTTGTTTTGAACGCGAATCTGGACCCCCGTTCCCGGGGAGTGATCAGAAATTCGGTCGTTTCGGGACTCGGGGGTTGGTTCGATCTTAGTCTTGAACGAAGCTTCATCCATGCCGTGCAGGATACGCGGCAAAGCAAAAAAAGCCCGCTCGTTTTGAGTGCCGATAATGCGATTGCCTACAAGCTGAACCTCCGCCGGACTACAAAAATACCGGCCCAGCACGTCCTTGCCGGTATTCGGGCTCCGGTAACGGGGGATCTTGTGCTCAGAACTACGGAAAGAATGGATCCTAAAACCATGTGGGAATCCGCCCACGGCGGCAACCTTTCGGCTTTTCGCGATGTCAGCAATCTTTTACGCACAGCCGTCAATGAACCCGTCATTGCGGGTCATAAAATCCGGGGGCTTATCGACAAGGGATTTCTGACTCATGAGAAAAAACGATATCCCATTTTCGACGGACTTGACGAACAGAACCGGGAAGTCCTTCTGGTGCTGCGTGTCAAAGATCCGGATCAATTGCCCGTGGCGATTTTCCAAAATGTTTGGCGGTCCAAAGAATCGCCCGTGGTGCTTTTTGATAAGCGCAATCAAGCCCTTCTGTTAATTCAGCCCGACCGTTCGGAACTGCGTGCATTGGATGAAAACAGAATTCTCGAGTCTGTCAATGCGTTGACCACGGGCGCGGCAGCAGACGCTGATTTGAAACAGGGGTTTGTCGCCGCCGTCTTTGGACAACTGGACAGCGAAACGGTAACGAGTATTGACCGCATCTACCAAGCTATCGGGGCGGAAGCCATCAAAGACCGGATGTGGCACTATTTTGAGTCCTTGATGAATGCCCGCGTGAAGTTAAAGGACCGGCAAAGTTTTAGAGATTACCTTTCATTTGGTTTGCAGAGCAACAAAGATGAATTGTTCCGGTTAGGGGCGGAGATTTTTTCGGCATTAGCTGCCATCCCGAATTACTCGCGGGAGAGCACCCAATTTTTCCGTTACAAGGACGCAGCTATTCAGGAATATGTTCGCAAACTTATCGTTCGGAAAGAGGCGAGGCAGGATTATACGCTTCGCTTTAAAAATGTGGGTATTTCAAGCGGGGAAGAACCCTATTCTCTGGCGATGGATATCTACTACGCGCTTAAGGAATTTCATGATGCTAATAAGGAACGCCTTGAAGGATTCGAAAGCTGGTTGAAAAGCTGGGATGTGAAGATTGAAGCCGCCGACAGGGAGATTGTGAACCTTGCCCTTGCCGAGAACGGACGTTTTGATTTCTCCTACGATGATCCCCAGGGTTTTGATGATGCGGTCACCTATGATGACCCTCGCATCATCCAAAATGGGAAAATCGGTGAAACTTGGCATCGGGATTCCTCGCCGGGTTCAACGGCCCCGTTTTCTTTTCGAAGCGAGTTATTACCCAAATTGGAATCGGGCATACCCTTGGATCTTCGGTATGCGGCGGATGAGGTTCTCAGGAGCTGGATCAAACCCGTTTATGCCAATCTGAGAAATGCCGAGGATGCGGAGATTCTGTCGCTCGCGCCAGCAAACGGAATTTTCATAAGCTATCTCGGGGGCTCGCGCTTCTTAGATGCCGAGCAAGAATTTGTCAAAGAGGCGGCAAGAGCCTCTGCCGACCTCCGGTATGACGCACTTCTTTACTTCGGAAACGTTGAAATCGTGAATGCCCGCTCCGAACTTAGAACCGGCGATGCCCTATGGGCGAAGCCCGATGCCGTGGCCCCGCGTGATGTCAAAGCGCTTGTGCTCGATTGGGACAATTCGATCTCATGGTTCGAGAATCGTTTGGCCGAAATCTTGGCGCCTGTTCTATCGAACGGGACATTGGATGGGGCGGCCGAAGCTCTGCATATTCAGATCGTGCAGGAGTTGTGGCACGGCGACCGCACGGATGATAAGCATACAGAAATATTACTGGAAATGGCGGAAAGAACACTCGGGAATTCGGAATTCCTGGCAGCCCTGCCCGGGGAGACGCTCACTGAAAAGGCCGGGCAGCTCTTGGAGAGCGCCCGAGCGAGGCTCTATGTTGCGCCGACAGACCGGACCCGCGACAACCGGATGACTCCGGGGTCGATTGCCCTGCTGGATTTCATCAGATCCGAGGAGGCTACTTCGGAGATCGCGATCATCGTGGTTACCAGCAACCTCACACCCACGGTCATGCGTCAGGCCCGTTTGTTCGGTATCGATCAATACATCGATGAGGTTCAAAGTGCCAAGGAGAAAAATCGATCGAAAGGGGATCTTCTGCGCGAGATCCGAGGGGGTTTGTCCGCGGAACAGGTTGTTTATGTGGATGATTCGCTGAGCGGCCAGGCGGCCTCGCTTGAAGCCGGCATCGTTCCCGTTGCGCTCGCAACCGGCTTGCATTCTCGTAAACAATTGCAAGATGCAGGTGCGCACTACGTGATTACCGACTTTGAAAAGGCCGGGATCGGGCGGGTTGCCGCGCTGATCACGGGCCGCGCAGATCTTTATCAAGATGAAAGTCCCGAGATTCAGCAGTTCAGGGATGCGCTGGCAAGCGATGCGCCTGTTGGGAGAATGCGCGCAGTCATTAACGGTGTCATTACGAGCGGCCGTGTTACGGAAATGCCGCTGCTTTATCACGAAGCTGCGGAGCGCTTGAGTTCTGCCGAGCTTGAGCATCTGAGCCGCGTCACATTCGAATTGTTCGTGGGGCAGACGCCTGAGGAGCATGCTGAGCAGTATGAGCCGACGAGAGATCATCGTGCATTAGGGCGCATTGACCCCGTTGATGGATTGCCGCGCGTTGTCACGGTGATGGCCAACGGCATTCTCGACGTATCTTTTGATTTCGAAAAGTTTCCCCCAGACGGGGCCAACGGCACCGACGGCATCATTGTACCGGATTCTTATAATATGTATGCGGGAGGCAAGGGTTTTAACGCTTCGCGAGGCCTTATCGCCTTTGACATCTCGCCGATTACGACCGGCACTTTCGGAGGCGCGGCCGGAACGATTCAGATCGGTAAGGCCGAACTGGAAGACAATATCGGCACGGCGCTCATGACTCCGATCGAAGGCGATTCGCGCATTGCCATGAATGTGCATGCCGGCAACCGGAACCAGTTGAATGTCACTCCGCGCGGCCCCGATATGACGGATGCCGAGCAGGAGAGTCTTAGCGATTCTATCTTCATGCACCTGAGGGAGGGCGATTACGTGGTCTTCTCCGGCAGTCTCCCGCCGGGATTACCGGCAACGTTCTACGCCGACAAGATTCGCGAGGCCAAGAAACTGGGCATCCTAACCTATCTCGACACGCGGGGGGAGGCCCTCCGGCACGGCATTGAAGCTCGCCCCCATTTTCTGGGTATTAATCTCAGGGAGCTTGCGGATTACTTGGGTGTGCCGGTGAGTGAGCTCGAAGGCGATTATGTCAGGATCGCCGAGTATGCGAAGGATCTAATCCGGAGCGGTATCAACAAAGTGGTTATCAGCTTGGGGGCCGACGGCATTTTGGCAACGAGTCGCAGCCCGTTCAATGAAAAGGAGATAATCACGTATCACGCCAAGCATCCTCCGGTCACGACCGTTTCCGATGTCGGCGCAGGTGATGCAGTCAAGGTCGCTTTTATTTACGCCGAACGCCGGGGCATGAACCTATTTGAAGCCGCGCGGCTTGCCGCCGGAGCGGGTACCGCAACAGTACTGAAACCGGGTAATCGCATCGCAAAATTTCACGAAGCTGAAGCCTTCGGCCGCCAGGTTAAACTCGCTGTTATTAAGCACCCGTTGGAAAAGGCCTCTCATATGCGGGATATCATTAATGACTCTCTCGGCGAGCGGCGCTCCCTGAAAGACGCTGCCTATAATCTCATGAACCGCATCCGCGAAGACGAGAGAGACTTGCACCGGATTATTGTCATTCCGGGAAGCGGCCCCTGGGCCGCACGCTTACTGCGGTTGATGTGGCAGAGATTTCATCCGGAAGATGTCCCGGAGTTCTTGTATTTGGAAAGGCCGGAAGACGAAGACGGTATTCGGGCACTTGCACGCACGGGCAAGAATGTCGTGCTCCTCGACGATGTCGCCTTGTCAGGAGCAGAAATGTTCCGCACGCGGCAGCGGCTCCAATCGGAATTTCAAACGGACTCGGAAAGAATCGTTTCGGCAGCAATTTTTTCGGGCTCAATCCCTAATAAAATCCATGAAGAGCGCCCCGCGTGGGCCGAGACTAGCGAGCACGTCTCTTTCTTTCTTGACAGCTTCCTTTACGGAGTTTTTCAGCCGGGTACAAATAGAAAGGGAATGCCCATCTGGCATGTCATTCGCGATGTGGGCAAGCACATTGTTCCTGAAGGGAACGGATACATCCTGTCCGCTGTGGGCACTGTGGAATACGAGCGCCTGCGGCGCCTGGCCCTTTATGCACGCCGGGAGGCGTTGGATGCCATTCGGCTTGAATACCCCCAACTGGAAAATAAGCACGTAGACTACTTTGGGGATATCGCAAAGGGTGAGCATCGATTTCATAGCAGCATGAGAAATATCTTGGGCAGCGAAGAAACCGATCGCCTCTCAAGGGTGGCCGATGAGGCCGGAACTTCGGTGATGAACGCTTATCTCGAGTACAACCTTGTCGGCGAATTAGAGGCGATGGTCGAGGAGAAAGCCCGCGAGATTGCTAAAGACGCCGACCGCTCCGAACTGCGCAGTGATGCCGCCATTGAACTGCATGTCGGGCGCCGCGTGAAGCGGTTCGGGCAGACTTTAGCTGCCCTTGAGGGCGTGCCCGTTGCCACGGATGAACAGATTACGAATTTGCGTGGCACCTTTGAAGGGATTGGCTCTGAGATGAGTGAGACGATTGGTATTGCCAATACCGATGCTTACCTGACGGCTCTTGCTCGAGATGTCTTGGAGTCTCCCACGGGTTTTATTCAGACGATCGGATTTGTGGAAAATGATGAAGACGTTCTACAGGCGGAGCTGATTCACTCTGCTATGCGGCAACTTGCCCGTGAAAAACTTGATGCTGGTGACACAACGGTCATTCTGGCCGAAGTCGGTGTCGGCGGGAATCCCGTGGAAGCGTGGGACATAGTCAAAATGTTTTTCACCGAGCTCAAGGCAGAACTCGCAGATCGGTATGGCGAGGATCAGGTCAGGGAACAATTGAAGGCATGGGATATCCATCTCATCGCCTTCGACGGCGATGAACATATTGTTTTCAGGCAGACGCCGATGTACTTCGGCGCGTTCACAAAGTCTCTTGAGCAGGGGAAGGGAATCAAGCTGATGGGGATCGAACCCGGCGACCTTCAACCCGGACAGCTTCACCTAGAGGTGCTCCACGCCAATGTGTTCAATGTTGATGAGCTTCAATCGGCTTATGACGGTGTTGACGGTGTGCTGAAGCGGCTCGGTCTCGAGGGTAGGAGCGCCGATGCCGTCTACAAGCGGAATGTCACCTATGAGAATAAGGACCGCACATCTGCAGCGGACCTAAACGACGAACCGATATGGGAACGATTGATCGATTCGTACTTAGCATTGAGAAATACGCTTTCAGTCCTGGCGCGGCCAGGCACCTATTACATAACTGAACCTGTCCGTGACCTGGGGAATCTCACCGACAAACATCCTCAAAGTCCGTTTGTTTTTAATGCACCCGGGCTCCAGTTGATCAACGCCCTCGATCTGAGGCCGGACTGGCTAGATAAGAGGCTGGCGCATCGTCATGAACACGGGGCGCTTGGAAGCGGTGTCTATCGTGTCACCGATCCGGAAATTTATTACAGGTTGGAAGCCGAAGGCGGGGCACTAACCGCATTGTGGGAAGCCATCCAGTCGACGAGACGATCCGAGCTGCGCGTCTCCGAAGAAGAAGTTTACGCCGAGTTGGAGGACAAGTTGTTTAATCAGTTGGGGATCGATCCCGCCATCTTATTACAGGCGACGGCCGCTTCTGATATTGCAAAATTTAGAGAAACGGGCTACGGAGATCTTTTTGAGGGCGGGTTGCCGAGCCACAATGCGGCCATGGCGGTCGAGGAGGTCGATTGGGAGGATCTCCCGAATCCTGAGGGGCCCAATGTTGCAATGTTCCCGAATGGGTTTCCGGGCTTTGAACTCGCCACTTACTGGGCGGCAAAGGATAAAACGGATAAGGCCAACTTTGTCATCATACCGCCCGTTCGCGGCCTTTACCGCGGGCGTGATAACTCAGACGCTGTTTACGCATCCTATGCCGTTTTTGTGGATAAGGACGGGCGGTTGGTGCTCGGTCACTTCAGAAGGCCTCTTCCCATTGATGCCGTCGCAACCGGAGGCCTGGCGCCAGCATCTGTCTTGGCGGAGCTGGAGTCACGGGGAATACCGGTCATGAATACGTCCGGTATCATGCGATTGTCCACGGACAAGAAAGCCTTTGATGCCCTGATCCAGGGAACCGGCGCTGAGATTCCGTCCATCTACTTGCGGCAGGGAACAAGCGCTGAAGAAGTCAGAACGGAGATTGAGGCGTTCTTTGAATCGACAGGGGTTGACTACATCGCAATCAAACCGTCGGCAGGTGCGCGCGGTAAAGATGTTCTTATGTTTTCAAGGCGGGCGCTGCCGGAGGCCGTTCAGCATGCGCGAAAGCTGACAGAGGAAGGGGAGGTGATCGTTCAGGAGAGAATTTCCAGCAAGTCGTGGCGCGATCCGGAATCGGGTCGTTTCTATGACTGGAATTTGCGGGTCTTCTCTGTAGGAAGCGGGAAGGACCTGGCGGTTGATGAGAATATGACGCAGGTGCGCTTTCAAGTAGACGAAGAGGAGGCCGTTGCCGGGCCTGTGAGTCAATCGCAAGGGGCAAAGACGATCACGCTCAGAGAGTTCTTTGATCTGAGAGAGTTTTCACCGCGGGACAGAAAACAATTCCTGGATGAAGTACGAAATACCATCTTAGAGCCCTCTCAAAGAATGAAAACTCGCCTGCCCAAAGGCCCCACGGCAACGGATATTGGACTCGTGGGATGGGATTTAATTCTCAGTCACAAAGGGAGCTGGCACATTTTGGAACCCAATGCCAATTTTGTCGGCGGGCTTGGCGGGCTTGAACGCGCATACTCAGCGGCAGAGAAAAGAGATCCAAGCGTGGAACGAAGAGGGGGCGCGGTGATTCCCGTGGCCCGCTATGCGGCAGGTCTGGCGCATGCCTATCGCGCTTCGAAGCTCGGTCGACAACCGGAGACGAATCTCGAGCCGCTGTCAGTCGTGCCAAGCAATCACCTATTGCAAACCATCGGCCGAACCCTGCACTGGATCGGTGAAGGAAAGGCATCCGAAGAAGTTGTTAGAGCCGCGATTCGATTAGACCCGGATGTCGGCGATCATTGGACGGACCTCGGTGACGCCATTCGAGCCCAAAAGGACGCTTCAAGGCGCGCAGAAGCGGAAGCTGCCTATCGGCAAGCGCTCGAAGTTAATCCGCAATCGTGGGAGGCGCTCAAGGCATTGGGTGTCCTCTATGCCTTTGACGTTCAAGATTATCAGCAGGGGCGGGCGGCCTTTGAAGAGGGGCTCGCGATTGCGCCTGATGAATTTACGCTGCTGTACGGCCGGGCTTATTCTTTGGGCAAGTTGGCCGCAGCAGACGTCAACCTCATGGCGGAGGCAGCCCAAGCCTATCGGGATGTGGTGGCTGTCGAGCCGGAGCATCGTGCTTCACTCGAAGCGTTGGGGAACATTCTCCTTTTCGGACTTCGCGAGTATGCGGAAGCCGAAGGCATCTTCGGGCAGCTTCTCGCCCTTGAGCCTCGCTCGGCTTTTGCCCTTGAAGGGTTGGCGCGCGCTCTTCTAAACCAAGGAAACTTCGCTGAAGCGGAACCGCCTTTGCGCACCTTGTCTTATGAGGTTGACCCTAATGATGCGCAGGCGCATATGTGGCTCGGCTACACGCTTCATCAGCAGGGCAATGACCTGCTCGATCAAGGGAACTTACCGGATGCATTGGTCAAATATGCGGATGCGGAATCGTCGTATCGCCGTTCCATTACGCTCAATCCCGATGCGGCTCAGACAATAAAGAACGCGGGTCTTAAGCCGCTCCTTGAAACCCTTGTCTCCCAAGGGGTTGCAGCCGATGACCAATCACTTGCTTATCAGGCGGCGCTGGACCAAGGCGATTTGGAGACCCCCTCACAGATTGCCGCCGCCATTTTCAGGCGCGGCCCCGAGCGCTCGGAGCTCAGGGCTGATGATGTGCTGCAAACCCTGCTTCAGGAAGCTACTCAGTTGCTTGCGGAAAAAGTCGATGTCTCCCGGCACTTGCTTAAGGCAGGCGGCTGGAAGGAGTACCTTGAAGGAATCCTTGCAGAGAAAAATCACACGAACGTGCGGAAGGTTCGCTTTTTACGGATTTTGAATTCATACCTGCGCAATGAACTTCCGGAGGGGGATCTTTTTAATCGCCTCCCGGAAGACCTGTTCTGGCAACTCACGGCACTTTCTCTGCGCTTTCACCTCTGGAACGACAGGGCTTTCACGGAATTTAAATCCCGCTATATCGATAAGGCTGCTGAACGGATTCGAGCACGCGGTCATGTGCCGGTGGTGCTCGACATCGGAGCGGGCTACGGAGACCTGGCCGCGGCCATTCGCGAAAGTGATCACGATCTGCGTGTCATCGCGATGGATGCGTTTCCTGATGACGACCTCAATCCGGGCAGTGAGACCGGTCCCTATGATGCGCGTATTGTGGAATCACGGGGTGTGCGCAAAATTAACGCGCTGGATCTCATGGACGACAACTACCGGGAAATTTTGGGACTGAAGCCAAACGAAGAACTCATAATCATTGCCGACCACCCGCCGCTGGGTGCGGGCGTCGAGACCCATCTGCTGAACCAAAAGTTTGCCGACGAATTAGTCTTCATTCAGACACAGAGTTCAGGACTTAAGGATAAGTATTCAGGCGATGCCGATATCTATCCAAACCGGGATGTGTGGAGGGTTGCCATTTCTTTTCCGTCAGAGGCCTACTGGAAAAACGGGATGGTGGGCTCTCAGGGTGCCGACCGTATTTTGATCCATCAGTTGGCGCGAAGGGTGACAGCGGTCGAGCAGGGTGAGAAGCCTGGTGCGACAACGGTCAACGAGAACAGAATCCGATCCGTATCCGACTTTTTGAATGATCTTACTCATTATTATGGCTGGGATCTTCAGTTTTTTACGATGTATACCGCTTTTCTGAAACTGAGATTCACCGACGACCAATATGCCGAATTCCAAGAGATGCTGGCAATGATCGTAACGCGGACTACGAGTGCGGCAAGCAAGCGCAAGAACATCGAAATCGCCAACTTTTTTAGCCGGCCGGCAGTGCGCGATCTGGCACTAGGGATTGCCGCACCGTTGCGCGAGAGTGCTCCCCTTGATACGGCCGAACAGCAGCTAAAGCAACTCGTGCTCTGGCGCGATCAGCAAGTGGACGTGGACCTTGTGGTGACTCTGCCATGGGCCAAGCGAAAGAAAGTACATCTTGTAGGACAAACGAGCGGTTTCGGGCGCAATGAAGAGGGCAAGCAGGTGCTGACATTCAAAACCCTGCCTTATGCCCATGATGCGGAACTGGAGTTCCCTCTCGAAAACATCGACTTCAAAGCCACGAGCGTCATTGCCTTTCCGGATGAAGAAAAAGAATACCGGGCACGCATCGATTCCCCGGACTACCGCCGAAACCGCAATTCCCTGGGCGCGGTCCTTCCCGACCCTGTCGCTCTTTACAAAACCCTTGATAGGGCCCGCCGCACCCCGAGCCCTGTGCGCTCGGAATTGCGGGAGGCCGGGGCTTGGGATCTAGTCAACGGTGATCTGATGGTGGTCGACGATGATTTTCACGGGATGATGGAGGTTGCGGATACAGTCTATGGTTCGCCGGATTGGAAGGGTTTCTTCCTTGTTGGGGATCAAGTCGCAGAAAGTTTTCTCAAGGTCTACCGCTTGCGTACCGACGGCGGCGCCTGGGTGCGCCCCTTACAACTGGATGACGAAATTTTTGATTATGCCGTCGAGAGCTGGGCCGCCATTCTCGAACACGCGGCCGTGGTTTTGCGGAAGCGCATGGCGGCTTCGGAGCAGGAGCGTTTGGATCAAAAAATCCCGCAATGGCGGAACGCCGGCGGTGGACTCAGAGAACTCCTGCGCCGCTACCGCCAATTCAGCGGAATGAAAGTAAGGCGGCATTCCCTGCAGCACCCCGATGAATTGTTGAGTCTCCTGAAGCATGAGCGCATTCATTGGTATGCAAGCGTGGCGGAACATGGTACCGAGCAGGAATCTTTAAAGGCGGGCTACCTCGAGGCTTTGCAGGACGACGCTATACGGCAATCGCTCCTCAATCTATTTGGAAAACATAGTAAGTACGGACGGAAATTGAAATACGATATCGAACATCAGGCCGAAGCCGATCCGGCCTTTCGATTCTGGGATGAATTTTGGGCGCAATACGCCTATGCACCCGGAAGTGACGCTGAGGATCCGAAGTACTTAGAATTTCGCCGTGCGGTTGATGAGTCGCGCGCGAAAAACACTGTCTTAGCCCAAGCTTTTGAAGTTTTTGAACGAGTTAAAGTTATTACCGATGCCAGGGCCGCGGTCGACTTCGATAAGCTGTATGCCGCCTTTCCGTTATCCTCCGAAGCCGACCGCTCCGAACTTAGGGCGGATGGGGCAGAGCGTTGGCTTTATCGTGACGGCGAATTCAATCTTTCTGTCTTGGAGCAGATTATTCAGGAGGCAGCCCGTCGCATTTCTGAGCAACTTGGCGTCAGAGAGGTCCGTGCGTGGCTGGGCGGCAGTATGAAATACTTGAATTCCGGCAGGCGGACCGATGTTGATATTGGTTTTGTCGTGGCTGACGAGTCGGTATCGCTCGATGCCGCGCGCGAAGTGTTTCGTGATGCGCTCAATAAAGGTTTCGAGCCTTACGGAGTGCGCATTGAGGCGGAGATGAGACGAATCTACAGCGACAACCATGCGACGGCTGTGCTCCGGCTCCCGGGCGAACAAAGTACGCGGATCGATTTCTTTAATGCTCATTCCGAAGAGCCGCTGGCTCAAGAAGTGCTGAACGGGTTCGTTCGACAGGGGATCGAAGCCGACGACCTGCCTACCTTTATCCAAGCCGCCTATTATTTTTCAACCGAACGCACTTACGAAGTTCTTAGAGATGATTTGCGGCAATTCAGAGAAAGAGAGTTTAGGAGCAGGCATGATGGGGAATTGAATAAGATTAAAACATATGTTAAGAGGACCGAAGATGCAGTTCTAATCGAAGAAATTATCGACCGCTGGACCCGGGATATTGCAGCCGTGGGACCGGCGCCCGGCAGTGATCTCGGCAAGGTGCTTGCGGCCTACCGGCAGGAAATTGCGGGCCTCAAAGACGGCACGCGCAAGATGAGGCTGGATGATCTCTCGAGCTGGGGCGTGCCGCCGCTCGATGTTTTCCCTCAAGACGCCGCCGGGAATTTCCGGCCGTTTTACCGCGACGAGCTTTTGCCTTATCTTGCAGAAGGCATTTTTACGGGTGCCGAAACCTCAAATCTCGGGTCGCTGCCCACTATTCTGTTTGCGGTCAGTGCGGTAGCGCGTGACTTCCTGGCAAAGCAATACCCGGGTCATCGTATCGTGACGCTCGCACGCGACGGCATGCCGCTTACGCTGAATACCACGATCGGCGACAGGGAGGAATTCGAACGACGCCTTCAGACTGTCTACAATCCCGGTTTCACGTACGAGCGTGTTTTTGGAAAGGCTTTTCACGATCTTCATGAGCGGGTGACAAATTACGCTCGCGATCATATCCTGACCGAAGCGTTCCGTCAGCATGACCACATGGCGGACCGCTTCGAGATGCAGGAGCGAATTACCGGGAAATTTATCGCCGATTTCCATAAATGGCTTGAAAGTCATCCGGATATTGAACAGCACCTGGACACATTTCTCACGCCGCAAATTGAGGCCCTTAAATTGGATCCTTCCGTACCGGTCGTTCTTTACGATACGGTCGGAGTCGGGTCCTCGGCCATGACGGTGGCGGCCTGGATTAAACGCCTGCACCCCGATGTCGACGTCAACGTTCAGCTCTTTACCGTCGATGAAAACCGCCCGCTGCCCGAGATCCTGGAGCGGTCTGCATTGAAAACTTTTCGGTTCTCCGATGTCGAAACCGAATTGCCGTTTACCTTTAGCGGGATTGATGGCGAGAGCGGACTGCCGACATTTCGCTGGGAGCCCGCGGGATGGCCTGCGAAAAGACAGGCCGCAATGGAGAAGGCCTGGTTCGCGGGGATTATCACGGCCTACAACCGCTGGGTCATCGGCCGGCGGGACGAGCTCATCGCGGGGCTGGAAGCGCATGCGAAGTCCAACGCGATCTATCAAGGCATTGACGAAGCCGGACATCCCAATCTGGACTGGTTCAAAGACCTGAGTTGGTACCTGGGCAAGACACGCCTGATCGAGCTCTTGTTGCCCGTCCGATCGGAGCTGCGCAGTGCGACGGCGGCGCCCTCAGCAGAAGCGGCACTTGATTTTGATGGGTTGGATTATGAGCCGCCCGGATTGCGTGCGCTCGCCGCTCGCGTCAATGACCTCATCGGTAACGGTCGCGATGATCTTGTGGTGGGCATTAATAAGAAACTCTTCGAGCAGGCCGGTGTGACAATATCGCAGGTCGACGATCGGCTGACAGTCACAAGGTGGCGCGGTCCCTCGCGCGTGAAAGCCGCGGACTTTGATGGGCGCCGGGTGTTCCTGCTTCATCAAACGAGACCTACACCGTCCCCGATGCTCTACCACGGCTGGAATCCGTGGTATACGAGTGTAGCGGTCGTCAATGACCCTGCTCTTACGATGAGCGCCTCGGGCATCAGTCATCATCTCAGAGCGGAGCCCTACGGGATGCTGGTTCTTCCCACGGAGATTTACGGTGAGAGTGAGGCCGATTCGCAAACGCTTGAGCGCCTTGACCGTGTAATTCTAAAACTCCTGGCAGCGGCCTTTCCCGGAGTAGCACCACGGGATATGCCGGCGATTAGAAAAGTCCTGCTCCATGCTTTTGAAATACATGAAGCGGCACATGCTTTAGATAAAGCGCAGGGCCGGGAAGCCGCGCTGCGGCAGAATCAGCAGGAGGAATTTTCGGCCGTATTGCAGGAACTGGCCGGGGGCGGCAGTCCGCATCTGAGTCTCGCCTTGGCGCTGATGCGTGCCCTGGCAACGGATGAAGATAGGCAGTCTTATGCGCTCGACACGGGGAAAGCGATTGATGCCGTTTATAGTGAAGCCGGTGGAGCGATCGGCGAGTCTATCTGGGATGGGTTCGACGATTATGCAAAGCGCGCCGATCTGCTTGCCGACCGGGTTGAATTTCTGAGTGACTTGAGTGCGGCAGAACTTGCCGGATTCGCAAGCGACTCATTCGCTCGTGAATTCGGTTTTTATCCGTCCGACATTGATATTGATTCGTTTGAGGCGCTGTCGCCGGATATCTGGACGGATGAGGCTTTGGATGAAACCGTGATCGAACTCTTGATTGCCACCGACCGCGAGCTGGAGGCAACGTTGAGAGGCGACCGTTCGGAACTTCGCACAGGTGAGAGCTCACAGCCGTGGGTGGGTGATGCGGCCTATGAAAGGCGAAACACAGATACATTTGACGTGTCTCGGATCACAGAACTTATACGTTATACAGATAGATGGTCGAATGTAGATGCGGAAACACTTGAAGGGAAGGTTTTGGTTGTTGGTTTCGGCAGAAGTGCGGATCATCTCGTGGCCGCAGCGAAAAAAATGCCGAATGCGACAATCGTAGGGGCTGAGTGGGATGAAGGCGCCGTAGATCAAGTCCGAGAGAGTCTCGAGAATGAAGACCCTGAACTCGCGGCGCGCATCCAGGTCCATGTTGCGGATGCGCGCAACTTACGGGCTATCCTGGATGACGGTTCTGTGGAGCTTGCACTCTTTGTTGCGGTCCTCGATTTGTACTCGTATGACAAAGAGAATCTTCAGCTAATTCTAAAAGAGGCAGACCGCGTCGTAAGACCGGGCGGGGTCATCTCTGCCGGATTTGCCGCAAACTTTAAAGCTGCGAATGCGATTTTAGAAGGAATGAATTATAAAAAACTGACACCTGAGAGCACAGAGACGATGTTGGCCGCCGAAAAGAGCGCCGGGGAGGATGCCGTTGTTCAGCGTTCTGAGCTGCGTTCAGTTGAAGCGCATCAGATCGCGACGGCGAAGGACCTTCTTTACGGAATTTTTGCGATCCGGGTCGCTTCAGAAATTACGATGGCACTTTATAAGCAGTTGCTGATCGACGTTGGTGTGAAAAGACCCGAAGTCCGGGCCGTTCTTACCGACAAACTCCGGCTTGCGCTCGGCATCCCGATCAACTCAGAGGAAAGAAATGGTTTTGGTGCGGCGGTTGTTCAAGCCAATCTCAGCGAACTCAGTGTCCGTGACAGGGCGATTTTTATCAACGAAGCCGATATCCTGCTGCGCGAATTCCCGAACAAGATACAGATTGCGGTTACCGATCTGACGCAGGCTGAGATCGATTCCTTGTATGCTTCTGCGCCTGATCATGTGCGGGAGCGTTTGTTCCTTATCCCATCCGATCAGAACGACTACTCGACGACGCTCATGAATATCCTCGGGGGATTGCGTAAGGAGATTGCGGTATTGCCCGAACTCATCAACCGGGTCGATAAGCTTGCTAAGGCCGCCGGTGTCGAAGGCCGGGTTCGCTTCAGCAATCTACACGAGTTCTTGAGTGTTGCGTCGTCAAGTGCGGATAACATCGATGTCGATGCGGCACGCCTGAGTCTTCTTAATTGGCGACTCACGCACGGGGCGGGTGAGTTATCTGCCGCCGTCGCCGTGGCGCTTCGGACGGCCGGCATAGACCCCTCGAATCTGTTGGAAGAAACCTTGCGAAGCCTCGAAAACCTTCACCGTGAGGGGTCCTCCAACGTGGCTGTTATCTCGCCCCAAGCCGCCTTTCTCGCAGCCCTCGCCCAATTACGCGAAATCGCCGAATCCCTCGCCCAAGCCGCCTAACGCCACACTGCGGCCGCCGTGGCAAGAGGCATTCTTCGCCCGGAGAAATTCTTCGCGGAGTCCCCCGTCTTCAGAATTTCTCTTATTGGGCTCCGAATACGTTCTCGCCGCGACGGCCCCAAAAGGGCACCTGTCGGAAGCCGCTGAAGCTCGCCAAAGCGGGGTGAAAGGGAGGCTGTCAGAAACATGCGGAGGATTTCTGTGGCTGTATCAGCGTGCTATCAAAGTCACCGGTTTTCGCAAGACTTTGATGGGCAGGATAGGCCAAGAAATTCGTAGCGTTTCGGACAGACTCGCTTTCACCCTGCAGCTAAACCGCATTTGTCTCCTAGCTCGGCATGGGGTACAATACGTCTCTATGGCTATTGCTACCAAGGGGTTCAACGGAATAGGGGTTGTCAGCTTCGAGAGCCGTATGGCCGATGTTATGGTCCAGGGCATTACGGTCCGCGGCGGTAAGGTGTTCAGTGCCCCCTCCATGCAGGAAATCCCCCTCGAAAAGAATCCCGAGATTTTTTCCTTTGCCGACAAGCTCTTTGCCGGTCAAATCGACATGATCCTCTTTATGACGGGAATCGGGGCAAAATACATGGTCGAGGCTCTTTCGACGCGCTACCCGGAAGAGAAGATCCTGAACGCCCTTCGCAAGCTCACCGTCGTGGCGCGCGGCCCGAAACCGATCCGAGTGCTGAAGCAGTTCAATGTGCCGGTCACGATCACGGTTCCAGAGCCGAATACCTGGCAGGAAATCGTCGAAACCCTGGATTTGAGCAAGCGCAGCATTTCGCTCAAGGGGTGCAATATCGCGGTCCAGGAATATGGCATCTCCAATGAAGAACTTATCGAAGCCCTGAAAAAGAGGGGCGCCAATATCATTCAGGTGCCGGTCTACCGCTGGGCTTTGCCGGATGACACAGGCCCGCTTGAAGAAGCGATCAACCAAGTTATTGCCGGCAATATCAAGATCGCGTTTTTCACTAACGCCGCCCAAGTCCGGCATACGGTGCGGGTTGCCTCCGAGAAGGGATTGGAAACTCCCTTTCGCGAGGCCATGAAAAAAGTGGTCATTGCCTCCGTGGGGCCAACCTGCAGTGAAACTTTACAGGACCTTGGTTTCTCCGTTGATTTTGAGCCGTCTCATCCGAAAATGGGGCAACTGATTACGGAGACGGCGGAACGTGCCGAAGAGCTTATCCGCGAAAAAGAGTCGGAGATCAAGCCGACGGTTGAACTGCGTTATGCGGATATTTCTGCCGATGAAGTTGCAATGCGGCGTGATTCGCCGTTTCTGAAGGCCTGCAGGCGTGAAAAGACACCGTATACGCCGGTGTGGCTCATGCGCCAGGCGGGACGCTACATGAAGGAATACCGGCGTATTCGCGACAGGGTGCCATTCCTCGAGTTGTGTAAGAACAGGGAACTCGTTGCCGAGGTGACGATTACTGCGGCCGAGAAGATTAAGGCCGATGCGGCGATCATCTTTTCGGATATTCTTCTCATTGTGGAGTGTCTGGGAATGGGGCTCCGCTACGGCAAAGGTGAAGGCCCGGTTATTACGGCCGAGATTCACAGCCGTGAAGATGTCGATAAACTTCCGGAAATAGATCCGCAGGAATCCCTTTCTTTTGTTTTTGACGGCCTGAAGCTGACTCGCACTTCTCTTAACGCCAAAATCCCGCTTATCGGGTTTTCCGGAGCCCCTTTTACCTTGGCGGCTTATATGATCGAAGGCGGCGGTTCCAAATTGTTTCTGGCGACCAAACGTTTTATGTATGACGATCCTGGATCTTGGCATGCCCTGCTCGAGAAGATCAGCCGCGGGCTTGTGAAATACCTGAACGGGCAGATTGATGCCGGCGCGGATGCGATCCAGATCTTCGACAGCTGGGTGGGTTGTTTGAGTGCGCGCGATTATCGTGAATTTGTTCTGCCTCACACTCAGGCGGTCATCAAGGGGCTGAAAACGGGTATCCCCGTCATTCATTTTGGCACGGGCACGGGCTCTTTTCTCAAGGATGTTCGCGCCGCGGGCGGGGACGTCATAGGGATCGATTACCGTGTTTCGTTGGACACGGCGTGGGAGACGATTGGGCATGATGTCGCCGTTCAGGGGAATCTGGACCCTGCGCTGCTGTTGGGAGCCCCGGACATCATGCGGGCGCGCGCCAAAGAAATTTTACAGCAAGCGGCGGGCCGGCCGGGACACATTTTTAATTTAGGGCACGGCGTGTTGCCCCAGACGCCGGTGGATAATGTCATAAGGCTTGTCGAATATGTTCACGAGGTGAGCGGGGCATGAGTTACGACCATATCTTGCTTATTGGTTTCGGAGGCCCGACATCGCCTGAGGAGGTCAGGCCGTTCCTGGAAAACGTGGCGCGAGGCCGCCGTATCCCTGAAGCACGGCTTCATGAAGTTGCGCATCACTATGAGGCCATCGGAGGTAGCTCTCCCTACAATGAATACACTTTTCGCTTTGCGGGGGCCCTTCGAAGGGAGCTTATTGCAGCCGAGGAGCCCTTGCCGATTTATGTCGGCATGCGCAATTGGAATCCCTTTCTCAGGGATACATTGCGAGAGATCAAGAGGAACGGGGCGACGAAAGGGATCGCAATTATATTAGCAACTCATCGATCGGAAGCGAGTTGCCGGAGATATAAACAGAATCTTCGGGATGCGCAGGCCGCAGCGGCAGCTCAAGACATCGCGTATGATTATGTGGGCCCCTGGTTTGATCACCCCCTTTTTATTGAGGCCCAGGCGGAAGGCATACGCGCTGCCTTGAATGCGGTCGCTGCGACAGACAGGGCGGATGTCCACGTGATTTTCAGCGCGCACTCCATTCCGGTTGAAATGAATGACGGCTGTAACCACTGTCAGTACGCCGATGAGTTTAAGAAGTCCTGCGACCTCACGGCTGAGGCGCTCTTGCTGACTCGATATACCTGTGCTTATCAGTCCCGAAGCGGCAATCCCCGGCAGCCCTGGCTTGAGCCCGATATCAATGACGAAATTCGCCGCCTGGCCGCTGCCGGCTGCAAGCGGGTCATAGTCGCGCCTATCGGTTTCCTTTGCAACAATGCGGAGGTTCTGTATGATTTGGATTTGGAAGCTCATCAAACGGCACGGGAATGCGGCATGCATTTTCACCGCGTCCGAACGGCTATGGACCAGCCTCAGTTTGCTCAAATGATGAGCCTCATCGTTCAGCAACAACTTGAAATAACCCTGCATAATCGTTAAACTGGACAAATCATGAACAAATTTTTTCGCATCTTAGCCATTGTTGCAATTATCGTCGTGGGATTGGTCGTAGCTCGCAATGCCATTGCCAAAGCTGCAGTCGAGAGCGGGGTACGCGTCGTCACGGGTTTGCCCTTAAAAATGGACAAATTCCGGCTCGGTCTATTTGATTCCTCTCTGGGGATTTATGGGTTGCGCTTGTTCAATCCCAAGGGTTATGAAGAGAAAATCATGGTTGACCTGCCCGTGATCTTTGTCGACTACACCGTCGGCCCGCTCTTTAAGCAACAGGTCTATCTGCCCAAGATCCAAATTCACTTGAAAGAGCTTGTACTCGTGCGTAATAGTAAGGGCGAGTTAAATCTCAATTCTCTAAAACCCGCCGCTATCGCAAAGACAAAAGAGCCTGAATCGCCCAAAGAGAAGGGCGCGGCTTGGGCGATCCGGATCGATCAACTGGATCTAAAAATCGAAAAGGTGATCTATAAGGATTACTCGAAAGGTGAGACGCCGACCGTTAAGGAATTTCATCTTAATGTGGAAGAGTCTTTTGAGAATCTGACGGATTTCAATTCGGTCGTGCGCCTAATTGTCGTCAAAGCCCTCTTCGCGACACCTCTTGGGGCATTGCCCGACATTAATCTCGCAGGCCTCCAAGCTACCGTAGCGGATTCCCTGGCCTCATCCAAGAAGATCGTCTTTAACGCAGCGTCCACGGCTGAAGGAACGGTCATGCAGGCCGGCGAACAGGCCAAGAAGATAATCGGCTCAACAGGCCAACACGCAGAGCAGTTGACCGCGCAAACGAAAGAGACCGCCAAGGCGCTCGGCGAAAAGACAAAGAGTTTAACGAGCGGACTGAAGGATAACTTAAAACTGCCGTTTGGGAAGTCTGAAGGTTAGTTCCCTGAAAGGATAATCACCGATGACCGGAGAAAAAATTCTATTTGTCGACGATGAAATGACCATCTGTAAGCTTATGGTCAGTCGCCTCAAATCCAAGCAATATGAGGTTGAATCGGTCTCGAGCGGCAAAGATGTCCTCGCGCGCGCCAAGGTGATCAAACCGAATCTCATCATCTTGGATCAGCAGATGCCGGAGATTACCGGGGTCGAGGTTTGTAAAAAGCTTAAGGCCGATGCCGAGCTTAAAGATATCCCGGTGGTTTTTTTTACGGGAAATCCGCAGATGGATCTCGAGAAACAGTGCATTGGTGTGGGTGCCCTTGGGATCATCTATAAGCCTGAGGTAGGAGCCCTTATTAAGATCGTAGGCCGCATTCTGGCGGGCGAAGAGATCGACTGGGGCCAGGATACGGACAACTATTGACAATTGGCGCCCGATGGTCTGCCCCTTGACTTTGGCTGTGTCGGAGACGATACTCTGGCTAGATTGAGCGATACCTTACAACCCCGAAGGAGGTCGCAACATGAAGTGGTTTATGGCTTTGGCTGGACTTGTAATGATGGTTGGTATAAATCCGGGCAACGCTACAGCAGCGGTGGACGGTGCAAAATGGCGTGCTTTTGTGAATCAGACCCTTGAGGGTGTGGTTGGACGCGTGGAGGCAGACGGCAGAACGCCTGTTTCCCAGCAGAAATTTGTCAGGCGCTACGATGCTGACGGAGACGGTTTTATTGATCGCAAAGAGAGCAAGGTGATCCAAGACTTCCTTGCGTCGGAGAAGGCTGCCGCCGGTACAGGAGCTATGGCACGGAAAGAAGTAGTAGCCGATAAGCCTATGGCGGAGAATACGGAGCAGAAAAAGAAGTACGGCTGGTAATTGCTTCTAGAATGTCGTTGCCTACCGAACATGCTCGAATAACGAAGAGTGCGCGAAAGATCATTCGGTTTTTTGCGAAAAAGAAAGAATCCCTTTCTCCGCTTCTGATCCTGGCCCATAATTTCCCCGATCCGGATGCATTAGCAAGTGCCTATGCTCTGCAATATCTGGCGGAGCATTTTTATGGTGTCCAATCCCGGATCGTCTATGGGGGCATCATAGGCCGAATGGAAAACCGGGCCATGGTGTCGCTTCTCAAGATGCCTATCCATAAAATCAGATCGACCGATCTTAAGAAGTATTCCAATGTTGCGATCGTGGACTCCCAACCGGCCTTTGATAATAATCCGTTTCCAAAGCAGCGCCGGGCGACCATGGTGATTGATCAGCATCCGTCGGTGACGAAGCCGCTGGCCGACTTGGCGGTGATCGATAGCGAATGCGGTGCGACTTCGGTGATTTTGGCACAGTGCCTCTTGCTTCACAAACTCGAGATTCCCGTAAAGGTAGCGACAGCGCTGGCGTACGGCATTCTCTCCGACACACTAAACCTCTATCGCTCGAAGAACCCCGAAGTCATCGATACTTACTTGAAGATTCTCTCCTGCAGTGACCTGCAGATTCTGGCTCAAATTCAAAACCCCACGCGTTCTCGCCGTTTCTTTTCAACCCTGGGTAAGGCCATTCAAACTGCCATGGTAACGCGGGATCTTATTGTCGGTCATCTCGGGAATGTTGAGAACCCGGATTTGGTTTCCCAGATAGCCGACTTTTTCCTCACTTATCAGGGGATGAAATGGTCCTTCTGCTCAGGCCGGTATAAAGGGAAACTGCAAGTCTCACTGCGTATTGCCAAAGCCAATCAAGCGGCAGGTGAGATTCTCAGAGATATTTTTAGTGACCGCGGGAAAGCGGGGGGGCACGACCTCATTGCCGGCGGCAGCTTTAAAGTGGGAATGAATGTGGATCCGTCAGTCTGGCAACGGGCGGAAGAAGAGCTGACGTCGAAACTCCTCAAGCGCCTGCGTATTTCGGCAAAGAAGGAATTCAAATACCCTTTTCGGCAGAAGAATTTCGCTTAGTCGTTCATAATACCTCCATGAGAAGAAAGCAGATTATCCGTCGTATTCAAAGCGAATTTGCGTGTCAGCGCTGCAATAGGTGCTGCCGCACGCCGGGATTTGTGTTTCTCACCTTTGAGGATACGAAACGGATTGCGGCACACTTCGGCCTGGACACTGACGCCTTTATGAGCAAATACGGCGCCTATGAACAAGGGCGGCGAGTTCTCAATGTGAACCCCGATGATTCCTGTATCTTTCTGGATGAGTCGGGCTGTTCCATCCATCAAATAAAGCCCAAGCAATGCCGGGATTTCCCGAGGGTGTGGCGTGACCCTGAGGCGTTTGACTATTGCGAGGGGATTAAAAAAATTAAGACTCTAACGAAAGTATCAACGCAGGCAGGTGAATGATGCAGGGGAAGGTCTTTTTCGTGTTGGGCGCGTCGCTGGGCTTTTTGGGTGTTGCTATGGGGGCCTTCGGAGCCCATGCTTTAAAAAATAAGCTAACACCCGACATGATGGCTATTTTTGAGGTGGGCGTGCGCTACCATATGTACCATGCCCTGGCGCTTCTGGCAGCAGGGTGGGCGGCGACTCAATATCAGAGCGGCGCCGTTAATCTTGGCGGTTGGCTGTTTCTCTCAGGGGTATGCGTTTTCTCAGGGAGCTTGTATGTACTTGCTTTTACCGCAGTCAAGGCTTGGGGTGCGGTGACTCCGATAGGGGGGCTGCTACTCCTTGGCGGATGGGTTAGTCTTGCTTTGGGCGTGTGGCGAGCACAATAAAAAACCGCTTCCCCGAATGATCAAGGAAGCGGTTTTCTGAAATCAAGATAATAATCGCTTTTGCTGCTTAGAGCGGCATGGTCATGCCGACCGAGAAATCATTCCTTCCGTAATCAAAGTCACTGATTTTAGAATCCCGGCGATTCCAGTCATAATCGACATGCAAAATCAACCACTCGCGGACGGCATAATCCATGCCGACAGAGGTGCCGATTGACCAGTCATCTCGCTTGACCGCCACACCACCGACAGCCCCGACACCTTCCCAGTCTGCGTTACGAAGATTCAGACTGGCACGGCCGCGAAGGCGGGGAGTAAGTTTGTGAACGCCCTTCAGGTACCATAGCTTTTCATCATAGAAAAGCTGGTCATCAAAGGTGGATTCCACCGGCTGACGTCTAAAACCGCCGCTGACACGGGAGCGCCCGTTGTTCAGGTCTTTCCCGAGAAGAATGTCTGCCACCACGGGGGTGAAGTTGTTCCGGAACTGGGCATTGGGCATTCTGCGGTGAAGGCCGACGCGCGCTGACAGATCCATGTTCATCGGGAGTTCTGCATCCAGCTTGGTGTAAATTTCCCACCATTTGGAGGCGCGGTTGGCGGTGTTTTCGTAATTGATAAAACCCTGATCCAAGCCGATTGCAACACGGGATCTTCGGCCGCCGAGTTCTTCGGTGACATCTCTTGATAACTTCCAAAACCATTTGTCTTCGCTGTAATCGATACGGTCGAAGGTTTTACCGTTATATTCACGGTCAAAGTTCTCATACCCAATGGAAGGTGTCCACTCGTTCCAGTCGTATTCGACATCCACTCCCACACTGTTGTCCCGGTAGTTGATGACCTTGAGACCGGCGCGGGCCGCAGTGGCACCCTGCTGCGAGAAGGTTTCATTTACGTCAATCGTAAGATTCTCCATGGGATGCAGCTCGGCAAACGCATGAAAGAACTGATCCTGTTCATTCTGGTCTCCGTGCTTGGTGAAATAATTGAACGCTGCTTCATACGAAACGCCGATCGAACCGATCTTCTCATTGACGTAGGTTCCCGAAATTCCCGGTCGAAACGTCCAGGTTACGTCATCGCGGTCTGTGTCCGGCTGAGTGAACACGTTGTCGGTGTAGTTCATGCGGGCCTTGAAGTAGGGAGCGAGCGTAATGCCCAGCTTCTCTTCGGACTCTGCCTTGAGACGGTTGATCTGGGTATAATCCAGAAAGTTTTCGAACTGGTCGAGTCCTGAATTGACGACCTCGCCGACTCTTTCGACACTAGCGAAAACGGGGACTGTGCCCAAGGCCGTGAAGGCGAAAAGGGCGACAGCAATCCCAAGAACCTTGAAACCGGTTTGTCTTAAGTAATTCTGTGACATGGATGATTTCCTCCCCTTCATGGGTGGGTTTATTCGTTTGATTCCGATTTTTCTCTGCTTTTGGTGCGATTTTCGACTTGCTGCTCTTGTATGTCTTGAGCGTCGATTGGCGTGCGCGGCGTCCTGCCTGTGCGCTCTTTATCCTGGAGTTCGCGCATGCGGCGAATGTAATCATCGCGGGAAATCTGATTGCGCGCAAACGCTCTCCAAATTTCACCCGAGGTATTCAGGGAGGGGTTATCTGAAGTAGCCGGCGGTAATCCTCCGGGATAAAAAGTATAAGGAGTGGTTGTGCTGGATCCCGGAGCTACGGGAATATCCACCGTCACCGGGCCGCTCGGAGGCGTCGGCCCATCGGGGGTTCCTGTGCCAGTAGTACCTGAACCTGTCGTGCGGCTGCCGCCTTGAGAATGCGGATCGCGGATGACCATGACGTTTGGATCCTCGGTGTTCGGGGTTTCGCCTGGCTCTAACTTGCGACCGAATTGGCTTAGATCCAGGTCATCAGCAGAGGCAGACGGGCTTACCACAAGAAAAGGTAGTGCGAATAAAACGGCAATTAAAAGTACTGCAGGTCTCATTAGGAGCCTCCCTTGGTTAATGGGAACATTTTATTGTTTTTTTCAGCGATGTCAAACTAGAAATTAGGGCTAAATTCCATGTGTAAAGGGGATAGCCAAAACTGCGAAGCTTTCGCTAAAAAAACAGAACCAGGAAAAACAGCAAAAATTGAGCCCAGCGTACCCACGGCGTCCTGTCGGAGCAGTCGGCAAAGCCCATAATACATAGGATCATCGCGAATCGGTGCAGAGGGAACACGATATAGGTGGTTACGACAAAGATCATAAGAAGAATCGTGCGGTACTGGTGTGCCATACGAATCCGCGGGATGAGATAGGCGATGCCTACGGCTGCCTCGATGGCCAGCGTCCAGTAAGAGAGCACGAGGGCAAACCCCTTGAGGCGAAGGCTCCCGTTCAGCCCAACGCGGAGCCCTTCATGGGCGATTGGTTCGAGAGCGTCCAGAATATGCCGGTTTTCAGTGAGAAGGTCGGGATTTACTGCTGCAACCGCGGCCGCAAATTTCGCAAAACGGTCGTCGGTTAGCAGGGTGAAATAGAGGAAAGAGCCGTCAAGATACTGATTGAGGATAAGTTTCCATATGACGGCCAGTAAAAAACAGAGTCCCAGAAGAATGCGGGCATTCCACGCTAGTGATGCTTCGGTGTCTGGTGCGCGAACCGAGAGAAAACATGCCCAGCACCAGTACATGATAAGAAACTCATGATTGTCGACGCGAAACCACCCGGTCACAATTCCGTACGAGGCCGCACACGCCGTCACAAACCAAAGCCAGGAGTTTGTCAGAAATGACTTGTGTGCCAGCATCAATCCGCCGGCCACGCGAAGTACGGCTGTGGCCGGATTCAGCGGATAAAACACGAGGAGTAGGGCTGTCAGGCGCAATACGGTAGAGCCTGGGGCGGCGGCTGCAAAATTCGGTAGGGCCGGTATCCGGCGAGTGAGCGTTCCGATCACGATGCGTGCACCTCGAGCGGGAGTGAGACCGGCCGACAGGTTAACGTCACATCACTCGCCGAGAAGTCCACGGACCATACTTGCATCTGCAGGGCCTTCATCTTTGTCTTGGGTATATAGAAGTCCGTGTCGAGATTCCGGCGCATCATATAAAAGTCTTCAAACAGCCTGTCTTCAACGGCGCGCGAAACGGGATTTTTGGCGACTTTATCCAGATAGAGGCCCAAACTGGGCGGCCCGGAGGGGATGTAGTCGGACAGAAGCAGATCTTCGCCCAGTAGCCGCAAGGCCTTTTCTGTGGGACGACTGCGCAGCGCGTCGTAGCGGTTGGGAAAGATTCGGCGCAGAGTGGCATCAATATTTATGGGAACACGCTTGCCGTTCGCCGTTTCGCCCTCAAGCGACAAAAAACGCGCGCCGACACTATCGACGGTCCCGAACATTCCGAAGCCGCCGCCGCGCCACGGCGACAGCGGTGATGTCTGGGTCAACACCATCTGAGTTGCGGCTACGAGGACAAGCAGAGTAGGAACGGCCCATCGTCGGAGAGGCGGTCGAGATGACTTCGCTTTTCCCATTCGCATATTATAAGGAATATTGCCGTCTTTTCGACACTAAAGACATGCGTCCTTCCGTTTTTGCGAACTTTTCTGTAGAATACGCACCTATCTGCGCTACGCTGGCGTAGCTCAGTGGTAGAGCGACGGTTTTGTAAACCGTTGGTCGGGGGTTCAAATCCCTCCGCCAGCTTGTCCTTCATTTTTTGTGGGGAGTTACCCGAGCGGTCAAAGGGGACAGACTGTAAATCTGTTGGCTTATGCCTACGTAGGTTCGAATCCTGCACTCCCCACCATTTCTTATAATTATAAAACGATCGAGTTCGATAGGGCGATAGCTAATAAGAACGGCTAGCGCCCTTTTTTTGTGGATTCGGATTTCGTTAAGTTCATTTGCTATAATGAGCGTTATGAAAAAGATTTTACGAATAAGGCGGGAGGTTGCGAGTGGCTAAAGGGCTAGTGGCCGTTGTGGGCGGAGGCGCTGCCGGGATTATGTCGGCTATTTGCCTGGCCCGGGTGGGCTGCCCCGTGGTTTTGTGTGAGCGGCTTGATCAGTTGGGTAAAAAGGTTTTAGCTTCGGGGGGCGGACGCTGTAATTTTTCGAATGTAAGCCTGGACCCGTCTTTTTTTCACGAGGAAGACAGGCCTTTTGTTGAAGGGGTTTTGAATCGTTTTGGCAAAAAAGAGATCGATGAGTTCTTTAGGGAGCTTGGGCTTTGGAGTTATGCTGGGGAGGACGGACGCATGTTCCCTATTTCAAATCGGTCCGCCACGGTGATGGATGTATTGAAAGATGAACTTGAGCGACTCAAGATTCAAATAGAGTATGGTTTTGATGCCGACGTCATTCAAAAATCACAAAATGGGTTTGAACTCAGGAGCAAATCGGGCAAGAAAATTTTTGCAGAGAAAGTAGTTCTGTGCGCCGGCGGTAAAACGTATCCGGCGCTGGGTTCCGATGGCTCAGGCTACGCCTTGGCCGCGGCTTTTGGCCATACTATTATTGCCCCCGTGCCCATCACTCTTCCCATTGTGGTCAAAGACCCCTGGTGTCATTTACTGCAGGGCCAAAAAGTCAAAGCACGTGCGGCATCTCGCGTGGATGGAATGGAAGGGGAGTGGCTTTTAGGCGATGTTCTTTTTACCAAGTATGGATTGTCGGGCACTGCGATCTTCGATTGTACGGACGCGGTTTCCTTAGCCTTGAACCGGACGAAAGACGCGCGGCAGGTTGAAGTCGTTGTTGATTTTGTTCCTTTTATGTCCGAGGAAGAACTCTTCCGGGAATTTGAGCGTAAACTCGCGCATGGTTTTAAGGCCTCGCAGTTAATCGATGGTATCCTATCGCCGAAATTCGGGTTGGTTTTGAAAGATTATCTCAAAACGGACAGGACGCGAGAGCTCGCTAAGCTGTTAAAAAAACGAGCGTTTAAAGTGGAAGCGACGCGCGGTTGGAATGAGGCTGAGTTTACCGCGGGCGGTGTCGCCATTGATGAAGTGAATTCGCAGACCCTCGAATCTAAAAAGCAGCCGGGCCTTTTTTTCGCCGGTGAAATTCTTAACGTTCAAGGACGTCGAGGGGGTTACAACCTGGCTTGGGCCTGGGCCTCAGGTGCTGTTATCGGCCAATGATCGATCTTAGAAAAACGGGATCAGCAGAAACAGCAATAGATGTAGGCCCCTTATCCAAGCGAGGTCTTGCGGGCATTGGGCAAAGCCGAAGATGTTAAGCACCAGCGCGAAGCGGTGAAGGGGTACGATCGCATAGGTCGTGGCAATAAAGATCAACAGCGGAATACTGCGGTAACGATGTAGGAGCGCGGGGCGGCGCGAGAGGTAGACGATGGGGATAATTGCCTCAATCAAGATCGTCCAGTAGGAAAAGACAATCGCCCACGTTTTTAGGATAGGGCTTCCTCGAAGTGCGACGCCGACCCCTTCGACCGGAAGTGTTTTTAGAGCATCCACGGCCGCCCGGTTTTCCGCCAGGGTCTCGCGGGTGAGGTCACCGATAAAAGAAGCTAAGCCTGCAAAGCGTCCGCCTGCCAGAAACACATAATAAAGATACGAGCCGTCCAGGAAATACCCCCCGAAGATCTTCCAGAGCTCGGCAAAGAGAAAGGTGAGCCCTACCAGGATGCGCGCATTCCACGAAAGAACTTTATCCGGGTCATTCGATGACGCTGCGAGCCAGCAGGTGATGCACCAGTAGGCGATTAGAAATTCATGGTTGTTCAGACTGAACCAATTGGAAATGAGGGCGTAGCATGCAGCGAGCGCGGCAGCAAGCCAAACCCAGTGGTTTTTCGTCAGGTCGTCATGCACCAGCAGGATAATGCCGAGCACACTCATGACCACATAGAGATCGTTCATGGGATAGAGAATCAAAAGAAGCGCCGACAGTTTGAGTGTTACCAGATGCGAGGGTAACGAAAAAAGTCTTTTAGCTTGTGAAATCATAAGAAGCCGCTTCCCCGACGGGGTTTACCCAAATGAATTCCTCTTCGGGATCGAAAGTTAATTTCCATAAGCGTACGCGGGCCGACTTCAAGCGCGCATCGCCCTGCCAAAATTTGTAAAGGGGCCTTCTGAGCTGATCGTCATAAGCTTCTAGTGCGTCATCACCGTCCCGGTGTTCTAGCCTCTGCAGATAAGCGGCGACCGGCGGCGGGCCTTCTTCTAAGTCGTAGGCGCCGTTGCCCACAATGGCGGCAATGCTGTTGAGCTTGGCTGAGGTTAGGCGGCAGCGAACAGACCAGTAAAGGCGGCTGTAGGATTCTTCGAGGGCGTCGGTGATGTCGAGATTGACGTGGGTTCCGTCCTCGAGGATTCCTTCGGCAGCGATGAACCTCTCTCTGGGTGAATCGATGGTGCCGAACATTCCGAAACCCGAGCCCTTCCAAGTAGACATCTCAGAGGTTGCGAGGAAGAACTGCTGAGTGATCACGACGGAGCAGACAAGGAGGGGGACCAAATAGCGTTGGCCAAATTCTTGAAGTCTCCGATTCATATCGGGATATCTTATAGCAGGGGGGAACAGGGCCGCAATAGCGAATCTGTTTAGGCGGGTTTTGCTTCTTTATGGTACTTGGGGTAGAGCTGTTTGATGCATCCCTGGCACAGGCCGTGGCTGAACTGGGCCTCGGAATGCTGCTCCAGGTAACTCTCTAATTGCTCCCAATATCCCTGTTCGTTACGAATTTTCTTACATGAAGCGCACACGGGAATAAAGCCCCGCAGCACCTTGATCTCACTCATAGCCTTCGCGAGCTCTCCGTTCTGCTGCTTGAGTTCCCGCGTTCGCTTATCGACTTCCCCTTCCACATAAGACAGGCCTTTCTCGAGAGACCACGCGAAGAGGGAGGCCGCCACTGAAAAGAGAGTCCCCATAATGAGAATGAGATTACTTGCAAGTCTGCGGTCGAGGGGGCGATCAGAATTGAAATAGTGATCCCAGAGGGTAACGGTGAATAACAAACAGACCAGCAGTAGGAGCAGCCAGAAATGAAGCCTTTTAGTACCTGATCCGATCTTTATTGCGCCGACTCTCATTCCTGGGTCATTTCCGGTTAGTCCATCAAGGTTGCCGTGACGACTAACAGAAGTGTAGCCCCCGAATAACTGTTTGTCCATGGGGGCCTCCTTTATCGCGTGCCGAAGCGCTTGCAATTGCGGTGGCGTTGCCGCATCATAGCGAGACAGTACGGGCAAGGGGCTTTTTCGGGAACTGGATGCTTTTTGGGAATGGTAGTATAATTTTTGCGCTAACCCTGTGAGGAGGAAACCGGCATGGAAGTGAAAGAAATTCTCAAGAACAAGGGGCCTAAGGTGTGGAGTGTTCAGTCTGACGACACGATTCGTGATGCCATCACGACGCTAGTTAAGAACAAGATTGGTGCTCTGCTCGTGTTTGACGAGAAAGATAAAATGGTGGGCATTATCTCGGAACGGGACATTATGAGGGAGTGCTTTCATAATGCCGAAAAATATGCGTCGACTCCGGTTCACAAAGTGATGACAAAAAAGGTCATTATCGGCCGGCCTGAAGATAAGAGCGATTACATTATGGGAATCATGACCCAAAACCGCGTGCGTCATATTCCGATTATCGCAGACGGCAAACTCCACGGGTTGGTTTCCATCGGAGACGTGGTTAAGGCGCAGCTGCAGGACAGCCAGTACCAGATTCAGTATTTGAAAGATTATATTTGCGGTTGAGGTGCAGATAATCGGGTGCCTTCATTGCAATGGCTAAGTTTTGGTGTTATGTTTTTAAGGTAATTAAAAAACGTTCACATGTTCTCATCGGATAAGACCTTATAATGACTCCTGCGCAGCAGAAAGATTCACCGATAAAAAAAGGCCGCAAAGACGAGATCAAAATCAAGGAGTGGCTCACCCCCATCGTGGTCGGGGCGTACCCGGATGAAACTGTCTTAACGGTCACGAAGCGTATGCACCAGTACGGCATTGGGGCTGTGATCGTCTATAGCACCGAGCAAGAACCTGTCGGGATCTTTACCGAGCGGGATGTGATGAATAAAATCATCGCCGAGGAACGTGATCCCGAGAAGACGACTATCAAAGAGGTCATGACCTCTCCCGTCGAGACCATCCCTGTCGGTACTCACCCCATGGAGATTTTCAAACTATTCTCCGAGCGCAATTTCCGTCACTTGCCGGTGGCCTTAGATGACGGGCGTATTATCGGTGTCCTCTCTTTGCGTTCCAGAGGTTTTCTGCAGGAAGTCATCCGTATTATGAGTATTTTGGAAAGCGTCAATGAGATGAAATCGCACTTTCTGTCAAATGTCTCCCACGAGCTTCGGAGTCCGCTCATTTCCATGACTAAGGGCGCAAGCCTGGCCTTAGATCACAGTGACGATCTCGATAAGTTGGAAGTAACTAAGATCCTTAAGATGGTTGAGAGTCAGGGGGGCAGGCTTCTGGAAATTATTAATGATCTTCTGGATATGACGGCGCTCGAGGCCGGAAAGGTGAGGATTGAGCCCAAAGACATAGACATCATCGACCTCATTCACGAATCGATACGGAACAACGAAGTCATGTCGAAACGAAAGCTCATTTCGATCGCTTTTGAAAATAAGGCTGCAAGTACGCAGGTCTATGTCGACGAAGGGCGCATCAAACAGGTGTTAGACAACCTGCTTTCCAATGCGGTTAAGTTTACGCCGGAGAGCGGCAGGATCACGATCGTTGTAAACAGCGAAGAGCAGAATCGGCTTAAGGTCTCCGTCCGTGATACCGGCGTCGGAATTCCGAAAGATAAGATCAGTCTGATTTTTGAAAGGTTCGAGCAAGCTCACGACACCAACCTCGGCAAGCCCCAAGGAACCGGTTTAGGATTATCCATTGTTAAGGAAATTGTGACGCTTCACAATGGCAGTGTTTGGGTAGAAAGCGAAGAAGATAAAGGGGCGACTTTCTTCTTCACCGTGCCGACCTCTCCCGCCATCAACTTCTAGTAGCTGCTCTGTTCCTGCTCACTGCTGCTTGAGGAATCTTTTTCTTCAGGTGTGAGAGATCGTGAGTCGGGTCTCTGTCTTGAGGATACGGCCGACGGGCCCTTGTTGATGGAGTCTGATTTATCAAACGGCGAATCGTTGCCGCCGTTATCTCCCTGGTTGCTCGTGTTCTTCTCGATATCTGCGATATCCCTGGCACTGACGGGGCGAGCTCCGGTTGGAGCTTGGCCCATCTTGATTGTCGAGCCTAATCCCACTTTGTCGAGAACGGTCTCGTAGTTTTTTCCGTTTACGGTATTGTTGACCACAACCTTGTGCGGTTTTCCCTGCTGGTCCGGTCGCGTGTCTTCCAGCATGACAACATGCGATTCCTTATTTTCTGTCCTGCCCCCAACGGCTGTTCCTCGGATTCCGATGTTACCCACGGGGAGGTTAACGTTCATTTTGCGCGGGTCCTTCTTGACGATTTGTCCCGTTAGAAATCGAAAGACGCCCTTTGCCACTTGAACATTCAACTCCCCGTCCTTGGTGGCGGGATCGTAGACGAACTTATCAATTTTTATAATGCTCTTCGGGCCAATGGCGAATTCTGTTTCGTCCATTAGGAGCATTTTCACATAGCCTTCCCAGTCCGTCTTGATCTCTTCACCGAGGTAAATGGGGTCACCTTGACTGATCGTTCTTTTTTTGCCATCTTCCAGGTATGCCTGAACTTTGTAACGAACTTCGACGGCGGTGCCGACAATCGGCCCTTGCGCATTGGAGGTAAGGTTCAAGGTAAGTGCTACGAATATGCCGACAGCAGCAATGACTAAGAGGGACTGACGATGTGGATTCGAGTTCATTCTGAAGACATTAATCAGATCTTTTTTTGAGGTTCTTGATAACTGATTCCTCGCAGTATACATGAATCACAACACTGCGTCCTGGTTGCATGGTTTCCCCAGTGAAAAAAGAATCATAACCTATTTGAAACAAAGAGGATAGGATTAAATTTTATGCCCAAGAATCTGAGAATGCTGACAGTGGCTGTATCTTATGGGTGGATTTGTATTTTTGTGATTTATCGGGTATTCTCATATTAGTTCTTAGGTGTAAATGTTATATTTGGTTCTATAATGATCGCTAAAAAACTATTTTGTTATCAAGATTGAACAGCAACCAGAGTTGGGTATGACAACAGCTATTCAATGGAGCCTAGTAGGTTCGTATAAATCTCGCGTGTTCCAAGCCCCTGTAGAAATTTAAACCGCGGGCAATTTCTGTTTACGGCGAAAATGTCGGGAGGCTTATTAGATATGGCGGATAAAGATATGGCGGATAGAGAAGACGAACAGCCGATCGTAGAGGAGAGTCAGGGCACTAAGTTCCGGGCAGTGATTCGTGCATTGGAACAGCAGATCAACGAGCTGAAGCGTTTGGAGCTCGACCGCAAGCAGGCTGACGTCGCGTTGCACGCGACTGAGGCCAAATTCCGTACGGTGTTCGAAAATTCTGCTGTCGCCATTATGGTCGCTGATGAAAAAGAGCGGGTCGTTTCTTGGAACCGTTGGACCGAAAACATGCTCGGGATGACCAAAGACGATCTTTATCTGCAGCTTGTCAGCTCATTTTATCCGCCTGACGAGTGGCGAAAAATTCGATCTTATAATATTCGCGAAAAGGGTATGCAGCATCACTGCGAAACAAAAATGATTAAAAAGAACGGTGAGGTTTTTGACATCGATGTCTCCATTACCGTGATGAAAGATGACCAGGGAAATATCACGGGTTCTATCGGTGTCATTCGTGATATCGGCGAGAGAAAGCGTGTCGAAGAGAAACTGAAAGCTTCCGAAGAAAGGTTCCGGACCATTTTTGAGAAGTCGACGGTCGCAATTACCGTTTGCGACAATAAAGAAAGAATTATCTCCTGTAATCGATTTACCGAAGACCTGTTGGGAATGACGCGCGATGAACTTTACCTCAAGCCCATTAGCAACCTGCATCCGCCGGAAGAGTGGACGAGGATACGCACGCTGAATATTCGCGAGAAGGGTAAACAGGATCACCTCGAGACAAAGTGGATCAAGAAAGACGGGGAGATCATCGACATTGATGTTTCCATTACGGTGCTCAAGGACGCCGAAGGCAATATTACAGGCTCCATCGGGATCGTGCGGGATATCAGCGCGCGCAAGCGAACCGAGAAACAGCTGAAGGCTTCTGAGCAGAAGTTTAGGACGGTTTTTCAGAGTTCCGCGGTAGCCATTATGGTTGCCGACGACAAGGAGCGTATTATCGATTGGAATCCGTTTACGGAAAAATTGTTGGGCATGGGCCGCGATGACCTTTATCTTCAACCGGTCAGTTCGCTCTATCCTCCCGATGAGTGGAAAATGATCCGTTCGTGCAATATTCGCGAAAAGGGAATGATGTCCCACCTGGAAACGAAGTGGATCAAAAAGAACGGAGAATTGCTCGATGTCGATATGTCCATCACGGTCCTAAAAGATACCGACGGGTCTGTAACCGGCTCAATCGGTATTGCCCGGGACATCGGTGAGCGTAAGCGTGCGGAGGAAGAAAAAAAGGCCAAGGAGGCGGCTGAAGCCGCCGCGCATGCGAAGAGCGAGTTTTTGGCGCATATGAGTCATGAGGTTCGCACACCGCTTAATGGCATTATTGGTATGACGGAACTCCTTCTCGACACCGATCTGACGCCGGAGCAATTGGAATATTTGACGACGACGAAGACGTCGGCGGACGCACTCCTGCAATTGATTAATGACATTCTGGACTTTTCTAAGATTGAGGCCGGTAAGCTGAGGTTGGAAGAGATCCCGTTTGATTTGCGCGATTGCCTTGGGGATACGGTAAACACGCTGGCCTTGAGGGCCCATTCGAACGGGCTTGAGTTGGCGTGTCATATTCTTCCCGATGTGCCGGATACTGTCGTGGGAGACCCGGGGAGGTTGCGTCAGGTCATCGTGAACCTCGTGGGCAATGCCATCAAATTTACCGAAGCAGGTGAAATCGTCGTGCGTGTGGAGGTGGAATCTAGGAGCGAGGAGACTATCACCTTGCACTTGTCCGTGACGGATACCGGAATCGGAATTCCGAAGGAAAAATTGAAGGCGATTTTTGAATCGTTCGAACAGGCGGACGGGTCGACAACACGCAAATACGGGGGAACCGGTCTCGGCCTGACGATTTCTTCGCAGCTCGTAGAGGCCATGGGGGGCAAGATCTGGAGTGAGAGTCCTGCGTCTATGGCGCGTAAGGGAATTGGCGGTCAGGGCAGTACTTTTCATTTTACGACGAATTTCAGTATCAAAGGGCAGCAAGGGGATACGAGCGCGACCGGTGTCATGATGAAGATTCGTGACATGCCCGTGCTCATCGTGGATGACAATCCCACGGCCCTCTATATTCTAGAAGAAATGTTCTACGGCTGGCATATGAAGCCTACGGTGGCAAATAGCATTCAATCGGCAGAGGCTGCGCTGGATTTTGCCAAACAATCCAATAAGATTATTCCGTTGATTCTCGTGGACTCCGAAATGCCGGATGCAGACGGTTTTACCTTTGCTCAGAAGTTGAAGCAACAACGTGCGGAGTGCGCCAATACCATCGTTGTCATGATGCTTCAATCCAGCGACTTGAGTAAGGCAGACCAGTGCGGTGAAGTCGGGGCCGCGGCTT
>JAUYMS010000034.1 GCA_030698625.1 Candidatus Omnitrophota bacterium | reverse complement strand
ACGTGCCCGGAGTCACGCACAATGACTTTGCGAAGCTGGCGCGCCTCGACAGCGACGTTACGAAGCTGGCGCTGAACAAGGCGAAGTTGGGCAGTGTGAGCGCTGCCGACCTGCTGCGATTCAAGGCAGCGAATGCGGCGGCATTGATTCGTGCGATTGTAGCGGATTTCGATGCGAGTACGGGGCAATCCAACATCACGCCGACGCAGTTGCTTGAGATCGCGTCTCAGAATGCCGGGGTGCTCACCGCGGCGATCAATAACAGCATCTCACCGTTTACGGGTTCGGACATCGCCGGCTTTGCCGAGATCCGGAGTAATGATTTTATCAATTTCACGAACCTGACGGGATACAACAGCAGCCTCGGTACCTTGTTTGCTACGGATCGAGCCAGTGAGATTAAGGCGGTGGCCGCAACGCGTGACTTTGAGCTGCGGATCGCGACGGATATCGCCACAGCGCGTGCCTCAGAGCTATCGATCCTTCGGACGTACAGAACGGGCCTGACGGCAACACTGGCCCAGGACCTAGCCAATGTCCGAACCACGACCTTGACGGCCGCGATCTCGCAGATAGGGGCACCGAACTTCTTCGCGGGGCATGCGGCGGGCATCGCTCAGGCACACACCGTGGCTGTGCAGGTAGTGGTCAATAGCGCGACGGCAACGGCGGACTCTTTCAATCACATCTTAAGTGCCGCCCGGGCCCAGCAGAGTCTTATTACCACAGTCGCCGCGAATGTAACCGGCGTGACGAGCCTGAACCTCGTAGACATTGCCGAGACCCACGTGATCGAGACCGAGACCTTGGCCAGGCTGGACGGTTTTCAAACTCAGCATTATGCAGACATCAGCAATGCACGCAGTACGGGGCTTGTTAGCGCAATCACGGCCGTTATCACCGCAAACAATCTCTTCAACATTGAACAGCTCGACCGAATTCAGGTCGCACAGCTTGCAGAGCTTGATGCGGTCGTCGGGATTCGGGGAGTCGTGACCGCACAAGATGCGGCAAATCTGATTGTCTCACGCGGCGTTGAGTTTGGGGTCATAGCGACCCGGACGCAGGGTGCAACGGATCTCCACTTCGCAGTTATCTCTGAGTCACGGACAGGCACCACGCAATCGGTGATTGCGCGCCTCGTCGACGTCGGCGCCGACTTTAACGGTGCTCAGTTGGCCAGGTTTATCGAGTTGGGCGTTCAGGAAATTGCGATCATCCTTAATAGCCGTGACACTTTCCAGACCTCGCTGGCTGTAGATATCATCGTCGGACGGGACTCTGAACTGAGGGCAATTGCTAACACGGTCAATAATTTAACGGCTCAGACGCTTATTGACGTCCAGGTGCAGAACACGGCCTTGTCGCGCAGCATCGTAACGAAAGTACCGGGCTTTACGGATCAGGACTTTGCGCAACTGGTGAGCAGACAGGCCGCGGTCACGCAACTGGCGCTGAGCAAGGCGAAGGCGGGTAGTGTCAGCAGTGCCGATATCGTGAGGTTCAAACAGGCGAACACACTGGCGCTGATTCGAACCATTAATGCGGACATCGACGAAAGCACGGGTCTTTCGAGGATTACGCCGGCACAGCTCCTTGCGATTATAAATACGCAGGCCGATGAGATTTCCCTTGCGATCAACCGAAGCACTTCCCCCTTTACGGGAGTGGACCTGGCCGACTTTGCCGGTGCTCGCAGCCAGGACCTGATCGCCTTTACGGAATTGAACGACTACAGCAGCCGACTGGGTGTCGACTTTGTTACGGTGCGTGCCGGCGAGATGCAGACGGTAGCAGAGAACACAACGAACTTTACACTGCGGATTGCCGCCGATATAGCTACGGCAAGGGCTGCGGAGACCTCAATCTTACGGACATACCGCGCAGGTGTGACAGCCACGCTGGCGCTGGAATTGGCCAATGTGCGTGCGGCGACACTGAGCTCGGTCGTAACCTCGCCCTTATTACTGGGAACCTTTCAAGCCGGGCATGCCGCGGATCTGGCCCGTACGCAGGCGGCGACTATTGAGATCGTGGGCACGCGTGCGAATCCGGCTACCTTTAATGGCGTCAACCTCCTTGCGGGTGTCATTTCCGGAAGCCGGGAGCTAGTGGCCGTGGCGACGCAGACGGCAGGTGTGACGAGTTTGGACCTCGTGAACTTTTCTATTAATCGCAATAACCAGGTGGCTGCGCTTGCGGCGCTCGACGGCTTCGAGACGGTACATTTCTCGCAAATCACCGAAGCGCGGAGTACGGCCTTGACTGCATCTATTAATGCGGTACTCGGTTCGGGCAATAACTTCCGCATCGGCCAGGTGATCGAGTTGGGGAACCTTGAACTGCGAGAGCTTAATGCCATCGCCGCGGTACAGGGCGTCTCGGCTCTGAATGCGGTGAGTGTAGTTATTTCACGCGGGGCGGAACTGGCTGCCGTCACGAATCTCGCGGGTTTCAGTGATGTGAGCGCGGTTCAACTTGCCGCCGTGCGCTTAAGCGAAACCGAAATTCTTGTCACGCTGCAGGGTGCCAACGGCCAGCTTTTTGCCGCGATCGCCAGTGATCGCGCGACGACGACGGCGGGCATCGTGAATGCAATACCGAGTACGCAGTTTAACCAGATCCTGGAACTTGCGCAGGGGCAGCGCGAGCAGCTTAGTATCTTGTCGGGTGTCAGCGGGGCCAATAGCACGCTTGCCGCAGATTTCGTGAGTCGCGATTCGGCCGGCTTCCAGGCATTCGCGGGTCTGACCACAACCAACATCGGAAAAGTGTTGCAGCTCAACAGGACAGTAACCGCCACGCTTGCCGATTTTTCCCGCTTCAGCGGAGCGACAGCGAGCATCGTATCTGCGGCGGGTAACTCGATCGTGGCCATCGGCGTGGCCGGAAACGGCAATATGAATAGGGTCGATGATTTCCGCAGCCGTATTACGCAGATTGCGGGTATCGGGGCAAATGGCCTCAGTGTGGCGGGTGATATCGCCGGTTCGGTGGTTGTTCTTGGGCTCGTGAGCCCGGGCGTTTCGGACGTAGTTACCGATTTTGCCTTTGGCTCGCAGATTACCATTGGCATATTGGATCTCGCGGGAATTAATCTTGGCGTTGCCGGCAGTATCGCGGGTTCGCTGGTCGGTGTCGGTAATGTGCTCGTCGGCGCTAACGGCCTGCTCAGTGCGGGCATTCTTCAAACAGAAAGAACATCGGTCATCCAGTACACGCAAGACATCCTGAGGCTGGCGCGCGATTCTGAAACGGGTCAGAGTGCCGCCGGGGCGGTGGCGATTGCCGTTAGCAGTATTTCCCGCTTGCAGGGCATTACGGTCTCTTCGCTTACGAACTTACTTCGGAACCTGATCAGCGTTGTCCCGGCTAATTATTTTAAGGATGCCCAGCTGATTCGCACAAATATTCCAAACGTATTTCTTGTCAACATCCATCAGGTGGCGGCGATCCTCACCACTGCGGCCACGATTCCGGGAGTCACGGCTCCGATAGTCATCAGTTTTGCGGGCAATCTCACCAACACCGTCTTTATCATTACGAACCTTTTCGCCAATGACACCCCGGCTGTGCGCAGTATCGTGGATCGCTTGACGTCGATCCGCATCTCCAGCCGACAGGATATTGTTTTTGCCAGCGAGTTGTCGCGGGCGGTCGGTGCCGCGGCGACCCCCGGTACCGAGGCAAGGACACTTCAGAGTCTGATTGATAAGCTGGCTGTGGTGCAGGAAACGATCGATGTCTCTTTTGGAACCAGTCTTGCGATGTCGATGACCGGCATGATGGGGAGAGGCATGCTATCGGCCGATGCCCTCCAGGTTATGGATTTGATTATTCGGGCGACGCAGGGGCATGGTGTTCTTTTCGGACAGGCCTTGGCCGCAGTCATCGGCAATATCCAGGGACTGACGACAGTGCAGGATCTTCAGGCCTTGATAGGCGGCCTGCAGGAAACGCTAGAGAGCAGCCTCAGCAGAATCGATGTGAACAGCCACGGGCAGGCGCGTGATCTCTTTTCGAATGCCCTCTTGGCAGCTGCCAGTATCCAGGTTCAGCCTGGCGCCATCACTTCGCTTGCAGACAAGGTCTCGACTCTGATCACGACTCGCGGCGGCCTGGATTTCGCTGCCGGCCTGACTCAGGCATTCAGTGCCCTGAGCAGTCTCCAAATCACCGGCGGCAGCATGATTGCCGTGATCACGCAACTGCTAGAAATACCGGCAATTGACTTGGGTAACGGCACAAAGAATGCTCTGATTGCGGCAATCACCATTGTGGCGCAGGCCAGCGCCGATGCCGGACTAGACGGCACGGCCGTCATGAATTTTACCAGCGGGATTGTCAATCTCGCCAAGACGGACTCGGCTGCAGCAGTCGACATTGCGCACGGTATCTCGGTGCTTGCCGAGGTAACCGGCAACAATGCTGTAGCGATCAATGCCGTTGTCGTGCCTGTCTCCGCCGCGATTGCAACCAATCAAGCGAATCAGGTGAACGCGGCCCGGACGTTACTGCGCAGCTTGACCGTAATCGCGGCTGTTTCAAATAATGATGTGGCGCTCGTTACGAGTGCTGCACTGCGCCTCGGCAGTCTGACTGTCAACAACCCGACTCTTGCTTCCGCGACGGCAGGTGCGATTACGTCTCTGGCCCGAACCAACGCTCCCGGCAGTGTCGTGTTGAATTTTGCGACGCGGTTGCTTGATTTGACCGAAACGCAGCCTGCGGTTGCGCAGTCGATCGGCAGTGCGGTGACAGCTCTCGGGAATACGTCGGCGAGCGCCGCCACACAGGCCGGGTTTGCCGTGGACATCATGACCCTGAATGATCTAAACGCGACGAGCTCAGAGCTGGCGGTTACGATTGCCAATGCGGTGACAGCGGTTGCTACGGCCAACATCTCGCTGGACGGCACGACCGTCACGAATTTTGTCAACGGGATCGTCACTCTCGCGGGGACGGACGCGGCCGCGGCAGCGGATATCGCGCACGGCATCTCAGTGCTTGCCGCGGCGACCGGCTTCAATACCTTCGCGATCAATGCCATTGCCCTCCCCGTTTCGGCCATGCTTGTGAGCAATCAGACGGCCGCCGCCCGGACGCTGGTCCGAAGCCTGACTGCGATTGCAAGTGCTTCTAATAACAATGCGACGATTGTCACGAATGCCGCCCTGATCCTCGGCAGCCTGGCCGTCAACAATCCGACCCTTGCGTTGGCGGCGGCAGGCGCTATTACGGCTCTGGCCGGGACCAATGTTTCCGGCGGCGTTGTCCTGAGTTTAGCGACTCAGCTGCTCAGCCTGAGCGAAACGCAGCCTGCGGTTGCTCGCTCGATCGCCGATGCGGTTACGGCCGTCGTCACGGCCGATGCAGCCACCGGTGCGTCATTCACAACCAATATACTCAGGCTTCTTGGTACAGACGCCGCCGGTTTCACCCTTGCCGTGACCATCTCACAAAGTGTAAACGCGATTGCGCTCGCTTCTGGTAATAATGCCGCGCGCGTCACAAGCGCTGCCCTGCGCCTCAGCAATCTGTCTGTCAGCAATCCGGCCCTTGCTTCTGCAACGGCCGGTGCTATCGCGAGTCTCTCCGCAGCTAACGTTGCCGGTGACACTCTCGTAAATCTTGCGACGCGGTTGCTTGATTTGACCGAAACGCAGCCTGCGGTTGCGCAGTCGATCGGCCGTGCCGTCACAGCTCTCGGCAATACGTCGGCGAGCGCGGCCACACAGGCCGGGTTTGCCGCGGCCCTTATGACCCTGAACGAGACGAACTCAGCGCAGGCAGTAGCGATCGCCGATGCGGTCACAGCGGTTGCCGTGACTAACGCTGCGGCAGGCGCGACCTTCGCAGCCGATATCCTTACCCTCTTGGGAACAGACGCGGCCGGCAGTGCTCTTGCCTTGACAATCTCTGAAAGTGTGTTGGCGATCAGCGGGGTGCGCGGTGTTTCGGCCGCGACGGTTGCAAGCTTTGGGGCGCAGTTCGCCAATCTTGCCGTCACCAACAATGCACACGCCGTACGCGTTGCTGGTGTCGTGACCGCTCTTGTCGGTGCATTAGCGCAGCTGGGCGCAGCAGATGCCGCGCTTGCCAATCAGATTGCCGGTGCCGTCATCGGAACCCTGACGCCGGTTTCGATCACCGGCTCTGAAATTTCTAATAATCTCACGGGCGAGACGCAGATCTTCGTGCTGAATCAGGAAGACCTTAGCTCGCCGCAGTTCCTCAATCAGTTCCGCAACTTGACCGCCAATGGGGTCGCATTGTCGGGGCTTCTTCTGACCGGCAATACGGTGCCGATCCTCATCGTCTCAGGCGAAGCAAACTTTGTGCGCGGCTCCGAGGCGCTGCGGAATATGGTGCAGGGTGCGGGATTCCAGATCGTGGGTTTTAATATCGGAAACACCAATCTGACCGACGGCGCGATAGTCGATGCCTCGGCTATCCCGGCCATTGCTGTAGACATCGACCTTGTCCTCGGCGGTAACTTTGCCTTGTCGCTGTGGGCGGCTCAGAACGGAAACTTCCTCGGCATTGCCTCGGAAGACGGAAGATCCATTCAGTTTGTGCAGATATCGGCTGAAGGAGCGGCGGCGCTTCTCGCCGGTGTGTCTAATCTGACGGCCGCCGAGGTTCGCGCGTTTGCGAACATCCTGGTGGAGGCGGCCCGCGGCGGTGATGTGGTCATTCGGAATGAATTGTTGCAGCAGATGCTGACCCAGAGCCTGGGACTGGAAGCCGATGCCGCGGCCGCGGCCCAGATTGTGCCGGTTGTGCTCAACGTCTTTGCCGGCTTGCTCAACGAAGTTAACACGGGTCATGAGGCGGAGGACCGTGCCGAGCGTGTGAAGCGGGCGGTCAATTTCCTGACGGCCTTGCGTTCTGCAGATTTTGTTCGCGAAAGCGGCCTCGTGGGCGCAACGTCTGCCGAAGAATCAGCGGCATTATTCCTGAGCCAGCTGCTGGCGATTTCAGTTTCGGGCACCGCAAATACGGCCGCGGAAGCGACATTCGCCGAGCTGTTCGTCAACGCTATTACGAATCTCATTAATATGAACAGGCTGGCCGGCCGGCAGTTGAACGGGCTGGTCCTGGAGCAAGTCCTTGCGGTGCTGGCGCAGTCCCTGGAGCGTCAAGGGCAGACCCGCAAGGCCGCACTCGTCCGAGCCTTTCTTGCGGAGCTCAGCAACGACCGCGCCGCGCGATTGGCGGAATTACTCGGTGTCGCACTTTCTCAAGGGGTGCTGGGCAGCGAGGCGGCTCGTGCACCCCCCGAAGTGAACGCCTTAATTGAAGAAGTCCTGCCGAATTTAGATGCGGCCGGCAGAAGCGACATCCTTCTTGCCAGTCTCGGCCGCTCTCTCGGCCAGGTAGCCGCACAAACGCTCCTCGATGAATTCCAAATTGAACCCTTGAAACGCGACCGCACAGGCCAAGCCGAACAGGCCGAGACCGAAAGACGCGCCGCCACATCAGTCGGCGGCTTCGGCAGTTTCTTCGCAAACTTGCTTGGTGGGATCTTCGGTACTTCCGGGAAGGTTGTCGGCACTATCCTCGACGTTTTAACACTCACGAAGGCGGCAAATCTGGTTGTCAACGGTTTCATTGTGCCGATAGTCGAAGAAATTACATTCCGCCGTATCCTGCCGGCAAAGTTGCAGCGTGAGCAGGGGATGACTCGGGATGAAGCGGAGAATGAAGCCGCCCGGCAGTTTGCGCTGGCTCATCCCGATGTTTCGCGGGTGGATAGCGCAGAATTCAAATACTATGAAAATCTTGCCAAAGATTTCGCCGCCGCTGCAGGGAGCTCTGGTATCTTGGGACTCGGAGCCGCGATTGGCAAGCACATCGCCCATAATGTGAGTGTCATTATCGGAACTGCCGCCAAAGGTGAGCGCCTCGCGAGCACGATAGAACTTGCGTTTGGACGCCGTCTGGAAGCCATTGCGCCGGGCGCAAGCCGCCTGCCGGAAAACGGCAAACGGGCCCTGGTGCTCCTGCACGAGCAATTCCCGGGCCTGCGTTTCGCATATATTACGGCGGTGAGTTTTCATGCCTATGGCCGTGTGAACGGGAAGGACCTGATCATCAACTGGAGAGACGCCTCCCTCGCGAAAGGCCTGAATGTCAGGGACTCCTATGTGGAGATCGGCTTCACAGTGGGCGGTTCTCTGACCCGCATATCGGCCAATGCCTCCAAGGATTCGATTGACTTCGCGCGCAAGCTCATGGGCGCTGCGAGGGGCCTGGGGGCCCTCGGCATCGACGTCCTCTCGACGGCCCAGCGCGGCGAGAGGGTCGTGGATGAGGCCGCCGGGGCCGAGAAGGAAACCACGGGATCCCGGCGCGCGAATGCGTATGAACGGCTATTGACGCGGGCGGGATTCGAACGGGTCCAGGATATCGAGGGCAAAAGGGACGAAATTACCCGCCTCTACCGGGCGACGGCCGCTGAAGCCCGGCCCGGGTTCCTCAGCCGCCTGAATGCCCTGGCGCAGGGCGTGCTCAATGCCCTGGCCGCGATCTTCGGTTCGGCCGGCCGGCTCATCGGGACCGGCCTCGACTTCATATCATCCAAACCCGCGAACCTTTTAGTCAACGGTCTCGTTGTCCCCGTCGCCGAAGAGCTCTATTTCCGCGTTGGGCGGCCTGCCGTATTGCTCGTGCAGAATCTGCGTGCAGGTCACGGTTTTCGCAACGCCCTGCTGCGCGCCTTTGTCCAGGCCAACCGTGAATTTGCGGCGGCTCATAAGAGCGCAGACCGCAGGGCTGCCGAAGAGATCGTAAAAAGCAGCGGAGCGAGTGCGGTGACTGGTGCGGCAGCGCAAACGGTGTCTGAAATCATAAATGAGCGTCAACTTCGCCACAAGGAATTTGCCGGCCGCATGGCGCGGGGCGTACTCCGGGCAGGGCCTCTTGGCTTGCTCGCAGCCATCGCCTCGCATATCGCCAATAACCTCCGCGTCCTCACCGGCCGCGGGCGTGAAGGCGAAATCTTGCAGAGCACGGTGGCGCCATCGCAGAGTGTGACACAACGGGCCAGAGCCGCCCGCAGCACTGTGAAAAGCGCTCTCGAATTGCTCGGCTTGCCTGATTCGACGGCCGGAACGGTCACGTACACGGAATCGAATTATGTCAGAGCGGCAACCCTGCTGAGGCAGGCCGCGGCTGTTTTCACCGAGCTTGCCGAGGAGACGGCAGACAAGGCTCAGGCGGATAAATATACGATTGAAGCACAGGCCGCGAATCGAGTTGCCGAGGCAGCCGTCAGTTACTCCCTGGGCCGTGAGTCCGTCGAAGGCCGGGGGGACAGTACCTTCGCTCTGGCTCAAGTGCAGTTGAACCATGCCGCCGGCGAGTTTGACCGGCATGCAGCGAGGTACGCCGGATTCGGCGCGCTTGCTGTGAACGCACGCAGCCTCAGTCAGCAAGCTGCGGAACTCTACCTTGGCGAAGGCGAAGGGGCTCAAGGCGTCTTGACTGAAGCGCAGGATACCTACGCTAAGATTGTCCGGACCGTCGCGCAGGCTGTCGCCTACGCCGCGGCGGATGATTCCGGAAAGGCCGAAGAGCGGCTCCGGACGGCGAAGGCTGCGTTGAAAAATCTTCAGCAGCAATTGGGCCGCCTTGTCAATAGGACGAGCGGGCGTCAGAAGGCTGCCGCACGGAAACTGAGCAGCGATTTAGCATCGCTTAGCGCCGTCATCAATAACATCGAACGGGCCGAGGCGCGGATTGAATGGGCGGAAGGCAATATCGATGCGGGCGATTTTACCCGGGCCCTGCCGTATGCGCAGGGTGCCGAGGCGGATCTTAGCGATGCGTTGACATTGGCGACGGGCCTGGGACAGAATTACGGACAATCAAAGGATCGGATCCAGGAACGACTCGATCACGCCCGCACACTTAGAGCGCGCGCTGAAGCCGGGTTGAAGCAACAGGAAGGGGACGCCTCTCGCACTGCCTCCGATTCGGCAAAGTTGTTAAATGAGGCCCGGGATCTCGAGGAGCAGGCCGAGGTTAAGGTCGCCTTTGCTCTTAATTTTCAATCTATGTCAGCAGTAGGTGCGGCCGCGGAGTTTGATATCGCGGCACGCCTGTTCGCCGATGCGCAAAGTCGTTATGAAGAGCTTGGCCACACGGCAGATGCGGCAAGGGTGGATACGGCGGGAAGGGAAGCGCGGGACGCCGCCAGCCGCTTGCGTTCAGGAGCGCCCACGATCGATTCGGCTGAACAGCAGGAGCTGGCGGCTCGCAATGAAGCGCAGGCGCGTGCTGAAGGGCGTGGCGCCCGGGTGGAAGCACCTGCGGCTACCGGCGGCGTTCGGATCGGCAATGTGGTTCAGAACGGTGCTGTGACTGAAGCCCCGGAAGTGAGTTCCGGCAACCTGCGCCTGTCGAATGATGAGCAGCTGGGACAGACCTACTTTCCGATTGAACACATCATTTCGCGAGACGGCAAGTACAACACGGCAGATAAGGTGTTTGCGAGACTTCAGGATGCGGGTCTCGGCCCCAAACACAAGTTCACGATCGGCGGGAAGGTGGTCTATTCCTCCGACGCCTTTTCGGTTTCTAAGATCGACGGACGCGCGGCCGTGGTGCTCTATGTCGTCGAGGCTGACGGCACTGTCAATCTCCGACTCGCGTATAAGAGTAATTCCCAGAGCGAGTGGCGGGTCGCCTCGCATCTGGCTCGGGACGCCGAAAATACTGAGCAGGTCACCTGGCTCGGCAAGGGACATCATGAAACACAGCAGACACTTCGCACGGGCGTGAGCGATTACCTCGACGGTCTTGAAGTCATTGACGGAACGACCCTGGGTGATGCGCTCGATGCCGCCCTGTTTATACCGTTGAGCGTGGTCGATAGCATGGTCAAACAGGCCGGGTATGCGGCGACCTTGGCGGACGGGGGTCAATACGTCGCATTCAATCATTCGAGTAACCCGTCCGAACAGGGTGTTCGGCAGGAAGGATCGGCGCCCGATTTCGAAAACGGCATTCTGTCCGATCAAACGCGGTATAACGATGCCTTTGGAGGCGATGTCCGCACCGTTCTCGTTCAGTCAAAGGACGGCAAACTTATTTACTCCTTCCACCACAATGCCGAATACGATATCAGTTGGCAAGGGCATGTGGAACTCGCAGATGGAGCAATCACTCCGTATGGCGTCAATGACACAGTCGTGCTGCAGGCGGGCATATCGGCGCCCGGCATTGAATATCCCGAGCAAGCCCAGGGCGCGAATGGGAAGCCGCTGGGCCTGAATGCCCGATTTTTCGAAGGTGACGCTGCATACTTGTACAACACCGGCTATACCCATGCGCAGCCGCTTGTGCAGGCATTTCGCGCGGCCATTGTCGAAAGTGCGTCTGATCAGTCTGCGCCGGCGGCGCCTGTCACACCCGGAGTGCCCGATATGGCCGCTGCTTCGGCTCAGGCGGAGTCGCTGTATGGCGAAGCAGACTCGCATTATACCTTGGCAAAGGACTTTGAATTTCGCGCGAGGAGAGCTGATTCAAGGGATGCCGGCTCGTATTATGCCGCGGCTGCGGCCGAGTATAGACTTGCCATACAGAGTTACCGTCAGGCAGCGCAGCTTTACGCCGCGTTAGGCATGACGAAGGACGCCGCGGATGCTACGTCGCGGTCAGCGTCGACGCAGGCCGAACTGAATGCCCTGCCTGTTGCGGAGGCAGATAAAACGGTTCCCGTTGGCAGAGCGGCGCCGGCACCGCCGATAGTCGATGAGGCCGAAGCTGTCCCCCCCATTACGGATTTTGCTCCGCCCATTGCATCTGGTGCCGACGCATTCGAAGCACCGGATGACGGTGGCGTGGTCGTGACACCGTCTGATTCGGGCGCCGTCGCGCCTTCCGGGCGTACGACTCCGAGCCGGCGCGCTCGTTCAGGGAGTGGGGGCTCCGCACTGCTAGAAATGGTCAAGATTGTCGCTGGTGGTATCGCCGGACTTGCGCTGGCTGCTCTCCTTCTTGTATTTCTTGATTCGCAAGGTATAGGGCAAAATACGGGTCTCCCCGAAAGTGCCGACCAAATAAGGCCCTTCATCAACCAGATCTACATGGTTCTCGCGGGGTTTCTCGCCCTCGGGGCCACTTACTTTGCTTTCAGCAAATTGCGCGGATTCCTGAGCCGTATGAACCTGCGCGCCGTCGCGGCTGTCGCGTTGGTCCTTGCGGCAGGCGGAGCGGCGACATTCTTCCTGGGCGGTGTGGTCGGGGCCGCTGTTGCGGCTGCCGTTCTTATCGCTATCGGACTCATACTCAGCACTACTTTGCAGCAAGCCTCACTGACTGCATTGACCGGTCTCTGGGGTTTTATTGCGTCGATTACCGCTTGGGTAAAAGCAGGAGAATCCGAGACAGCTCAGGTGGTCCGCGCGATCGCCATAGCCCTCGGGCTCAGTGCCGTCGTATTCGGTGCGGCATTTGCTCTTATTCCGCTGACCGGCGGCTTTCTTGCATCACTGGCGTATTTCGGTGCCTTTGCGTTGGCCGCGGCGTTATTCGGCGCCGCTGTTTATCTGATCTTCCAGACCGTTATGGCGACCGGTCGCGTGATCGGCAGGGTGGCCCAGTTCCTGTGGAGTCATCGTGTTGCGACCGGGATTGTACTTGCAAGTGTGGCCGCGATTCTCGGCATTGGCTTGGCACCGGCCTTGGCCTTGACGGTGGGGTTGTATGCCGCTCTCGGCCTTGCTGCAATTGCCGGTGTCGCTGCCGTCGCGGCAGGTATTAATTGGTTGATTCGTACTTATGGCAGCACGATTACGACTGCAATAACTTCGGCGCTTTCATCTGCCGGGACTGCCGTCGCGAACTTCTATGCGGCCAATGCACAGCGAATTCGTATTGCCGGAGCCGCACTTGCGGCCGGCGTCGGCCTGCTGCTCGGTGTGAACGCTGTGTTGGGCGTTAGCCTTGTGGCGAGTGCCGTTATCCTGATCGGCGTTACCCTGGCGATTGCGGCAGTTGCGGCGCTAGTCATCGTGGCCGTCGCTTATCGCAGCGAAATCGGCGAGGCCCTGGTGTTTGCAGCAGTTGCCGGGGCCATTATCGGTGTGTTTACCGTTATTGCGGGTCTCTCCGTTGCTTACAACCTGCTTGTCGGATTGAAGGACCTGGCCGTTCGATACGGGCCTCCCGTCGGCCGTACGCTAGCGCGTTATGGCGCCGGCGCGGCTATCGCGATTGGGATCATAAGCGTTATCGTCGCCGCTCTCGCATATGAAGGTGCGTCGAACCTGACCGAACTTGCTGTCAAGTACCGCCGTCAAATTGGAATTGGTTTAACTGTTGTTGCGGCAGGTGTGTTGGCGGTCTCGGCCGTAGGTCTCGTTGTCGGCGGTGTGATTAATGCCATTGCAACAATCGCCATCATTGCAACTCTTGCGACCGTGATCCCGTATGCCATTCAAATCGGTTCGTTGCTCGGCTTAACCGGCGACCGTGCGGGACAGATCATCCTCGCCTTAGTGCTTGCACCGTTTGTGCTTGCCGGCATCGGCACGATCCTCGGATTCACACTCGGCAGTGTTGCGCTCGGACTTGCGCTGGTTTTTGGGACGGTTGCGGCGGTTGCTGTTGTGACGACGCTTGTCACGCTAGCCATCGTTTATCGCCAGCAGATTGCATACGCCTTCAGCCTTGCAGTGCTTATGGGGGCGGCGGCCGTTGCGCTCAGCCTGCTCGCGGCGCAAGCTACCTTCGACAAGGCGGTTGATATTGCTGTCAATTACGGGCGCCGCATCGCGATTGCCCTTGTTACTGCCGCTGTTGCGGCAGCCGTGATCACCAGCTTCACTCTTGTTCTCGGCGGTATTCTTCCGGGGCTTGTCGCGGCTGTCATCGTGAGCGCTCTGGTTGCGGCAGTCTTGTATGTCAGTGATTTATTTCTCTTCACTCAAACCATCACGATACCGGCATTCGGGGAGACCAGACCCGAAGAAACCGTTCTCCGTATCCCGATCAACCTGAGGACCTTACTGAGGGGCTTCGCGAGTTCTTTGGGTACGGCAATCCGGAATCGCGTTGCCAGTATTTCGCCGACACGCATGCTTCTTGTGATGGGTGCGGCCGCCGCCGTGGTGACGGCGCTGGTGTTGGGAGTTCCGGCGCTTGTGGCATTGGCGGGATTAATAATCTCCGGGGCGGCTTACACGCTTACCGGCATAGTGCTGAGTTTCCTGGGTGTGGCTCTGCTCCTAGGCATGCTTGGCCTTGCCGGCTGGGCCATCTCTGAGGTGATACCGGAAGGGATGTACCGCTTTTTGACAGGCCGTGTCTCCGATCAGTTGGCGGTTACTGCGGGTATTGCGCTTGCACTCGCCCTGGTATTCGGTCTTACGGTCGGTGTTGTTGCCGCGGCCGTACTGACGGCGATTATTGTTGCGGTGCTCATAACGCGCGCGTTGGCACCGCCGGTCATTGCAGTGTCTACAAGGATTGCGGCAGTGGCTCGCGCTCTGAATCAGGCATTCGAAAACGGCAAGAAGGGCTTGATCGAATGGTTGGCTAAGACGATTGCGCCGGCTGAGAGGACCGGCAAGACCCTGTCTTCGCGGATCGTCGACGGCTTACGATGGGTCCTCGGTACGTTGGGTACGCAGTACTTTAACATCGCGTCAGTTTTGGCGATTGCGGCCGGTATCGTTATGTTTGCACTGCTCTTGCCGGTGTTGGTGCCCCTTGTCGGCGGTTCGATGGCCATTGCTGTAATGCTTACGATCGCCCTGGCCATCACGGCCGGCCTCGTTGCCGGTGGTGCCGTCATCCTGGTTGAGTGGATTGCCCTGCGTCTTCTGGTCATGCTCTTTTCAGTACCCGATGCGATACGCAATGGAATCCGGTCGGCACGTCAGGATCTCGCGGACCGTCTCAATCGATTGATTTCGGCTGATGAAGAAGCGGCGGCTGAGGCCTCCGAACCAAGCACCGCAGCTGAAATACATGCGGCCAAGGCTCGGGCGCGTGCCGCCAAGGCCCGTGAACATCTCGTTAAGGGCGAACTGACGCAAGCCGCTCGAGAACTGCGCGCCGCTTACCGGCATGCTGGAGAAGTATTGAATTATGCGCCGGCCGCTGAGGCAGTTTCTCTGCATGCGACTGTGCTCGCAGAACTCGGCGCGCTTCGCGTAGAACTTGCGACAGCGGCCGCGGCCGCCAGAGCCGCCATTCCCGTGACGGCCGCCGATCTTTTCGTTGACGGCGCAGACTTCCTGAATGACATCGACGAGGCGTTCAAGAGGGATGCGGCGGCCCGCGCCAAAGCGCAGCGGCTCGTCGAAGCCGCTGATGAGTTACTTGCCAAGATCGACCAACTAGCCGCTCTTCAGGCTCGCCCGCGGACGGCGCAGACCTACCGTCAGATGCAGCAGCTGCGCGCTCAAATCCTCGGGCTCTATGCCGAGACGCAGACATTGCAGGCTGAACTGGGTGTGACGGCGAACCAGGCTAATCAGTTCCGGGCGAAGGCCGCCGCCGCTTTGAGCCGTGTGGATACGCTGGACATCAACGCTGTCCGGAACAACGTCTCGAAGTTCCAGGAACTATGCGGCGGCGGTGGCTGCGGCGAAACAAGTCATGAACTTGCGGCCATTAGGGCCGAGCTGGCGGTGGAAGACGCGATTCGGGCGGGTGATCGGGATGCGCTTCGGACCGCATTGCAGCAGCAGAAGCAGGCGCATGATGCCATGATCGAAGGCATCAAGGGGTCTTCGCTCAGTGAGGCGCAGAAGCAGGAACTTGCCGATGAACGGGCCGACCGTGTGGGGCATACCTTTGAAAACGTAGCGCGTTCGGGAATTGAGATCGACGCTGATTTTGCCGCAGACCTTGAAGCCCTTGATGCGACCTGCAGCTCCTGCGCCGTGAACTTTGCTAACCGTGCCGCTAAGGGCGCGCCGCGCGACGAAGCCGTGCACGCGGCGATCGAGCAGGTCCTGGATGTGGCGCGCAACCGCCGTGAAACCGCTGAGAAAGAAGCGCGGGGGCCGGACACTGAGAGGATTCAAAAATTGTCGGCGTCAGAAGCGGCGGTTCTATCCGATGCGGAGTTTGGAGTTTGGGCCGCGTCGCGTACGGCAGATACCTATACGGCAGAGCAGGTCGGAACGGCCGCCGAGCTGGCAGAAGCCCTGGTCCTGCGCGGAGATCTCGATGCGGCGCGTGCTGTTGTTTCGAAACTCGACGCCCTTCACAAAGTAACAGACATCACCGAGTTGAAAAAGACACTCAGAGGCTTGCTTAAGGGAACAAGGGCAAAGGCATTATCTGAAGCCAATCAGGAGTTCAATACCAAACTTGACGCAGTGATCAATGCGATTAATGAGCAGATCAACAAAGCCGGCACGCGTGATACGACGGTCCTTGATGGACTGAACGCGACGCAGGCTCAGGCTGAGGAACTCGCTAGAGGGGCGGATCTTGATCTTACGAAGGGCATTCGGGCTCAGGGTAAGCTCAGGGCGCTTATCGCCGGCATTCGCAGTGCCTTAAAGGACGAAAAAATTACACTGCAGGAAGCACAAGCGCTGCTGGCACAAGCGTATCGACTGGGCATTGAAGTGAATGCCCGAGTCGCGACAAACGCGGCCGCTCGGGCGGAGGCTGAAGGGGCCACGATTGAGGGCGCCGAGCGCCAGCTGAGGCTTGCGGGGGAGTCGCTCGACGAGGCTAGAAGCTATCTGGAAATCTTATTAAAGGGAGGCAATCTCACTGACGCCGAGCTTGCCGGGCTTCTCGCCTTGGTGCAGGCAGCTAGAGACAACCTCTCGGAAGGCCGCGCCAGACTCGAGGCCCGCCGTACCGGTATCGATCTTGATGCCGCGCCCGTCACCGACGAGGCCATAAGGCTCACCGAGGACGATGCTCACGCGGCCGAAGACCTCAGCCGCCGCGGTGCCTCGGAGCTTGCGGTGTTGCGTGCTCTGCGCGATCAATACGAAGCGGCTGCGGACTCGCAGCGCGAAGCAGCCGCGAAGTTCCGCGGGATCTATAGCAGCTACCTCCGGGGCGAAGGTGCCACTTATGCCCAGGTGCAGGCGGCCCGTACCGCCCTTGAAGCGGCAGTGCGGAATACCGAAACTGCGCGTAATCAGTTCCAGGCCAAATATGATGCGCTTACGCTCAGTTTCGACACTACGGGTGAGAGTAATGCTCACCTCGCGCTTGCCGGCGAAGGCGTGTTACAGGAGTTCCGTTCCGAGTATGTTGCGGTGACTGCCGGCGACCGGACCCTGCAAGACCACTTCAGCGAGCTTGCCGTCCGCACGGCGGCATTGCAGGAATCGCTTTACGCGAGCCTGGCCGAAGGCCGCGAATTGAGCGAGCTCGAACGCCGCGAAGCCGAAAATGTCGCGGCCCACGCAGGTGCTGCTTTGCGTGAGGGAGATGAGAGCAGTACCGCTGCCGCCGCCGCGTTCCCGGTTCTGACCGCCGATACCCGCGGTGCAGGCACCAATGTTCTTGAGGGTGTAACGCCTACCGTTTCGGGCTCAAGTCTTGTGACAATCGACCCGGCTACCGGCACGATCGTTCTTGACCGCAGGGCACTTGGCCGCGTCACGGACGTGTTGAGCGCACGGCGTCAACTGCTCGCGGAACTTGAAGACGTTTTTGTGTCACTCGGGATCGGTACCGACGCCGAGGGGATGAAGCGCCGCCGCCTTATCGTGACGGCAATTCTCCTCCAGAACCGGACGATCGCCAGGCTTGCCGCGCTTGGCCATGCGGTTCCGAACCATCTGAGGATTGAAATACTTGAGAATGCCCCGCATCCTGCAGACTTCGAATTTGCAACCGGGACGATCCGTTTGGATGCGAGCCTTTTCTCCGGTCAGTTTAGCGCGGGTGAGTTGTCGCTTCTGCTCGGCTTTTTCACCGGCCACGAGCTGCATCATCAGGAGCTGACGGCCGCCGGAGTTGCCGCTGCCGATCAGGAAGCCATCGTTATCAACGGCGATGTCGAACGCTTTAAGACACTCACGCCGGACCAGCGCGCGAAACTCCTCGCGGCCCTCGCCAAGCTCGACGGTTTTGGCTTCCTCGTGACACTTTCAGGCAGTTACCGGCTGCTCCGGGATACGAACCGCTTCCTGAATCGCAGAGATCCTGCGACGCGAGGCACGACCAAAAGGTCTGAGAGTAAAGCAAAAGAGCTCGAGGAACGGCGTCAAAGACTTCATGCGGATCTGACCGTGAACCGCGGCGCCGAGGTGGATGAGCGCGACGTGCGTGTGACGGCCTCAGGCGGTTTTATCGCCAAAGGCCGTTTGAATGGTCAGGATGCGGTGTGGTTCTTTAATGAAAACGGGGACGAGGTTGGTTTCCGCACATTTGCCGGGCGTGACGCCGACGGCCTGCAGGAAATCGGCTACAGCAACTACGGCGAAAATGCCCAGAAGGCCTTTCTCGACAACACGGGTCACATTGCCGGGCACCGCGTCAACGGTTTTGGCCGGGAGCTCAAGCCGGGGACGGATCTCTTCTACCTCGACGGCAAGGTCGTGGTTTATGTCGAAGACGCCCGCACGGGCATTGCCTTCAGGGCGGAATTCGATGCCGACGGCAATGTCCTTAGCACGGATGAAATTGTTCTGACTCTGGACCGCAGAGCCGATGTCCTCGAGTCGGAGTTTGACGCCGCTAATGGGGTTCTCGCGCGCATCCGGGCACAGCTCATTGCAGTAGATGAGCAGGTCAAAGAGACCGAGAGTCTCCTTGCCGCGCGGGGTTCACGCGCGAGCAAGGTTAGGCTTCGCGCGACTCTTAATACCCTGAGGGAAGAAGCCAAAGAACTGCTCAAGAAGGCCAAAGAAGCCGAGGGCGAAATCCAGAAAGCCGGCAAAGCCTTGCATGACCACTTCGTGGAATTTCGTGAGCACGTCATCGGGCCGCAATTGAAGGCCGGAGATGAATTGCGTAATCCTCTGCGCCAGCGTGAACTACAGATCCAGAATGATCGACTCTCACGCCGCATCCGAAGCCTGGAAGGGCTGGTCGGTGAGAACGCCAAGCTCACGCCGGACAACCCGCGGTCCATTGAACTGACTGACTTGGTCGAAGGGGTCGAAGCCGCCAAAGAGGCCGATGCCTTCGATAGCAAGTACCTTCGTATTGAAGAAAACAAGGACGATATCGCCTCCTTTACTGAGAGGGAGCGCCTGCTCCAACTGAAGGGTGATGACGCAGAGACTTCTGCGCGCGCGAAGAAGGCGATCTATCTCGAACAACTGGCAGAGTTTGACATCAAAGTGAAGCTTCTCTTGAAGGCCCTTAAAAATGGAAAGTTGTCGGCCGCGGATTTCGATGCCTTGCCGGAGCCTCTGCGCAACAGGCTTGCGGGCGTGCGGGATATCCTTTTCGATACGGCACGTTCAGAGGCGGAGAAAGAGGCAGCGCTTCGCACACTGCTCCGCGAGCTCGTCGAACAGGGCAAGCGCGGGCTGTATGACGACAAGGGATCTGTCTTCCTCAGCAGCCAAGAACAGGCGGCGGTTGATACCCTCAATGCGGTTCACGAACTCTTTAATGCCTCCGACTCTCTGAAACAACTCCTCGCGGCCCAACTGAAAGCCCTCGGTAATGAGTATCACAAAGCGAAAGAAATTCAGGGCCGGGAAATTCCGAACGATATCGTCTTCAAGTTCCTCGTGGCCGGGACCATTGCCCAGCGCCACTTCAATGCGGCATTCGACTATTCGGTTCGCGGCATTCAGCTGGTAGAAGGCGCGGCCTTGATTCAGGGCATCCTTAGCGGTATCCCGACCGCGCAGGGTAAGACCGGCACACTGCTCTTCCGAAATATTCTGAAGGCCTTTGTCGGGCCTACCGTGGCTCATCTCCTGCATACCGAACAGGCCGTAAGCGACGACCTCTTGAATGAAAACCAGGCCGTTTATGCGGCATTCGGTATTGAAACCTACGGCCTCAAGAAGAACAAGATGGGCAGGGATACCTTCAAACAGGCATTTTCAAACAAGGAACAAAAGCCGCGCGTCCTGTACATATCGATTTCCGACTATCAGTTTGCGTATTTAGAAGACCAGAGCAGTGCGCCTAACGACAAGAACCTCTCGGACGACTCATACATCCTGAGCGTGGACGAAATTGACGCCATCTTTATGATCCTGATGCGTTATATCAATGCGGAAGGGGGCCGCAGTCTTGCGAAGAAGAATGTCGAAAACTTCGGCACTCTTCTCGGCTTTGCTCAGGAACTCGTGGAGCAGGACCTCGGCATCCGCACCGAAAGTGCGACTGAGCGCACCCATGAGAAGTGGGCCCGCACCGCACGTCGGCTCTTGAGCCGTACAGAACCGGGCACGCTTTTTGTCCTTGAAGATTCCGAGGGGACTGACGGCCGGTTAAGCCTGCGCACGACCGACGAGTTCAGCAAGAAGTCGAAGGAACTCTACAAGAAATTTGTGCAACGCGTCGAAAGCCGAGGGGGTAACGTTCAAGATTTCTTTGCCCAGCTCGGACTCGACAACTCCAACTTGCTTCTCAGTGAAGAGGAACGCAAGCAGCTGCAGAATCCCGACAAGGCTTTCGAGATGCTCCTGCGCCGCAGTCTCGAGATCCTACTGGCTCGCCGTGCGGGCAAGGATTTCGGGTTCAAAGTGGCTGAAGATGCCAAAGGCGACAAGATTGACGAGAGCGGTACGCCCGTCTATGAAGTGCGCGTGATGAGCAACGAAGGTGTCTCGACGCAGCGCGAAAGCAATTTCGGCGGCACTATTTTGGAAGCCGCTTTCCAGTCCCTGGTTTTTGACAACGGCGGTGTCCTTAAGGTCGAAGCGGAAAGCAAGACCAGCGGTGAGAATGACAGTCTTGTGGTTTTTGAGATGAAGACGCGGCGTTTCGAGGATGGTAGCATGGACCTCAGTGGATCGAGCGGTACGGTCCTGGCATCCGTGAAATCCATACCTTCCGGCAGTCGTGATCAGGCCTTCATCCAGACGGAGGATAAGGCCTTCCTGAAGCTAGCGGCCGCGTTCAAGATCATCGCGAGCCCGGAGGACTATCTAAACTTCGATACCCATATTAGGCGTGCGCGATTTATCAATGAGACCAAATTTACGACGGCGGCAGAAGTGGACCGGGTTATCGCCGACCTGGTGGCCGATGCACAGAAGAACTACCGCACGATCTCGCGTCTGTTCTTTAAGTCGCCGGAACAAGCCCAGCAGGCCTATCGCAAATATGTAAAGAGTTACATTGCCAATGTGAAGGCGCAGGCGGAGGCCACGCTCAGGGCAAACCAGACGAAACTGGGTCTCACGGACGCTGAAATCACGGCCATGCTGGCCGAACTCGAGAACCTGCTTCAAGAGTTGAGCAGCAAGTGGGGTGATGCGACCGCGAAGCCGGCACTCAATAATGCCGTGCGCCGCTTTTTCTCCAACCTGCGTTCGCGTGTGCGGACGGATTTCGATTTACTTACGGCCCTGCACGGTCTCGAGGACCTGTCTCTCAGTGCCGGCCGCATCTACCTTCTCGACGGATCTCAAAGTGACTATGGCCGCAAGGAAGGTAAAGACGGCGGTCTCCTGCGCGGTGTCGTTTTTGCCTCGAATAATGTCAGCCGTGGTACGAACTTCGTGCCGCCTTTCGCTTCCTTTTCACAAAGCGTCAAGAGCGGAGACAGGGACAAGAGCGTGGAACGAAGCCTGCGCGAGCTGCTGCGTCAGGCAGGTTACAGCGCCAATGAGCAGACCGAGCAATTGGAGAAGCTCCATCATTTGCAGCGCTTGCTTCTGCAGGATGCGCTGCGTGAGAACCTGAACGATAAGACGGCAACAGTCAAGCTGAGTGAAGTACTCGCCGGTTATTCCGAGGCGGAACGGCAGAAGGTTCTCGACTTTATCAACGGTTTGCGCAGCAGCGTCGGACTGCCGGTCACGGATGAGTTGACGCGTGACGATGTGATGAAGCTTCTTGATAAGTTTAGTGCCGAAACTGGGAATGCCGCGGTAGCCAAAGCGCAAGCGACAAGCGGTGATGCGCGTACGAGCCTTCTTGAGAAGCTCGGCCTTGAGAGTTCGGCGACGCCGCAAGAGATCGAAGCGGCGTATCGAACGCATGTCGCAGAATTCTTCGACAAGTTTAGTGTCAGCTACGCCTACGGGGAACTGGGTTATGCCGTGGGCGCAAGCCGCAACCTCTTTGACTTCGAGCAGGCAGTGGCGCGTTCCGGCCGCAATGAAGCGCCCGGCCGCGTCGGTGAGATTTATGTCAATGAGTGGGACGTAAATGAGATTGTGGCGCTCGGCTTTGAAAACCTGCCGGGAACGAAAGCCGATGCCGCTAGCTTTGCGCTCTTTAAGAAAACATTGGCTCAGTACTTCGCCTTGCAGCAAAAGGTCGAGGCCGCTCGCGCTAAAGGACGCGACACGACGGGGCTTGAACGCAAGCTCGACGTAAAGCGGGCCAAGCTCGAAGCGCTTCTCAGCCAGGCGCGCAGGAATACGACCGAAGCCACGGCTGACCGCATTCTGATCGACCACCTGCCCGGCAAGGTCGAGTTTAATGCCCGCGCTAAGGAGTCACAGAAGTTCTCACAATTTGAAGGTGAGCAGAAAAACGGCGCGGTCTCGACTACCGAGTATCTGGCATCCAAGGGTGAGGCGGCATACCAGCAGTATCAAAACGGAAATACCCGTGTACAATTCAGCGTCCCTGCTGATAAGAGCGGCAGTGATGCTGATGCGAGCGGTAGTCAGGTTGTTCAGGAGAACGGACAAAATTTTGACTTTACATACAAGGACGGTCAGATTACAGGTCTCAAGGTCGGCGGCGTTAATTATCAGTTGACTGACGGCAAGACGCTTGAGATCGGTAATGAACGTTATACCGTCAAGTTGAACTATAGCCGCATGAGCGTGACACTCACGAGCGAGAAGCAGGCGTTGAATGAGTATGTCATCGCAGGCGACCGGCAGACCAACGGCGATCGTGAAATTAAGGGCTTTTTCAAGAGCCGCGTCGAGCGTTTGCGTCTCGGCCGAAAAGTTCAGGGCAACGCGCAACTCTTACAGAGACGGTTGGGCCGCTTCTTGCGCGGGCTCGGCTATCTGCAGGAAGCGAAGAGGCTCGAAGCGTTTCGCGGAACGCCTGCGCAGATCCAACAGGAGTACAAGAAGGTCGTGGCTGGTCTTGGGTCAGCGGAGGATTCCTATTTCAGTCATCGCGCAGTCACGAGTGCAGTGACGCAGCTTTTCAGCGACTATAGAACCCGTGCCCAAAACAGCGGTCAGGCCGCGGCTCTGTCGTGGTTGAACGGCAAGCTGCGCGCGCTCGGTTGGCAGTTTGCCATCGGCCGCGAGGGTTCGCTTGAGACGGAAGTCACCGCCGAGAATGCCAGTGAAGTTGAAGCGAAACTCAAAGCTTTCGGTTACCGACTTGTCGACGCCGCGCGCGTCGACGATGCGAGGCGCTATGCGAACGCGCAACGTATCGATAAACTGAACCGTATACGCGGCGAACGCACTAAGACGACCGGGACACCGCTATTTACCGAAGAGGGCAGAGACCACGATGTAGCGGCGCGCCGTGCCGAAGCCTACCGCCTCCGCCTGCTGGCTGAAGAAGCTGTTTCCGAACGCGAGTATATCGACAACCTCGGCCGCGCGTTGATCAACGGCGCCTACGAACATTCTCTGAAGCTGGAGGAACAGTCGGAACAGAAGCGGCGTAATCTTGAGGTCCGGGGGATTCACAATGCCGAGAGCCGCCTCGAGAATGAATTTGTCAGCCGCATCCGTGAAGAGATCAGCAACGACAAAACACTCAGCGAAGAGGCGAAGCAGACACTCTTGGCGGATATCCTGAATCAGTTTATCGCCGACCAGGACACGCTTACCGACCATGCGTTAAAAGCCCGCCGTGCGGCCCAGGTGTTGATCGCGGTCCGGGAATCGGGAGTGCCGCTTAATGTTTCACTTAAGAGTATTATCGGTTCCGAAGCAGAGACTGCCGCGCGATCGGTGTTGAACAGCTGTTCGAGTTGCGCCGTCGAGTTTCGCAGCCTCGGCCGCGAAGGTTCTTACCTTGGCGTGCAGGGCCTACAGGCCGCGCTGGCGTTGGGTGCAGTCCGCGAGCGTACCGTCGCGGATGCCTTGGACCAGCTCAAGAAAGCTCACCCCGGTTTGGCCGCCGACGTAGCGGATGCGACGGCGCCGAAAGACTTGAGCAAGGTCGGCCGCGCGCTCAATCGCTTCCGCGGACGCACAGGTGTGATCGGCGGTATTGCCGTTGCCGGCGCGCTTGTAGCGGCCGCCGTCAGCTTCTTCCTTGCGCCATTCGGTGTCTTACTTGTTGCCGGTATTGTTTTCGGCGCGGGACTCGTCTTGTCGGTACTGCCGACGCTGAGCAGCCGCTTGGGTCTCAACTGGCTTATACGCAATACGATCGGACGGATTATGGACCTCGTGGGTCTCGGGAGTTTCCGTGCCCGGATTCAGGAGGCCGGTGCCGCAGGCTTCAGCTTCCTGCGCACACTAGCCCTTACCGGAGGATTGGCGGCGGCGTTCGGCAGCTTAATTGTGGCCGGAATTCTCTTCGCGCAGGTCATACTCGCCGGTACCGTCCTCGGCCTTCTCGTCGGCGTGACTGCCGGGTATCTGGGATTCAGCGCATTGCAGAACCGTATCGGCAAGCGCGGCGCTATTGCCGTTGTACTGCTGCTTGGGCTGGCCGTGATAGGCGCCGGAGCAGGCGCAGCGGTTCTGCTGGGGCTGCCGCTTATTCCGGCGATTCTGGCCGCGATCGGCTTTAATGCCGCGGCACTCGTCGGAAACCGGGCCACCAAGATCGTGGCGACGCAGACGGTCGTAAAAGGCGGTCTCGGCAACGTGCTCGAAGGCAACCGCCAGGCGCAGCTAAAGACGCCTGCAGGTGAACTCAAAGTGATTCGGAATGTTCAATACAATAATACGGTTGAGTCGGTGCGAGAGTATGAACCTATCGTGATCCGTATTGCTGAGGATGAACGAGCCGAACGCGCCGCTCCTGCTGTTGAATCCACTGAAACCGAAGCCGGTGCAGCAACGTCTGTCCATACGGCCGAGGACGTTGTGATTGTGGAACGTACCGATGCCGGTGCGACGGTTACGGTTGATACGGAAAATACTTCGAGCGAGTCCACCAGCCGGGCGCTTTCCAACGCCATCCTCGCATTGCGCGAACTTGATCGCTCGGCGGTGTGCGGCGGCGCCGGTGACTGCTCTGACCGCAGGATCACAGTTGTCATCAGGCAGCCCGGAAAGCCGCGTATCCGGCTCGAACTCAATGAAGACGAGCGCCGGGCTCTCATTCAGAATCCCGAGGCTCTGCTTAACCGGGTTGACTCCCTGAGCGTCGGCCGCATTACCTCGGGCGGGATCAACTTCTATGGCCTGCGCGAGCGGACCGAGGCCGGCAATGACGGCGATCTCGTTGTGCGGGCGGTCTACGGGCAAACTTATGAACAGATGGTGGCCGCCGACCCGATGCTGCAGCAACTCGAGCAGGGCCATACGGCCGCGGCCATCGAGGTGTCGGCCGAGCTCAAGAGTCTCAAGACACAGATCGACGTGGAACGCGGCAAACTGCGGTGGGTTAAAGCTGATGACGGCGGTTTTGCGTTTGTGCATGTCGACACGTTCGCCGAAATTGATGAAAGTGTCTATATTTCAAGCGGTGTGGTGATTCAGGCTCAGGCCAAGATCGGCCGCAATGTCCGCCTCGAAGCGAACTCAGTGGTACGCCGGGGCGCCACCATCAAGGACGGTGACCGTGAGCGTCCGACCGTTATCGGTAAGAACTCGGTTGTCGGCGAAGGTGTGGTGGTCGGCCGTCGCGTGCAAATCGGCCGCAATGTGCGTCTGCGCAATCGTGAGATCAATCCCGATAAGAAGAAGGACGATAAGGACAAGTTCAAACAGCGCACCACGATCATCGGCGACGACGTGACCATCGGTGACGATACCACGATCAATGGTTCGACGGTCCTTGCCGACATCGGCAGCGGTTACTTGATTGAAGATTCCTACATTAATGCGGAAGACATCGAAGGCATCGACCTCACTCAGGGTGCCGGCGATATCCTGTCGGGCATCAATACCTCACGTCTCTCGCGCCGCCAGAAGGAGAGCCTGCGGCCGGCGGCGACGCTTACGGATGCGGCTGAAAGCGGCATCGATACGGCCCTCGGGCAGTCGAAGGCCGCGCTCGACCGACTGCCGGCAGCACAGCGTACACGTCTGGCCGGGGTTATTAACGGGATTGCGCGCGTGCGCGCGGCAGCAAGCAGCGGCGATGTGGGCGCAACCCGCGACGCGCTGGCGGCTCTAAACCAAGAAGTTTCACATGCCGCCTTTACCGACGTGCCTGCGAGTGTCCGCGCAAACCTCCGCAAGACCAACCTCGCTTTGCGTTCCGAGCGGCGCGTGATCTACCGCGGGGCGTTAGGCATTCGCGCCGAGTCCTATGGTGATTTCTTCGGCGCCTGGACGAGTATTCTGCCGGAGCGGATTAGAGTCCCCGACACGAAGGTTGCACGCTTCTTCTTTATTTTACGCATGCTATTGCGGCGGGGTGCCGAAAAGGTCCTCGATTCCATACTGCCGGATGAATGGACGGCCTGGTATGGACAGAACCGCACCGACGACCAGATCAAGACCGAAGAACTCTTCGAACAGTCGCTGCGTCAGGAGCGTGCTGCCCTCGCGGTTATCGTTACGGAGGGCACGGAGCGCGGCGTGCTTGACGCCGCACGCCTTGTCGAGCTGCGCAATGACGCCCGAGAACAGGTCCGGGAACTGCGCCGTGCGAAACGCAATGAGACGCTTCTGAAAATCGGCAAGGTGGGCCTCGGTCTCGGTCTGCTCGGATTCATCTTATTTAACATCGGCGCGGCTGTGATTGCCGGCGGATCACTGCTCGCCATGATCGTCGTGCCGACCGTTATTGTGGTGGGCGCGCTTGCCATTACCGGCATCGTCCTCTTCTTCGGTACGCGCATCAAGGCCTTCTTCTCCGCCGCAGTCGAGAAGATTAAGTTCTTCTTTACGTCACGCGTCGAGAAGACGAAGGAGCGCTTAGACAGAATCGATAAGGAAGGCAAGATCACCCATGTGACGCCGCTCCGCCGTACCCTCGAGATCGGCCTAGCGGCAGGACTCTTGGCCGGGGGATTCTTCCTCGGAGGCGCGGTGCTCGTTAGCGTTTCGATGATTGTTGCAGCGGTTTTGGCGGCGCTTCTGCTGATCTCACAATTCCGTGCCGTGCGGAACATCGAGACATACCTGCTTGGTTTTGCCCGCAGCCCGCTCTTCTGGCTGGCGCTAGCCGGCATCGGCGCACTTTTGGTTTTCGGCCTGCCGGCCATTGCGACGGGGCTCGGATTGGGATTCTCGTTCCCGCTCATCGGCTGGCTCGTAACGGCATTCGCGGCGGTTAAAGGTGCTCTCGGTACGGCGGCGACATTTGCTCTTGGTAAGACGGTTGTGGGAGTGCTCGGCAGCAGCTATGTCTGGTACCCGTTGGTCGGCGTCGGCTCTCTTGTCGGCCTTTACAAGGCATTGAGCGGTTACTATACGCGGAGTACGCTTTTTGATGCGGAAGGGAATGCGAAGCCCCCGTTTGTGGGTGCTAAGTTCTACCTCAGCTATTTCTTCAAGGGGATCTTGCTCGGTTTGGTGGACCGCCATGCCGAAGCGAAGTGGCTGCGCTCGCGTATTGCGGCCCTTGCCGACGATGAAGCGACCAGCTTGTGGACACGCGCCCGTATCGCCCTGGCGCCCGAAAACAATCCGTCCAAAGAAACGATCGACAAATACTTCGCTCTCGTGAGGGACCGCGAAGCCCTGAACCGCGTGAAGAAAGACCAGTCGTTGCAGAAGAGCGTTCAGGAGCGATATCAGGAGAAGGCCAAAGATTCCATCCAGGCCCTCGTCCGCAAGAAAAAGTACGGGCCGTCGGTGCTCGGGGATTACCAGAAGTACTCAAACTTCCAGCAGAACTTTGATTATCTCGACAAGCTCAAAGAAAATGAGAAGGACAAGGACAAACTTGTCCAGATAGAGCAGCAAAAGAAGCAGCTTGAGCATCAGCTCGAAGAATGGGAGAAGGATCTGAGCTGTGCGCCGGCCTGTATCGCGGATTTCAAGAAGACTTATGCGACGCAGAAGCAGTCCGTCAAATTCTTCGGTGAGGAGATTTTTGAAGATCTGAAGAAGGCGGCCGATCCTCTCGTGGCCTTTCAGATGGAGGTTCTCACTGCTTACAAGGATCGCCTTACGCAAATCGGCTTGGCCGACAAGAATACCGATCTCAATAAGAAGGATGTCCGTGAGAAACTCCTGTCCAAGAACCCGATCCACACCACTCTCGGTCACAAGGAATTCCTCGAACTTACCCGGAAGCATAATCTCGAAGTGGCGGATGCCCTAAACCTCATTCAAGGCGGCTGGCACCTGGACGAGGCCGCAGAGTTCGAGGCGGGTCTTGCGATCGATTCCGGCGGTACCGCATTTAAGCGCTTTAATAAAGAAGTCAAAAGATTCCGCGAGAGCAGCAGTCCCGAAGCGCTCGAGGAACGCCGAAACTCCGTAGGCTTTGGCGAAGTCTTTAATGAAGAAGATTTCTGGCGTGATGCCCGCGCTTACAACGCAGCCTTGGAGAAGATAAAGGGAGAAATCCAGATCGCGGCCCTGATGGACGGTGGGCGTGATCCGGTCGGACTTGCGCATAAGATCGACAAACTCTTCGAGGGGCTGTCGGAGAAGATCACTCAGGAGCGCAAGAACCTGGCGGACAAGGTGAAGGCCGGGGAGAGTGGTTTCAGGGATGACGAAACGCTGGTCAGCGACATCGACGGGAGTATGGGGATGGGCGAGGCGATCTTTGACCATCTCCGCCTCGATGAAAAAGCCTCAGTCGCGGCGGTGATCAAGATCGGCCGCGCTGTTGCCGCGATCCGCGGCGTGATTGCCGAACGCGAGCAGGAAGGCCGGGGCCGGCCGTCGCTGCGCGACATTAAGAGCATTCTTAACAAATTTGGCGTGAATCTTGATCACGCCAGTGACGCCGGTTTTGCGGGCCTTGCACTTGATCCTCTCTTGCAGGGCCTGTTTGCCGGTGTTCATGACGGTATTCTGGCTAATGACATTTCGATCGACGACGCCTTTGCCATTGCGCGCGGCGAGCGTACGGCCTGGACTAACAAACTCAACCTGATTTCACAGCACCTTTTGGGCGAAGACCTCTTCGGGACCGGCACGCCGCTCTCGCTTGAAAACCTGAAGCGGCTCTATGAAGCGCGGCTCGCTATTGTGGAGCAGGACGCTTTACGCGCCGACGAAGCCGCACGCTTGCGCGAGGGTCTGGCGGCCATTCTATTCCATGAGGCCTCGAAGCTGCAGGAGGACGGCGAGGAACGCATTCAGAAGATGCGGCGCCACAAGGACAAGGAAGATCGCATTCCGGCCGAGCAGGAGAGGCTCAAAAACGAGGTCCTCGCCAAACTGGATGCGGTCGCCGCCGCATTCCCCGGCTACGGTAAGCGCATCATCGAATTCCGCAAGCGTCACGGCATCGCGTACACGAAAGCTGACCTTGAGCACTTCAAGAGTGAGATCATCAGAGATGCCGATGCCATTCTCGGGAATCCCGCTGCGCCGGACGAATTCAAAGACATTCTCCGCGTTCTCATCGATCATATCCGCGACCTGCCGATTGAGATCGAGCCCGCGGCCGACACCCCGGCTTTTGTCCGCGGCGGCAAGATCTTCTTCGCAGACTGGGTCCTGGACGACCTTCTCGAAGGCCGCTATAGCGGTCTGGTCAGCCAGCCCGACAAAGGCTTGATCGGTTATGTGAGTCAGCATCTTCTCCACGAAGTCATCGAGTACGAACTCAATGACTTTTCCGAGGGCGTTCACGATTCCTATCTCAATCCGTTCCAGCGCAGTAAAAATATATCGAATTTCAGCCTGCGGGCACGCCAGCTTCGCGCCTCGGGGAATTACGTCAAAGCAGAGCGGGTGGAGCGCATGGGCCGTATCATCAGCCGTGTCATCGACGAAGGCACGGTGCACGGCCGGACGGTGGCTTCCGATGATCCGTTCAAGATGTTCCGCGACTACTACGCGGAATATGTCGCGAGTAACTTCCTGAAGTTCCAGTCACGTGAGAAGCAGGACGCCACCGTGCAGTTCTACCGTGCGCTGGCCATGACCCGCGGGGAATATGTGTACCGTGATAAGGCCGCTTTCAAGGAGCGCATTGTTAATGAACCACTCGACCAGGATCCGTTTACGCGCTTCTTGAGCGGCGACACAAACGCTTGGGAAGCCTACGAAGAATACTTCAGCACTAACGTCGCTTACCGCTGGATCTTTGAGTTTGAGGAGGCCCTGCAGAAGGGGCAGGTCGAGGAGGCCAAGCGTGTCCTGGATGAAAAGAAAAAGAAGAGTGACGAACAGCGCGCTAAGACGGGTGAGCCTTCGATCAGCGATCCGACTTTCCATTACTTTAATAACCTCCTTGCGCAAAGCCGCTCGGGCAGGCTCGTCGGCTCGGCCCTCGAGATCAGCCGTTCTAACTTTGAGCGCAACCGTGATATTACGTATACGGGCTTTGCTCTGGCCGACCGCGAGCGGTATACCGTCGAAGATAATGCCGTCGACTATGAGACCAAGTTCGAAGAGCATCGCCGCCGCCGCCGGACCGGTGATCATCCGAACCGCGTGGCTGATTCCTTCAACCGCATCCGCGGTGATGTCCTAGCCCTTGTGCATAGCGATGCTCCCGACTACGACAGGACTAAGCACGACCGGGTTTATGACCGTATCAAGCACCTCGTGCCGCCGGCTCACCGCTACCAGATCGAGCAGGCGAAGGCGACCGCGGAGCAGGCAGGGCTGCTGTCGGCGACACACCCTGACGGACTCGATGGCATTAAAAAGAAGGTCAGCGAGCTGGGTATTCCCGAGGGGACATCCGGGGCTGAGAGACGGCGTCTCGAACTCGAACGCCGCCGCTTCCTGGCCGAGGATACTTACCGCGCGCTTGTCTATTTTGCGCTGCAGAAGCTGATTATAGTGAGCGAGCCTGATGCGGCCAAGGCCCGTGAGACGCTCTTGGAAGTCCGCAAGGCCTTCCAGGATCAGACCAATAAGGATCTCGTGAGCCGTTCCTACGACACCTCGGCGAAAGAAACGCGCGACTTCCTGCTTACACGCCAGGACCCGACCGAAGATATCCATTTTGACTATCAGCATCTTGAGTCCGATCTTGAAGGCGCGGAACTGATCGATCGGGACGGTATCCTTGTTCTGAAACTCAAGGAGGACAAGTTTAAAGAATTCATGAAGCGTAACGGTAAGGGCGACAGCAGCGACGGTGCCGCGATTAGGTTCGGTCACCGTGCCGGTTTTGGTACGCTGGTGATCGTTCCCGAGAAGAAAGACAAGACCAAATTCCCGGAAGGTCTCAACCTGCGCGACCTTGCCCACGAACTGGGGCATGCACGTTCGCAGTACCTGTGGGAGAATCGCCAAAAGCAGTTTGCCGATCTGGATGAGTTGCTCGTGCTGTCGCAGTTCCCGGTGATGCGTGATCCGCTTATCCTGGGCCAGCAGGGCATGCTTTCCGAGATCCATTCGTTTGTGCACGAAACCAACGGCTGGCGCAACAACCCGTCGGATAACGACACGATCTACCGCAGCGACGGCAACCTCGACGAAAAGGAACTCGCGCGCCATTATCGCCGTACGATCATCGACGGTCTTCGTAACTACGTGAACCAGTTCAAACTGGATCCGAAAAAGCCTGAAGTCCAGGCGCTCTTCGGCAAGCTCGAGACCATCGCCGACCTGCTGTTCACGCTGCAGACCCGTGCGGGCCTGGATGATGCCGCGCGCGATGAGTTCTTCCGCCGTTTCACCGCGGCCGTTCAGAAATCCGACACGCTGGATAACTTGATTGACGGCCTCCTGGGTATGTTAAGCGGCGATACCGTGCGCGCGGTAAAGAGCAGTCTCGGCACGCTCGAGGATCAGGCGATACGGGAGCTGCCGCATCTTATTGATGATGTCTATGAGGATGAGGACATCTTCTATTCACTGACTGACGATAAGTATCCCGGTCAACTGAAGTCGGTCGACAAGCTGCGCAAGAAATACGACGCCATTCGCAAGAAACTCGTGTCCTTGCTCGACCTCGACATCGATGATGAGTTTGACCGCCGCGCGCTGCCGGAGGGCATCCGCATGCTGCTCGAAAACGTGTTCAGCTTCATGTACACGGTTCAGGACGAGACTTATGAGAATAGCCGTCAGGACCTCGAGACGATCCTGCGAGGTTTCGATCCGACGCGGCCGGGCAGTGAATTTGTTGCCGAACTGAATGACGAATCGCGCTCCGCGTTGCTGGCCCGCCGTAATGCCGAACGCAGCAGCCGCGATTTCGGCGCGAATCTGGAAACGGCAATCGACAAGGTGGAAGAAGACTTCAAGAAGCGTCATCCGGGTAAAACGTTTGACCGCGATCGTGAGCGTCGCAGCCTGGAGCGATACCATCATCTTTTGAGTATCGGGCGCACGCCGCGGGCAACGCCGCCTGCGGGAGCCAGCGATGAGGTCAGGCGCCAGTATCAACTTCACGAGCCGGAAGTCTCGATTGCGATCCAGGACATGGTCCTTGATACGATCATTAGTGAGACGACCCGTCTTGAAGCTGAGGCTGTCCGGCTGGAGGGCGAAGGTAAGGCCGAAGATGCCGCCAAAGTCCGCCGCCGTGCGGACCGTCTGCAAGATTATGAAGTTAAGGTCGATGCCAACGGTATCCTATATATCACCTTTAAAGCCACCGAGGGTCATGAAAGGGATGCCGTTACGGTGGTTGGCGGCCATATGGATGTCCGGCCGGAAATCCGCGAAGGTCCGCTGACGACAATCCTCGGCAAGGACGGAGTCGTTCGCACCGACGGGACAACGGCACTTGGTGCCGATAACCGCTCAGGTGTCGGGCTGGCCCTCGATGCCTTCGATACTGTTGCCGGTGAGGAGCGCGGGGAGTTCCGTCTGGTCTTTACCGTGGGTGAAGAAATTGGGCTCGGTTCCAAGATTGCAGATCCGGAATTTTTCCGTGATGAGAAGCGCCAGGTCGTTTACGTTACCGCGGACTCACAAGCGGGCCATAAGGGCTTCTTCCGTAAAGGCGGCAGCCGTGAGCAGAAGGGCGGCAAAGACTTTTTCGGCGATAAGGACCCCGGAATACACACCGAAATCTTTCATCCCGATGATGCTAAAGGTGAGACGATTGACAAGACGGAATTTGCCGGACTCGGCAAATTGGTCAATGAGGAAGGCAATAAGCTCGGTGTCGACCAGGCCCATGTTTTCCGCGGCGTGGAAAAAGTGGGAGAAGGTTATTCGGAGCGTGTTGTGACTGACGAGTACGGTGACTTCTATCACGTGCGCACACACAATCCGGACATCATTTCCTTTAACTTCGGTGACGGCGGCGGCGATGCGGCACGCGACGGAGGGCGGGAGCATTCTACCGATGAAGCATCGACACTGACGCATCGTTCTACACAGGGCGAATGGCTCAATGCTATTGTGCGCAACATAACCCAGGGCAGGATCGTCGACGACGCCACGGCGAGCAATGTCAAAAAGAGTTTTGAGAGGCTTGACAATAAGATCGCCGGCTTTAGTGTGACGGGCTTCCGTCTGCGCAACCGTACACGCAAGGCGCAGAAGAAAGCGATTCAGGCCGAGATCGAGCAGATCAACGCAGTTCCTGTTGACTTCAACTTGAACAGTAACGGCAAGCGCGACGAGCGCGCGCGTCTCCTGAGGACACTTGTGGACCGCCTGCGCGACGGCGGCGTCGATCCTTCTCTCCTGGCCGAATTCTTGCCCGGTACGGTGCGTTCGGAGCTGCGTGTGGATAGCAAACTCACGGCGGAAGGGATCGGGCAGATTGTGTTCGACTCTCTCATAGAAGGGTCATTTGAAAATGACAAAGTGCGCCGGAAATTCCTGGCGGGCTTCGGTGCGGACAAAGCCGTCTCTTTGAGCGAGTTGCTGACAGCCACACGTGAGTTTGACAGCGAATATAAGGAAGCGAAGAAAGAGCTCGACGTAAAGCGTAAAACCCTGAATGACCTGCGCAGCTTTGAGCAGGGCCGGGTGCCGAAGGATATTCAGAAACGTGCGCAGAGTGTCGCACCGGATGATCGGCAGGCATTCCTCGAGGAAGAACATAAGGCGCTTGTCGAGAGACTCGGAACCAAAGACCTCGATCTGGCTGAAAAGAAAATTAACGAGGCCGAAGCCATGGTTAAGAAGAACGCCCGCAAAAAAGGCGTGATCGTCGGTGACGGCAGCTTGCAAATTATCGAGCTCTCGGATACCGAAGACGTCCTCGATCTCCTGACCGGCACAGACGCTGATTTTGCCTTTGATGTCATCCAACGCAAGAGCGATGGCCGCAAGTTCCTGGTCGTCGGTCTCAAAAAGTCGGGATTGAAATTACCGGCGGCCCTTACGGAATCGAGCGACTTCGCCGTGATCGACTTTGTCCCGAAGAGTGAACGCGGCCGGACGGCACTGAACAGTATTCAGAGTAAAATCGACAAGCTCGCCGCGCAGTTGACCGGTGAGGAGTCTATTGATACGGAGGCCTATACAACGCTGAAGCGCTCTGTGGAGGCCCTGAAGGCAACTCGCGATAGGATTGCTGCTGAATACAAAGACGTTCTCGGCGAGGAAGGCAACAAAAAGGCCGTGGCTCTCGCTAAGACGATCGATGGACTTCTGGCGACGCTCAAGAGCGAAGAAACGCTCGACGCCGAACGGACCAAAAAGCGGATCAGCGACCGTGTTGCCGGGCTCGGCTCCGAACTGGAAAAACTCAAGAGTAAATTACTTGCCTCCGAACCCGTTCAGGATGATGAATTGCCGATACTTTTGGCGCAGCTTCTCGGTCTCAATACGGAACTCGATAAATTATCGGGTGAGGTTCCTACGGCCATAGCCGATGCGGAACGCAAAAAACTGACAGCCGGCATCAAACAGGCACAGTCAAAGGCCACGAACCTCGCGACGCAGCTCGACTCGCCCGCGGACTACCGCGTTTACTACGACCTGGAGAAGCGCAAGGCTGCGGCCACAGCGGAGGCGGCCAATCTCAATAAGGCTTTTGAAGACTTGCAAAAAGAGAGTTATGACAGCGAAGGCAATTTCCGCTCTTTCGAAACGCCTGAGGAACTCGCCGTGTTCCGCGAAGAGCTGAATAATTTTAAGCAGCAAGTTGACCGCGCACTGATCGAGGAAAATAGGGAACTGCTCAGCCCGGCTGACCAAACAAAACTGCAGAATGCTCAGGCTTTTCTGAAAGACACTCTTGCGGCAACCGAAACCCCGGAGAGTGCGTTGGCTTACAGGCAAAGGGGTCTCGATGCCGGTATCCTGCGTCAATTGCACATCGACACCGGGCAGCTGGGTGACAGCATTTACGGCCGCAAAGGGAAAGCACCGGCCGAGGATTTTGACCCGGCTGAGGCTCTCGCACGCACGGATGAGTATCTTGCGTCGGTGCGTGATGTCCAGAGCCGTTATGTCCCGACGGCTGAGACCAACGAACAGGACAAGGAATACGCGGACTTCGCCGCGCCGATTGAGCGCGCCCTCCAGGCCCATCGCGATGTGCTGGCGCTGATCGTCGAAGAAGAGAAGTTGACGCTCGATAAGCTTCGCGAGCTGAATGTGGAGGTCGGGAAATTCAAGGAGCTGTTCGAGCGGACAGACTTGGAGCTTCGTAGTCTTTCGGCGGATGCCTTGCGTGAACGCATTACCAACCTCAAGGCCATCATGAACCGTGCGGGTATTATCGCAGAAAGCCTGCCGCAAGCGAAGCGCGACCAAGAGGCGGCTGCGAACCTGACCTTCCGCGTGGTTAAGGAACTGCTCGGTCATTATTATGACGAGATCTTTGCAAGTGAGAGGATCACGGTCGGCCGACTGGGCGATATTCAGGCCGAATTGGCCCTTCTTATCGAAGACGCTAAATCCCTTACGCCGGTAATAGAGGCCGTGGCTGAAGACAGAAGGGTTGCGAAATTCGCGACAGACCGGGACGAGTTCCTGGCGATTGCTAAAGGCCTGAATCTCACAATCACGAATTTGCTTTCGGGTAAGAAGACGCTCACAGACGTACGTCTCGACCGTTTCTTTGAAGGCCTTGCGAAACGTCTGGACGGTATCGATGAGATTCTTTCAGGTGACGAGATTAGTGACTTTCAGAGGGCCGCTGCGTTGAAGGATCTCAAGGAAGTCCGCGAGAGGTTGCGTGCCGTGCAAAGTGACCCCAAGTACGCTAAGGACCTCAAACACGTCGGTGTCCTAATCGAGGCCGGCCGCCTGCTCTCGCGTGTCAATGAGCTTAGCCAGCGCTCGGAACTGCGTTATATAGAAGATACATCGACCAATATCGAACAGGCGCTGAGCCGTGACCTGCGCAAGAAGCTGGAAGTCGAGCAGGTGGAAGCCTTGCAGCGAATCTTCGACCGCACCTTCCCGGATCATAGCGAACTGAGGGATCTGGTGCAGGGGACTAACGGCGTCCGTATCTCCCTGGAAGAATTTACGGGACTGAATGCCGACGCGGTTGCCTTCTTCCAGAAGAAGCAGCTGGAAGACCGGATGCAATCCATCATGGGCTTGAATGCGCGCAAGCTCCTGAGTGTGCCGGAAGACGATGCAGTTCGCGACCTGCGTCTGTGGGCCAATCACGAGTTTGAACACTATCATATTACCGAGAGGATCGACTCCATCTATGCCCAGCTGAGTGGTCAACTGCCTCAAGGCACTAAAGTCTACGATGTCCTGCATGAAATCTTTGCGTACACTCAGACGTTGAGTGATCTCGAGGGAATTCTGCGCTCCGAACTGCGCTCCGAAGACCTGTCGGTGGCGCAAGCTGAGCGTTATGCCGGTCTTAAACTGAAGGTTGAGTTCTTGCTCCGGATGGCTACGGGCCTCACGCTTGATGAGATTAAGAAAGGCGTGGCGGCGGATGATTTTGAGGGAATACTGCTTGCGATTCTAGGGGTTCAAGCTGAAGTCGGCGGCCTTACGCCTCTGCAGAAAATGCTCATCAACGCGCCTGTTACCCAGGTTGTGAATGCCGACGAGAACTTCGATGTCTTCCTCACCGGCGCTGAGTTCCAGGGCGCCATATGGACGGAGGCGGCGGCCTTCTATGGCGATGCCGTGCGCGTCGCGGTTACAGCGGCGCAACTGGCAGGCTACTCCGCTTTACCGTCGGCGGAGGCGGGCAATTCCACGACCCTTGTATCGCCTGATATCGATGTGGGCAGTGCCCTTTTCGCTCAGGTAGCCTTAGGTGTCGTCGAGAAGCGTTGGAAGGGTCTGCTCGTGAAGGGTGTGCCCGGAGGGGTCAACCCCGATAGCAGCCTCGGGCGTCGTCTCTACCGCAAGGCGCGGCGCGATATCGAAATTGCCCTGGCCGTTGCGATGATCGGCGTGGAGCAAGTCGATAAGTACTACTTCTTCTCCACCGGGAAGTCCAAAAGCGAGGGCGGCTTCGGCGGAATTCTTACCGACATTGATGCGTTTGCAGCCAAACTTAGCAAGGATATTCTCCGCGACATCGAAGTCGCTGCCGCAGCCTAAGTCATTTGATTTATTTTGATGTAAGTATTTGACAGGGCAGGGGAATATGATATTCTTTCAATAGGAACTAGAAGCATGATGAGCGGGAATCTTCATAAAAGGCAGGATTAGCAAGTTTGGCCATGTGGAGCGGAGCTCCTCGTGGCCGTTTTTTTTGCCTTTTAGCCGGGCCGGCTCGCGACATATGAAAGGAAAGGTGTAAGAGTATGCCAAAAGGAACAGTGAAGTGGTTTAACAACAAAAAGGGGTACGGCTTTATAACCCCAGAGAGTGGAAGCGACGTCTTCGTGCACTTCAGCGCTATTGGCGGTGATGGCTTCAAGACGCTCAACGAAGGTGAACCTGTTGAGTTTGAGATTGAGGCGGGCCCGAAAGGCGAGCATGCCATCAATGTCGTGAGATCGCAGGAAAGTCCCTCAGAGCGTTCCTCAGAGCGTCAAAGAGGATCTTAATTTCCCTCTACTAATTGAAGTTTTATGGCAGGGGGTCCGCCATCGGGCCCCCATATGCCTAAGCACCTACAAACAAACGACTTAAGCGTTTTCTGCCTCCCTAAAAAATATGCCTCGTAGATTTGCGGTAAGCCCGCGGGACGGCTATACTTCTTCTAGGTTTACATACACTACATAAGTAACAAACATCTCGGGGACGGAGGGCAGGACCAGTGGCTGATTCTCAAACAAAGAAGCTCTATACGACACATGAAGTAGCAAAACTTATAGGGGTAACTCCCATAACCGTAATACGCTGGATTGAGAGCGGTAAGTTCAAGTGCTTTACTACGGTTGGGGGTCATCGTCGCATTGAACATGAAGAGCTAGTCAAATTTGCCCACAATTACAACTTACCCTGGCAGGAGGAGGAAGCACTCGAAAAGCGGAAAGAGTACGTGGTTCTGGCCGTCGACGATGACAGCAGCATTCTGGAGGTTCTCCACGACATGCTCAGCGATTTGCCCAACCTCAAGTTGATTGAAGTCAGCAACGCCTTTCTCGCAGGCGCAAAACTTGTCGAGGAACGCCCCGATCTTATTCTTCTGGATTTCCTTATGCCCGAGCTCGACGGATTTGAATTTTGTCGGTTTATGCGTGAGGACCCTCGTTTCAAAGAGGTTCCTATTGTCGCCATGACCGGACTCAGTAGTCAGGAAGACAAGGCGAGGATGCGCGAAGTAGGTGTGCATGATATCCTGACGAAGCCGTTTTCAAGCGATTCACTCATCGAGAAGGTCGAGCAATTCCGCAACGGGAAGGGCGGTTCGGCTTCACAAGACAGAGCTTCGGCATAAGGCTGACCACGGACCAACATGGAGACGGTTTTCGGTACTAATTCAAGCATCGCCGTGTGGGGCTACGTAGCCGACGGCATTTTGTATGCAGTAGCCTTCCTTATGGTTCTTCACCACAACCTCGAAAAGCCGGACAGCCGTAATATATTTTCGGTCAGCCTCACGGTCTTATTCGCGCTCCTCTTTTTCGGTTTTATCCTGCAAGGATTTTTCGGAGTTACTTGGCCTCAGCCCACTTTTCAAATTGCCTGGCAAGTAGTCGTCGGGCTGCCCGCGCTGCTGTTTGTAGGATTGCGTTTGGCCAAACGGTTTCCGCTGGATGACGAAGAAATTCAGGCGCAGCGCAACCGATTCGACAAATTGAAAGACGAGTTTCTCTCTGTGGCTTCACATGAACTGAGAACGCCGTTGTCCATCATTAACGGATTTGCCGAAATCCTGGTGCGGGAAAAGCTCGGTACGCTCAACGATGAGCAGAAGCGGCGGGTACGCAAGATTCTCATGCAAGGTCAGCGTTTGACGAGCATTATCGATTCACTGCTCGATCTATCACGGATTCGTTCAGGGAAGATCGACTGCCGCAAGGACGTTTTTGATCTGGTGCCGGTACTTAAGTCTTGTGTGGATGATCACCGTATTCTCTGCGAACAGCAGCAAATCGAGCTCATCGATGAAGTCCCTGATATTATCCCCGACGTCGTTGCGGATATCGAGCGCATCACCCAGGTCGTCGTAAACCTTCTTAATAATGCCATTAAATATACGGAGCCGGGGGGCAAGGTAACGCTGACGGCCTCTTACGACAAAGAAGGTCAGCAGATCTACGTCAATGTCCTCGATAGCGGGATCGGTCTGAATGAACATGATCGGGAGCATGTCTTTGAAGAGTTCTACCGCGCCTATCACCGGGACGGTAAGAAATATGTGGGCACCGGATTGGGCCTTACGATTGTGCGTCAATTGGTAGAGACACAGGGGGGTAAAGTCGGGGTGAAGAGCGAAGGCCTGGGCAAGGGGAGTGATTTCTTTTTCACTATCCCTGCGGCGACGGACGGGCTCCAGAAGTCCTCATATGTGACGCGCTCCCTTATCGCGGAGAAGCAGTCATGAGCTCGACCAAGCCTCATATCCTGTTGGTTGAGGATGAAGCTGACCTCATCGATATCACTCAGTTGGCCTTTGAGAGCGAGAATATTGAGCTGGATGTTGCCGTCAATGGCCTGGAAGGCATTCGTCTGGCCAAGTTGAAGCAGCCCGATCTTATACTCATGGATGTCGTGATGCCTGTAATGACGGGTTTCGAGGCAGCCAAAAAAATTCGTAAAGATCGAACTACGAGTAAGATCCCCATCTTCTTTCTAACTGCCAAGAGCATGGAGCAGGACCTCCAAGACGGATCTGACGCGGGATGCGAGCGATACTTCATCAAGCCCGTCAATCCGTTCGAGATTGCCGCGATTGTGCGCGACTACCTCAGCAGCAAACAAGCTGCCTAGCTGACGCGAACATCCCGTTCGCGCCGTTTCGCTGTAGCGCTCAGCCCATTTTTTTGGTATCCTGCAGACAGCATGCCACGAAATCATTCACTCACAAGGGAGCTAGCTGGATGAGCACTATGACTGCCACTCGCGTACCGACGACAAAGCAATTAGCTCAAGCAGGACAGAGCCCTTGGCTCGACAATATCAGCCGTGAGCTTCTGAGCTCAGGCAAACTCAAAGCCCTTATTGAAAAGCAGGGGCTTCTCGGAGTGACCTCCAATCCCACAATTTTTGAGAAAGCTATCAATAAACAAGGCGGTGGCTATGAACGTGATATTCGCCGCCTCCTCGGCAAGGGTGCGGGTATTCTTCAAATCTACGACGCGCTTACGATTAAGGATATTCGAGCTGCATGCGATCTTTTTCTGCCGGTATTCAAGGACTCCAAGGGCGAGCACGGTTTTGTGAGTTTGGAGGTGCGTCCCGACCTGGCCGACAACACGGCCCGTTCCGTTGAAGAGGGAAGGCGTCTTTTTCGTGAGGTGGGGCGTCCGAATGTCATGATCAAGATTCCCGCAACATCTGCAGGGCTTCCTGCCGTAAAAGCCTTGATCGGTCAGGGTATTAATGTAAACGTGACGCTCATGTTTTCGATGAAGCATTACCAGGATGTTGCCAATGTATATATAGAAGGCCTTGAGCAGTTTAAGGACTCGGGCGGAGATCTGAGCCGGGTTCATTCGGTCGCGAGTGTGTTCGTCAGCCGCATCGACAGTCTCGTCGACAAGCAGTTAGACGTCATCTACGCCCGCGAAACCGATGCGGAACAAAGGGCCGAAATCGACAAGCTGCGCGGGAAGGTGGCGGTATCCAATTCCCGTTTAATCTATCATGAATTTAAAGACGTCTTCGGTTCCGGAAGGTTTCGCGCGCTGCAGGAACGAGGAGCAACCATCCAGAAAGTCCTCTGGGGCAGCACAAGCGCAAAGAACCCAAAGTACCATGATCTTCTTTACGTTGAGCCGCTTATCGGGCCCGAGACGGTCAACACCATGCCGACGGCGACATTGGAAGCTTTTCTTGATCACGGCGAAGTTTGTCCGAATACCGTCGCGAAAGATATCGACGATGCGGGTAATGTCATCGAACAACTGAAGACGTGGGGAATTGATCTAATCGATGCCGGCGAGAAGCTGCAGTATGACGGCGTGATTTCTTTTACCGACTCCTTCGATTCTCTGATCAAGAGCCTTGAGATGATTCGCGAAAAGAGTAAGGGTGCTTTTAAACCCGGGAAGATGACGGTCACTCTTCCGAAGGTTAAAAACCAGATTCGCGACCGTATTGTTTCGTTAGATAAGGAAAGAATCTGTGAACGCATCTTTGAGAGGGATCCGTCGGTATGGAAGCCGGATGCCAAACATCGGAGTGTGATTGCTAATCGCCTCGGCTGGCTAGAGGTGGCTGATTGGATTCTTGGCCGGTTGTATGAATTGGATGAGCTGTCGGCCGATTTGCGCCGAGAAGGCGTCAAGGATATCGTCCTGCTCGGTATGGGGGGGTCGAGTCTTGCGCCGGAGGTTATTAGCGCTGTATGCAGGTGTGTTCCGAGTTTCCCGCGTTTTCAAGTGGTCGACACTACCGACGCCGGAACGATTTCAAAGTTGAATCGCCGGCTCAATCTCAAGCGGACGGCATTCATCGTGGCCAGCAAATCGGGCGGCACCGTGGAAACGATGGCGCAGCTGCATTACTTCTACGACAGCGTCGCAAAGGCAATCGGTAGCGGCGCGGACCAACGGTTAAAAACCGGCCGGCATTTTATTGCCATTACGGATGAAGACTCGTCACTCCAACGACTTGCGCGTGAACGTGCGTTTCGCAAGATTTTTTTGAACCCGTCCGACATCGGCGGCCGCTACTCGGCACTTTCGTTTTTCGGGATCGTGCCCGGTTCGCTCATGGGAGCCGATGTGCGCGGCATCCTGAGAAGCGCCCGCGGATTTTATGCGCAGTCGCAGTCTGCCTCAAAGGTGCAGAATAATCCGGGTGTGAATCTCGGCGTGATTCTCGGGGAACTGGCTCTGCAGGGAAGGGACAAACTGACTTTCGTATCATCGAAATCACTGCGTCCGTTCGAGCCATGGCTGGAACAGCTCATAGCGGAAAGTACGGGTAAGGAAGGCAAAGGAATTATTCCCGTGGTCGGCGAAGAGGCACGGGATCCCGCTCAGTACGCGAATGACCGTTTTTTTGTCGTTATTAAGCTCAAGGGAGATCCTGTCGCCGAAATTGCCAGGAGAGTGCGGGCACTCAAAAAGGCGGGGTTTCCCGTGCTGGAGCTTGAGTGGAAAAGTCGGTTGGATATCGGGGCCGAGTTTCTTCGATGGGAAGTGGCCACGGCGGCGGCCAGTGCAGTCCTGGGGATCAATCCGTTTGACGAGCCGAATGTAAAAGAGAGCAAGGACAATACGGCACGACTGCTTACGCACCTTTCTGAGAAAGGAAAGCTCGACGATCCCGAGGAGCTGACGGACGCCAGGGGCAAGTTCGACTTCGCTAAGTTTTTCTACGGCTTGAACGAAGGCGCGTATGCCGCAATGCTTGCGTACACGGAAAGAAGTCCTCAGGTACAGAAAGCCCTTGGGAGGATCCAGAAGAAGATCAGTGTCCACTTTAAGGTCCCGGCGCTTTTGGGTTTTGGGCCCAGGTATTTGCATTCGATAGGTCAGCTCTATAAGGGCGGGCCCCACCGCGGGTATTTTGTGTTGTTCCTCACGCGTGATGCCGGCGGACTCAAGATTCCCGACACCGACCTCACCTTTGAGCAACTAAAGCGGGCACAGGCCCTCGGTGATTACGAGGCCCTTACGGATCGTGAAAAACCCCTGTTGGTGGTAGACCTTGGCAAGAATGCGCTGGGCGGCATTGCCGCTTTTGAGAAGCGTCTGACCGCGTATCTCAAAGACTAAAGATAAAGAGGTATTTTGGCGTTAAACTGTGGGATATGAAAAGGCATGCGGTCATTGTCTCTCTGGTTCTTTTAGCCGGTTGCGCCACACAGGCGCCGTATCAGCATCCTTTTCCCTCAACCACGCCCAGTAGTTTTGCTCCACCCGCGCCTTTCGACGTCCCTCGCACCATTTCGCATGAGGTAGGTCCGGGCGAAACGCTTTGGCGGATCTCAAAGACTTACGGTGTTTCGATTGAGGCGTTGATGCGCGCCAACAATATCTCTAATGCATCGCAGATCAATAACGGTCAGACCGTCATTGTCCCCGATACGCGCGGGCCGCGCGCGACCGTGCCGCTGTTTCCGTCTCTTCGCTGGACTCATATCGTGATCCACCATACAGCCACCGAAGCGGGAAATGCGCGCAGTATCGATCAGTTGCATCACAAGCGGGGTTGGGAAGGGGGCCTGGGCTATCACTTCCTGGTGGATAACGGCACAAACGGCAAGATGGACGGGCAGATCGAAGTCGGCCCTCGATGGGTTAAACAGAAGCACGGTGCCCACGCCAATGCCAACGGCATGAATGATCACGGTATCGGCATCTCGCTCGTAGGCAATTACAGCGAGAGCCGGGTTTCCCAGCGGCAGCTCAGTAATCTCGTTTACCTGGTGAAGACGCTGCAAAGCTACTATAATATTTCGACTGATCGCGTTATCCGCCACGGCGATGTCCCGGGAAAGAACACCGAATGCCCGGGCCTCAATTTCCCCTGGCCGGAGTTTAAAAGCCGCTTAGCCTAATGCTGACACAGATTTCCATTAAAAACTTCGCGCTCATCGACGAGATGACGCTCGATTTCGGAGCAGGCCTCAACGCGCTTACGGGGGAGACGGGTGCGGGAAAATCCATTTTGATTGACGCGCTGCGTATGGCTTTGGGCGAGCGGATGGAAATCGAGATGGTGCGTGATAAAAGCCGCCCCTGTATCATCGAAGCCGCTTTTCTAGCGACGGACGAAAATCTTCGAAACAAAGAAATCTTTCAACAGATCCTCGAAGAAGGCGATGAGTATGTCATCTTGAAAAGAGAGGTGACGCTCGCCGGCCGCAGTAAGAATTTCGTTAACGGCCGCGTTGTCAATCTTTCCGCGCTGCGTGATATCGCATGTGCTCTTGTTGATTTCCACGGGCATTACGACAACCAGCGTCTGTTTGAACCGGATTCCCATCTGGAATTTATCGACCGCCTTGCCGGTATTGTCGCAGGGCCTTCGGCGTCTCTGTTGGAATCCTATCGCGTGATCTATCATCAATTCCAAAAACTGCTGCGTAAGAAAGAAAGCCTGCTCGCGGCTCGTGACGGCAAGGAGCGGCAAGTCGACCTGCTGAAGTATCAAATCGAGGAGATTGAAAGCGTCAACCCGAAGCCGGACGAGGACTTGCACTTGACCGAGGAGAAAATACGGCTGGCTCACGCACAGAAGCTCTATGACCTGACTTCCGAGATTCTTACGGCGCTGGACGAAAAGGAAGACTCTGCGTCGAGCCTGCTGGGGAGTATCAGCCGGTGCTTTGATGACTGGCACCGCATTGATGACTCCATCGAGAAGACGAAAGAAGAAATGGGGGCAGTCGGGCTGAACCTGGAAGAAATCATTCGAACGGTACAGGATTATCGTGCCGATCTTTCCTTTGACGAAGACCGCCTGGAAGAACTTGAAAGTCGCATCGACAGGATGGAGCACTTGAAACGTAAATATGGGATTACGATCCAGCAGGTCCTGGAGTTCTGTTCGGAGGCGAAAGAGAAGCTGGATGCGCTCGAGAACTCGGAAGTTTATGAAAAGGACCTCGATAAGGAAATCGATGAAGTGCTGACAGGCCTTAAACAGAATGCCGCGGCGCTCAGCCAGAAGCGCGTTAAGCGTGCTGCGGATTTAGGAAAGGTCGTTGAAGGAGAGTTGCGGGAACTTAATATACGCCACGCGCGTTTTGAATGCCGCGCTTCCAAAGGGGATTTTGGCCCGAGAGGACAGGACATAATCGAATTCTTTATGAGTCCGAATGCCGGGGAGCCGCTCAAACCGCTTGCCGAGATTGCCTCGAGCGGTGAGGCGTCGCGCATCATCCTGGCCCTTAAACGTGCGCTGATGAAAGTGGACTCCATCCCGACGCTCATCTTCGATGAAATCGATGCGAATATCGGCGGCCGCCTCGGCCGTGTTGTCGGGGATAAGTTAAAGCAGATCTCCGGCGAACGGCAGGTTCTCCTCATCACGCATCTGCCGCAGATAGCTTCGTATGCCGACAGGCATATCAAAGTCGAGAAGTGGGTCGAAAAGGGTAAGACGCAAGTAGCCTATAAGGTCCTTGCGGGGCAGGAGAGAGTTCAGGAATTGGCTCAAATGATGAGCGGCGAAGACGAGACTCAAATTTCCAAGACCCACGCCCAAGAGATGCTCAAAAGCGCCTCGAAGTAGTCTTCGCAGGACAATCCGTCTAAAAAAATCAGCATTTGCCGAATAGTTTGTGCTTCAGTCACGCCTTTAAAGTAAGCTAAATATAGAAAATTGGCTATTTGATTGATCAGCGCTCTTCATGTGTGAGCAGTTGGCATCAATCTTGCGACACAACGTAACGATGCGTAAATTCATCATCGCCATTGCCTTCATATGCTATATGAGCCGGCCGGCACTTGCGGTCGTGGTCCTGCCGGATCCAACAACAATTGTGGATGGCCTTCCTATCGTTCGTCAGTTCGACGAATTTCTCTCCTACAATACCCAACTCCTGACACAGTTTAGTTTACCGGCTTTAACGGACCGGCCGGTCTCGGCAACCTGGATATCGTATTGTTGACCCAGGCTGGAGGAATTGATAATGACCCCGTAGGTGGCGGTTTTGTGTTTGAAGAGCCTGTGCCTTCTGTAGCCGGTGGGTGTCCATCATGCGGTTCGTTTTCCGGGGTGTGGGGAGCCGGCGCGCAACCGGGTGGCCCTGTGCTTGTGGATACCTTGTTTGCCTATCTACAAAGCCAGGCTGGCCCGCAGGCGACGATACCTGTTTTTACTTTTGATCTTGTCGAACCGGGGAGTGCCGCAGACCGGGATCTAAATCTTATTGCCAATTTTCAGGTATGGAATCCTTCTACCAATACCGAGGTCGCATCCTGGTCACTCGATGCGGTTAACAACGGTGTCTTTGATCCGGGGCAGTTGATTACAGTAGAAGGTCTGATCGAGTTGACCGGTACCTCGGGTACGGTGTATTCGGCGTCGAATACGGGTTCGGGTTCTCATGACTTTCTGGTATTTTCTCCCACCATGAATCTCAGCTTGTTTACCGGAAACGGATACCAATTCCGTATTTCGGCGCAGTTCACGAATATCGACGGCGGGGGAGAAGAAGCTTTTATTACGGCAGCGTTCGTAGCCCCTAATCAGGGGCCAGGCCCCGCTGTCCCTGAACCTTCTACGATGGTACTGCTCGCAACGGCACTGGCAGGCGCCGGCCTGCAAAGCCGGAGATTTATCCGCAGGAAAAGCTAAGGGCCCGATCCGTGAGGGCTGTCCTTACAACCTCCCTTGTTTCAATCTTAATCGTTTCAGGATGTGCGTCCACAAATACAGAACTCGAGCTCGACAATATTCTTGCCCGCAAGAATCGTAGGCTAGCCGGAGTCTCTGAATCTGATTCTGCCGCCGTTAAACCGGCCGGGTTCATTCAAACTGCGTGGACCGACGACCCTGCACAAATACTAGAAACCTCGGACGCGAATCCGCCCGAGCTTTCACTTTTAGAATTGTCAGACGACTTCGCGCCCGTCAATGAGCTCAATCCCGATTTTGCGCAGGTTCAGAAACTGGCTCAGTCGCTTTCTCCCGGGGCCACGGCGGTCTGGCGGGCTCCTGATTACGACATCCTGGTAATCGCAGGGAAAGTGCCTCTGCGTAGCGAGGCGCTCTCCGATCTATCGAGGGATGAATTCAGGCTGCATATCGAAAAACTCGGCGGAAAGTTTGCTGAATTTTACGAGAAGCGGTATGGGACAAGCACGCAGGTGACGGTGACTGATACCGGTGCGGTCACGGCACTCGAAGTGAACGCCGAATACACGGATTTTGGATCTCGAAAGAAGGACCGGCGCCACATCTTTTTCTACACACCGGATTACCGTTTGAATTTTCTCATCACGGGAAAGTACGAGGACCTAGATCGATTTGACCTTGAGCTTGATCTGCGGTTTGATAGCTTCCGCGACAAACTCGCCGAGGCCTTTAGCAAATCATAGGCTGCTAGGTGCGCAGGGTGGGTTCGCCTTCGACCGGCTGTGTGGGCTTCGGCCAGGCAATACCCTGAGGACGCTCTGCCGCCTGCTTCTCTCTCTTGAAGAGTTTTAGAATTTCCATGTCCTGTATTTCGGCAGAATCACAACAAATACTGAGCCGAACTGAGAAAATAGATCTAAACTCAATCATATCAATGACTTAAAAAGCTTGCATAAGGCGCTGTCACCGTTTAAGATACCGCCCTACCGATGAACCAATCCAAACTCCACATACTCTTACTTATCTTACTACTGAGCTTGAACTTACTGGGTTGCAAAGCCGTGCAAAATCAGCACGCGCTAGGCGAGTCGACTCTGGATTCAGAATTGTCGGTAACCCGCCTGCCAGACGTACCCCCGGAGACCGGTCCCGGAGCCCCACAGCAGGGATTTGATCAAGAATTATTAGAGGCTCAGAATCCTTGAAGAAACTTCAAGTGCTGCTGGGTTTCACGGTGCTGGTCGTAGCACTGTACAATAACGGTCTTGCACATGCCGATGACGGGCTGCGAAGTAGCATCTCAGCAGCTGAATTTCTGAATAGCGAAGCCGGTGCTCTGTTCCAGTCGGGCGATTACGAGCGTACCTTGAGCGCTCTCGATGCACTAATCGAGAAGTATCCCGGCGACCCCTTGTTGCTGCGCTATCGGGCCATGACGCTCGATCGGCTCGGAAGATCGTCTGAAGCCATCCCGATCTTTAAAAAACTACTTAAGACTGACGCCGATCATGTCCCAACGCGCTATTTTTTAGGACAGGCCTATTACCGCAGCGGTAATGCGGAGCTGGCTTCGAAAGAATGGGCGCGCGTCGCCAAAGATGGGAAGGGAACAACCTACGGGGAATGGGCGGAAACAGCGCTTGTGCGCACCGGCGATCTTCGCATGGGCGGTGTGCCGACTAAGGTGAAGCGCTGGAATGTCGCGGGCCGATATGGATATGAATATGATTCGAACGTTATTCTGAGACCCGATGACGATTCTTTGGCGGCTGCTTCCGACCAGAATTCCGGCCGGCAGGTAGCCGACCTTGGCATGCGATACCGCTTGTATTCGCGCGGTGATGCGGCGGTGGATTTTAATTATAGCGTGCGGCAGACAATCCACGACGACGGCCTCAATGAGTTTAATTATCATTCAGAAGAGGTCGGATTGAATCTTCGCAAGCGCATAACGGTGGGTGATCGTGACGTCGTCGCAGGCTTGCGGTATGATTTTTTGATGGGCTTTCTCGAGGATGATCTGTTCTCGGTAAAGAACCGGTGGATTCTGAGTGCAGACACACGATTTGCGCCGCGTACGCGCACACTCGTGTATGATCGAATCACCATTGGAAATTTCGCTCGAGACGGATTCAGCCCGGGCACAACTTCCCGTGACGGGGTGTTTAACGAAGCCGGAGTGACGCAGTATCTTTACTCAAAGAATTTCCAGAATTTCGCATTTGTCACCGGGGAATTCGATAGCGCGCATACGCGGGGCAGAAACTTTGACAGTGTGGGCGGTCACGCTACTGTGGGATTGCACGCGGCGCCTCATAAGCGATGGCACCTTGATGCCTCGAGCGGGCTTAAACTTAGTTTTTATCATAACTTTTCCTCGATTTCGACGGCAGACTCAAGCCGCCGGCGCGGAGTAGATTGGGATCTTTACGGCGGGGTTACGTATTACATAACGCCGAATGTGGGCGTTCGGGGCTTTTATCGATACATTCACGCATGGAATCAGAATAATTTCTTCGATTACACCCGTCACATCGGCGGGGCACAAGTGATTTACAGTTTGAGTTTTTGACGGATGAGTATAAAAAAATCTTTTCGGAGGTTGTTATGAAAACAGCAATACGTTTTGAAATGGCCGTGGGCCTTATTCTCGTGATCGTGGGGGTAGGTCTTGTGTCATTTCCGGCGCATGCGGCCGAGTCGGCCTCAAGCCGCGACGTATCTGTGGACCAGGCCTTGCTCGGTGACGGCGGAATGCAGGGGGTGTTGCCGCCGACGGGTCAGGCGGGTGTTGCGGGGATGCTTCCGAACCCTTTGTCTGCGGTATTTGCGGATCCCTCGCTGGGCCGTATCGCGGCTACGCCGGAGATTATTGCTGCGAGCAAACAGGACAAGCAGGCCAAAATTTACGAAGTACAGGGACGCGCCAAGATAGCGCGCGAGGGCTCTGATGACTGGCAAAAACTCAGAGCCGGCAGCTATATTCAGGAAGGGGATATCGTGCTCACGAGCGAAGGTGCTCGCGTCCAGATTGCCTTCGATGAAAGTTTCCTCAATATCGTCACGGTGCCGGGCAACACACGTGCGGTTTTTCGCGCGATTGAGCCGACGGATATTTTTCTCGAGGACGGCACGCTTTACAATGTCTTCGACGGACTCGGTAAGAATGCCAACTGGAAGGTGACCACACCGACCGCAGTGGCTGCCGTGCGCGGAACCACGTATTTTGTCAACTACACCGCCAGTAACGGCGAGTTTGTTGCCGCGGCGGTGGATGTCCCGGACGAAGGCGAGGACCCTAGCTCTATCGCGGTCTATCTGGAAGGCGAGGAAGGGTCGGCCGTGAGTGTGCCCGAGGGTTTTCAGATCGACTTGGATTTTGGTCAATCCCCGGATGAGTCTCTCTTGGCTGTGATTGATCCTTTCTGGCTTGATCAGATTCAGGACATTCTCGAAGACGTTGCACAAAAGCGTCAGGAAAATAATTCTGAGCCGCCGGCAGGAAATGGCGAGTTCTTCCAGAATGATCTCGGCGGGGGTACCGGCGCAGGACTCGATCCTCAGCTTGATACCGGCGCTGTTGTTACTGACGAAGAGGAAGATCCGGAACCCGATCCCGTGGTTCCTAATGACGCACCCCCTGAGGAATAACCGGCGTGGCTTCACCCAAAACCTGGTTTCGGCCGGGCTATGTTATTCCGGCGGTGGTGCTCCTCTTATTTGTCTGTCACCTCTTTCGCGTTATTGATTTCCATGAACTTGAAGCGATTGATTTAAGGTTCAAGCTCCGCGGCGAAAAAAGTGCCCACTCCGACATCGTCCTTGTCACGATAGACGACCCCAGTCTCGCTGCTTTCGGTGAATGGCCTTGGCCGAGAGGCGTTTACGGGGTACTCCTGGATATATTGACCCGCACCGAGCCCAACTACATCTTTTTCGATATCCTCTTTACCGAAGCAAGCCCCGACCCTGCGGAGGACCTTAAACTGCAAGCGGCTCTGGAGCGCGCGGGTAATGTGGTGCTGCCGTTTTTTTATACCTCAGAAGAGCCGTTTCATGGTTCGTTTCCTCTTGAGTCGTTTCAGAAAGCGTCACGAGGCACAGGCTTTGTGAATGTCTCTGCCGATTACGACGGCCGCGTGCGCCGCATCAAGGCCTATATCGACACGCCTCAGGGCAGGTTTTTCCAGCCTTCGGTTCATATCTCGGGTCTGATGCGCGGGGAGGGTGCCGATGAGTGGTTGGCCGCATTGCCGCTCGACTCTAAAAATCAAATTTGGCTCAATTATCCGGGCACTGAAAAGGCTTATAAGAGAATTTCCGTTGCGGAAGTCATCAAGATGGCCGGTATGAATAAAGGTGCCGAACTGAAGGCGCTCTTTAAAGGCCGCGTCGTGATGGTGGGGCATACGGCGACCGGCACAACGGATCTGAAGCCGACCCCGTTTTCTACGCAGGAAGTCGGTCTTGTGGTGCAGGCAACGGCGATGCACACGCTGCTTGAAAACCGCCCGCTCAGAAAGCTGCCCGAATACGCTCATCTTCTGATGCTTCTCATATTTGCTCTGGCCGTTTCCTGGTGGATGACTAAGTTTAAGCCCGTGCACGGCCTTCTTGCCTCGCTCGGTCTCATCGCCGGCTACTGGGTTATCAATCTTGCGGTGTTTATCTTTGCGGATTTCATCCTGCCGCTTTTCATGCCCGCGGCTGTGATCCTGTTGATATATGCCGTCATGCTTTTCATGAAATACCTTGCCGAGCTCTTTGTGCGGGAACGCATGCAGCAGGAGCTTTCTGCCGCTGTGCGCATTCAGGAAAACTTCCTGCCGCGCGTGGCGCCGAACCCCGTACAGATTGATGTCGCATATGAGATCCGTTTCATTAAGGGCGTTGGGGGAGATCTCTATGATTGGGCGGACCTTGGTGAAGGCAAGTACGGATTCTGTGTGGGGGATGTCTCGGGCAAGGGAATGCCGGCTGCGCTCTACATGGCAAAATCCATTAGCGATTTTCGCAGCATCAGTAAGCGCGACCGCGAACCTGGCGATGTGTGTGCGGAACTCAATCATATCTTGGCAACTGCCGAGGTATCCGGAATGTTCCTTACGCTGGCCTATGTCATTGTTGATGTCAAAGGCATGACACTGAAATACGCCTCAGCCGGGCACGAACCTATGATTCTCTTTCATCAGAGTGAGGGCAAGACTGAGGTTGTGACCAAGGTCGGCGGCATGCCGCTCGGCATGTTTGACGGGACCCAATACGAATCCTGCGAAATCCCTGTCAAGAAGGGCGACTGCTTTGTGCTGTGCAGTGACGGTGTTAAAGAACTGCGTGATCCCAAGGGCGCGGAGATGGGTATTGAGCGGCTCAGCAAAGCGGTTGAAGCCAAGGCGAAGAGCGGCAGTACGGCCAAGGACATGGTGAAGCACCTCTTTGACGCGATGAAAACCTACCAGCGCGGCCAGGACACGGCCCACGACGACCGCACCCTCATGTGCGTGCATTTTTTAGACGTTTGATTTTCCGTCTCTATATCGAGAATTCCTCACATTGTTCACATCCATAGACGCTATATCAAGGCATGTCCCGGTGTGTCTGTGACATATCGGGTATGTGTGTCTGTGGATAACCTCCTAACAGACGACTGTTAAATGCGTTAAAGCAAAATTTTTTGAACTTCATGGGGTAGGTGCTTCTGGCATAGGAGTTGCTGTGTTATAAGCGTCATTTTAGTAACCGACAAATATTCAATTTACTAGGAGATTCACTAATGAAGCGCTCCCTGTTTGTTGCAGTAGCGGTATTCGTCGCGGTGCTCAGTTTGGCAACAGGCGCTTACGCTGTTCCGCAGACCTTCTTCGGCGAGGACGCCGGTATCGGAGAAGGGACGCGTCAGACCAGTCATCCCAATGCCGATGCGGCACAGGCTTCATTCTTGAGTAACCTTATCAGCCCCGGCACCGAAGATTTCGAGGGATTTGCAGACAATACCGGAACCCCGCTCGTAATCAACTTCCCGGGGGCCGGTGTGACGGCGACCCTGCAGGGAACGGGTTCTGTTCAGACCGTATCATCCGGTACCAACGGAGTCGGCCGGTTTCCGATCTCCGGCGACAACTATTTTGAGACCGGCAGTTCATTTTCAATCCTTTTGTCCGATCCCGTGGCGGCCTTCGGCTTCTTCGCCACCGATATCGGTGACTTCGGCGGGCAGGTACAGCTCACCCTTTTGAACGGAACCACCCAAGTCATCACCGTTCCGAACTCCACCAACGTAACAGGCGGGGGAGTTCTCTATTTTGCTGTGATAGACACTCAAAACCTCTTTAGCGAGGTGCAGTTTGGTAACACCGCTGCAGGCGTTGACTTCTTTGGTTTCGACGACTTCACGGTCGGTAGCGTCGGGCAGGTGGTTCAATCGCCGACGCCGTCGGGCGGCAGCACAAATGTTCCCGAGCCCTCGAGCATGGTGCTTCTCGGAAGTGCACTTGCCGGCCTTGGAGCATGGCGCAAAAGACGCGTTAAACCCAAAGAATAACCTCAGGCTTTATCACTAAATCCAAAGTGCAGTACCCTCCTGGATGAAGAGATACACAATCGTGTATCTCCTCGCGTCTAAGTAATTCAATAGATAGAAATCTACTAATAATAGATCACGCGCGTCTATTTTGACCTCCTCCCATTGAGTAACCACCGAACCGCGGGTACCTTTCCGTGTGATGAGACACGGAGAAAAAATAAAGGTTATCGCGGTTATTACGGTGATTACATTTCTGACGACGCAGATCGGAATGTCTGCCGAGCTTCATGAGGTCGGTTCCCTCCCGCTAACGCCGCTATCCGGGGCAGTTGAAGATGCCCGCGCCGCCCTTGAGGTTGAAAAGCCGCGTGAGCCCCGCACATCCACAGATTTTCTCTCAGACAACAGTCCTCTCTCGGAAGTACTCGAACAAGAAGAAGCCGAGGAAGAAGGAGACCTTGCGCGCATTAATTTTGAAACGGCCGCCGAGGAACTGCGCCCCGATTATGCCGTCGCTGTGGTTGTCGACCGCCTGACCGCCGACGATATCGATCGGTTAACCGATCTGTCCTTTGAGGTCGGCATCGCCGTTTTGAAAGGGGAGATCATTCTCTTTAGTTCTGGTAATCGGGATGAGATCCGTGTTGGTGATCCCCCCCTCAACTTATTGAATCAGGCAAGCTTTGTTTCGCACACGCATCCCCACGATTTCCACGATTCCGGCCCCAGCGCACTCGACCGCTCTTCAGCCTTAGAGTTTACGGAATACGTCATTAGCGACGCCGGCATTTACGGCTATCGTGCAGGCGGCGAGGTCGCCCGAGTCGAGCCTGAGGACTATCTGAGTGCGTTGAGGCAGGCGGTGCGGGAGGATCGCGTGCGGGAGCCCTCGCAGGTTGAAGCGCGAGCCTTGCTGAATGAGTTCATTCGGGAAACGGATCTGATTAACAGCGGGCAGGTTTCTGCTACAGAATCCTATCGGGCCAGCGAGTTGGTTGAGTTTACCGACAACTTTGACCGTGCCTCGCTCGGGACTGACTGGGCGGTGGTTCGCGGCAATTATGCCGTTCGCAACGGGACGGAGCTGTACGGTTATAACAGCTATCCGGTGCATGACGGGGGTGTGACGCTTAACCCAACCTTGGCCGGTAACGATTATGAGGCGTCGGTGTCGAGTTACTTCGGCGGCGGCCTGACAAGACGAGGGCTGCTCCTTAGGTACACGGACGCACGCCAATATTATTATGTGACGGTGGATGAGTGGGGCCGGGGAACGATCCAAAAATCAGTCCCGGACGGCGTGGCCGCCATCCATTCTTTCTCGGTCGGTACGGTTTCAGCGGCCTGGCACAAAATCACAGCGAGTGTCGAGGGAGGACACTTCAAGGTTTATTTTGATGATGTCCTGAAAACGGAATTCGAAGATACCGCCCCGTATCTTACCGGCAAAGTCGGCATCTATGCGGATGTCTATGGGAGGGTGTTCGACAATTTTTCTGTGCGCGTTCTTAATGCGGCACCGGCAGTCGTTCCTCCTACGGTGGAGGTTGTTCCTGAATTCACCAACGCCGGCACCGTCACCCTCGCGGGCACCAAAGCCGCCGGCACCGGCATTTGGATTAACGGAGCCGAGGCCGAAGCCGTCAGTACGGCCACGACCTGGTCACACACCCTAACCCTCACGGAAGAAAAGCTCTACTCCTTTTCGATCGCGGCCAGAGACGACAGCGGAAACGAAAGCACGGCTGTGGTGGTCGAGACGACACTCGATCAAACCGCGCCGGTCGTTGCAATCACCTCAGCCGCATTGACGAATGACGCGAATTATATGTTGATTTATACGGTGGATGGGGCGGCTAAGACAAAGTCGTACACCTTAGTCGAGGGCGCGAATCCGTTGACGGCGACGGGCACGGATGCCGCCGGCAACACGACTACGGTGAGTTACACCGTGGTCCTGGATACGATCGCGCCCAAGATTGTGACGGACTCAGTATTCTTCCAGGGAACAACCTCGCTCGAAGGTCAGACCGGATATTGGAGTTTTGATGATGTGAGCGGAGGCACGGTGACGGATCAGTCGGGTTCGGGTAATGACGGGCAATTGATGAACGGGCCCGCTTCAAACCCTGACCATCCCAATGTGATCCTCCCGAACAGCGGCAGCTTGAATTTTGACGGCATCAATGATTATGTTTCGACTACAACCGCATTTACGAATCCAAGTGAATTCAGTCTTTCGCTTTGGTTTAAGACAGGCTCTGCGACGGGCGGGAAGCTGATAGGGTTCGGCAGATCACAGACGGGCACAAGTACTAGCTATGACCGGCACATTTACATGAACAATGCCGGCCAGCTCTATTTCGGGGTCTACCCGGGCACCGTCAAAACGATTAAGACTGTAAATTCCTACAATGATGGCGCCTGGCATCACGTGGCGGCAACTCTTTCTGCGGACGGGATGCAGTTATACATGGACGGCACTTTGGCAGCTGAAAACGCGGCGGTGAAGACGGCGGAAAACTACCCGGGGTATTGGCGGATCGGCTACGACAATCTGAACGGATGGGTCGACCGCCCTTCGAGCTATTATTTCCGCGGCCTGATGGATGATGTTCGGGTCTTTGAGCGCGGACTCTCAGCCGAAGAGATTCAATCCGTGGCTTCCGGCGATGGCTTGGGAGGCCCTGCCCCTGTCATTACCATAGATTCGTTGACTGTGGAATATACGGTTGACGGCATCTCCAAGACAAAGGCCTTTGAGAATCTAGTGCAGGGGATTAACGAACTCAGAATCGATGAAGTAGACGCGGCCGGCAATGAAACGGTTTTGACCGGCAGTGTGACAGTGGATTTAGTGACAACGATTGCGCCGCCTACCGTGGAGGACATTCCGACATTCACCAACGCCGGCACAGTCACCCTCGCGGGCACCAAAGCCGCCGGCACCGGCATTTGGATCAACGGCGCGGAGGCTGTGGCCGTTAGTGCAGGCACGACATGGTCGTACGCCGTGACCCTCACGGAAGAAAAGCTCTACTCCTTTTCGATCACGGCCAGAGACGACAGCGGAAACGAAAGCACGGCTGTGGTGGTCGAGACCACGTTCGACTCAACGGCGCCGGCGATTGTATTTACCTCAGCTCAAACGTCAGTGCGTGCGGCCTATACGCTGACCTATACGGCCGACGGCGCGGATAAAGCGAAGGATTTCACGCTGACCGAGGGCTCAAACACATTGACGGTGACGGAGACGGACGCGGCCGGCAACGAGACGACGGCATCTTTCGCGGTGGCCTATGAGCCCATTGAAGCCGAAGTGCCGATTGTCCTTGAAGCCGAGAATGCCGCATCGATTGCGAGTCCTTTCGCCGTCTACGAAGACTGGTATGCCAGCGCAGGCAGTTACATCGGCGTTGCGAACGGCGGGGTGTTTCTTAAGAGCCCCGACATCAATAAGAGTGTCACGTTCAACACCACCGTACCGTGGGACGGCACCTATTACCTCTGGGGACGCACGCTGAGCCCGAGCGGTGATGACGACAGCTTCTATGTGCAGATCGACAACGGACCCGTTCAGCTTTGGGACACGGGAACGCATACCGCATGGGAATGGGCTCAGGTCAAGGACAGGAGTGCCGGTCTATTTAAACCCGTGCTTTCAGCGGGGGAGCACACGATCCGTATTTATCAGCGTGAGGACGGCACATTTCTCGACTCTCTTTATCTCACCGACGATCCCACGTACACCCCCTCGGGAGCGGACGTTGTGTCCGCTCCCTACCCCTTCCTCCTCACTTTAGAGGCTGAGAATATGGGGAAGACCACGGGCGGACCGGCTTCGGGTGGTTGGAATGTTTGGTCGAATGGTGAGGTTTATGCCACGCGTAACATACCGGAGACGAGCGGATACGAAATCGAAGTCATTGCGAGGGGCCAGCAGGGTGGCGGTGTTTGGCCGCTCATGTCGCTGAAGATCGACAACCAAACGATTGCCGGTCCTGATCCGGTGGCTGTCACATCATGGAATTCTTATCTTTTTGATGTGGAGCTCGTTGCCGGTAACCGCAAATTCGCCGTTGCCTTCACAAATGACTACTGCTGCACCAACGGCGACAGGAATCTTTACGTCGATAAGATCATCGTGCGGCAGAAGGAGTCGCCGGATGAAGTCTTCATGCTGGCCGACGGAACGGAACTCTATTACAAAAGTGATGTTCTTGTGCGCGAAATCACGCCGGCCGGCGATGAGGTGATTTACCGCGCCGACGGCAGCACGGCGTTTTATCGGTACGCCGATGGGCGTGAGATTCACTATGACGACACGACCGGCGTGGTCAGGCGCCTGGCTGCCGGAGGCAGTTTGGTAGAAACGCTTACGTTGCCGGAGGCTTCAGCGCTGAACGAGGACGAGGCCCTGCGCCTGACACTTGAAGACGGCATCGAAGCCTTTTATGCGGCGGGTCAGCTGGTTGAAATGCGCACGGAAACCGGTATACGCATCACGGATTTTACGCTGAACGAAAATAACGAGATTGTGGATGCTTTAATTCGGTACCCCGACCGCTCTTTGGATGTGATCCGCGAGGGGGCTCTGCTCAGGCGCATCGCCGCAGACGGCGGCATTATGGATTTTACTCCCGCGGCATTCGTCGTGCGCGAGATCCTGGCCGATATCACGGAATACCACTCAGTGGAGAAGCTTTCGCAAACCGAAATAGCCGCGACACGCATCTTTACGGCGGCCGGCGACTCCGTCAAATACGATAAGCTCGGAATCATGCGTGAAGTCGAGGACGCCGCCGGCGCCCACTTTATCTACAACCGCATTGCTGCAGAAAACGGTTACACCCTGAGCCTCGACCGGGCCGTCTCGAGTGCTCCTGAAGCCAAGAGCATGACCGCGGCGGATTATGCCGCCGACGGCAGTGTATTGAAAACGGTCCTGGAAGACGGCTCGGTAATTGAGTTCGACGACGGCAGAGTACTTCGGGCGTTGGATGAAACCGGTGCGGAAACGGCCGGCTACTCCTATGCGGAGGAGTTGTCCTTCATGAAGGGGCTCACCGTTAACCGCGACGGCACAGACTTTGTCTACGATGATTCCGGTTTTCTCGAGTCGATTGTCACGAGCGGCGGCACGGTGCGGCGCTTGGCCGAAGACACCGACGGCGACGGCATGCTGAACGACGAGGCCGTGGTGGACTTGCTGCTCGAGACTGTCGGAGGAAACCAATTGAGCAATTTCGAGTTGGATGAAGACGGCAATATTATCAGCGGCATTATCGAGACAAAGGAGGGGATCAAGCAAACCATCGAGAACGGTGTGATGACGGGTTTTGAAACCGTAGACGGCAAGATCTATGACTTCGCCAACGATCAAGCCCTTCTGCGCGAGTGGCATTTTCGCGACGGCACGCACGTTGTTTATGGCGGCGGTGCAATCAGCGAGATCCTGTTCCCCGACGGGTCGCGTCTGCACACGATCGGCTTCGATAATGGTGCGGTGGCGACGGTGACAGAAGAAACATCCGACGGCATCGTGAAGGTTTATGAAAATGGAACTTTGGTCCGCTTGACCACAAGCGACGGTGCTCAAATTTATTATGGACGCGAAGGCATGGCCGAGCGCATTGTGCTGCCGGATGCAAGCGAGCAGACAGTGTCTTACCTGCGCGGCGAGGCCGGCGGACTTCAGGAGATTCAATTTAAAGGAGAGCATGCCTTCCGCGCCTACACGCCGGCCGGCACGCTTCTGCGCGTTCTAACAGACGGTGTTCATGCCGAAATGACCGACGGTGAAGTTTCGCAGCTCTATACCCGCTTTGGTGAGGTCGAAAATCCCGGCTTCGATGCGGAAGGCATTTTATCAGGTACCCTCACCTTTGCCGATGCGACACAGCAGACGATCGAACAGGGAGTTCTCACCAAGACCGTGCGTGCCGACGGCACGGCAGTGCTCTACGCGGAAGGGCGCGTCAGCGGTGTAGAAATCGAAGGCCGTCGTTATGATCTTTCTTATGAAGACGCTGCCGACGGCTCTCTCGCCGGCATGCAGCTTATACGCACTTTTGACGGCGGCACGAGTCACTCCCTCGTGCCTTATCTACTTGATCCGGCCACGGCCGTGCTCGGTGTTGCGCCGCGTGACGACAGCTATTCCATGCAGGGCACAAGCACCATCGATACCAACAATTTTAAGACCGGGCATGCCTCAATGCGCTTCAACGCGGGCGGGGATATTCTGTCGGTGCCTGAACCAGCATCCTGGCTCATCGGAACAGGGGATTTCACGGTCGACTTCTGGATGCAGTCCGATAATTTTCCTGGCGAATCTTCGGTCGGCTTCTTTCAACTCGGGAGTTCGGGCGGCACCGGCATGAGGGCTGCGGCCGCGGCAGGACAATCGCTCGAAGTGTGGATAGACGGAAGCGTCCGGAATTTTACCTGGGCCCCTCAAGTCAATCGCTGGTATCACATTGCACTTGTCAGACAGAGCGGCCAGTTGAAGGCTTTTGTCGATGGCGCACAAATCGGCGCGGCTGTAGAGTTTGCCCGCAACGTGAGCGGTGCGAGCGGCGGTTTGAGTGTCGGCGGTCTTCACGGCGGCGCCTATTCCATGCAGGGGCGAATGGATGAGTTCCGTGTTTCTCGGACGGCACGTTGGAACACCGGTTTTACGCCTGGCGTCGAAGAGTATGAGCGCGACGGTGACACACAATATTTGCTTCACTTTCTGGACCCGTCTTACGAACGCCCCGAACCGCTGACCGATCCCGAACTCTCTGAGATTCTGCTGGCACGCCCGGCGCATGACGCACTCGCCGACCCGCTTGCCGTCTCATCCGAACTCGACGGCGGCACGACACTGCTCGTCTCAAAACTCGTGAGCGACACTGATCGCGAAACCGTGTATGAATTTGCGGGGGAATACGATCCGGAGTGGACCGGCGTCTCTCTCAATAACCCGGTCAACAGTTTCGGTTATATCGGCCGCAATCATACGATGGATGTGCACGATAACCTGCCTGCCCAGACGGCCGACCTCATCGACATGAACGGCGATGGCTTGAAAGACCACGTCTTTATCGATGTGACCGCCAATATGGGGTTTTGGTGGATTCAGTACAACAACGGCAACGGCTTTGACAGCCCCGTGCGCTGGACCGGTGTGGACCAGGATTACGGCAATGAAGTCTGCTGCAATGCCCATACGATGGGCGCTCTGCGTTTCTTCGAAGGCCGGCACCCGCATGTGCTCGGCGACCTCGCCGACATGAACGGAGACGGCCTGCCCGACCGCGTGGTGCAGAAGTTCTTAGGCGAGCAGACCTGGTACGTGCAATACAACAACGGGAGCGGTTTTGATCCGCTCGAAGTGTGGGCGGAGAACGCTCAGCCCGCGAGTCAGTGGAGCTTTCAGGCGGCCTATGCGCTCGAGGTGCGTGACGACGGCAAAGATGTGCAGGAGCTTTTGAGTGACCTCGTCGACATCGATGGTGACGGCCTTGCCGATCGCATTGTCAGGCCTGCGGTGCAGCCGTTCAGCCACTGGTTCTACCAACACAATACAGGCGACGGTTTCGACAGTGCCATCTTGTGGACCGGTGTCGATATGACTTTTCACAATGACCCTGAAATTGCCGGGTCACTCTCGTGGTACGAACGGCAGAGCACGGCGCAAGGGGAGTTAGTTGCTGACGTCTCCGACTTGGTCGACATGGACGGAGACGGCCGCCTCGACCGCGTGCTCGTGAAGGAAAGCTTCCTCGGTGATGCCGGTGCGGTCCAGGAATGGTATGTGCAGTTTAATAACGGTAAAGGGTTTGAGCCTGCCGTGCTCTGGGACAATAGCGTGCGTGCCCTGCCCGGAGTCGGCGGGGTGGCGGCAGTCGGTGTGCGCGCCTTCCTCGGTTGGGACGAGCCGCGCAATGTCCTTATCGATATTATGGATGTCACCGGCGACGGCCTGCCCGACCGTGTGAGTGTGGATGCCAATGACGGCGGCACGCACGACACCTGGTGGGTCGAGGTCAACACGGGCTCGAGCTTTGCTAACCCCGTAGCCTGGAGCGGTATCGAGGGCACGGGCACGCGCGAAACCGCTATTACCCAGGACGACCGCAATTTTCGCTCCTATAACGGCGGCGGCCGGTCGCCGGCCTATGTCAGAAAAGTCGCGGAGCTTACGGACGTAAACGGCGATGCTATTCCCGACCGCGTGCTCTATACCGAGGGTGACACCGAGTGGCGGGTGCAACTCGGCACCGGATCGGGTTTCCTGCCTGCGAGCGTCATGGCAATCGGCGGTATTCAGGCCGCGAGCAGTTCTGTAAAGAGCTCGCTCTACGATTACCTGCACGTAAGTGTCCGTGCCGCGCAGCCGGTGGGGGCGGCCGAGGGCCGCGTGAAAGTGACGCTCGGTGATCCCGCTGAGCCCGAGTCCTACCAGGAGTGGACAATTGACGCGGTCGGCATGGAGTGGGCCGACCATTACCTGCCGATGGACGCAGGCAAATCCGATGCCGACGAACTCCGCATCACCTTCGAACCCGCCGGTGAAAACCCCGGCATTCCCTTATATGTCGACAACGTGACTTTTGCGGCGCCGCGCCCGCCTGCGGTCAAAGACTGGCTCGACCGTATGCTTACGCAAGAAGACTTATTGGCCGAAGTCTACTCCGACCGCAATGAAACGCTTGCCCAATACCTGGGCCTGAGTGAAGCCAACGGCGAGGTGGATTTCGATTGGGGCCGCTTACTGACGGCCGAAACCCGCATTGATTTTGACACGGCCGGTGAGGCCGAGGAATTTGAAACCCTGTACGGCACCGTCTCGCAAATGGAAGCAGGCCGCGTGAGCCGGAGCCGCTTGCCCGACGGCACCGTGATCGAGTTTGACGACCAGACGCAGACCGTGACCCGCGAGGATGGCACCGCTGAAACACTCGACCTTGCCTATGGCCGTGTGCGCGCAATGTCGCGTGCCGGCGAAAGCCCACTTGAATACTCCTACGAATTCAATGATGCCGGCGAAGAAATCACGGTGGTTTATGACCCCGACACCGGTCTCGCGGAACGCTACCTTGCCGAACGCCTGATCTCACGCACCGCGGCCACCGGCGTGGATACGGTTTATGAGTACGGTGAAGACGGCGCACTCCTGCGTTCTTCCATTGTGTACAAAGGCCGCGTCCGCCAGACCTTCGAACACAGCACCAATGACGGCGGTAACCGCGTCATCACGACCGAACAGGGGGTGCGCGAAGAGTACGGTGAGGACGGCAATATCCTTTCTCATATCACGCCGGAAGGGTTTCGCTATGCGCACAGTTTCGAAACGGCCCGTGATGTCGTCACGGTTGCTGTGACCGAGACTGTCGAGCTTCCCGACGGATCCACCTTTACGGTGGATGTGCCTTCGGTGAGCCTGGTGGATAATCCGGCTGGCGAAGAAGTGCATCGGATCACACTCACGGGTTTTACCGGACCCGAGGGTGAAGAGGCCGGCTATGAAGACGGCACGCTTACGAACCTGCGGCTCGCCGACGGCACACTGATTAGTTTCGATGCCGCCGAAGCAGACGAAACCGGCGCGTCCATACTTCTCGACGCCACAGTATTTCACAATGACGGTACAGTCACCGAATTCAGGGACGGCAATCCTTATGCGGTGACCGGCGCGGCCGGTCATATGGTCGGGCTGGTCACCGAAAACGGGCATCTCGTAAACCCCAATGAATCGGCCGAGTTTCACCAAGCCGAGGCCGAGAAACTATGGCAGGACCAGATTCTTACCGTGTGGCAGGACTTCGGATTGCCGGGCACACTGCCGATTGAGAGCGAGTACGCGCTTGACGGCGAACTGGTCACGCGCAGGTATGCCGAGGGTGTTTTGGAGACCTACCACGAAGGCCGGATCGATCGGGTGCTTGCCGGTAACGGCGAACAACTCGTGGTTTATTCCTACGACGCCGACGGCAACCCCATCCGTATTGAAATGGGCGGGGCGCGGCGGCGGCTTGATTCCGCGGTGCTGCGGCTGCGTGCCGAAATCGCGGTGGAGCGTGAAGAGGCACTCGCGCGCGTGGCCGAACGCGAACAGGTACTGAGTCAGACCCTCGAAGGTCAGTATGTCGTGGCGCGCGATCGTCTGCTGGCGATTCGCGACAAGCTCGAAGCGCAGCACGGCGAGATTGCTTCGATCGAAGTGCGCGGCAAACAGGGGAAGAGTACTTTAGGGAATGCCCTGTCGCAGATTCAGGTCGGGCTCGATCAGGTGAACGGGGCACTCGAAGCGCTTGCCGCCCAGCGGGCCGCAGCCCTCGAACAGCTCGCGGCACAGGTGGCCGAAGCCTCGCAGCAAATTCTAAGCGAAGCCGAGGCCTCATTTGCCGAAATTGAGGCCGAGAACCAGATTGCCCGCCGCAACATCCTACAGCAGGAAATCACGCCGGTTGTCTACCACTGGTACCGCAAGATCATGGGCCGCGATCCTTCACAGGCGGAATACGCCGCCGTAATCGCCACCGCTGATTTCGAAACCGGCCTGTTTGATCTCGAAGCACTGAAGCAGAGCCTGCTGACTTCGCAGGAACTCTTAGATCGCACCGCTGAGGTTCAGACCATTAAGAATAATGTAGAAACCGAGCTCTTAACTTATCTCCTGCTCAGCGACACCGAAAAACTGGCTTATGCCGAGGCCTTGGGTTTACTCCCCGAACAAGTTGTCGACTTGTCCGCCGCTGAAGCAAACGCTGCGCTCGACTGGGTGCGTACCCGCTCGCTTCACTTCGGACAGTCCGCCTATCTGGCCATCGAGGCGATGCTCGCGCGCGCGGGCCTAGAGTTCGAGCGCGTCGAACTCGCTTCCCGCCTTATCCTGATCGACATCCTGACCGGCACGATCACACCGCTCGAGAAAGACGACCTGGTGATCTCGATGTTTGCATTGCGCACTGTTGCCGCACATTACGGCCTTGAGACGCAGTCCTTTGCGCTGAACTACGATGCGCTTAAAGCTATTTACGACGATACCTGTGCTCCTGATCCCGACACCTGTGACTTCCGCCTGGTTGCACACGTCAACGGTAATCACTACATCATTGTGACCCGCGTCACCGACGACGAGATCTCCTATATTGATCCGGGCGCGGGCGCCCAACAGGCTCTCGACCAAGTCACGATGACGAAAGAAGAATTCGTCGCGATTTGGGTTGACCCGAGCGACCCCGACAAAGGTTTTGGTTATGCGTTAAGTCAAAGGCCGCCGCCTGCGGAGGCGGATCCGGCCTCTTACGCCGCGCTCACCATCGAAAAAGAAATGTCGGTGCGCGGCGCCTTCTTCACGCTGCTTGTAATCGCATTCATTGCCATCTCACAGGCCGTCATGGCCGCAGTAAGCGCCACCATTGCAGCAATCGGCACTGTTCTTACCGGACTCATATCAGGCGTTGGTTCCATCCTCTCAGGCTTCGGCAGTTTCTTCGGCGGCCTCTTCACGGGTAACTTCCTTGCCGGCCTCCAAGGGCTTTTCGCCGGCGTGCTCACGGGTCTTGGACAGATCGCCGGCGGAGTGATCGGCGGAATCATCGAATTTGGATACGGCCTCGCCAGCGCTTTGGGAACCCTCAACGCAACTCTCCTGGCACCTGTCCAGGGTTTCCTGAACGGCATTCCGCTTATCGGAGGAGCGCTTTCGGGATTTGTTGGCAGCGCTGGCTTCAACCTCGCACTAATCGGTCTTGAGCTGCAGGGTGCCGGATCCCTGCTGGAAGCAGTCGGTGTTTCACCTAAACTCAGCCGCACAATCATCGCCGGTGGAAAAATTGCGATGGGGATCGGTCTCCTCGCGACCGGCAACCCCCTTGGCGTCGCTGCCAGCTTAGGGTTTGTGTCCGGTGGAACCTCCGAGATGCTCAACCTACACACAAGCCTTCCGCCTCTCGCTACGAATTTGATCAGCATCGGCGCAGCCGGCCTCGCCGCCTTCGGAGGCGGTTTTAGCGGCGGCGGCGAATCCATCGCAGCCGGTCTCACCAGCCTCCAAACAGCTCTTCCACATCTTACGATGGACCTAGCCTCCGCCGGCGTCACCGCCGCCGGCAACGCCCTCGGTCTTGATTGGCGCATTACAGCACTCATCGGGATCCCCGTGATGGCTTCGGTCGGCGGTCTGATGAATGGCCTTACAAATGGAACTGGTGCCGGAAGTGTCTTCAATTCGATAAAGGATGCTTTAACCAGTGGCCAAACCTTGGGGGGCCTTGTTTCAGTAGGTGCGGCCATAGGACTTGATGCTCTTGGAGCGCCGCCAATCGCTACAAATTTCATCAGTAACTTCCTTGGCTCCATTGCGTCTGGCCTAGCAGGTGGTTCTTCGGGAGGTGGGGGCCCGGGTGATATTCAAGCCAAGGGACAGAGCATTCTCTCGAAGATCGGGGAAGGATTGCAAAAATTCGGACGAGGGATTGCCAATGTTGTTGGAAATGTCGTTTCCTTTGGTCAAAAAGTGGTCGAAGGGGTTGGCAATGTCACGGTGCAGGGGTTTAAAAAAGCAGTGAGCGCTTTCTCATCTATTTTCAGCCGTCAGACTCAAGAAGGAATTTATCAAGATGAAGTAGGATTAAAGGGAGCTACTGTGACGCAAAATGGGGACATCTGGACCTGGCAGAATGGCTCAAGCCGGATTGATTACAATACCCAAACAGGAGAAGCCACAGAATCCTTTGGCGTTGGCGGAAGCGCCCGTATTACTGGATTAGGTCAAGACGAAGGAGGTGGCATTTATTATCAAAAACTAACTTATGAAACTGCTGTGGGTGGGGGAGCAGTCCTAAACCAAACCTTTGATAACGGAAAACTTACCGGGTGGAGTTACGGCATAGAAGGGACGCCAATAATAACAGTCAAAGGTCCCGAGGATCAGAAGCCTTGGATGACTGAGGATGGTCGAATCTTTCAGGGAGATGTGGAAATCAATCCTTCGCCGGTTGTCATCAAAATTCCTGATGATTTTGACCCGCAAAGGCCTACTCTTTTTGATAATCTTTTCTTCAAGTTCAATATACTTGATGGCAAGGTCGCATACGCCAGCGCTGAAGTCCGCCCCGGGGCAAGCACGACTGTTGCAGCGCCCACTGATACTTCAAAATTCGTTTTTGGCAACGGGTTCAACAATGAAATTGTTCCTGAAAACACGCCGGATAAGCTGATGCCGTCGTTTGTGAGCGATCTAGCGACTAAAGATTTTATTATCAATATTGCTAAGACCTTACTGGTTCCTATGTATGAGACAACGGGACTCGTGGGAAATATATTGGATTGGGCTCAAGACTTTATTTTCAAACTAAGCAGCGCGAGCGAACTTTTAAAGACGGCAGCATTAGGAATTACACCGTCCGTTTTACCGATATTAGCGAACGCCTTAGGCGGCAATGACCTGATAGAAGAAGTGAAAAAGAAGCTGCTTGATTTTGAGAAGGCTAAAGGCATTTTGGATAAGGGGATTGCCTTTGCGCATTCTGGATTTTTTGCTCCGCTTTTGGGTGCTTTAGAAAAGACTCGGGATGACGGAAGTTATTTTGATGTCCAAACGGTGATCAATTACGAAGGACCCAATGTGAATTGGAATGATCATATTGACAACCCTAACCTCAAACGTATTATCAATGTCTGGGGAACAGCGCCTAATGAAATTATAGAGACACGAGCCAATCAAATCCCGGGTTGCAATACGAATGGGTCGGTATCTTGTATCGATCCAAGTAAAAAACCTGTCGTCATAAGTGATTTTGGCCCGCCGTCTAATCCGACAAATTTGCTTTCGGAATGGTCAAAGGCTGGGTTCACAGGATCTGCTCCGGGAGGCATTGAAAACGTCAATATTTTAATTCTCAATGCCCGGCACAACGATTTCAGCTATGATGCAACAGCATGGAATGATCCCGGTAACCAATTTGAACCAGAAATGATAGCCCAGGAGATCAACCGAAAGACGAATAAATTTATGAGATTGTTATATCAGTTCTCACTTACTGATCAGACAAGGCCAGGTGATTTGAGGTTTTTTCTTGAAAATACTACCGGCATATCATTCGATTCAGCTAACCAGGTTTGGGTGGTAGATCCCAGCCAACTGGAGTTTTAATATGAAAAAATTTTTAATAACAGGCGCTGTAATAGTAGCTATTGTTGGAGTAGCTGCATTGATTTCCCAAGGGGTTGCCACTAAGGAGAAGCTCACGGTGCAAGCAATTGATGGCAGGGGTATTTTTGTCGGTGACCGAAAGCTGGCGCCAATACCCCAGCAGGATTCCAAGATTCACCCCGGAATTTTGCAGGATCAAAAAGAGCATGAGGCAAGTCTTCGAGCTATCGATGCCGCGGCCGAACAAATTAGAAAAGGTAACTCCTATGATGATGCAAATCAATTAGAGGAAGCGGCCAAGGCTTACAAGGCCGCATATTCTATTGGTGGGGGATCTCGCGCAGTGAGTGGATTAAAGCTTGCTATGACTTATGAGAAGTTAGGCCGTTATGACGAGGGCATTGGCTTGCTTGATGAAATGATCGCAAAGCCATATTTGAGCGAAAAAGGAATCCAAAATGCCAATGAAATCCGTGCGCGCCTTCAGGTAGCAAAAAATGAATCACAATAACTGTGGTCTGTGATTAGGACCAGCTTTTATAAGGATAAAATTGCATCCTGGAAAGGTAACCAACATGAGTATCGAAAAAATATTTAATAAGGAAGAATTTCGACGCCTGCTGTTCCTAACATTTCTAGGCGAATGGGTGATGAATGCGCATAGAGGCGTTAGTTCCAAGACGGAATATACGTATGTTTTGGACAAGATTCTCGGCTATGCGCAACAAATGGGATTGGATCAATATGTGACCTGGGAAAAGGAGCCTGGAAAGATCGGGCCTTCTTGTCAGCTGGAGAATGAATGCCGTGAATTCATGTCTGAATACGAGAATCGATTCTTTCTTGAAGAACTGGCAGACCGATTCTCTAAGATCGATGTAGAAGCTTTAATACGATATCAAAAGGAGCATCCGGAAGTTTTTTAACGAATTTCGATTTAACTTTCCGAAAGAATATGAAAGAGCCAAAAGACATCATAAAGCAAACAAGAAAAGAGAAGCGAATCACCATCATTGAACTCGCTGAGCGAATGGGTGTAAGCCAGGCTTACATTGCAAAGCTTGAGCGGGGCGATATTGAACTTATCGGAGAGCAGGCTGAGTTGATCCTTTCAGTAATCGCGGATTGGCCTGAGGATGAAACGCTTTATCATCAATATAGAAAGCCGTTGTAAATATGAAGAAGCAGGAAAAAAATGAACAACCGGCCTGTGAACACTGCCGGGGAGCGCAGTACGTTTTGGCATACTGGCTTGAGAAAATGCTTAAGCAGGAAAGCCTGCACATGACGGATATACCTCCGGATGTTTTTAAACTTATCCCGGTGGAATATATTTTGTTCTGTCACTGCCACATCCTTCTCACGCATATTAGGAGAAAGCAGGAGATACAGTGCCATGAGTGCGGTGGGACAGCATGGCGATTTACGGAAACAGCAGAACAGGAAGGGCACCGCTGGAAAAAGGTTGAGAATCTCGTCGCGGATGATATCAAGATGCTTCCATGCGAATATTTTGAGCGCTGCCCTTGCGGCTATGAGGATCAAGGTCCAAAGAGTTCAGAAAAGAAGAAGGTATTAAAGGATGTGCTTGGCCTGCTTGATATTAAAATCAAGATACCAACGCCAAGTTTTGGCTTTTAACAGAAAAGAGCTTTATTTGAACTTAAAAAGCTGCGAGAGGGGAACGCCGAGGCCTTTTGCAATCTTTTCCAGTGTAGAAAACTTCATATCCCGCGGGTTGGTGCTTTCCATTTCCTGATAATACTTGTATTTGATTCCCGCTTTTTCGGCAGCCTCTTCTTGAGTGAAGCGCCTTTTCTTGCGAAGTTCCTTGATCCGTTTTGCGAGTTTTTTTCTTGCCTGGCTTGCCATGCGGTGAATTATCATTTAAACTTACCCTCGTAAACACCCCGACCAATCGGGGTGTAGTGATTTAATCAAAAGCCCTGGCTGGATTTTATAGAGAAGGATGCCGGGAGAGGGGCGTGCGGAATGCGCCATCGATAAAATGATTCCCAAAAGGGCAAGTGACGTGAAAGATTTAAAACTGGGGTTGAATGACCTTCCCGAAATTACAATCATCAACCGGGAGATCGAAAGGTTCAAGCGGGTGATGCTCCAGAATCCCACACATGAGGAAGAGGACAGCCCACGGGCGGTTGCTGAGCGCCATATCCTAAACGGTCTTGAGAGAGCCAGGGAGGTCTTGCTCCTGAGCTATGACCAGAACCCGTCCGATGCCGCTCCAAAAATTCGGCTTTATTGCCGAAAAATAAGAAAGGGGAAATCCACAAATGGAGGGAAGCGCCTTTCATGAAAAAGATTCTTATCTTTGATGAGCCTGAAATCGTGAGCTTTATTCAAGGCGTGGCGGATGATCGCTGCGAGGTTGTCTGGGCCTCGAAGGATGAAGATCTACTGCCATGTTTTCAGAAGGAGAAGCCGGACCTCGTGCTGATGAATTACGAGGCTTCTGATTGCGGCCGGTTCGGTAAGCTTCTGAAGGAAATACGCGCAGAGAGTTCCGAGGTTCCGATTATTCTCATGTCGGGACATGATGTCCTGAGCCACATGCCTGGCAATGTAACCGGCTGCATCTTCAAACCGCTCGACAAGTTTTTTTTGGAAAGCACACTCAAGAAATATAAAGTTTTTTGATTTTTTGACTTTAGAGAGCCGAAAGCATTTTGCTCTTAAATTAT